>CASEFX010000039.1 GCA_949287305.1 uncultured Sutterella sp. | reverse complement strand
GAGCCAGGATCAAACTCTTCAGTTCAATCTCTGTTTTGTCGCTCTTCGCCGGAATTGAAAGAGGAAAAATGAATTTTCCGTCTTTCTGCTTTCCTTCAAAGCGCGAACATCGTAAGTTTCTTTGAGTCCTTTGCCTTCCCGTAGGAAGACCGTCTTCGCAGAACAACCGCCGATGCTCACACTTATCGGTTCGTTGAATTCGAATTGTTAAAGAACAGCCCGCTCATCGCGGAACAGGTTGTGCATTCTATCAAACTCAGAAGTCTTTGTCAAGGCCTCGTTGTCATCTTTTTCTGCACTCACTCAGCGAAGCGCTGAGCGAAGGATTGAAATTATGCCTAAACGGCCCGAATTTGTCAAGGGCTTTCTGAAAATTTTTATGCCCGTTGACCCTCCGGGAACCATTCGATCGGCGTCTCTCCTTGCGCCCGTAGGATTTCGTTCACTTTACGGAAGTGACCGCACCCCAAAAACGGCACCGGCGGTCTTCTTGCCGACAACGGAGAGGGATGGTTCGCCGTCAGAATTTCATGTCCGGGACCGATCAGTCCGGCCTTTTCCTGCGCGAATCGTCCCCAAAGGAGAAAGATGAGCCCCTGTCGCTCCTTCGAGAGAGCGGTGAGCCATCGGTCGGTGAGGATCTCCCACCCCCATCCGCGGTGACTCGCCGCAGAGTCCTTTCTCACCGTAAGGATGGCGTTCATGAGAAGCACCCCCTGATCCGCCCAACGGGAAAGGTCGCCCGTCGTCGGTGCGCTCTCACCGTACTCCGCCGCGATCTCCTTATAGATGTTGCGAAGCGACGGCGGAACCTTCACCCCCTTCGGCACGGAGAAGGCGAGCCCCATGGCCTCGCCCTCACCGTGATAGGGATCCTGCCCCACGATGACCACCCGGACGCGCTCGAAGGGCGTCATCTCCTCCGCGGTGAAGGGCCGTACAGGATACACGGGTTCCGTCTCCGCGTCGATGCGTCGGCGCAACGCCTCCCCTTCCGGAGAAGCCAGATATTCTTCGGTGAGCGACTTCCAACGTCCGGTGAGTCGCGAGGTGGTCCAGTCTATCGTCACTTCTGGCTGCTCAAATAGTGGTTTTCCAACATGTCGATGCGCACGCGGTAGAGATTGATTCGGCAGGCCAACTCCGCCGCCTGTTCCGTCGTACGGTTCCCCTTCGTCGTCATCTTGACGAACTCGCACTCCCGGCGAGCCCAGGTTTCGAAGTTCTGGGTCGCCCGAATGAAGCGGTTCCAACGGTCCCGGGTCTTATAAGGCTTGTCCCAGGCCTTCGCCAAAGAGGCGACGCGCTCGACGGCCTCCTTGTGTTCGCCCTGCACGGCCTTCCACTCTTTCTCCAGGCACGCCTTCGTCTGCGTCACGTCCTTGGCGTCTCGATAGCACGCGGCCAAATCGTCGGCCGCCGACGCGCCCAGCGGCAGAGAGATCGCGAAGACGAGCGTAAGGATCGTTTTGAAACTCATCATTCTTCCTCCCCGCACAACGTCCCGAGGGCGGCGCTCAAACTCGGATACGGAGCGTCAAACCCCTCCTCCTTCGCCCAATCCTCCATCGACACGCCTTCGTTGTACCCGGTCGTGAGAAGCACCGCACGCACGCCGGCCGCCCGAGCGGCCAACGCGTCGTTGCGGCTGTCGCCCACCATCACCGCGTTTTCGGCGGAAACATTGAGTTCGGAGAGCGCACGCAGGATCATGTCCGGCGCGGGCTTGGGCCGGGGACAGTCATCCCCCGCCACCACGGCGTCGAACCAGTCTTCCATCACGCGGTCCTTCAAAAAGGAGAGCGTCAGGTCGCGAAGCTTGTTCGTGACCAGGCCCACCCGAATGCCGCGGGCGCGAAGTTCGTCGATAACCGACGCCGCATCGGGAAAGAGCACCGTTCCCCGGCCGTTCGACTCGGCCCAGGCGTCCACGATGTCCTGAAAGAGACGGTCGCGGTCCGGAGCGTCGGGAGCGCAGGCCGCGGTGACGCGGTCCGCCAGAACGGAGACGCCGCGCCCGATCATGGCGGCGATTTTCTCGTCGGAAAGCGCGGACTTCCCCTGGCGCGCGAGCGCCTCGTTGACGCCGTGCGCGATTTCGGGAAGCGAATTGACGAGCGTGCCGTCCAAATCGAAAAGAACCGCCCGCATCACTTTTTCGCCATTCCTTCGGAAGCGGCCACCTTCATGCGGGTGATCACGTCGCGGTACCCTTCGGGACTGCCCGCGCCGAAGACGGCGGAACCCGCCACGAAGGTGTCGGCGCCCGCCTCGGCGATCTGCGCGATGTTGTCGGGCTTGACGCCGCCGTCGACCTCGAGAAGGATTTCGCGGCCGGTTTGCGCGCGATAGGCGTCGAGACGGCGACGCACTTCACACACCTTCTCCAGGGTGGAGGGAATGAAGCTCTGTCCGCCGAACCCCGGATTCACGCTCATGAGGAGCACGAGATCGACGTTGTCGAGTTCGTAATCGAGATAGGAGAGCGGCGTCGCGGGATTGAAGACGAGCCCCGCCTTGACGCCGAAGCTGCGGATGAGCTGCAGCGTGCGGTCGATGTGACGGGACGCCTCGCAGTGGAAGGTAATGTAGTCGGCCCCCGCCTTGGCAAAGGCCGGAATGAGCTCGTCCACGGGTTCGATCATCAGATGCACGTCGACGGGCACGTCGCTGTAGGGACGGATGGCCTTGAGCACCTGCGGCCCGACGGTGAGGTTGGGAACGTAATGATTGTCCATCACGTCGAAGTGAATCCAGTCGGCGCCGGCCGAAACCACGTCGCGGACTTCCTCGCCCAAACGGGCGAAGTCGGCGGAAAGGATGGAGGGAGCGATTCTGCAGCGTTGCATACGTTGGATCCTCAAAGAAAAGTCGCCTCATTCTACCGACTGTCATTCGCCCGCGTCGTGCAGTCCGACTCGCTACGTATAATGAGTGCGGTTTTTGACGAACTCGGATCCTCCCCTCATGATGCGAAATCCCCTTTTGCGCGTCGGCCTGCTGTCGACCCTGACGCTCCTCGCCGCCTGCACCACGACGCAGGAGCCGGAGACGCCCGTCAAGAAAGCAACGGAAACCCGTTTCGAGGCCGTCGAATTTTCGACCCTCCCCGACATCGCGCCCGCCGACTGGCAGACCGCTCTCGAGGCCTTCCGCACCGGGTGCGAGCCGCTCGGGAAGCGTCCCAACTGGCGGGACGTGTGCCGCCGCGCCCGGGAAACCGGTCCGCAGGACGCCGAAACCTTCTTCCGTTCGAACTTCACGCCCTGGCACGTGCGCGTCGCCCGTCTGGAAAACGGCGAGGAGGTTTCTTCGGACGACACCGGTCTCATGACGGGATACTACGAACCGCTTCTTCACGGGAGCCGCGCTCGTCAGGGCCCGTATGTCCATCCGCTCTACGGCGTACCCGACGACCTGATTCAGGTGGATCTCGACGAACTCTATCCCCAGCTCAAGGGACTGCGCCTGCGCGGCAAGATCGTCGGGCGCAAGCTCGTTCCCTACGACACCCGCGGAGAGATTCAGGAGCGCTCCGACCTGGCGCGCTGGGCCATCGCCTGGGTGGACGATCCGGTCGACGCCTTCTTCCTGCACATTCAGGGGTCGGGCCGCATCCAACTCCCCGACGGCGGCTTCATGCGCGTGGGCTTTGCCGATCAAAACGGCTACGGTTACCGTTCGATCGGCAACTGGCTGATTCAAAAGGGACATCTCAAGCCCCACGAACTCTCCATGCAGCGCATCCGCCGCTGGGCGAAGGAACATCCCGCCCAGGTAAAGGAAGCGCTTGCGCAAAACCCGAGCTACGTCTTCTTTGAAGAGAGAAAGACCGACCCGACGAAGGGACCGGTCGGCGCGCAGGGCGTTCCGCTCACCCCGATGGCGAGCGTCGCCGTGGATCCGAGACATTGGCGGCTCGGCACGCCCTTCGTCGTTTCCGTCTCTCAGGAAAGTCCTCCGCTGCACTTCACGCGCCCGGTCGTGGCGCAGGACACGGGCGGCGCGATTCGGGGCGCCATCCGCTTCGACTACTTCTGGGGATTCGGGGATGATGCGGGCGCAAGCGCGGGACGCCAAAAGAGCGAGGCGCGCGCCTGGGTGCTGATTCCGAACGGCCTGCGTCCGGAAGACGCAAAGGAATGACAGACGAACCAAAAGCGAAGGGGGCGAAACGCCCCCTCTTCTTTTTGGTTCCGGCCCGACGAAATCAGCTTCCCGCCGTCGCGGTGAGCAGCTTTTCGAGCTGCATGGCCGACATGGCCCCCGTCATGCGGTCCCCGCTCGGGAAGAAGAACGTGGGCGCCCCGGTGATGCCGAGCTTGCGGACCATCTGAAGATTCCGGTCCAACACGCTCTTGTCGCACGTCATGGGCGCCGGAGCGGGCATCTTGCCTTCGCCCATCCAGGCGTGCCAGGCGGCCGAAGGATCGCTCGAGCACACGATTTCACGGTTGATCTTTTCCCCGCGGATGAGCGGCGTGATGAAGGTGTAGACCGTCAGGTTGCCGACCTGTTCCCAAACGCTTTCCATCGCGCGGCAGTACTGGCAGTTGGCGTCCGAGAAGACGACGATCTGGCGTTCGCCCTTCCCGTAGACCTGCTTGACGGCGTCCTGGAGCGGCCACTTCGACCAGTTTTCGCGGGCGATTTCGCGCAGACGCTCGTTCGTGAGATTCTTCTGCGTGGCCGTTTCGATGATGTTGGCGCCGGCGAGCACGTACTTGGCTTCGTCATCCACGTAGAAAATGCGCCCCTGAATCTGCACCTCCCAGATGCCCTTCACGGGAGAGGGTTCGACCGCATCGGCAATCAGGCCCGTGGCCGTCATCAGGCTCGTGCGCACGGAATCGGCCGTGGCCGCCTGCGCGACAGACGTCGTAAGAAGGGTTCCGAGAAGCGTAAGCGATAAGACCGTCTTCACCATGTCGACACTTTGGAGAGAAAGGAAAGGATGGATAGTGTACCCAAAACCGCCCTCGGGCAAGTCGGGAAAAACGTAACGATCCTCTGTTTCCTCTCGCGACGACCGCTTCCCATCGACCTTTGCCGGAGAAATTTGCAAACACCTCTTGCAATTTTTTCGTGGATCGGTTATGATTGAGAACTCTTGTGGCTAGGTAGCTCAGTTGGTAGAGCAGCGGATTGAAAATCCGCGTGTCGGCGGTTCGATTCCGTCCCTAGCCACCAACCGATTCATTCCTATTCTTTCGGCTTCGGCTAGGTAGCTCAGTTGGTAGAGCAGCGGATTGAAAATCCGCGTGTCGGCGGTTCGATTCCGTCCCTAGCCACCAGAGTCGGGACATCGCCTTACGTCGGGCGATGTCCCGTTTTTTTATTTTTTCCCCTGCCGGTAGGCTCGCCAGCCCTGCGCACGCAGACGGCAGGCCGGGCATTCGCCGCAGCCGTACCCCCATTCGTGCCAGTCCGTACGGTTTCCGAGGTAGCAGGTGTGCGTCTCGCGGCGCACGAGCTCCACGAAAGCCTCTCCGCCCAAGGATTCCGCCAGGCGCCAGGTCGCGGCCTTGTCGAGCCACATGAGGGGCGTTTCGATCACGACCGGCTCGTCGAGCCCGAGCGAAAGCGTCACCTGCAGGCTCTTCAAGGTGTTGTCGCGGCAGTCCGCGTAGCCCGAATAGTCGGTCTCGCACATCCCGCCCACGAGCGTGCGGATCTTTCTGCGGTAGCCGAGCGCGGCGGCGAAGGTGAAAAAGAGCAGGTTTCTCGCCGGCACGAAGGTGTTCGGAACGCCGTTGGCCTCCAACTCGAGCGCGCGTTCGCGCGTGAGGGCGCAGTCGGAAATTTGTCCGAGAAGACTCATGTCGAGTTCGTGGTCGGGCCCGAGTCGTGCGTCCCAGTCGGCCGACATCGCCCGCATCGCTCGGAGCACGTTCCGTCGGCAGGTCATCTCCACGTCGTGGCGCTGTCCGTAGCGCACGCCCACCGTTTCGACCCGATCGAAGCGGCTCAGCGCCCACGCCAGGCAAGTCGTGGAATCCTGACCGCCGGAAAACAGCACGAGCGCGCCGCCCGGTCTCGTCTCCATGTTCGTCATGTTTTTTATTCCTGAAAAAGTGGCCTCTGAAGGCTTGGGATTGTAGCATTCGGCGCCTCGGCTTCCCCGCCCCCGCTTTCTTAAGGAAAACCGAACCTTTCTCTCCGTATAATCCGCACAACATTACAAATAGACACGCATCGGCGCGGACCCCAAAACCATTTCAACGCGCCCGATACCAAACCATCCAACCCATACGCCCATGCAACTGATTGCCTTAGGTCTCAATCACACGACGGCTCCGGTGGAAGTGCGCCAACGCGTTGCGTTCGGCGACGCGGAAATTCCCTCCACCATCGGATACCTGCGCGAACGCTTTTCGTCCCCCCGTCAGGGAGGCGTGCACGAAGCCGCCATTTTGTCGACCTGCAACCGTACGGAAATCTACCTTGCGGCCGAAAACGCCGAAGCCGCCCGCGCGAGTGTTCTGAGCTACCTCTCCGAGTGCAAGCACGTTCAGTTGAACGAGCTCGAACCGCACATCTACACCTTCTATCAGGAAGAAGCCGCCCAGCACACCTTCCGCGTCGCCTCCGGGCTTGACTCCATGGTGCTCGGCGAAACGCAGATCGTCGGCCAGATGAAGAAGGCCGAAAAGATCGCGCGCGAATGCCACGGGCTCGGCGTCATGCTCAACCATCTCTTCCAGACCACCTTTACGGTGGCCAAGGAAGTGCGCACCGCCACCGCGATCGGCGCCAACTCCGTGAGCCTCGCCGCCGCGGCCGTGCGTCTTGCGCTGCGCCTCTTCGGTTCGCTTCAGGACGAAAAGGTGCTCTTCGTGGGCGCGGGCGAAATGATCGAACTCTGCGTCGCGCACTTCGCCGCGCAGAAGCCCAAGTCGATCACGATCGCCAACCGCACGCTCGAGCGCGGCCAATCGCTTGCCCGCACCGTCAACGCCGACGCGATGAAGCTCGCCGACCTGCCCGAACGCATCGCGGAATTCGACGTCATCGTCTCCTGCACCGCTTCGGCCCTCCCGATCATCGGTCTCGGCATGATCGAGCGCGCCGTCGCCGAACGCCGTCACCGTCCGATGTTCATCGTCGACCTGGCGGTGCCCCGCGACGTCGAAGCGGAAATCGACCGACTCGACGACGTGTACGTCTACACGGTCGACGACCTCGGACAGGTCGTCAATCAGGGCCTTCAGAGCCGTCAGGCCGCCATCTCGCAGGCTGAAACCATCATTCGCCTGCGCGTCAACGACTTCTCCTCCTGGCTCAAGATCCGCGAAACGGTGCCGTCCATCCAATCGCTTCGCGACCGCGCCAACTATCTGCGCGACTTCGAACTGCAGCGGGCCCTGCGTCACCTGCATCACGGCGACGACCCCGAAGAGGTTCTCGAGATGCTCGCCTACGGTCTCACGAACAAGCTCGTGCACGATCCGACCATCCTTCTGCGAAACGGCGAGGGTCTCTCGCTCGAAGACCGGGACCTCATGGAACGGCTTCTCTCGAAGTTCTACCGCCGCCACGATCGGTAAACCCGACGACATCCCGAAGAAGGCCGCACGCGTTGCGGCCTTTTGCTATCCTCGTCCTTTTCTTCCGCGCCGCCCTGCTTTGCCATGAACGAAAGATTGCGATCGAAACTCGTCACCCTGACCCGCCGTCTCGAGGAAATCGACCGTATGCTCGCGGCGCCCGACGTCGCGAGCGACACGAATCGCCTGCGCGACCTCACCAAGGAGCGCTCCGACATCGAACCCGTCGTGACGCTCGGCCGCGCCTACGAAGACGCGCAAAAGGATCTCGAAACCGCCGAGGCGCTGCGGGACGATCCAGAGTGGCAGGCGTACGCCGAAGAGGAAATCCGCGAGGCCAAAGGCCGCATGGAGACGGTCGAGCACGACCTCGAAATCGCCCTCCTCCCCAAGGATCCGAACGACGAAAAGAACCTCTTTCTCGAAATCCGGGCCGGCACGGGCGGCGACGAATCCGCCCTCTTTGCGGGGGATCTTCTGCGCATGTATCTGCGCTACGCGGAAAACCGGGGCTGGAAGACCGAAATCGTCTCGGAAAATCCGAGCGACCTCGGCGGTTACCGCGAAGTCATCGTCCGAATCATCGGACGGGCGGCCTACTCCGCCCTCAAGTTCGAATCGGGCGTGCACCGCGTGCAGCGCGTCCCCGTCACCGAATCTCAGGGACGCATCCACACGTCGGCCGCCACGGTCGCCGTCCTGCCGGAACTCGACCCGGTCGAAGTGGCGGATCTCTCCCCCAAGGACCTTCGCATCGACGTCTTCCGCGCCTCGGGCGCCGGCGGCCAGCACGTGCAGAAGACCGACTCGGCCGTGCGCATCACGCACCTTCCGACGGGGCTCACCGTGGAGTGTCAGGACGAACGCTCGCAGACGCAGAACAAGGCGCGCGCCATGGCCGTGCTCGCCGCACGTCTCTACGCCATGCGGGAGGCCGAGCAAAAGGCCAAGGAAGCGAGCGAGAGAAAATCTCTCGTCGGTTCGGGGGACCGTTCCGAGCGCATTCGGACCTACAATTTCCCGCAGGGCCGCGTCACCGACCACCGCATCAACCTGACGCTCTATCGTCTCGATGCCATGCTCGACGGCGACCTCGACGAACTGATCTCCGCCCTGACCATGGAGCATCAGGCGTCCCTGCTGGCATCCTCTCTCTGAAGCGAGACCTTTTCATGACCCGCCCCGACATCCGCACGTTGATCCAAGAGGGAACCGAACAGATCGGCCGGTTCGAAACCATGGTGCTGCTTGCGCATGCGCTCGGCGTGCGCCGCGAATTTCTGATCGCCCACGATCTCGACGTCCCCGACGAGGAGAAGGCAGAGAAATTCCGCCTCTACGTCGTCATGCGCAAAAGCGGGACGCCCGTCCCCTACATTACGGGAGAACAGGATTTCTACGGGCGCTTCTTCGAAGTGAATCCCTCCGTTCTGATTCCCCGGCCCGACACGGAAGTGCTCGTCGACACGGCGCTCGAACTCTTCGACGAAGCGCCGCGCGTGCTCGATCTCGGCACGGGAAGCGGATGCCTGGCCGTCACGCTCGCCCTGGAAATGAAGAATTCCGAAGTCGTGGCGACCGACGTCTCGCAGGAGGCGCTGCTTACGGCCGAGCGCAATGCGGAAAAACTCAAGGCCAAGGTGGCGTTTCGCCGCGGCGCCTGGTGGGAGGCGGTCGGCGAAGAGGAGCGCTTTGACCTCATCGTGAGCAATCCCCCCTACATCCGCGCCGACGACGAACATCTCGCAAACCTCACGTTCGAGCCCCGCTCCGCCCTCACCGACGAAGGCGACGGCATGAGCGCGCTCGCCGTCATCGCGCTCGGCGCGCCCGCGCATCTGCGCTCGGGCGGGTGGTTGCTTCTCGAGCACGGCTACGATCAGGGCGAAGCCTGCCGCAACCTGCTCCAGCACGCGGGCTTCTCCGCCGTGCGCACGGTGAAGGACTTCGGCGGCAACGACCGGGTCACGCTCGGAACGGTCGGGCACTTCAGCGGTTGAAGCGCCGGCTCGTCGCGCTCCAGCAGAGAATGGAGCCCGAAATGACGAGCGCCACGCCCGTCCAGAAAGAGGTCGTCAGCTCGGCGCCGAGCCAGAAGACGCCGAAAAGGCAGGAAAGCGCCGGCGTGAAGTAGGAGGCCGTCGCCAAGAAGGTGATGTTTCCGCGCTGCATGCCGTGCGCCCAGCAGGCGTAGGCGCTTCCCATCACGATGCCGCCCACGACGACGCTCACGATCCCTCGCCAGTCGGGCGTCGCGGCGGAGGCGCCGAAGCCGAACAACCAGAAGAGACCGTAAATCGTCGTGTCGATCATGAAGAGCGCCGTGCTCGGATTGTGTCCCTCGCCCCAGGCGCGGGTCATGCTCGAGAAGCCCGCCCAGGTGAGCGCCGCCGCAAGGGCAAGAACGTAGCTGATCGGATTGTGCGCGAAGCGCTCGCAAAAGCCGCTCCAGGAAAGACCCGCGTCGCCGCCCAGAATTCTCAGAATGCCGTAGAGCGCCACGGCCACGCCGACCCAGAGCCACCAGCGCCCCTTCACGCCGTTGAAGAGCACCGCAAAGAGGATCGTGAGCGACGGCCAGAGATAGTTCACCATCCCGACCTCGAGCGTCTGGGCGCCGCCGTCGGACGTGAAGATCGCGAGCACGAAGGTGAGTCCGCTCGCCACCGCGGTGGGAATGCCGATGAAGAGATACTTTCGGTTCATCGTGCGGAAGTTCGGGAGGCCGACCGTGAAGTAGAGCGACACCGCCGCGATCAGGTAGAGGAAGAACTGCCCCTGGGCCATGCCGAAATTTTCGGCGATGCCCCGCACGAGGCTCACCGACATGCCCCAGCAGACGGGCGCGAGCAGACCGATCGCCGTGGCCGGCCCCGTTTGATTCCAACGCCCCTTCGCCATGAAGCCTCCTTTATTCTGTCGTCACTCGTTGGGTGCAGGAGGAATGTACACCGCCGCGCTTCGGTTTGTCTCGCACCACGCTTTGGGGATCAAAAAACGAAAAAACCCGCACCGCGGCAAACGGTACGGGTTGGGTGTCTGGTGCCCCTTGTCTGGCTCGAACAGACGACCTACTGATTACAAATCAGTTGCTCTACCAACTGAGCTAAAGAGGCGAGGGAAGTTTTTAATTTTACCAGATCAAAACCGTTACTTCAAACGCGTGGGACGGCGCGGCGTCACCGGCGCCTCCTTCACTTCCTTCTTGGCCGGCTTTTCTTCGGGCGTGACGTCGAACTGCAGGCCCAGGTCCTGACGTTCCATCGGGAAGACGAAGGCGATCGTCTCCATGGGAACGTAGATGTCGACGATGCGGTTGTCCTCGCCGAAGCGGGCCTGGAAGGAAACCTTCTCGTCGGTCACTTCGAAGCGGTTCGTGGCTTCGGAAGAAATGTCGAAGACGATCATGCCGTCCCGAACGAATTCATTGGGAACGCGGCACTCGTCGTTCACGGCGACCACCATGTAGGGCGTCATGCCGCGGTCGGCGCAGAGCTCGAGAATGGCTCGGATCAGGTAGGGCTTCAGTTCGTTTTGCTTCACGGCTTTTTCTCCCGAAGAAAAAACCGGCGTCTCGGAAAAGCGCGCCGGTCTTTCGTGTTCGCTTCGTCGTCCGTCGATCAGCGGCGCATCACGCGTTCGTTGGGCGTCATGGACTCGATGAAGGCCGGGCGGGCGAAGAGGCGTTCGCCGTACGTCATGATCGGCGCGGCGGAACGCGGCATTTCGATGCCCCAGTGCGAGAGGCGCCAAAGCACCGGCGCCATGCTGATGTCGAGAAGCGAGTATTCGTCGCCCATCATGTACTTCGACGTGTTGAGACGCAGGGCGATGAGCGTGAGCTGGTCGCGCAGCGTGTTGCGGGCCTTTTCGTATTCCGATTCGGGCAGATCGACCGCTTCGAGCGTGCGCACGTGCGTGAAGATTTCCCGTTCGAAGAGATAGAGGAAGAGACGGGCGCGGGCGCGGTTCGTCGGATCCGCCGGCATGAGCTGCGGATGCGGGAAGCGTTCGTCGAGGTATTCGTTGATGACGCGGGCGTTGAAGAGAACCAGATCGCGATCCTGCAGGATCGGAACTTCTCCATACGGGCTCAACGCACTGACCTTCACGTCGATCGGCTGATACATGTCGACGTCGGTGATTTCGAATTCACACCCTTTTTCCTGCAAAACGATGCGGGTGCTGTGCGAGAAGGGGCAAGTCATGCCCGAATAGAGCATTATCATGAATGCGGTTCCTCAATGTTTCGTACGTACACGCGTCTTCCGACCCGGAACGCGTGGAATTTTTTATTTTATCAAAAGTCGGTCCAAGATCCCACTCCCCTCACACGGGATTCTTCGTATCGAAGAACCGGAGGTCGAGTTCCGGCCAACGTTCGGCGAGATGACGCCCGAGCGCGCGGATGCCGAACTGCTCGGTGGCGTGGTGCCCCGCCGCCAGATAGGTGACGCCGAGCTCCTCGGCCTCGTACGTCGTTCTTTCGCTCACTTCGCCCGAAAGATAGAGGTCGGCCCCGAGGGCGGCCGCAAGCCCGATTTCGTCCTGCGCCGCGCCCGAACACCACGCCACGCGCCGCACCGTCCGTTCGGTCGGTCCGAGAACGAGGGGGCGTCGTCCGAGAACGGCTTCGACGCGTTCGGCAAAGGCGGCGACGCTCATTTCACCCTCTGTCGGCTCGCCGAGCCAGAGAAGTTCGTAGTCTCCCGCGCGTTGCGTGACCGTAAGGTCGAGCAGGCGCCCGAGTTCCGCGTTGTTTCCCACCTTCGGATGCGCATCGAGCGGCAGGTGATAGGCAATCAGATTGATGTCGTTGGCAAGGAGAGGCGCAAGACGCTCGCGCTTCATTCCGACGACGGGCGCGGGCTCTCCGCGCCAGAACCAACCGTGGTGCACGAGAATCGCGTCGACCTTCTGCGAAACGGCCTCCTCGACGAGAGAGCGCGAAGCGCTCACGCCGAGAAGAATCCGGCGGATCTCGGTTCGGCCCTCCACCTGCAGACCGTTGGGGGCGTAATCCCGAAACATCCCCGCCTGAAGGAATTCGTCCAAATGGGAAAGCAATTCACCGCGCTGCATGGCACCTCCTTGACATTGACATGGCGACAGTCTACGCGACTTTCGTTTTCTCTTTTCGGTTGAGTTTGTACAATGGCAGGACTTCGCATTCTTCCGCAGCCATGATCCGTCGTCTCTGGTTACTCTTTGCCCAGGCCGTCACCGTCGGTCTCGCCCTCTTTCTGGTTTTCCGCGGGCTTTCTCCCCAGGCCCCG
>CASEFX010000038.1 GCA_949287305.1 uncultured Sutterella sp. | reverse complement strand
TGTCTCTCGGGGGTAAGGGGGCAGTGTATTCAGAATTCAGGCTGCATCGTCAATCTCCCCCGATAAGCCTTCGTAGTTGAGAGAATTTCTCAAAGAAAAAGCCTCTTCGTGAGGATCGAAGAGGCTCGTGCAAAATTCAGGCTAGGCTGTGAAACCGGAAGCCCCAGCCAAAAGCGTAGCGTTGGCTGGGGAGAGTTCACAGAAGCTCGAGTAGTGAAAGCGCGAGCGAAGGAGCGCCCACTGCACGAGCACGAAGAGAATGTTCACGGCGAAGGTCGCTTCGCCGAAGGTGAGGCCCGTGATTTCGCCGACCGTGAAGGGAACCGTGCTGATCGGCGTCGTGCCGAGCCCCGCGCGCGTGATGAAGACGATGCCCGCCGTCGCGACGAGCATCCCCCAGACGAGCAGAAGCCAGCGGCCCGCGAGCCCCAAGAGGGACGAGCCCCTCATCACGACGCCTTTTTAAGGGACGCGAGCGCGGCGAAGGGATTCGGGCGCTTTTCTTCTTCCGTTTCCGGCGTCTTGTCTTCGTAGTCCGCTTCGTCGTCGCAGTCTTCGTGCGCGATGTTCGGAATCGAGAGGATGAGTTCCTCTTCGAGGAGCGCCGCGATCGAGAGCTTCTTCGAGCCCACCACCACGTCGACGCCGGGTTCGTCCTCGTCGATCGGCAGGCGGTCGGCTTCGGCCTCGGACTTCACGAAGGCGAAGGTGATCTCGATGTCGTCCTCGTAGGGGACGGGCTCGAGGCAGTGCGGGCAGGGCACCGCCGCCTCGACGTGAATCTTCGCGTGCAGGCCCGGCAGGTTCATCACCTTCGGCACGCCCGTGAGTTCGTAGCGCACCGTGACGGGCGCGTCCGCGAGAAACGTGCGGAAGTTGGCGAGGTCTTCGGAAGAGAGTTCGCCCGAAAGATGCTCGGCCCGACGGGCAAATTCAAATGCGTCCAAAACGTCCATGACTGGCAATTCCATACTTTTTCGGAAGGATCCCCATGATACACCGAGGCGACCCTTCACTCTCCCGCACCAATCTCTTCGGGACGGGGAATTTTCTGCGAAACGGCTACAATGAGGGTCCTTCCGTTGCGAATGTTTTTATGCAGACCCTCACCTACGCTCAGGCGCGTCTCGCCGCTTTTCTCTTCTTTTCCGCTTCGGGCCTTGCCTACGGTCTCTTCACCGCCCGCATTCCGTCGCTCAAGGAACAGACGGGCGCCGCGTCGGACGAGCTCGGGCTCGTCCTCTTCGCGCTCGGCGCCGCCTCCGTGGTGGGGCTTTCGGGCGCCGCGCACCTCGTGCGCCGCTTCGGCGTGAAGGCCGTGAGTCTGGCGGGCTCCGTCATCTTCTTTTTGGGACTCCTCGTCGCGGGCCTTGCGAATCAGGTCACGCTTCTCGCCGTCGCCACGGCCCTCGTGGGGCTCGGCTTCGGGCTTCTCGACGTCGCCGTGAACGTGGCGGGGATCGAAGTCGAACGGCGTTGGAAGAAGGCGTCAATGAACGTCATTCACGCGGGCTACAACGTGGGCGTCGTCGCGGGCTCGATCTCGGCCGCGGCCTTTACGGGTCTCGCCGTCGCGCCCCTCTGGAATTTCGTTCTCCCCTGCGCGATTCTTCTTTTGGTGCTCCTTCGCGCGCAGCACTATCTACCCGTCCCCGAAGAACTCCAAGAGCCCTCCAAGGAGAAGTCAAAGACCAAACACCGCGTGACGGGTTTCGTCGTCTTCTGCGGGATTCTGTCGTCGGCCACCTACGTGACCGAAGGCGCTTCGGCCGAATGGGGCAGCCTCTTTTTGCACCAGGTCCAGGGCGCACCCGAATCCATGGCGGCGCTCTGCTACGGCGTTTTCGGCTCCTGCGCACTCGCCTGCCGACTGATCGCCGACCGCCTGCGCGCCGCCTACGGCGACCTCAACGTCTTCCTCACGGGCGCCGTCATTGCGCTTTGCGGCATGACGATCGTCCTTTTTTCGCCCCACTGGACCGTGTCGCTTGCGGGCTACGCCGTCTTCGGGACGGGGCTCGCGCCGGTCGTGCCGATTCTTTTTGCCCTGGCCGGGCGCTTCGGCGGCATGCCGCTTGAGCGCGCGACCTCGGTCGTGGCGCTCTTTGCCTACGGCGGACTCCTCTTTTTCCCGCCCTTCTTCGGTTTTCTTGCGGAACACTGGGGACTTCTTCGTTCGCTCTCCGTCACGCTCCTTCTTCTCACGGGTCTCCTTGCGGGCGGCATCGTCCTGAAGCGGGGCGACAAGCGCCGCCGCGGCGTCTGAGAAGCGCTCTCCGGGCGGGCTCGCTCCCGCCCGCCGACGCGCCCCGAAGCCCCATTCGGTAGAATGACCGCACCTTTCCCATTTTTGAGATTTCCATCATGCCCACTCTCATTCTCGCCTCGAGCTCGCGCTACCGCCGCGAACTGCTTGACCGCCTCGGCCTTCCCTACGAAGCCGTGAGTCCCGACATCGACGAGTCGCCGCTCCCCGGCGAAACGCCCCGTCAGACGGCCTTCCGCCTCGCCGAAGAAAAGGCCCGCGCCGTGCAGGCGATGCACCCGGGTTCGATCGTGATCGGCTCCGACCAGGTGGCCGACCTCAAGGGCGAAAAGCTCGGGAAGCCCCACACGCGCGAACGCTCGATCGCGCAGCTCGAAGCCATGCAGAACGAAACCGTCACCTTCTACACGGCGCTCTGCGTGCTCGCCGCCGACGGCACGGCCCAGAAGGAAGAGTCGCTCACCGTCGTGAAGATGCGTCCCCTTTCGCGCGAGACGATCGAAGCCTACGTCGACCGCGAGCAGCCCTTTGACTGCGCGGGCTCGGCCAAGATCGAAAAGCTCGGCATCGCCCTCATGGAAAGCGTCACCTCGGACGACCCGACTTCGCTCATCGGGCTTCCCCTCATGAAGCTCACGACGATGCTCGGGCGCGCCGGTCTTCCCGTTCTGCCCGGACTCGAATAAGGCGACGTCATGTCGGGAACGCTCTATCTTCTTCCCACCGTCATCAGTGAGGAAACCCTCACTTCGGTGATTCCCGCCGACGTTCGCGAGAAAGCCCGTCAAATCGACCACTTCCTCGTCGAAGCCGCCAAGACGGCGCGCCACTACCTCAAGGACCTCGGTCATCCGAAGCCGATCGCCTCGCTTTCGATCGTCGAGATCGGGCACGAGCCCGATCCCGCGAAGATCGACGCGTGGCTCGCCCCCCTTCGCGAGGGACACGACATGGCGATCGTGAGCGAATCGGGCTGTCCCGGCGTCGCCGACCCGGGCGCCCAGATCGTCGCGCGCGTGCAGGCCGAAGGGGGCCGCGTCGTGCCGCTCGTGGGCCCGTCGTCGCTTCTTTTGACGCTCATGGCGAGCGGTCTTGACGGACAGCACTTCCGCTTCACGGGCTACCTTCCCATCGCCGACGCCGATCGCCGCGAAGCGCTTCTCTCGCTCGAGCGCGAATCCGCCCGAGGCGAGACGATTCTCTTCATCGAGACGCCCTACCGCAACCGCACGATGTTGGAGAGCCTCCTCGAGGTGCTTCGCCCCGACACGCGGCTCTGCGTCGCGCAGGACGTGACGGGAAAAAACGAATCGATCCGCACGAAGACGATCGCGGCCTGGAAGGCTGCGTCCGAAGAAGAGCGCGAACTTCTCAAGGTTCCGACCGTCTTTGCCTTCCTCGCCGCCCCGCAACGTACGCAGGTGAAGGCAAAATCCGCATTCCGCGCTTCTGCTGCGACGCCTCGCGGTGAGAAAATGGGAGAAGACTCCCGCGCCCAAACGGGCGGACACGGAAAGGGACGCTCCGCCCGGGGCGGCGCCTTCCGCAAAAACAAATCAGGACGATAAATGGATCGGATTCTCGCGGGCATGTGGCAGGCCCTCAAGGAACAGATGGTGGAGGATTTCTCCATCTTCGGGCTCTTTGCGCTCGTCATTCTCGTTTTGTGCATCATCCTCGTGCTTCTCCTGCGCCGTCGCACGACGCCGCAGGTGGGACTCTCGAAGATCCGAAGCGCCGACACGCTCCTGCCGCTCGATCCCGAACCGCGCCTCCAAACGGAAGCCGCGGCCGAACCGAATAATGAGGAAGCGAAGCCCCTGCCGCAGGCCGCCTCTCCGCTTGTCGAACCGCTCGACGTCGAGGGCGTGCGCTTTCTCGGCACGCTTCCCTTCGTCTCCTCGGGACTCTTTCGCCGCGAGAGCGCGCCCTGTGCCGGCATGACCGTGCATGCGGTCTTCTTCGACCCCGATGAATTGCCCGAATCGGACGACACGGCGCGGCGCCTCATTCCCTTCCTCCCCGAGAAGGCCTCCGAAGTGCTCGTTCGCGAGACGGACCGCCGAAACTTCCGTACGGGCGTCCTTGTCGCCCAGCCCGACGCCGTGCTGATGCTCGAAAAAGGGCTCGTCAGCGTGGAATTCAAGAGCAAGGGCGGCCGTTTCGACGACGTCACCGCCTGGCGCGAAAAACTTCGCCCGGCGGATCTCTATCAGACGCTTCTCGCCGCCATGGCGGTTTCACTCGAAGAGGCGCGTCCCGTCGCGCCGGTGCTTCGCACGATGAACGCCGTCTACTTCCTGCATCCCTCACAGGAACTCGTCAACGAACTTGCCCTGATCGTCCCGCGGGCGGCGCAGTTCTTGGAGAGCGACAGCGTGGGTGCCAAGGACGCGGCCGACCTTGCGACCGTGCTTCTTCGCAAACGTTACGGCCAGACCAACCGCGAGGGAGAAATCGCCCACCGCGAGATGCTTCGCTGAACTTCGAACAACGTCTAAGAGGGATCGCTTTCGAGGCGGTCCCTTTCTTTTTCCGTAAATCGTTCGACATCGAACAAAGTTCGTGATAGTATTTCGTTCGACGTCGAACCATCTTGAGGTTTGCCATGGCCGACCGCAAACAAACCACCGTTCCTTTTCTCGCCGCTCTCTTTCGAACCCGCAGCAATGAATTTTTCATCGCGGAGCTCCAGAGACGCGGCATTGAGGATCTCGTCCCCGCGCACGGGGACCTCTTCACGCATCTTTTTGGCGGCAGATCTCTGACGGTTACGGAACTTGCCGAACGCACGGGCCGTACCAAGTCGACCGTTTCGGTCCTGGCGGGAAAGCTCGAGAAGGCGGGCTATCTCCTTCGCGAACCCGATCCTGCGGACGCCCGACTGCTGCGCCTGCAGCTCACCCCGAAGGGCGAAGCGCTGGACGCCGTCTTCTCCGAGATTTCCGAAGAACTTCACCGCAGGATGCTTGCGGCGCTCGGATCCGATGATCTGGCGCAACTTGAAAGACTGCTCGAAAAGAGCACCCGAATTTTCACCCAGGAATCCGAAGCGTCCGAAAGCGACGAAGATTCCCAACTTTCCCAAGGAGGAAACCATGTCTGAAAACTTCCAGAAGATTTCGCTCGAAGAAGCGCCCCGCACCGAACTCCATGACAAGCTCGGCCTCACGGGCGCCGAAGTGTCCGTGAACCGCCTGCCCGCGGGTGCCGCCGTTCCGTTTGTGCACGCCCACAAGCAGAACGAAGAGCTTTACGGCGTTCTCGAAGGCCGCGGCGAACTCTGGATCGACGGCGAAGTGGTGGAAGTGAAGGCGGGCGACTGGTTCCGCATCTCGCCCGCGGGCAAGCGCGCCCTGCGCGCCGCCGCCGATGAAGGCATCTCCTTCGTCTGCATCCAGACCAAGGCCGGCAGCCTCGAAGGCTACACGATGACGGACGGCGTGATCTGCGAAGAAAAGGCGCCCTGGCACGCCTGAGATCGAGCGGCATCCCTGTGATGCCCGGTACCCGAAGCGTTGCGGCGGAAAGGGTACCGCTCGATATCATGTATCTAAAAATGATGCATAGACCGCGTTCTATGCATCATTGATACATACATATCGATCAATGTATGTTTGGATGATCGATAGAGGACCGAATTCTATCGATCATTCAAACATACAAAGCGTTTATAGAGATGCATAGACCGTCTCCGGAAAAAACGGAAGCGGCACACATAGAAAAGGGGCCGCTTTCGCGACCCCTTCTGTCAGAACGGGATTACCCCGTTATGATTCGCCTTACTTTTCCGCGGCGACCTTCTGACCGCAGATACGGCCGAAGACCAGGCAGTCAAGAATGGCGACGGAACCCAGACGGACGGCGCCGTGGACCATACCGGTCGCTTCACCGGCCGCATACAGATGCGGAATCGGCTTGTCGGTGCGAACGTCGAGAACGCGGCAGTCGTTGTCGGTGACGAGACCGCCCATGCAGTGGTGAACCTTCGGCAGCAGGTCGCCGTAGTACCACGGACCTTCGGTGAGCGGGGTCTGGGCGTTGTTGATGTAACGGCCCCAAACCGGGTCAACCTTGTTCTTGACGATTTCGTTGAACGCGGCGACTTCCTTCTTCAGGTTTTCGGCGTTGATGCCGGCGGCCTTGGCGAGTTCGTCGAGCGTGTCGTACTTTTCAACGATCTTGCGTTCAAGCATGCGTTCCAGGAAGCCCGGGCGCTGCTTCTTCAACGGGGCGACGTTGGCTTCGTTGCAGATCGCGAAGCACTTCTTGCCGGCGGTGCCTTCAACCATGATGGCGTCGGCGCGGACCTTACGGTTGGCGAGTTCGTTCACGAAGCGCTTGCCGTCGGAGTTAACCCACAGACCATATTCGGCAGCGGCCGTCTGGCTGAACTGCCAGCCGATGCCCATGCCCTTTTCACGCGGGCTGGTCCACGGACCGCACTGGATCCAGTCGTCCTGAACCTGCAAGCAGCCGATGGCCATCGTTTCACGCCAGAGTTCGGACGTGGCGCCGGGCTGGTTCGTCGTGTCGAGCGAGCCGTCAAGCTTCGGGTCCTGGAACATACGGAACTTCACGTCAGCGGAGAAGCCGCCGTAGCAGAGGACCACGCCCTTCGTGGCGCGGATGGTCTTTTCCTTGCCGGAGCCTTCGTTCGGGAAGCGATAGCCTTCGCGGACGCGAACGCCTTCAACACCCTTTTCCGTGCGGATGATGTTCTGAACGTAGCAACGCAGACGAACCGGAATGCCGAGTTCCTTGCACTTGTCGAGTTCCTTCTGGACGATGCCGGAGCCGGAACCGTTCTTCGTCGTGACATAACGCGGAACCGAGTGGCCGCCTTCCTGACCGATGGCGTCGGGCAGGTATTCAACGCCGAGTTCCTTGACCGTCCATTCGAAGTTGGACAGAGCGGACTGAGCGAGCAGATGCACCTTGGCCTTGTCGTTCATGTAGTTGCCGGCAACCAGGATGTCCTTTTCGAGGAGGTCGAACGAGTCTTCGATACCGGCCTTCTTCTGCTGCGGGCAGCCCGTGGCGGTCAGAATGCCGCCGTTGATGATCGAGTTGCCGCCGGCCGTGGGCATCTTTTCAAGAACCACGACGTTGGCACCGGCCTTCTTGGCTTCAATGGCAGCGGCCAAGCCGGCAAAACCCGAACCGATGACGATCACGTCAACGGTTTCGTCCCACTTCGTAGCAGGGGCGGCGGAAACCACGGAGCTCGCCAAAGAGGCGGCACCAGCGGCCACGGCACCGGTAAGCATGCTGCGACGGGAAATACGATCGATCATAGGAAATCTCTCCTTTTTGGTCTTGATGGGGAGTCTGTTCTCGCACGAGAACAAGGGAGGCTCTCCACCTGAGGCCATTCTAGGCCCCCCTCCCATTTAGCGCTTGCGCGGGATCAAAAGAAGAGGCTTTCCCTAGCGATCAGTTTCCCTTACGAAGTTTCGATATATTGACTTTTCCAAGCAACTTTTTCCACAATGTGGAATTGCCGTTCGAACTCCGGTCCTGAGCTTCCGTCTCGGCCGGTTCGGCGGCCAAAATTGTGATCGATTTTTCGTAACTATCGATCTTGCTTCCCCCTGAGCCACTGATGCGGCCAGGGGGATTTCGTTTACAGCTCCACAACTTCGGGGTCAACCGTTTCCGCGGCGATGTCCTCAATGTCGGCGAT
>CASEFX010000037.1 GCA_949287305.1 uncultured Sutterella sp. | reverse complement strand
TCGTCAGGCTGACGGTTTGCTATCGGCTTCCTTCATCAGTTCGTTACCTCCCTGACTCTGCCGAGTCGCTAGGTCTTCCCCCGATCGGGCGACCAGTGGACTTTCACCACATAAACACACGTGCGCTGCTGGGCGCACGCATGAAAAAGCCCGGAACCGCATGGGCTCCGGGCTCGTTAGGTCGAGGACGAAGGACGTCACCACATGAGGTAGGTGACGACCGAGAAGATCGTCAGGATGATCGCTTCAAGGAGCACGATCGGCGCGAGCGTCTTGAAGAAGTCCGACTTGAAGTAGTCGACCGTGACCATGAGGCAGACGTGCGTCGGGGTGATCATCTGACCGGCCACGCCGAAGACCATGACGATGCCCGCGAGGTTGAGGTCCCCCGGGGCGATCCCCGCGACGATCGGCATGACGATGGCGGCGTGGCCCTGGCTCATGCCCGTGAGGATGCCGACCACCGTGCTCACGGCCGCGATGACGACCGGCGTCGGAAGGTCGGTCGACTGGAAGGCGCGGATCATTTCGTCGAGAATCCCGGCTTCCGTGAGGACGCTGATGAAGTAGAGAATGCAGGTGACGTTGACGAGAAGCTTCCAGTCCAGGGCGCCCACGAAGACGTCGCGCACCGGAACCGGACGCTTCATCAGGTAGAGAACCGGAATCATCAGGACCGTCACGATCCCCATGGCGAGCCCCGCGGAGACGTCGAAGACGAGCATGAGGATGACGTTGACGAGCACCGGCCCGATCGCAAGCGAAATCTCGCGGATGTGGCGGCGGCGCGATTCCGGCGTGTGCTCGCGCTTCATGCGGCGGTCGGTGAAGCGGAGCGGACGGATGAGGACGAACCAGCCCGCCAGGAAGGCGACGACCGCCATCCAGGCGAGGTGCACGACCAGGTCGCTCACCGAAATGTTCGCGACGGCGCAGCCGAGAATCATGCCCGGAATGATCGGGCTCATGAATTCGCAGACGTGGCGGAACCAGAAGTTGATCGACGCCTTGCTCTCGCGCGAGATCGTCATGCCGCGGCTTGCTTCGTCGACGATCGGCGCCGAAAAGCGCGCGCCACCCATGGAGGGAAGGAGCCCGAGGAAGGCCGGCATCGTGGCGAGCGTCACCTTGGTCGAAGAGAAGATCTCGTTGAGCGAATCGACCATGCCGCGCAGCGTTCCCGACTTGCGCAGCTGGATTTCGAGACACATCACGAAGTAGAGCGCAAAGAGAAGGTCGTAGGTGCGCGACTGCGAGAGCATCTCGGTGACGGCGGACCCCAGGGAGGGGATGGACGGATTCCAGAGGGCCCACATCACGGCGCCGCCCGCAAGGATGGCGGCGCCGATGGGCACCTTGAAGCGAAGGATCACGACCATCGCGAGAAGGCCGAGACCGATGACGGTGAAAATGCTCATGGCGTGTGTTTTCGGAGGAATGTCGGACAAAGACCGAAAGCGCCCGAGGGGCGCTTTCGAATGATGCGGAAAGTTTGCACTTTTTTGACCGTCAACGGAGAGGGGATTCGGGAAAACACGGGGCGACGAGTTGAAAGAACCTTCCTCCCGGAAAATAGTTTGCCGAAAAAAAGTGATCGGAGCTCCCCGAAGGGAACCCCAATCACGGGGAGAACGCTTTCCCGGGCGTTCGTTCTTTAGGGCTCAATGAAAGGCATCAGGCCTACTTCGAGCGCTGGAAGGCTTCGCGGGCGGCGACGCGGCCCCAGATGACGGCGGCGGTGAGCTGCGAACCGTCGAGGTAGTTGTCGTAGAAGAGCCCGCCGATGGCGTTGCCCGCGGCATAGAGACCCGGAATCGCCTTGCCGTCGCGGTTGAGAACTTCCGCCTTCTTGTTGATCTTCGGACCGCCGAAGGTGGCCGTCATGCCGCCCGAGAATTCGAAGCCGTAGAACGGCGCCTTTTCAATCGTGTGGGGCTTTTCCATCGTCGTCGGAACCGGGAGCTTCGAGCCCTTGCCGGCGTGGACGGCTTCGTTGAATTCCTTCACGGTCTTGGCGAGCGCAGCTTCGGGGAGACCGCACTGGCGGGCAAGTTCTTCGATGGTGTCGGCCTGGTAGATCGGGGCCTTGGCCTTGATGTAGCGCTTGAAGCGAAGGTCGACGATCGGTTCGTTGCGCACGCGACTGTCGAGAATGATGAAGGCGCGGTTTTCGGGGATGCGTTTCGGGGTGTTCTGGGCGACGAAGACGTAGGTCTGACCTTCGTCGATGTAGCGTTCGCCCTGCGGCGTCACGCAGATGCCGTAGTTGACCATGTTCGACGGATTGGCGCGCGTGGCGGCGTGAATCGGGCCGGCGTGGAACTGGTCGCAGTTGACGTAGTTCGGGAAGAAGGGTTCCGTAAGCGTCATGTTGTCGCCCGTGCAGCAGACCGAACCGCGCAGCGGCATCCAGGCGGCGGCGCCGCCCATGTAGCGCGTGAGCATTTCCTTGTTGTTGTGGAAACCGCCCGTGCAGACGATCACGCCGCCCTTGGCGACGTAGCGCACGCGGCCCTTCGGACCGATCGCTTCGACGCCCGTGCAGTTGAGGACGTTGTCGTGCGTGATTTCGACGACCTTCGTGTTGAAGACAAGCGGCACGCCCGCCTTCTTCACTTCGTCGAGCATCTGCTTGGTGAGCTGCGAGCCGCCCGGCTGCGTCGGGCCCGTCACTTCATGGCAACGGCCGAGCATCGGAGCGATCTGATAGTCGATCTTCTTCCACTGAATGGCGCAGCGGTCCGTGAGCCAGCGAAGAACGTTGGGCGACTCTTCGCAGAACATGCGCATGAGTTCCATGTCGCAGCGGTTCTGAGAAACCTTGACCATGTCGCGGTAGAAGGATTCCATGTCGTCCTTGATGCCGTCGCGTTCCTGCACCCAGGTGCAGGCGGCGTTGAAGTTCCCGCCCGCGTAGATGGTGTTGCCGAGCGGCATGGGCATCTTTTCGAGGACGATCGCCTTGGCGCCGATGTCGGCGGCTTCGATGGCAGCGGTCAAACCGGCGCAACCCGCACCGATGATGACGATGTCGTAGGTTTCGACGGGAATGCCGTCCGCAGCGGTTTCGGCGGCCTGCGTCTTGAGCGCAACGCCCGCGACGGCGGCGCCGAGAAGACCCGTCTTGAGGAAATGACGACGATCCAGAGACTTGGACATGATGTTGTTCTCCCTTTGCTGAAATGATTGCGGAAAACCAAACGTCATCGATCGTTTCCGTATGGCGTTCGGTGAATCTGAGGGCATTCTAGGAAGCGACCCGCACTCTCCGAAGCAACACAACACTCTCAGACTTCCAATCTCCAAAAATTCATTGAAATTTCAGTGTTTTTCCTGACTCCATTTGCAAATATCCAGCGTTTTTCTTGATAAAACTTCGATGTATGCTCAAGAGTGTTGCAAAAATCGGGGTGCTAAATGTCGGATCCGACGCTTTGGTGTGAAAAGGCGGTCTTTTGCCGCGTCGTTCGCGAAGGCAGCATTGCGCGGGCCGCTCGGGAACTCGGAACGGAGGAGGAAACGGTTTCGTCCGCGCTCTCGCGCCTGGAACGCGCCGAGGGCGAGCGTCTTCTCATTCGTTCCGCACGGGGCTCCCGTCCCACGGCCGCGGGGTGGAACGCCTATCAGACCTGGCGGCGCGCGACGGAGGAGCTTTTCGAGCTCGGCGCCGATCCGAGCGAAGCGTCGGACCCGCCGCTTCGCGTGGCCTATCCATCAACGACGGGAGCGTCGCTGCTCGCGCCCCTTACGGCGGCCTGCGCCGCGGCAAATCCCTCGTTTCGCTTTGACGTTGAACTCACTCAGGGTTCCTTTCACCCGCTCTGGAACGGTCTGGATTTGCGTATCGTTCACGGGCACTACACGCTTGAACCCTGTAGACAGATGCGGTTGGCGCGCCTCCGGCGCATCGTCGTCGCTTCGCCCGGTCGATTTGCCGACAGACCTCTTCCGAAGACACCGGACGAACTCTCGGCATTCGACGTCGTGGGCGACCGCGACGGTACCGAAGCGGGCGCCTTCAAGCTGATGCAAGGGCAAGAAGTGACGACGGTCACGACGGCGCCCCGCGTGCGTTTGCGAAACCATCTGGCTGCGCTTCACGCCGCTCTCGCGGCCCCCGTGGTGGCGACGGCGGTTCCGCTTTATCTCGCGGCGCCCTACATCGCCTCGGGTGAACTCGTGCGGGTGCTCCCCGAGTGGGAATCCTTTCCCCTTCCCCTTCGCGCCGTACTGCCCCTCGGCAAGATTCCGCCGGGCATTCTGGCGCTTCTGCATCACTTCATCGCGCACTTTGAAGAGACCGGCGAAACCGAGACCGACGCCCGAGCCACGCTCCAATTCTGGGAGAAAGAAGCATGACGAAACCTCTCTCCACGGTCCGAGATTGGGAACTTTTCGCACTCGTCGCCAAGATGCTGAGCGTGCGGCAGGCCGCGCAAAGCGCTGATCTCTCCCCTTCGGTCGTGAGCCGACGGATCGCGGCGCTCGAGAAAAGAATCGGCGAGACGCTCCTCGTCCGCACGGCCCGGGGCTGCGCCCTCACCGCCAAAGGAGCGGAATACGCGCGGCGCCTCGCCTATCTCGGCGACGAACTGGCCCTCGAGCGGCAGACGGGCGACGAAAAGCGCGCGGTCACGATCCGCCTCGCGCCCCCCGTCGACGTCGATCCCTGGGTCAAGGCGACCGGACACTGGATTCGGACCTACGGCGAACTCTCCGTCTCTTTATTGCGAAGCGACGAAGCGCTGCCCGCGGACATCACCGTGGAAGTCTGCGGAAAAGAAGCGCCTCCCGAGGCCGCTCTTCTGACGCTTCCGACGGTCTGCGTCGCGTCGCCCCACACGCTCGAAGAACGGGGCGTGCCCACGTCGCCCGCGCAGCTCGAACATTTCGTGACGGCCGCGGCAACGGGTACGGAGACTCGTCTGCGGCGAGGCGAACGAACTTTTCTCTGCGACACGCCGCGTTTCGCCGCCCCCGACTGGGAAACGCTCGTCGCCTCGGCGGTTTGGGGTGGAACCGTGGCGCTCGGACTTCCTCTTCGTCTTGCCGCCCCGCACCTTGCAACGGGCGCCCTCATGCTCGTGCTCGCCGAGTGGCAGTGCGACGACATCGTACTCGCCGTGCGCTCGGCCCATTCGCAGACCGCGCGCGGTCTCGTCGCACTCGCGCGAACCGCATACGCCTGACGGGTTCGAAGCAAACGCCCGAAAAAGCTTCGCCCGGCCGAAGCCGGGCGAAAGCGAGGGGATGCGAAAGAGCGTTGCGGATTACGCAGCGTTGCGTTCGGCGCCCGTGATCGCGTAGTAGGCAAGGCCCGAACCGATCGCGCCGATGAAGAACGAGAAGTTCGCGAAGGTCGGCGACAACTGGAAGAGCATCGATAGCACGCCGCCCGCAATCAGCGCCGCCACGGCCTTCAGGTTCCAGCCGCGCGTGTACCAATAGCGTCCGCCCTCGCGATCGTTGTAGAGGTCGTGCACTTCGATGTGACGGGCCTTGACGCGGTAGTAGTCGACGATGATCACGCCGTAGACGGGACCGATGAAGCCCGCGAGGACGTCGATCGTGCTGTGGATCACTTCGGGCGAATGGAAGAGATGCCAGGGCAGAATCGCCACCGCAAGGATCGAGGCGATGAAGCCGCCGCGGCGCCACGTGATCTTGGAGGGCGCGAGGTTCGAGATGTCGAAGGCGGCGGAGACGAAGTTCGCGACGACGTTCACGCCCACGGTCGCGACGAGCAGCGTGAAGCCCAAAAGAAGCGTCAGCATCTTCGAATCGAGTTTGCCGAGCAACTGGATCGGGTCCATGATGAGTTCGCCGAAGATGACGGGCGTCCCCGAAATCGTGATGACCGCGATCGAGGAGAAGAAGACGAAGTTGACGGGAAGGCCCCAGAAGTTGCCGCGGTGCATGTCGCGGTCCGAACGGCAGTAGCGCGAGAAGTCGCCGAAGTTGAGGGTCGGCCCCGCGAAGTAGGCGACGATGAGCGAAATGCCCACGACGAGCGCCCACATGGATTCACCGAAACTCAGGGTCTGATCGGAGAGCGTGAAGCTGATGTTCTCCCATCCGGCTTCCGCCACGACCCAGATCATCATGACGAGCATGACGACGTAGACGATCGGCCCCGCCCAGTCGATGAAGACGCGGATCGCCTTCATGTCGGCGATGAAGAGCGCCGTCTGCGCGGACCACATGGTGAGGAAGCATGCCCAGCCGAGGGTCGAGAGCCCGAGAATGTCGTTTTCCGCGTAGACCTTCCATTCCGGGAAGAAGTAAAGCGCGCACACCATGAGCGCGGCCGAGGCGAGATAGGTCTGAATGCCGTACCACACGACCGCGATGATCCCGCGGATGAGCGCGGGAATGTTCGAGCCGTAGACGCCGAAGGTCATGCGGGCCATGACGGGGAAGGGAATCGCGTGCCGGCGGCTCGGCTCGCCGATCAGGTTCGCAAGGCCCTGCACGATGAGGATGCCGAGCAACAGCGCCGCGAACACCTGCCAGCCCGCGAGGCCGAGCGAAAAGAGCGTGCCCGCGAAGACGTAGCCGCCCGCGCTGTGCACGTCGGACATCCAGAAGGCGAAGATGTTGTACCAGGTCCAGTTCTGCTTGGCGGGGAGAAGGTCTTCGTTCGCCAAGGAGCTTTTCGTCGGGTCAGATATCGTTTTGGTCATGGCGTATCCGTTTTGTTTTTGGTTCGCCATGTATTTTCGGAACCGGGGCTTTTGGGGTCACGCGCCTACGGCGCCAAGAGATTGTCCTTTCGCGACAAGGGCGTGGCGCAAGAAGAAAAGCCTGAAAATCGTCGGCGTTTTCCACGAAAGGAATGACGCGGGCACCCGCCTTCTTCCGCGGAAAAAAAAGCCGGACTCTCCTGAAAGGGAGACTCCGGCGAAAGAATGCTCCCCGGCACTCGATGTGGGGAGACCTTGGGTAAGGAAGAAAATTAGGCGGGGCGGCCGACCGTGAAGAGAACGATCGGTTCGAGGTGGGCGGCGAGCTTCATGCCGTCGCGAAGCGCGTCGTGGTCAAAGGACGCGCGAACGCAGCCGGCGAGGCCGAGCGACGTCGCGGCAAGGTAGCAGGCTTCGCCCATCGTGCCCGCGTCGACGAAGACCCCCGTCGGACGGGCGTTCTTCGAGCGTTCCTTGTCCGCCACGAAAACGATCGTGACGGGTGCCTTCTTCACGTATTCAAACTGGTAGGTGGTCGAGAGTTCGCGCACGTCCGCTTCGGCGGTCTGCTCGAGCGTGTTCTTTTCGGCGTCGAAGCGCCAGGCGCCGTCGGCGCGCAGCACGTAAGCCGACACGGCGCGAAGGTCCAGCGTCGACGGAACGGTGCGGCGCCCGTCTTCGCTCGTGATCCCGGCGCAGGCCCAGAGGAGCGCCGCGAGTTCTTCGTCGGTGAGCGCCGCGTCCGTGCAGTCGCGGTTCGTGCGGCGGCGGGCGAGCGCCTCGCCGAGCGGCAGGGTAAGGGCCTTGGGTTCGGGAAGCGGAAGGGTCGTCATGGTGAAACCTCCTTGAATGGGTGTCGTTCAGTGAGTGTGAGAAATCGTGGCGAGAAGGCGCTTCTCCAGCGCCCGGCCTTCGGCGACGCCCGCGCGTGCGGCGTCGAGACGCCGCTCGAGAATGTCGGCGCCCTTTTCCATCGTGCGAAGAAGCGCGTCGACGCACGAGGCGGGCGTGCCGCCCGAGACGGTGAGAAAAGCGCAGGCGCCCGGCTGCGTGAGCGCGGAGCCGTAGAGGCCGGCGCGGCTTTCGCCGTTTCGCAGGGGTGTCGCGTCAAGTTGAACCGGAATCTTTCCGAAGCGCGCAGCGTCTTCGAGCGACAGCACGCACATGATGTTTTCCGTGCCGTCGCCCGCAAAAATCTGAATGCCCGGTCCCTCCCCTTCCGTAACCGAGGCGTTCTCCTTTCCGAAGAGATTCGCCGCCGGGACAAACCAGGGCATCCCCCGGAGAATGAGTTCGTCGGGAGCGTCCGTCAAAAGGCATTCGGCGTCGTGGAAGAGGTCGAGCAAAAGAAGCGCAGGAAGTCCGCCCAAGGGGAGCACGGTCGTGAAGCGCTCGACCCGTCCGTCGAGCAGGGACGTCGTTTCGACGTTCGGGTGACGGACAAGCGCCTCTCTAGCGGCGCCGAGATCGTTCGTGAAGGTGCAGTCCGAACCTTCGGGCGCCATGAGGCGCAAAAGGGCCGAAAGCGCTTCCGCCTCCCCTTCTCTGAGGGGCGTGTCGGCAGAGAGACGCACGGCAATCCCGAAGACGGGATCGGGGCGGCCGTCGGGGGCGCCGTGTCCGGAAAAGGCTTGCGTAAGAGCGGGCGGCATGGCGGAAAGAACCTCCTTGAATTCTCAAAGAGAGTAGTCCTCTCCGCCGGGGATCGACACGGGTTTGACGCGTCAAAACATAGTCATTTCATGCCAGGCGTCCGAGGGTCGGACGCCCGATGGGAATCGGTCCCTTCGGATCAGGTCGGAACCGTGCGCATGCGCTTTCGGTAGGCGGCCGGGGCCGTGCCGAACCAGCGGTTGCAGGCGCGGTTGAAGTTGCTCGGATCGGAAAAACCGAGGTCGTAGGAGATTTCGGTGATGGGGCGCTCGCTGTGGGCGAGCATGTCGTGGGCGAGTCGTCGGCGAAGACGATCAAGGAGCTCCGCAAAAGAGACCCCTTCCCGCTCGAGGCGCCGCTGCAGCGTGCGCGCGGAAAGGTGGAGCGCGTCGGCCACCTCCTTGATCTTCGGCTGACCGTTCACGAGCAGTTTCGTCATCACCTCTTCGGCGCGGGAGGCAAAGGACGCCTGCCGCACGCGGTTGAGGTATTCGATCGAAAGCTCTTCGGTCACCTCGCGCAGAATCGCGTTCGCGCTCGCGTAGGGTTCGATCGTGTCGGGATAGGCGAAGGTGATGTAGGCGCACTCGGCCGCCGTATCGACGGGAACGCCGAAGTGTTCGTCGAGTCGTTCCCGATCCTTTTGGGCCAGATTCGGCAGATTCACGCCCACGGCCGTCGGCGTCACCTTGTGGTGCGAAAGGGAATTGGCCTGACGAAGGATGAAGGCGAGCATCGCAAGCGACGCGCTCCCGCCGGGCTCCGTCCCCTTGAGGGTGCGAAGCCGCAGCGTCGTTCCCTCGTGGTTGTGCGAGAGACTCACGTCCATCGTGCTCGAAATGATCTTGGCGTAGCGCGCCACGAGGTCGAGCACCTGCGAGAGCGAGCGCGACGTCACGACGGCGAGCCCCAGACTGTGCAGCGTCGCCACCTGCATTTCCTGTCCGCAGCGCATGCCGATCAAGGGATCGTCCGTTTCGCTCATGAGCTGCTCCCAAAGACGGCGCACCTGCGTGGCGGGAAAGCGCGCCCCCGGCACGCCCAGAAGCGACCGGTCGAGCCCCGCCCTTTCGAGGAGCGGTTCCGGTTCGATCCCGTAGCCCCGCGACGTCTGGCAGATGGAGCGCACCCAGGCCGCCAGAATGCTGTCGCCCACGGGGAGCTCCCGCAACTCGGCGTCGTTTGCCAACGTTAAAAGTTGTTCCCGCTTTTCTTCCAACATTTCCCACCCCTCTCTCACGCACCAATACGCACGCGGGCCGCATCGACGTCCGTCGACCGGCCCGCTCATGTCATTGCGTCAAGAATTATACGGAAAAGATCCTAAATTCCTGCATTTTTTTTACGCAAAAACAACGCCTTCTTCGGCAACGACGCGCGTACCCGAACGGCCGGCGAGAATTTCGTCGATCTTGTCGAGGGCGCCGATGACGGCCGTCTTGCCGGACTTTTCGACGAAGCGGCAGGCGGCTTCGACCTTCGGACCCATGGAGCCCTTGGCAAAACCGTATTCGCGCAGGGACTTCGGATCGGCCTGGGCGATGCGGCGCTGTTCGGGCTTGCCCCAGTCGAGGTAGGCGCCGTCGACGTCGGTCGCGATGATGAAGAGGTCGGCGTCGAGGTCGGCCGCGAGGACGGAGGAGGCGAGGTCCTTGTCGATCACGGCTTCGGCACCGCGCAGACGGCCTTCTTCGTCGTAGTAGGTCGGGATGCCGCCGCCACCGCAGCAGATCACGATGTGACCGGCTTCAACGAGGGTCTTGAGGCTCTTGAGACCGAAGATGCGCTTGGGTTCGGGGCTCGGCACGACACGGCGGAACTTGTCGTTGTCCGGAGCGATCGACCAGCCTTCCTTGGCGGCGAGGGCTTCGGCTTCTTCCTTCGTGTAGACGGGGCCCACGGGCTTGGTCGGGTGCTGGAAGGCCGGATCCTTCGGATCGACTTCCGTCTGCGTGAGGACGTTGCAGAGCGTGGCGCTCTTCGGAACGAAGTTGGCGAGTTCCTGCTGGATCATGTAGCCGATCATCCCGAGGGATTCGGCGCCGATCACGTCGAGCGGGTACATCGGAACGGCCTTGTAGGCGTTGTTCTGGAGAGCGAGAAGACCGACCTGCGGGCCGTTGCCGTGGGAGATGATGAGTTCGTTCCCTTCGTAGGCCTTGGCGATCTGTTCGCAGGCCGTACGGACGTTGGCGCGCTGGTTCTGGGCGGTCATGGGTTCGCCGCGCTTCAAAAGGGCGTTGCCGCCGAGAGCGATGAGAAGACGCATTTGCTTTTCCTCTTGTAAGTGATGAGTTGATTATCAACGGCCCGGCCGCCTTCGCGGCCGCGGCCTTCAAAAAAATGAAAGCGGGTCGTTATCCGTGGATTTCGATGCGCTTGCCGCGGGCTTCGCCGAGAATCCCGTCGCCCAGGTGCCAAACGGCCATCCCGCGCACGAACGTGTCGCGCACGCGGCAGTCGATGCGGCGGCCTTCATAGGCGCTGAAGGGGTTCTTGTAGAGAAGGTCCTTGGCTTCGAGCGTGTAGGAGCGGTTCGGATCGATGACGACGAGGTCGGCGTCAAAGCCCACCGCGATTTCGCCCTTCCCTTCGAGACGGAAGCGTCGGGCGGCGTTCGTCGAGAGCGCGAGCGAGAGCGTCACCGGGGAGATCCCGCGCTTCAGGACCGCTTCGTCGAACATCGCGTCGACGCAGTTCTGCGCCGCGCTGATGCCGCCCCAGGCCTTGAACGCGTTGGGATCGGACTTGAGGTCGATCGTGCAGGGGGAATGGTCCGAGACGAGCATTTCGATGCGTCCGTCGGCGAGGAGTTCCCACATGCGTTCGCGGTGCTTGCGGTCGCGGATCGGAGGCGAGCACTTCGCCTTCGGTCCGATCGCGTCGAGCTCTTCCGTCGCGAGAAGGAGGTAGTGCGGGCAACTCTCGAAGCTCGCGTCGACGCCGCGGGCCTTCGCCTCTTCGACAGCTTCGATCGCTTCGTGGCAGGAGCAGTGCGCGATGTGCACGCGGCAGCCCGTCGCCTCGGCGATCATGAGGACGCGCCGGACGGCTTCGACTTCCGTGAAGATGGGACGCGTCGCCACGTAGTCGGAGACGAGGGTCTTGCCGGCTTCCATCGCTTCACGGCCGAGTTCGTCCGTGATCGTCGCGTTTTCGCAGTGCACGACGACGAGGCCGTCGACCTTGGCGATTTCGCGCATGCCGCGGTAGAGCTCCCAGTCGGTGACGTTCTTGAAGTCGCCCGGTTTGTCGGAACCGCAGGTCGCGACGAAGGCCTTGAAGCTCGCGACGCCCGCCTTGGCCATCGGAATGAGGTCGGCCGTGTTCCAGGGAACGAGCCCGCCCATGGGGGCGTAGTCGACCCAGCAGGAATCCTTGGCGTGCGACATCTTGAGTTCAAGCGACGCGACGTCGGTCGTGGCCGGGATGTTGTTCAAGGGCATCTCGACAAAGCTCGTGATGCCGCCCGCGGCCATCGCCTTCGTACCCGTTTCGTAGCCTTCCCATTCGGTGCGGCCGGGTTCGCTCAGGTGCATGTGCGCGTCGACCATGCCGGGGAGCACGTAGCAGCCCGCGGCGTCGCAGACGCTTTTCGCCTCTTCATCGATCGTCGGGGCGATGCGGACGATTTTCCCGTCCTTCACGCCGATCGACGTCGTTTCCACCCGGTCGCGCAGGACCACGCGGCCGTTTTTAACGATGAGGTCCAACATTGCTGCTTCCTCCTTAGAACTGGATGTTGAAGACTTGCTGGAAGTAGAGGGCGGCCGAAGACATCACGCCGAGGATGATCATAAGGGGCGTGTAGAAGCGGATCCACTTCGTGTAGTCGCACTTCGAGATCACGAGCGTCGCGATGAAGAAGCCCGAGGTCGGGAAGAAGATGTCGGAGAGCTGGCCGCCCCAGGCGTTGGCCGAAACGATCGCCTGCTGCGAGATGTCGAGAAGCGAAGCGAGCGGCGAGAGAATCGGCATCGTCAGAATCGTGAGGGCCGTCGCACCCGGAATCAGGGCGTTGAAGAGCCACTGTTCCCAGAAGACCACGATCGCGCTGATGGCGGGCGGCGTGCTCTTCATGAGGTTTTCGAGCCAGTTGACGATGGTGTCGGTGATGACGCCCGAGTCCATGACGACGGCGATGCCCGAGGCGACGCCGCAAAGGAGCGCGCCCACCATCAGGTCGTGCATGCCGGCGTTGATGTCGTTGCAGATGTCCTGACCGCGCTTGCCGGCGATGAGGGCCGCGACGATGCCGATCGTGAGGAAGAGACCGCCGATCGCTTCAAAACCGAGGTTCTTCCAGAGGATGAGCGCAACCGCGATCGGGAAGAGGATGAGACAGGCGATGCCGGCGCGGATCTGCTGCGGCGTGTAGGTCTGTTCGCCCACGGGAGCGCGTTGGGCGATTTCTTCGCGCATGATCTTGTCCGAATCAAACGTAAGGCTCGATTCGGGGTTCTTCTTAACGCGGGCGGCATACACCATCACGTAGGCGATCGAAATGACGATCGCGAGCACCATGACGATGGCGCGAAGGCCCGATCCGGAGAAGATCGGAAGTTGGGCGATCTGCTGACCCATGCCGACCGAACCCGGAATCGTGATGCCGAAGGTGAAGCCGATGCAGGGCCCGAGAAGCGCCACGGCGGTCGCGGTCATGCCGTCGTAGCCGAGGCGGTAGAAAAGAGGCAGGAATACGGGGAGATAGGCAAGCGACAATTCCGGCACGCCGATGAAGGCGGCGAGAAGCGAAGTCACCGCCATGAGAATCGGGGCGACGAGCATTTCCTGGTTGCCGACCGCCTTGGAGAGACGCTGCACGCCGAGGTCGATCAGACCGGCGCGTTTGATGAGGCCCATGCAGGCGCCCACCATGAAGGTGAGAACCACGATGCCGGCGGCGCGTTCAAAGCCGTACGGGATGGCGGTGATGATTTCGAAGAAGCCCGCGGGATGTTGCTCGACCTCTTTGTAGGTGCCCGCCACGACGAAGTTCTGCACGCCGTGCACCGTCTCGACGACCTGGCGATCGTACTGGCCGGCGGGAACGATGTAGGTGAGGAGCGCCATCACCAGGATGAAGGTCCCGAGGATGATGTAGATGTCGGGCATCTTGAACCCGCGTTTCTTCGGGGTTTCGTTTTTCTGAAGCTCGGACATGATGAGACTTCCTTCCCGCGGGTTGAGTCGCGGGGGTTGGATAAAAAACGGGGCGTTCGCGCCGATCGGCTCGAGCGCCCCCAAGTGGATCAATGGAGAACAGTTTTGAAGAGGCGTTCTCAGTTCACGCCGACGACGGCGGAGAGGAGCGCCATGCGCAGGGCCACCGAGAAGCCGATCGCGCGGAAGTAGAGCTGATGCGGCGTGTTGTCGATGCCGAAGTCGAACTCACCGGGGTTGCGCGGCAGCGAGTGATGGACGCCCACGACCTTGCCCGTCTTGGCGCGGATCGTGTTGAGCATGTCCATCGACACGTAGTAGTTGGCCATCTTCTTCATGAAGTCTTCACGGTTCGGATCGTCCTTCTTGACGGAGCAGCCCGGCAGATAGATGAGGTCGACGCCCTTTTCCATGTAGAGCTCTTCGTGCTGCTTCTGGGTGAGGTCGAAGTGTTCTTCGAACTGCGCGCCCATCTTGCAGAGCTTTTCGCGGACGATGTCCGGCGTACGGAGTTCGCTCGTGCCCGTGTAGATGATCTTGGCGCCCATGGCGGCGAGAGCGAGGGCGAAGGACTGGCCGGAGCGGGCGCGGGAGAGGTCGGGCGAAGCGATCGCGACGGTGACCTTGGAGAGGTCGCCGAAGGCGCGCCAGCAGGTGTAGGAGTCAAGCAGACCCTGGGTCGGGTGCGTGACGTGGCCGTAGCCGCCCGAGATCACCGGAGCGCAGTGGCCCTTGATTTCTTCGAGGGCGCCCATGGCTTCCTTGTCGTCGGGGTGACGCATCACGATGACGTCGGCGTATTCGCTCGTCACACGGAGGCTGTCGGCGAGGGATTCGTTCTTCGCGACCGACGAGTTGTGGGTCGGGTCGGCTTCCGTGATGACGGAGCCGCCGAGGCGGTGCATGGCGTTTTCATGCGAGCAGCGCGTACGGGTCGAGGGCTGGAAGAAGAGCGTGTAGAGAACCTTGCCCTTCAGGAGATCCGTGCCGGTGCGCATGAACGGTTCGAGCATTTCGGCCGCGTAGAAGAGCGACTGGATTTCGTCGCGGGAGAAGTCGTCCAAGAACGTGATGTTCTTGCCGCGCATGTGCGTGGCGTCGAGGTATTCGCGGATGTCGCGGGCCTTGAAGCTGTCGGTGAGAGCCATTTGTAGTCTCCTGGTTCGTGTTCCGGTTTAGGTGGAAAAAAGCGGTTTCGCGGATCGATCAGATTTCGACGTCGCGGTTGCAGTCCTTCGAGTAGATGTAGCTGAAGGGTTCGCGGCCGATGCCGTAGGCGGCCTGCAGCGAGAAGGCGCCCATCCAGAGGAAGTCTTCCTTCTTCGTGAGGTACCAGTCGTCGTCGAGCTTGTAGGTGCCCTGGCCTTCATAGATGTAGGCGCCGTGTTCCTGAACGTGCGTTTCGACGATGTTGTGCGAGGCGCCCGGATCGAAGGAGAGGATGTGCATGTTCATGTCGAAGGCTTCGTCGATCGGGAGGAAGTCCTTGACGTGGACGTTGGCCATGCCGTCGTAATCGCGGAAGGGCGTTTCGTTGATGTTGCCGAAGACGGCCCAGGGCTTGAGTCCCTTCGGATGCGGGATGTAGCGCTGCTTGTAGAGGAGGATGCGGCCTTCCTTGCCGTTGGCGTTCTTGAAGCCGATGCCGACGCCGGCGGGGGCGTAGGCGTAGCCGCCCTGCGTGAGGGTTTCGGTCTTGTCGCCGACCGTCACTTCGAGGGCGACTTCGCCGTCGAGGACGTAGATGAAGGATTCTTCATGTTCGAGCGACGCATAGGGATATTCCGTATGGGCCGTCGCGCCGAGCGTGCCGATGAGCTGGACGAAACCGGCGCCCACCTTCGGGGAGCAGAGGATCGTCATCTTGGCGTCCACGATCCCGGGGATCGTGTTGATGACGCGCCCTTCGGGCGTGATGATCGCGAAGCTGTCGCGCTTGACGATGGAACGGTTGGACAAGAGGTCCTGAGGATAGCCGGGCATGATGCCTCCTAGTCGTTTGAGTGCTTTTCCTAGAGATAATTGGGATTTCGAGGACTTTCCGTCTCTCGACACGGCAAACTATAGGAGTCTCGGCAACGAAGCTTTAGGGTGAAAAATGACATCCGCTTGTCATTTCACGCCACCCCCGAAAACACAGCGATTTCGGGCGTCAAGCACTTGTCATTTCGCGCCAACCCCGTTTTCGGCCCCGAAAAACGCGCTTTCGGACCTTCTGTCATCCGACATTAAGGAAGAGCGCTTACCATGGTCGGGTGTTTTGCGCGCGGTGTTACAATGCCCTTTTTCTTCGCGCCCTTTGCGGCGCGGATGATGAAGCGGCTTCGCCGCGGAACGGTTTTTCCCTCACTTTTTTCGCCCCGCGTTCCGATTTCGAACGCCGGGCGCCGATCTCTCATGAAAGAAATTCGCACGCGTATTGCTCCGAGTCCCACCGGCATGATGCATCTCGGGACCGCCCGCACGGCCATCTACTGCTGGGCCGTCGCCCGTCACCTTGGCGGCAAGTTCCTCCTTCGCATCGAGGACACGGACCAGGTTCGCTCCACGCAGGAAGCCGTGGACGTGATTCTTCAGGGCATGAAGTGGCTCAACCTCGACTACGACGAAGGCCCCATCTATCAGATGGACCGTCTCGCCCGCTACAAGGAAGTGGTCGACCAGATGCTCGCCGACGGCCGCGCCTACTACTGCTACGCGACCCCCGAAGAACTCAACGAAATGCGCGAAAAGCAGAAGGCGCTGGGCCTCAAGCCCCGCTACGACGGCCGCTGGCGTCCCGAAAACGCCAAGGGCAAGCCCATTCCCGAAGGCGTGCAGCCGGTCGTTCGCTTCCGCAACCCCGACGAAGGCGTCGTGACGTGGGATGACGCCGTCTACGGTCCGATCAGCGTCGCCAACAGCGAACTCGACGACCTCATCATCATGCGCAACGGCATCCCCACCTACAACTTCGCCGTCGTCGTCGACGACTGGGACATGAAGGTGAGCCACGTCATCCGCGGGGCCGACCACATCAACAACACGCCGCGCCAGATCAACATCTACAACGCCCTCGGCGCCGAAGTGCCGGTCTTTGCGCACCTCCCGCTCATCAACGGCCCCGACGGCCAGAAGCTCTCGAAGCGTCACGGCACGGTGTCGGTCCTCGAGTACGAACGTCAAGGCTACCTCCCCGAAGCGATCTTCAACTACCTCGCCCGTCTCGGCTGGGGTCACGGGAACATGGAAAAGTTCTCCCGCGAAGAACTCGCCAAGGTCTTTGAACTTCGCGACTGCTCGCGCGCCGCGGCCCGCATCGACTGGAAGAAACTCGACTGGCTCAACCAGCAGTACATGAAGGAAGCCGACGACGCCCGCCTCGCCGACCTCGTCAAGCCCCGCATCGAAGCGCGCGGCGGCGACGTGGCCGCGGGTCCCTGCCTCGCCGAAGTCTCGGGTCTCCTCAAGAGCCGCGCGGGCAACCTCGAAAAGCTCGCCGACGCCGCCCTCTTCTTCTACAAGAAGGGCGAACTCGACAAGGCCGCTCTCGAAGCCGCCTTCGCCGACGGCGGTCGTGAAGCGCTCGCGCTCTTCGCCGAAAAGTGGAACGCCCTCGCCGACCTCACCCCTGAAGCCGTCTACGGCATCATTCAGGCCGTGATGGCCGAACGTGAAATCCCGATGAAGGTGCTGGCGAACCCGCTTCGCATCGCCGTGTGCCGTGCCGACCGCACGCCGCAGATCGACAAGACGCTCTGCCTCATCGGCCGCGAAGAAGTGGCGGCCCGCATGGCGGAAGCCCTCGCGCTCTAACCCGCGTCGGAAAGAAGCGCTTTTCCGCGCTCCTACCCAGGAAAAAGGCGACGACCTTCGGGCCGCCGCCTTTTTTGTGCGCGGACGAAATCCCGCGGTTGACTGCCGCCGGACCGCAGACGCCTCCCGACGTCTTTCCCCGCTCGCCTTCGCCCCCTAGAATGTGGATATGACAAACCGCAACTCCAAAAGTCCCATGTCCTGGCTCTTCCTTTCGGTCACGCTCGTCTTCATGTTCGCGGGTCTCGCGCTTTCCTTCTGGAGCGCTTCCAAGGCCCTGGAATCCAGGCGCATCGCCGCCGAGGGCGTTCCCGTCACGGCCGAAATCGTGCGCGTCGAAGAAGAGGAGCGCCACATCAACCGCGACGACGGCCCCCGCATTCAGATCGTGTACTTCGAGGTCGCCGGCTTCACGAGCGCAGAAGGACAAAAGATCGAGACGCGCCTCTGGCCGAAGTACGACGCCAAGCTTGTTCTGAAACCGGGCGACAAGGTCGAGATCCTCTACAACTTCGACAACCCCGAACAGGTCGTTGAAGCGGGCGGAAAGCGCGAATTCCAACAGGGCGTCATCGGCGCCGTCTTCGGACTCCTTGTGTCGGTCGTCGCGGCGTTTCTCGCCTTTCGATCCCTCTCGTCGATTCTTTCGGGCGGTTAAGGGTAAGGCGCGATGTCCTTGTTCCCGACTTTCTTGCGACCTTCCCGTTGCTTTCTGAGAACGGCGGCGCTCGGTCTCTCGCTCCTTTGCGGCTCCGTCTGTGCCCTTGAGAGCGGTCCTGTTCTGCGGTTGGGACTCTCCACCGTGGCCATGCCCGCCACGCGGGATCCCTTGGAAAACGCTACGCTCGAAGCGTTCGAGCGCGCTTTCGGGCGCGAGCGCCTTGTCGTGCGCACCTACCCTGTCCTGGAACTTGAGAAGGCGATCCGCTCCGGAGAGATTGACCTCTTTCTCGGTAGCGCCGGCCTCTCCCGACGCGTTGCCGACACTGGAGCGAGACCGCTCGTGACGAGCGTTCGGCCGGGACTTGAGGATCCGAACCGCAATGAAGGATCACTCTTCATCGTGCGGCGAGACGGCCCGATTCGAGGCATCGACGACATGCGCGGCCTTCGTCTGGCCGCCAATCTTCCCTACGGCTTTTCGGGCTATCACGCGGCCTTGGGTGAAATCGCCGCCCGCGGACACGATCCCTCGGATTTCTTCTCCTCTGCGATCTTTTTCGGAAAAAGTGCCGCCATGCCGGAAATCGCGCGGGCCGTGCAGAACGGCGATGCAGACGTCGGCATTCTTCGACTTTGCGCCTATGAAGGTCTACGCGTAAGCGACCCCGAACTCGTCGCGGCGCTTCGTCCTCTGCCGCCCGAGCGGCCCGTGGATGGAAAGGTCGCGTGTCTTCATTCCACGCGGCTCTATCCGGCCCAGACGATTTCCGTGATGCCCTCCGTGTCGCCCGAAGACACGAAGGCCCTTCTCGTCTCTCTTCTCACACTGCCGGCTCAAACGGGTGGACGCTCCTGGAGCGTAGCGACCGACTTCAAGACCGTCGATGAATTGCTGGCCACACTCTCGTTGGGCCCCTACGCTCGTCCGGAACCCTGGACGCTTGAACGTTTCCTTCGCCGCTACTGGCCGCACGTCGCCGTGGTCGCGGGACTTCTTGCCGCACTTCTTTTGCATGCCTGGCGCGCCGACGTGCTGGTTCGACGACGCGAGGAAGAACTTCACGAAGCGGCGGAGCGGGAACGTGCCCAGCGCGATCGTATCGAAACGCTGCAGCGCGCGGGTGTTGTGGGACAGCTCTCGAGCCTCATCGCCCACGAAATTCATCAGCCGCTCGCCGCCATCCGACTCTTTGCCGATGGTCTTGTGCGCCGCGCCTCCCTGGGTTCGCTCACCAAGGAAAAAATCATTTCGGTGGGCGGACACATCGCACACGACGCCGAACGCGCCCGCGCCGTCGTGGACCGCGTCCGCGAATATGCCCGCGAGCGTCAACCCGCCAAGGAACCGGTCGACCTCGCCCATCTAACGGTACATCTGCGCGAAACCTACCCCGCTCTCTTTACCAAAAGCGGCGCGCCGACGCCTTCCGAGTCCGATCCTCTCTGGGTGTACGGACGCCCCATCGAACTCGAACTTGTGATCGTGAACCTCCTTCGCAATGCGGTGGAAGCGGCCTCGCACGCCCGCGAACCGGCAGTCACCGTCCGGACCTTCCGCGACGGACATCACGTCGTTCTGACGATCCAGGACAACGGTCCGCGCGTCTCCGACGAGGTGTTTTCCCGTCTGACCGAACCCGTCACAAGTTCAAAGCCCGAAGGACTCGGGCTCGGACTCGCGATCGTGCGTGGGATCGTCGAAAATCACGAGGGGAGCATTGTCTTTGAGCGCCTTGAACCTGAAGGCATCCTCTGCCGACTGACATTCCCCGCGCTCGAAGCCTCCGATCCGTCCGAAAACGCCATTGCTTCCGAAACCGCCTCATGACCGCACCCTCTCTCCAACGCATCCGCATCGTGGATGACGACGAATCCCTCAGGGAAGCCATTGCCTTCGTTCTCGAGGGCGAAGGCTACGCCGTCGTCGAATACGAAAGCGCCGAGGACTTTCTCGCCCGCGACGACCTGCGCACCCCCGGGTGTCTGCTTCTCGACGTCAAGATGCCGGGGATCTCCGGACTCTGTCTCTTCGAACGGCTTCGCGAAGCGGGCGTCACGCTTCCCGTCATTTTTCTTTCCGCACACGGCGACATCGACATGGCGGTCGACGTCATGCAAAAGGGCGCCGTAAGTTTCCTGCCGAAACCCGTGAGTTCCGAAAAACTCCTCGCCGCGATTGAAAGAACGCGCGAGGCGCCTCCGAGCGAACCGATGCTCGCGACGTTGTCGGAGCGCGAACGGCAGGTGGTCTCTCTCGTCGTCTCCGGACTCACGAACCGGGAGGTCGCCGAGCGCCTCGGACTATCGAAGCGCACCGTCGAATTCTTCCGGGCGGGCGCCATGCGCAAACTCGGTTGTCACAATCTCGACGATCTCCGACGCGTCGCACCGATCGTTCTCGGCTGAGTCATCCCGTCCACCCTCCTTTTCTGCGGTTTTCTTGACCGGACACGGGTCTACCTAACGGTGGTTCGCCCCTACGATGAAATCGTTCCACCATCAAAGGAGAAAACCATGCAAGGTATGAACCGCCGCAACGCCCTCAAGACCGGGCTTCTCACGGCCGTCGCCGCCGGCGCCGGCATGGCGCACGCCGAAGTGAAAAAGGACGAAGCGCGCACCGCCACGTACGACCTCATCATCATCGGCGCGGGCTGCGCCGGCATGACCGCCGCCATCGAAGCCGCCGACCTCGGCGCCAAGGTGGCGCTCCTTGAAAAGATGTCGATGCCCTTTGGCAACACCATCTACGCGGGCGGCCACTTCAACGCGACGAACACCTTCGTGCAGAAGGAAAACGGCTTCACCGACACGATCGACGAGTTCTACAAGGACATGATGGCCGTTTCGAAGGGCCGCGGCGATCCCAAACTCACGCGCATCTACTGCGAAAAGAGCGCCGACTGCATCCAGTGGCTCACCGACCGCTACGGCATCAAGTGGGGCAAGATGGTTCGCGAAGTCTGGCCCGCCACCGTGCGCGGCCACGTCGTGGCCGGCCCGAAGAAGCCGGGCGGCGCGCAACTCACCGAACAGATGCTCGCTGAAGTCAAGAAGCACAAGAACATCACCTTCCTCACCAACACCAAGGTGATCGAACTCACGAAGACGCCGCTTCTCGCCTGCACGGGCGTCAAGGCGATTTCGAAGACGGACGGCCTGCTTGAACTCAAGGCCCGCGCCGGCGTCGTCATCGCCACGGGCGGCTTCCACGCCAACCGCGAAATGATCTGCAAGTACATGGGCGGCGGCGTCGCCTGGATGCCTCTGCGCGGTTCGGCCTACATGATGGGCGAAAACATCGAGCTCACGCGCCCCTTCATGCCCTACTACACCAATCTCGACCAGTTCCACGGCGGTCCGATCCACGGTCCCACGCAGGCGAACCCCTCGACGATGGTCAACTACGGCATCATCGTCAACAAGGAAGGCGCCCGCATTCTCGACGAAGTCATGACCTACGTCGCCGTCGCCAAGAAGCTGCCGTCCATCACGCCCGACAACTGGGCCTTCATCGTGATCGACCAGCAGGTCGTCGACATCCCGACCGTCAAGACCCGCATTGACCGCTACAAGAAGGCGAAGGCTCCGATCCATTCGGGCAACACCATCGCCGAACTCGCGGCCGACATGGGCGTAAACGTCAAGATTCTCGAAAAGACCGTGGCCGACTACAACGCCGCGGTGAAAGCGGGCAAGGCCGCCGATCTGACGCCGCCCAACACGCTCGAGAAGCCGCGCCTCCTCGAAAAGGGACCGTTCCTCGCCTTCCCGTTCCAAGGCGGCATGACGGCCACCTTCGGCGGTCCGCTCATCAACGGCGACGGCCAGGTGCTCAACGCCGAAAAGCAGCCGATCCCGGGGCTTTATGCCATCGGCAACGCCATCGGCGGGCTCTTCTACGACGACTACATCGTCGGTTCGCAGCTCACCGCGGCCGTCATCTGGGGGCGTCTCGCCGCCCAGCACGCCGTCGGTACGCTTAAGAAGGCCTAAGCCCACGACTACGCCGTGATCGATTTGTCGTCACGGCCCCCTGAAAAGCCTGGCATTTCCTCTTTTGCCGGGCTTTTCTTTCGTCCGTCTTCAGGTCCTGGAAGACGTCAGTTCTTTTGCATGAGCGAGCGCATGAGCTCTTCCTTCTTCGGGAGTTCCGCCCCGCTCTCCCGCGCCCAGTCGCGGATAAGGCCGCGCAGCCACTGATGCGCGGGATCGCGTTGCCGCGCTTCGCACCAGGCGAGCACGATGTGTCCGGCCTTGGGTTTCGGAAGACCTTCGGGCAGTGGAATCCACACGAGGTTGTAGCGTGGAAGAAGCGAGAGCGCCCCGCGCTTCGGGACAAGCATCAGAAAGTCCGTGCACTCGAGAACCTCCATGAGGTCGTTTCCGTTTTTGGATGAACAGACGACCTGCGCAAGCACTTGCTGATCCTCTCCGAACAACTGTCGATCCCACGAAGCCGCATGCAGATCGGTGCTCACCGTCATGCCGAAGCGCTTGTAATCGAGAAAGCGCTCCATCGAAGGCGCTTCGCCTCGAAATTCCCGCACGAGCGGATGGTCCGCCCGAAGAAGGACTCCCAGCTCCACGGGGAAAAGCGGCAGAGTGCGAAAAGACGGCGGCACGGCGTTGTCCGGCGTAAAAATGAGATCGAGTTCTCCCGTCTCAAGCATCTCCCAAATCCTGAGCGAACGATGGCGCATCTCGAGGTGTACGCCCGGCGCTTCGCCAGCCATGCGCGGCAACAAGTAGGCGAGCATCTCCGGCACCACGATGCCCCAGGCGGACATCGAAAAAGTTCGTTCCAGCCGCGAGAGATCCAGGGTGCGCAGGGAGAAAAGCCGATCCGTCTGAGCGATCGTCCGACGCAGTTCCGGTTCGATCTGAAGCATCGTGTCGGTGGGCGTGAGACCTCTCGCATGCGGCGTAAAGAGCGGATCGCCGAAGGCTTCGCGAAGACGCTCAAGCGTGCGCGAAGCGGCGGAGAGCGACATGCCCAGATGCGACGCGGTCCGGGAGAGCTTTCCTGAAGCGAGAAGATCCATGAGAAAACGCAGTTGGGAGCGCGTGACCGCGTCGGCGGCCGATTCGCGTGAAAAATTCGTGGAGGACATGACTAGCGGCGCAATAGAAAAGAAGTCGGTCTTCCGACGCGGCGTTTCCGAGGATTCACTTGGCGAAGGGGGCCTTCGTCGGATCGGCGCTTCGGACGTATTCCGTGTATTGTGCGACGGCGTCGGCCTTTTCGGAGCCGAAGCGGTCGGAAAGGAACCCGAGCGCCATGTCCATCCCGGCCGTGAGACCCGAAGACGTGTAGAACTTGCCGTCGACGCACCAACGGGCGCGCTTTTGCCACTGAACGGCGGGGAGCGTCTTCAAGGCCATTGGAACGGCGTTCTTGTTCGTCGTCGCGCGTCGGCCGTCCAAAAGTCCCGTGCGCCCGAGAAGAACCGAGCCCGTGCAGACCGTGAGCACCCAGGGGGCACGCTCGGCCAACCTCTTGACGTATGCGAAGAATTCGGGCGGAAGCTTCAGCCATTGGGGCGCCGCGCCCGGAAGGAGAAGAAGTCCCTCGGGATTCGTCTTTTCGACGGATTCGACGGAGACGGGAACGCCCTGCGCGCTTTTAACGATGCCAGCCGTGAGGCCGTAGAAACGAATGTCGTAGATGCCGGCGTAGGCGAGCATTTCGACGGGTCCCATCGCGTCGATCGTCTCAAAGCCCTCGAAGAGAATGACGTTCAGGGGCGTCTTTTCCGTGGCGTCCGTCTTCTGCAGGACTGAATTTTCGGCCGCGAAGACCGGAGCGTGTGCGGCAGCCGCAAGACCGGCGGCCGCGCCTTGAAGAAGCGTTCTGCGCGAAAGCATGAGATCTCTCTCCCATTTGAAGATTTACGATGTTCTTCAGTATGCGCGCGAGACGTGAGCGGAGCCTTAGGACGCGGGTCGACAGAGAAAAAGAGGCGCTCCCCGGGGCTCCTCTCCGGAAAGCGCCTCAACGCAGGAGACCTGCGTCGTGCGGACGTTCGGGAACGCTCCCTTTGTCCGCACGCACCGTTCTTCTTCGATTACTTCGCGGCCTTGGCCGGATCGAAGGCGAGCTGAACGTTGAAGGGCCAAGCCTGATAGCCCATCGTGTCCTGCAGGCGGATCAGCACGCTCGGATCCGTTTCGCCGAACTTGTACTCGGCGATGTACGGATGCGGCTTGATGGGAGCGCCCGTCTTGTCGCCCGAAGGCGCGCCGGCGAGACCCGCGGTCGAGTAGTAGATGAAGAAGGAATCCTTGTCGTCCATGTACTTCGTGAGACCGGTCACGGGCGAGTAGTAGTCGTGACCTTCCTTCTTGCCCACTTCGTAGATCTGTTCGACCGTCATCTTCTTCTGATCGATCTTGTAGACCACGCCGCGGGTGTACTTCATTTCAGGCAGGGCCGGCTGTTCCATGCCGCGCGCGTCGCCGTTGTCGAAAGCGGAAACGTAGATCACGTCCTTCGTCGACTTCGAGTCGATGCGCCAGGCGGTGTGCTGCGTCCACGTCCAGTCGAAGCCGCCTTCGCAGACGGACCCTTCGCACTTGATCTTGTTACCGTCCTTGTCGACCGGCGTCAGGACCTTCTTGGCGAAATCACCCTTCCAGCCTTCGGGCGAAGCGAGAATCCACTTCACCTTCTTATCGCGGCCGATCTTGATGATGGCCGACTGATGGCGCGACGAAATGATGATCGAGTCGTCGGTCGGGTCATAGTCGACCGAGTTGACGTGCGCCCAGTTGCGGCCCGGACCCACGCCCGGGATGTCGCCGAACTTGTCTTCCTTGTCCATGGCGGCGAGTTCTTCGGCGGACAAGGTCTTGCCGGCCTGCGAAGCGTCGATGTTGAGGCAGACGGCGCCCTGGTCGAGGGCCTTGATCACGTTGTCGCGATACGGGTCGAGAATTTCGAAGAGTCGGAATTCGTCGACCGCGCGGCCGTCGGCGTCCACTTCGGCAATCACGTCGCGGACCGTATGAACGCGCTTGCCGTCGGGACGGCGAAGGTCGGCCGAGGCGACGCGCAGGAAGACGTGGCCGTTCTGCGCGGCGTCAAGGGCGTGCGAATAGTCCGAATAGTTGGAGGGGAGACGGCGGTTGAAGATTTCGCGACCGAGCATGTCGTACTTGGCGTAGCGCTGGCCGTAGCCGAACATGAGACCGCCGTCCGTCGTCTGCTGGAAGCCCATGAGAATGCCGGACTTGTAGGGCTGTTCCGGATCGTACATGTTGGAGTCGGGCAGGAGGTACCAACGGACCGTGCCGGTCGAGTCGATAATGGCGTTTTCCGGACCGTAGGCCCACTCAAGCGCGCCGCCCATCGGGTTGTTCCAGACGAAGCGCGAAGCGTCGGGCGGCGTCGGGATCAGGTTGTTGACGAAGTAGAGACGGTCGTTGAAGGCCTTGTCCATCTTTTCGACCTTCGCGTTGAAGGTCGTGTGCGTCTGGCCGGTCGTGCCGTTCGAGCGCAGGAAGACCGGAGCCGTGTAGAACTGGTAGCGGTCCTTGAAGTGTTCGGTCTTGCCGTTGAAGACGCGGTCGTATTCGACTTCCACCGTGTTGAGGTAGTCGGGATAGAGGCCGAAGACCGGGATGCCGGCGTGCGTGCGGACGTTTTCGTCCGAGACCGAGTAGCGGATCGTCTGGCCGCCCATCTTCGGGAGCACCGTGACGGTCGCGTTCTTGACGACGTAGCCGCCGTTGCGGACGACGGCCGTGAGCGGCGCGATCTTGTAGGGATTCACCATGACTTCGCCGATGTTGCCCTGCGCCTTGAAGGCGACGGCCGGGCCGCTCGCGCCGCCCGAAGCGAGGACACCGCCCGAAAGCGCGGCGATGCTCGCCGCGAAAGCCGCATAGACGGCAATGCGTTTGATCTGCATGAGATTTCCTTTTTTCTTGGAGGAGACGATTCAACCGACTCCTTGCGGAATCGGTGGTTCACTGCCGATCGTAGAGAAGGAATCGCCCCGAACCAACGGAGGAAAGCGGGAAACAGGTTTCCGAAAATCGGAAACCTCACCAATCGACCGCAGACATCGGTCTCTTTTTGTGAAGGTACGGGAAGCATTTTTAAGTAAGTGTTCGGTCACTTCTCTGAAAACCACCTTTCAGCGAACATGCCGTAACACAGTAGCGCGCCGCGAGAAAATGGAAAAGTCTTTTTTCCATTTTTCGAGAAAGACAAGAGAAAACCCTTGAGTTGCACCGAATAGCGAAATTTTGACCCGAGCAGGGGCAAAGAAGACTGCCTATACTCCCCCGCAACAGCGGCTGCTTCGAGTCGCTTTCCGATTTTTGAAATGACTTTCCGACCCGACGTCCGAAAGTCTTTCCGTTTATCTTCTTCGAAAGGAATCCATCATGTTCCGCCGTACTCTGATTCAGGCCGCCGCCGCGCTCGCCTGCGCCGCCGCCATCCCGTCCGCCTTCGCCTTTGCCGAAGGCACCGACTACGTCGCGCTCTCCGCTCCGCTTCCTGGCGGCGAAGGCAAGCTCGTCAAGGTCTGGTCCTACGACTGCCCCTTCTGCTTCAAGTACGACGCGGGCGTCGACCCGAAGATGGTTCCGGCGATGGAAAAGGCCACGGGTCTGAAGTTCGACATGTTCCATCTTGAAACGAAGGGCAAGTACGGCCGCGCCGGCTCCGAACTCTTCGCCTACTGCCTCGTGAAGGACAAGGCCGCGGGCATCACGAACCTCGAAGATCCGAAGTCCCTCTTCAAGAAGGCCAAGGACGCCATCTACAAGGCCTATCACAAGAAGGGCGAACGCTGGACGGCCGGCGAAGAAGCCTTCTTGAAGACCGGTCTTGACGCCGCGGGCATCTCCGCCGACGAATTCGCGAAGAACCGCAAAAACGCCGACGTGCAGGCGCTTGCCGACTCCTGGAAGGCGAGCTACGACGTGGGCAAGATCCAGGGCATTCCGGCCTACGTCGTCAACGGCAAGTACCTCATCATGACGAAGTCGATCCGCTCCGTGAACGGCATGGTCGAACTCATCGGCGAACTCGCCAAGAAGTAATCCGAGGATCAGCCCATGTCATCCCAAACGTTTTTCGGCCGCATC
>CASEFX010000036.1 GCA_949287305.1 uncultured Sutterella sp. | reverse complement strand
GGACGAAAGCAGGGGTGACAGTGACAAGACACTCCATCAATTTAGAAACCGCCGGATGCCGAACGGCACGTCCGGAAGCCCGTGTCACTGGCGGGTTGCGGTGTGGGAGGGGGAACTCGTGAGGGAACCCCCTACCCGATCCGTCGAATGGAAAACGGCTCGGGGTCCGAAGACGTCCGAGCCGTTGTACGGGGGAGGGCCGGCCGGGATCGCCGGCCTTTTTGCGCCCTCAAACCAGAAGCGAGAGCAGGGCGCTCATGATGACGACCGAGCAGAGAACGCTCATCGTGTTGAGGTTGGCGGCGAGCTGCCAGTTCATGCGGCCCTTCATCGAGAAGATGATCCCCATGGCGGGGAGGGGCGCGAAGAGAACGAGGAGGATCCCGAGGCGCACGTCTTCCGAGAAGGGAAGGCACCAGTAGACGAAGGCCCCCATGAGGACGCTCCCGAGATAGCGAAGCCCCAGAAGGCGCAGGAGGCGCTTGAGCGACTCGAGCCGGATGTTGAGGTTCACCGACATGCCGATCATGATCATCGCGAGGAAGGTGTTCGCGTTGGCGGGAATGTCGATGATGTGCAGAATTACGTCCGGAATCCGCGTGTGCGTCACCGAGAGCGCCGCGACGATCAGATAGGTGAGGATCGCAAAGGAGGAGAGGAGACGCTTGACGATGCTCGCGAACTGCTTCAAAAGCGACCCGGGTTCGCGAAAGAGCACGGCGTAGGTGCCGCCCGTGCACATGACGGCGTTCCCGGCGTCAAAGAGGCAGAGCGCGAGAAAGCCTTCGGGCGAGAGAAAGCCCGCCGTGAAGGGCATCGCGAAGGTGCCGACGTTGTAGCCCGGCATCACGAGCTGCGAAAAGCGCTTCGTGAGTCCGTCGGGATCCTCCGCGTGGCGGCGCTCCGTGAAGGCCATCTGCAGGAAGGTGAAGACGTTTGCGAGAAGGCCGAGAAGGACGAGGACGAGAAGCCCCGCGGTGAGTTCGACGCCGTTCAGGGCGCGCAGAATGGCGCAGGGGAGCGTCACGTTCAGAACGAGCGTGCTCACGGCCTTGGAGCACTCGGGCGTGAGGATTTCAAGGCGCCGCAGCGCCTGCCCGAGGATGATGAGGAGAATGAAGCCCGAGACTTCGACAAGGGGATTCATGAGGGTTTTCTGTTTGGGGATGCGTATAGGAAATTCTTACTCTTTGAGCCGCAGTTCGTCTACCGCCCGACGGATGTACTCGGGAAGCTCCTCGGGCGCTTTGCGAACGAGATGTCCGATCGAAAATTCGCAGCCGCACCAGAGCTGGTTGTAAAAGCCGTTCTCCTTGAGAAGAACGCTTCGCCGCTCCTGCAGGCCTCCCTTTTTCCAGTCCTTGTCCCAGTACGAGGTCTTGGGGTGGCGCGCGACGGCTTCCGCAGCCGCCTCGCGGATCTGATCGAGCCGCTTCCAGCGGCTTCCCGCCAGGGTCGTCGTGAAGCGCTCAAACCCGAGACGCTCGGCCGCGTCGGCGGTCGCCTCCATGCGAAGTCCGAAGCACGCGCGGCAGCGCGCGCCGCGTTCGGGTTCGTGCTCGAGGCCCTTCACGGCTCGAAGCCAGAGTTCGTGGTCGTAGTCGCCGTCGACGAAGGGAACGGAAAGCTCTCGGCAGTAGCGTACGCATTCGTTTTTGCGCACGTCGTACTCTTCGCGCGGGAAGATGTTCGGATTGAAGAAGAACACCGTCGGAGCGTAGTCGTTGGCGAGGAGCCACTCCAAAATGGCGGCCGAGCAGGGCGCGCAGCAGCTGTGCAGAAGAACGGGCGTCGTCACGGGACTGTCTGATCGAAAAGAGAGGGAAATGGAAGAGTGTAGCGCTTTTCGGGTCACGGAAAAACGGCGGATTTGGGCTATAGTTGTCTGACGCCTCTCGCCCCGCGGGGTCGAAGGCAAGGAACAACGACAAATGCAGGAAGAAACCATCGAAACGCGCTTTCGGGCGCTGGAACAAGAATTGCGCGAACGCGCGCCGCAGGGCGGCGTCGCGCTGCTCGCCGTGAGCAAAACCTTCGGCATCGAAGCCGTGGAGGCGGCCTGGCGCGCGGGTGCGCAGGCCTTCGGGGAGAACTACGTGCAGGAAGGGGTGGAGAAGTGCCGGCTTTTCCGGACGCGCCATCCCGACGCCAAGGTCGAGTGGCACTTCATCGGGTCGCTGCAGTCGAACAAGACGCGCCCCGTCGCGGAAACCTTCGACTGGGTGCAGACGATCGACCGCGTGAAGATCGCCGAGCGTCTCTCGGCGCAGCGCCCCGGGGATCTTGCGCCCCTCAACGTCCTCATTGAAGTGAACGCCGACGCCGAACCCTCGAAGTCGGGCGTCTCCTGGGACGAAATCGAGGCGCTTGCCGACCGCATCGCCGAACTTCCCAACCTCCGGCTTCGAGGTCTCATGGCGATTCCCGAGGCAAACGGCGCCGACGGCGGCCGCCGCGCCTTCTCGCGCATGCGCGAAGCCTTCGAGGCGTTGAAGCGCCGCCACCCGCAGGTCGACACCCTCTCGATGGGGATGACGGCCGACTGGCGCACCGCGCTCGAGGAGGGGAGCACCCTCATCCGCGTGGGAAGCGGCATCTTCGGTGCGCGCGACTATTCCCGAAAACTGCAGAAAGAAGGAGAAACAGCATGACGCTTACGATCGGATTCCTGGGGGGCGGCAACATGGCCTCGGCCCTCTTGGGCGGGCTCGTTCGGAAAATGGACGGTGCGAATCTTCACGTGACGGACCACAACGCGCCGAAGCTCGAAAAGCTCGCGGCGCTCGGCGTCACGACGCACGAGACGACGGGCGAATGGATTTCCGAGTGCGATCTCTTCGTTCTCGCCGTGAAGCCCCAGGTGATGAAGGAGGCGCTCGTTCCGGTGAAGCCCCTTTTGAAAAAGGGCGGCGCCGCGCTCTCCATTGCGGCGGGCATCGAAGGCTCGGTTCTCTCGGGCTGGCTCGGAGGCTACCCCGTCATCCGCGCGATGCCCAACACGCCGGCGCTTGTCGGCGCCGGTCTTTCGGGGCTCTGGGTCCCCGAATGCACGTCGCCAGAGCACGCCGAAGCTGCGGACTTCGTAATGCGGGCCGTCGGAAACGTCGTTCCCTGCAAAACGGAAGCGGAACTCGACGTCGTGGGGGCGATTTCGGGTTCGGGCCCGGCCTACGTCTTCCGATTCCTGGAAAGCCTGGAACTCGCCGCGCAAAAGCGGGGCTTTTCGCCCGAGGACGCCCGGGAACTCGCGATCGGGACGGTCTTCGGCGCCGCCAAGCTCGCGCGCGAAAGCGACGAGTCCTTTGCGACCCTTCGCGAGCGCGTCACGAGCAAGGGCGGCACGACCGCAAGGGCGCTCGCCGTCATGAACGAGCGCGACATCGACGGCATGATGGACGACGCCGTCGAGGCGGCGCTTCGCCGCACGACTGAAATGAAGGCCTTGTTCCGCTGAGAACGGCCTTTCTCAGGCGCGACTAAGAAAGAGGGGGATCTCGCGGTCTCCCTCTTTCTTTTTCCGCGCATCGGGCGCTTCGGAGTAGAAATTCTCTATCATCGGGGCGGGGAGGCCGGACGAAAGGCGGAAAATACGCCGAAAGAACTAGGAAAAAGCGGAATTTTTGCCGATCCGTCTATAGACAAAAAGAAAAGTCAGTCCCTATTATTCCTTCAGACTGTGCCATGGTGTTTCGTGGTTCGGCGGCGAGCGCAGGAGATGTTCGCCGCTCGTTTTTCATTGAATGCGAGGCCGCTTCTCCGAGGAGTCCACCTTTCCTCCTATAGGGACGTGTCGTGCGGCGCGGAATCGTTTGTTGATTCCCGCGGCCCGCGACGCCCGGAAAGGAAATGTACAGAAGGAACTGAAAGATGATCCGCAAGACCGTTGTTGCCGCCCTTTCCGCCGCATGCGCCCTGAGCGCCGGCTCCGCCCTGGCGGCGCCCACCGAAATCACGATGTGGCACGCCATGGCCAATACGCTCGGCGACTGGGTGGCCGACGTCACGAAGCAGTACAACGAGTCGCAGAACGAATGCCGACTCGTTTCGACCTACAAGGGCTCCTACGACCAGACGATGACCTCGGGCATCGCCGCGCACCGCGCGGGACGCTCCCCCAACATCCTGCAGGTCTTTGAAGTCGGCACCGCCACGATGATGTTCAGCAAGGGCGCCGTCGTGCCCGTGGGCGACCTCATGGAAAAGGCGGGCTACGAATTCCATCCCGAAGAGTACATTCCGGCCGTGCTCGGGTACTATTCCACGCCCGACGGCCGCATGATGAGCTACCCCTTCAACTCGTCGACCACGGTTCTCTATCTCAACCTGACGAAATTCAAGAACGCGGGTCTTCCGACCGAAACCGACAAGCTTCCGCGCACCTGGAAGCAGATTGAAGAGGCCGCCCGCGCCCTCAAGAAGGCCGGCGAAGCCTGCCCGATGACGACCTCCTGGATGGGCTGGGCGCAGCTCGAAAGCTTCTCGACCTGGCACAACGTCGAATACGCGACGCTCAACAACGGCTTCGGCGGCACGGCCGCGCGCCTCAAGATCGATTCGCCGCTGCATCAGCGCCACATCGAAAACCTAGAGCGCATGGCCAAGGAAGGGCTCTTCGTCTACAAGGGCCGCGGCAACCAGGCCGACGCCACCTTCTATTCGGGCGAATGCGCGATCAACATGGGCTCCTCCGGGACGCTCGCGAACATCCGCCGCAACGCGAAGTTCGAATACATGACGATGCCCTTGCCCTACTATGACGACGTCGCGGACGCCCCGCTCAACACGGCGATCGGCGGCGCCTCGCTCTGGGCGATGGCGGGCAAACCCGACGCGCAGAACCGCTGCGTCGCCTCCTTCTTCCACTTCCTCTCGGATCCGAAGATCCAGGCCGAAAACCACATGCGCACGGGCTACCTCCCGGTGACGCAGAAGGCTTTTGAAATCGCCAAGGAAAGCGGCTACTACGAAAAGAATCCGGGCGCAGACGTGGCGGTGAAGCAGATGCTCAAGGTTACGGAAAAGAGCCGCGGCATCCGCTTGGGTTACCTCCCGAACATCCGCACGATCATCGACGAAGAGTTTGAAAAGATCTGGTCGGGCCAGGCCTCGGCCAAGGACGCCATCGCGGCCGTCATGCGCCGCGGCAACGAACAGCTCGCGCGCTTCGAACGCGTGACCCGCTGATCTTCCGTTCTCTTTGCCGCGTTCCCGCAGACCCCGCGAGGGGACCGCGGGACGCGTTGCGTTTTTCGTAACCCCTTCCGAGAGACAACGTGGAAAAACGAGTCATTTTCCAAAACCGATGGCTTCCCTACGTGCTCGTCGCGCCGCAGCTCCTCATCACGCTCATCTTCTTCTTCCTGCCCGCGGGACAGGCGATCGAGCAGAGCGTCATGATGCAGGACGCCTTCGGGCTCAGCAACGAGTTCGTGGGGCTCGCCAACTTCCAGACCCTCTTTGCCGACCCCAACTACATCGAGAGCTTCAAGGTCACGATGCTCTTTTCGGTGCTCGTCGCGGGCATCGGCCTGGCCGTTTCGCTTCTCTTTGCGGTCTGCGCCGACCGCGTCCTGCGCGGCGGCAACGCCTACAAATCCTTCCTCATCATTCCCTACGCGATCGCTCCGGCCGTCGCGGGCGTTCTCTGGATGTTCATCTTCAACCCGACCCTGGGCGTTCTCTCCTATGCGCTTCGTCAGTTCGGGTTTGAATGGAACTACATGGTGAACGCCGACCACGCGCTCGCCCTCATCGTGATCGCGGCCGTGTGGAAACAGGTGAGCTACAACTTCATCTTCTTCTTGGCGGGCCTGCAGGCCGTGCCGAAGTCGCTTCTCGAAGCGGCCGCCATGGACGGCGCGGGACCCTTCCGCCGCTTCTGGACGGTGGTCTTCCCGCTTCTCTCGCCCACGACCTTCTTCCTTCTCGTCATGAACGTGATCTACGCGTTCTTCGACACCTTCGCCATCGTCGACGCGACGACGATGGGCGGCCCGGGCCAGGAAACGAACATCCTCGTCTACAAGGTCTTCGTCGACGGCTTCCGCAACATGGACTACGGCGGATCCGCCGCGCAGTCGGTCGTGCTGATGGCGCTCGTCATCGTGCTCACCGTGATTCAGTTCCGCTTCATCGAGCGGCGCGTCAACTATTGATCGGGGAGGTTTGGTTATGGTTGAAAATCGTCCCTGGCTCAATTTCTTCACGCATCTGATCCTGATTCTCGGCGTCGTGGTCGTGGTCTTCCCGGTCTACGTCGCCTTCGTCGCCTCGACGCAGACGGCTGTCGAAGTCGAACAGGCGCCCATGAGCCTTCTGCCCGGCGCGCACTTCATCGAGAACTACATGCAGGTTCTCTTCGAGGGCGGCGGCACGGCTTCGCGCGCGCCCGTGGGCCGCATGATGTGGGTCTCCCTCATGATGGCGCTGGGGATTTCCTTCGGGAAGATCCTCATCTCGCTCATCTCGGCGTTTGCGATCGTCTACTTCCGCTTCCCGGGCCGCAAGCTCTGCTTCTGGCTCATCTTCATCACGCTCATGCTTCCCGTGGAAGTGCGCATTTCGCCCACCTACGAAGTGATGGCGAACCTGAACCTTCTCGACAGCTGGGGCGGCCTCATCCTTCCGGTGATCGCTTCGGCCACGGCGACCTTCCTCTTCCGGCAGTTCTTCCTTACGGTTCCCGACGAACTCACGGAAGCCGCCCGCATGGACGGGGCCGGTCCGATGCGCTTCTTCTTCACGATCCTTCTGCCGCTTTCGATGACGAACGTGGCGGCCATGTTCGTGATTCAGTTCATTTACGGTTGGAACCAGTACCTCTGGCCGCTCCTCGTGACGACCTCCGAAGACATGTACCCGATCGTCATCGGGATCAAGCGCATGATCGGCGGCGGCGACAGCGCCAACGAATGGAACCTCATCATGGCGACGGCGATGCTCGCCATGATTCCGCCCGCGCTCGTCGTGACGATCATGCAGCGCTGGTTCGTCAAGGGTCTCGTGGATACGGAAAAATAAAAAATGGCAGGCATTTCTTTCAAGAACATCAAGAAGAGCTATGGCGACGTCAAGGTCGTCCACGGCATCACGCTCGACATCAAGGACGGCGAATTCATCGTGATCGTGGGGCCCTCGGGCTGCGGCAAGTCGACGCTTCTGCGCATGGTCGCGGGGCTCGAGCCGATCACCTCGGGCGAACTCACGATCGGCGACCGTGTCGTCAACAATCTCGAACCCAAGGACCGCGACTGCGCGATGGTCTTTCAGAACTACGCGCTCTATCCGCACATGACGGTCTTTGACAACATGGCCTACGGCCTCAAGATCCGCGGCGTTCCGAAGGAGGAAATCCGCCGCCGCGTCGAAGAGGCGGCGAAGATGCTCGAACTCGGGCACCTTCTCGAGCGCCGTCCCCGTCAGCTCTCGGGCGGTCAGCGCCAGCGCGTCGCGATGGGCCGCGCCATCGTGCGCGAGCCCGCGGTCTTCCTCTTTGACGAACCGCTCTCGAACCTCGACGCGAAGCTTCGCGTGCAGACGCGTCTGCAAATCAAGAAGCTTCATCAGCGCCTCAAGACGACGAGCCTCTACGTCACGCACGACCAGGTCGAAGCCATGACGCTTGCGCACCGCATGATCGTGATGAACGGCGGCATCGCCGAGCAGGTGGGCACGCCCCAGGAGGTCTACGACGATCCTGAAACGATCTTCGTGGCGGGCTTCATCGGTTCGCCTCCGATGAACCTCATCCGCGGGAAGGTGTCGGCCGACGGCTCCGAGCTCGAAGCCGCGGGCGAAGCGATCCGCCTCCCGAAGGCCGAATCCGCGCTCGCCGGCCGCGACGTCGTCTTAGGCGTCAGGCCCGAACACGCGTCGCTCTCTCCGGAGGGCGGGGCGGGGACCTTCGCCGTCGAAACGGTCGAGGCGCTCGGCGCGGACCATCTCGTGCACGGCACGGTGCTCGGCCAGAGCGTCGTCTTCCGCGTGGAAAACGAAAGCTTCATTCCCGAGATTGAAACGCGCGCCGCCTTCTCCTTCCCGGAATCGGCCGTGCACTGGTTCGATCCAGTGACGACGCACCGCATCCGCCTCTGATATGTGGGAGTGGCTGGCCACGGAGAGCGCCCTCTGGGCGCTCTTTGCGAGCGCCTTCGTTTCGTCCACGCTCTTTCCGGGCGGGTCCGAAGCGGTGCTCCTCGGCATCGTCGCCTCCCGCAACACCTGGGAGGGCGCCTGGCCGGCCCTGCTCGCGGCCACCGCGGGCAACACCCTCGGAAGCCTCACGGGCTGGGCGATCGGGCGCTTCTTTCCCGAAAAATCCTCCCTGCGGGGCCATCCCAAGGCGGAGAAAATCCTCGCTCTCGCCAGGCGCCGCGGCGTCTGGCTTCTTCTCTTTTCCTGGCTCCCCGTCGTGGGAGACCTCCTTCCCGTCGCCTCGGGGTGGCTGAGACACCCCTTCTGGCTCTGCGCGCTTCTCATCGCGCTCGGCAAATTCCTGCGCTACCTCCTCCTTACGGCCCTCTGGCTCGGCACTTTCGGCTAAACCGAATGGTGGATTTCGCTTACAAAAATGCATCTTTTGTACGGCTTTAATCCCGGCTTCGGCTTTGTATAATGCTTGCGCGTTTTTCGATTCGGCCGAAGCGGCGTTTGCCTTTGGGGGCGAACCCTTCGGCGAATCTCAATCAATAGGTTTCCTTTCTTATGAAAATCCTTGTGGCAGTTAAACGCGTGGTGGACGCCAAAGTGAAGGTCCGCCCGCTTCCCGACCATTCGGACGTCGACACCAAGCTCGCCAAGATGGCGATCAATCCCTTTGACGAAATCGCCGTGGAAGAGGCCGTTCGTCTTCGCGAAGCCGGCAAGGCCGACGAAGTCGTCGCCGTGACCGTGGGGCCCCTGAAGAGCGTGGATACGCTTCGCTTTGCGATGGCGATCGGCGCGGACCGCTCGATTCACGTCCTCACCGACGAAAAGCTCGAACCCCTCGCCGTCGCGAAGGTGCTCGCGAAGATCTGCGAGAAGGAGTCGCCCGACCTCGTGCTCCTCGGCAAGCAGGCGATCGACGACGACGCCTGTCAGACGGGCCAGATGCTCGCCGCGCTCGCCGACACGTCGCTTGCGACCTTTGCGTGCAAGATCGAAGTCACCGACGCGGGCTTTGAAGTCACGCGCGAAACGGACGGCGGCACGCAGGTGGTGTCGCTTGACAAGCCCGCGGTCGTCACGAGCGACCTGCGTCTGGCGGAACCCCGCTACGTGACGCTTCCCTCGATGGCGCGCGCCCGCAAGAAGCCCGTCGAACAGATCGACTTCGCCTCGCTCGGCATCGACGCCAAGCCCCGCGTGAAGCTTCTCGGCGTCGAGATGCCCGTCACGAAGCGCGAAGGCCGCATGGTCTCGAGCGTCGACGAGCTCGTCGACATTCTGAAGAACACCGCGCAGGTGCTGTGAGGAGAGTGAAATGACCGTCTTGATCATTGCCGAACACAACAACCGCAACCTCAAGCCCGCCACCGCGCAGGTCGTGACGGCGGCCCTCGAAATGGGCGGCCCCGTCGACGTTCTCGTCCTCGGCAACGACTGCCGTTCGATCGCGGAAGAGGCCGCGAAGATCGCGGGCGTGCGCACCGCCTACTTCGCCGACAATCCCCAGTTTGCGCAGGAGTCGCCCGAAGCGATTGCCGCGATCGTCGTGCGCGAAGGGAAGGGCTATGACCACATCCTCTTCGTGACGGGCGCCCTCGGGAAGACCGTCATGCCGCGCGTCGCCGCGCTCATGGACGTGAGCCCCGTCTCCGAAATCCTCGCCGTCAAGGGTCCGAAGACCTTCGTGCGCGGCATGTACGCGGGGTCGATCCTCGCCACCGTCGAAGTGGACGAACCCGTCGTCGTCGCGACCGTGCGCGGCACGGCCTTCGCGGCCGCGGGCGAACAGGCGCTCGCGCTCGTCGAAGAAGTCGACGCGCCCGCCGTCGAAACGAAGAGCCGCTTCGTCTCGTTCAGCGAAACGAAGTCGGATCGTCCCGAACTCGTGAGCGCGCGCGTCGTCGTCGCCGGGGGCTGCGGCCTCATCGACGAAACGGGCTTCGGAAAGCTCACGGCGCTCGCCGACAAGTTGGGCGCCGCCGTCGGCGCGACCCGCACGGCGGTCGACATGGGCCTTTGCACGAACGACTGGCAGATCGGCCAGACGGGCAAGATCGTCGCCCCCGACCTCTACATCGGCGTGGGCCTCTCGGGCGCCATCCAGCACACGGCCGGCATCAAGGACGCCAAGGTGATCGTCGCCGTCAACAACGACGCGGAAGCCCCGATCTTTGAAATCTGCGACTACGGTCTCGTCGCCGACGGCGCCGCGACGCTTGACGCGCTCAAAGAAAAGCTTTGATGAAAAAATCGGGGCTTTCTCCTTGCAGGAAGCCCCGAACTCCGCTAAAATCGCGTTTCCGAATTTCTGATGTCGGGCTCCTCGTGACGGGGGCCTGATTTCTTTTTTCTCTCAACCATTTACGTTTTAGAGGTACACCGAATGGTTATCGTTCGTCTCGCCCGCGGCGGCTCCAAGAAGCGCCCCTTCTACTCCATCAACGTTTGCGACAGCCGCTGCCGTCGCGACGGCCGTTTCATCGAACGCATCGGCTACTACAACCCGATGGCTTCGGGTCAGGCCGTCCGTCTTTCGCTCTGCACGGAACGTCTCGCCTACTGGCAGGGCCAGGGCGCTCAGCTCTCCGACACGGTCGCCCGTCTCGTGAAGGAATTCAAGAAGACCGCCGCCTGATTCCCTGACGAATCGAACGCCGACACCGTGCCCGGCGTCTAAAAACGGTACGGCAAGCCCCGCATCCCTCAAGTGCGGGTCGACAATCCGCCCGAACGGTCGTGCCTCTCGTGTCCAAGCACATCGGATCCGTTCACCGCGCGTTGTCAGACCCGGTATCTACGCCTGAGACTGCGGGGTTTTTGTTTGCGCATCATTTTTTGGGGTTTTGCATGGAAAACACGAACGATCTCGTCGTCCTCGGACGCACGGGCGGCGCCTACGGCGTGCGCGGATGGCTACGCGTCTTTCCGACCGAAACGGGGGAAGTGCTCCTCGCCGCAAAGAACTGGTTCCTCATCCGTCCGACGGGCGAAGTCATGCCCGTTCGCGTCAAGGCCTGCCGTCCCCATGGCACGGGCTTCATCGCGCAGTGGGAGGGGTGCGAGAGCAAGGAGGCGGCCGACCTCTTGCGCGGCCAGGTGGCCGTGCGCCGAGAAGACTTCCCCGACGCGGGGGATGACGCCGTCTGGGCGGTCGACCTCGTCGGCTGCGAAGTCGTCAACCGCGAGGGTGTGACGCTCGGCACCATCGAGGGGATCGGCACGAACGGCGTACAGGACATCTTCTCGATCGGCTGGGAGCGCCCCGACGGCAAGCGCGCGTCCTTCCTCGTCCCGAACGTGCCCGAGGTGTACATCCTCGAAATCGACGTGGACGAGAAGCGCGTCACGGTCGACTGGGATCCCGAGTGGCGCTGAAGGGGACGGCCATGCGTTTTGACGTCGTCACGCTTTTCCCCGAATTCTTCCGCTCGCTCACCGACTGCGGCATCACGGCGCGCGCGCGTCAGCGCGGGCTCTGGTCGCTTCAGACCTGGAACCCCCGCGACGTGACGGAAGACCTCCACCGCACGGTCGACGACCGTCCCTTCGGGGGCGGTCCCGGGATGATCCTCATGGCCGAGCCCCTTGCGCAGACGGTGGACGCCATCCGCGCGGCCGGCAACCGCGGGCGCGTCGTGAGCTTCGCTCCGAACGGGCGCAAGCTCGACGACCGCCGCGTGCGCGAATTCGTCGCCTCGGGCGAGGACGTGGTCCTCGTCTGCGGACGCTACGAAGGGATCGACGAGCGTTTTCTGAACCGCTACGTCGACGAAGTGATCAGTCTCGGCGACTTCGTCCTCTCGGGCGGAGAACTCGCCGCGGCCGCCCTCATGGACGCCGTCGTGCGGCAGCTCCCGGGCGCGATCAAGGACCTCTCGAGCCTCGACGAATCCTTCGCGACGGGGCTTCTCGACGCGCCGCACTACACCCGCCCCGAAGTGTGGCGGGGCGAGGGCGTCCCGGAAGTCCTGCTTTCGGGCCACCACGCCAACATCGCGCGCTGGAGTCGGGAAGAAAGTCTGCGTTTTACCTTGCAAACCCGCCCCGACTTGATTAAAATCGCGAATTCTTCCGGTCTTCTGAGCAAAGCCGACAAGGCCTATCTGCGACGACTCGACCCGAAGATCGTTTTGTCTTAAAAATTATCCATCCTCTCGGCGGCGGGCTTTGGTCCCTCAAATCAGGCCGCATGACGATGGTACGGAGTTTATAAATGGATCTCATCAAGATTCTCGAACAGGAAGAAATCGCCCGCCTCACGGGCGACAAGGTCATCCCCGACTTTCGCGCCGGCGACACGGTCGTCGTGAACGTCAACGTCGTGGAAGGCTCGCGCAAGCGCGTCCAGGCCTTTGAAGGCGTCGTGATCGCCCGTCGCAACCGCGGTCTCAACTCCTCCTTCATCGTTCGCAAGATCTCCTCGGGTGAAGGCGTGGAACGTACGTTCCAGCTCTACTCCCCGACGGTTGCCAGCATCGAAGTGAAGCGCCACGGCGACGTCCGCCGCGCCAAGCTCTACTACCTGCGCAGCCGCTCCGGCAAGGCCGCCCGCATCAAGGAACGCCTCGTTCGCAAGGACGCCTAATCCGCGTCTTGGCGACAGCCGACAAGAAGCCCGTTTCCCGTCCGGTTTTCCGGCGGAAAACGGGTTTTTTTGTATCTGCGGTTTTCTCCCTCGCCCCGGCTTCTTGCGCGCCCGCGGAAAATCGGCGAGAGTGAGGGAACGATTCGTCATCACCTCTCCCGAAAGGACTTTTCATGCTTCGCCAGCCTCTCTTCGCTTCGGGCGCCCTCTGCGCCGCCATGCTTCTCTCGGCCTGCACGACGACCGCCGACTCCGTGGCGGGCACCTGGGTCGAACCGATTCCGGGGATGCCGGGTAAAGTGCAGGGCTTTTCCCTCGAGGCGGACGGGAGCGCCTCCTCCGTCAACATGGCGACGCTCACGACCGAGCGCTGGGAACGCAAGGGCGACCATCTGATCCTCGAAGGAAAGAGCATCGGGAACGGCCAAACGATCGAGTACCGCGACGAATGGACGGTGCTCGAAGCGGGCGAGGTGCTCAGGCTTCGCCGCGCCGACGGCGCCGAGCGGGTCCTCGAGCGCGCGAAATGATCTTCCGAGCCCCTTGCGGGGCGCAAAAGAAGGGCGACGCCCCGCCGGGACGCCGCCCTCGAATTTTTCAGAAGCGGACTCGATCAGCCTTCTCAGCCTTCGGCCCTGGCCTTGTCGGCGGGCTTGCCGCGGTTGCTTCCCGCCACCATGTCGAAGCGGAAGAAGCGGCATTCGAGCGGCCCGTTGAAGAGCACGATCTTGCGGCTTTCCTTCAAACGCATCTGGCGCGGAAGTTCGCGGTCGGACGTGAGAAGCCAGGCGGTCCAACCCGGGAAGACGGCCTTGAGGCGGTCCGCGACGTCCTTCATCATCGAGCGGATCGACGCGCTCTTCGGATTCGACTGTTCGCCGTAGGGGGGATTCGCGATGACGAGCCCCGGGGCGAGCCCCTCTTCGGGCGCCGCTTCACGGGCGTCGCCCTGCGTGAAGGTGAGGCGGCCGTCGGCAAGAAGCGCTTCGAGCCCCGCGCGGCGCGCGTTTTCCTCGGCCTTTTCCACGACGAGTGAAGAAATGTCGGAGGCGCGCAGCGTTACCTTGGCGTGGCGGTTGACGCCCGCGCGGGCGTCCTCGAGCATTTCGTCCCAGAGGTCCCCGCCGAAGCCCGTGAGCTTTTCAAAGGCAAAGCGGCGGTTGAGTCCCGGCGGAACGTTCATGGCCATGTGCGCGGCCTCGATCGCGATCGTGCCCGACCCGCAGAAGGGGTCGATCAGAGGCTTTTCGGGCGTCCAGCCCGAGAGCATCAGAAGACCCGCGGCGAGGTTTTCCTTGAGCGGCGCTTCGCCGTGCGTGAGGCGCCAGCCGCGCTTGAAGAGGGCTTCGCCCGCCAGGTCGAGATAGAAGGTCACCGTGTCGTAGGTGAGGAAGGCGGCGATGCGGACGTCGGGCGAATGACGTTCGACGCTCGGACGGCGGCCCGCCATTTCGCGGAAGCGGTCGCAGACCGCGTCCTTGATGCGCAGCACCGCGAAGTCGATGCTCTCGAGGGGGCAGCGTTGGGCGTTCGCCGAGACGCGGATCGTGTGGTCGGGACCGAACCACTTCTCCCACGGCGTCTCGAGCGCCATTTTGTAGATGTCGCGGCTGTCCCAGTACTTCCCGTGTGCGACGCGCAGGAGAATGCGGCTCGCAAGGCGCGAGTGAAGACAGGCGGCCATGCCGAGGGCGGCGTCGCCCTCGAAGAGGACGCCACCCTTTTGCGGATGGATGCGTTGGGCGCCGAGACGGTGCAGTTCGTCGGCAAGCAGCGTTTCAAGGCCGTAAGGCGAGACGGCGTAGTAGGAAAGGGCCATGTCGGAATCGAAAAGGGATGAAAAGGATCAGCGGCGTCCTTCGCCGTGTCCGAGAACGATGAACTTGCGGCTCGTTAGCCCCTCGAGTCCAACGGGACCGCGGGCGTGGAGCTTGTCGGTCGAAATGCCGATTTCGGCGCCGAGACCGTACTCGAACCCGTCGGCAAAGCGCGTCGAGGCGTTCACCATGACGGAGGAGGAGTCGACTTCGCGCAGGAAGCGTTCGGCATGACGCTGGTCCGTCGTGAGGATCGCGTCGGTGTGGTGCGAGCCGTGCTCGTTGATGAAGCGGATCGCTTCGTCGAGCGATTCGACGGTCTTGATCGAAATGATCGGGGCGCCGTATTCGGTCACCCAGTCCTCTTCGGTCGCGTCGATGGCCGAATAGCCCGCGCCCTCGACGATGCGGCGCGAAAGGCCGTCGCAGCGCATTTCGACGTTTTTGTCGTGGAAGATCCGGGCGATTTCCGGAAGGAAATCAAAGGCGACGCCGCGGTGCACGAGGAGCGTTTCCGTCGCGTTGCAGGGGGCGTAGCGCTGGGTCTTGGCGTTGTCGGTGACGCGCACGGCCATCTCGAGATCGCACGGATCGTCCACGTAGGTGTGGCAGATCCCTTCGAGGTGCTTGATCATCGGGACGGTCGCCTCCGCGGCGAGTCGGGCGATGAGGCTCTTGCCGCCGCGCGGAATGAGAACGTCGACGTCGCCCTGGGCGCGGATGAGGGCGCCCACGAGTTCGCGGTCGCCGCTCTGGAGCATCTGCACGCTCTCGGGCGGAAGCTTCGCTTCGGCGAGGGCGTCGTGCACGTAGGAGGCGAGAAGAAGATTCGTTCCGAGGGCCTCCGTGCCGCCGCGAAGCAAAATGGCGTTTCCGGACTTGACGGCGAGCGCCGCTGCGTCGACCGTGACGTTCGGGCGCGCTTCGTAGATCATGGCGAGGACGCCGAGCGGCACGCTCATGCGGCCCACGATGATGCCCGAGGGCTGGGGCACGAGGTTTTCCATGCGCCCGATCGGATCGGGAAGCGCCGCGATCTGACGGCAGCCCGCTGCCATCGAGGCGATCGTTTTTTCCGTGAGGGCGAGTCGGTCGAGGAAGGCTTCGTCGCGCCGGGCAAGGCGCGCGGCCTCTACGTCCTGAGCGTTGACGCGCAGAATTTCCGCGGCGTCCCGTTCGATTCGGTCGGCGAGTCGCTCAAGCGCCTCGTTGCGCGCGGCCGTGGAGCTTGCGGCAAGCGCATGCGAAGCGGTGCGCGCGGCCGCGGCGAGTTGACGGACGATTTCCTGAGGGGTGGTCATGACAGTGCTCGAAGAGTGAAGCGGCGCCCGAAGGACGGACGTCGGAAAGACCGCGGATCAGCGGGCGAGAAAGAGCGCGACGCTCTTCAGTTCCACCCACGGGTCGGAGTCCCGGTCCCGCACGGGGAGGCCCTTGATCAGACGGTCGATGTCGGCACAGACGTCAAGCGCGGCGGAGAGCCGCTTTACGGTGAGGCGCTGGGCGCCGCGCGTAAGTTCCGGCGTCGGAAAGACGCCCTTGACGTATGTGATCCTCCGATCATACCCGCTTCGCAGTTTGATGAGCGTGCGGATTTGCATGGAAAGAAAGGTGAGGATCGGAACGAGCGGCTCCGCCTGCGCTTCGAGCGCGTCGACGATGCGCGCCGCGCGGGCGGGTTCGCCCGTGCAGATGGCCGAGAGAAGCGCCGCCGTCTCGAAGTGCGAGGCGTTGAGAACGGCCGATTCGACCTCTTCCTTCGTGAGTTCGCGCGCGGGGTAGAGAAGCGCGAGCTTTTCGACTTCCTGGTGAGCCGCAAAGAGGTTCCCTTCGACGAGGTCGGAGAAGGATTCGAGCGTGTCGGGAGAGGCCGACTGCCCGTGGCGCGCAAGACGCGCCGCAAGCCACGCGGGGAGGTCCCGCCGTTCGGGCGTGTTGCACTCCACCACGGTCGACTGCTTCTTGAGTTCCGTCCACCAGGGGGCCTTCGCGCTCGACCAGTCGGGAGTCGGCACGAAGAAGACGACCGAGACGCCGTCGTAGACGCGCGAGAGGAGGTCCTTCAGGACGGGACCGCCCTTGAGGCCGGGCGCCCCCGCAAGACGCACCTCGACGATCTTCTTGTCGTCGAACATCCCGTAGCTCGTCGTCGCTTCGACGAGCGTCGTCCAGTCGGACTTCGCGCCGAGTTCGAGCACGATGCGCTCGGTGTGCCCTGCGGCGAAGGCCGCGGCGCGGATCTTGTCCCCGGTCTCGAGCATGAGAAACTCGTCGTTTCCCGTCACGAGCCAGTAGGGATCAAACCGCTCGGCGCGGGTTGCGCCCTCCAGATAGGATTCGATGTTTTTTTGGTCGACCGGCATCGGCGTTGAAGCTCGGGCGCCCGAGGGCGCCCGCAAGGACTGGTGAGGAATCGGCGCCCCGCATCACTCCTCGGAAGGGGAGGCGAAGGCGCCCGGAAAGGGTTCTCTTCGCGGACGAAGAAAGTCCGCCGTCAGTATGCCGAGTCGCGGGGCTTGACGGCTTCGATGTAGCGGACGAGCTGATTGATGAGGTCGCTCTCCATGTCGTCGTAGAGAATGTTTTCTTCCTTTTCGCGCGAAAGGAATTCGCTTTCGTTGTAGCTGATGTCGCGCGTCGTCGAAAGACGGGTCGCCTCGAGCCACTCGAAGCCTTCGGGCGCGGTGATGCGGAATTCGAGCGTGAGCGTGAGCTCGTATTCGCGGGCCTGCCCCATGTCGTTGATCGAGAGGATCTCGCGGTCGCGTTCCTCGCGCAGGAGTTCGAGCACGGCGTCGGCTTCGTTGGGATGATCGACGATCACCACGTCGGAGCCCGCGGTGATCGCGCGGCGAAGCTTGTTCGAGAGGCTCGTGTTGACGGGCATCTGCAGGTAGAGCGTGGCGAACGGGGCGTCAAAGCGCCCGCGAAGGCGAAAGCCGCAGCCCGAAAGAAGAAGAGGGAGACCCGCGAGCATGAGGGCGGCGTCTCTGCGCGAATAACGTGCCATGGGGGATAAAACCTTGAGCTCAGAAGAGTCGACATTGTAGCGTTTTTCTCGCCTTCGCTCGAGAGGACGGACCGCGGCTTTCGGGGCGCCGCGCGGGCGACTACGCAAAAGCTCCTACGGCGAACTCCATAGCGGATGTGAGCAGAAGTCAAAATGCGCAAAAGAAGATTTTTTGCGCCGAAAACGAAAGGACACGCTGAGCTACTATGTACCGACGCACCGAAGAAATTCCCTGCGAAGTACAAAAAACACCGCACCAAAAAATCTTTTTTACGGAGTGAAGTTGATCATGACGAAGGAATGCTGTCAGCAAACGTGCCCGACACCCCACTACAGTAAAGCCGGCCGCCCCAAGGGCGCGTCCGTCATCACGGACATTCTTTCGCTCGCCGCACGTCCGGAAGTGATCAGCTTCGCGGGCGGCCTGCCGAGCCCGAAGCGCTTCCCGATCGAAGCGGTGAAGGCCGCGGCCTGCAAGGTTCTCGATGAAAAGGGCGCCGTCGCCCTGCAGTACTCTGCCGCTCCGGGCGTGAAGGAACTGCGCGAAGCGATCGCCGAACAGGAAACGAAGCGCGGCGTTCCGACTACGGTCGACGAAGTCCTCATCACCTCGGGTTCGCAGCAGGGCCTCGACATGATCGCCCGCCTCTTCCTCGACGAAGGCAGCAAGATGCTCGTCGAAAGCCCGACCTACATGGGCGCGCTCGGCGCCTTCAACTTCTGCTTCCCCGAATACGTCGAAATGAAGACCGACGACGAGGGGCTCAACCCCGACTGGCTCGGCGAGGAATGCCGCGGCGCGCGCTTTGCGTACGTGATGCCGACCTTCCAGAATCCGTCGGGCCGCACGATCAGCGAGGAACGCCGCCGCAAGCTCTGCGAAAAGGCCCGCGAATACGACTTCTGGCTCCTCGAAGACGATCCCTACGGTGAAATCTACTTCGGCGAACGTCCCCCGATCTCGCTTCGCGCGATCGCGCCCGAACGCACGATCCGCATGAGCTCGATGTCGAAAGTGCTCGCCCCGGGCTTCCGTCTGGGCTACATCGTCGCTCCGAAGCACGTGATCGACGCGCTCATCGAAATGAAGCAGTCCGTCGACCTTCACACCTCCACCTTCACGCAGCTCATCACGGCCGAAGTCCTGAAGGGCGGTCTGATGGAAAACCACATGCCGGGCACCCGCGCCCTCTACGCCGAACAGGCCAAGGCCATGCTCGACGCGCTCGAGGAATTCATGCCGAAGCACCCCGAACTCACGTGGACGAAGCCCACGGGCGGCATGTTCATCTGGGTGACCTTCCCGAAGCAGATCGACGCGGCCGAACTCATGAAGAAGGTGCTCGCCTCCGACGTTCCCGTCGGCTACGTTCCGGGCTTCGCCTTCTATGCGACCGAACCGCGCCACAATGAAGCGCGTCTCTCCTTCGTCACGGTGCCGGTCGACAAGATCCGCGCCGGCGTCGAATCGATCGCGAAGGCGCTCAAGGCCGAACTCGGTCTCTGATCCCTTTTGACGTCTCTTTTCCCGGCCCCGAAGCGGCGAAAGCCCTTCGGGGCTTTCACGTATTCGGAAACCGCCAAAAACATCGGGCGGCCCGAAGGACGCCCGAGAGGACGCAGAAGGTCAAACGAATCAGCAGGGCATCGGAAGGAGGTGTTCTTCGGGAACGCCGAAGCCTTCGGCCGCGCGGCGGATGGCGAGCGCTTCGCCTTCCGAGATTTCGACGCCGTGGGCGAGACGGTCTTCGCGGCGCATGCGTTCGGGTTCGCCCGGCGACAAAACGGGGTTGTTCACCGGATCGGGCGCCGGGGACGACTTCACGTAGTCGATCATGGCGTCCATTTCGTTCTTGAGGAAGTCCATGTCCGTGAGGACCGCGGGATCGATCACGAAGGCCGTCATGTTGTTGACGATCGAGCCGTCACGCGAGTGGCCGGGCTGAATCGTGCCGCCGCCGCTCAGAAGGCCCGCCATGAGTTCGCAGGCGAACGCGAGCCCCGAGCCCTTGTGCTTGGCAAAGGCCATGAGGGCGCCGCGGGGCTGGTGCCACATGACGGAGGGATCCGTCGTCGGGACGCCTTCGGTCGTGAGCATCACGGGTTCGTCAAAGGGTTTCTTCGCGAGATAGGCGACGCGGGTCTTTCCCATCGCGACGATCGAAGTGGCGAAGTCGAGGATGAAGGGGCCGTGCTTGTCGGTCGCGGGCATGGCGCAGCAGAAGGGGTTCGTGCCGAAGCGCGCGGCCGAACCGCAGTAGGGCGCCACAAGCGGATCGTACTGATTGATGTTGACGAAGTGGATGCTCACCATGCCGGCCGCGGCCGCCTGTTCGCCGTAGGTGCCGATGCGGCCCAAATGGCAGGAGTGCTTGATCGTGTAGAGGCACACGCCCGTTTCCTTGGCGCGTTCGATCGCGATCTTCGTCGCTTCGTAGCCCGCGCGCTGGCCGTAGCCGAGATTGCCGTTGAACTGCAGCACGGCGCCGCGGTCCTGTTCGATCGTGGGCGGGGTGTTGGGTTTGAGCTGCCCCTTCTTGAGGTAGTCCGCGTACATGGCGGTCATGCCGATGCCGTGGCTGTCGTGGCCGCGCAGGTTCGCTTCGAGCATGTGGCGCGCGACGATGTCTGCTTCGTATTCGTCGCTTCCCGAAGCGGTGAGAAAATGTCGGGCGGCGTCTTCGATTTGACGGGCTGTGTAGCGCATGGGCTTCTCCTCTTGTCGGTTGTTCGTCCGGGGCGGAAGATCCCCGTCATTTAAGTGTAGTGCCGAAGGAGAGGGCAGCCGTGGGACGTTTTCCCTAGACCGCTTGGAAGACGTCAGAAAAGACGAGGAATCCTCACGGCAGAAGGTGAGGAACAAAAAGAGAAAGGCCCGGCCTTCCGGACGGGAAGGTCGGGCCTTGCGGACCGTGGAGGCCGTCAGTTCGCGACGACGTTCACGAGCTTGTTGCGCACCACGATGATCTTGCGCACCGTGAGGCCGTTCGTGAACTTCTGTACGTCGGGATTCGCGAGGGCGGCGGCTTCGATCGCTTCGCGGTCGGCGTCGACGTCGACCGTGATCTGACCGCGCAGTTTCCCGTTCACCTGTACGACGAGCTTGAGTTCGTCGGCCTTGAGGGCGGCTTCTTCCACCTTGGGCCAGGGCGCGTCAATGAGTTCGCCGATCGTTTCGACGTAGCCGAGTTCGCCCCAGATCGCCGTCGTGATGTGCGGAGCGACCGGGTAGAGCGTACGCAGAAGGATCGAGGCGGCTTCGGCGCGCACGGCGTCGGCGGCTTCGCCCGCTTCACGGAAGGCGTCGAGCGCGTTGAAGATCTTCATGCAGGCCGAGACGACCGTGTTGTACTGCATGCGGTCGAAGTCGAATTCGGCCTGACGCAGCGAAGCGTGCACTTCGCGGCGAAGCGCCTTGGCTTCGTGCGAGAGCGCGAGGCCTTCGAGGGTCTTCGCGGCGTCGCGGACCGCGTCGCGGTTCGCGTAGGCCCAGTTCCAGACGCGGCGCAGGAAGCGGAAGGTCCCTTCGGCGCCGGAATTGGACCAGGCGGCGGACTGATCGGGAGGACCGGCGAACATCACGAAGCTGCGGGCCGTGTCGGCGCCGTACTTCTTGATGATGTCGCGCGGTTCGACGACGTTGTTCTTCGACTTCGACATCTTTTCGATGCCGCCGAGAACCACGGGCTGGCCGTCGGCCTTGAGGATCGCACCGACCGGGCGGCCCTTTTCGTCGTACTGCACTTCGACTTCGTCGGGGTAGTACCAGATCTTGCGGCCGTCGTCGCCCATGCGGTAGTAGCACTCGGCCATGAGCATGCCCTGTGTGAAGAGACGCGTGAAGGGTTCGTCGTACTTGACGAGGCCCATGTCGCGCATCACCTTCGTCCAGAAGCGGGCGTAGAGGAGGTGCAGAACCGCGTGTTCGATGCCGCCGATGTACTGATCCATCGGCATCCAGTAGTCGTTGCGCGAGTCGACCATCGCCGTGTCGCAGTCGGGCGAGCAGTAGCGCTGGAAGTACCAGGAGCTGTCGACGAAGGTGTCCATCGTGTCGGTTTCGCGCAGGGCTTCGCCGCCGCACTTCGGGCACTTGCAGTGCAGGAACGATTCGCACTTCGTGAGGGGGTTGCCGCTTCCGTCCGGAACGAGGTCTTCCGGCAGAACGACCGGGAGGTCTTCATAGGGAACCGGAACGGGACCGCACTTCGGGCAGTTGATCATCGGGATGGGCGTGCCCCAGTAGCGCTGGCGCGAGATGCCCCAGTCGCGCAGACGGAACTTCACTTCCTTCTTGCCGAGGCCCTTTTCTTCGAGCGCGCGGGCGATGGCGTCGCAGGCGGCGTGGAAGCCCAGACCGTCGAATTCGCCGGAATTGACGAGCTTCGATTCGTCGCTCTTTTCGCCGTACCATTCCTGCCAGGCGTCGGTCGAGTATTCCTTGCCGTCAAAGCTCACGACCTGAATGATCGGCATGCCGTACTTCTTCGCGAAGGCGAAGTCGCGTTCGTCGTGCGAGGGAACGCCCATGACGGCGCCTTCGCCGTAGCCCATGAGGACGTAGTTGGCGATGTAGACTTCGACGGGCTTGCCCGTGATCGGATGACGAACGAAGAAGCCCGTGGGACGGCCTTCCTTTTCCTTGGTGGCGAGGTCGGCTTCGCTGACGCCGCCCTTGCGGCATTCTTCAATGAAGGCCTGAAGGTCGGGACGGCCTTCGGAGAGGCGAAGCGTGAGCGGATGTTCGGCGGCGATCGCGACGAAGGTGACGCCCATCAGGGTGTCGGGACGCGTCGTGTAGCAGGAGAGGAGCTTTTCTTCGCCGTCGATTTCATAGGGGAAGGAAAGCGTCACGCCTTCGGAGCGGCCGATCCAGTGTTCCTGCATGCGGCGGACCTGTTCGGGCCAGCCCGTGAGCTTTTCGATGTCGTCGAGAAGTTCCTGCGCGTACTGCGTGATGCCGAGGTAGTAACCCGGGATTTCGCGCTTTTCCACGACGGCGCCCGAGCGCCAGCCGCGGCCTTCGATCACCTGTTCGTTGGCGAGGACGGTCTTGTCGACCGGGTCCCAGTTGACGATCTGGGTCTTGCGGTAGGCAATGCCCTTTTCGTACATCTTCAGGAAGAGCCACTGGTTCCAACGGTAATAGTCGGGCTTGCAGGTGGCGACTTCACGCGACCAGTCGAAGGCGAGCCCGAGAGGCTCCATCTGCGCCTTCATGTCGGCGATGTTGTTGTACGTCCATTCGGCCGGAGCGACCTTCTTGGCGATGGCCGCGTTTTCGGCGGGCAGACCGAAGGCGTCCCACCCCATCGGCGTCATGACGTTGTACCCCTTCATGCGGTAGTAGCGGTACATCACGTCGTTGAGGGTGTAGTTGCGAACGTGTCCCATGTGAAGCTTGCCGCTCGGATAGGGCAGCATGGAGCAGACATAGAACTTGGGCTTGGGTTGACCGTTGGCGTCAAGAGCGTGCTCGACGGCGCGGTAGACGTCCTTGGCCTTCCATTGGGCCTGGACTTCCGACTCGACGGCCTGGGGAGAATAGGTCTCGCGCATTACGCTGATCCAAAAGTTGAGTAGGGAAGAGAATAACGAGAAAGTATACCTTTTCGGCGGCGGACCGATTGCGGGGGAAAGAAGGGAGATCGCACGGCGGCAAAACCGCTACTCGATTTTCCGTAGCGTTTTTGCCGCGGTGCCCGATGCGTCGGGACGCTTTGTGCTAATTTTGACGGTCCCGCCGAACGTACGAGCGACAAGAATTTTTCCGTTCGGCGAACCGACCACAGGAGCAGGCCGAGATGGCGAACATTTTGGAAAATCTCAACGAGCGGCAACTTCAGGCCGTGACGGCGCCCGAAAAGAGCGTCCTCATTCTGGCGGGCGCGGGCTCGGGCAAGACCCGCGTTCTGACGACCCGCATCGCGTGGCTTCTCGAAAAGGGAGCCTGCCGCACGTCCGAAATCCTCGCCGTGACCTTCACAAACAAGGCCGCGCGCGAAATGCTCACGCGTCTCGAGACGATGCTCCCCTACGACCTGCGAAACATGTGGGTCGGGACCTTCCACGGCCTGTGCAACCGGATTCTTCGCCGTCACGCCGAAGCGGCGGGCCTGCCGAAAACCTTCCAGATCCTCGACTCGGGCGATCAGCTCTCGATGGTGAAGCGCATCATGAAGGCCAACAACGTCGACACCGAAACCGTCGACCCGCGCAAGATCCAGAGCTACATCAACTGGCAGAAGGAGCACGGCATCCGCTCCTGGTCGCAGCAGCTCTCCGAAGACCTCCCCGAGCAGGTGAACCTCTACCGCGCCTATGAAGAGGCCTGTCAGCGAGAAGGGGTCGTCGACTTCGGGGAGCTTCTCCTTCGCTGCTACGAACTTCTCGACCGCAACGAAATCGTGCGCTCGCACTATCAGGGGCGCTTCCGCCACATCCTCGTCGACGAGTTTCAGGACACGAACGTCCTGCAGTACCGCTGGCTCCAGGTCCTCGCGGGCCTCGGCTCGGGCCGCGAGAACGCGAGCGTGAACGCGGTCTTCGCCGTGGGCGACGACGACCAGTCGATCTACGCCTTCCGCGGCGCGAACGTCGGGAACATGGCCGACTTCGTGCGCGACTTCCGCACGGGCGAGCCCATCCGACTCGAGCAGAACTACCGCTCGACTTCGACGATCCTGAACGCCGCGAACGCCATCATCTCCCACAACGACGACCGTCTCGGGAAGAACCTCTGGACGAGCGGCGCCTCGGGCGACAAGATCCTTCTGCAGCGCTTTGACGACGACACCGAGGAGGCGCGCGACGTCAAGCGCCTCGTCATGAAGTGCCGCGCGCGCGGCGACGACTACGCAGACTGCGCCGTCCTCTACCGCATGAACGCGCAGTCGCGCGTTCTCGAACAGACCTTCACCAACGCCGGCATTCCTTTCCGCATCTACGGCGGCCAGCGCTTCTTCGAGCGCGCCGAAGTGAAGCACGTCCTCGCCTACATGCGTCTTCTCGACAATCCGACGGACGACACGAGCTTTTTGCGCGTCGTGAACTTCCCGACCCGCGGGATCGGCGCGAAGACGATCGACAACCTGACGCTCGAAGCGCGCGCGATGCAGACGAGCCTCTGGGGGGCGCTCACGATGGAAAACCGTCCGATGCCGCCCAAGCTCGTCGCCTTCCGGTCGCTCATCGAGTCGCTTCGCGAAAAGGCCGAGGGAAAGACCCTCTCCGAAGTGGCGCGCCTCGTCATTCAGGGTTCGGGCCTCAAGGCCCACTACGAGAAGGAGCGCGAAGGCGAAGACCGCATCGCCAACATGAACGAAGTCATGTCGGCCGCGGACGGGTATTGCCAGAACGAAGGGGTGGGCTTCGACGTCGACGCCTTCACGCCCTTCAACGAGGACGGCCTCACGCCGCTCCAGGGCTTCCTCTCGCAGGCGACCCTCGAAGCGGGCGACAAGAACGAAACGGAAACCGTCGACGCCGTGCAGCTCATGACCGTGCACGCCGCCAAGGGGTTGGAATTCAAGAACGTCTTCATCGTGGGGCTCGAAGAGGGGATCTTCCCGCACTTTTCGGCCGTGCGCGACAACCGCCAGGGCAACAAGGGGCTCGCCGAAGAGCGCCGCCTCATGTACGTGGCGGTGACGCGCGCGAAGCGCCGCCTCTATCTCTCGCACTGCCGCAACCGCCGCGTAAACGGCGAATTCCGCCAGAACCCCGAGAGCCAGTTCATCGGAGAAATTCCGGCGGAGCTCGTCAACGACCAGCGAACCGACGACGATTACGATTACGCGTACGAGTCGCCCTACCGCCGCCGTTCCTCCGAGTACGGTTGGGAGCGCCCCTCCTTCGGGGGCTCGCGCGGCCGCGAATCCTACGGTCGCTCCTCCTACGGACGCGATTACGGGGATGATCGCCGCGGTTCGCGCTACGGTTCTTCGGGCTACGGTTCGGGCGGCACTTCCCGTTGGGGCTCGAAGACGAGCGAAACGAAGAGTTACGTGGACGAAGCGACCTTGAAGAAGATCCGCGCCGAGGCGAGCGGGCAGACGGACGTCGGTCTTCGTCCGGGGACGCGCCTTCGTCATGAAACCTTCGGCGAGGGGATCGTGCAGTCGTTGCAGGGCGAAGGATCGACGCTTCGCGTCAAGATCGAGTTTGAAAACCACGGATTGAAGGAAGTCCTCTGGGACTTCGCCAAGAACCGCACGAAGATTCTTGATTGAGGAACGGTTTTCCGCCGTCCTTGCGGGGAACCGCGGTGATCGGCCGCGGAACCTGCTACAATTCGCCTTCTCCGGCAGGGCCCATAGTTCAACAGGATAGAATGGTCCCCTCCTAAGGGACAGCTCTGAGTTCGAGTCTCGGTGGGCCTGCCAGATCTTTTATTTGCATTGCAACAGAATGTGAAATAAAGAATTCCTTAATAAGGAAAATTCTTTATTTTTAACTTTTTCTTGGGCAATGTTCATCGAACCCTCGACGATCTTGTCGGAGGTTTTTCGTTTTCGGCGCTGGCGCAACGGCTCAGGCGCAAAAACGTAAAAAAAGGGCCGCGAACCGAAGTCCGCGGCCATTCCAAACCCTCAAAATACTCAACCTTGGCAGAGTCCCGAAAGGATCTCATAACTCCTTTCGATGGTGTAACTCTACCAAAGGTCCCCCTCCGAGGTATGTCGAAAAAATCGAAGCACGTAACAAAGTGTTGACGAGGAAATGCGTTCTGCCTCAGGAGTTTTCCTCTGCGCGAAAAGTCGAAATTCTTGAAAAGCGGTGCGCCGAGAGGGAGACGGGGAAATGAGATTCGTTCCCGCATTCTTTGCGTGGAAGGGAAATTTTTCACGCTTCGTTACGAACGGGAGGGCGGTGACTCGAAAAAGAGACGGCGCTCGTTCGCCCAAGCGGGGCGCCGGGATCAAAAAAAGGGCCGTGAGCGGTGTGCCCACGGCCTTCCAAACCCTCAATAACTCAACCTAAGCTGGAGTCTCACAGTCCGGAGTTCGTCCTTCCTGTTGACCGTACTCTAACAGAGGCCTCGGGAGGAGGTATGTCGAATTTCTGGAGCCCGTAACAAAGTGTAGGGCGCCCGGAAACGTCTCCCACGCGGAAAACCGCCGCGGGGCGGCCTTTTTGCGACGTTCGGCAGTTTTTGGCAAAACGAACGGTTACGATCCGAGGTCCACGAAGGCTCTTTGGGGACAAGACGGGGCACGTTCGGGGTGGCCGAAGCAACAGGGCGTTTTGCAACCCTGAGAGGATCTTCAGACGAAAAAAAGGGCCGTGAGCGATGTGCTCACGGCCTTCCAAACCCTCAATAACTCAACCTAAGCTGGAGTCTCAACAGGCCGGCTGTCGTCCTTCCTGTTGAGGCTACTCTAACAAAGGTCTCGAAAGGAGATATGTCGAAATTTCGGCGCCCGTAACAAAACGTTGGAAGGCTTACAAGCTCCGTTGGAGCGGATGTTTCGCCTTTCCGAGGGTTTTTCGAGCGCACCCTCGGGTGCGCTCCCAACGAACGGTTACGATTGACGCAACTTGTTGAGAAGATCCGCGGCGCGGCGGGCGACCGAGGAGGCCGTGACGCCCGCTTCGAGACCTTCGACCGCGCGGCCGTGGAGCCACACGGCCGAGAGCGTCGCTTCGACCATGTCGAACTTCTGCGCGAACATGGCGCCGATCATGCCGGCGAGGACGTCGCCCGTGCCCGCCGTGGCGAGCATGGCCGAGCCCGTCGGATTGATCCAGGCGCGCGAGCTGCGAAGGGTCGTCACGGTGCCCGGGCCCTTGAGAACCACGATGGCGCCCGTCTGCACGGCGAGTTCGCGGGCGGCCGCCACGCGGTCGATGGTCACGTCCTTGACGTCGCGGCGCAGAAGACGCGCGGCTTCCATGGCGTGCGGCGTGAGAACCGTGGGTTCGCGGCGGGCGAGAAGAAGATCCTGGAGCGGCAGGTCTTCGGCAATGATGTTGAGGGCGTCGGCGTCGAGCACGAGGGCGTGCGCCGTTTCGAGCGCTTCCTTCACGCGGGCGCGGGCGGCTTCGGAGCGGCCGAGGCCCGGACCGAGAACGGTCACGTCGAACTTCGAATAATCGGGCTTTTCGACGGCGAACATCAGGGCGGGTTCGAGCGGATCGAAGGCCGGAATGTCTTCGGCGAGGGCGTCCACCGTAACGAGACCCGCACCCATGGTGAGGGCCGCGCGCGCGGCGAGGATCGCGGCGCCGAAGGTCCCGCGGGCGCCGCCCGTGACGACGAGGCGACCGAAGTCCCCCTTGTGGACGTTCTGGGCGCGGCGATGGAGCACGTGCGGGAATTCGTCCTCTTCGACGACGGAGAGGGTCGAGAGCGGAATCGAGACGTCGAGTTCAAAGAGATGCACAACGCCTGCGGCGTCGACGCCTTCTTCCATGTAGAAGCCCGCCTTGGTGGCGAGGAACGTGAGGGTCGCGTCGGCGCGGCAGCCCGGACGCGGACCGATCCAGCGGCCCGTGTAGGGGTTGAGCCCCGTGGGAACGTCCAGCGACACCTTGAGGCCCTGACGTTCGTTGAACCAGAGGACGGCGTCGAGGTCGTCGCCCGCGACGGGCTTCGTCTGGCCCATCCCGAAGAGACCGTCGACGACGCAGTCGGCCTTTTCCGTGAGATAGGGATCGTCGGTCACGGCGCCGCCCGCTTCGCACCATTCGGCAAAGAAGCGCTTGGCGAGTTCGGACTTGGGCTGGCGGCCGCCCGGCAGAACGACGGTCGTCGCAAAGCCGCGCTTTTTGAGTTCGAGGGCGGCGACGAGCGCGTCGCCGCCGTTGTTGCCCGGACCCACGAGGAGCGTCACGCGCCCGCCCGCGGGAATGCGTTCGGCGATGAAGTCGGCCGCGGCCGTCCCGGCGCGCAGCATGAGGGCGTCGTGGCCGAGCATGTTGCCCGCGCGCGTCTCGAGACTGCGGTATTCGTCGATGGTGAGAATGGTTTTGCTCATTGGGGTCCCCTAATATAAAGTGCCAAGATTGTAGGACAACGGCCGCGGCGATTGCGGCCAAATGACGAAGAGGACGACTGTGATGCTCGACATTCCCGTTTTGAAGACGCTTCCCGACGCGGCGCGATCCGACGATCCCCTGAAGGAAACGACGATTTCCGAAGAAGAGGCCTGGAAGGGCGGCTTTTTGCGCGTGATCCGAAACGAAGTGGTTCTCCCCGACGGCACGCGCCGTTCCCGCGAATTCCTGCGTCACCCTGGAGCTGCGGGGATCGTGCTCCTCTTTGACGATGACACGGTGCTCCTTGAGCGGCAGTGGCGCCATCCCATGGGGCGAAGCTTTTGGGAGCTTCCTGCGGGAAAGCTCGATCCGAAGGAGGCGCCGCTTGTCTGTGCCAAGCGCGAGCTTCATGAGGAAACGGGTTTTTCGGCGCGCCGTTGGACCGAACTCGGGACGCTTCACAACGCGATCGGCTACTCGAACGAAGGGATCGTCATGTTCCTTGCCGAGGGACCCGAAGCGGGCGAACAGGCGCTCGACGACGGCGAGTTTCTCGAACTCGTGCGCGTTCCGCGGCGCGAAGCGACGGCGATGGCGCTCGACGGGCGCATCACCGACGTAAAGACGATCATCGGCCTCGTGTGGGCGGACCGGGTGCTCTCGACGCGCGCCTGATCGAGGCTTGCCGATCGGAAATCGTTTTCTCGGCATAGGCGGAAAACGAAAAGATTTGCTATCCTTCGCTCAGGGTTTTCCTTTAGGAAAGGGGCAAATTTTCGAAGAAAGAACCCTCAACGATTTGAGGTGTCCCTGTGTTTCCCAGGGGACAGTGGATTCAGCGACATCAAAACAAAAACAACCTTCCTATGCGTATCTTTTCCGGGTTGCGGGTGATCCTTTTCGGCGTGCTCTGCGCGGCGGCGACGCTTGTCGCGCGCGCGGGCGAGACGGTGTATCACAGTGACGTGGTCGTGCTCGGCTCGGGCGCGGCCGGCCTTTCGGCCGCGGTCGCCGCGGCCGAAACGGGCGCCAAGGTCATGGTGCTCGAGAAGATGCCCGTGGTGGGGGGAAGTTCCGTTTTTGCGGCCGACTACGTGTCGGCGTTCGGAAAGCGCGCCGAAGCGGTCGTCGGGAAGGAACTCTCGGTCGAGTCGCTTTACGCGGAAATCGTCAAAAGCGGCGGCGGACGAAACGACCCCGAACTCATCGAAAAGCTTCTGTTGATGACGGACGACGCCTACGAATGGCTCACTTCGATGGGGGCGTCGCTTGCGCTTTCGGTTCCCGTTCGCGAAGGGGGCGACTGGGCGGGTTTCCGCACCGACACGAAGGGCACGACCGTGGGTGTGGAAGTCGTCAAGGCCCTTTTGCGCCGCGCGGAAGACCGCCGCATTCCCATTGAAACGCTCGCGCCCGCTTCGGAAATCCTCATGGAAAAGGGCGCCGTCGCGGGCGTCCGCGTCACCGACATGCGCGGCGGCACCTTCATCATCCGCTCGCCCGCGGTCGTGATCGCCACGGGAAGCTACGCGGCCAATCCCGACATGGTCCGCATGCACGCCGGCAAGGAAAGCCGTCAGTACACGGCGCTCAACTTCACGACGAACGCGCCGGGCTGCACCGGCGACGGCCTGCTTCTCGGCCACATGGCGGGCGCCGCCGTCCGGGATCTCGAGCTTCTGGAATTTCATCCGACTACGATCGCCACGACGGGCGACATCATTCCCTCGTCGGTGCGCAGCAACGGGGCCATCCTCGTCAATCAGCTCGGCAAGCGCTTCGTCAACGAACTCGACAAGCGCCGCGCGGTCGTGGCCGAGACCGAAAAGCAGCCCGGTCACGTCGCCTGGCTCGTCGCGGACGAAAAGGTGGTTGAGAAGGAAAGCCTCCTGCGGGAGAGCTCCTATCAGCTCGCGGCCGTGACGGGCTCGTCGGAGGAGGAACTCGCCCGACGCATGCGCGTCGACCCCAAAACCTTCCGGGAAACGCTTCGCGTCTACCGCGAGGACCGGATGAAAGGCAAGGACGCCTTCGGACGCCGCACGATGGAAAGCGACCTTCGCGCGCTGCCGCTTTACGCCTTCCCCGTCCGGTCCGCCGTGCACGGCACGTCGGGGGGACTTGTCGCCGACGAACACGCCCACGTGCAAAACGAAGAGGGGAAACCCATTCCGGGCCTCTACGCCGCAGGCGACGTGATGTCGGGCCTCAACGGTCTCGAGCGCGTCTCGGGGATGGGGATCGCCGCCGCGGTCGTCTTCGGACGCGAGGCGGGGTACTGCGCGTCGCGCTACGCCCGTCCCGATCTCCCGGTGCCGGAGAGCCGCCGCATGGTGCCTTCGGGCTACTCGCTTCGGCTCGATCCCCATTGCCGACCCGAGAAACCCTGAGCGAACGTTCCGAAAAAACCGACGGGCGCAGTTCTCCGAAAAGGGAGCGCTGCGCCCGTTTTGCATTCCCCCGCAGTGCTTTTTTCTTCTTCGAACAGGTTCCCCCGGTAGCGGAAAATCTCCTCTCTTCCCGCCTCGTCCGTCGATCGCACCGTCGTACAATCAAAAGCGTTTCTCTCTTCCAACGACCGACGGTTCATGCGCATTTTCCACACTTCCGACTGGCACCTCGGCAAGATGCTCGGCGACTGGGATCGCACCGAGGACTTCGTTTTCTTTCTCGACTGGCTTCTCGAAAAAATCGAGGAGCGCCGTCCCGACATCCTTCTCATCGCGGGCGACGTCTTCGACGTTTCGATGCCGCCGATCGCCGCGCAGCGGCTTTACTACGGCTTTCTTGAGCGCGCCGCGTCGACGCCCCTGCAGGCCGTCGTCGTGACGGCGGGCAACCACGACTCGCAGTCCTTTCTTTCCGCTTCGGCCGAAGTGCTCCGAAGCGTGCGCACGATCGTCGCGGGGCCGACGCCCGAGGAGCAGTCGATCGTCGTGCGAAACCGAGAGGGTCGTCCCCTTGCGGCCGTGTCGGCCGTTCCTTTCCTGAAGGAGGGCGAAGTGCGAAAGGGGCTGACCCTGGGGGATGCGCTCGACGAACTCGCCCTCTACGAAGCGGGCGTCGAGGCGCGCTATGCGCTCGCGCACGAAAAGCTCCTTGAGGCGATGGCGAGGGAAGGCGCCGAGAACGTTCCGAAGATCGCGATGGGCCACCTCTATCTTCGCGACAGCATCCCGAAGGAGCGGCGCGAAAAGGTGCTCTCCGACCCGCGGGTGGGGTCGATCCGCATGGCGGATCTCTCTCGCCTCGGATTGGACTGGGACTATGTGGCGCTCGGACACATCCATCGGGCGGAAAAACTCGAGGGTGCCGTGCCGGCCCGCTACAGCGGCATACCGATCTCTTTGGACGTGAAGCACCAGGACTATCCTCATCAGATCGTGGAGGTGAACTTTACCGAGTCGGGCGTCGAGGAAGTCCTTCACGACGTCCCGCAAAAGCGCTCGGTCCGCATTCTGCGCGGCCATTCGTCGGAATTGCCGGCGGCCCTGGAAGCGCTCGCCGGGGAGTTGCCCGAATGCTACGTCGGCATGGAACTCACGGACCCAAAGCCCACGCGCGACCTCCTCGAACCCCTCGTCGACCAGTGCGCGGCCTTGGGACTGCGTTTCGTGAGCTTCCGGCTCGCGAGCCCGACGGTCGACGTCTTCCGTTCGGAAGAGGGACTGACGCTCGAAATGCTCACGCCCGAGGCCGTCTTTGAAGAGGTGCTTCGCGAGGCCGGGCGAGGCGAAGAGGAGAGCAAACGTCTGCGGGCGCTTTTTGCCGAAGCGGCGCGCGACGCGATGATCGGCGGCAACGATTGATCTGGGAGAGAGAGCCATGAAGATTCTCAAACTGCGCTTCAAGAACATCAATTCGCTTCGGGGCGCCTACGAAATCGACTTCACGACGCCTTCCTACGCCCGGGGCGGTCTCTTTGCGATCGTGGGTCCGACGGGAAGCGGCAAGACGTCGATTCTCGACGCCGTGAGCTTCGCGCTCTTCGGCGTGACGCCCCGCACCGAGGGCGCCGTCGTGGCGGCCAACGAGGACGAGAAAAAGAGCGTTCTCATCACGCGCGGCGAAAAGGAGTGCGAAGCGAGCGTCGTCTTTGAGGTGGACGGCGTCTATTGGCTGAGCCGCTGCCGCATGCGGCTCGTGAAGTCGAACGGCAAGTCGGTGGAACTCGTGCGCCTTTCCTCGCCCGACGACGTCGAGGGCGAAATCGTCGCCGAAAAGGTGCGTGAGTGGGAGCAGCAGATTTCGGAACTCCTCGGAATGGGCTTTTCCGCCTTCACGCGCACGGTGCTTTTGGCCCAGGGCGCCTTCGGACGCTTTCTCACGGCAAAGCCCCAGGAGCGCGCGGAAATTCTCGAGCGCGTCACGGGGTCCGAAATCTACGCCCGCATTGGGAGCACCGTATACCGCCGCTGGAGCGAAGCCGACCGCGCGGCGGCGGATGTTCAGAATCAGCTCGAACTCCTCGAACTCCTCTCGGACGAAGACCGGGCCAAAGAGGAGGCGGTGCTTCGCGACTATGATTCGATCGTCGGGACGATCCGAAAGGAAGAGACGCGCCTTCGCGCCGTCGCGGCCTGGCACGAAGCCCGTCTGCGGCTCGAAGGACGCGAAGCGGAACTTCTCTCCCTGAAGGGCGAAGCGGAAAGGGAACGCGCTTCGGTGGAGGCGGCCGAGCGTCGGCAGAACGCGTCGGCCCGCGCCGTGAAGGCGCTCTCGTCGCTCGAGCGGCGCGATGCGTTCCGCGAAGAAACAGAGCGCCTGGAAAAAGGGCGGCTCGCCACGCAAAACGATCGCGACGTTGCCGAGAAGAAGCTCGAAGCGGAGCGTCTCGCCCTCCCTCAGGCGAACGCGGAATGCGAAGCGGCCGAGGCGCGGCTCGAAGCCTTCCGTCCGACGGTCGAAGCCTGGCGCGAGGAAAAGACCCGTTTTGAAACGCGGCGCACTTCGCTTGAAGAGTCGGAAAAGCACGCCCGCACGGCGGCGACCGACGCCGAGGGTGAGAAGAAAAAACTTGCGGCCGCGCAAAAGGCGTCGGCTGAGCGGCGCGAAGAACTCGGCAAACTCGAGGCGGAACTCTCGCAAAGTGCGGCCCTGGAGGCTTGGCGCGAAGCGGCGGAGGGGTTTCGCGGCGCGATCGACGTCTGGAAGCGTAGCGAAGCGGAGGCAAAGGACGCGGCCGAGCGCCTGCGTCAGGCCTCGGAGCGAAGCGTGCTCCTCGAAGGCAAGGCACAGACCGCACAGCGTCGTCTGGAAGACGCGGAAAGCAAACGCCATGCCGCCCGCGAGCGGCTCTTGAAGGCGAAGGACGAACTCGCCGCGGCCGAACTCGGCGAAGGAAAGGATCCGATCGAGCGCATGCGGCTCTTGACGGAACGAATCGGGGCCGCGCGGCGTCTCCTGGATCTGGAAGAGGACGCGCCCCTCATCGCGGTGCTCGACGCGTCCGCCCGACGAAAGGCGCTTGAAGACCTGCACGACGGGCGTCGGACGTCGATTGACGCGGACTGGCCGCAGCTCTCCGAGTGTGTGCGCGCGGAAGGACCCGCGGCGCTCGAACGACTCGCCAAGGAGCGGGAAACGCTCCTCGGGGACGTCCGGGCGCTCGAGGCGCTTCGGAAAACCGAGGCCGCGGCCCGGGACGAAGCGGGTACGGCGGAAGTGCGCTGGACCAAAGAGAAGGAAGCACTCACTTCGGCTCAAGCTCTTTTGACGGAAGCGAAAAAGGGGCTCGAAGAGGCGCGTTCGCTCGACGTGGCGAAGCGCCTGGCCGTCGAGTCCGCCCGCAAGGACGTCGAGACGCTTTCGACCCCCTGGCAGGCGAAACTTGGTTCGCAGGATCCCGAGGGGACGCTCGCCCGGCTCGTCGCCCGCGGCAATGCCCGCGAGAAAAAGACCCGCGAGCGCGACGCGCTGCGTTCGGCCGAGGAGAGCGCGGCGGGGTTCCTTGCGGAACTCGCCGAGCGCGTTCAAAAGACGCAGGAACTCGCAAAGCGCCTTGTCGAAGAGGTGAAGAACGGACGGCGGCTCTACGAAGAGGATTTCGCCCGTTGGCGCGCATCCTGGGAAAAGGCGCCGCCCGAAACGGAACTCCGGCGTCTCGAGACGGAGCGAAGCGCCCGAAAGGCGGCGGCCGCGGGCGCGGCCGAGCGCGTGAGCGCGGGCGAAAAGACTCTGATGGCCCTCGAAGCGCGTCTCGAGAAGGAAGAAAAGGAACTCCTCGCGCAGCGGGACCGCCTCGCGTCCGCCGAAGAGGAATGGCGTCGTCAAAAGGAAAAGTCCGGCTTTGCCTCGTCGAAGGATCTGCGTCTCGCCCTCCTTTCGGAAGAGGATGAGAGGAAACTCACTGCGCTTCTTCTCAAGGCCCGGGAGCGCGGTGTGCGCATCGCGCATCTCTCCGAGGAAACGGAGAAGGAAAGGCTTGCGCTCCACGAAATGAGCGGTCGGGAGGACGCCGCGTCGCTTTCGCGCGACGGAGCGCTCACTTCGATGGATTCGCTTCGGGAAAAAGAGCGGGAAGTCGAAGAGCGCCGCGGCCGCAGTCTCGAAGCGATCCGCGCCGATGACGCGCGGCGCGAGCGCGCGAAGGAACTTCGTTCCGAGTGGAAACTCAGGGAAGAGGAACGCAAGCGCTGGCTCGCCCTCAACGAACTCATCGGCGACGCCAGGGGACAGCGCCTTCGCACGATCGCGCAGGGGATCACCTTCCGCGTCCTCATCGATGCGGCCAACCGTGTGCTTCGCATGATGAAGAGCCGCTACGGACTCGCCGCCGTGGGGGAACCCGCGCTCGAGATCGCGGTGATCGACCACGACATGGCCGACACGGTCCGCTCGTCGACGAACCTCTCGGGGGGCGAGAGCTTCATCGTGAGTCTCGCGCTTGCTCTCGGACTCTCGAACCTGTCGGGAAGTCGTCTGCGGGTGGAAACGCTCTTTTTGGACGAAGGCTTCGGGACGCTCGACGAAGCGACGCTCCATACGGCGCTCGGCGTGTTGGACGACCTTCGCCGCACGACGGGACGCCTCATCGGCGTGATCAGTCACGTCGCGGCCGTCAAGGAGCGCGTCGAAACGCAGATCGTCGTCACGCCCGAACGCGGCCGGGGCGTAAGCCGCATCGAAGGGCCGGGCGTTCGTCGCCTCGGCGCCTGAGTCTGCCGCCATCCGATACGAAATCGCCCGGGATCCTCGCGGATCTCTGGCGATCGCATTTCAGGCGTTTGTTTTTCAGTGGCGCTTCGCTTCGCCGATCAGATGGAGGCTGTCTTCCTTCTTCTGATTGAGGCGGTGCTTGAGGATCACGAGCGCCATGGAGCCGCCTACGAAGAGGCCGAAGATCACCATGGTGGCGGGCACCGAGAGGTCGAGCTTGATGAGGATCGCGTAGACGCCGAGCATCGCGAGAATCGAGAGGTTCTCGTTGAAGTTCTGCACGGCGATCGAGCGGCCCGCGCTCATGAGAACGTGGCCGCGGTGCTGCAGAAGGGCGTTCATGGGAACGAGGAAAAAGCCCGCGGAAAGCCCCACCGACACCATGACGAGACCCGCGATGAGGGCGGCCCAGGAGATTTCAAAGCCCGGAAGCGAGATCCCGCCCGCCGGCGCGATGTCGCGCGTGAAGTAGGCCGTGCACGTCACGAGGACGCCCATGAAGATCCCCATCGGGAGGACGGAAAGCGAGCGCTTCAACGGCACCTTGGCCGCGGCGAGGACGGCGCCGAGCGCCACGCCGAGGCTCACGACCGCCTGCATGATGGCGCCCTCCGAGAGGTTCATGCCGAGGGCGTGTTCGCACCACTTGAGAACGAGGAACTGCAACGTCGCGCCCGCGCCCCAGAAGAGCGTCGTGACCGAGAGCGAGATCTGGCCGAGCGGATCGCGCCAGAGAAGGAGGTTGCTCTGCCAGAAGTGCTTGAGCGATTCGATCGGGCGGAAGTCCTGCTTGGGATAGCGCGCGCCCGTGTCGGGAATGGCGAGGTTGACGATCGCGGCGAAGGTGTAGATGAAGACGATCGCGAAGATGGCCGCCTGCGCAAAGCGTTCGAGCCCCACCGCTTCGAGGTGGAAGATTTCGAGAAGGCCTCCGGCCACGTCCGGGCGGATGAGAACGCCGCCCAAGGTAACGCCGAGAATGATCGAGGCGACGGTGAGGCCTTCGATCCAGCCGTTGGCGACGACGAGCTTTTCGGCGGGGAGGAGTTCCGTGAGAATGCCGTACTTCGCGGGCGAGTAGGCCGCCGCGCCCACGCCTACGATCGCGTAGGCGAGAAGCGGGTGACTTCCGAAGAGCATCAGAAGGCATCCGAAGGCCTTGAGGCTGTTGGAGATGAACATCACGCGGCCCTTGGGCATGGAGTCCGCGAAAATGCCCACCCAGGCCGCGAGACACACGTAGCTCACCACGAAGAAGAGCTTCAGAAGCGGAGTCATCCAGTCCGGAGCCTGCAGGTCGGTCAAAAGCGCGATGGCGGCGATGAGAAGCGCATTGTCGGCAAGGGACGACAGGAACTGCGCCGCCATGATCGTGTAGAAACCTCGATTCATGAAACCGGAATCCAAGTACCAAAGAAATCCCTAAGTGTAGCGCGTTCCACGGGGCGAACCCTAGCGAAAGAGTGTAAGAAGACGACACGAAAGCCGCCTCGTCATCAACGTGGGTCCCGACGTTCGCGTCGACGCCATGGGACTTCGCGCGAAGATCGGCGGTCAGCTCCACGTCGAAGAGGTGCACGGCAAACTCGGTCTCACCGGACAGATGAAGGTCGAGGAGGGGCACTTCCGCGCCTACGGTCAGGACCTCATCGTGCGAAAGGGCGAATTCAGCTTTGCGTGTTCTCCGGAAAATCCCCTGATCGATCTGGAGGCGATCCGCAATCCCGACAAGACCGCCGACAACGTGACGGCGGGGATCCGCGTCTTGGGGACGGCGGAATTCCCCGAAGTGTCGGTCTTTACCGACCCCGCCAAGAGCGAGACGGAATCTTTGAGCTACCTCATGCGCGGGGAGGGGCTCGATCCCGCGGGCGACAGCGACAACTCCATGATCACGTCCGCCCTCATCAATCTCGGCTTGAGTCAGGGCGGCAAGGCGATCGAACAGCTCGGCGACGCGATCGGGATTTCCGGCCTCGGGCTCGACACGGAAGGCGTGGGGGATAATTCCCAGCTCGTTTTGAGCGGCTATGTGCTCCCCGGCCTCAAGGTGAAGTACGGCGTGGGAATCTTCGATTCGCTCGCCACACTGACGCTTCGCTACCGCGTGATTCCGAAACTCTACGTGGAGGCGGCGACCGGGGTCGATCAGGCGCTCGACATGCTCTATTCCTTCGAATTCGATTGATTCCGCGACGCTCGGAGAGGCCGCCTTCGGGCGGCTTTCCCTTGCGAAGGGACCGGGCGAAATGGTGCGAAAGCGTAACCGAGCGAATTCCTCGGAATTTCGAGGCTCCTATAATGGACGTTTTCGTTTCCCCTTTCCTTCGTGAGGTGTTTCGTGCCGCGTCCGATTTACGCCGAAATTGATCTGGCCGCCCTTCGTCACAATCTTGCGCGCATGCGCGCTTCCGCGGGAGACCGCATGCTCTGGGCCGTCGTCAAGGCCAATGCGTACGGTCACGGTCTCGAGAACGCGGTGAAGGCTTTCGCCGACGCGGACGGGCTCGCAACGATCGACCTCACGGACGCGCGCCGCGCGCGGGAGTACGGCTGGCAAAAGCGCATTCTTCTCCTCGAAGGCTTCTTTGACGAGGACGACATCGAGCCCCTGCAGGAACTCGGCGTCGAAACGGTCGTGCATTCGCTCTGGCAGATCGACGTTTTGAAGAGCCGTCCGCTTCGCGACGTGGGCGTGCACATCAAGGTGAATTCCGGCATGAACCGCTTGGGCTTCCTTCCTTCGGAAGTGGGCGTCGTGCACGATCAGCTCGCGGCGATTCCGGGCGTGCGCGTCGAAGGGGTGGTGACGCACTTTGCGAACGCCGAACCTTCCTATCTCGCCGACGGTCCCGCGTCGGTCGGCCGTCAGATCACGCGCATGGGTCGCCTTGCGCAGGAAGGGGCTCCCGCCTGCATGGCCAATTCCGCGGGCATTCTCTGGCACCCTGAAGTGTCGGGCTGCGCCGTGCGCGCGGGCGTCGCGCTCTATGGGGTGAGTCCGGACTCGCACATTTCGTCCGAAGAACTCGACATCCGTCCGGCCATGACGCTCTCCGCCAAGATCATTGCGCTCCAGGACATCGCGCCGGGTGAAGCCGTGGGCTACGGCTCGCGCTGGATCGCCAAGCGCCCCTCGCGCATCGCGGTCGTCGCCTGTGGGTACGCCGACGGCTATCCGCGCACCATGCCCGACGGCGCGCCCGTCTGGGTCGAAGGCCGCACGGCGCCGATCGCCGGGGCCGTCTCGATGGACATGCTCACGATCGACGTGACGGACGTTCCGAGTGCACGCGTCGGAAGCGTCGTCGAACTCTGGGGAAAGAACCTTCCCGTCAACCGCGTCGCCGCCGCCTGCGGGACGATCGGCTACGAACTCATCTGCGCGCTCGCGCGCCGCGTTTCCGTGGTCGTGAAGGGAGACTGATCCGTGGCGCTCAAAAAGGCACGAACGAATTTCGTCTGTACCGAATGCGGCGGAACGGCCCTCAAGTGGAGCGGTCAGTGTCCGCACTGCAAGGCGTGGAACACGCTTCAGGAATTCAAGGTGACGCAGGGCGCGGCGAGCCGCTACGGCAGCGAGCGGGTCGCGCAGGGCTTCGTCGAAACGACGGGGACGCTGCAGGATTTGGGCGACGTGACGATCGAGGATACGCCCCGCATCGTGACGGGCCTTTCCGAATTCGACCGCGTCATGGGGGGCGGGCTCGTCCCGGGCGGCGTCTCCCTCATCGGGGGCGATCCGGGGATCGGCAAGTCGACGCTTCTTCTGCAGGTGGTGAGCCGCATCGTGCGTATGGGACGAAAGGCCCTCTACGTGAGCGGCGAAGAAAGTCCCTCGCAGATCGCTCTGCGCGCCAAGCGCCTGCAGCTCGAACCCAAGGGGCTGCAGCTCATGAGCGAAGTGCAGCTCGAGCAGATCGAATCGGTTCTGAACCGCGTGAAGCCCGAATTCGTCGTCCTCGACTCGATTCAGACGCTTTTCTCGGGCGACCTCGACAGCGCGCCGGGATCGGTCTCGCAGGTGCGCGAGTGCGCGGCGCGGCTCACCCGCACCGCCAAGCGCCTCGGGATCACGCTCTTTTTCGTGGGCCACGTCACGAAGGACGGGGCGCTCGCGGGGCCGCGCATTCTCGAACACATCGTCGACACGGTGCTCTACTTCGAAGGGGACACCCACTCGAACTTCCGCCTCATCCGCGCCTTCAAGAACCGCTTCGGGGCGGTGAACGAGCTCGGCGTCTTCGCGATGACCGACCACGGTCTCGTGGGGGTGACGAACCCTTCGGCCATTTTCCTTTCCGAATACAAGGCGAACGTGCCCGGGAGCACCGTTCTCGTCACGCAGGAAGGGACGCGCCCGCTCCTCGTCGAAATGCAGGCGCTCGTCGACACGAGTCATCTGCCGAGCCCCCGGCGTCTCGCCGTGGGCGTCGACGCGCAGCGCCTCGCGATGCTTCTTGCGGTGCTGCACCGCCACGCGGGCGTCGCCTGCTTTGACCAGGACGTCTTCGTCAACGCCGTGGGCGGGGTGAAGATCACGGAAACGGCCGTCGACCTCGCCATTCTCACCGCCATTTATTCGAGCATCCGCAACAAGCCCCTTCCGAAGGGACTCGTCGTTTTTGGAGAAGTGGGCCTTGCGGGTGAAATCCGCCCGGCGCCCCGCGGACAGGAACGTCTTCGCGAAGCCGCCAAGCTCGGATTTTCCAAGGCGATCATTCCGCGCGCCAACGCGCCGCGTACGCCGATCGAAGGGCTGGAGGTCGTCGCCGTAGACCGATTGTCGGATGCGCTTTCCGCCGCTCTGCCCTAAAATTGCCCAATCATCCCAATTTCTGTCTGGAAATTTAATCATGACGACTCTTACGAAACTGCTTCCTCCCGAAGCTGCTCCGGCCCAGCCGATTCTTGACCGTGCGCACACGCTTTCGCTCACTCTGGCCGAACGCGTGGAATGGCCGCAGGAAGTGAAGGTGGACGGCGACGTCATCACCTTCGGCGTGACGGAACGCCGCGTGCTTGAAGTCAACGACGTGTTCGTGGACGAAAAGGGCGAATTCTGGGCGGTTCGTCCGGCCGTGGAAAAGGTTCTTCACGTCACGGGCGACCTCGACCTCATGCGTGAAGCGGCGGGCGCCCTGATCAACCGCGGCGTGCGCGTTGCCGAAGCCGAAGGGGGCTTTGCCGTCGTTGCGCAGGAAAACGTCGCGAAGATGCTCACGATGATCGGTCTTGAAATCACCGAAGTCGAAGAAAGGTTCGATCCGATCCGCATCGTCTACCGTTCCGCTGGCGGCTGTGGTTGCGGTTGCGGCGGCCATCACCATCATCACGACGGTGAAGAATGCGGTTGCGGTTGCGGCGGCCATCACCATCATCACGACGGTGAAGAATGCGGTTGCGGCTGCGGCGGTCACCACCATCATCACGATGAGGAAGAATGCGGCTGCGGTTGCGGCGGCCATCACCATCACCACGATGACGAAGAATGCGGTTGCGGTTGCGGCGGTCACCACCATCATCACGATGATGAGGAATGCGGTTGCGGCTGCGGCGGCCACCATCATCACCACGATCATGAGGAAGGCGAATGCTGCTGCGGCGGCGAAGGCCACCATCATCACCATGATCACGAAGAGGGTGAATGCTGCTGCGGCGGTGAAGGCCATCATCACCATGAAGAAGGTGAATGCTGTTGCGGTAAGCAGAAGGCTTGATAACCGAACGCCTTGTGCGGAAGTCCTCTCTGTGGGAATTCCGTGATAAACGCGCGGTACGCAGAAAAAGGGCAAAGGCCCAAAGTGCTGTCCCCAGAAAGAGTTTTCCTTTCTGGGGACAATTCATCTTCAGATGGGGTCAAGATCGATCTTCCGTTGCGGAAGTTGAGGTTCTCGCGAGCGAGACAGTAATTTCTGGCGTTCTGAGCGGCGAGCTCTTGACGCCGCGATGGGAAGGCAAAGTGGGTTTGTCCAAGCGGGGTGCGGGATCTCCGCTCCGGACGATCAATTACAGGCGTAACGAAAGAGCAATGTTGTCGGAACGATACGCCACACCTTTGCCAAGACCGATCATTTTACCAACGTGGGTAACATGATCGGATTCGGCAAAGTAGTGCCTACGAGGCTGAGTTCAGGCATGGAATGGTGGTGCGAGAGGCCGGACTCGAACCGGCACGCCTTTTACGGCGTCAGGACCTAAACCTGGTGCGTCTACCAATTTCGCCACTCTCGCGAAGAGAAATCGAATTGTACCGAATAACCGGCCGACGGTGTGGAGGCATCGGCAACGCGGAAAGAGATCAGAGCGCCTCTTCGGCCGACTCGTCGGCACCCTCCGAAGAAGTGAACTCGTCGTTCATGGCCTTTCGCTGCGCGTTGTAGGCGGCCCACGTGATGCGCCCCGTCAGGAATTCGTTTTGCAGGCGCTCGATCTTCGGCGTGTAGAAGTGCCGGATCTTTTCGGCGAGCTCCTTGTAGTAGGGATCTTCGGTCTGCAGCATCACGGCGAGCGTGTCGCGGTTCATGTCGTCGATGCGGCTGAAAACCCGCTTGGCGATGCGGAGTTCCGCTGCGGTCGGAAGCTTTTTGTCCGCGAGGTGTTTTTCCGTCACTTCCACGGGCAGGCAGGGCGTGTGTCGGAAGTAGGCGCGGTTCTCGGGCGCGACGCAGATCGCGCGCGTGTGCCGGGCGACGAGGTCGATTTGCTTTTTCACGGCCAGCTGCGCCTCGGTTCGGGCGGCTTCCTGCGCCCGGGCCTCTTCGGCCGCAGCGAGAGCCGCCGGATCGTCCGGTGACGGCGGCAGAGGCGCGCAGGCCGAAAGAATCAGAGCGAGAACGGGGGCGAGAAGGACGACGGGGGACCGCATGGCAGGGATAGCGTGAAGAAGCCGATGGAAACACCGTGATATAATACAAAACTTTCTTCGAAACGAACTCTTTCGTTTCGGACAACCCCTCTCGAAAACACGCTGTTTTCGGGGAAAAGACCGGCCTTCCCGAGGGAAGGCGTCCCGATTTTCCAGTTCGTCCGGGCTCGGACGAGCGCCGGTGCGGCGGGGGTTCCCGCGCCGATTTTTTAGTAAAGATTTGAAAATGGCTGAAAACGAAAACGTTCAGACGGAACAGGTCGAAACCACGGAAGAAAAGGTCGAAACGACCGCTGAAGCGCCCGTCAATCCGCTGCTTCGCTCGATCGAACTCCGCATTGCCCAGGCCGACGCGCTTGCCGCCACGGAAAAGGCCCTCAAGGCCTACGCCAAGGACGCCCGCATGCCCGGCTTCCGCAAGGGCCACGTTCCGATGAAGCAGATCCGCGCCATGTACGGCGCCCGCGCTTTTGAAGACGCCGTCAACGAACTCCTCGGCAAGGCTTGGGCCGAAACCGCCACGAAGGAAAACCTCAAGGTGGCCGCGCTCGAAACGATCGCTCCGAAGGAAGGCGGCGACGAAACGACGATGCTCTTTGAAGCCACCTACGAAACCGTTCCGGAAGTCACGATGCCCGACTTCGGCGAAATCGAACTCAAGCGCTACACCTGCACGGTCGGCGACGAAGAAGTCGAAAAGACGATCGAAGTCATGCGTCGTCAGCGCGCCGAATATCAGGCCCGCGAAGACCGTCCGGCCCAGGCCGGCGACCGCGTGAAGGTCAACTTCACGGGCAAGAAGGACGGCGTTGAATTCGAAGGCGGCTCCGCCAAGGACTTCGTCTTTGAACTCGGCCAGGGCCGCATGCTCCCCGAATTCGAAGAAGCCGTCACCGGCATGAAGGCGGGCGAAAAGAAGACCTTCCCGCTCACCTTCCCGGCCGACTACCACGCTGAAAACCTCAAGGGCGCCACGGTCGAATTCGAAGTGGAAGCCGTTGAAGTCGCCGAAGCCGTTCTTCCCGAAGTGGACGACGAATTCGCCAAGCGTCTCGGCGTGGAAGCCGGCGTCGAAGCCATGCGCGCCGACATCCGCAAGAACCTTGAAATCGAAGTCAAGGCCCGCCTTGAAAACGCCAACAAGGGCCGCGTGATGCAGGCCGTCTACGACCGCCTCACCTTCCCGGCTCCGCAGGCCTTCGTCAAGAGCGAAGAACAGGCCCTCGCCCAGCAGGCCATCCGTGACTTCGCCGCCCGCGGTCTCGACACCTCCAAGATGAACATCGACAAGCTCCCGGCCGGTCTCTTCACCGAACAGGCCCAGCGTCGCGTTCGTCTCTCGCTCTTCATGCAGGCCCTCATCGCCCAGGAAAACATCCAGGCTGATGACGCCGACGTGCGCGCTCTCGCCGAAAACATCGCCACGAGCTATGAAAAGCCCGAGGAAGTCGTCGCTCACATCATGAACGACAAGAACTCCCTCAACAACCTTCGCGCCCAGATCGTGGAAAACAACGCCACGAACTGGATCTTCGAACACGCCAAGACGACGGAAGAAGCCGTCGAGTTCGACAAGCTCATGGCCGGCAACTTCTGATTGCCCGCTTTTGAGTGAAGATCGGGACGCCGTCTTTCGGGGCGGCGTCTCCGCGATGAAGGAGAGGTTTTTTCGCTTCGGGTGTCCGGGTGGAGAAGCCTCTTTTTCGTCTGCAAAACTTTTACGTCGGAGTTTCCGTCCGGTCCGGCGTCCTCTTTGCGACAAAATTTGTCGTAAAGGAGGGCGACAATGACGATGTCAACCGACGAATCCGTTCAGCTTTCATTGGAGAATTACCGTGAGTCTCGTACCCGTTGTCCTTGAAGATTCCGGCCGCGGCGAACGCAGCTTCGACCTTTATTCGCGCCTTCTGCGCGACCGCATCATTTTTCTGACCGGCGAGGTCAACGACGTGAGCGCGAGCCTCGTGATCGCTCAGCTCCTCTTTTTGGAAAGCGAAAATCCCAACAAGGACATTCAGCTCTACATCAACAGCCCCGGCGGCTCCGTCGACGCGGGGATGGGGATTTTCGACACGATGCGCTTCATCCGTCCGCAGGTGAACACGATCTGCGTGGGGCTCGCCGCCTCGATGGGCGCCTTCCTCCTCGCCGCGGGCGAAAAGGGCAAGCGCTACGCGCTGCCGCACAGCCGCATCATGATCCATCAGCCGCTCGGCGGCGTGCAGGGGCAGGCGACCGACATGGAAATCGTGACGCGTGAAATCCTGCGCACGAAGAAGACCCTCAACACGATCCTGGCCGAAAACACCGGCAAGCCCTTCGACGTCGTCGCCCGCGACACGGAACGCGACTACTACATGACGGCGGCCGAAGCGCTCGAGTACGGTCTGATCGACAAGATTTACGAAAAGCGCGGCGAGATTCGCTAAGCTTTCTGCGTTCGCGTTCGAGAGCCCGCACGGGGGCCGTCCGAGACGGCGTGCGGGCTCGCCTTTTCCCTTCGCCACCCCCCAAGGGGAGGGAAGGGGCGAATCCGCTTCGAATGCGGAATAGATCAAGAGTTTTCGACAAGTCGGGCGCCCAGTTCGGCGCTATTGTCGAAGTGTACGAAACGTCGAGCTTGGGCTCCGTTTCCCGCCCGCCCGAATGGGCGGACGACTGAAAGGTGAAACATGGAAAAAACCTGTTCTTTCTGCGGTCGACCCGCTTCCCAGTGCAAGGCCCTTTTCGGGGGTCTGCACGGCGAGACGATTTGTGACGAGTGCGTGGGATTCCTGACGAAGGAACTCGCCGAGGATCCTCCCGCCCAGGAGGAGAAACCCGAGGAAACGCCCGCCGCGCCCAAGCCGCTGGCGACGCCGCGGGAACTCTACAAGCACCTCGATCAGTACGTGATCGGTCAGGAACTCGCCAAGCGCACGCTCTCCGTGGCGGTCTACAACCACTACAAGCGTCTTCGTTCGCGCGACGAAAAGCTCACCGACGTCGAACTGCAGAAGTCCAACATTCTGCTCGTCGGTCCGACGGGCTCCGGGAAGACTCTTCTCGCGCAGACCCTCGCCAAGGCGCTTGACGTGCCCTTCGCGATCGCCGACGCGACGACGCTGACCGAAGCGGGCTACGTGGGCGAAGACGTCGAAAACATCGTCGCCAAGCTCGTGCAGGCGGCCGACGGCGACATCGAGAAGGCCCAGCGCGGGATCATCTATCTCGACGAAATCGACAAGATCGCCCGCAAGAGCGAAAACCCGTCGATCACGCGCGACGTCTCGGGCGAAGGCGTGCAGCAGGCCCTTCTGAAGCTCATCGAAGGGACGGTCGCCTCGATGCCCGCGCAGGGCGGACGCAAGAACCCGGGCAAGCCCATGATCCATGTCGACACCTCGCAGATCCTCTTCATCTGCGGCGGCGCCTTCGACGGCATCGCCCGCGTGATTCGACGCCGCACGGAAAAGAGCGAAATCGGCTTCGGCGGCGCCGTGATGGAAAAGAAGGACGACCGCAGCCTTACGGAAATGTTCGCCTCGATCGAACCCGCGGACCTCGTGAAGTACGGTCTCATTCCGGAACTCGTGGGGCGTCTGCCCGTCATCGCGGCGCTCGAGGAGCTCGACGAAAAGGCGCTCGTCGCCATTCTGACGGAACCCAAGAACGCGATCGTGCGTCAGTTCCAGGCGCTCTTCTCGATGGAGGACGTCAAGCTCACGTTCGAGCCCGAGGCGCTCAAGGCGATCGCCAAGCTTGCGGTCGAACGCAAGACCGGCGCCCGCGGCCTTCGCTCCATCGTCGAGGGAATCCTTCTCGACACGATGTTCGAGATCCCCGACGAAAGGGACGTGAGCGAGGTGATCATCACCGAGAAGGTCGTCACGGAAAAGGCGCCCGTCAAGCTCGTGCGCCGCGGCGAATAAGAGAACTCGGAGGGCCGTTTCTTTCGGACGTCCTCCTTGTTTTCCCGAAGAACGCCCCCATATAGGAAGAACCAGGTATATCCCTCCGTTTGAAGGAAAACAATTTGAAACCGTCTATTTCTCAGCAGCTTTCGGCCTTTCATGAAGCCAAGTCGATGACGTTGCCGCTCATCGCGCTGCGCGACGTCATCACGTATCCGAAGACGCATACGGCCGTGTTCATGGCGCGCGAGACGTCGCTTGAGGTCGTAAACCGCACGTACGAGAGCGCTCATCCCCTCGTGGCCTTCGTGCCGCAGCGCAACTCCGACATCGAGGCGCCCGAGCCCAAGGATCTCTACGACCTCGGCGTAATCGGCGTCGTCTCGCAGGTGATCGAACTCCCCGACGGCACGCGCAAGGTGCTCGTCGAAGGTCTCGAGCGCGCCCGCATCCGCGACGTGAAGTTCGAGACGACGAGCTTCACCTGCACGGCCGAGACGTTCGAACCGGAAAAGGACGATTTTCTCGGCCCCGTCTTCGACGAACTCGTCGCGAAGGTGGAGGAGGCCTATTCGCACGCGACGTCGCAAAACGGCGCCCGCCATGCGGCTCCTCTGCATGAACCGAGCGTGCCCGTGAGCGTGACGGACCGCGAAGCGCTCCTCTACGCGATGCTCTCGCAGACGACGATTCCGCTCGAGCGCCAGATGGAGCTCCTGTCGCGCGAATCGCTCTCGGAACGTTACGAGTTCTTCTACGAGGCGCTTCGCGTCAACGACGAACTGCGCGACCTTGAAAGCCGCATTCAGATGCGCGTCAAGCAGCAGATCGAAGGCAACCAGCGCGACTACTTCATCAACGAGCAGATCAAGGCCCTGCGCCGCGAACTCAACCGCGACGAAGAGGAACAGCGCGAAAGCGACGAATACCTCAAGAAGCTCGACGAAGAGGGGAAGGACTTCCCCGAAGTCGTGCGCGAACGCATCCAGAACGAAGCCAAGAAGCTCGATCAGATGCCGCCCTCGAGCTCCGAGTCGGCCGTCGTGCGCTCCTACCTCGACACGCTCTTTGAAGTGCCCTGGACGAAGCGCACCGAAATTTCGACCGACCTCAAGAAGGCCCGCGAAGTGCTCGACGCCGACCACTGGGGCCTCGAAAAGGTGAAGGAACGCATTCTCGAGTATCTCGCCGTGCAGCGCCGCGTCAACATGACGAAGGCTCCGATTCTCTGCTTTGTCGGCGCCCCGGGCGTCGGCAAGACCTCGCTCGGCCGCAGCATCGCCCGCGCTACGGGACGCGAATACGTCCGCATGGCCCTGGGCGGCGTGCGCGACGAGGCGGAAATCCGCGGTCATCGCCGCACCTACGTGGGCGCCATGCCGGGCCGCGTCATCAAGAGCCTCATCAAGGCGAAGGTGCGCAATCCGCTCTTCCTCTTCGACGAAATCGACAAGATGCAGACGGACTTCCGGGGCGATCCGGCGTCGGCCCTTCTCGAAGTGCTCGATCCGGAACAGAACAACACCTTCGAAGACCACTACGTGGAGCTTCCCTACGACCTCTCGCAGGTGATGTTCGTGGCGACCTCGAACTCCTACAACATCCCCGCGCCGCTTCTCGACCGCATGGAAGTGATTTCGCTTTCGGGCTACACCGAAGACGAAAAGGTGCACATCGCCGAACGCCATCTGATCCCCAAGCAGATGGAAGCCAACGGCGTTACCGACAAGGAAGTGCGCATCACCGAGGACGCCGTGCGCGACATCATCCGCTACTACACGCGTGAGGCGGGCGTGCGCGGACTCGAGCGCTCGATCGGCAAGATCCTGCGCAAGATCGTCCTCAAGGCCGAAACCCGCGGGGAAGGGGAGGACGCGCCGAAGCGCCAGACGGTGAACGCGAAGAACCTCCACGACTTCCTCGGCGTGCGCCGCTTCTCGATCACGTACGCGCAGAAGTCTCCGCGCGTGGGCATCGTCAACGGCCTCGCCTGGACGGAAGTGGGCGGCGACATCCTCACGATCGAAGCCCTGCAGTTCCCCGGGAAGGGCGCCGTGCAGCGCACGGGGTCGCTCGGCGACGTGATGAAGGAATCCGTCGAAGCCGCGCGCTCGGTCGTTCGCAGCCGCGCCGCCAAGCTCGGCATCCGTCACGAGATCTTCTCGACGACCGACTGGCACATCCACTTCCCCGAAGGCGCGACCCCGAAGGACGGTCCGTCGGCGGGCGGTGCGATCACGACCGCCATGGTCTCGGCGCTCACGGGCATTCCCGTGCGCTCGGACGTCGCGATGACGGGCGAAATCACGCTTCGCGGCGAAGTCCTCGAAATCGGCGGCCTCAAGGAAAAGCTTCTCGCGGCCCTTCGCGGCGGCGTGAAGAAGGTCCTGATCCCGGCCGACAACCTGAAGGATCTCGAAGAGATTCCGGAAAACGTCCGCCACGCGCTCGACATCGTCGCGGTCCACACGATTGACGAAGTCCTCGCGCACGCGCTCGTGGAGCTCCCCAAGCCCTTGACCGAAGAGGAAGCGGCGATGAAGCTCTCCGACGCGAACCCGAAGACCTCGGCCTCGTCGGTGACGGTTTCTTGAGCTTCCGTTTGATTCCGCAAACACGCAAAACCCGCCCGCAAGGCGGGTTTTGTGCGCTGGAGAGAGGCGTTTCCCCGGTTTCCGACTTTTCGGGCGGAGCCCGATGCCCACGAGGCCGGAAAAATTTTCCCTCGCCGCCCCACACGTCCGAAATTTCCTGTACAATTCGTGACTTCCCGCTTTTCGGAGCGGGGAGAAGGAAGACGTACGGATGCTTAGCTCAGTTGGTAGAGCGGCGCCCTTACAAGGCGTAGGTCGGGAGTTCGAGACTCTCAGCATCCACCAGTTTCTCGACTTTTTTCAAGTTTTTTGAACAGAGACTCTTGACAAAAAGACAGGAAATTGAGATAATACGCCTCCTAGGCTGAAACGCCAGACGGTTTGAAAGAACGGAGTGGTAGTTCAGTTGGTTAGAATACCGGCCTGTCACGCCGGGGGTCGCGGGTTCGAGTCCCGTCCACTCCGCCAACTGCTCAAAACGTCGACGCGAAGGCCAAGGCACTTGTGTGGAGTGGTAGTTCAGTTGGTTAGAATACCGGCCTGTCACGCCGGGGGTCGCGGGTTCGAGTCCCGTCCACTCCGCCAACGCAACAAGTCGCCGACAATTCGTTTGCATGCCGTGGAGTGGTAGTTCAGTTGGTTAGAATACCGGCCTGTCACGCCGGGGGTCGCGGGTTCGAGTCCCGTCCACTCCGCCATTTGCATACGGGAAAGAGAGGGTTCTTCGCAAGAAGGTCCCTTTTTTTGTATCCAAACGCCGGAGCCGGGTTTTTCGGAAAAGACGTCCGAAGTCCGGCTCGATTTGTATGCGTCTGTTGCGCCGCACGCGACTTCGGGAAAAACGCCGAATGAGGCGGGCGATTTCCGCTAAAATAGACGCTTTCGCGCGCGGACTTTTTTCGCGCGCAGACGACCGTCTCCGTCGACGGCCGTCCGTCCTTCGGTCCGTTTGCAAAGACTGCGGGGCACGTCACAACGATCGGATTCTCAAAAGGGAAGTTTCATGCTTCAGGCATTCCGTACGCACAAGCGCTGGCTGATGTTCATCGCCATGGTGCTCATTATTCCTAGTTTTGTCGTCACCGGCATTTACAGCTACAGCCGCATGTCGACCGACGACAACGCGATCGCCCGCGTGGGAGAGGTTCCCATCCTGCCCGAGCAGTTCGACATGGCGCAGCGTCAGCAGCTGCAGAATCTGCAGCAGCAGTTGGGCGAAGCCTTCCGTCCGAACATGCTCGACAACGCCGAAGCCCGCGCCGCCATTCTGCAGTCCATGATGGACGACTCGGCCGTGGCGCAGACGGTTGCGAAGGAATGGGTGACGGTTTCGGAAGCCGAAGCGATCGCCCTCGTCAAGAACGCCGACGCGCTCAAGGAAAACGGCCAGTTCTCGCCGGAACTCTACGAAAACTTCCTGCGCAGCCAGGGCAAGAGCGACGAGCAGTTCGTCTACGAACTCCGTCAGGACCTCGCCAAGAACACGCTCATCTCGGGCGTTTCCGCGACGCACCCCGCGCCCAAGGCCCTCGCTCAGGATCTCCACGACATCCTCGCCGAAGAGCGCCAGGTCCGCACGATGATCTTCAACGTGGGCGACTACTACGATGAAGCGAAGGCCTCCGACGAAGAGGTCGCCGCCTACTACAAGTCGCACGAAAACGACTTCTACTCGCCCGAACACCTCAAGATCGAGTACGTCGTCCTCTCGCCCGAAGACTTCAAGAAGGACGTCAAGCCCAACGAAGAGGAAGTCAAGGTCTTCTACGAACAGAACCAGAACCGCTGGTCGGTTCCGGAAGAACGACGCGCGAGCCACATTCTTCTTGAGTTCGGCGACGACAAGGCCGCGGCCCTGAAGAAGGCCGAAGCGCTGGTTGCCGAAGCCAAGGCCGATCCCTCGAAGTTCGGCGAACTCGCCAAGGCCAATTCCGTCGACACGGGTTCCGCCAACGACGGGGGCGACCTCTCCTACTTCGGCAAGGGCGTCATGGTGAAGCCCTTTGAAGACGCCGTCTTCGCCGCCAAGAAGGGCGACATCGTCGGTCCGGTCGAATCCGAATTCGGCTACCACATCATCTACGTGACGGACGTGCGCGATCAGCACGTCAAGAAGTTCGAGGAAGTCCGCGGCGAAATCGAACGCGAATACGTCGAACAGATGGCGATCCGCGCCTTCTCCGAAGCCGCCGACGAGTTCACGAACATGGTCTACGAACAGTCCGACACGCTCGCGCCCGTGGCCGAGAAGTTCGGCCTCAAGATCGAAACGGCCGAAAACGTGACGCGCGAAGGCGTCGAGGATCCGGCGCTGAAGCGCGTGATCAACGACCGCGTCGTCGAACACCTCTTCGGCGAAGAAGCGCTGAGCGAAAAGCGCAACACCTCCGCCGTCGAAGTCGCTTCGAACACGCTCGTATCCGCCCGCGTCGTCGAACACTTCCCGACCGCCCTGCAGCCGCTCGACGCGGTGAAGGTCCGCATCGTCGAAGCGATCAAGACCGAAAAGGCCGCCGCCATGGCGAAGGCCGAAGGGGAAAAGAAGCTCGCCGAAGTGCTCGAGTCGAAGTCGCTCGACGGTTTCTCGGAACCGATCTGGGTCTCGCGTCAGAACCCGAAGGGCCAGCCTGAAGCCCTCGTCAACCGCGAAATCTCGATTCCGTCGCAGCAGCTCCCGACCTTCACGGGCACGGCCGTCCCGGGCGGCGCCTACATCGTGGGTTACGTGGCCGAACGCCGCATGCCGGAGTCTAAGCCCGAGGAAATCGAAGCGCTCCGTCGTGAAATCGCCGCGATTTACGGCGAAGCCGACCGCCGCGCCTACCTCTCCGCTCTGAAGGCGGTGATGAAGAGCGAAATCCTGCGTCCCGACTTCATCGAAGGGAAGAAGGATCAGGAACCGTAAGACCTCTTTATGAGCGTCAAAAAAGGGAGAAGTGCCAAACGCTTCTCCCTTTCTTTTTTCCGTCGAAAAACCGTCAGACGGCCGGATCGAGCCGGTAGAGCCGATCGTGTTCGCGGATGCGCTCGGGGACGCGGAAGGTGACTTCCGCGCCCTTTTCGGCGTTCTCCGCCTCGGATTCGTTCACGCGCATCGCCTCCGCGTTTCCGTAGACGGCCCCCGTCGTGGGGCCCGTGACGAGATATCGGTCTCCCTTGCGAAGAGTCCCCGCCTCGAGCCGGAAGTGGCCGATGCCCGACCTGGCGAAATAGTTGAGGCACTTTCCGACGTAGACCTTCTTTTCCGTGGCGCTCGAGCCGTAGTCCTTCGTCGTCTCCATCGTTTCGGCGCCGAGGTACCAGCCGTCCCAGAAGCCGCGGTTGAAGACGCGCGCGAGGCGCTCGTCCCAGGCGGTGCGCATCGCTTCCGTCCAGCGGCCTTCAAGCACGGCGTCCAGGGCTTCCCGATAGCATTCCACCGTGGTCCGGACGTATTCGGGCCCGCGGGCGCGGCCTTCGATCTTGAAGACCGTGACGCCAGCGGCCACCATGCGGTCCATGAAGCCGATCGTCTTCAGGTCCTTGGGCGAGAGAAAGCGCCGCCCCTCCACGTCGATTTCGATGCCGCGCTCGGCGTCGACGAGCCGGTAGGTGCGGCGGCAGTTCTGCAGACATTCGCCCCGGTTCGCGCTTTTGCCGCGCGTGTGCGTGCTCAGGTGACATTTCCCCGACACCGCCATGCAGAGCGCCCCGTGACAGAAGGCTTCGATCTGCACGGGCTTTCCCGAGGGACCCGTGATGCCCTCGCGCCGGATCGCCTCGGCGATCGCGCCGATTTGTTCGAGTCGGAGTTCACGGGCGGGAACGAAGACGTCGGCGAACTGCGCGTAAAAGCGAAGCGCCTCGACGTTTGAGATGTTGAGCTGCGTCGAGAGGTGCGCCTCGAGCCCGATCGCCTGGGCGTAGGTGAGGGCCGCGGCGTCGGAGAGAATGACGGCGGAAACGCCCTCCGCCTTGGCGCGCTCGAGAATTTCGCGCATGAGCGGGAGGTCTTCGTCGTAGAGCACCGTGTTGACCGTGAGATAGGTTCGCACGCCCGCCTCGCGCGAGCGCCGCACGATTTCGGGAAGGTCCTCGAGCGAGAAGGTCTTGGCGGCGAGGGAGCGCATGTTGAGCGAGCCCATGCCGAAGTAGACCGCGTCGGCCCCCGCCTGCAGGGCGGCCGAAAGGGATTCCCAGCTTCCTGCGGGCGCCATGATTTCGTAGGGCGCGGGACTGCGGCGGGGAGAAGCGGACGTGCGGGACGGGGCGTCGGTCATGGAAAACTCGCGGAAAGTCGAAAAAGGAACGTCATTCTACGTTCTAACGATTCCGCGAAGGCGTTCGGGATCCCCGAAAAGATGTCAGTCGGCGACGCCGCCGCCCGACGCAAGATGCCAGAGGTAGAGCGACGCGGCGCTCCCGAAGGGCGACGTGCGGCGCCGGACGCGCAGCATTTCGTCTTTGGAAAGGGGATGTCCGTAGAGACGCTCGAGCCCGCGGCGGATGCCGAGGTCGCCGAGACTCAGGACGTCGTCGCGTCCGAGGGTGAAGAGCGCGATCATCTCGGCCGTCCAACGGCCGACGCCGTCGAGCGTGACGAGCTTTTCAACGAGTTCTTCGTCTTCAAGGCGCAGGAGAAGACCGTTCTTGAACTCCCCGGCCGCAAAGCGTTCCGCGGCCCTGCGGATCCACTTCGCCTTGTTGGCGGAGAGTCCCTGCGTGCGGAGTTCTTCGAAGGAAACCGTCAGAAGATGTTCGGGCGTGAGAGGCCCGCAGTTTTGGCGAAGCCGCCCCATGATGGCGGCGGCCGCCTTGACGCTGATCTGCTGACTCGTGAACGACCGCACGAGTCCTTCGAAAAGGTCCGGAATGATCGGGCGTGATAGCGGTCCCGTCTCTTCGACGAGCCGCGCCCAGTTCGCGCCGAGTCGGGCGAGGTGCGCCATGGCTTCGTCCGAGGTGACGAAGACCGTTCTGGGTCGGAATGCGTCGGCGTCGCCTCTTTCCAAGGCGAGGAGACGGCGCTTAACGTCGCTTCCGAGCCGATAGTGTCCGACGCCAGTCGTCGGGACGATGCGGTGGCAGGGGAGAACGAAGAGAAGTCGGTTTTTGGCGCAGACGCTGCCCACGGCCCGCGCCGCACCCTCGTGCCCGACGAGGCGGGCCACTTCGGCGTAGGTCTTCGTTTCGCCGAGGGGAATGGCGCGCATCGCTTCGAGCACCTTGCGCGCAAAGGGCGCCCTGGAAAGAAGCACGGGAAGGCGGGCGAGGTCGGACGCTTCGCCCGCGAGATAGGCAAGGAGCGCTTTTTCCGTGTGCGCAAGGAGGTCCGTCGAAGCGCCGCCGAAGGCTTTTCCTTCGGGGAGACGGTCGACGGGTTCGAGCGCGGCGAGCGCGCCCGAATCCTCTTCAAGCTTGAAGGGACCGAGAACGGTTCGGACAAAGCGCTCCGCCATCACGAACCTCAGAGACTGCGGATCGCGACGAGGTTGCGGAAGGCCTCGCGCATGTCCTCGCGGATGAGCTTCGCGCGCATCGCGCCGATCTTTTCATAAAGGCGCGAGGTTTCGGGATCGGGCTTGTATTCGGCGTCCTCGACGATCGCCTTCGAGAGAAGTTCGACGATCGCAGAGACGTCGCTCGCGCGGTCGCTCGTGGCCCAGGCGCCGAAGAGCGCGTTCGTAAGCACGGCGCCGCCGGCGTTCCGGTAGCGCACCACGGTCGCTTCGAGCATGTCGCTCTTGATCTGATTCCAAAGCGCGTCGCGGCTGCCGCCTTCCGTCACGGTGATGCGGTCGAGATTGACGCCCGCCGAGCGGTAGGCCGCGGCGAGTTCGCGGTAGTCGTAGGCGATCGCTTCAAGTACGGCGCGCCACATGACGAACTGATCGTCGTCCATCGTCATGTTGAGGAAACACCCGCTCGCGTCCTTTTCTTCGCCCGTGCCGCCCGTGAGGTAGGGAAGGAAGAGCACGCCGTTGGCGCCCGCGGGCACCTTGGCGGCTTCTTCGCTCATCTTGCGGTAGTGTTCGCCGCTTTCGGGGTGCTGTGCGACGTTGTCCTTGAACCAGCGCAGCGACAATCCGCCCGTGCGCACGAAGCCCCAGTAGAAGTAGGTGTCGGGAAGGGTTCCGGAATTGAAGATGAGTCCGAGCCCCGGGCGCGAGAGTTCGGGGACAATCCCCTTGGTCGAGACGCAGAACATCGCGCAGGTCCCCGCGACGTCGACGCCGCGGTTCGCTTCGAAGATCCCGCTTCCGAGCATCGACTGCATGGTGTCGCCCGCGCCCGCGAGGACGGGAATGCCGGCGGGAAGACCGGTCTCACGCGCAATTTCTTCGGTCACCGATCCCACGCGGTCCCAGGGCTTCACGATGCGGGGCATGTATTTCGGGTCGATCCCGAGGATTTCAAGCTGTTCGTCGGACCAGACCTTTTCCTCGACCTTGTAGCCGAGGCCCCAGCCCGACATGGTGCCCCAGTCGATGAAGGCGTCTTTTCCCTTGAGGCCCGCGAAGTGCATGAGGATGAAGGGGGCGTCGTGGACGAACTTCACGATCTTGCCGCGGACCTCTTCGGAACAGTTCTTGAGGAACCAGCGCGCAAACATCGCCGGGAACATGGGGGAGGGCTGGGGATTGCCCGTTTCGCGCGCCCAGATGTCGAGCCCCATCGCCGTGATCGCTTCGACGTCTTCGGTCGTGCGGCTGTCGAGATAGTTGATGTAGGGCGTGACGGCGCGGCCTTCCGCGTCGACGCCCGCGATCCCGCAGATGATGCCGTCGCCCATGACGGCCGCGATGCCGGCGGGGTCGAGCCCCTTTTCCTTCATTTCGTCCGTGACGTCGCGGGCGGCGCGGATCGTAAGCGTGAGGTATTCCTCAACGTCCATCTGCACCCAGCCCGGCTGCGGATAGGTAAGGGTCGTCGGGTAGCTTTTCTGTGCGACGCACTGCATCGCTTCGTCGTAAACGGCGACTTTGACGCTCTGCGTACCGGCGTCGAAACCCAAGGTGTATTTGGCCATGCCTGCCCCGTGAAAAATGAGTGAATCTCTTGATTGTAGCGGACTCGAAGTGTGTCGAGAGGGGGGCTCGGGATGTCTCGGCGGCGGTGACGCCGCCGAGCTTTGTTACAATGAACGCTTTCGGAAAAAAATAAGAGACTCATCCCAACATGGCTCAAACGAAGACACGTGAAGCGTACGACGCGCATTCCATTCGGGTGTTGAAGGGGCTCGAACCCGTCAAGCAGCGCCCGGGCATGTATACGCTCACCGACAATCCCCTGCACATCATCCAGGAAGTGCTCGACAACGCGACCGACGAAGTCCAGAACGGCTTCGGCAGCCGCATCGACGTGACGGTGGCGGCCGACGGTTCCGTCACCATCGAAGACGACGGCCGCGGGATTCCAACGGGGATTCACGAGGAGGAAGGCATTTCGGTGCTCGAACTCGTCTTCACGCGTCTGCACGCGGGCGGGAAGTTCGCCAAGACCGACGGCTCGGGTCCCTACTCCTTTGCGGGGGGCCTGCACGGCGTCGGCGTTTCGGTGACGAACGCGCTCTCGCGCAAAATGGTGGTGACTGTCTGGCGCGAGGGCCTTGAGTCGACCCTCACCTTCGCGGACGGTTTTCCGCAGGGACCGATCGAACAGCGTCCGTCGCCCCGGCCCAAGAGCCGCACGGGCACCCGCGTGACGGTGTGGCCCGATCCGAAGTATTTCGACAGCCCCGAGATTCCCGAGGCGGCGCTCGTTCGCCTTCTGCGCTCGAAGGCGGTGCTGCTCCCCGACTGCGAGGTTCGCTACAAGAACGAAAAGCGCGGCGAAGAAACCGTCTGGCGCTACGACGGCGGCTTGAAGGAATATCTCCTCTCCGAACTCACGGGCGAAGCCGTGGCCGAACCCTTTGAGGCGAAGGGCTATGCCGAGGACGAAGCCGAAGGCTTCGCCAAGGGCGAAGGCGCCGAATGGGTGGTCGTCTGGACGGCCGACGGCGCGCTCGTGCGCGAGAGCTACGTGAACCTCATTCCGACCCCGCAGGGCGGCACCCACGAATCGGGTCTGAAGGACGGCCTCTTTCAGGCCGTGAAGGCCTTCATGGAGGTGCACGGCCTGCAGACGAAGGGCGTGAAGGTACTCGCCGAAGACGTCTGGAGCCGCGCGAACTTCATTCTCGCGACGCGCAGTCTCGACCCGCAGTTTCAGGGCCAGACGAAGGAAAAGCTCACCTCCCGCGACGCCCTGAAGCTCGTCTCGAGCTTCGTGCGCGCGCAGTTCGAGTTTTGGCTCAACGACCACGTCGAAGAAGGCAAGAAGCTTGCCGAACTCTTCCTGAGCCAGGCGCAGACGCGTCAGCGTCAGGCCGCCAAGCACGCCAAGAAGAAGGCGGGCACCGTGACGGTGCTCCCGGGCAAGCTCACCGAGTGCGAAACGGACGACATCACCCGCAACGAACTCTTCATCGTCGAAGGGGACTCCGCGGGCGGCTCCGCGAAGTCGGGGCGCGACAAGGAATTTCAGGCGATTCTCCCGATCCGCGGGAAGATCCTCAACACTTGGGACACCGACACGAACGGAGTCTTCGCGAGCGAAACCGTGGCCGACATCGCCGCGGCGATCGGGGTGGATCCGCATCCGCAGCACGGCGACCCCGACCTCAAGGGGCTGCGCTACGGCAAGATCTGCATTCTCTCGGACGCCGACGTGGACGGAAGCCACATTCAGGTGCTGCTTCTGACGCTCTTTTTCCGTCACTTCCCGAAGCTCATCGAGCTCGGTCACGTGTACGTGGCGATGCCGCCCCTCTACCGCGTCGACGTGCCGCCGCGCGGCAAGAAGAAGGAGCGGAAGATCTACTGCCTCGACGATCGGGAGCGCGACCGCACAATCGAACTTCTGAAGAAGGAAGGCTACGACGCCGAGAAGCTCGTCATTTCGCGCTTCAAGGGCCTGGGCGAAATGGAGGCCGATCAGTTGGCCGAAACGACCCTCTCGCCCGAGACGCGCCGCCTTCTCCCCGTCGGGATCGGGTCCTTCTCGAACGAAGACACGCGCCGCGTGATGACCCTTCTGATGGGCTCGAAGTCGGCTGCGGGCCGACGCGTGTGGATGGAAACCTGGGGCGATCGGGCCGAGCTCGACGTGTAAGAACGCTGACTAGAGAAAATCAATGACGAAGAAAAAGCAGGGCATGGACGAGGGCGCCTTGGGGGGCCTCTTCGATTCGATCGACCTTGTCTACGAAGACGATCTCCCCGAAGCGCAGGCCGAGGCGCCGCAGGCGCAGGCGGCGGACGCGGTCCCGGAAACGGAAGACGCCGCGCTCGCCCAAGAGGCAGCCGAAGAGACGAACGAAGAGCCGTCCGACGAAACCTCCGGCGAGACCTCCGAAGAGGAGGCCGAGGCGTCGGAGGACGGCGAAGCCTCGGACGAGACGGAGGACGCCTCGGGCGACGACGCGCCGGGGTCGGGATTCGACCCCGTCAGCGCCGCCATGACGGGCGACGAAGAGGAGGCCGGGCAGCTCACGCTCGCGCGCTACGCGAGCCGCGCCTACCTTGAGTACGCCATGTCGGTCGTGAAGAGCCGCGCGCTTCCCGACGTTTCGGACGGGCAAAAGCCCGTGCAGCGCCGCATTCTGATCGACATGTACAAGATGGGGCTCTCGGCCGGCAAAAAGCCCGTGAAGTCCGCCCGCGTGGTGGGCGACGTGCTCGGTAAATACCATCCGCACGGCGACCAGTCGGTCTACGACGCCCTCGTGCGCATGGCGCAGAACTTTTCGCTCCGTTACCCCCTGATCGACGGGAAGGGCAACTTCGGCTCGCGCGACGGCGACAGTCAGGCCGCCATGCGCTACACCGAAGCGCGCCTCATGCCGATCGCCGAACTCCTCCTCGACGAAGTCGAAAGCGGAGCGGTGGACTTCGTGCCCAACTACGACGGTAACTTCCGCGAACCCGTGGAACTCCCCGCGAAGCTTCCCTTCGTGCTTCTGAACGGCTCCTCGGGGATCGCGGTCGGCATGGCCACGTCGATACCCTCGCACAATCTGCGCGAAACGGCCGAGGCCGTGAAGCTCCTTCTCGAAAAGCCTGAGGCGACCCTCGAGGAAGTCCTCGAAAAGCTCCCCGGGCCGGACTTCCCCTGCGGCGGTCAGATCATTTCGTCGCCCGACGTCATCCGCGACACCTACCGTACGGGCCGCGGCAAGATCACGGTGCGCGCCCGCTACCACTTCGAAGAGATGGCGCGCGGTCAGTGGCAGCTCGTCTTTGACGAACTCCCGCCCGAAGCCTCGTCCGCCTCGGTCTTGAGCGAAATCGACGACATCACGAACCCGAAGGTCCCGAAGGGAAAGAAGAGTCTCTCTCCGAAACAGATTCAGGCCAAGACCGCGCTTCTCGCGCTCCTCGACCGCGCCCGCGACGAGTCGGGGCGCGACGTCCCCGTACGGCTCGTCTTCGAGCCGCGCACCTCGCGCGTGAACCGCGAGGAGTTCGTCTCGGCCCTTCTCTCGCAGACGAAGCTCGAGTCGAACGTTTCGGTGAACCTCGTCATGCTCGGGATCGACGGCAAGCCCCGTCAGAAGGGCCTGATGGAAATCCTGGGCGAATGGGTCTCCTTCCGTCTGAACGCCGTGCGGCGCCGCTCGCAGGCGCGTTTGGACGATGTGAACGACCGCCTGCACGTCCTCGAAGGGCGCCGTCTCATTCTCCTCAACATCGACCGCGTGATCGAGATCATCCGCCACGCCGACGAGCCGAAGAAGGCCCTGATGGAAGCCTTCCCGCTCTCGGACCGTCAGGCCGAGGACATTCTCGAGATGCGTCTGCGCCAGATCGCCAAGCTCGCCGCGATCGCGATCGAAAAGGAAATCGACGAACTCGAAACGGAACGCCGCAAGCTCGAACGCCTTCTCGGGAGCGAAGCGCTGCTTCGCCGTCAGGTGGCGCGCGAAGTGGACGACGCCGTCAAGAAGTTCGGCGACGACCGCCGCACGCTCATCGAAGAGGCGCGCGTCGCCCAGAACGAAGCGAGCGTCCCCTCGAGTCCCGTGACGGTGATCATCACCGAAAAGGGATTCCTCACGACCCGTTCGGGCCACGACTACGATCTCTCCGCCCTCAATCTGCGCGTGGGCGACGCCGTTTTGAAGACGATCGAGTGCCGCACGACGGACTCGATCTGCGCGCTCTCGCAGACGGGCCGAAGCTACACGATCGCGGTGTCGGCGCTGCCGGGCGGCCGCTCGGACGGCCAGCCGCTTTCGGCCTTCATCGACCTCGAAAAGGGCGGTGAAATCGTCGACTATGTTGCGGCGGACGAAAAGACGCGCGTGCTTCTTTACGCCGACAACGGTCTGGGGCTCGTGTGCCGCACGTCCGACCTCGTGGCGCGTCCGCGCGCCGGGAAGGCCTTCTTCAAGCCCGAAGACGGAAGCGCCCTCATCGGCATGGTGGCGCTCGACGAAGCGAATCCGCTTCTTGCGTGCCTTGCGGCGAAGAACCGGCTCCTCGTCTTCGACGCTTCCGAAGTGCGTCTCCTCTCCGCGGGCGGCAAAGGCGTCATGCTCATGGGTCTCGACGAAGACGCGAAGCTTCTCACGGTCACGGCCGTCAACGACCGCGGTCTTCTCGTGCGCGGCACGGGCCGCGGCGGCAAGGCCCGCGAACAGCTCCTCGGACGCCGCGCGATCGGCGACTACATCGCCAAGCGCGCCCGCAAGGGGAAGACCCTGCCGCTCACCTGGAAGGCCGAAGCCCTGGAGGCGCTCGCGGTCGAACCCGAACCCGAGGCGACGACCGAAGGGGGCCTCAAGATCGAAATCTGCGACGATCCGGAACCCAAACTCTTCTGACGAATCGGCATGCAACGAATTCTCCGCGCCTTCACGAGTCTTTCGACGCGACTCCTGCTCCTCACGCTTTTGTGGGTGAGCTTCATCGTCGTGTCGGTGGGCTACACGATGCTTCTCAACTGGGAGCTCGAAGCGAGCGCCGCCACGGTGCGAACCGTGGGGGAACTGCGTCACCACGCCTACCGCTGCGGCTTTCTCGCGCATGACGACGCCGCGCGCGCCGATCTGCGCGCCGAAATCGACGCCTTCAACGTCGAGATGAACCGCCTTTTGACGGGAAGCGAATGGCGTCTGCCGAGAAGTCCGGAGATCGAAACGCATCTGCACGAGCTCGAAGCCTCGTGGCGGCGCGACATCATGCCGATTCTTCTCGCCGACTCGGGCGAGGAGAACCGCCTCTCGCAGGTGAATCTCTACGTCGAGCGGCTTTCCGTCTTCTCGAACCAGGTCGAAGAGCGCCGCAACGACTATCTCTCGCAGCTGCAGACGATTCAGTGGCTCGTGATCGTGCTCGCCGTCGGGAGCCTCTTCGTCATCATGGTGCTCCTCGTGAAGTGGGTGATTCATCCGCTCGAAATCCTCGGGCGCGGGATCTTCCTTCTCTCGAACGGACGCCTGTCGCAGCGCCTTCCGATGCGGGGCGAAGACGAAATCAATCTGATCGGCGTGGGGTTCAATCACATGGCCGACCGCCTGCAGGACCTCTACAACAACCTCGAAAGGAAGGTGGCCGACAAGACCGAGGCGCTCGAAGTGCAGAACCGTCAGCTCGAAGACCTCTACGGGGCGACGAGCTTTCTCTCGCATCAGCGCACGATGAACGAGACGCTCGAAGGCTTCGTCGAGCGCACGAAGCGCGCGCTCGACGCCGATGCGGCGGCGCTCTTTCTGCGCCGCGAAGAGGAACCCGCCCTGCGGCTTGAAGCCACGTCCGAGGTGGAAGCCGACATCGTCTCCGAACTCGAAAGCGTGAAGGACGGCCCGAACTTTCTCGAGCAGTGCCTCGCGCGCGGCGAAACGATCCGCATCCCGCTTCGCTTTGCCGATCCGCGCCGCATGATCACGGCGCTTCGCGCGAAGGGCTACGAGACGGTCTACTGCGTGCCCGTGCGCGGCACGAACGCCCAGCTCGGCGTTCTCGCGCTTCTCTACCGGTCGCCCCTCACGCTCGGGATTCCGCGCGTGCAGCTCTTGGAAAGCCTCGTGACCCACCTCTCGGTTGCGATCGAAAACGGACAGTTGAACGAGCGTGAACGCCTCTACGCCGTCGTGCAGGAGCGCCAGCTCATGGCGCGGGGCCTGCACGACTCGATCGCGCAGGCGCTCTCCTACCTCAACCTGCAGGTGCAGTTCCTGACGAGCGCCATCGAAAAGAAGGACGACGCCCTGCGAGACGAATCGCTCGCCGCCATTCGAACGGGTCTGCAGGAGTGCTACGACGACGTGCGCGAACTCCTTCTCAACTTCCGCGAGCGCGTGCACAAGGAAAAGTTCATCGACGGCGTGCGCACCGTCATCAACCGCTTTGAGGCGCAGGCGAACGTCGAGGCGTCGCTTCGCGTCGTCGAGCGCGGCCCCGAACTCACCGACCGCCAGAAGGTGCAGGTGATCTTCATCATTCAGGAAGCCCTGAGCAACGTGCGCAAGCACGCCCGGGCCTCGCACGTGAACGTGGTCGTCGAAAACTACGACGACCTGCGCGTGGTCGTCGAGGACGACGGCGTGGGGATCGACGAAAAGCTCGTGGAGTCGAGAAAGGGCCGCCATGTGGGCCTTTCGATCATGAGCGAGCGCGCCTCGCGAATCGGCGCCGAAGTGACGGTCGAGCGCGCGTCGGAAGAGGGCGGCACCCGCGTCGTTCTTTTCCTCGCGGCCAAGGACCGCTGAGCATCCGCGCCCCGCGGGCGCGGATCCCTCCTAGCGCCTCACCCTCATCGCCAGAGAAAGGCGAGGGGTAGCGCGACCTCGTTTTCGTCAAAGCTCTGCACGGTCTGTCCGCAGTACAAACGCAGAAGCGTGACGGGACGGTCCTTGAGGAGCGCGCGGAATTTGCGAAGCCGCACGAAGTCTTCGGGACCGGCGTTCTCGCGCGAAGAGGTTTCGATCGCGACGAGGGCGCCTGTTCTTTCGTTTTCCAAAAGCATCGGAATCGAAAGGCCCGTTCTCAGGGCGAAGTGCCAGAGCCGCCACTCGGGACGCACGTCCGTGAGGGCGGCGAGCTGCGCGCGGGTCCACCCCGCGATGAGGCGCTCGACGATGCCCTCGGACCCCGGCGGCAGGGCGCAGGGATCCGAATCGCAAAAGCCGAGAAGGCCGCAGAGCCACCCGGAATCCGTCACGTAGTGCTTCGCGCTCTTGAGGGCGCGGCCGAGCTTTTCTCCTTCCGGCCAGGCGGGGAGGGCGTCGACGAGATAGAGCGCTTCGAGCGCGTCGATCGTGCGTTTCACGAGCGGTCGGCCGAGACCGAGAAATTCGGCGATTTTCGACACGTTGAGCGACTCGCCCGACGCGGCGCCCACGGTTCGGTAGACCTTGCGCAGCGTCATGCAGCTGCGAAGCCGGCTCACCGCATCAAGGTCCGTCGAGCAGATTTTTCGGACGAGGTCGTGAAAGAAGTCGTGCCGTTCGTCCGCGGTGCCGAGGCGTCCTTCGGGATAGCCCCCGTGCATGGCGATTTCGAGAATGAGGTCGCGGTTGCTCTCGTCGTGCGAGAGCTGCGAGGGGAAGTCGTGTGCGAGGAGACGCTCCGGAAAATCGGGCTGAATCCCCGTCAATTCCCCCTGAACGAGCGTGCGAAGACGCAATCTCTTCACGAAGGGATTGGACGCGAGGTCCGCAAAAACGGGAAGTTCCGCCGAAGCGTGGGCGATCACGACCTTGGGAGCCTTGACGTCGGGGTCGTCAAGCCGGGTGCCCGCAAGTCCGGCAAGGAGCGCCGCAAACTGCGGCGCGCGCTGCACGTTGAGAAAGAGGGCGGTCGAAAGGGCCGCGTAGCGGGCGAGAAGATTGCGCGGCGCCCCTTCCGCCTCCCGCTGTTCGGCGTCGACGTCGAAGTCGATTCCGTGCACGTGGGGGAGGGTCTGGGCAAAGAGCGCGGGCGCGCCCGAGGCGCGGGGCCCCGTCAGAAGAATCAGGGTGCGGCGATCGGCTTCTCTGGCTTCCTGATGCGCGGCTTCAAGCGGCGCCTCGAGCCAGCGAAGCGAAGCTTCCTTCCCGCGCGGCGGCCACAGACGCGGACGGCGCACGTGCGCGTGGGCGGCGGGATCGGGCGGGAGGTCTTCCGGAAAGACGAGATTGACGGGGTGAACGTCCTCTCGGGTTTCGTGCGCCTCAACCGGCGCATCGTCCTTCTCCTCCTGCGGGACGTTGGAGCGGTTCAAATCCTTTCGCATGGTTTTCCCTCTTTTGTTTCTTCCTGACAAACGTCCAGTCTACGCCAAACGTCGAGGGACGGCATTGCGTTCCCGGGCAGTCCGCCTTGTGCTCGGTTCGTGGAGATTTTTTGTGCACCGCACGCAGTTGCCGGACTGACATGGCGTCTTTCCGACGGCGTACTTCATCGAGAATCGAGCTTGACGATTCAGCTTGCTATTAGGTGAAATGCTATGCACTGCAAGGATTTTCGCCGAATCTTACAATCGTATTATACGATTATACGATTTTTTTTCAGAGTCTCGGAATGGCGGCGAGAAGGCTCTTCGTGTAGTCCGTCTGCGGGTCGTAGAAGATTTGATCGGCTTCGCCTTCCTCGGCGATTTCGCCCGCGCGCATGACGGCGATGCGGTCGGCTACGTGCCGAACGACGCCGAAATTGTGCGTGATGAAGAGGTAACTCAGACCGAAGCTCTTTTGCTTTTCTTCCCGGGAAGTCCTTAGTCTATGCCAAACGATGAGAGGGAGGAAAGTTTCAGAGCTTGGAGCGGACAGTTCTATATACTGATCCGTAACCGAGTGCCGAATTTTCCCCAGAAACCAGATGATGAGTGCAGAAAAAATCCTTCCTGTCGGACAAGCCGATTTTCATGCCCTTCGCGAGAGCAACGCCATCTATGTCGACAAGACGGCTTTGATCCATCAATTGGCGGTTGCTCCCCGCGGTGTTTTTCTGGCACGCCCGCGGCGTTTTGGCAAGTCGCTTCTGGTATCTACGTTAGAGTCGCTATTCAAGTTTGGGTTGCGGGACTTCCGGGGACTTGCCGTCGAATCGCTTTGGACGGACAAGGTCTATGACGTTGTGCACTTGGATTTTTCTCGTCTGAAAGAATTTAAAAATATTGAGGATTTTTCCAATCAGTTTCGCCGTCACATCTGCAAAAGGTTCTCTAGAGTTGGGTTCCAGCCTGAAGACTCGTCCGATGATCTGGCTGATTTGGACGATTGGATGGGAGAACTACCTTCGTTGTCGCTTGTTCTTTTGATCGACGAGTACGACGCGCCGCTGACGATCTGTCTGAACAATCCTGAACTTTTCGAAGCCGTTCGCTCTGAGATGAGAAGGTTCTTTTTGTCTCTGAAAAGCAATGTGGGTTCGTTGCGTTTTCTCTTTCTGACGGGCATTACAAAATTCAGTAGCACGAGCATTTTCTCTGAGCTCAACAATCTCGTTGACATCACATTGACGCCTACGTACGGTGCCCTTTTGGGATACACCGAGGAGGAGATTCGGCAGAATTTTGGGTACTACCTTAGTAAGGCTGCCAAAACGTTGGCCATGTCCGAGGAAGAGTTGATCGATGGCTTGCGGTCCCATTACAACGGCTTTTGCTTTGACATGCGTGCGTCGAAGAAACTTTTTTGTCCTTGGTCCGTCCTCAATTTTTTGGATGCTCCCGACCAAGGTTTCCAGAACTACTGGTTCGCGAGTGGAGGTCACCCGACTGTATTGATGAAGTACCTTGAGGGGCACGAGCTCGAAGATCCGGCAAACTTTGCGGAGCTCAAAGAGGCTAAATTGTCGGACCTCAACACGCCCGGCGATCTCACCACCATCGATCGGGATATTTTGCTCACGCAGACCGGCTATCTCACGATCAAGTCCGTCGATGACTTCGGTATCGTGACGTTGGGTTATCCGAATCAGGAAGTGACCATGTCGATGGCTGAGCTCTATGCCAAGGAGTTGTTGGGCGGTCGCTTATATCGCCCGGCTGACGGCGTGTTGCTCACGAAGTTGCTCGGCGAAGGTGAAATTGCTCCTGTCATTAATCGCTTCAATGAGGCGTTCAATGCACTCAATTACGACCGACACCCCGTGGTTAACGAAGCCGCCTGCACGAGTTACCTCCAAGCTCTGATGATGGGAGCCGACATGGTGCCGGAAGTTGAGGTGCATACCGCTCTCGGACGCAGCGATTTGGAGGTGACTGTCGGGGAATGGCACTGGGTGTTTGAAGTAAAGTTCGCCGCGACCACGGAGAAGGCAGAGGCACTCCTCACGAAAGCGATTTCTCAAATCAAATCCAGACGTTATGGCGAGAGACCTCACGGGAAAAAGTTGATTCGCGTCGCTTTGGTGTACAGTGCAGAGGATCGCCGCTTCGTTGTCTGGAAAAACGCCGACGCAGAAGAATCGTAACGGCGTTTCTAGCAACGCTCAAAGCCTCGGAATGGCGGCGAGAAGGCTCTTCGTGTAGTCCGTCTGCGGGTCGGAGAAGATTTGATCGGCTTCGCCCTCCTCGACGATTTCGCCCGCGCGCATGACGGCGATGCGGTCGGCCACGTGCCGAACGACGCCGAAATTGTGCGTGATGAAGAGGTAGCTCAAACCGAAGCTCTTTTGCAGACGCGATAGGAGATTCAAAATCTGCGCCTGTACGGAGACGTCGAGGGCCGACGTGGGTTCGTCGCAGACGATGAGCCGCGGCTCGACCGAGAGCGCCCGGGCGATGGCGATGCGCTGGCGCTGTCCGCCCGAGAAGGCGTGGGGAAGACGCTCGGCCGCGTTTTCGGGCAATCCCGTTTCGCGAAGCAATTTCCGTACCCGTTCGAAGCGCTCCTCGGAAGACCATTCGGGGTGAAGCGCGATCATGCCCTCTTCGAGCGTTTCGCGCACCGTCATGCGCGGATCGAGGGACGAGAAGGGATCCTGGAAGATGATCTGGGCGGTTCGGCGCAAAAGGCGAAGGTTTTCGCCCGAGGCGCCGAGCACGTCGCGTCCGAGAAGGCGCACGGAGCCCGTGACGCGGGCCTTGGGGCCGAGAAGGCCGAGCGCGGCCATGACGGCCGTGGTCTTGCCCGATCCCGATTCGCCGACGAGGGCGAGCGTCTCCCCTTCGGCAAGCGTGAGCGAGACGCCCCGCACGGCGGGCTTCGCGGCGTCGGGACGCCACCAGCGGCGGCTGCCGTAGGTCACCGTGAGGTTCGCAATTTCAAGTACCGGCGGACGATTCTCCCGAAGATCCGCGCAGAGAGAGTCTTCCGTCGATTCGGCGAGGCTTTCGCCCGGGAAAAAGCATCGTACGGGGTGGGGTCCCTCCGTCAGATCGGGGTGCCGCGCACAGGCCTCGGTCGCGCGCGGACAGCGCGCCCGAAAGCGGCAGCCCGCGGGCGGCGGCGCGAGCGTCGGGACCGTCCCTTCGATGGGGTGCAGGGTCTTCTTTCGGTCCGTGTCGGGGAGCGCGTTCAAAAGCGCTCCCGCGTAAGGATGACGGGGCGACGAGAAGAAGTCCGCGACCGTCGCGGTTTCCACGATTTCGCCCGCGTACATGAGGGCGAGGCGGTCGGCCGTCTGCTTTACGACCGCGAGGTCGTGCGTGATGAGAAGGAGCGTGAGTCCCGTTTCCTTCTGCAGGTCCTTGAGAAGCTTCAGAATCTGCGCCTGCAGCGTCACGTCGAGCGCCGTCGTGGGTTCGTCGGCGATCACGATGTCGGGGCGGGCCGAAAGCGCCATGGCGATCATTACGCGCTGCTTTTGTCCGCCCGAGAGTTCGTGCGGATAGCGCGAGAGCGCGTCGCCCCCGAGCGAAACGCCCACGCGGTCGAGCCACTCCGACGCTTCCTTTCTCGCTTCGACCGCAGACACCGCACGGTGCGCGCGGATCATTTCGACGAGCTGATCGCCCACCGTCATCACGGGGTCGAGCGCCGTGGAGGATTCCTGAAAGACCATCGCGATCTTCGCGCCGCGGACTTCGCGCATTTCGCGCTCCGTAAGCGAGAGAAGCTCCCGCCCGTCGAGACGGATTTCCCCCGCGGTGACGCGCGCGTTTTCGGGAAGGAGCCGCATGAGGCTCGCGGCCGTGAGACTCTTGCCGCAGCCCGATTCGCCGACGAGCGCGAAGGTTTCGCCTCGTTCCAGCGTAAACGTGATGTCGGAGAGCGCTTCGAGCGTTCCCTCATCGGTGTCGATCGAGAGCGACAGTCCCCGAACGTCAAGGAGCGTTTCCCGGGTCATTCTGCGCCTCCTTTTCGTTTGAGCGCGGCGCGCGGATCAAAGGCGTCGCGCACTGCCGCCGCAAAGAGGTTTGCCGAGAGCACGAGCGAGAGCATGAAGAGAAAGCTCGCGGCGAGATTCCACCAGACCATGGGAGAGCGGCTCATTTCGCTTCGCGCCGCGTTGATCATGGTCCCGAAGGAGCTCATCGAAGGATCGACCCCGACGCCCACGTAACTCAGGACCGCTTCGTAGAGGACGATTCCCGAGAAGTCGAGAACCGTCACGATGAGGACGATGTGCAAAACGTTGGGGAGGACGTGGCGCCGCAGAATCCGCGCGTGCGGCACGCCGAAGGCCCGCGCCGCGGTGACGTAGTCGAGCGCCGTGATCTTCATCGTTTCGGCGCGCAGAAGGCGCGCGAGCGTCGACCATCCGGTCATCCCGATGATGATCGCAAGGAGAAAGAGCCGCACGTCGGCGCGCTCGAGACCCGTCGGCCACCATTCGGGGTGACGGTCCATGAAGACCGTTACGAGGAGCACCGAGGCCGCGATGAGGAGGACGCTCGGAATCGAGGAGAGCGTCGTGTAGAGATACTGGATCGCGTCGTCCACGCGTCCCTTGAAGTAGCCCGCCGCCATGCCGAGCGTGACGGCGAAGGGAAGCGTAGCGAGCGTCGCAAGCGACCCGATCACGATCGCCGTGCGAAGCGACTTGAGCGCTTCGTAGAGGACGTCGTTGCCGACGGCGTCGGTCCCGAAGGGGTGACAGACGGGCCAGATGGCGAGAACGACGCCCGCAAGGGTCAGGATCGCCGTGAAGGTGAGCCAGGGCGCGAAGCGCTCGCCCGAAGGCGACGTGAAGCGCCGGAGAAGAGCTCGCTTCTCACCCCGTTTCACCGCGACGAGAAGCCCCGTCGCGCAGAGGGCGGCGAGAAGTCCGGCGGCGCCGCCCGCAAGGCCCCGAAGAAGGAAGGACGCGTCTTCGGCGCGGGGGGCGACCTTCAACGGCTGAAAGTCCCGTACGGGGCCCGAGTCGGTGACGACGGTGGTCTTGTCGAATTCCCGCATCGCAAAGGGCGCCGAATAGCTTCGTTCAGGATGCGCCGCGTCGAGCACGTCGAAGACGAGCGTGTCGAAGACCGAGACGGTGGCGGGACTGTAGGCGCGCGCCCCGTTTGGGCCGGGCGGCAGTTCCGGTCGATAGTGCATCGAGTCGAGCGTCGCGATCGTAAGGAAAAAGGCGAGAACGACCGCGGCGGACGCCGCGCCCGCGTCCGCGAAGACCGCGCGCCAGCGGGCGCGAAGGTTCGGGCGCGTGAGGACGAAGCGCACCGTGAGAAGGAGAAGCGCGAGAAGAAGGAGCATCACGCCGTCGGTCGGGAGAAATACGATCATGGCGGCTCCTTATCGGTTCGTGAGTCGAATGCGCGGATCGACCCAGGTGTAGACGACGTCGGTCAGAATGAGCCCCGCGATGTAGGCGATCGTTCCGAGAAAGACCATGGCGCGCACGACGGAGAAGTCCTGGGCGTTCACGGCGTCGATCGTGTAGCTCCCGAGTCCGGGAATCCCGAAGAAGCTCTCCATGATGAGGCTTCCCATGAAGAGCGACGGAATGACGGCGACGGTCGAGGTGACGATCGGAAGCGAGGCGTTGCGAAGGACGTGTCCGAAGAGAATCCGCGTTTCCGTAATCCCTTTGGCGCGAACGCAGCGCACGTAGTCCTTGTTGAGTTCCTCAAGGAACATCGCGCGGTAGAGAAGCGTCCCCGAACCCAACTGCGCGAAGACGCCGATCGCGACGGGAAGCGCGAGAAAGGCGACGCAGCCCGGGCCGTCGCTCCAGCCCGAAACCGGAACGAGCTGCATCACCTTCCCGAAGAGCCACTGCCCCGTGATGATGTAAAAGAGGCTCGAAATCGACATGAGGGCGACGGCCGCGGCGATCGCGCCCTTTTCAAGGCGCGTTCCCCGGAGAAGCGCGACGAGAAGCGACACGCTCACGACCGTGATCACGCCCAAAAGGAAGGTCGGCACGGCGAGAAGAAGCGACGGGACCATGCGCGTCTTGATTTCCGTCGTGATGTCGCGGCCCGAATCGCTCATCCCGAAGTCAAAGGAGAGAAGCGGGACGCTTCTCGTCCAGAAGATCGTCTTCGTCACGCTCTCCGTCCCTTGGGCCTTCTCGTTCCAAAAGAGCGGCAGGTCGTAGCCGTGGGCGCTCTTCCACGCTTCGATCGACTCGACCGAGACGCGCTTTCCGCCCAAGGCGAGTCTCGCCATGTCGTCGGGCGTGTTCACGGCGAAAAAGAGAAGGAAGGTGAGGAGGTTCACCCCGAGGAGAATGAGTGCTCCGTAGAAGAGCCGTCGGAAAAGATAGGCGATCATCGGGCTTCCTCCGGACTCGGTTTGGCGCGGCGCTCCTCACGGCGTCTCGCTTCGGCGCGAAGCGCCCGAACGAGAATCCACGCGATCGGCACGATGAGAAGAAGCGGCCAGAGGACGGGGCGGTTCCACTCGCGGATGCGTTCGGCGCGAAGGTTTTCGTCGACGCCGATGTACTGAAGGGAGTTGCGCACCATGCTCGTGGGCTTGGCGTTCAGGACCCACTCGTGGAAGGCCGCGGCCGCCTTCGGATAGTATCCGAACATGATGGGGGCGTCTTCCTGGAGAATTCGGATCATTTCGTCGATCGCGCGCGCCTTTTCGGGGCCGTCCTCGAGCCACTTCATGCGCTCGAACGCGCGGTCGAAGGCGGGGTTCGAGTAGTTTCCCGCGTTTTCGCCTCCGTGCTTCACCTTGCCGTTGGGGCCGTAGAAGAGAAAGAGGAAGTTCTCCGCGTCCGGATAGTCGGCGACCCAGCCCCAGAGAAAGATCTGCGCGGCGCCGCGGTTCATCTTGTCCTGAAAGCGGTTGTAGTCGGTCGCGCGGATGTCGAGCTGAATGCCGAGCTTGGCGAACTGCCGCTGATACCACTCGAGATAGGCTTTGGAGCCCTGCGCGGCGTTCTGATAGTCAAAGGAGAGAATGAGGGGCTTTCCCGTGAGGGCGTCGCGCCCGTCGGGATAGCCCGCCTCTTTGAGAAGGGCCTTCGCCTCTTCGATCGAACGGCGCACGACGCGGCCCTCTTCGGTCTTTCGGTAGACGACCGGATTGAAGGCCGAGGGACCGTCGTCGCGCCAGCCAAAGAGCCCCGGAGGGAGCGGCCCGTGCGCGGGAATCCCCTGGTTCTTCTGGAAGATCGCGATGTTCTCCTCCCAGTCGACCGCAATCGAAATCGCCTGGCGAAGAAGTCTTGCGCGCCGCGCCTCTTCGGGCGTCTTGCCGCCTCCGAGGACGGGGTCGAGCCAGTTGAAGCCCAGATACCAGAAGCTCGCTTCGACCGTCTCGGGAAAGCGCAGGTTCTTCTTCGTGTAGAGCGCGAGTTTTTCGGGACTGTCCGCCATCGCGGTGAGGTAGCCGAGCCCCGTGTCGACGCGGTCGATCGAGGGACTGTCGTAGTAGCCCTGAAGGAATTTCGTCTGAAGCGGCACCGCTTCCTTTTCGATTTCGAAGACGACCCGGTCGACGAGCGGGAGGGGTTTGCCGCAGGCGTCGAGATAACCCTTTTCCTTGTCGCCCGCTTCCCCTTCGCAGGGATAGGGGACGAAACGAAAGAGGGGATTCTTGACCATCTCGTGGCGTCGGTTTTCCTCGAAGACGCTCATCATGAAGGGGCCGGTGCCGACGGGCCAGGTGTTGAGCGTGAAGTTGTTCTCCTGAAAGCCGCGCTGCGAATAGAACTTTTCCGCTTCCCACGGGACGGGCGCGAAGAAGGCCATGGTGAGCCAGTTGGAAAACTGCGGGTACTTGCCTTTTACGCGGATGCGAAGGGTATGGTCGTCGAGCGCCTCGGCCCCTTTGAAGGGGACGTCGTCGATGTCGAGATAGGCGTCGCTTCCTTCCTTTTCCCGAAGGAGACGGTCCTTTTCGCGAAGCGTGCGCGCGAGTTCCTCAAGCCCCACGATGTGGTCGCTCATGGTTCCGAGGATGGGGCTTACGACGCGGGGACTCGCGATGCGGCGGATGCCGTGGACGTAGTCGTGCGCGGTGAGTTCGCGCGTGCCGCGCTCGGCGAAGTCGTCGGGATTCCTCTTCGTTTTCGCCTCTTCGTAAGAAAGGTCGTGGTAGAGGAAGTTTCCGTCCTGGTCCTTCGCGAAGGCCGGGTGCGGCGCAAAGCGGATGCCCTTTTGAATCGGAATGTCGTAGACGGAAACGGCGATCGCTTCGGCCGGGGCGTCGGAGGGGAGTTCCCTGCCGTCCGTGTCAAAGTAGCGCGGTTCCACCACGCGCACGGCCGTGCGGGGCTCGAGTGCGTAGGGGCGCTTCAGGTAGTGGTACTGATAGAGCGGTTCGTAGATGCCGTAGGTGTAGGCCGTTTCGTCCGAAGAATAGGAGCGCTGCGGATCGAGCGTGCGGGGACTGCGCCCGCCGAAGGCCGTAAAGAGCGTCTTCTCCGCGTACTCCTCCACGTCGCGCGGAGCGTTGAGCACGATGCTCTGCGCGGCAAGCGGCAGGGAGAGTACGGCTATGAAAAGCCAACGGGTGAGACGCTTCAAAAGAAATCCTTTCCTTCCCGAAGAAGGGACAAAACGGTCGGAGGGCCTTCGGGCCCGTTCGACCATTCTATCCGAACGGTCTTTCGTGACGAGCCGTCAAAACAAGGAAAACCACGGTACTTTTTCCGGAGTGCCTCCGTGTCCCTGCGGGAAGTCAATCGGAAATTTAGTCAATCGGCGATTAAGTTAATCGGAAATTGACTATCAGGGGAGAGGGACGGGGTCCGGCGTTTTCCAAGGAGAAGTGACGTGTACTGTACCGGTACTTCAGAAAGAAGGTCCGGAGGCGCACCAGAACCTTTGGCGAAGCCAAAGTCGGAACACCGGGTCCGTGGTGACCCACCGATCGGTGTCAACGAGCGCGATCAGTGCTTTTTCGATCAGCGACTTCTTCACTCGGGCGACGTTCGCCGAGTTTCCCAATCGGTATTGCTCGAGCGTTTTTTGTCGGGTGAAGCCGGCTTGCACGCCGTCGTCAAGAGCTTTGAGGAAATTTCTTTGCCGCAGCGTCAATCGGGAAACTCGCTCGGCAAAGATCGGGTGGTAGGCGTCCAACATCTTCTTGATCGCAACGTTGCACGACTCTTCCCGGACTTCCCCGCTCGTTTCCAGCCACACGTACCACGCGAGGTGCTGTACGTAAGCCGGATGGTTTTCGACCGCGTCGGCGATGTGCCCGGCCATCGCTTCGGTGATGGATTTGCCGGAATCCCTGAAGCGTCGGATGATGAATTCGACCCAGTCGTCTCGTCTGATCCTCTGCAGGTGCATCATGTCGCCGAAGCGATAAAAGGGACTGTTTTGCGGGCCGAAGAGTCTCTCCATCTTGCCTTGACTGCCGCGGCAATATGAAACATGCTTCTGAAGCTGCCACACGGTGCGGAGGAGCTTTTGGAAGGACAAGGAGTCGTCGAATTCTCCGATTTGCTGGAATTCGTCGATGCAGACGACGATGCGAATGTTTTCAGCGGCCGCGATGTCTTCCGGCAGTTGAAGAATTTTTTCGGCTTCGGATCGGATGTTTTTGATTTCGAGCGAAACGGAGAAGTCGTTTGTTGAATCCGTACCGAGGGAGATCTTCGGGGCGAACCGGGCCAGGAAGCGCTGGGTCAACGCCATCTGTTTTTCCTGCAGGACGGACGCGGCCCGTATGACGGCGATTGCGAAGGCGGTGAGAAATTCTTCGTCGCTTGCGCACTTCAGCGCATCGAACCGAGCGATGCGGAGAGACTCGTTTTCGGAAAGACGGATGGTCCGGTTAACAAGCGACGTTTTCCCTGTCCGACGCGGCGAAATCAGGGTCGTATTGATCCCGTGGCGAAAGTTGGCGCAGAGATGCCGCGTTTCCACCGTGCGGCCCGCGAAGGTTTCGCCGCTGACGGGAACGCCGAACTCAAACGGCGGGAGGATCTTGGCGTTGTACGACACGATGGGGTCCCATTTTCTGTACGGATGCCAAAATGGTAACGCATCAGTTAGTAACAAGTATGTTATTCATGTGATGGCGATGATCAAAAAGGATTGTCGGAAAAAGCAAAGTCTTCTTTGGAAAGCGGATCTTAGAGATGATCCGCGCTGTGTCTCAACCAAAAACGTCCAGAATACCATCTTCCTTCGAACACAATAAAGCCGGCGCTTTTTTGTTGCGCCGGCCTATTCCGGTCAGTCAGCTCGCACGGCGGGCGTTGGCGTCGCGCTTCGCGCGGATCCAGGCGTAGCAGGTGCTGCGGCTGATGTTCGTCTTTTCAGAAATTTCACTGATGGTGAACCCCTTGAGCGAAAGGGCCCAAACGGCCGATTTGGCATCGTCGTCGTAGCAGTAGAGGTGCTTCGAGACGGCCGGGAAGAAGCGGTTTTCGCGGAAGGCGCGTCCCCAGTCGCGCGTCGTGTGCGGGGAAATCGCCAGGCGCTTCGCCACCGACTTGTGCCCGAGCCCCTGCTCGAAGAGCTCGAGCGCCTGCTCACGGATTTCTCGGGACAGAATGCGGTCGGGAAGGTGACGGTGAAAAGCGGTTTCCAACGATTGATTGCTCATTGCGTAGTGGTCTCCGAAAGTGAGAGGAAAAGGACGCCCGAGAGAGGGCGACGGTGCGTTCTCGAGGAACGTTTGTTGCTTAGGGATAACCATAATGAGTCGAAACGACGTTCCCTCCCGCAGGGCGGCGAAAAGAGCCGTGAAGGCTGAAGACCGTATCAAATTCCGAAGCCGTGAAAAAGCAAAATAGGAGTGTAGGAAAAGTTCTTCTCTTTTCGAGGGGAGTGGATTTTTCAAAAAATGAGAAATGAGAGGAGAAGAGGCGACGATTTTTTCCGGGAAAATAACATCGCCTTTTTTGAGAGAGAACCCGCCGGGACGACGGCGTCTTGGGGCGGGTTGCAAAGAGGGGGCCAAGTTGTCAGGTGCCCGGATAGAGTTTGTGCCAGTCGGCGGCGCAGTGTGCGTTTCGCACGACGAGGCCGTAGAGGGCCTTGGGGAGGAGTTTTTCAAAGAGCGCAAAGCGAAGCGCCGCTTCGTTTTTCGTTCGGGCGGCCTTTTCCTCTTCTTCGCGCAGGGCAGGCACGCTCAGGATGCGGCTCGCGAGCTCGTTGACGAGAAAGAGGAGCCTCACGCCGTCGCGCATCAAAAGGCCCGCCGTCACGAAGTCGTCGTAGGTCTTGGCGGTCTCGCGAAGCGCAAGAACGATTTCGGCGGGCGACGCGTGGGGCGCCATCCTTTCGATGAAGCGGCAAAAGAGTTGCGAGGCGCTCTGCCACTCGGTGAGGAGTTGATTCAGATACTGCTCGCGCGCGTACTCGAAAAGCGCCTCCTCGACGCTCGTGCCGTTCGTGCGGGCGAAATGCTCCGCGGCCTCCCGGTCGAAGTCTTCGAGCGGAATCGCCCGAAAGCCGTGCTTGGAGGATGGGGGTTGCGTGGTCATGCCGTTTCGTGCTCCCTGCCGTGGAGTTCTTCGAGTTTTTCATCCATGAAGCGCAAAAAGGCCGCTTCATTGAGGATTCCCCAACTCTCGAGCGCGTAGTAGCCCGTGCGGCCGCGACGCCCCGTCGCGATCGGGTGAAACTTCACGCGGATTCCGTACATGGCTTCGAGCGTTTCGAAGTAGCGGTAGATCGTCACGCGCGAGAGGCCGCTGATGTCGCAGAGCGTGCGCGCGGACGGCCGCTCGGCCCGCGCAAGCACGTAGAGCAGAAAGTGCAGCGTCGTGATGTTCGCTTTCGTGAGGGCGTTCTTATTCATGGCTCAGGCGTCCGAGGTCGATTTCGGAAGAGGGAAAGATTCCGGCGATCGTCAGATGCGCGACGTTCACTTCAAAGAGCCGTCCCTTCGAGGTGACGCACACGACGTTCGGATCGTTCGAGAGCCAGTTCGGGGTGAGATAGCCCGAGCGCAGGCGGTCTTCAGAGTCCACCCATTCGACGACGATGTGACGACGCTCGAACCGCGAGATGGCGCGGCAGTCGCGTCCGCCCGTCACGTCGGGGAGCGCGTCCCAATAGGCGTCGCGCGAGAAGTGGTGCGCGGCTTCGTCGGCACGGGATACGACGCCGGCGTCCGTGCGGTGCGGGCGCTTGGCATGGATTGCGTCGGAGAGAAGTTTTCGGGCGGCGGCGCGGGAGATCGTTCCGTTTTCCCGCATGGCACGTCGGACCTGCGCCTCGGCCTCGTCGGGGCACTCGGCAAAGAAGCGCTTAAGAACGACCACGGTCGAGGGGTCGCGCAGACGTCCTTCGCGCACGAGACGCTCGAGCGCTTCGGGAAGCGCGGCGAGTTCCAGATAGGTCGACACGTAGGCGGGAGAGCGGCCCACGTTGCGGGCGATTTCCGCCTGCGAGAGGCCCGCTTCGAGAAGCGACGCGAGAGCCGCCGACACGTCGAGGGGATTGAGTTCGCGGCGCGCGAGCGTCGAACGAATTTCCCGAAAGAGCGCTTCGCGCTCGGCCTCGCTCGCCTGCGGCGGCGCGGGCGGCGGGATGGCGCGCTTATCCTTGAGCGCGAGAAGACGTTGAAGGTTGAAGGTCATGATCGGAAACTCCACGAACAAAGAAGTGAAAAGAATTCCTTCCTCCCTGCGAAGGCGCAGTCTTCGCAGTTGGGCGGAAAGGCTTCGGGACGGCGGGCGTCCCGGGGAGCGGGCCGTCACTTGGGACGAAAGGCGTTTTCCGAGAGATAGCGAAACTGACAGAAGGGGCAGTTGGAAAAGCGCGCGTCGTCGGCCTTCTCCTCCGCATCAATGAGATGCACTGTTTTGCAGAAGGGACAGCGCCGGTAGCGTTTGACGCCCTCGCGGATGCGAAGCGCCGTTTCGAAAAAGAGCGACGCGTCGTCCAAATGCGGATGGAAGGCCGAAAAGGCGTTTCCCGAGAAGGCTTCGACGGTTTTTCCCCAGGCTTCGAGCACGTGCGGGACGTTCGCCTCGTCAAAGACTTCGTCCCCTGCAATCCGAAGATAGAAGGCCGCGAAGGCGCTCTCAAGCATCGCGCGGTAGACGTCGTCAGGAAGCGTCTCGCCGCGGCGAACGCCCGAGCGCTCCGCCGCAAGGCAGGCGGAGCGCGCCTGACTGTCGGTGACGCCGTTCAGAATCCGCACGAGCCCGCGCTTCGTGCCGAGAAGTGCCAGCAGGTAGCTGCGGAAAAGGCGCAGCTTTTCCGAGCGAAAGAGTTTCGGATCCTTTTCGCCCCGCACGGCGTTCAAGGCGTCGCGCATGTCGGGGAGCGGCCGCTCGCCGCTTCGGCGCTTCGATTCGAGCCGCTCGAAGGTGTTGGCGATGAGCGTCACGATGCGCTCGTCCGTGCCAAGCGCCCGGGCAATGTCGGAGACCGATTCTCCCTTTCGGGTCCGCTCCCAGACGGCCGTGCGCAGAGCCGAGGGTTTTTCGGTCATAGGACCTCCTCTGCGGGCTGACCCGCATGCACAAGCGTGAGAACGCGTTCGAGAAAGCGTTCGGATTCGCCCGCGTCGGCCGGTCGTTCCCGGTCGAAGTCGGCGAGAAGATGCCAGAGGTCCTTTACCTCCATCGAGAAGTGAAAGACGCTCGGATGCTCGGCGCAGTAGGACATGATCCGCGCGGGCGTCGCGGCGCGAAGCGCCCGGCAGACGTCCTTCGAAAGCCCGAAGACCGCCGCGCAGGCCGTTTCGCCGTGGGTCGCGAGCGTGTGCGCGCTCATCCAGTAGTGCATCGTGAAGGCGCGCGCGTGTACGTTTTCAAGCCGCAGGCGAAGGAGATGGTCGGAGCGAAGCGGGGGCGTCGCCGTTTCTTCAAAGTGCGCGAGCAGTACCGCTTCGTCAAACTCCGCGCGAAAGCTCGAAAAGGCGGGCGACGAGAGATGTTCGATCAGGGCGTCGGGGGCCGTGCGAAGGCGTTCCGCAAAGTAGGGCGAGCAGCGAAGAAGCGTGTGAAGAACCGGAAGCGACTCGTTTGCGACCGAGCGCAGATAAGTCCAGGCCTCCCGCTCGAAGCGGGCGACGGGAAAGCGGAAGCTCTCGGGAACCGTCGCCGTGAGCGACTTCGGAAACGAGGTTTCCTCGCGCATGGCCTCGGCGTCGATGCGCTCGATCAGGCGCTGATAGTTCCGCAGACTCGCGGGCGTGTGAAACGTGCTCATGAAAAATGATCACTTCCTGAAAAGATTTCTGCTTAGACCTCTTCTTCAGGAGAAGAAAAAGAGGGAAGCGGAGGGTTAAAGCAAAAGGAAGGACCGTCAGATCTTCTTTGAGGCCTTGCGGAATGCCGTGAATAAAAAATAACAGAGAGGGAGGCGAGGAGAATCTTCCTGCGGCTCTTTTCGGCAAAATTCGGCGAATCAGTGCTTCGGCAAAAGAAACGGTGTTTCCGCCGCACCTCTGTCATGCCGTAGCTTCATGCTACGCGAAAGGCGAAGCTTTTTCCATGAAATTAGAAAAAACCCGAATATTGGTGTGCAAAACGTTGCGTTTTGTTCACTTCGCCTCGAGGATCTTCTTCTTTTCGGGAGCCGAGCAGAATTCGGCGACGGGGCAGCGTTCGCACTCGGGGCGGCGCGCCTTGCAGCAATAGCGTCCGTGCAGAAGGAGCCAGTGGTGGGCGTCCTGAAGAAAGGCGGGCGGGATCACCTTGAGGAGCTTTTCCTCGACTTCGTCGGGCGTTTTTCCCTTGGCGAGGCCCGTGCGGTTGGCGACGCGGAAGATGTGAGTGTCGACGGCAAGCGTCGGATGGCCGAAGGCGACGTTCAGAACCACGTTCGCGGTCTTTCGTCCGACGCCCGGAAGCGTCATGAGGGCTTCGCGGTCTTCGGGGACTTGGCCGCCGTAGACGGACAAAAGCCGCTCGCAAAGGCCGAGGATGTGCTTCACCTTGTTGCGGTAGAGCCCGATCGTCTTCACGTAGGGAGTGAGGCCCTCTTCTCCGAGGGCGAGGATGGCTTCGGGGGTGTTCGCGACGGGAAAGAGCTTCGCCGTCGCGAGGTTCACGCCCTTGTCGGTCGCCTGGGCGGAGAGCACCACGGCGACCAGGAGTTCGAAGGGAGAGGAAAAGTTCAGTTCCGACTTGGGATTCGGATGCTCCGCGGCGAGGCGCCGCATGAATTCTTCCCGATCGGCTTTGCGGATCATTGCTTTCTCCCTTCCTTTTTCGCGGTTAGGACGCGGAGCGTCCCGATTTGCGCACCTGCGCGAGGATGTCGGCGACAAGCCCCTTGCGGGTGGTTTGCCGGCTCCGTTCGAGTTCGGCGTCGATTTCCGCCTGCCGCGCGGCGCGGCGGGCGGTGGTTTTCTCATAGGCGGCCTTGGCGCGGCGGGCGTCTTCGTCGGTCCAGGAGCGCCCGGGTTCGACGAATTCGATCGTGTCCATCGGACAGGCCGGAACGCAAAGGCCGCAGCCCGTGCAGTCGGCTTCAAGGACCGCATAGAGGTGCTTCGGAACCCCCGTGATCGCATCGACCGGACAGGCGTCTTCGCACCAGCCGCAGCCGATGCAGCCCTCCGCCTTCACGCGCGCGACGGCAAAGGGCATTTCATGACCGTATTCCGGGTCGAGCGGCAGGGGTTCGGTGCCGAGAAGCTCGGCGAGGCGTCCGATCGTGCGGGCGCCTCCCGTGGGACAGCGGTTGATCGGAGCCTCTCCCTTCGCGATCGCTTCGGCGTAGGCGCGGCAGCCCGGAAAGCCGCACTGCCGGCACTGCGTCTGCGGAAGAAGGTCTTCGACGAGTTCGACGCGGATCACCAGAAGGACTCCACAAGGAGTTGGCCGGGCTTGCCGAAGCGCGGCGACGTGAGGCCGCGCTCCTTCAGGATCGCGCGGGCCGCCTCGATGAATTCGGGATTGCCGCAGAGAATGACGCGGGCGTCTTCGGGGGTGATGTGCTTGCCGACGTGCTCTTCGAGTTCGCCCGAGGTGAGAAGCTGCGTGATGCGGCCCGAAAGGTCGCCGCGGCGCTCTTCCTCTTCTTCGCGCGTCGTCGCGACGACGACGGTGAGTTCGCCCGGGAAGGTTTCTTCCATCAGTTCGCGCGCGGGCGCGGCTTCTTCGAGCGTGCGCACGCTCTCGACGATGACGACGTCCTCCCAGGTCTGCCAGGTGGCCGGATCGTGCACGATCGAGAGGAAGGGGGCGAGTCCGGATCCCGTCGCAAGAAGCCACAGGGTCTTGCCGCCAGCGACGCGCGCGGGACGAAGGTTCCCTTCGGCGTTTCCTTCGAGGAGCACTTCGGCGCCGGGTTCGAGTTCGTGCAGGCGCGGCGAGAGGCTCCCTTCGGGGACTTCGGTCACGAGAAAGCGGAGCGTTTCTTCGTTCGGGGCCGAGGCGATCGAGTAGGCGCGCATGACGGGGTGTCCGTCGACCGCAAGGCCGAGACGGGCGAACTGGCCGGCCTCGAAAGGCCAGTCGCTCGGGCGCTCGAACGTGAGCTCGGTGAGCTTGGGCGCCACGACGCGCTTTTCGCGCAGAATGATCGTTTGCATAACAAATCCTGAAAAAGAAAAAGGAGGCTCTCCACGGGAGGCCTCCCTTTCACAACGAGCCTTCGGATTGTAGCAAAGGCGTCGCTTGCGACCGAAGATTTTGCTCAGCGCTTGAGGTACTGGAGCTTGTTCTTCACGCCGCTCCATTCGTCGGCGTCGTCGGGATAGGGCTTGCGGCGCGTGATCGAGGGCCATTCCTGCGAGAGTTCGGCGTTGAGCGCGATGAATTCCTGCTGATCGGCGGGAACGTCCTCTTCAGCGTAGATGGCGGCTTCCGGGCATTCGGGCACGCAGACGGCGCAGTCGATGCATTCGTCGGGGTCGATGACGAGGAAGTTCGGGCCTTCGCGGAAGCAGTCGACGGGACAGACGTCGACGCAGTCGGTGCGCTTGCAGTTGATGCAGCCTTCGCAGACAACGTGAGCCATGAAACGGATCTCCAAAAAAGAAAATGTTCGGTTGGGAGGCGCCTCTTGCGTCAATTCGCGCCTTCGACGTCGTCGGGTGAGGATCCGACGGAAAGAAGAGAATTGTAGTCTTTTTTCTCAAACAAAAAGCGCTTCCGCAAAAGCGATTTTCACGAAAATTGCACTATCGCGCCGGTTCAGGGCCGCGCGTCGAGCACCCGCACCGTCCGCGAGGCGCTCCGGCCCGAGGCGTCGGTCGCGGTGATCCGGTGCACGCCGCAAACGAGCTCCACGGGAAGGGGTTCGCCCGCCTTCGTGACGCCGAGCGGCTTGGCGCCGTCAAACCAGAAGAGGGGCGAAGCGTCGGCCGAGACGCCGCGCAGCACCACCTGCGCCCGGTCGGGACGCGAAGCCGTCCCCGTAAAGAGCGCGACCCCTTCGACGGGTTCGAGAAGGTCGGGGGCGCCCCGATGCTCACCCGCGTCGCCGCAGCCCGGCATCCAGGGCGGAGGCGGGGTCTTCACGACGCCCGCCGCAAGAAAGGCGAGGGTTTCGCGCGCGGGCCAGACTTCGGCGATCCGCCGCTCGGTCTTTCCTTCTTCCCAGCGGCAGGCGCGAAGCCCCGTTGCCCGGTCGATCCAGATTTCTTGAAGCACCCCCGTGTCGCGAACCGGGGATTTCCCGGGAATGAACCAGGCGTGCACGGTGTCGGCGCAGCGTCCCCGCGGAATGTCGCCCGTCGCGCGGCAGACGTCGATCGAGACGACGCCTTCGGGCTTTTCGTCCGTTTGCAAGACGTCCCGACCGTACTTCGGATCCGAGGCGACGAGGCGCGCCAGCGTCTTGAAAAGCGGCGCCGCCGCGTCTTCGCCGAGAAGATGCGGGTTGGGCGAATTGTCGAAGTTTCCGAGCCAGACGACTACGACGTAGGGACCGACGAGCCCCGCCGTCCAGGCGTCGCGAAAGCCGTTCGAGGTTCCCGTCTTGTAGGGAAGCGAAATCGTTCGGCCACCGCGCTTCAGGTCGTTGCGGGGGTCGGCGAGCATCGCGCGCACGATCCAGGCGGCTTCGCGCGAGAGAAGCGGCACGGACGCCGGTTTGGGATCGTCGGCAAAGAGCCGCGGCTCCGTCATGCGCCCGCCCTCATGGAGCGCCGCGTAGAGTTTCGCGACGTTTACGGGCGAGACTTCGGCGCCCCCGAGAACGATCGAGAGCCCGTAGTGCTCGCGCGGGAAGGGAAGGGCCACGTTCGCCCGCTGCAGGAAGTCGTAGAGGTCGGGCGAAATCCGCCCGGCAAGGTCGACCGCGGGCACGTTGCGGCTCATCCGAAGCGCCCTTGCGGCGCCGACGGGACCTTCGAAGCGTCCGTCCGCGTTTTCAGGTTCGTAGGCCGCAAAGCGCCGCGGCGTATCGAAGAGAATCGTCTCCGAGTGAATGAGGCCTTCGTCGAGCGCGAGGCCGTAGACGAAGGGCTTCAAGGTCGATCCCGGACTTTTCGGGGCGACGAGGCCGTTTACCTGGCCTTCGATTGCGTCGTCGAAATAGTCGGCGCTTCCGACTTCGGCGAGGATCTCGCCCGAGCGGGCGTCCAAGAGGAGAACCGCGCCGTTTCGAATGCCGTAGGGCGAAAGTCGCGAGAGGTGCGTGCGAAGCGCCTGACGCACGTGTTCTTCCAAGGCCGAATCGACGGTGATTTGGAGCGCCGTTTGGCCGAGATGCTTTTCGTCGGCGAGCGCCCGGTCCGCGGCGTGGGGCGAAAGGAAGGGAAGGCCCTTCTTCGAGAGTCGGAGGGGCGTTTCGAGCGCCCGCTTTTCCAGGGGCGAAAGATCGGGATCGGAGAGAAGACGCGCCGTGAAGCGCTTGTGTGCCGCGTAGAAGGCTTCGGTTCTCGGACGCCGTGCGACGGGATTCTGCGGCACGACGGCGAGCGCCGCGGATTCCGAGGCCGTCAGAAGCCGTGCGGGCTTTCCGAAGTGCACGAGGGCGGCCGCGCCGATCCCCGCGACGTTGCCGCCCCAGGGAAGAAGGTTGAGATAGGCTTCGAGAATCTCGGCCTTTTCGTAGTGCGCTTCGTAGCGAAGCGCCCAGAAGATCTGCGAGAGCTTTCCCGAAACCGTTCTCGTGTTGAGCCCCAGGCGCATGCGCGCCGTCTGCATGGTGACGGTCGAGGCGCCGATCGCGCGCGGGCCCGTGAGGGTCGACCAGGCGGCCCGCAAAAGGGCCGGGACGTTCACGCCCGGGTGATCGTAAAAGTAGCGGTCTTCGTAGGTGAGAAGCGAGCGCACGACCGAGGGCGAGACGTCTTCCAAGGGCGTAAAGAGCCGGATCTGTCCGTCTTCAGCGCTCGTGACGCGAAGAAGAACGCCGTTTCGGTCCGAGACCGTGCGCGAAAAGGAAACGCCCTCGAGAAGCGGCGGCGCGGGCAAAAGGCGCGGCACCGCGACGAGCGCCAACACCCCCGCCGCACAGAGGCCGGCGAGGGTGAGAAGAACCTTTCTTCGGTCCCGCCCCTTCGGGACGGGACCGGAAGTCTTGGGCGCCGTCAAGGTTCGCTTTCCTTAGGGGACGAGCGTCCAGCGGGTCGTCTCGGATACCGCTTCGCGCGCCGGACGGCGCACGTCGGTCGCGGCCGCGGGCGGAACCGTCACGGTGCCCGGAAGACCCGTGCGCACCACCGCGTCGACCGAAGCGGCGAAGCCGAAGGGGGTGCGAAGGAAGAACTGCACGCCGCCTTCGGTCGTCACGACGCGCTCGAGGCCGTCGCCTGCGGGAGCAAGTTCGCCCGAAGTTTCGAGGGTCGCCCCGGCGGGGAGAAGCTGCGAAACGGCCCAGAGGGCTTCGTCGCGGTCGGCTTCGGGCGTGAGCGTGATCGTCATGCGAAGGAGCGTTCCGGCGGGCAACTTCGTCTCGGGCGTCACTTCCGTGCCGTCTTCGAGGGTGAAGCGCCGATCGATCGTAACGCCTTCGGAGCGGGCGAGGGGCTTCGCTTCGTAACCCTTTCGAAGCATCGTCCAGTAGAGCGTTCCGTCGAAGCTCGAGGCGCCGAAGGTCGTGCAGCCAGGCGCCGCGAGAACGGTCGTGCCCGAGGTTCCCGCGGCTTCGGTCTTCTTCGCGTCGGGCGCGAGACAGGCGAGCGCGGGCGCCGCGGCGTTCGGACTCTGCGCGGCGAGAAGCGTCATGGCGCTCTGGAGCTTTTCGTCTTCGGAGGCGAGCGCCGCCTTGGTCGCGTCGGAGACTTCGGCGAGGAAGGTTTCGGGGAGACCCTTTTCCCCGAAGGTCGTCGCGAGAACGCGCGCCGTGAGGGCGGAGAGCACCGTCGGCGTCCAGTCGCCAGAAGGCTGCGGGGACGTCACGGCGGGCGCCTTGGTCGGAAGCTGCATTTCCCGTTCGGCCGCCGCAACGAGGAGCCCCGCGGGGTCCTTCGAGAGGTCGAGCCCGCGCGCGCTCGCGCGTTCGTTGAGAAGCACGAGCGAATCGGCGACGAGCGTGCCTTCGCGGGTGAGCACCCAAAGGGCGTAGGCCGCGTCCCGGGCCTCGGCGAGGTTGGCCGGGTCGAGCGCAAGGAGACGCTCGAGCCTTCCCTTCGCCTCGCGCAGATCCCGGGCGCTCACGAGATCGGGCGCCTTGGCGCGAAGCGTGAGCAGCGCCTCCAAGTGCTGCGCCGCGGCAAAGAGCGTGTCCTCTTCATAGAGGAAGGACGCACCCGAGAGGTCCGAGAGGAGTCTCGGGCCGACTTCGTCGGGCGTGAGGCCGTAGACGGGGGCGAGCCGTTCGGCCGTATCCTTCGCCATCGTGCGAAGCGGCAGGAGCGCGAGCGCGTCGGTGAGCGCCGCCGATCTAGTGAAGGGACGCGCGTCTGTCAGCCCCGTAAGGAGCGCAGCGGGCGTCGTTGAGGCGACGAGCGTCGTTTCCTCCTCAAAGGGAAGGAAAGTGTCGGAGAGTTGGACCTTCGGGTTTTCCTTCGTGAAGCGTCCCGTCACGACTTCCGTGCGAAGAAGCGACGTCGGACGAACGCTTCCTTCGAGTTTCGTCGTGATGCCGTTCATCGCGGGATCGTCGCTTGCGAGCGTCGCTTCGAGCGTGAAGCGTCCGAGCTGCGTCGCCGTGACGCGCACGGTTTCCGTGCGGGTTTCGCCCGCCCCAAGCGCAATCATCTTCGAAACGGGTTCGGCGAGAAGCTCGCCCTTGAGGGTGAGCGTCCCTTCGAGGATCTTCCCGGTCGTGTTCGTGATCCGAACGGGGAGATCCACCGCGTCCCCTTCATAGAAGGTGTTGGACGCGGGAATGCGAAGGAGGACGGGCGCCGTGACCGTCACGTCGTCCGCAAAGCTTCCGGCCTTGTCGTCCGAAGCGCCCACCGCCATGAGGCGCACGCGTCCCGCAAAGCCTTCGGGAAGCGTCATCTTGAGGGGCGTGCCTTCGGGGCCCACCGAAACGATGCCGCTCCACCAGAGGGCGGGCGCGTCGTAGACCGTGCCGAAGGGATTGGCAAGCGCTCCCGAGGCTTCGGCGACGAGGTCGCCGCCGAAGGCGGGGAGTTTCTGCGCATAGGGGAAGCCTTCGGGCATGAGGCGCGAGAGTGTCTGGCGTGTTCCCACTTCAAGCGCGCGGTCGAGAAGCAGTCTCGAAAGAGGATCGGGCGTGCGGTAGTTCGTGAGCGACAAAATTCCTTCGTCCACGGCCCAGACGATGGCCTTTCCTTTTTCCTTGGCGTAGAGCTTGAATTCGGTCGAGCCTTCCGAGCCCGGACGGATTTCGATCGTTTCGGGCACTTTGGCCGTGAGGCCGAGGTCGCGCGCCTTCGGCGCAATCGAGAGGGGAAACGTCGCCTCGACGTAGGGCTCGATCAGGCGCGCGTCTTCGCTCTTGGCGCGCACGAGCGAGAGCCGCCAGTAGGCGCGGCCTTCGACGCCCGCGGGGACGGGAAGTTCAAGCCGATTTTCGCCCGCCTTCACCTTCACCCACTCGGCGGCGTGGAGTTTGTCGCTCTCGAGCGTCAAAAGCCCGAAGCCCTCGAAGGGCGAGGCGACCGACGCGGAGACGGTGTCGCCTTCGGGAATTTCCTTTTCGTCGAGATGGACGCGAAGAACCGACGGGGTCTTGCCGCCCAAGGCCGCCTTTTCGAGCGTTGCGTCGGCGACGGTGAAGGGGATTTCGCCCAACTTCACGCCCTTTTGCGTTTCGGCCGTGAAGACAAAGTCGCCCGCCGCGCCGCTCGGAAGCGTCACGAGGGCTTCGCCCGAGGCGTCGAGCGTCACCACCGTGTCGTCGACGGGCTTCAAGAGCGAGGTCGTACGGAAGGCCGCGCGGCCGTCGGCGGTCGTGACGAGTTCGCGCACATTGGAGCGTTCGGAGCGGACGAGCCGTAGCGTTTCGCCCGCGCGGGGCTTGAGGTCTCGGTCGACGAGCTTCACGCGGACCGCACCCTTTTCGCCCGTGGTGAGGAAGGTCGTTTCCGCGCCTTCCGTGCGCCAGCCGAGCATTACTTCGGCGGGGGAGACGAGCGTTTCAACGACCTTCGTCGCCCCCACGCGTCCCGGGGCTTCGAAGCCCTGCAGCACGACGCGGGCGCGCGCCGTGCGGCCGAAGAAGTGTTCGGGCGGAATCGTGAGCGTTGCTTCGCCCTTGTCGTTCGTGACGAGGGCGGGAAGCCTGCGGTCGGCCGCCTGCGCGTCAAAGGGGTGCGCGTCGAGGAAGACGAAGTCGGGGTACCGGTCAAAATAAATGCCGCCCGCCGCGCGCGTGAAGACGTTCGCCTCCACCGTGCGCTCGGCCGCGGGGCCGCCGTAAAGCCCCGTCAGCGTGAGCGTGAAGCGCGCTTCGTCGGGCGAGAGCCAGCCCGCGCGGTGCGTTTCGGGGGCGGCCGCGAGTTCCATCGTTTCGGGCGCGAAGGGTTCGAGCGCGACGGCCGTCGTGGATAGCGTCACGTCGCCCGCGATCAGGTCGAAGACGAGTTTGCCGCTCGGGAGAGTTTCCTTCGTGTCGTACGAGAATTCGACGAGTCCCGTGTCGCCCGCTCGAAGGGCTTCGTCGGCGAGCGTTTCGCCCGAGGGGCCCGTGAGGCGCACGCGAAGCGGAAGGTCGGCGGGGAGCGCCGACCAGTCGCGGGCCTTGACAAGCGCCCCGAAGCGCGCGGTTTCGCCCGGCCGCACGACGCCGCGTTCGGCAAAGCTGAGCCCCAGGAGCGAGTCGGCGGACGTGAGACGCCCCGCCGTGCCGCGCTCGGCCGCGCCCGTGAGGTTCGAGGGATCGGCAAGCGACAGAAGCGAGAGGTCGCCGTCCGATCCGCGCACGAAGAGGGCCGCGGGCTTCTTGTCGCGCGTCCAAGAAGAGTCGACCGCGATCGAGAAGCGTCCTTCGGCGTCGGTTTTGCCTTCGGCAAGAACGCTGCCGTTTGCGGCGAGAAGCGTCACGGCGTCGCCCGAAGAGGGTTCACCCGTCGTGAGGCGCGCGTCAAAGAGCGTGACCGTGCCGTCGGGCGTTTCCTTGACGAGAAGCGCCCTGTCGGAGACGAGTGTCGTTCTCACCGTGCGGGCGACTTCGCGCCATTCGCCCTTTTCGTTTTTCGCTTCGGCCGCGAGGGTGATCTGATAGAGCCCCGCCGCTTCGGGGAGTTCAATGCGGCTCCAGGCGCCGTCCTTCACGGACGCGCCCTCCTTCATGGCGACGAGCGTCGGGGTGAGCGTTTGAATGTCGGCGAGTTCGTCGGCGTGGCGCACGACGTTGTAGCCGTTCCAGGCCTGCATGACTTGCGCGGCGAAGGGTTCGCGGATCTTCGCGACTTCTGCGCGGATGCGCTCGGCGCCGCGCACCGTGAAGGGAAGCGTGCGCTCGCCCGAGAGCGTCATGAGGTTGCCCGGGAGCAGGAAGTGGATTTCCGGGCGCAGGACGGGCGTGCGGAAGACTTCGGTCCAAGTCTTCGCAAGCTTGGCGCCTTCGGGCCCCGTGCCTTGGGCGAGCGAGACGTGCACCCAGCGGTGTTCGGGAGCGTCGAATTCGAGCCGCACCGTGTCGGTCGGAAGGTCGGCAGACGTGACGGGCGTCACCTTGACGGGCGTGCCGCGCGCGAGCACGGCGTCGGAGAGTTCGCCCGCGCGCGACCAGTCGGCGGCGTCGGGGGCGTCTTCGCGCCATTTTTCGGGCAAGAGCGTCACGCGCAGGTTCTTGACGACCTCGGCGGGCGTCATGCGCATCGAGGGCGTGAGCGAGAGTTCGTAGACGGAGCGGAAGTCGTCCGTGCGCGACGCGGAGACGCGGGCGTTTTCGACGAAGAAGAGCTCGTTCTTCCCCGGAACGCGCAGGTCGAGTTTTGTCGACTCGAAGCCCTTGGCGACGCGCGGACGGAGTTGGTCGGACTGATCGAGCCGGGCGGCGACGCCCGGAAGCTCGAAGGTGGCCGTTCCCGTCGCTTCGGGGAGCGTCCGCACGGCCATGCGCACGTAAACGCCGAGGTCGTCGTCGGTCCACTCAAACGAGGGCTTTTCCAGTGCCAATCCCTTGGGGAGGCGCATCGCGAAGCGTTTTTCGAAGGATTTCTTTTCGGGAGCCGACGAGAAGCGCAGATCGAGCGTCACGAGCTTGGCGCCCGAGACGGTGCGGTCGGCCCAGAAGCGAACGTTCGAGGAAAGAAGCGAAAGGGGCTTCGTTTTGAGCGTGAGCGCCGTGGCGGCGAGTTTCGTTCCGACGGGAAGCGAGAGCTTCGAGAAGTCGAAGCGGTATTCCGTGGCGGCGGGCCAGTTTTCGGCGGGCTCGAAGGTGAGGAGCGTGCTCGAGAGCCAGCGCCAGGTCCCGCGCACCGCGGGCGTCATGACGACCCCGTCGCTTCGAAGGCGCGAGCCGATCGGACGGCGGCAGGCGTCGTACCAGTCGTCGCCGTACTGCTTTTTGCAGACCGCTTCGTCGGGCTGGAAGTTGAAGTAGAGCGGCGCCTTCCCGTCGTAGGGGACGTCGGTCTGCACGCGAAGCCAGGCCGAGGGCTGCGCCTCTGCGGCAAAAGCGCTCGTCGTTGCGGCGGCAAGAAGAGTGAGGGTGAAAACGCTGAATCGCATGACGCCTCCGAAAATGCTCACATTTCTTACGAGCTTAGAGGATGACGGAAAAAAGAGCTATGAGCGGAAGGCAGGAATTGCAACAAAGAATGTTGAAGGACCGTGCCGCTTACTTTCCGAAAGAAGGTTCCGCGGATCGGCAAAGACGTGCAGACCACCCACGGTGTGATAGTGGCGGCATTTGACGCTGAGGGGTTCGAAAAGCAGTTGCGGCAGCGGTTCCAATCGGTCCCAATTCCGCAGACAGTCGACCAGCCCCGTTTCGTCCTGTGCGAGCAAAATTTCGTAAAGCTCATTGGCTCGAGCACCAGATTCTCCGCCCGCTTCAATTTCTGCATGGCCGTGCGCCGCATGACATTTCTTCCCGTCGAAAATCAGGACGACGAAAGGGAGAATAGAGAAATTGATGCGCTTGTGCATCATTTTCTTTGGAATTTGATGCGTTTCTACACCTGATTTCCAAAAAAAAGGAGGCGCCGCTCCGTCTAGCGACGCCCCGTAAAGGAAGGAGAGAGAAAAAGCCTATCGATCAGAGGGCCTTTTCACGAGCCGCGTTTTCGCCGGCGATCTGGCCGAAAACGAAGCAGTCGAGGACGGCGTTGCCGCCCACGCGGTTCGTGCCGTGGATGCCGCCCGTGATTTCGCCCGCGGCATAGAGACGCGGAATCACGGCGCCGGTCCAGTCAAGACACTGGGCCTTGACGTTGGTGTTGAGGCCGCCCATCGTGTGGTGAACGGTCATGCCGGTGTAGCAGGCCCAGAAGGGACCGACTTCGATGCGCTTCGTGAGGTTCACCGGGGTCTTGCCGAAGTCCGTGTCCTTGCCGTTCTTCACGAATTCATCGTTGTAGCGGCGGATCGTCTTTTCGAGACCGTCCGGATCGACGCCCATCTTCTGGGCGAGTTCGCGGATCGTCGGGGCCGTCCAGGCTTCGTTGATTTCGATGCCCTTCATGATGGCGTTGCGGTTCACTTCGTCGTAGGACATGAAGTTTTCGTTGTCGCACACCGTGTAGGCATAGCGTTCCGGCGTCGAGAGGACGGCGTCGCGGATCACGTCGCGGCGTTCGCCTTCGTTGACGATGCGGTTGCCGCGCTTGTCGACGTAGATCGAGCCGTTCACGTTGAAGTTCAGGAGGAGCTTCATCTTCTTGCCGGCGGGAGCCCCCGGGGTGGACTGGATGAAGTCCATGCCGACCAGGTAGCCGCCCACGCGCACGGCCGCCATCGCGGCTTCGCCCGTGGCGCCCGGCAGGTTGTCGGTGCCGAGGCCCTTGACGCGCGGATCATGGAGTTCGCGCAGATAGGCGTTGGCGGAGAAGCCGCCCGCGGCGAGCACGACGCCGCGCTTGGCGCGGATCATGCGGCGTTCCTTCTTGGCGTTTTCAACGACCACGCCCAGGACGTCGCCTTCAAAGGGCTTTTCGCGAACGATTTCGACGAGGCCCCAGCCCGTGACGACCTTGACGCCGAGGTCATTGGCGGCCTTCGTGAGGACGGTGCCGTAGCCCTGTCCCTTCGGAAGGGCCGGGATGTGGGAGCGCGGATAGAGGGCGCCGAAGATCTGGATGACGTTGTCCTTGAACTTCATGCCGAGGCTTTCAAGCCAGGTGATGGCGCCGTAGGCGTTATCGCAGAGAACGCGGACGCGTTCGGGGTCGCCTCGGAAGTCGCCCGCGGCGAGCGTCTGCTTCATGTGGTTTTCGGGGCTGTCCTTGATGCCCTGACGGGGCTGACGGACCGGGTCGGCCGCGTTGATGAAGCCCTGGGAAACGAGGGTGTTGCCGCCCGTGAACGGCATCTTTTCGTAGACGACGACGTCTTTGGCGCCCGTCTGGGCGGCCTTGACGGCGGCGGCCATGCCGGCGCCGCCCGCGCCGATCACGACGACTTCGTGGGTTTCATCCCACTTGACGCCCTGGGAACCCATGGCGTGGCTCACGCCCGCGACGCTACCGGCGGCAACGCCGGCGGCAACCTTCAGAAAGCTGCGGCGGTTGACGTTGGACATAAGAACATCTCCTTTGCTAAGACTCTCGACAGGGCGGCGCTGCGGCGCCGGCCCTTGCTTTCGAGTGTCATTTTTGCGGACGTTCTTACGCGCGTAATTTGCGGACCGTCAAGAGTTCGTCATTTTCTCGGGAAAAAGACGTTGTGGCGTCAGAGAAGCGCTTCTTGGAGAAGCGGTTCGAGTTCGTGCGAGATCGCTTCGAGTTCCTTGGCGGTGTGAAGCCCGAACTTCGCGTAGATCTTCGCGCGGTGCCCCTGCACGGTTCGCTCGGAGAGCGTGAGGCGCTCCGCCACGGCGCGGTCGTTGAGCCCAGAGAGAAAGAGGGCGAGGATTTCGCGCTCGCGCGAGGAGAGCTTCTGAAAGCCGTCGCGCACGGCGTCGCCTCCGGTCAGCCCCGCGCGGCGCTGACGATCGACCTTCACGGCCTGTTCGATCGCGTCGAGAAGCTTTTGGTCGTCGACGGGCTTCAAAAGGAAGTCGAGCGCCCCGCGCTTCAAGGACGCGATCGCGACGTCGATGTCGGCGTGCCCCGTGATGAAGACGATCGGAAGCTTCAGGTTGCGCTTTTGCATTTCTTCCTGGAGTTCCAAGCCCGTCATGTTGGGCATTCGAACGTCGAGAAGGAGGCAGCCGGGCACTCTCGGGTCGTCTTCGACGAGAAAGTCGACCGCGCGGTGATACACCTTCGTGCGCCAGCCTTCGATGTCGAGCATGAGGGAAAGCGCTTCGCACACGTCGCTTTCGTCGTCGACGATGCGGATGAGAGCGTCCTGCGGGGGCGTGGTCATGATTCGGTTCCTTGAGGTTCAGAGGGTTCGGCGGACGAGTCGTCGCGGGCAAAGGGCGGAAAGTCGAGCGTCACCGAAAGCCCGCCCGTCTCGCGGGCGCGGTAAAGAAGCTTCGCGCGGTGCGCTTCGGCAATGGATTGTACGATGACGAGGCCCAATCCCAAGCCGTCAACGCTGGTCGTCGAGAAGGGCGTGCCGAGCTTGGCGACCTCTTCGTCCGAAAGCATCCGTCCGTCGTTTTCGACCGTCAGGCGAATCTTTTCGGCGGTTCGGAAAAGCCGCACGCGCACGGGCGTCGTTGCGCCCGCCTCTTCCGTCGCGCGCTGGGCGTTCTTGAGAAGATTCAGAAGAAGGAGGAAGAGTTCGAGGTTGTTCCCCTCCACGACCATCTCTTCTTCGGGAAGGTCGAGCGTCACGGCCGTGCGGCTCGATTTGGACTGCCCGAGTTCGCGGGCGACTTCCTCTGCGACCTCCTTTAGGTCGACCGGATTTTCGCGGCCGTCGCGCCGTTTGGCGTAGGAGCGCACGCGCTCGATCATGTCGGCGGAGCGCCCGAGCTGGGCGCGAAGCGTCTTCAGGCATTCGGCGATGCGTTCGTCGTCGCCCTCGCGCGCGTCGCCCGTCTTGGCCCGGCGCAAAAGGGTTTCGAGTCCTCGAAGCGCGTAGCGCATGGCGGAAAGCGGCTGTCCGAGGTCGTGCGCGAAGATGCTCGAAAGTTGCTCGACCGTTCTCGTTCGCTGCAGCGCTTCGAGCCGCCCCGTGAGCTTGCGGGCGTTCTCTTCGATTTCGCGCTCGCGCACGAGCGAGGCTTCGAGTTCGCGCGTGCGGCGCACGACGAGTTTTTCGACGCGCCACCAGTGAAGCACCCAGGTCGTAAAGACCCCGAGAAGGAAAAGAAGCGCGGGCCAGAATTGCTCGAACACGCGCTTAACCGTCCAGTGCCGCAGGTATTCGTAGGGACCGATGCGCAGCGTCCGGAAAAGGTTGTTGATGTCTTCGAAGTTCGTGGCGAGCGACCAGGAGTAGCCCGCCGGCGTTTCTTCGGGATTCATCGAAAGAAGCGCCAACGCGACGCGGTGCGTGATGGCGGGCGGCGTGTGAGGGACGACCGCCATGGTCCAGCCCGGATATGCGTCGGTCGAGTAGCGGCACCCGAGGCGCTCTTCGCGGGGGCCGGGGCGGCGGTTGATGAAGCGAAACTTCCCCTGAAACTCGGGATGACGCGCGGAAATCCCCTCGACCATGCAGGCGCGCAGGAATCCCACGTCGGCGCGTCCTTCAAGCACGGCGCGCATCACTTCCAAGGGGCGGTTGTTCGTAAAGAGCGTCTCGTGAAAGAAGGTGTCGGGATCGTATCCGGCCTTCGCGATCTCGCCGAGATTGATCTGATAGGTCATGAAGTTGAGCGGATGGGTCGAGACCACTGTCTTGTCTTCAAGCGACGCTATGTCGGTCAAGTCCTTTCGGTCCGCACGCACGAAGATCGCGCCCGCGGTGACCTGGTTCGGGTCGGGAAAGTTGGGGGAGATGAGGGTCGCGACGTCGCGCACGCCCTTCTGGAGCATCGTCACGTAAAAGCCCGAACTTCCCATGAAGAATTCGACCTCCCGCCGTTCGATCGCGCGCGTGAGTTCCGCCGTCGTGTAGTAATGAGGTTCGATGCGCAGTTCCGGGATTTTCTCCTGCAAATACTCCACCATCGTCCGCTGCACGTTGTCGCGGCGGCTCAGGTACGAGGTTTCCGACTCGAAGTTGAGTAGCCCGATGCGCACCGTCGTGGGTTGGGCGGCGTGCGCCGCGCCGAGCGCAAGGGCAAGGGAGAGAAGAAGCGCCGCAGTGAAAGGTCGGCGGACGCGGTCGGAGGGGACGAAGGTCATGGCGTGCGCGGGATTCGTGATGCCATCGATTATGCCCGTCTTCTGCTACGATGAACAGATTCTCCACTTCTTTCTGTCCTTTTCCCGCCGGATGCCAATCGAGACGCCCCTTTTTCGCAACGACACGCACCGCAAGATCGTGCACGTCGACATGGACGCCTTCTACGCGTCGGTCGAACAGCGCGACCGACCGGAACTGCGCGGGCGTCCCATTGCGGTGGGGCACGCCGACGGTCGAGGCGTCGTCGCGACGGCAAGCTATGAAGCGCGGCAATTCGGCGTGCGAAGCGCCATGCCCTCGTCGCGCGCGCGGCAACTCTGTCCCGACCTCATCTTCGTTGAAGGGCGCATGAGCCACTACAAGGCCGTGTCGGCCGAGATTCACGAGATTTTCCGACGTTTTACCGACGTGATCGAGCCCATTTCGATCGACGAAGCCTTTCTCGACGTCACGGAAAACAAGGCGGGGCTCACGCTCGGAGTGGAGGTCGCGAAGGCCATCAAAAAGGCGATCCGCACGGAACTCAACCTCGTCGCGAGCGCGGGCGTTTCCTACAACAAGTTCCTCGCGAAGGTCGCGTCCGACTGGCGCAAGCCCGACGGTCTCTGCACGATCCATCCGGATCGGGCGCTTTCCTTCATCGACCAGCTGCCCGTCGAAGCTTTCTGGGGCGTCGGCCCTGCAACGGCGAAGCGCCTACACGAATTGGGGCTCGATTCCGCTCCGAAAATCCGGGCGCTTTCGCTCAACGAACTGATCGCTCACTTCGGTGAAATGGGGAGCATCCTCTACCAATTCTCCCGCGGGATCGACAACCGTTCGGTGCGGCCCGAGCGCATTCGAAAGAGCGTGGGCTGTGAAGAGACCTTCGAAGAGGACATCCGCCATCGGGCCCTTCTGGAGGACGCGCTGCGGCGGCTTGCCGAGGAACTCGAAGGGCGGCTCGCGCGCTCGGGCTTTCGGGGTTCGACCCTCACGCTCAAAATCCGCCACTACGATTTCACGACGAGGACGAGGAGCATTTCGGTCGGGACGGCGATCACGGACCGCAGAGAAATCCTGCGGCTCGCCGACGAACTCCTCGACGGCGCGACGATCCCCGAGCGCGGGGTGCGACTTCTCGGTCTCACCGTGAGCACGCCCGTGGACGAGCGGCAGCCGCTTCTTTTCGATCTTGCCGCGTTGCCCGGGGACTGATTTCCGTCGACCGTGAATCGAAAAAGAGCCCCCGGAAGGCCGAGAGCTCTTTCGATGTTCCTTCAGAAGGGGCGATGTCTTAGACAACCGAAACTGAGAGGTTCAGCTTACGATTCAAGGCATGAAGGGCACGCGCAATGGTATCGATTTTGGTCGCGTGATGCAGATCCGTAATCCTGTTGACTTCTTGTCGGGATACGCCAAGCTTTCTGGCGAGATCGACGGGGCGGGTATTGGTCTCGATCATGGCATTGAGAAGAAGAATCTTGGCGATGACGGACGCAGGGAGTTCAACGATCAAATCCTCTTCGGCAGCGGCGGACGGCTCGGGAAACGCTCGGCGATCTTCGATGTAGAAATCGATGGCCGTGACGAGCGCGTCCAGAGCGTTTTCCTTGAGTTCCTCCACCGTTGCCGCTTCCGTCAAGGCTTCGGGAACGTCCTTGAAGGAGGCGATGAATCCGCCTTTTCCAGTCGGCTCAACCTGCGCGGGAAAGCGATAAGAAGACGACACGGTGTTATTTCCTGAATACATTTCGCTCGAAGAAGGTGAGGGAGGCGTCACCTCCCTCGGTTTGTCAAATGAACCGGTTCCGTGAGCATGTGTACACAAATTTGCTGTCAATGTCAACTAAATTGTGTACAACGGAGTTGAGTAGTTCAGGAAAAAAGAAAAGGGGCGCCGCGGCGCCCCTTCGTGTGAGTGGAAAACCGGCTCAGCGGCTTCCCTGAAAGATGTCCCGGTACATCGACCAGACGCCCGCCTGCGCGATGGACGTGAGGAAGACGACGATGAAGGGCGTGAAGTAGCCCCAGGCCGAGGGCATCCCGATCGCAATCGAGATCATGACGCTCACGGCCGAGAGGGCGGCGGTGAGAAGGCCCAGCACCAGAACGAAGGCGAGGACGGACGCCCAGTTCTTGAGGATCCCGAAGAAGGAATAGAAGATGCTCTGCATCGGCGCCTGACCCGCGCGGTGAATGAGAAGCGGCGGAAAAGTGGTCGCCATCCAGAGAAGGACGTTGAGCAGAAGAGCAACAAGGGCCGCCGTCGTAGGGAAGTTCGCCAGAACGCTCTCGACGGAGATCCCCTGTTCGTCGATCACCCAGGCGGCGATCTGGTCGCGCCCGAGAAGCGCGAAGACGGCCGAAATGATTTCCATGGCGACGGCCGAGACGATGCCGACCGTAAAGAGTCCGAGGCGGCCCGTGCGGTTCGCCCAGGCTTCCTTCAAAGGCGTGTAGCGGGGAATGCGTCCGTCGAGCGCGTCGCGCGCGCCTTCGGCCGTGAGCACGACGCCGAAGGGCATCCAGAGCGACGCAAGCACGAGTCCCACGATGGGGAGGCTCGAGAGAATCCCCATCATGAGGAGGTTGAAGACGACGATCCCAGAGAGGGCGACGGGTTGGTTCTTGAGCGCCCGAAGGGCTTCGCGAAACCAGACGAGACCTTGGGAGGCGGGAAGGGCCATGACGAAAAATGCGAAGAATGAACGGAAAAGGCCGCCGGGATTCCGGCGGCCGGAAACGAAGGGAAATCGGGATTACCAGCCGAACTGCAGGAACTTCGGCGTACCGAGGGTGCCCTGGGAGTTGCCGCCCGGGCTCGTGTCGATGGGCCGTTCGGCGCGGTTTTCCATCGTGTAGGGGATCTGCGTCGATCCCGGCGTCACCACGTATTCGGTAACGCGGTTGTCCTGGTCGCGCACGGCCTCGATCTTCGTGCGCTTTTCGGGAACCTTGGGGACGACGCCCCGTTCACGGTCTTCCCGAGCCTTGCGGATGTCTTCTTCCGAAGGGGCGAGCGACATGCCCTCTTCGGGCGATTTCTTTTCGAGCACGATCTTGGGCGGCGGCAACGTTTCGCGCACCGTCTCGCTGTCGCCCGCGTAGGGAGGCGGGGCGTCGAGCGGAGCGGCGGTCACGGTCGCCGCGAAGGAGCCGAGCGTGAGGAGTGTGCACCAAATCTTGCGCATGGATTTTCTCTTTTTTGTAGAAGGGGATGCTGCCCGGCCGGAACGGCCGGGTCCCACTTCTATTTTGCCACGGCGAACCCGCCGACGGTTCAAAGCAACCGGGTTTTCCGGGTGAGAAAACGTTGCCGCGCGGGGAGGGCGGGACGCTTCCCGCTATACTTTCGCCATCGCGATTTTCCGCCACGAATGCAAAATGGCCAAAATTCTACTGATCGACGGCTCCAACTACCTTTTCCGCGCCTACCACGGTCTTCCCGACCTGCGTACGAGCGCGAACGAACCGACCGGAGCCATGAAGGGTTTTCTCGGGATGCTCGGCAAGGTCTGGAGCCTCACGAAGCCCGAATACGCGGCGATCGTCTTCGACGCGCCCGGGCGCAACTTCCGTCACGAACGCTTCCCCGAATACAAGGCGAACCGCCCGCCCATGCCCGACGACCTGCGCGTGCAGATCGGGCCGCTTCGCGAAATCGTCGAAAAGCTCGGCTGGCCGATCCTCTCGGTTTCGGGCGTCGAAGCCGACGATGTGATCGCAACGCTCGCAAAACGCGCCGAAGCGCTGGGCCTTGACGCCGTCATCGCGACGGGCGACAAGGACATGGCGCAGCTCGTGAACGACCGTACCGTCCTTCTCAACACCATGAACAACAAGTTCTACGACCGCGAGGGCGTGATGGAGAAGTACGGGGTCTATCCCGAACGCATCATCGACTACCTCGCGCTCATGGGCGACAAGGTCGACAACGTGCCGGGCATTGAAAAGTGCGGCCCCAAGACGGCGGCGAAGTGGATCGCCGAGTACGGGTCGCTCGACGGTGTCGTCGAGCACGCGCCCGAGGTGAAGGGAAAGATCGGCGAGAACCTCCGCGCGGGTCTTCCCTTCCTCGAAGACGCCCGCGCGCTTGTCACGATCAAGTGCGACTGCGAGGTGCCCGGCGTCGAGGACGTCCGCGAACTCCTCGTGAAGCCCGCCGATCCGGAGGCGACCGCCGCCTTCGCGCGCCGTTGGGAAATGTCGGTGTCGACCCTGAACCGCGCGGCCCCGGGCGGCCTCTCCTTTGATGCGCCGCCCGCGCAGGCGACGCTCGAGGACGCCCTTAAGGCGGCGGCCGTTTCGACCGCCTTCGAAGAGGCAAAGCCCGCGCCGCGTCGCGAGGCGTCCGCCTTCCTCGAAGCGGGCCTTCCCGACGAAATGCTCTACGAAAAGATCCTCCCCGGCGGTTGGGGGAAGGTCCTCGAAGCGCTCACCGCCTACGAGGGCGAATCGCCCGTGGCGCTTTCCTTCCTCTGGGAAGGAACGCCCGACGAGGCCGACTGGGTGGGGGTCGCCTTTTCGCTGCAGCCCCTCGTGAACTACGTTCTTCCCTTGGACCTCTTTGACAAGGCGGCCTTCGTCGAAACCTTCGGCGCGTGGTTTGCGTCCGATACGCCGAAGGTGATCCACGACGCGAAGACGGCGCTCCATTACCTGGGCCGCGAAGGCATCACGGTGGGCGGCACGCTCGACGACACGATGCTGATGAGCTACGTCCTCGAAGCGCACCTGCCGCACGACGAAGGAAAGCTCGCCGCCCGACGCCTCGGGCGTCTTCTGCCCGCGCGCGAATCGATTTTCGGGAAGGGCGCGAAGCGCCGTCCTGCGCGCGACTTCTTTGAGGACGGGGATCATCTCTGGCGGCTTCTCGCCGAAGAGGTGGGGTGTCTGCGCGCGCTCTGGAGCGTGCTCGCGGGCGAACTCGCCGACGACGAACGGCTCGAGACGATCTACCGGACGATCGAGCGTCCGCTTCTTCGCGTTCTCTACCGGATGGAGGAAAACGGCGTCGACATCGACGTGAAGCGCCTGGCGGAACAGAGCGCCGAACTCACGCTTCGCATCGACGCGCTTGAAAAGGAGGCCCACGAACTCGCGGGCCACGCCTTCAATCTTGCGAGCCCCATGCAGCTCTCGCAGGTGCTCTTCGAGGAAATGGGCCTTCCCGCCAAGAAGAAGACCGCCACGGGCGGGTATTCGACGAACGAGGAGGTCCTGACCGAACTCGCCTACGACTATCCCCTCCCGAAGATCATTCTCGAGCACCGTCGACTCACCAAGCTTCGCGGGACCTACCTCGACAAGCTCCCGAAGATGGTGAGCGCGCGCGACGGGCGCGTCCACACGACCTTCGGTCAGGCGACCGCCGTGACGGGACGCTTGACGAGCGTGGATCCGAATCTGCAGAACATTCCGGTGCGCACCGAAGAAGGCCGCCGCGTGCGCGAAGCCTTCATTGCGAAACCGGGGTGCGTCGTCGTTTCGGCCGACTATTCGCAGATTGAACTTCGCATCATGGCGCACCTCTCGGGGGACGAGGGGCTTCTCGCCGCCTTTGCGCGCGGCGAAGACATTCACCGCGCGACCGCGGCGGAAGTCTTCGGGCGCAAGGTCGAAGAAGTGACGCCCGACGAGCGCCGCATGGCGAAGGTGATCAACTTCGGACTCATCTACGGGATGAGCGAATTCGGGCTTGCGCGCAACCTCGGTCTCGACCGCAGGGTGGCGAAGGCCTACATCGACAAGTACTTCACGCGCTATCAGGGCGTGAAGCGCTACATGGAGCGGATGCGAAGCGAAGCGCACGAGCGGGGTTTCGTCGAGACGGAGTTCGGGCGCCGCCTGTGGCTTCCCGACATCGAATCGAACCGCGCGCCCGTGCGGCAGGCGGCCGAGCGCGCCGCCATCAACGCCCCGATGCAGGGAACGGCCGCGGACCTCATCAAGCTCGCCATGTGCCGCGTGGCCGAGTGGCTCGATGCGGACGGACTCGCCTCCAAACTCATCCTGCAGGTGCACGACGAACTGATTCTCGAAGTGCCCGAGGAAGAGAAGGCGGTCGTCATGGAAAAGCTTCCCGCGATCATGGCGGGCGTCGCGCAACTGCGAGTGCCGCTTCTCGCCGAAGTGGGCGCGGGCGCCAACTGGGGCGAAGCGCACTGAGTTTCAAACCTCACAATGAAAACGGGGACCGTCGGCGTCGGCGGTCCCCGTTTTGGTAAGGAGAAGTCGAATTACTTCGCGGGCGTGAGGCGCATGAGTTCCGCGCCCGAAGCGTCCGTGAGGACGAGCACGCCTTCTTCGGTGAGGGAGGCGCCTTGGGTCTTGCCGAGGTTTTCGAGGAACGCCTGTTCGACCTTCATGGAGTCGGGCGAGCACATCATCATGGTGGTGCCCATCTGCGAGAAGGTGAACTTGCCGTCTTCCGCCTTGAAGGAGCCCATCACGCGGTTGCAGCCCGAAACGCCCGAGACGCGGCCTTCTTCGGAGAAGGTGAGGGAGGGCGTCTTTTCGGCCGGGGCGACGGCGGAGGCGTCCCACTCGAACGTGCGGCCCGCAAGGGCGTCGCCGATGTCGGACCCCCAGGTCGCGCAGGCGGAGAGCAAAAGAGCGGAGGAGGCGACGAGAGCGAAACGGAAGGCGCTGTGCATGAGGGAATTCCTTTGATAAAAGAAGGTTTTTGACGATACTGCGGGCATTCTAGCGGAGGACCTTCGCAAAAGGCATGACGAAACGTTTCGAATCGCAAGCACCGTCGAAGCGCACGCGGGGCGGCGCTCTGCAATAATGACGGTTCTCTTGCGTTCATTGGAGTTCAACGTGCCCCGATCCCTCAACCGCAGACAGCCTTCCGCTCCCCAACCGGCGACCCGGGAGGAGATGCTCTCGCTTCTCGCCGTATGTCTCTTCGGAGGCGGAGAACATTCCTCGGGCAACCTGCAGCTTCTGCTCGACAATCTCGGCATTGCACGGTCCCGCACGCTCGAGATCCTTTGGAAAGCTATCGACAACGGTTGGGTGGAGAATCTGAATCCGGGCGCGTATTTCCATTGGGAAGAGGGATACGATCTGACCGCTCGCGGCTTCGGGCTGCTGTTGGAGTCCGTTACGGCCAAAGACGTGTTGGATTTGGCACACAAGAGCCGTTGCTACGCCGCCTATTGGTTTGAAGAGTGCCGACAGGAAACCTTCTGCGCTGCAAACATGAGGCTCGCCGTCCTTCCGTTCTTGCTCGGAATTGACGCCGCACAGGCCGGTCAAACGGAGGAGGCGCTCTCGTACTGGAAGCGTATCAGCGAGGAGATGCTCTTCGCTTTGGGAAAGAAGTTCGGGATTGTGATGATCGCTCTGGCGGTCAAAAAGGAAGCCTATCGTCCCCTCGCATCCCTGCTGCCCGATGATTTCCTGAACGGCTTGTACGAGTACTTGCGGAGCAGTCGGCCGAACCGAGACGTGAAGGAACTCTGGGGGGACGAAGGCATAAAGATCTTCCTCGCTTCCTTCAAAAGCGCGGAAACCGGTGCGGCCGTGCACGACTGGTTCCTCTTTCAGGAAGAGTTTCTCGTGCACGGGAATCCCCGGGCGGTTCTGGCGAAAACCCGGGGAAGCGCTTGGTCGCACGCGCTCGAAGGGATCGTTGCGCTCGCCGAAAAGAACGATCCGACCGCGGCGCTCGCGGCCTTTGAGAAGGCGCTCAAAATCTATCGGGGCGGGCGCAAGCGTCTTTTCGACGAGGATCCCGAGCTCAACTGGTTCTACGGGATCACGCTCTACCTCAACCGCGAGGATCCGAAGGTCATCCGCAAGATGACGCAGTTGCTCGGCCTCAAGAAGGTGGCGGAGACAAACGACTTCGACGCGCTCAAGATTCTGTTGAAGCACGGACTTTCGCAGGAGATCCCGCTGCTTCTCATCAACGACATGGCGCGGCACGCGGATTTGACGTTGGATCAACCCGGTTCTTCTCTTTCGGCTCTCCTCACCATCATTGCTCTCTACGCCTTCCGGCACGAGCAGAACTACGTTTTGCCCGTCCGTCCGAGTCGACTTTCCTCCGTTTGGGGCGCCTTCTGTGCGGAAGCCGCCCGAGCGTTCCGCGACGAGAAGGAGGCGGAGTACGCCGAGAAGTTCCGCATGCCCGCCCTCCTGCCGCGCTACGAAAAGAAGGCTCCCTGGGAAATGCTCCTCGAGCGTCTCGAGGGACTCGGCAAGACGGCCGAAGCCGTCAAAAAGACCGCGGCGACGGGGGCTGCGCGCACGGCCGTCGCCTATCTCTGGGACCGCCGGAGCCGGGAACTCTCGCTTCGACTCCGAAAAACGAAGGACGACGGTCTCACCTGGAGCAAGGGGTCGCCCTTGACCATCTCCGCCTTTGCCAAGGGTCACGAGGCGATGGACGAGCGGGATCTGCGCGTCGCGCAGACCGTTTATCACCCGTACGAGAAGAAAAACCTTTGGGCGATCGACATTTACGACGCCTTCCCCGAGCTCGTCGGCTGCAAGCGCGTATTCGACGCCGCAGACCCCGATCGACGCCTGGAAGTGGTGGAGGAGCCGTTCAGCCTCTTCGTCACGGAAGGGGAGGAAGGGTACGCCGTACATTCGAACCTTTCGGACGACTTCCACGGGGGGCTTTCCTGCGACGTGCAGGACCGACCCGACGGCGCGGTCGTCGTGGTGCGGCCTTCGAAGGAAGAACGCGAAATCGTGAAGGCGACCGAAGGGGAGCGCTTCACCTTCCCGCATGAAGCGAAGACGCGCCTCACGAAGTACCTTGAAACCCTCTCGAGCCGCACGCCCGTGCTCTCGGACCTTTTGAAGCAGTCGAAGGCGCTCGAGAAAAAGAAGGGCGACGCCCGCATCACCTTCCGCGTGCGTCCCGAGGGCGATCGCTTCCGCATCACGGCGATGGTTCGGCCGCTCGCGAAGGAGAGACTCGTGTGCCGACCGGGCCTGGGCGAAGAAGCCGTCGCTTTCAACGTGCAGGGCAAAGCTCTGCAGGTCGTGCGCGATCTCAAAACCGAAGCGAAGAATTGGGAAACCATGGAAGCGGCTCTCGCGGCGCTGGACGACGTGCGCGAGGAAGACACCGGCTGGAACGCGCCGCTTCGCGAAACGCTTGAATTGCTCGACGCCGTGCGCGCGCATCCGAAGGAAGCCGTGCTCGAGTGGCCCGAAGACGAAAAGATCGTCGTGCGGCACTCGCCCCTTTCCTTTGAGAATTTTGAATTGAGCCTCACGAGCCTCGGCTCCTGGTTCGAAATGAAGGGCGGCGCCAAGCTGGACGACCGCTCGGTCCTCACGGTCGCGGACCTTTTAAATCGCATCCGTTCGGCTGAGGGCAACTTCATTCGGCTGAGCGACAAGGAGTACGTGGCGCTCACCGACTCCTTCCGCCGGGCGCTCGAGCGCCTCGAAGGCGTGTCGCTCGAAGAAAAGAAAAACGAGGTGAAGGTCTCCGCCTTCCGGGCGGGACTGTTGGAGGAACTCCGCGAAGAGGGCATGGCGCTCAAGACGGACAAGGCCTTCCAAACGGTCGTGAAGCGCATCGAGGCGGCCGAAACGCTTGTGCCCAAAGTGCCCGAAGGTCTGCGCGCGGAACTTCGCGACTATCAGACGGAAGGTTTCGAGTGGCTCCTGAGGCTCTCTTCCTGGGGCGCGGGGGCGCTCCTTGCGGACGACATGGGGCTCGGCAAGACCGTGCAGACGATCGCGCTCCTTCTCGCGCGCGCGAAGGAAGGTCCCGCCCTCATCGTGACGCCCGCGGCGGTCCTCTACAACTGGGTGGAGGAGATCGCGCGCTTTGCGCCGGGATTGAAAGTCAAGGTCTTCAACCGCGAGTCGGACCGCGCGGCGGCCGTGAAGAAGGCCGGACGAAACGACGTTCTTCTCGTCACCTACGGGGTGCTCACGTCGGAAGCGGATCTGCTCGCTTCGCGCACCTGGGCGACGACCGTCCTCGACGAAGCGCACACGATCAAAAACCGCGGCGCCAAGATGTCGAAGGCCGCCATGCGGCTCACAAGCGACGCGCGGGTGCTTTTGACGGGGACGCCCTTGCAAAACCACCTGAGCGAAATCTGGAATCTCTTCGAATTCGCGAATCCGGGACTGCTCGGAAGCTACGAGGATTTCTCCGAGCGCTACATCGTGCCGATCGAAAAGGGTCGGGACCGCGACCGCCAGAGGAAGCTGAAGCGACTCATCTCGCCCTTCCTCCTTCGCCGCACCAAGGCGGAAGTGCTCGAAGAATTGCCTGAGAAGACGGAAATCACGCTTCGCGTCACGTTGTCGGACGACGAACGTGCGCTCTACGAAACGCTTCGCAAACGCGCGGCGGACGGTCTCGAAGCGGGGGCCATCACGTCCTTTGAGGCGCTCGCCGAACTTACGAAACTGCGCCGCGCCGTCTGCCACCCGAAGTTGGTCGACGAGAGTCTCTCTTTCGCCTCCTCAAAGTCGGAGGCCTTCCTCGACCTCGTCTCCGACCTGATGTCGGGCGGGCATCGAACGCTGGTCTTCAGCCAGTTTACGAGCCACCTCGCCCTCATCCGGCAAGAGCTCGAAGAGCGCGGCATCGACTATCTCTACCTTGACGGGGCGACGCCCGCGAAGGAGCGAAAGGCCCTCGTTGAAACCTTCCAGACGGGCACGGCGCCGCTCTTTCTCATCAGTCTCAAGGCGGGCGGGACGGGGCTCAACCTCACGGCCGCCGACTACGTCGTGCATCTCGATCCCTGGTGGAACCCTGCCGTCGAGGATCAGGCTTCGGACCGCGCCTACCGCATCGGACAGAAGAACCCGGTCACGATCTACCGCCTCATCGCCGAGGACACGATCGAAGAGCGCATCCTGACGCTCCACGAAACGAAGAAGTCGCTCGCCGACGCGCTTCTCGAAGGTTCGGACGTCTCGAGCCGCCTCTCGCGCGACGAAATTCTCGCGCTTCTTGCCGCCTGAGAAAGGGAAGGCGAAAAGAACGAAGGGCCTGCGCACTGAACTGTCCCCAGCGCGGGCCTTTTCACGTCCTTCATGACGAAACGGCCCGGCCGCAGAAGGCCGAGCCGTTTCGCTCCGGGACACATCGGAGAAGGGGTTACGCCTTAAGGACGCGGGCTACTTCGTCGGCGAAGGCCTTGCGGCCGCGGGACGAGAGGATGCCGTAGAGGCGCATGGCTGTGAGGTTGGCGAGAACGTAGTTGCGGACCGCGTTGAAGGTCTTTTCGTCCTTGACGCCGTAAACTTCGCCCGCCAGGGTCTTCAGGGCCTCGACGGACCACTTGCAGGCGGAAGAGGAGATCACCCAGTCGTGGTCGGCGAGGTGCACGACCCAGCCTTCCATGCGGCGCGGCAGCGGAATCGTCTTGCGGTCCGGGGCGAGGTAGCCGGAAGCCACGGGGTCGCGCCCGGCGATGACCGCGGCGGCTTCGAGCCAGCCGACGACGAGCTTTTCGCCTTCCTTCGAGGCGGGGTGTTCATGCGCGCAGGCCTGCGCGACGACGAGCGTCGCCGGGAGGTTGCGCTTCATCGATTCGGCGATCGAGAGGACGTGGTGTTCGCCCGTGGCGGCGAGCGTCTCTTCCTTGCGGCATTCGCCCGATTCGAGCCACTGGAAGACCCAGGGCTTGTGGAGGTCGTGCAGGATTTCGCCGCCCACGGCGTCGTCGTAGGAGAGTTCGAGCCCGTTGACGTCGACGTAGCTGCGGTAGAGGTTTTCAGCGGAGAGCACGTTGAGCGCCGTGTGCGTCACGAGACCGCCCGGATAGGCATGGTGGGAGGCGAAGCCAGAACCCGGGGCCGACCAGAAGGGCTGGGGCGAGGCCGAGGCGCTGCCGTTTTCGGGGAAGACCTTCTTGCGCTTCGCGTCGAGAAGTCCCTTTTCGACAAGAACGGCGCGGATCGTGTCTTCGTCGCCTTCGGCAATCGTGGGGGCGGGATTTTCGAGAATCTTGAGCACGGCGTCGCGCGTCTGGGCGTTCTGCAGCTTCTTCGCGCTCTCGAGGATCATCTTCCAGGCCGTCTGCACGACGTCGCTTTCTTGGGCGATTTCGACCGGGCTCATCGAGAGAACGTCTCCGATCGAGCGGGCGGTCTTGGGCGCCGCGGCGGCGTGCGCGATCGGCGCGGTGCCGAAGAGCGTGAAGGTGCCGAGCGCGGCGGCGGTCGTGAGGAAATTACGGCGGTTGATGGAATTCATTCCAAAGTCTCCTGTCGTGTGTCTTTGTGGATGGACGGGAGGGATTGTGCCGAAGCCTTGTGACAACCCGATCTCAAGAGGGTGACATCTTGGTGAAGCTTTCATGACGGGAGGATGACGGGAAAGACGCCGCTTGGGAGTCGTTTTCGTCGTCGAAACAAAAAAAAAGAAAAAGGCGCGCCCGCCGAAGACGGACGCGCTGTGGAGGCATGGAAGAAAAGGTGTCAGTTGAGTTTGGCCCGACCCGCGGCGACGGCGGGAAGGAGCGCAAAGAGGCCGCCTGCGGCAAGCGTCGTCAGGACGATCTTCGCCTCGGACAAGCCGAGGGCCGGCGACATGGCGATTCCAGTTTCGTTCGTGAGCGCGACGGCGGCCCCGAAGGCACCGGCCGTGCCGAGAACGAGCCCCGAGACCGCGCCCGAAGCGGCCACCGTGAGGATCAGAAGCCACACCACGAGGGCAACGTAGCGTCTCGGCGCGCCCATGGTGCGAAGCTGCAGAAAGACGGGAAGACGCAGCCGTCCGAGAACGCCCCCGGTGATGACGGCGGCGGAGAGCGCAATGAGCACCGCCGCGGCCGTCAGAACGTCGAGCGCGACCGACGCGTTTCCGAGCACGGCGTAGAGGTTCACGAGAACTTCGCCCGTGAAGACCCCCATAAGGTTGACGGGTAGACCCCGTGCGTCCGTGACGGATGCGGCGTTGGCGGCCTGACGAAGCTTGTAGGCGCCCGCGATCGTGGCGGGCTTCACGACGACGGCGGAAAAACCGGGGAGCTTTGAGAGGTCTTCCGCCATCCACGATTCGAGCGGTTCCTCGTGCGCGTGTTCTTCTCTGGGCTTCGCGTGTTCGTGCACGGCCCAGACGGCTTCGATCGGAATCAGGACGGCGCGGTCCCAGGGCGTGCCCGTGGGCGGCGCCACGCCCACGACACGGAAATGCGTGTCGTGCTCATGCCCCGCGCCTTGTACGCGTCCGTGTACGGGACGGACTTCGTCCCCGATTTGGAATCCCGAGGAAGCGCCCGCCACGGCTTCAAAGCGCGAGGAGAAGACGCGTCCTTCCGAGAGCGGTAGGGTGCCCCCGAAGGTGACGAGCGTGCGGGTGGTGCCGACTAGCGGCGCCTCGCCCGCACGGTCGCCGAAGGCGACCGGGGCGGCCCAGCGCACGTCCTTTTGGTTTTGAAAGAGCCGGAGCGTTTCGGCGGGGACGATCGGAAGCGCTTCGTCTCGCAGATACACCGTCCCGAAAAGAAGCGCCGTGGGACTCGCCTTGGCGCCCACAAGGAGGTCGAAGCGCTCGGCCGCCGCGGCGCTCGCGGTGCGCAGCATGCTTCGCGTTTCCGACGCGGCGACGGCCAGGGCCACGGCGAGCGTCAGAAGAAGCGAGAGGCCGATCAAGACCCCGCGGTTGACGCGCAGTTCGTTTTTCCAAAAGAGCAGAACGTTCATGGCGCCTCCTTCAATCGGCCTTCTTCAATCGATGCGGTGCGCGGAAGCGTCGCGAGCATTTCCGGGTCGTGCGTCACGACGATGAGGGTGCTTCGGAGTTGCTCGGCGGCCTCCGTGAGCGCTGCCATCACGGCGCGCGCGTTGGATTTGTCGAGACTCGCCGTCGGCTCGTCGGCGAGAATGACGGCGGGAGACTGCAGAAGCACCCGCACGAGGGCCGTTCGCTGCATTTCGCCCCGCGAGAGGCGCGAGGCCTCCGTCTGCGGACGAACGCCGAAGCTCTCGAGAAGTTCCACGCCGCGCCGACGGTCGGCGTCCGTGACGGCGCGCGTGAAGGTGACGGGAAGGAGGACGTTTTCGAGGGCGTTCAAGCCGTCGAAGAGCCGAAAGTCCTGAAAGAGAAAGCCGACGTTCGCGCCGCGCCAGGCGTCGCGTTCGGCCTCCGAAAGACGCGAGAGATCGGTGTCGTCCCAAAGGACCGAGCCCTCCGGGCGAAGAATCCCGGAGATCGCCTTGAGAAAGGTCGTCTTCCCCGACCCCGAGGCTCCCCGCAGCCCCAGACGTTCGCCTGAGGCAAGGGTGAAGCGGTCGACCGCGAGAAGGGTTCGTTTGGCGGCGCCGTCCGCCGCGCACACGCGCACGTTTTCGAGAAGAAGCCGCATCAGACGACCTCGAAGGTTGCGTCGACGATCCGAACGAGGCTCACGAACCCCGTCTCTTCGTCCGTGAAGGATCCCACCTGCAGCGTGCCCCGCACTTCGATCAGGCGGTTGTTCTGCACGAACTCGGTCTTTTCGCTCAGGTACACGACGATGATGTTGTCGGGCCAGTCCTGATCCGAATTGCAGAAGGGACAGAGACTGACGGGCTCCTTCGTGAGGACGAGGAACTTGGCGTCGGCTTTGAGGGGCGGCGCCATGAAGCCCCGCACGGCGACGGGACCGCCCGCGAGGCTTTTGAGCTTGTCGGAAAACTGCAGGCCCAGAACGCTCACGCCCGAATACATTTCGTCGAAGGTGAGGGAGGGATGAGAGGCCGCGCAGGCGTTGCGGCCGAGGACGCCGAGGGCGCCGCAAAGCGCCGCGGAAAGAAAGGTTCTTCGGTTCATACGGGTCGATGGTCAACGGGACCCCGGCAAAGTGATGCCCGACGAGAGCGGGGCTTTGCCGCGTCCGGAAGAAAAAACCGGGCGCTCTCCGCCTCTCACGAAAGACGGGAGAAACGCCCGCGCAAGGGGCGCCCGCACGGGGCGCCCGGATCGCCCAAGAGGACTTATCGGCCGAGCGCGAGGGCTTCGGCCATGACTCGGAAGATTTCGGTCGAATTCATGAAGCCGCGGATCGCTTCGGCGTTGGGACCGCGGGCCGTGACGACGAGGTCGTCGACCGTGTGCACGCCCTGGCTTTCGTTGCGCGGAAGGTTCCCTTCGACGAAGTGAGCGCCGGGCTCGTTTTTGTAGGCTTCGTTCGCGACGTACTCGCCCTTTTCGTTCTTCACCGCCGGCGTGAAGGTCTTGTCGGGATGGGGACGATAGGTTTCGTAGTAGTCGGGGTGCGCGCCGAAGAAGACCGCAAGACGCTTCGAGGGCGCGAAGTCGTCGGGGAAGCCGTCGCCGTTTTCATCCTTGTAGTTGGGATAACCCGCGGCGGCGTAGACGCCCACCTTTTCACGCATGTCGCGGCCTTCCTTGTTGTCGTCGACCGTGCCCGCGACCGAGATCGAGTGGGTGTGGTCGCCCGTCACGATGAGAAGCGTGTCGGGATGCTCGTCGCAGTACTTCTGCGCGGCTTCCACGACCTTGTCGAAGGCGATCGTTTCGGCGACCGAGCGCGTCCAGTCTAAGGGGTGCGACATCTTGTCGACGAGACCGGCTTCGAGCATCAGGAAGAAGCCTTCGGGATTCTTTTCGAGGACCTTGATCGCGGCGTCGAAGCTTTCGGTGAGGTCGGGCTGCTTCGGGAACTTCTTCACGGTGTTCCCCTGCCACTGATGACGGTCGATCCAGCCGTCCATGTTGCCCGTGTGGAAGAGACCGAGAAGCTTCGTGGCGTCGCCCGATTGGGCGAGCGCTTCGCGGTCGGTGACGAGCTTGTAGCCCGCCTTCTGGAAGAGGTCGATGTAGTTCTTGTCGTCCTTGCGCTTCGAACCCGGAGTCGACTTCGGGAGGAAGTAGGCGGAGCCGCCGCCGAGGAGAACGTCGGGCTTCACGTTGTAGAACATGCCGACGATGTCGGCCTTGTCGTCGCGCTTTCGCGTGTGGGCGACGACCGAGGCGGGCGTCGCGTCTTCGACTTCGGCGTCGCTAACGATGCCGATCGCCTTGCCCGTCTTGCGGCGCAGGAGTTCGGCGATCGTTTCCTGACGCGGATCGTCCTGGCTTGCCTTCGTGCGGTCGGCGTAGACGCCGAGGGCATTGACGCTCGACTTGTGGCCCGTCATGTAGGCGGAAGCCGTGTTCGCGCTGTCGGCCGCGATCGTGTCGACCGAGCTCGTGCCGAGAAGCGCCATGTGCGGCATGTCGTCCATCGCGAGCGGGGCGTTGTACATGCCGTTCGTGACGCCCTTCGACATGATGCGGGCGGCCGTTCGGTGGCCGACCGAAAGACCGTCGGCCAAAAGAATGATGACGTTTTTGGCGACGGGCTTTTCGGGCGTCGTGTAGAGGTCCCAGCGAACGGTCTTTTCGCCTTCGGGGCTCTTCACCGTCACTTCGTATTTACCGGGCTTCTTGATCTCGACGTCGCGGATCATGAGGGCCGAGCCGTTGGCGTCCGCTTCCTTGGGCGTCCAGAGTTCGTTTCCCGTAAAGGTCTTCGCGAAATCGTCACCGTTGATCTGGATCGTCACGTCCTTGCGGTCGACGACGGTGTCGAATTCGACCTTGAAGTCGAACTTGGCGTTCGTCATGAAGCGGGCGGCGTCGACGGGGTAGATCTCGGTCGCCTGGGCGTTCGTGCCGGCGATGCAGAGAAGCGCCGACGCGAGCGCGGCGGCGAAGTGTTTCTTGCTGGTCATGAGACTCTCAAAAAGTTCGTTCATGGGCGGGACGGTCGCGTCCCGGCTCGAGGTGGAGTCTAGGGAAGCCTTGTGACAGGACCTTGACAGCCGTTTTACGGTTGCGTGACAAAAAGGGCCTCCTTCATGACGGTTTCGTGACGAAAACTTCGCCCTCCGGAAAGTTCGTTTCCGGCGAAGAAGATCTGCGGGCCGTTTTTTCCCGAGGTCGGTCAATGCCAAACCGCGTACAATGAGTTCCTTTCACCTTCCTTTGTCAGGGAGCGTGTTTTCTTTTCAGACGACTGTCCATGCTTGAAATCCTCTCGGCCAACTTCTTGACGCGCCTTCTCGCGCTCGCCGCCGCAACGTGGCTTACGTTCGGGTGGTGCCGTCGTTTCGGCAACGCCTTCGTGCCGCTTGCCTGCGGGTTGCTCTTGAGCGTGGCGCTTGGGCACCTGTTGCCGGAAGCCTTCTCGTCGGGAGCGGATCCGGAGCAGGTGGGGCAGAGCGCTTTGGCGGTCGTCGTCTTTTTCGTCTTGTTTGAAGGCTTGCTTCACGCCTGGGGCGGCCACGCCGCCCACGGACGCCGCGCCGACGCCGACAAGGATCACCACCATAACGAACGAGGCGTCGAAGCCTTCGCATTGCTCTTTGGCTGTTCGCTTCATGGTTTCGTCGACGGGATCGTCGTGGCGGGGGCTTTTCAGGTGAGCGGCTCGCTCGGGTGGCTCGCCGCAGCGGCGGTGCTTCTGCATGAAATTCCGCAGGAGGCGGGCTCCATGGCGCTCGTTCGGTCGCTTGGCTGGCCCCGGGGCCGCACGATCGCGGTCTTTCTCCTCCCTATGGCGGCGACGCTTGCGGGCGGGGCCGCGGGCGGCCTCTTTTTGTCGCACTCGGCCTACCTGCCGCACGTGCTCGCCGCTTCGGCCGCGTCCTTTCTCTTCATCACGCTTCGAAGCTTCCTCCCCGAAGTCATGGACGCGGACCGCTCGCGAAAGGGCGTCATTGCGGACGTTTTGCTCTTCCTTTTGGGCGTGGGCCTGAGCTTCGTGCTCCTCGGTCACATTCATCCCGAAGGAGAAGGGCACGCGCATTTCGAGCACGCGGAAACCTCCCAATCCGTCGACCTCCACGTTCATTGATCCTGAGTTCCCGATGCTTTGTTAGGTCTACGAGACCGTCCTTTCCTCGAAACCATTTGATTTTCTAAGAAACCCCTTGCGCTGCGAGGGGTTTTCTTATACTATGCAGACATAGAATTATCGTATGTCTACGCAAAATGTT
>CASEFX010000035.1 GCA_949287305.1 uncultured Sutterella sp. | reverse complement strand
TCGTCAGGCTGACGGTTTGCTATCGGCTTCCTTCATCAGTTCGTTACCTCCCTGACTCTGCCGAGTCGCTAGGTCTTCCCCCGATCGGGCGACCAGTGGACTTTCACCACATAAACACACGTGCGCTGCTGGGCGCACGCACGAAAAAAGGGCCGCCGCCCGAAGGCATGCGGCCCGTCGTTTCGGGGAAATCGCATGTGGCTCAGCCTCGGCGGCCGATCGCTTCGGCGCAGGCGGCGATAAGCGCCGGACCCGAATAGATGAAGCCCGTGTAGAGCTGCACGAGGGAAGCCCCCGCCTCCATCTTGGCGACGGCGTCTTCGGCCGTCATGACGCCGCCCACGGCGATGATGGGGAGTTCGCCCTTGAGATGGTCCGCGAGGATGCGGACCACTTCGGTCGAGCGCTCAAAGAGGGGCTTGCCGGAAAGGCCGCCGGGGTTTCGGCTCTTTTCGAGGTGTTCGACGCCCTTGCGCGACACCGTGGTATTGGTCGCCGTCACGGCGTCCATTTCGTAGCGAACGAAGAGGTCCGCCACGCGCTTCAAGGTTTCGTCGGCGAGATCGGGACCGATCTTGATCGTGATCGGCACGCGGCGGCCGAGGCGGTCGGCCTGACGGTCGCGCTCGGCGGCGATGCCGGAGACGAGGGGTTCGAGCGCGTCGGCTTCCTGCAGGCGCGTGAGGCCCGGAGTGTTCGGGCAGGAAATGTCGATGGCGAGGTAGTCGGCGTGTTCGGTGAGCTTCTGCATGCACTCGACGTAGTCGGGCAGAGCGTCGGCGACGGCCGTGGAGTTTTGCTTGCCGATGTTGATCCCGACGATCCCGCCCTTGGCGCGGTAGGCCTTGGCGCTCGCGAGGTTTTCAATCGCCTTGTCGGCGCCGCAGTTGTTGAAGCCCATGTGGTTGACGATCCCCTTGGCGGGAATGAGGCGCCAGCAGCGGGGCTTGGGATTGCCCGCCTGTGCACGCGGCGTGATCGTGCCCACTTCGATGTGGCCGAAACCGAGGCTTCCGAGCGAAGAGACGTGGGCCGCGGTCTTGTCCATCCCGGCGGCGAGCCCCACGGCGTTGGGGAAGCGAAGTCCCATCACCTCCACGGGGTGCGAAACGGGCGCGGGGCAGACGAGGCGCGTCGCGCGCACGGCGGCCGCCCAGTCGATGTTGTTCATGATGAGCGCATGAGCCGTTTCAGGGTCGAGTCGGAAAAGAAAACTGCGGATGAGGGAGTAAAGCATCGGGATCTCGAGTATCTTGGTGAATCTTCTTCTGTGTCCCGGGGGCCTTTCGGTTTCGTCAACGAAGGAAAAGGCCGCCGCGGCGACTGCGGGTTGCAAGGATACAATTTCTTACCGCACTTTGGCGGAAAATTTCCCTTTCCGCCCCTCTCAAGGAACCTTCCATGTCGAAAAAACCGACTTTCTGCGTCTTCTGCGGCTCCCGCCCGGGGAATTCCCCGCAATACGCCGCGGCCGCCCGGGCCCTCGGCGACGCGATCGCCCGGCGCGGGTGCGACCTCGTTTTCGGGGGCGGCAACGGCGGCCTCATGGGCATCGTCTCGCAAACGGCGCTCGCGGGCGGCGCCTCGGTGACGGGCGTCATTCCGACCTTTCTGCTCGGGCGCGAAGCCCCCGCCGGGAACCTTACGAAGCTCGAACACTGCGAAAGCTTTGCCGAGCGCAAGGCGCGCATGGCGGAGCTCGCCGACGGGTTCTTCGTATTGCCGGGCGGCATCGGAACCCTTGAGGAAGCCTTTGAAGTCCTGACGAACCTCTCGATCGACCGCACGAGAAAGCCGATCGGCTTCGTGAGCACCGGAGGCTACTACGATCCCCTTTTTCGCATGCTCGAGACGGCGCAGAAGGAAGGGTTCCTCGGCGACGGGGCGCTCTCGCGCGTTCGGGTGAAGGAAGACCCCGAAGCGCTTCTCGCCGAGCTTCTCGAACTGCTCGACGACTGACGCGAAAAGTCCTTTTCGAGCGCCCAGCAAAAAGCCGGAGCTCCCGCGGGGGAGTTCCGGCTTCGTTTTGGGGAGGGAAGGATCCGCGCCTTATTCGGCGACGAGGACCTTCACTTCATCGCCGTATTCGTCCTTCACGGTCGTGTGGATGCCGAGAAGAACAATCCAGCGGCGGACGGTGCCGACGATCACGAAGAGCATCAGGAACATCACGAGCACCGAGAGGACGGCGAGCAGATACTGCCCGGCCGGGAGGTACTGGTTGACGACGAGCCAGATGCCGGCCCAGAAGGTGATGATCGTCATGAAGACGCCCGGCACGCCCGTGATCCAGGCGTACTTGGTCTTGTTCATGCGCAGGATGACGGTGGTGCCGATGAGGAGCGTCACCGAAGCGAGCAGCTGGTTGCAGATGCCGAAGAGCGGCCAGATCGAACCGATGTCGCCCGAGTAGACGAGGTAGCCCCAGGCGCCCGTGAAGATGACGGACGTGATGATGATGCCCGGCCACCATTCCTTGTCGGCGAACTTCGGCCAGACCTTGCCCATCATTTCCTGCAGGAAGAAGCGGCCCACGCGGGTGCCCGCGTCGACGGCCGTCAGAATGAAGACGGCTTCAAACATGATGGCGAAGTGGTACCAGTAGGCCATCAGGTCTTCCATGAAGGGGATCTTCGAGAAGATGTGCGCCATGCCGACGGCGAGCGACACGGAGCCGCCCGGACGGGACATCAGCGTTTCCTGAACCTGCGCTTCGAGGTGCGGGAGTTCGACGACCTGCATGCCGAGCTGAGCGAACTTGTCGGCGGGCGCGTTGATCGCGAAGTAGTCGGCCGGAACGAGCACGCAGGCGGCAACGAGGGCCATCACGGCGACGAAGCCTTCCATGAGCATGGCGCCGTAACCGACAAAGAGCACGTCGCGTTCGTTGCTGATCATCTTCGGGGTCGTGCCCGTGCCGATCGTGGCGTGGAAGCCCGAGAGCGCGCCGCAGGCGATCGTGATGAAGATGAACGGAATCACCGGGCCGCCCACGATCGGGCCGCCGCCCTTGACGAATTCCGTGAAGGCGGGCATATGGAATTCCGGCATCACGAAGGCGATGCCGAGCGCGAGCGCGGCGATCGTGCCGATCTTCAGGAAGGTCGAGAGGTAGTCGCGGGGAAGAAGGAGGAGCCAGACAGGGAGGACCGAGGCGATGAAGCCGTAGATCGGGATGATGAGGCTCATCGGCTTCTTGTCGATGTCAAGCCAGCCGAAGTATTCGGGATGCGCCGCAACCCACGGACCCGAGAGGATGCAGAGGAACAGGAGCACTACGCCGATCAGGCTCGCGCCCTTCACGTCGCCCTTGCGCCACACCTGCATGTAGAGACCCATGATCACGGCGATCGGGATCGTGCAGAAGACCGTGTAGGTCGACCAGAGCGAATTGTGCATGGCGTTCACGACCGCGATCGAAAGACCCGCGAGCGTGAGGCCGAGAATGGCGAGCACCGCCCAGGACGCCACAAAGCCCGTCGTCTTGTCGACTTCGGTCGAGGCGATGTAGGCGAGCGAGCGGCCGCGGTGGCGCACCGAGCAGAAGAGCACGACCATGTCGTGCACGCCGCCCGCGAGCACGCAGCCGATCAGAATCCAGAGAAGTCCGGGCATGTAGCCGAACTGCGCCGCAAGCACCGGCCCGAGGAGCGGGCCCGCGGCGGCGATGGCCGCAAAGTGGTGTCCGAAGAGGACGTACTTGTTCGTCGCCACGTAGTCCTGGCCGTCGGCGTACTTGACGGCGGGGGTCTGACGGGCTTCATTGACGTTGAGCACTTTGCTAGCGATGAACAGACCGTAGAAACGGTAGGCGATCGCAAAGACGCACAGGGCGGCAAAGACAATGGTCAGCGCGTTAACGCCGGTTCCTGCCTCCATTTGCTTTACTCCTAGTGAAGGTTTGAGAGGGATCGGAACCCGACACAAAAAAAGTGCGAGACCCATGAGGTTCCGCACTCTTTATAGGATGTGGACGCTCCGACTCGGACAGTGTACCGATCGGAGCGCCGTTTGTCTTCATCCGTTTTGTTGAAGGCCCCTCCAAAGTAAGCGGCATTCGGGAAAATCGGGACGCGTTTCGACTTTTATCAGAGCCCTGTTCGTCAGACGATGTGGGCGTGCGCCTGCGCCTTGAAGATGAGGAAGGCGGTCGGAAGCGACAGCGTGTCACGCACCCCCGAGAAGACGCCCGACCAGGCCACCATGAGGTCGATGTATTCCTTCGGTTCGAGCTTGCGCCCGAACATCGCCTCGTGTTCTTCGTGCGCCATGAGAACGTCGAGGTCCGCCAGGAACATCGCCACGGCGCGGCGGATCACTTCTTCGTCGGACGTTTCGGCCGTGCCGACTTCTTCGCCGAAGACCTTTCGAAGGTGCGCGGCGAGCTTCGCGCCGACCCAGCCGTTGTCGACGAAGCGGCTCTTGTCGGCCTTCCCCGTCAGAAGCGACACGACGTCCTCGCGGAACTCTTCGCTCTGGGCCTTCACGGCCTCGGCGTCCGCGTGGTCGGGAGACTTGCGCTCGATCCAGGCGTTCTGCATGTACGCGATGCCGAGCTCCTCCAAGACGATGAAGACGTGGTCCTGATTGGTGAAGTCGGGCTGCAGAGCCGGAGCAAATTCCTGGTTCGGTTCCTGATGGGACATGGTTCTTTCGCGGTGAATCAGTGAGAGAAACGGAAAGTGTACACCAAGCGAAAATTTTTGAGAAGAACCCTTGCTTTTTTACGAAAGCTTAGGCATAATACGACTTCTCTTCTCGAGCGACCCTTCGGGGGGCGCACCATCGAAATGGAAGGATGGCAGAGTGGTTGATTGTACCGCCCTGGAAAGGCGGCATACGGAAATTCCGTATCGAGGGTTCGAATCCCTCTCCTTCCGCCAAAACACCAAAAGCCTCGATCTTCGGATCGGGGCTTTTTTCATGGGATTACGGCGATTCTTCCTCTCACACAAAAGAATAGCGGCCTCATTCCTCTCCGTGCTTTCGGAAATTCCGCGCGGTTCGCGTTTGTTTCTGCGCGGTCTGCTACTATGCGGCTGTGGTAAGCCGTGTGGTAAACAGACAGCCGGAGAATCGAATGGGTGTGGTAAAGCAGAAAGTCGAGGTGACTGCCAAGAATGTGCAGACTTTGCCCGTTGGGCGCTACAGCCTCGGAGGAGGCTTGATGCTGCTCGTGTCTTCCGAGCGCGCGAGGTCTTGGATCTTCCGCTACCAGATTCACGGGAGGAGACGAGACTTCTCCATCGGAAGCGCAAACCTCGTCCCCATCAGCGCGGCCAAGGCCAAGAGCAAGGAGCTTGCTTTGCTCGTGCTGGAGGGGAAAGATCCTTCACTGGAGAAGCTGCAGAAGAAAGCGGCCGGCTCCGTCCTCTTCAGAGACTTTGCCAAAGCCGCTATCGACGAGATCGAGTCCGTGAAGAGGTGGAAGAACGTCAAGCACGGCGCGCAGTGGAGGTCGACGATCGAGACCTACGCTTTTCCGGTGATTGGAGACATACCCGTGAAGAAGGTCACCAGGGAAGACATCCTCTTCATCCTGAAGCCGATCTGGACGAAGAAGCCCGAGACCGCCAACCGCGTCCGGGGACGCCTGGAAGAGATCTTCTCCCTCGCCATAGCGAAGAGACTCATCACGGAGAATCCCGCCCAGTGGAAGGACGGGCTCTCCTTCTTTCTTCCTCCTCTCGCCAAGGTGAAGGAGGAGGCACATCATGCGGCCATGCCTTTGCCCGACACGATCCGCTTTGCCCAAGTCATGATCGAGAAGAAGACGACGGCCACCCTCGCCGTCGCCTTCGGCATCCTGACTGCGGCGCGGGCCGGGGAATTTCTGGGGGCACGGTGGAGCGAGGTAGACCTTGAGTCGGCCACCTGGACGATCCCCGCCTCCCGCATGAAGAATGGCCAAGAGCACCGAGTGCCGCTCTCGCGCCAGGCGCGACGGATCCTCCAGTGGCAGATGCTTTCGACGGAAGGCATGGAAACCGACCTTGTCTTCCCTTCAGCGAGGGATGCGAGCAAGCCTCTCAGCATCGACACGCCCCGGGTCACAATCCAGCGGCACGCCGGCTCCTTCACCATGCACGGCTTCCGATCCACTTTCCGAGACTGGTGCGAAGAAAATTTCGTGCACCCTTCTCTCGCTGAGCGATCCCTATCCCACAACAAGAAGGACAAGGTGGTCGCCGCTTACCAGCGAAGCGACCTCCTCGAGCAACGTCGACCCGTCATGCAACAGTGGGCAGACGTCCTACTGCCCGACCTTTGAGTCACTTCACGATCCGTCGGATCGCGTCGATGTCGCCCGCGTCTTCGAGGCGAACTCGCGCGCCCTCTGCAAGAAGTCCTGCACTCTCGTCGAGAAGTCGAGTGCACTCTCCGAGCGATCGCGCACAAGGTGCGCAGGGATCTCCGGTGGCTCCGGACAGGTCACGGCGGAGGGCGGCGTTTTCGTCGCGCAGCCCCCGAGCAAGAGCGTCAAGGTCAGCGACACGGCGATCCGCTTCACGATGCGCGGCATCGCGCTCCTCCCAGGCCGCGACGAGAGACTGCCTGGCGATTGCTTCTTTCCCACGAAATTCCTCCTCAAGAAGTTGTGCGCGAGTGGCGTAGTCCTCTCGCATTTGTGCGATGTCGCGCCCGTAGAGCGCGGCGGCCACCTGGTACCCGCCGAGAAAGCAGGCCACGGCTCCGATCGCCACGGCTCCGATCTTGATCCAAAAAGAAAACGTCACGATCCTCTCCACTTGACAATCTTTGAAAAATTGTATAATATTTCAGACAGATAAAAGAAACACCCTCTCTTTCAAAGGAGATGAATATGACGATCACTAAGACTTCCGGCTTCTTCCTCATGCCGAAAGGACAAGAACTCCGCACCGCCATCGAAGCCGCTGCCGAAAAGTCTGATCTGTCGGAAGAGGCCCGCAAGGCGCTTGCCGCCTTCATGGCTTCCTTCGACTGGACGGACATTCTTGTCTCTTGCGTCGTCCACTCGGACAAGTGGGAAGAAATCGCCGAAGAATGCGGCATCGATGAGGAGTTCACCGATGAGGCCGCCGATTTTGTGGACATGCTTCCGAACCTTCTGAAGCCTTTCGCCGACGTCGACAGCATCCCGGTCCGCGATCCGAAGGAAATCGAATCCAAGCGTGAGGCTCTCGCCGAAAAGTTCCGCGTCCCTCTGGAAAGCGTTTCCTACTTCGGTCGCGAAGAGCGAAAGGGCGAGCACGCGGTATTCGGCCTCAAGCCCGACATGTGCGATTTCACGGGCGACTTCTTCTCCGTGAAGGAAGGGCCGGACTCCGGTGTCTACGTCGACGCCGAAAGTCTCACTCACCTTCGCGATTGGGGTTGCCTGTGAAGAACCCTCGAAAGGTCCCCAGAGGAGGCGCACGCGAAGGAGCGGGGCGGAAAGCTACGGGGCACATCACGCGCACCGTGCGCCTCAGCCCCGAGCAAAATGAGCTCTTCAAAGCTCTCGGTTCGAGCCGTTTCCTTCAAAAAATGCTCGACGGCATCAGAGCCGGAACGGTTTCAGTCACGTCCGAGGATCCCAAAAAAGAATGACTCGTGCTACACTGTACGGGTCCTTTGAGGACAGGAGGTCCGATCAACCTCCTTTCCCCGCGAAAGCGGGGGTGTTTCTGACAGGGTTTTGAAGGTTCCGACTCACTGAGTCAGCCAGAAAACCTAGAGCGCTTCGGTGCTCATTTCCCCGCGTCAGCGGGGGTGCAAATCTCAAAGGTGAAAGAGCCCGCTTCGGCGGGCTTTTTCTTTGTCTGTCACTCTTGCGTGCAAAGCTTGTACTCATCCTCGCGGCGGTTCGCCAAGCCCTCGACCCTCTTCTTCTGGACGAAGACCCACCGCTCGAGCTCCTTGCAAGCCCCGTCGTAATCCCCCGCGTTGAGCTTCTTCACCAAGGTCGAAGAGCAGAAGGCTTCGCCGCCCACATTGAAAGCGAAGCTTGTAAAGGCGTCATACTCGCTTTGCGACAGAGGAACCTTCACACATCGCCCGATCGCACTCTCAGCTACGCCCACGTCTCTCATGAGGCGCTCAAGAGCCTTTGGCACCGTGATGGTGTCGCCCATCTTGACACCGTCCGTCGAGCCGAAGCCGATGGTCGGAACGTCCCCGGGGACGGGGATGTACGCATGACCGGAAAAACCTTCCCACTTCGCGATCGTCAGAAGACCGACCGCAGAAAGGGAAAGGCCCGCCACTGCGAGCCTCTTCTTCATTTCTTCTTCTCCTTACGCGCAAGGGCGAAAAGATAGCGCAGGCCTTCGATCCCCTTCGGGAGAGCTCCGATGGCCATGATGATGAGATAAATCCCGGTCAAGATCGTCACCCAGTCTTCGAGACGGATGCCCGCGATGGTCAAGCCGGTCACGATAATGCCGGGAGATGCTTTCGCGCCCCCGGCGGCCGTGCCAGAGGCCACGGTAGAGATGAACCGCGTCAGCGGCGGCTTTTCGTCAGAGGCGCACATGCCTTACTCCTTTTCGACAAAATTGTCGACATTCGTCCCAAAGAAGGGATTCACCATCGCGGTCCACTGGATCGTTTGGTCCGACACCGCGTCGTCGAAGTCGAAGCACTTCCACCCCAAATTGACGCGGAGGCACCTCTGCGGCCAAAGGCGGTACTGCACGACGCCATAGAGTTGCCACGCGATTGTCTTGCCGTCCCGCTTCACCTGCTTCCACTGCCACCCCGAGCGAGGCGGCTTCGCGCCGACGTCTCGATCGCCCTCGAAGACGAGCTCGTCGGTCGATCGGACTTCGACGCCCAAGATGTCGATGTCGAATCCGTAGCAGACGTTTCGCCAGAACCACGCCACGCGGCGCTTGTAGGTGCTCCATGCGTCCGTGCCGGGGTGACGCTCCCAGTGCCCCGCGTCCCCGTCGCAGGGGTTGTCGGGGGTCTGAAACCACGAGAGCCACGACGGAAGGTAGCCGTCGTCCTGCACGAAGAAAGGCAGGAAGGGCGCCAGGAGCCGCCCGACTACGGCCATAAAAAAGGACGGCACGATGAGTGCCGCCCACTTTGCGTAGATCATGGTTTTCGCCTTACTTCGTCTTTGCCTTTTCCGCCGCCTCTTTCTTCGCCTTTGCGTCGAGCTGAAGCTTCCTGCGCGGGCAGGTCTCCCGCGCGCAGATCCCTTCTTCATCGAGCTCGGCACCGCAGGCCGGGCAGTAGCGCTTTATCGTCATTCCCATTTCACACTCCTTGATTCATAAGGTTTTGATACTCGGCCTGCAGGGCCGTCACTTGCTCCTGGTCGCCCTGGAGCATCGCGAGGCTCATGCGTTCCTTGAGCGAGCTCATCCGCGCGTCAAAGTTGGTGATCGCGGCCTCAGCCTCCTGTGCGGCGATCTCCTCCTCGGGGATCTTCTCGACAGACCAAATCATGTCTTCGCCCTCCCCTCGGACGATGCGGTAGCCCTCGGCCGTGCCGAGCTTCTGGATGAGCTGGCGCATCTCTTCATCGTGTGCCGTCTGGGTCTTGTGCGAGACGACGATCCCCAAAAGGTCCTCGACCTTAGTCGGCTTCGCTTCCGCCACCCACGCAGTGCCGTCCCATCGGTAGAAATACTTCTCGAGGTCGGCGCCCTCGGGGAGCGGGGTCTTGGTCGTGCGATCGGGCGGGAAGACGCCTTCCATCACCTGAAAGAGGATCGGCCCCTCGAAGAAGCCAGCCTCGTCGTAAGAAAAAAGCTCAAGGAGTTCCATGAAAAGCCTCACAGAAAAGAAAGTTGCGGCACTCAAGCCGCGGGAGAAGCGCTTCACCGTGACGGACGGCCACGGCTTGACGCTGAAGGTGCAGCCGACCGGCACGAAGTCCTGGGTGCTCAGAGTGAGCACTCAGGGTCGCGTGTCGGACATCTTTCTCGGGCACTGGCCCGAAATTTCGCTCATGCAGGCACGTCAGGCCGCACGGCGAAAGCGCAAGGAGCTCGGCCAAGAGCCTCCTCGCGGTTTTGTGCTCCGAGACGCTTGGCGTCTCTGGAAGGATCTGAAAAGAGGGCGAATCGTCTCGTACCAAGACGAGAAGAGGCGCATGGAGCGCTACATCATCGATCCGCTCGGATCTCGCCAGATCGACGAGATTTCGGCGCCCCTCGTGATCCACACAGTGCGAAGTCTCGACCGTGCGGGAAAGAGAGCCACCCTCAAGCGGGTCCTCATGCGGACGAGAGAAGTGCTCGACTTGGCGGTGTGCGCGGGCTACATCACGCACAACCCTGTCGAGCGAGTGTCGCGAATCTTTGCACCTCCCGTCGTGACGCCTATGCCGTCGGTCCACTGGAAGGAACTGCCGCACGTCATGCATGTCATGGCGGAGGCACCGAGGCGGATGCAGGTGCTCTTCCTCTTCCAGTTGGCGACGATGCTCCGACCGGGAGAAGCCGCTTCGATCCGCAAAGAGTGGATCGAAGGCGATACGCTCATCATCCCCGCGTCGTCGATGAAGAAGGGGAGAGAGCACCGCGTGCCTCTCACGCCCTTCGTCCTCGCGCTCATCGAGGAGGAAAAGAGACTGTCGCCGCACCCACGCGCCGCCTACGTCTTCTCGGGCCGCAAGGCAGGGACGCACGTCAGCGCGCAGGCTTTAGCGAAGCACCTCCACGGCACCGAGCTAAAAGGCAAGCTCGTCGCGCACGGCCTTCGATCGATCGCACGATCATGGGCCGCCGACAAGTCCGTTCCCTTCGAGGTCGCCGAGGCGTGTCTCTCGCACGTCGTCGGGTCGCAGGTGTCGCGGGCCTACCAGAGGTCGGATTTCCTCGAGGCTCGTCGCGCCGTCATGGCCGCGTGGAGCGCCCACATTGCAGACTGTGCCCGTAGTGCCGGGATGCTCGCGGGCTTCCCTTGGCCTGAGCGGGACTCGTGCGACGAGGCGTGACGCAACTGCAAGGGGCAGCCCTCTCTCTTGCAGAGGGGGCTCTCCCTTGGAGTGTCGCGTCGATCGGGGGCCTTTCGATGACCGAACATCAGTGGTTCGATGAGAGGCGGCTTGTGCAACGCTTCCGACCCCACAGGCGCTCTTCTGCTGAATGAGCAAGTCAATACGTGGAAGGCAGACGACTGGCCAATCAAAAGCTTCGCGATCGACGCTTCGAAGT
>CASEFX010000034.1 GCA_949287305.1 uncultured Sutterella sp. | reverse complement strand
TGGGGAGCGGACGACGCCAACAAGATCCTGGCCATCGCTTTTCACTGGATGCACACGAGTTCGAATTCCGCCTATCTCTTCAAGTCGTGGGTGAACGGAAAACTCTTGCCGTACTGGGACTCAATGGAATCGAGGGAGATGACGGAGTTCTTTAGAGAGCTCGCCGAGCAACCGGAGTGGCGGAAAACTTTCTTCAACGCCCGTATCGCCAGACTGCCCGAGGATGAAGTCCTCTCGTACGACTCCACGAGGATCGCCACGGAGGCTGTTGCCAACCCGTACGTACAGTGCGGCAAAGGAAAAGAGGGCGGTTATCAGAAGCAGGTGGGACTTGCGCTGTTGCTCGGGCACAAGACCGGCATGCCGGTTTTCTTCCGAATGTTCCCCGGTCAGATCGCCGACGTCAGCACCGTCGCCGACATGTTGCTCCGGTTCGACGAGATCAACGACAAGAAGAAAATCTTCGCCGCAGTGATGGACCGCGGGTACTTCTCGCTCGAGAATTTCGCCAGGTTCGTCGACAGCAAAAGCAAGGTTATCGTCGCTGCAACAATGGATGTGAAATGGATTCGGGAGGCAATAGAAAAGGCGATCACGTCGCTGTGGGAGGGCAGCTCGCACATCTGCGGCGACGTTTTCGGCGTGACGGTCCCCGTCAAACCCAAGTTCGACGACAGTGTGGAACGCGAACTTTGGGTACACGTCTTCCGGTCGGACTCAAAATCGTCGATCGAAACTCAAGCGTTCTTTACGGACTTGGAGGACTTTGAGAGTCAGTGGAAGAATTGGGATGACGACGCTCACACCGGAGTGTGCCCGTTGCTTAAGAGTCGAAAGCTCGCCTATAACCGTGTGCCAACCGGTCTGCCCGGCCAGAGCACGTTGGAACGCGACAATGAAAAAATCAACGAGGCCATTCGTTATTTCGGATTTTTCTGTGACGTCACAACCATGCCCGCCAAGGCCAGGGAGGTTTACGATAATTATTGCGCAAGAGACCTGATTGAGAAGGCCTTTAGGAGCGGAAAGAGCGATGTCGAGATGAGTGTCGCTCGAGCTCACAGTGACTTGACTCTGGAAGGACGGTTCCTGATTTCGTTTGTCGCGTTGACGATCCTTACGGATTTTCATCGCCGAATGAATCAAAAGACCACGCGCATCGTCAAAGGGAAAGCAGTCGTTGATCGTCCTCTCGGAGACGAGATGACCCTCAAGGAGATCCGCAACTACCTGGGCTCGATCCGATTGATCAATGACGGCAGGGGCAACCGCATTTGGCAGGAAGTCACCGTGAAACAACACAATATCGCCCGCCGTCTCGGTTTTCCCGACCTGTATCGTGAGCTGCCGGACTGGGGCCCAAGATGATCTATTCCTATCTGTTCGGGTCCTCTATACGGATTTTCTTATCCTAATTTAGGTATCTGGGAGGCGTTTCCGGTCCAGATTGGAGTTTCTGGCCGCCCAAGATGGGCGGTAGGACGTTCTCTTGGGCAACGCCTACGGGCGCTGTGGAGGCGTCTAGATCCTGATGTGTGCCTGTTGCCAACGCGAGCAACTGCCACGAAATTCAAATCGAGACACGCGACGACGCGACCGGAGACCGAGTCCTGCGGACATTGACGTAGGCAAGAGGGTACTCGCCCATGAAGTACCAGTTCGCATCCCTGAGGCAACGGCGCGAACACCCCCACACCCGCCTCCGTATGGTATCGCCCGCGCAAGGACAGGCGACTGCCAGAGATTTTTTTCATGAAAGAAAGAGTTTGACTTTCATCATGTAGGGTGAAGGCGTCGCCTTCATAGCCATTTTTTATTTCTCAAACGGCCCTTGACACCTGCCGCAAAATGTGTGCCGCAAAATGTGCCCCACACACACAAATCCCCCTGAAAGGAGAGTGGGCCACGCATGAAAGATAAGAACTTACAATACAGCTAGTGCTCGTAACCAGTCACATCAGAACGCCAATATGAATGTTGATCCTTTTGTTGCATTACTTCAACACATCCTCAAAAATCGAATCAATCCAAACCGCATTATCCTTAAGATAAGAAGCGCGTAAATGATCGTCATCTCTATAGTGTAACAAATCACATTGCCCGTCTGGACAAATTTGAAGAACAGGATCAACCATTTTAGCAACATCACCTAGAATAGATTTTACAGCATCATTTCCCATCAACCAAGTACGATCCGCAGGAAGAGAAACTTTGATCGACTCAATTTTCTGAGGATGCAAACGTGAAAAATAGTGAACTGGATTAAAAAAACTTTTAGTCTCGCTCTCGTCCCACGGCGCATCTAGAATCACATGCAGAGTACGTCCATTTCCAATAAAATAGGATTTAAGATTATTTAGAGTTTTCGTCCACTCTCCCTCACAAAAACGAACAGGTCTTCCATCCTCACCCAAAACAAACTGTTCACCAAAGTAGCTCCCCCATTTCTGTCCGATCACGACATGCTTAATATTTTCATTTTTTAGCAATCGTTCAAAATCTTTAATTTTTCTATCGCAACTTTCATTCTCAGAAACATTTCCGGGAGCAATCCAACATCCACCACCGATAAGAAGTCCAATTGAGATTTCGTGTTTCGTCGCGAGTTTTTCTAAGCGATACACATATTGTGCCATATGAGAGTCTCCCACAAATAAAATAGCAGGAATCTCATTTTTCTTCCCGTTCACCCTCAAATTCGCACCATCAATATTTGTGGAATAAAAATTCTTCGGATCTGCCTTATCCAGTTGAATGGCAGCAATCTCTTGTAGAGCAGGGTGAAGGTTTCGTGTTGGAAACCCATGTTCAAGGCGAACCCCTTGTCCCACCACTGTCACAATAACAAGTCCAACAAGAAGTCCAACTACAGCATATTTTTTAACCTTAGCCACACGTACTGTACGGAAAGGCGTTTCTACAAAGCGATAGGCCAAAACGGAGATTACGAATCCTACCCCTAGCATCAGTCCGTTCACCCACGATTTATGCATCGGTTCAATAATATTTGCATAAGCAATCAACGGCCAGTGCCAAAGATACAGTGAATAGCTAACAAGGCCGATGAACACCAATGGAGGTATAGCCAAGAAGCGATTAAACAAAGCATTAGGAGAAGCAGCAATAATAAGAAAAGCTCCAACGGTAGGCAACAGAGTTTCAAGTCCAGGAAAATTTTGCTCATGAACAGTAAAAAAAGAAATAATCAAAAGGCCTGCCCCAAAGAACGAAAATACGTTTCGTTTCAACACACTCTGTGCCTCTAGACGCCAAAATCCAAAATGTTGCGCATACGAAAGTACTATTCCAACCCCCAATTCCCAAAAACGTGTAAGAGGAAAATAGAAACGAAAAGCTTGATCTTTCACCAACAAACAGTAACAAAAAGACACGAGTGTTACAAGAAACACTACGCCACCCAATGCTTTGATATTTGCGCGCAACCTCCAAACCAAAGCACAGAGAAGAGGGAAAATGATGTAAAACTGCTCCTCGATCGCCAAACTCCAAAGATGTAATAATGGTTCCCGAGAGGCATCGTTTGCAAAATAGTCACCTAGCTCTTTAAGAAGTCTAAAATTTTGATAAAAAAAGGTGCTAGAATAAATCTGTTTTCCAAGATCTAGATATTCATTCGGCGTCATGAAGAACCAACCTACTACCACAGTAAACAGCAGTACACAGAGTAGGTTTGGAATAATTCGACGGATGCGTTTAGCGTAGAAATCGGCAAAATCGACACTTCCCGTTCGTTGCAGTTGCCGAAACAGAATGCCGGAAATGAGATAGCCCGAGATAACGAAGAAAACATCAACCCCCACAAAACCGCCAGGGAGAATAGCGGGCCATGCATGAAAGATGAGAACGGGCAACACGGCAAGCGCTCGCAGGCCTGTGATGTCAGAACGCCAATAAGAATGTGTTTCTGGTTGTTGCATAGATGCGGAAATGTAGGAAAGTTTCGTTGGCTACCGCGCCAGTACGGTTTGACGAAACAGTCTTTTTATGGCCATAAAAATAGCGAGAAACTCAGACTTGCGCCAACAAAATTACAACAAAAAAAGGTCTCGAGCATAAATACTTCTCGAGACCTTTGAAATTCTGTGGTGGAGAGGAGGAGGATCGAACTCCCGACCTCTGCATTGCGAACGCAGCGCTCTCCCAGCTGAGCTACCCCCCCACACCGAGGATCGAAGACTTGCGTCTTCGTCAAACTGTAGGAGACGAAGTATGCCTGAACTTTTCGGAAAAAGCAAGGGTTCGGATAAAAAAAGTTTAGCTCCGGCACGGGTACAATGATCGTCAACCTGTTTTGGAGAAGAAATCTCATGTCTTTCGCTCCCGTTCAAATCACCGCCATGAAGGCGGAAAGTCTTCCCGTTCTTGGCTTTTGGAAGGACGGCGACTCCCTTCTGCCGACGCAGGCCGCTGCCGATGCCTGGTCTGCGCCTCTCATTGAATCCTTGCGCTCGTCCGGACTCTTTCCCTCTCAGAAAGGAGAGCTGCTTACGGTTCCTCCCTGCAGTGAGTGGCCCGTTGGATTGGTTCTTCTTCATCTTGGAAATCGTTCCGAGCGTACACCCGAAGGCATCGGTGCGTTGGTACGCACCACCGTGGCGAAACTTCGCAAGATGCCGTCCCTGCTTTTCGGAGCCTTCGACTGGTTTGGAGACAATCGAGACGAGGGAGCTCGACTGTTTGCCCAGAACGTCGTTCGCGCTCTGGCACCCAAAGTGAATTACAAGAAGGACTTCGAAACGCCGCAGTGTCCGGAAGTGCTTTGGCTCTCCGACACGGACGAATCGAAAGCCCTCGCCGAGGGAGCCGCAATCGGCGCGGCCATCGTCGAGATGTGCCGTCTGGCCGACACCCCGGCAAATCTCTGCACGCCAGCTTTTCTCAGTGATGCGGCCCGTGAAATCGGAACTGCTCGCGACAAAGTCTCCGTGACGATTCTCGAGAAATCCGAGCTCGAAGCGCTCGGCATGGGCGGTCTGTTGGGCGTAGCCCAAGGGAGCGCCGTACCGCCCGCAATGATTGAGCTTCGCTACGACGGCGCCTCCTGCGGCGAATCCCCGGTTGTTCTTGTTGGGAAGGGAATCACCTTTGATGCCGGCGGCATTTCGCTCAAGCCCGCCGCGAAGATGGGAGACATGATTTACGACATGTCCGGAGCCGCCTCCGTACTCGCGGTCGTACAAGCCGTTGCGGATCTTTCTTTGCCCATCAACCTCGTCGCGATCGCGCCGGCCTGCGAAAATCTGCCGTCCGGCACGGCTCTGAAACCGGGCGACATCCTCACGACCTATTCCGGTCGAACGGTGGAAGTGCAGAACACGGACGCCGAAGGCCGCCTCATTCTCGCGGACGGCCTTACCAAGGCGCTCGAACACAAGCCGCAACTCATCATCGACGTCGCGACGCTCACGGGCGCCTGCGTGGTGGCTCTGGGGAGCACCTACACGGGACTCTTCTCCAATCGCGACGATCTGGCCGAAAAGCTTCTCAATGCGGGCAAGAAGACCGGTGACTTGGCCTGGCGGATGCCTCTGCATTCGGACTACACCGAACTCATGCAGTCTTCCTACGCCGATCTCGTCAACGTCTCTGCCGTTCGCGGAGCGGGCGCCTCGACCGCGGCAGCCTTCTTGGAGACATTTGTAGAAGGAACCCCTTGGGCGCATCTCGACATCGCCGGCACGGCCAATACAAGCGGCAAAGACCATGCGTCGACGGGGCGCCCCGTTGCGCTGCTCGTGGAATTTCTGCGGGCTTTTGCCGAATCGAAGAAGGATGCAGAAACCGCCTCAGTATAATGGCCGTCATGCAGAAAGTCGACTTTCACTTCAACGTCCCCGACCGTTTGCGCTACGCCTGCGCCGTCGCGAAGACGGTCCTTCACCGCAAGCTTCGGCTTGCGGTGTGGACGTCCGACGCAAATCGTCTCGGAAGGCTGGACGCACTTCTATGGAGTTACAGCGACCTCGCTTTCCTGCCGCATGTTGCTCCCGGACACCGTTTGGCACCCGACACGCCCATCTTGCTTTCCACGCGTCTGGAAGAACTCGAAGGCGACGTACTGCTTCTTCTTGACGACGCCCTGCCGCCCGAATGGCAGACCGCGTTCGAGCGCTTTCCGCGCATCATCGACGTCGTGAGTACGAAACCCGACGAACTGCAGGCATCCCGTGCCCGCTACCGCGCCTACAAGGCAGCGGGCGTCGAGCTCGCCGCCTACGACCGTCGGCAGTGACCGACCGTCGCCACACTTTGAGGAACTTTCATGGAACGCAAAGAACCCGTCATGGCCCCGAGCGTCCTACCGCTCGAGGAACGCATTCCGCTCACCTGGCGTGAAGTGAACGAGCTTGCGAGCGTCAAATCCGCTGAAGAGAAACCGGAACCCGCTTCCGACGCTCCCGTCGACAAACCTGCTGTCGACGACTCCGTCGCCACGGAGGAAAACCGCTTGCTCACGGAAGAAGAGATCGCCGCTCTTTGCGACCACCTCACGCCCGTTCTCGAGAAAAGCATCCGCGATGCACTCTCGCAAACGCTCGAAATGACGCTTCACAACGCGCTCATGCGGGTTCGCTCCGATCTGGACCGGTCGATTCAGCCCATGGTTCGTCAGGCCCTCGAGCGGGAACTGCGCGCCGAAATTCTCTCGCGCGCCCTCATGCGCAAAGGAGAGGCTTCTCAGTAACGTTCACGTTTTTTTCGTGCGAAAATACGAAAACCCACGGCACGCCCACTTGTTCGCGGGGCGTGCCGTTCTCATTTCCAAACATTACCTACTCAATCTTCCGATCATGACGCAGTCCAAAGATCAAGAACTCGCCAAGAGCTTCGAGCCCACCGACATCGAAGCGCGTTGGTACCCGATTTGGGAAGAGCGCGGGTATTTCCGCGCCGGCACCGACACGTCGAAGCCGGGCTTTGCCATCCAGCTTCCCCCGCCCAACATCACGGGGATTCTTCACATGGGACACGCCTTCAATCAGACGGTGATGGACACGCTTACGCGTTTTCACCGCATGGACGGCTACAGCACCGTTTGGATTCCCGGCACCGACCATGCGGGCATCGCGACGCAGATCGTGGTGGAACGCAAGCTCGAAGCGCAGGGCATCGACAAGCGCGACATCGGTCGTGAAGCCTTCCTCGAGAAGATCTGGGAGTGGCAGAAGTTCTCTGGCGGCACCATTCTCTCGCAGATGCGTCGCTTGGGCGACAGCGTCGACTGGGAGAACACCTACTTCACGATGAATGAAAAGCTATCCAAGGTCGTCGTCGACACCTTCGTGCAGCTCTACGAAGAAGGTCTCATCTACCGCGGCACTCGTCTCGTGAACTGGGACTGCAAACTCCAGTCGGCCGTGTCGGATTTGGAAGTGGAAAACAAGGAAGAGGAAGGTTTCCTCTGGGAAATCCGCTATCCCGGCGCCGACGGCTCCGAAGGCGTCGTCGTGGCGACGACGCGTCCGGAAACGCTCTTTGGCGACCAAGCCGTCGCCGTTCATCCGGAAGACGAACGTTACCAGCACCTGATCGGAAAAACGCTGAAGCTTCCGCTCACCGACCGTGAAATTCCCGTGATCGCCGACGAATACGTCGACCGCGAATTCGGTTCGGGCTGCGTGAAGATCACGCCGGCGCACGACTTCAACGACTTTGAAGTCGGCCGTCGTCACAACCTCGCCATGCTGAACGTTCTCACGAAGACCGCCCGCATGAATGACAACGTCCCCGAAAAGTACCGCGGCATGGACCGCTACGAATGCCGCGAAGCGGCGCTCGCCGATCTGAAAGCTCAGGGTCTTCTCGTCGGGATCAAGAAGCACAAGCACATGGTGCCGATCGTCACGCGCACCGGCGAAGTGGTCGAACCGATGCTCTCGGACCAGTGGTTCATGGCGATGAGCAAGCCCGCGCCCGAAGGCACGCTCTATCCGGGCAAGTCTATCGCCGAAGTGGGTCTCGAAGCCGTCGAATCGGGTGAAGTCAACATCTTTCCAAAGGAATGGCAGGGGGTTTACCGTCAGTGGCTCGAAAACATTCAGGACTGGTGCATTTCGCGTCAGCTCTGGTGGGGCCATCAGATTCCGGCCTGGTACGACGAAGCCGGCAATGTCTACGTGGCGCACAACGAAGCCGAAGCCCAGCAGAAGGCGGGTGCCGGCGTGAAGCTTACGCGCGACGAAGACGTACTCGACACCTGGTATTCCTCCGCCATGGTTCCCTTCTCGACCCTGGGTTGGCCCAATCCCGAAGGCGTCGAAAAGGACATGTACGACCTGTACCTGCCGAGTACCGTGCTCGTGACGGGCTACGACATCATTTTCTTCTGGGTCGCCCGCATGGTGATGATGACGCGTCACTTCACAGGCCGCGTTCCCTTCAAGAACGTTTACATCCACGGTCTCGTGCGCGACGCCGAAGGGAAGAAGATGTCCAAGAGCGAGGGCAACACCCTCGACCCGCTCGACATCATTCAGGGGATCGACCTCGAAAACCTCATCAAGAAAAACACGATGGGGCTTCGTCAGCCGGAAAAGGCGCCGTACGTCGAAAAGAAGCTTCGCGAACACTATCCCAACGGCATTGCAGCGCACGGAGCGGACGCGCTACGCTTTACGATGGCGGCCTACGCAACGCTTGGCCGCAACGTGAACTTTGACCTGAAGCGCGCCGAAGGCTACCGCAACTTCTGCAACAAGCTCTGGAACGCCACGCGCTTCGTGTTGATGAACGTCGAAGGCAAGGACTGCGGCGTGGGTGAAACCGCCTCGAGCCCGATGAGCTTCTCCTTTGTCGACCGTTGGATTCTGGGCGAACTCGACCGCACGATCCGTACGGTTCGCGAAGCCTTCACCGACTATCGTCTCGACAATGCTGCGAACGCCATTTATTCCTTCGTCTGGAACGAATACTGCGACTGGTACCTGGAACTCGCCAAGGTGCAGCTGAAGGGCGATGAGGCCGCCTGCAGGGCTACGCGTCACACCCTCGTGACAGTGCTCGAAACGGTGCTGCGTCTTGCCCACCCGATCATCCCCTTCATTACGGAAGAGCTTTGGCAGAAGGTTTCGTTGGTCGCCGGCACGCGTGCGGCCGACGAAGAAACCTCCGTCATGATTCAGGCCTACCCGAAGGCGGCGGACAACGTCTGCGAAGCCGCCGAAAGGAAGATGAAGCTCGTCAAGGACATGATCGACGCGGTGCGCAATCTGCGCGGCGAAATGAAGCTCTCTCCTTCTGTTCGCGTTCCGCTTCTGATCGAAGGCGACGCGGCGACGGCTGCCGAAGCTGCGCCTTATCTGCAGGCACTCGCGCGTCTTGAGGCCGTCGAACATGTCGACGACCTCTCCTCCGCAGCGAAGGGTTCGATCGCGCCCGTTGCGATCGTGGGCGACTTCAAGCTCATGCTTAAGGTCGAAATCGACGTCGACGCCGAACGCCTTCGTCTGACGAAGGAAGTCGAACGTGTCGAAGGCGAAATCAAGAAGTGCGAAGCGAAGCTCGCCAACGAACGTTTCGTCTCCCGTGCCCCGCAGGCCGTGGTGGATCAGGAAAAGAAGCGTCTCGCCGACTTCACGGATCTTCTCGCCAAGGTGCGCGAACAGCTCTCGCGACTTCCTGAAGCCTAAGCGTCGGTTCTCCCCGTTCGGGGACTAGACGAAATCTCTTCATTGGCCCTCTCCGTCATCCGATGGGGAGGGTCTTTTCATGATCCAGAGCAATCCCCAAAGGAGAAAGTTTTGGCAAAAAGCGGGCTTTTTCGAACGCGTCGGCCGCATTCGCCTTCGTCTTGCCATAATGGAAAGTGAACCAACAACCAAAACCCGTCGCGAACGATTCTTCCTTCGCGGCGCCTTTAGAGGAGTCAAACATCATGACTACGGTGGACACGATCGTGGAGGCCATTGAAGGTCACCGCACGCTCAACTTCGGCTATCACGGATTCGACCGCGTCGTTTCTCCCTATGCCATCGGCATGACGACGACCAACGAACTCAAGATGCTCGCCTACCAGACCGAAGGCGGCTCAAATTCCGGCGTCTGCCCGAAGCTTCGTTATTTCGCCGTGAGCGACATTCTTGGCTTGGAAGTCGGCACGGCTTTTTATGTGCCCGCGGATGAGGCCGCGACCTCGCAGTACGCTTCCTTCACGAAGCTCTACGCCAAGGTTTGATCAGCTGTCGGATCGTTGAATAGAAAAAAAAGCTCGCGTTGCCGAAGAAAAGCAACGCGAGCTTTTGTTTTGGTGGGGTGCGAAATGGGACTCGAACCCACGACAACCGGAATCACAATCCGGGACTCTACCAACTGAGCTATTCGCACCATCCGAATTTTTTGGCCCGCCCGGCAGGAATCGAACCTGCGACCGCCGGCTTAGAAGGCCGATGCTCTATCCAACTGAGCTACGGGCGGCCGTGTCCGGTGGTCGGGGTGAAGAGATTCGAACTCCCGACATCCTGCTCCCAAAGCAGGCGCGCTACCAGACTGCGCTACACCCCGAAAGGGTGCATTATAGGCGTGGTACCCAAGTCGCTCGCGAGAGGTTGCATTTTGAAACGTTTTGCAAACATTCGGCGTCGGCAGAAAGTCCACTGTGTGGAATTTCTTCGCCCGGACGCAAGCGTTCCGATACAATAACGCGCGACTCAAGTCATCCCTCCCCCCAAACAAAAGGAACCGCTATGAGCTTTGAAGAAGATTTTTCGAACGACCCGTTGCACGCCAAGAAGAAGGCCTGGTCCGGCCGCTTCTCGGAACCCGTCGACACCTTCGTTCTCCGCTACACCGCCAGCGTGGATTTTGACAAGCGCATGGCTCTGGCTGACATTCAGGGTTCGCTCGCCCACGCCGCGATGCTCCAGAAGATCGGCGTGATTTCCGAAAAGGATCTCGAAGACATCCGCCGCGGCATGGCGCAGATCAAGGAAGAAATCGAAAAGGGCGTCTTTGAGTGGCAGCTTGAACTCGAAGACGTGCACCTCAACATCGAAGCCCGCCTTACCGCTTTGATCGGCGACGCCGGCAAGCGCCTCCATACGGGCCGCTCGCGCAACGACCAGGTCGCGACGGACATCCGCCTCTATCTGCGCGGAGAAATCGACACGATCGTCTCCCGCATCGAACACCTCCAGGAAGTGCTCGTTGCGCAGGCCAAGCGCGGCAACGACATCATCATGCCGGGCTTCACCCACATGCAGGTCGCCCAGCCCGTGACCTTCGGTCACCACATGCTCGCCTACGTCGAAATGTTCGAACGTGACCGCGAACGCTTCCTCGACGTGCGCCGCCGCGTCAACCGCAGCCCTCTGGGCGCCGCCGCTCTCGCCGGCACCACCTATCCGATCGACCGCGAATACACGGCCGAGCTCCTCGGCTTTGAAGCCGTCGCTCAGAATTCGCTCGACGCCGTTTCCGACCGCGACTTCGCGATCGAATTCTGCGCCGCCTCGTCGGTTCTGATGATGCACATCTCGCGTCTTTCGGAAGAACTCGTCACCTGGATGAGCCAGCGCTTCTCCTTCATCAAGTTGCCGGACCGCTTCACGACGGGGAGTTCCATCATGCCGCAGAAGAAGAACCCGGACGTTCCGGAAACCGCCCGCGGCAAGTCGGGCCGCGTCTACGGCGACCTCATTGCGATGCTCACGCTCATGAAGGGCACGCCCCTTGCCTACAACAAGGACTTCCAAGAAGACAAGGAACCGGTCTTCGACACGATCGACACGGTGAAGGATACGCTTCGAGCCTTCTGCGACATGATGGCGGGCGTTGAACCGCGCGCCGACATGATGCTCCAGGCCTGCCAGGCGGGCTTCCCCACCGCGACCGACCTTGCCGACTATCTCGTTCGTCACGGTGTTCCCTTCCGTACGGCCCACGACATCGTCGGTCAGACGGTCCGCGAAGCCGCCAACCGCAACTGCGGTCTGGAAGAACTTCCGCTCGACGTTCTGCAGAGCTTCTCGAAGGAAATCGGTGAGGACGTCTACGAAGTCCTCAAGCTTGAAGGCTCCGTCAAGGCCCGTAACCACCTCGGCGGCACCGCGCCCGAACAGGTTCGCAAGCAGGTGACCCGTTGGGAAGGCATCATTGCCGAACGCAACGCCAAGTAATGCGCATCCTATTGTTTTAGCTTCCTAAACAGTTGAGTGGCACCGAAAGTTCTCCTTCGGTGCCGCTCTTCTTTTCGGTCTGCTTCCGTAGCGTCTGCTCAGTACACGAAGTGCGGTTTGTACCCGGCAATGCGCAGGGAGTCCACCCACTCGTTTGACACCTTCATGGTGGCGTAGAGCGCCCCTTCCGACTTACCGTCGGAGGTGATTTTGAAACGAACGGGAACTCGTTGGTAGATGCGAAGATCGTCCGACACGTCCTTGAGTTCTTCGAGTGCGGGGAGATTATCCTTCGTGACCTCCACCTCCAGGTACTGCGCCACCCGGCGACGCAGTTCCATGAGGTTCCACACTTCGTCCGCCGTGACGCCGAGGCGCTTTGAGAATTCGTCGTAGCGCACGCGTCCCGTCACGCAGACGAGATCGTCCACGTCAAAGGAACCGCGGATGCGGTCCCAGATTTCGCTGTAGACCACCACGTCCATCACCGCCGTTTTATCGGTGATGGTGATGGCGGCCATGCGACCGCGCTTCCCTTGGATCGCACGCAGGCCCGTCACGACGCCGCAGAGACGAACTTTCTCGCGACCGGCCTTGAGTTGGTTGAGGGTGGTGGTTGTAAAGTGGCGGGCCTCACGTTCGTACACATCAAAGAGGTGTCCCGTAAAGCAGAAGCCGAGCATCTTCTTTTCGTTCACCAAGCGTTCGCGATCACTCCAGGAAGGAGCATCCACCCACTGAACCTGGCGTTCCACCTCTTCTTCCATGTCGCCGAAAAGGCTGTCCTGCGTGTCGTTTTCCTGCTCGGCACGTCCCAGATTCAAGGCGTGCTGAATGTTCCCGAAAAGTTTGCCTCGGTCTTCATCGAGCGAATCAAAGCTCCCCGCCTTGATGAGGTTTTCAAGCACGCGGGCGGACATCCCCTTCACACGGGCCGTGAAGTCAAAGAGATCCTTGAAGGGCCCCTTTTCCTTTCGGACCCGCATGATTTCCTCCACAACCTGTTCACCCACGCCCTTCACGGCCCCGAGACCGTAGCGAATGTGCCCTTCATCCGGCACGGTGAAGAACCAGTCGCTTTCGTTCACGTCCGGCGCCAGGAAGGCGACGCCGTTTTCCTTGGCGTCTTCGATCAGGGCGCAGACCTTGTCGTTCTGGTCCATCACCATACAAAGGTTGGCCGCCATGAAGGCCGCCGTGTGATGCACTTTTAGGTAGGCCGTCTGGTAGGCCACATAGGAGTAGGCTGCAGCGTGCGATTTGTTGAAACCGTAGCCCGCAAACTTTTCCATCAAGTCGAAAATTTCGGTCGCGGTTTCGGGCGTGACGCCTCGTTCGCCCGCACCCTTGATGAAGACGTCGCGCTGACGCTTCATTTCCTCGACGTTCTTCTTCCCCATGGCTCGACGAAGCAGGTCGGCGCCGCCCAGCGTATAACCGCCGATTACCTGCGCCACACGCATCACCTGTTCCTGATAGACCATGATGCCGTAGGTTTCTTCGAGCACCTCCTCCATGCGCTTGTCGGGATAGTTCACCTTTTCCCGACCGAACTTACGATTGATGAAGGAGGGGATCAGGTCCATCGGACCCGGGCGATACAACGCATTCAAAGCCACCAGATCTTCCAGACGGTCCGGACGCGCCTGCTTTAAAAGGGTTCGCATCCCTTCCGATTCGAACTGAAAGACGGCCGCCGTGTTGGCGTCCTGGAAGAGCTGATAGGTTTCTTCGTCCTTGATCGAAATGCGGGCAAGTTCAAAAGGAAGATCCGGATGGAGCTTCTTGATGTACTCCACAGCCTTCTTCAAAATCGAAAGCGTTGTAAGCCCCAAGAAGTCGAACTTCACGAGGCCGACGTTTTCCACGTCTTTCTTGTCGTACTGACTGACCGTGTTTTCAGGCTTACCGTCCGAGTTGTAGAGAGGGCAGAAGTCCGTAAGTTTCCCAGGGGCGATCAGCACGCCACCCGCGTGCATGCCGAGGTTTCTCGTCATGCCTTCAAGCGGCATGGCGAGACGAATGAGTTCCTGATAGTCCTCCTCCTTCTCAACGGCTTCCTTGAATTCGGGAATGGTTTCGAGCGCCTCTTTGAGCGTGATGCTTTTTCCCGGTTGTTGCGGGATGAGTTTCGCGAGATTGTCCGCCTTCCCGTACGGAATGGAAAGAGCGCGCGCCACGTCGCGCACAACCGCCTTGGCACCGAGCGTACCGAAGGTTGCGATCTGACTCACGGCGTCGACGCCGTAAGTCGCCTTCACGTACTCAATCACGCGGTCGCGATTGTACTGACAGAAGTCGACGTCGAAGTCAGGCATCGACACGCGTTCCGGGTTCAGAAAACGTTCAAAAAGGAGATCGAACTCCAGGGGATCCAGGTCGGTAATCCCGAGTGCGTAGGCTACGAGTGAGCCCGCACCCGAGCCGCGCCCCGGTCCCACGGGAATGTCGTTGCGCTTCGACCAGTTGATGAAGTCCTGAACGATGAGGAAGTATCCCGGAAACTCCATCTTCTTGATGATGCCGAGTTCGTACTCCAGACGTTCGTCGTACTCTTTGCGAACTTCCGCCTGTTCGTATTTGTCGGGATAGAGAAAGTCCAAACGCTTCTGCAAGCCTTGTTTCGCGAGAAAGTCGATGTAGTCGTCCAGGGACATGCCATCGGGAGTCGGGAAAAGCGGCAACTGAGGCTTCGAGAGAACGCCGTCGAGATTGCAGCGCATGGCGATCTGCACCGAGTTTTCCAAGGCCGAGGGAATGTCGGCGAAAATGCGACACATCTCCTCCTCGGTCTTGAGGTACATCTCTTCCGTAAAGGTCTGATTGCGGCGAGGGTCGTTGAGCGTATAGCCTTCCGAGATGCAACAACGGATGGCGTGCGACTCGTAGTCTTCCGGCATCAAAAACTGCACGGGATGCGTCGCGACCACTGGGACGTCCACTTCGATCGCCAGGTTGACAAGTTCATGAACGAGCGCTTCATCTCCAGGGCGTCCCGCGCGTTGCAATTCCACGTAGAGACGATCCTTGAAGATTTCTTTATAGCGTCGCAATTCCGTCACCGCGAGAGACGGCAGTTCATGCGCGTAGTGACGCGCGAGCGCCCCTTCGGGACCGCCCGTCAACGCAATGAGGCCTTCCCCCTGCTTTCCTTCGAACCACTCGAGTTTGATTTGCCCGCGCAGGCGGTCTTCTTTCGTGAGATACGCACGCGTAAGAAGTTCGCACAGATGGCGATAGCCTTCACGATGCATGCAGTACACCGTCAGACGATCCGGTTCGTCCGGCATAGCGGGATTGTGCAGGCGAATATCGCAACCGATGATGGGCTTGAGACCGGCCTTCATGGCGTGCGTGTAAAAACGCACGCCGCCAAAGAGATTCATGATGTCGGCAATCCCGAGCGCCACACCGCCGTGCTCGAGCACCTTTTCAATGATCGGATCGATGCGCACCATCCCGTCAATGATGGAGTACTCGGAATGGAATCTCAAATGTACGAAGGAAGGATTTCTTTGCATACAAAAACGGGAATTAGAATTTCAGCAAAAAAACTATCAATTTCTGAACCAAGCTTTTCCCCAGCAAACGCACAACCCATCCCTCTTTCGCTCTAATCGAACATATCTCATCAAAAAAAACCGTTTTCTGAGCAACAAGCCAGAAAGAGTTCGTCCCCAACCTTACCCCTTTCTCACCTAACCTCCCGAAACTAGGGAGGCACAACCACGGTTTAACCCTTCCATTAAAATGTCTAATGCCAGGATCCTTAAGGTATTCAACATTCGCCCTTTCGAATTTTGCGCGTTGTCGTATCCAACACCATTTTTTGCTCAACGATTTATACGATGAATACATGTTCCGATTCAACAAATCTTGATCGTAGCACGTGAATTTACTAACATCCTGTTTTACATCATCCAGAAGCCGCTTCGTCCAGTTTCCCGCTCTCCACTTTTCACAATCAATCAACAACAATCCCGCACTAAAATATATAGCATCCTCTGGAATTTCGAGTCTTTTCTTATCCTCCCGATGCCCATCTGCCACATCATCTTCAGGAACAGCACAAATCACACAGTCGTCAAACTTTTCTCTGTACAATTCTCCGACATCCCCTTGAAATAAAACATCAACATCGGTAAATAAAACCTTTTCCTCCGCTTTAACAACCTCAGGAATAAAAATGCGAGCGTAAGTCACAACACTGATATGTTTTCCTACAACCAAACCTTCCAACCATTCATCTCTCACATCAATCCAACGTACACCACACAATCCCTTCAATGTCTGCACTCCCTCCTCAAATTTTTGCTTTCTCTCGGAAGGAATGTTATGAGCAAGAATGTAACAAGCAATCTTCTCTTGTGTATTTTCACAAATAGAGACCAACGTCGTTGCAGCAAACGGAAGATATCCATCATCAACAACCATACAAACCGGAATCGCTTTCATTTTCAGTTCTCCGTCAGTACCATATTTCTATCAACAACCTCAATCTTTCCAGCAATTCCGTTAGAAACATAAAGTCTTTTAAGGTCAGAATGCAAAATTACCGCCTGGAGATCATCATGTATAGTTAAATACGTAAGAGCCTTCTCCCAACCCATCGCAAACAAAGCTGTACACCATGCATCCGCTTTCGCCCCATTCGCATCAACAATGGATACCGAAGCGATATCGGTCAAAACGGGATACCCCGTCTTGGCACTCAGAATATGTCCGTAGCGCTTTCCTTCCTTCTCAAAATAACGCTCGTACGCCCCCGACGTGATCACGCTCACGTCCTTGGCATTGATGACAGCGAAATAGGTGTTGCGCGCCTGATCCGGACGTTGCAAACCGACTCGCCAGGGACGATCCTCAGACTTCCCGCCGAGTGTAACGACGTTTCCACCCAAATCCAAGAGCGCATGTTCGGCACCTTGGTTGCGAAGGAGCTCGGCCAACTTCTGGCCGATGTAACCCTTGGCAATCCCGCCCATGTCGAGGTTCTGTCCGGGTGCCACACGAATTTGCCATTCGTCCGACGTTTCGCGAACTTCGACCTTTCGATAATCCACCGACCGTACGGCCTTTTGAATCGCTTCATCGGAAGGCACCGAATCTCCACCAAACCCGATCTTCCACAAATTGACGACCGGACCGATCGTGGGTTCGAAAGCCTGATTTGAGTCCCTGGCCACCTCCAACGCCTCACGAGTCATCTCGGCGACTTCTTTGGGGACCGATACCCATTCACCAGAGCGATCGTTCACTTCGTTCAGAGCGGTCTTCTTGTGCACCGACATCATGTCCTCATAGCGAACGATTTCGTCTTCGACCATCTGACGAAGCTTCAGGACTTCCTCCTCACTCGAACCGAACACCTTGCCGGAAATGATGGTTCCCATGTGGAGGCTCATCCACGGCAACTCGTATTCTTCCTTTTGCACCTGAGCCTGAGCCGCCTGCGTGTCGGTTGCCTGAACCGTACTCACCCCACCGCAGGCCAGAAAGAAAGCCATCACGGAAACGGCCCAATATCCTTGTCTCTTCATAATCTCCTTAACTCCTCTTTTCTTACGTATGACATTCATACGTAAGAAAAGAGGGACGGCACCAAACGTGTCAATCCCTCTTTCTCTCATTCGTCAACGGATGCCCGTTACGAGCGTCCGAACGAAATCATTACTGGGCCTTGGACAGGGCATCCTTCACGGCAGCCTTAATGCCATCGCTCGAGAGCGTGGCACCGGCCACGCTTTCCACACCGTCCACACCGTTCTTTTCAACGATGGCGGGGCAGAGCGTTTCAGCGGCGGCGGCGAAGATCATTTCGGTTTCACCGTGCTTCAGAACCTTGACGGCGGCAACCTTGCCACCCTTGACGTCCACCTGGACCTGAATCTGGGATTCACGGCCCTTGCCTTCACCGGTGTAGGAACCGTCCTTGTAGGCGGCCTGAGCACCGGCGGCCATAAGAGCGACAGCAGCGAGAACGATCAACTTCTTCATGATGATTTCTTCCTTGACGTAGGGAACTTCATTTTTGTGTAGGAGGGGTCTCGTCTCAAACGTTTCCATCCCTTCGAAACAAGACCGCACTCATCCGGCTTCCGTGCGCCGTCAACATCACTAAGCGACATTGGGGAGCAAAGAACGGATTCTTTTCAACGGGTTGCCCCTAGAGGCCTCCCGCCTTGGAAAGGATCATACCACAGGAAAACCTTCCTTCCTCTCGAAGCAAGTCCGTCAAAGGTGGTACATCCTCTTACGAGAAGGAAGGCGACCTTCTTGACAGCTCGCTTCTCCCCCTCAGTATGGTTTACTTACCCCACGAATCCTTCAAGCCAACCGCCAGGTTGAAGACGGGCTTGCCGGGTTCATGATCGACACGATCGGCAACGAAGTACCCATTGCGCTCGAACTGGAACTTGGCGTCCTTTTCGACGGTCGCCAGAGAAGGTTCGACAAAGCTACTCAACACCTGCTTGGAGTTGGGCGTGAGGTTGTCCAGGAAGCTTCCTTCACCCGAATCAGGATTCGGCACGCGGAACAGACGATCGTACACGCGGATTTCCGCGGGAACGGCCGTCTTTGCGTCCAACCAATGAATCGCAGCCTTCGTCTTCACCGTCATGGAACCTTCCGTGCCGGATTTGGTTTCGGGAAGGTAATTCGCATGCACGGCCACGATTTCACCCGCTTCATTCTTTTCGACGGAGGTCGGCACAACCACATAGCCGTAACGGAGGCGAACGGGCTTGGCGGGCGAACCGTCGGCAGGGATCGTAAGACGGCGATAGCCCTTGGGCGGCACTTCTGCGAAGTCATCACTCTCAATCCAGAGTTCACGCGAGAAGGAAATTTCTCGAGTGCCCATTTCGGGCTTCTGGGGATGGTTATTGGCGACCAACATTTCGGAAGCGTCTTCCGGATAGTTGTCGATGATGAGCTTGAGCGGATGCAACACGGCAATGCGTCGCTCCGCCCGATCTTCCAGGTCTTCGCGAAGCGAAGCTTCCAGAACCGAATAATCGATCCAACCGCCCGCCACGCGGGAAACACCGCAACGTTCGGCAAAGTGCTGCAGACTTTCGGGCGTGAAGCCGCGGCGACGCAGACCGACGATGGTCGGCATGCGGGGATCGTCCCAACCGTCCACGTAACCTTCCGTTACGAGTTGGATGAGCTTGCGCTTGCTCACCACCACGTACGTAAGATTCAAGCGATTGAATTCGTACTGATGAGAGAGCAGGAAGAAATTCGGACGAACCACTTCGAGCGCCGCCTGAAGGAGCGGCGTGAAGTTTTCCGGATATTCCTTCAACAGCGCGAAGAAGGCGGTCACCCCATGGTCTTCGATGGAATCGGGAATCGACTCCCACTTCGCGAAAATTTCACGAACTCGTTCTTCCGGAATGGAGTGTCCCAACTTCTGTTCCGCCGCCTTGGCTGCGCAGACAAAAGCCATGGCGCGGTTGTCGCCGCCGCTCGCCATGGAGGCGATGATTTCTTTTGCCTCCTCAAACTGAGGCGTGCGCAGAACCGGAACGATGCGCTCCAACGCCCAATCGTAGAAAGCACGCTGATCTTCAAATTCGAGCGTGCAGATCGAGTGGGTAATGTTTTCCAGCGAGTCTTCAATCGGATGCGCAAAGGTGTACATCGGATAGATGCACCACTTGTTGCCGGTCGCATGGTGTTCGGCAAAGCGAATACGGTAGATGGCCGGATCGCGCAAGTTGATGTTGGGACTCGCCATGTCGATCTTGGCACGAAGTACCATGCTGCCTTCGGGGTGCTTCCCGTCACGCATTTCGCGGAAGAGACGCAGATTTTCTTCCACGGAACGATCGCGATAGGGCGAATTGCGGCCGGGTTCGTGCAACGTCCCGCGATTGGCCTTCATTTCTTCGGCCGTCTGCTCGTCCACGTAGGCGTAGCCGGTCTTCACCAGATGCTCGGCAAACTCGTACATGTATTCAAAGTACGAGCTCGCAAAGTAGAGGTTCGATTCCTTCTCGTGCTCCCAGTCAAAACCCAGCCAACGGACGCTGTCGAGAATACCGTCGACGTACTCCTGGTCTTCCTTCACCGGATTGGTGTCATCAAAGCGCATGTGGCAATAGCCACCATAGTCACGAGCAAGACCAAAGTTCAAGCAAATGCTCTTGGCGTGACCGATGTGCAGATAACCATTCGGTTCCGGCGGGAAACGCGTACGAATCTTGACATGATCGGGCTCGCCCTTTTCCAATTGTTCGGAGTACGGGGCAGGATGGCCGCACCAGTAACGGGGAAGATTGGCTCCCTTGGCCAAGTCCTCCTCAATGATGTTTCGAATGAAATTCGTTGCAGGGGTTTTGAGGTCTTCTTTGTTGTTCATGGTCGAGTTTCCTTGGTGGAAGGGTGGCGTCAGGTGAGACGCCCGCTACCCTGCAACCAAAACTTGTGCCGCAAGGGCGAATCGAAAAGGACGTCAATGGGGGCTTATTTTAACAAACGCAGGATAAGACTTGAGGTATCCAGGCGACCGCCTCCCATTTCTTGGACATCTTTGTAGAAGCCGTCAACCGTTTTCGTCACGGGAAGATCTGCGCCGCTCCTGGAGGCTTCGTCAAGAACGATACCGAGATCCTTGCGCATCCAATCTACGGCAAAACCAAAGTCAAACTTTCCTTCCAACATCGTCATGCCGCGGTTATTCATCTGCCACGAGGAAGCCGCACCAGAACCTATGGCAGCGAGCACTTTCTCCATGTTGATGCCGGAACGCTGCCCAAAAGCCAAGGCCTCGGCCAATCCCTGCACACAACCAGCGATGCAAATCTGATTGACCATTTTGGCCAACTGACCGTGTCCAACTGGACCGATCCTGGTAATGGAAGAAGCGTAGGCCGAAACAATCGGACGGATGAGGTTGACGGTCAGTTCATCGCCTCCACACAGAACGGACAACGTGCCTTGTTGGGCACCGGATTCCCCACCAGTGACTGGTGCATCCACAAACGAGACGCCCTTTTCTGCGCATTTCTCAGCGATCTCTCGCGCCAACACGGCGCTCGTCGTCGTATGGTCAACCAGGACGCTGCCCGGGGACATACCGGCTAACACGCCGTTCCCACCGTACACAACGGAGCGAACATCGTCGTCATTTCCAACGCACAAAAAGACGAACTGCGCTCCACTCACCGCATCCTTCGGCGTGTCAGCCATATTCCCATGGAACTCTTTTTGCCAAGCCTCTGCTTTCGTTTTCGTGCGATTGAACACGCACACCTCGTGTCCCGCCTTTTGTAGGTGTCCCGCCATGGGATATCCCATGGTTCCCAAACCAACAAAGGTGATGGGAGCCGAAACGGTAGACGGATAGGATTTTTTCAACATACTTTCTTCGGCTCCTGATTAAGACCGCACAAAATAAGATTTCTTAGCAAATGCCGCGTTGACGATTCGTTTCCAACGCCACTTCAACAACCTTCCGGGCCAATACCGCTGTCGGATCCACCACGCAGACGGTTTTCCCAGCAACGGGGAAGTGATCGTCTTCATCCAGGATCAAAGGCAATTCCGTGCAACCGAGAATGAGACAGTTGCAGTCGTAGGTCTTGACCAAGTATTCCGCTGCGGAAACGAGGTCTTCGCGGCACACGCCGTCCGTATAGCCGGCCTTGGCGCCTTGAGGACCATAAATGGCCGCCATTACGCGGGCCTGATGTTCTTCGTCCGGCGTGAAGATGGGCATGCCCATGGCCTTCGCCTTTTCCGCGTAAATGCCAGTCTGAATAGTTCCGCTCGTGGCGAGGAGACCAATTCGAGCATCCTTTCCGAGCTTGCGCTGAATTTCCTCCATCGTCACTCGCTGCATGTTGATGAAGGGAACCTTGATGTGGCGTTCCAGGTAGGGAACAAAAGCGTGAGCCGTGTTGCAGGGAACGATCAAAGCGTCGCAACCGTCCTTTTCCAGACGCTTGGCACAGTCGTAGAGCGCCAACGTAGGATCGTCACCGCCGTGCAACAGACAGGCGGTGCGGTCCGCCGTCTGCGGGTTCTGCTCCACCACCACCTTGATGTGTTCCTGGTCCGTCTTGGCGGGCGTAAAACGCGTGATTTTGTCGTAGAGGTCAACGGTCGCGGCCGGTCCCAAACCTCCGATCATCCCGACCTTGAAGGGTTTGGCCAAACGCTTCCATTCGTGTTCGACAACGTAGTCCCCAACCAAGACATAGGGATTGCAGACAGGGAAACCCTTTTCTTCAAGCACCGAGAGCGCTTCAACGGCGTGTTCGCACCAAGGCAACAGCAATTCAGCTCCTTGCGCCTTCAGGTCTTCCGCCACACGCACGACATACGTTGCGAGATCTTCGGGACTGCAACAACACCCGATTTCGTCAGAAGGAAAGACGAGTTCGAGGCTGGAGAATGCGGCAACCTGGCCCTTCTTTTCCGCCTCGTCACATCCACCGAGCACGCCGATCTTGGTAATACCTTGCTTTTGAGCGTACTCAATCACTGCATTCCAAAGGGACAGAACCGGGACTTGCATCTCGGTCTGCACTTCTGGAAGGAAGCTTTGAGCCTTCAACCCCGCCACCAACACGGCGGCGACGCCTTCTTCGGCCAAAGCCGATACCGCGTCCATCACCGTAATTTTTTGATCGGCCAATGCCGTACGGGAATCGGGAGCGTCCATGGGCGGGATGCGGTCGTCCATCACCACTTCTACTAACAACCCCTTGTTCGTAGCTGCAGAAAGAAGAGCGGACTTCATAGTCACGGCCCCCTTGGGAGCGAGACCGGAAACAATACCGTAGGTCTTGAGCATAAATGCCTCACATTCGGTTCTCGAGAGGATTCTGTGGTTCTAAGTCTAGCGCCGGCGCGGTGCAATTACGATGAGAAGTTCTCGCCTAGGCGTTCTCCCCACTCATAGAGGAGCTCCAACTTCTCACAAGCGTTTTCATCGTCTAGATGTTCTTCCTGCAGTCGGTCGATTTCGTCAAAGTACTGGGAAATGGTTCGGCCTCCGCCCTTTCCGTCGCGCAAAGTCTCCGCGCAATGCTTGCGCCAGCTCGAACGTTCTTCCTCGCTGAAGCCTTCGGGAGCGTTGCGCCCGCGACTGCGGAACAACAGTTCATTGAAGTCCGCGTCATCGAAAAAGAAGTTTCCTTGCGCGAGATCTCTTGACGATGCGGATCCCAGTTGCGCTTTGAGCGTGCGATCGTGCCGTGTAACGTCAAAACCTTTTTGATAGAGGGCCACATCCACGTCCACCGGAACGGCTTCATGACGCTCACACTGAGCGGTTACCGCTCCGCCGAGCTTCGGAAGGACGCCCCGCAGGATTTCTGCGTTCCTCAGGCACCGCTCCTTGTCAATGCCGTATAGCTGCGCCTTTTCCTCAGAGAGCACGCGCAAATCGGAGCAGACGAAAGGACAGGAGCTGACGTTGATGCGATAGATCGGCAGACGCTTTTCTCCTTCTTTCAGAGCGTCTTTCTTTGCAAAAAGAAGACGTTCCCAATCCTCCTTCGTCAACTTCGGCAGATCGGAAGGATCTTCCGAGAGATCCCACACCCACACTTCGTTTGAATTTCGAGGATTGACCGCCAATTTCATGACAATGGCCGTATATCCTCTTTGCTGACCAAAAATCGTCTTTACGCAGACAACCGGTCCCTGACTCAGGGCTTCGATAACTTTCGCCTTCGTGCGGTTTGTCAGAGCCCAACGCCAAAACTTCGGTGCTTTTTCTTTCAGAAGCCGTGCCAACCCCACGGTCGCCAACACATCGCTCAGAGCATCATGTGCATGGTCGTGCAGGATTCCGTTGGCCTTAGCGAGTTCCTCCAAACGGAAGCAAACCCCACTTCGTTCTCCTTCCGGCTGTCGAACCGTTACATCCTTCCAATCCGGCCAAACGACACCCTCTCCACGAAGCGCCCAGTACGCGACGATCACCGGATACAGATCCCAAATGCCACAACCGTTCATCCACTGGTGCGCATAGGGATCCTGGAAATTACGCCAGAAGAGGAAACGACAAACTTCATTGTCGAACCCCAGCGTGTTGTATCCGATGCTGATGGTGCCCGGAGCATTGAAGCGACTCCACACCTCTCGGGCGAAGTCATGCTCGGGGAGTCCTCGTTCCTGGCATTCCTGAGGCGTAATCCCCGTCAGCAAGACACTTTCGGGAGAGGGAAGATAGTCTTCGCTCGGACGCATATACAACGTCTCGCCCGAACCGCCCTCCAAAAAATTCAAATCTGCGTCGGTGCGACAACCCGCAAACTGCGCCGGACGATCGCGTCTTCGGTCCAGTCCAAACGTTTCCAAGTCATACCAGTAAAAGGTATGCGTTGCCTCTTCCATCATTTTTATTCCTTTTATGCCAGAACGACGTCGTAGTCTTCCTGGTGATAGCTCGATTCCAATTCCAGGAGCACCGGTTTTTGCACACAGTTTTGGAGAAGCTCCAATGCGGCGGACTCTTCCTCAAGCAACATATCGATCACCACTTCGCTCGCCACAATGCGGAATTCCTTGGTTTCCTGATACTGACGTGAAAGACGAACGATCTCCCGCATGATTTCGTAGCAGACCGTACGGGCCGTCTTGAGTTCTCCACGACCACCGCAGACGGGGCAAGGTTCACAGAGAACATGCGCGAGAGACTCACGGGTGCGCTTTCTGGTCATTTCGACAAGCCCCAGCTCGGTGAAGTCACTCACCGTCATGCGGGTGCGGTCCGAAGCAATGGAGCGGCGAAGTTCCGCCAACACCGCCTCACGGTGCTCGTCGCAAGCCATGTCGATGAAGTCGATGATGATGATGCCGCCGAGATTGCGCAAGCGGAGTTGCCGTGCGATGACCTGCGCCGCCTCCAAATTGGTTTTGAAGACCGTATCGCTGAAATCTCGTTTGCCCACGAAGCGTCCCGTATTGACGTCGATGGTCGTCATGGCTTCCGTCTGATCGAAGACGAGGTAACCGCCACTTTTCAGATCCACACGACGCTCGAGAGCGCGGGCGATTTCCTCTTCGATGCCATGCAACTCGAAGAGCGGACGTTCACCTTTATAGAGCTTCAAATGTCCCCGCACGTCTGGGACAAAACGCTCGGCGAATTCAACGAGTTCCGCATAGCTCTTTTCTTCGTCGATCTCGATCGCCTCGGTCGTTTGATGGACCATGTCGCGAAGTGCTCGCTGCGCCAGAGACAGGTCTTGATACAGCATCGAAGGAGCTGGCTTTGTTTCGCGGCTCGCACGAATTTCCTTCCAGAGTCGCCCGAGGTACGCCATATCCTGCTCGAACTCTTCGGCAGTGGCACCTTCTTCCGCACTGGTACGGATGATATAGCCACCCTTTTCCATTTCCGGACGAATACTCGTGAGCAACTCTTTGAGATGCTCACGCATCGCTTCGTCTTCGATTCGCTGCGAAACGCCGATGTGAGGATCTCGCGGCAAATAGACGAGCTTACGCCCGGCCAGCGAAATAGTTGTGGTGAGACGAGCCCCTTTGGTTCCGATCGGATCTTTGGCCACCTGAACCATCAAGGCCTGGCCTTCATGCAGAACAAGTTCGATGGGCTTGGTTTCACCGTCTTCCGAATGCGCCTCAAACAAGTCCGCAACATGCAAAAAGCCGGTTCGCTCAAGCCCAATGTCCACGAATGCGCTCTGCATGCCCGGCAGGACCCGCACCACTCGTCCAAGGTAAACATTTCCGACCAAGCCCTTGGCGCAGACACGTTCTACGAACAGATCCTGAAGAACGCCATCTCCCACCACGGCCACTCTGGTTTCGCGAGGGGTGAGGTTGATTAATATTTGTTCCACGAAAAGTGTTTCCTGTATGCAATTTTCGACGACGTAATGGATTTCAGCACTCAACAATGCAAACGGCCAGCCCCCCTTGACTCGTTTCCTTGTATTTGCTCTGCATGTCCTTGCCCGTCTCATACATCGTTCGAATCACCTGATCCAAACTGATGTAGTGCGAACCATTTCCGCGAAGTGCCATGCGTGCGGCACTAATTGCCTTCACCGCGGCAATTGCATTGCGTTCGATGCAGGGGATCTGCACCTGCCCAGCAACCGGGTCGCAGGTAAGGCCCAAGTTGTGCTCCATAGCGATTTCTGCGGCATTTTCCACTTGTTCCACAGTACCTCCCATCACGGCGGTCAACCCGGCAGCCGCCATCGAGCAGGCAACGCCTACCTCGCCCTGACAGCCGACTTCCGCACCGGAAATGGAGGCGTTTTCTTTGTAAAGAATACCGACGGCCCCCGCCGTCAACAAGAACTCCCGCACCTTGAGCGGATCAGCATCGGGCAAATGATTCAGGTAGTACTGAATGACTGCGGGAATGACCCCTGCCGCTCCATTTGTGGGAGCCGTCACCACACGCCCGCCTGAGGCGTTTTCTTCACTAACCGCCATCGCATACGCCGTCACCCAATCCAAAACCGCCAGTGGATCGTTATCGGTTGCACGTTGCAATTCATCAGCCAAACGTTTGGCGCGTCGGGCCACCTTCAGCGGTCCAGGGAGCGGTTCCGTTTGCCTCAACCCTCGTTCGAGCGAAGCATGCATCACTCCCCAGATTGCATCCAGTTTTTCCTCAACGAGTTCTTTCGTCTGGAAAATGGACTCATTGGCCATCACGACATCCGCAATGGACTGTCGAGTTGTGAGGGCACAACCAATCAAGTCCCGTGCCGTCTTGTACGGATAAGGCACTTCTTCCTGTAGAGATTTCGAATTCTTTTCCGTGTTTTCTGGAAGTTCAGGATGCTGTTCCTGTCCAGCCACTACAAAGCCTCCGCCAATGGAATAAAAACGTCTCTTGTAGAGAAGTTCTTCTCCGTTGTAAGCAGAGAAATCCACGGCATTGGTGTGAAAGGAAGCGACCTCATCGGCGGCAAAGGAAATGTCACGTTCCGGGTCGAAGCCGATCGAAAGTTCTCCATTCAGAACCAGTTTCAAATCTTCCTTTACCTGCTTCAAGGACGATTCCGCTTGATCCGGGCTCGTCGTTTCCGGAGGCAACCCCATCAATCCGAGTTGGCAGGCGGAATCGGTCCCGTGTCCCTTTCCTGTCGCCGCGAGACTTCCCATAAGGTGAACCGAAACACGGGTCACACGACGAAGCAATCCCTTCTTGGCAAGTTGCTTCACAAAATCCAAGCCGGCGCGCATGGGACCGACGGTATGGGACGAAGAAGGTCCCAATCCCACTCGAAAGATCGAAAGTACGCTGATCACTTTTCACCTTCACGTAGAATGTCCATCAACATCAACAAAACGAGGTCGATGCCATGGTTAGCTCTAGAGACTTCAAAATCCTTTGGGCCACGAACCAGGACGAGAAGCTTGAGGCGCTGTATCGCGACAACAAGCTCGCTCTCCTCTACTTCAAGCTCTTCCAGAAAAAATCATACTGGAAGATTCTCGGCATTCGTCTCGATTTTCAGCTGAGAAAACACGGTTTTCTCACCCAAGACGAGCAGTCCAAGCTCAAAACTTTATACAAAAGCGATCTTTTGTATAAATTCTTGCGGCTTAACGACTACGTTTGTTCCAATGATCTCTTTCCCATGACGGAAGCTATGAGAAAGAGCCAGGAGGCCTTTCGCATCGTCACGTCTCGCCAGAAGGATTTCCCCGTCTCGAAACTCTTTGAAAAAAACGCCGGCGCCTCCATCGCCGTGGTGGGCAACGCCCCCATTGAAGAAGGCAACCAAAACCTCCGACAAAAAGAAAAAATCGATGCTTCCGACATCGTCGTTCGCTTCAACAAGTTTCAAATTAGTTCGTACGAAGAGCACATCGGCGCCAAATGCTCTTGGCTCGCGATGATTTGCAACAACTACACCGGAGCAGAGTTTCCGACCATTTTGACGGATAACCCGCTTTTTGACTACGTTGACTCTGGCTTCATCGATCAAGTGCTGAAAACCCAACTGCACGGCGTGTACTTTATTCCCCAGCAAGACGTCGTCGAACTCGCTGGTCAGTTGCAAGCCCTTCCTTCGAGCGGGGTGCGTCTGATTTACACCTTGCACAAGCATCGTGCAAGCTTCAGACTTTTCGGCTTCTCCTTTTTCAACAAAAACAACCACTCCGACAACTTCGAACACTACTTCGAGAAGAAGAAGCATTCGGAGCAATACCATTCGGCCCTGAAAGAGAAAGCGTTCCTGCTTGAGTTGCTCTCCGAGAAGTAAAGTCTCAGAGAAAACCCCGCTTCTCCTTCAGGCTCTTGTTGTGACGTTTGATCTTGTCCACTTTTTTGGCAATCGACAGTAGGAGATCCTTCAAGGTCTCTTCACCGTAGAGTCGTGAAAAGCGCAACAAATAGGTGGACGGGACATTCAGCGACAACGCAGAAAAATAGAGAGAAGCGATGTCCTTCAGAAGCCACCGATGGGGAACGCTTGTCCGAATCTGGGAACGATGCAGATCAATGATGTAGAGTTTGTTCTCTTCACGGTTCCAGAGAAAGTGACAGAGGTAGCAGTCACGGTGGTTCACTCCAGCTCCGTGCATCTGTTTCACCGTTTCGGCAAGCAGACGCACAAGATCTCTGCGCTCGCTTACGGTCAGTGTCTCCCACACGCCCTTCAAGAACACGTCTTCTAGGCTGATGCAGTTCTTGAGCTCTTCGGTGATCAAAAAAGATTCCGTCCACAAGGGGGCCACGCCGCGGTATCCGTAGGCAACGGCCGTCATGGTGTCCACCCCGTGGCGGTGCAGATGTTCGATCGCCTCCCACTCGTTCTTGGCACTGAACACGGGCATTCGCAGACTCAAAAGATTCTTCAGCAACTCTCCGACACTTCCGCCCTTATGGTACTTGGCGTAATAGGCGCCCCCTCCCATTTCAAAGCGAAGGGTCTTTCTCGTCTCCAAGGAACGCGCAACGGTTCCCTGCAGGGAGCGCACTTCTTCAAATGCCCGCCGCCCCCATTGGTCAAACGGCTTATTCAAAATCAATTTCATGCGACAGGCCCCTGCAACAACGTTTGCGCAATGTGATGGTGAGAACTAAAGAAATCCTTGGCGTGTACATACGAGAGTGCCTTAGCCCCTTTTTTCGTCAACATGGCGGGAGACGACAGGATTTCCTGAAGCACCTTCGGCAAAGACTCTTCGACCGAATTTTCAGAGAGAACCCAGCCGGCGTTCGCCTCTCGGACGAAGCGGGCATAGCCGCACACATCCGTCGCAATAACAGGGAGTCCTTGCGACATGGCTTCGAGCAACACCAAACCGCCCGGCTCCGATCGGGCCGGATGAACCAAAACACTGCTTGTCGTGTAAAACGGACGGACATCCAACTGCGGTCCCACGGCTCGAACCAACCATCCGCTTTTTTCGCAGCGTTGGCATAGTTCCGAAGGAACGTCACCTTTTCCGACGATAATGACTTCCGGTTGGACATCGCCTTGACGGACATCTGTCTTGGCGCAGGCGGCCAAGAGTCGATCCAAACCTTTTCTTCGAAAATCGGACCCAACGAAAAGCACTCTCAGGCCGGGTTCGCGCTCCGAAGAACCGTTTTGCAGTGAAGGATGCAGATTGGGCAACAATACTTCAAAGCGGCGACGGTCCACTCCATAGCTTTGCGCATACGCCTCCACCTGCTCATCCGCCAACGCAAAATAGCGTGTTTTACCCTTCTGGCGAAAAGTCTCTGCCTCAAGCTGAAGATACGTGCGATAACGGGGAAAACAGGCCTTCCACGAGGAAACTTTGGCCCTCAGACAAGGATCCGCGCAGAAATAAAAGTCGAGGCCCTGCATCTTGACGAAGCCCAACCGTACGTCCACTTCCAATCGATCCGCCAAGGACGAAGCTCTTTGAGAGAACTGCTTCGCCTGACCGGCATTGGTCCAGGCATTGCATCGAATGCGATGGATCGGAACATCGTCCGGCAAAGGGATCGGTTCGGTCTTATCCATCACGAAAACCTCCGGAACGTGGCCGCAGGCAATCAATGCCTGCGCCACTCCCAGAAAATCCCTCTGCTGTCCGCCAAACGGAAAGTATCGATGCAAAAACAAGCCGACTTTCATATTTCCCTGCCCGACATTCTTCGCTTCGATGCTTAAACGTCAGGTGTGCGTCAAACGTTGCAAATGGCACAAGTGTGCATATTCACCGTCTTGAACCAACAATTCATCGTGCGTGCCGATTTCGGTGACCTTGCCCTGATTCATGACAACAATACGATCGGCATCACGAATCGTGGACAGGCGGTGCGCCACAACAAAGGACGTACGTCCTTCCATCAGAGACTTCAGAGACTCCTGGATGTATCGTTCGCTTTCCGCATCCAAAGCGCTCGTTGCTTCGTCAAGAAGCAAAATTTTGGCATCCTTGAGGAACGCACGAGCAATGGAGATGCGTTGACGCTGTCCGCCGCTCAAGCGGTTGCCGGCGTTGCCGACCTGCGTGTCCAAGCCGTCGGGCAACGTTGCAATCCAGTCGGTCAGAGCCGCGGCTTCCGCCGCGCGCTCGATTTGTTCGCGCGTCACCTTGTCTTTGCAACCGTACGCGATGTTCCCGGCAATCGTGTCGTCGAAGATGATGACTTCCTGACTCACCAAAGCGATCTGAGAGCGCAAGGACGCAAGCGTCAATTCGCTCTGAGGTACGCCGTCAAAATAGATTTCGCCCTGCGTGGGAGCCCAGAAGCGCGGGATCATGTTGATGAGCGTGGACTTCCCCGAGCCGGAACTCCCGACGAAAGCGATCATTTCGCCGGGTTTCACGTCAAGCGTGAAGTTTTCCACAGCCGGCTTATCCTGTCCCGGATACGTAAAGCCCACGTTTTCGAATCTAACCGCGCCCTGATAGTTCACCAACTCACGAGTACCGGGATCCTTTTCAGGCTCCGCGTCGATCGTCTGGAAAAGACTTTCGGCCGCCGCCGTCATGGCTGCAGTCGACCCGTTCAGGGTGGAAAGATGGCGAATCGGCGGCATAAGAAGAAGCATGGCCGAGAGGAAGGTCGTGAACTCGCCCATCGTCAAAGAACCCGACTGCGCCTGCAAAAGGGCCACGACAACCACAACCGACACGGCGGTCATCGAGATGAGCTGGGTAAGAGGCGTCGCAGCCGCCTTCACGCGCTGCGTGCGAAGAGACAGGTCCTTCAACGTGTTGTTGACCTTGAAGAAGCGCTTCGTTTCGTATTCGTATCCGTCATAAATCTTCACGACGCGCTGACCTTCGTAGGACTCCTGGAGCGTTCCGATGAGTTGTCCGAAGATGTTCTGCGTCTGCGTGGTGAGGCGCTTGATGCGCTTATTCACCCAACGCAGGAGAATGGCCAAAAGCGGGGCAACCACAAAGGTAAGGAGAGTCAGCCGCCAGTTGTGATAAATGAGCACGCAAACCAAACAGACGATCTGCAGACTGTCGCGAACGATCGTCGTCATGATGGAGGCGGCGCCCCCCAGAGCGGTCGAAGCTTCGTTGATGAACTTCGCCTGAATTCGCGCGCACTTGTTCTCTTGGATGAGACGGTTGTCCCAATGCAGAACCCGGTCGAACATCAGCGTTCGGACTTGAACCAACACGCTCTGCGAAACGCGGACGAGCAAAAACTGGCTCAAATACTGCGAGCCGCCGTGCAGGATGGAAATGCCGATGAGCGCAATGGGCGCCCAGTAGATCACCGAGGGATCCTTGTCGTAAAAGCCCATGTCGGTGAGCTTTCCCAACACCAGAGCAATCAGGGAGGAGGCGCCGCCCCCCACCACCATGGCAACCGCGGCTCCGATGATGAGCCACTTGTAGGGCGGCAGATAGCGGAACAACCGCATCATGTAGGGATTGCTGAGAATCGGAATGTGCTTCATCAGTTGTGTCTTTTCCGTCTGTCAAAAGGCTACTCATCATAGCGGCTTACCCGCTACAATGCCAAGGCTCCGCGCGAAATTCACAGTTGGTTAAAAGGACTCTCATGCCCAACATTCTCTGTCGACTTCCCAATCACATTGGCGACTGCTGCATGGCGTTGCCCGGTCTTCAGTTGCTCGAGCAAAGCGGCTTCATGCCCGTCCTCGTCGGAAAACGTTGGGCCGGAGACTTGTTTGCCGGCATGGGGTGGCGTTTCGATCCCATCGAAGGCCACGTGACGGAAGACATGGGCCGCATCCGCAGACTGGCCGCCGTCCTCGGAGAGAAGCCCCGCGGCCTTCTCTTTCCCAATTCCTTCAGCTCCGCCCTGCTCTTTTCGATCGGCCGCGTGGCAAGCGCGGGCTTCGGCACGGACGGCCGCGGTTTTCTTCTCGACAAGAAACTGCCCGAACCGGGCAAGATGCACGAAGTGGAGCGCTTCTTCACGCTCGCACACTCGGCTTTGCTCGCCTGGGGCGCGAAACCCGCATGGGATACGGTGCCGCCGCAATTGGAATTGAAGCTTCTGACGCGTCACGAAGCGGGAGCCCGCAATCTCATTGAGAAGTACGACATCCCCGAACGTTTCGCTCTGCTCGCCCCCGTGGCACGCGGCGTGCATCACGGGAAAAAGAAGTCCTGGCCGCATTTCAACGCGCTCTGCGCCCCGCTTCGTGAAATGGGGATCGAACCGATTGTCTTTCCCTCGCCCGATGAAGCGGCCGAAGCCAAGGTTGCCTGTCCGGACGCCCGCATTCTTCCGCCCACGACGCTTGGCACTTTTGCCGCACTCGCCAAGAAGGCGTCGGTTGTCGTCGCCAATGATTCGGGGGTAAGTCACATCGCGGCCGCCGTTTCGGCGCCGCAGATCACGCTGATCGGCGTCACCGACATCACCCGCACAAGTCCTTGGAATCCCAAGGCCGTGGTTCTGGGGAACGAAAAAGACGGATGGCCCTCCGTTGATACCGTTCTCGGAGAACTCACCCGCCTTTGTGCGGCTTAAGGACCTTATACCGTCGGTTGCGCGAGCATTTCCCGCGCGACCGACTTAGTGCTGTCCGTAATGGAAATGCCGGCCAACATGCGTGCCACTTCCTCCACGCGGTCGTCGGGCGAGAGGACGCGCAGGTTGCTCTGCGTTTTCCCGTCCCTCTGCGTCTTTTCCACGCGCCAATGGTGATGCCCGCAGGCTGCCACCTGCGGTAGATGTGTAACGCACAAGACCTGACGGTCACTGCCCAACTGACGCAGGAGTCGTCCCACCACCTCGGCCGTGGCGCCGCCGATGCCGCTGTCCACTTCGTCAAAGATCAACGTGGGGACCGGCGTGATTTTGGCCGTGATGACGGCAATCGCCAAACTGATTCGGGCGAGTTCACCACCCGAAGCCACCTTCTGCAGCGACCGTGTCTGCACGCCCGCATGCCCGGCAATTAGAAATTCACAGTGTTCCGATCCGTTGGCGGAGGGTTGGTTCGGAATCAAGGCCGTCTCCATCCGCGCGCCCTTCATAGCGAGCGTCTGCATTTCTTCCGTCACGGCGTTGGCCAGGCGCTTTCCTGCGTCTTCACGACGTTTGGTGAGTTCTGCCGCCCTTGCGTGATAGGTTTCAAGCGCCTTCTTTTCCGCGCGCTCGAGTGCCTTCACGTCCTTCGAAGACGTGAGATTCTTCAATTCGCTTCGAGCATTCTCCAACCTTTCAAAGAGCGTTTCCGGTTCGCAACGAAACTTTCTTGAGAGCTCGTAATAGGCCGATACGCGACGGTCCACCTTCTCAAAATGGTCTTCGTCCAAATCATTTCGGTCGACATAACGCATCACGTCCTGCGCCGCTTCTTCCACCAGATCCATACCCGTGGAAAGCGTCTCGGCAATGGCGGAAAGCCGCTCATCGTAACGCGCCAGTCCCATCAACTTTCCGTGAACGGAGGCCAATAATTCGGTAGCGTTCACTTCGCCGTCGTGAAGCGTTTCCAGTGCCGAATCCAGTCCCTCCCGAATGGCAACGCCATGAGCCAGGCGGGAGTGTTCCTGATTGAGCGTCTCCCACTCGTTTTTCTTGGGATTGAGCGACTCCAGGTCCTCGATCATCCACTGCAGGCGCTCCGTCTTTTCCGCCAGGGCGTCGGCATTGGCCGTCGCTTCCTCCAGCGTCTTTCGCGCCTTGGTCCACGCCTCGAACGCTTCCCGAACTTTTTTGAGAACGTCACCGTTTTCCGCAAAATCATCGAGGAGTTTCAACTGGTAGGAAGACTTCAGAAGCGATTGATGCGCATGCTGCCCGTGTACGTCCACGAGCGTTTCTCCAAGCTCGCGCAACTGAGCAGCCGTAACAGCGATCCCGTTCACCCAAGCTCGCGATCGTCCCTTTACGTCGACCGTTCTCCGAATGAGGAGAGTGTCTTCCCCGGCATCCAACTCATTGGCCTTAAGCCAGGCTTTTGTGCGTTCTGCGAGCGTGAATTCCGCAACGATCTGCGTACGCTCCGCTCCCTCCCGCACCACACCAGCATCACCTCTTGCTCCCAGAATGAGTTGCAGGGCGTCGATCAAGATGGATTTCCCCGCACCGGTTTCGCCCGTCAAAACGGTAAAGCCGGACTGTACGTCCAGATTGAGAGACTCGACGATGACGAAATCGCGCAGGCTGAGCGTCAGTAGCATGGGGATCCCCGAGGGTTGGAAACAAAGGTTTTATAAATTTACCCGTTTTTCCCGTCGTTCGGATCCTGACGGGAACTCGTCGGCATGAAATTCCACTTGAGCTTGCGGCGCAACAGATCAAAGTAGTCATACCCGATCGGATGAAGCATAGTGAAGGTTCGTTGAGAAGGGCGAATCTTCAACACGTCACCGGGCTGTACATCCGCGAATTCCTGCATGTCGAAGTAGGCGACCGCATCGCGACTTTCCGTGATCTCGATGTCGATCGACGATTCCCCCGGCAACACGATCGGACGGTTGGAGAGAGTATGAGGTGCCACAGGCACTAAAGTCACGCCATCCAACATTGGAGCAAGGAGGGGGCCCCCCGCCGCCAAGGAGTATGCGGTCGACCCCGTCGGCGTAGAACAGATGATGCCGTCGGCCGACTGACTCGCCATCTGAATACCGTTCACATACACGATGAATTCCACCATGCCGCCCGCGCGCCCATGACTCACGCCGATGTCGTTCACGGCCAGGCCGGAGAAAATGCACTCTCCGTTTCGAACGAGTTCTGCGCCCAACATCCTTCGCACATCCCGCGTGCACTGACCCTGAATCAAAGCAGGGAGAAGGCGCTCCATGTCTTCGAGAACAATGTCGGTAATGAATCCCAACCGTCCGGCATTGACGCCCACGATGGGCGTACCAAAAGGTGCCAAAGAGCGGGCTACGCCCAGCATGGTTCCGTCGCCGCCCAATACGACAGCCAGATCGCAGAGTTCTCCGAGTTCCGCCCGGGTATATCCCCTGCTGCCGGCGCGTTCCCCCAACGTCGCGGCACTGCGTTCGTCCAGGAAAATTTCCGCACCGGTCTTACGAATCACAGAGATCAGAGCGGTCAAGGGTCCCGCCAAACTCTCCGTTGGCTTCACGAAAATGGCGACTTTTGAAAACATGAGGTGATTCCTTTGGGCGTTTCGCTCTTAATTTGACCTCGATCCTTACACAAAAAGAGGAGAGACACCCCGCCTCTCCTCCTTTCACGCGTTAATGGACGCGTCCATTACTCCGTGACGGCGACCGCCACGCTGTGGAAGCCGGCATCCACGTAAATCACGTCGCCCGTGATCCCGCTTGAGAGATCCGACAAGAGGAAAGCGGCCGTGTTGCCGACTTCCTCGATCGTGACCGTACGGCCGAGCGGAGCCGAATTCTCCATGATGCGCAAAAGCTTCGAGAAGTCCTTGATGCCCGACGCGGCAAGCGTCTTGATGGGGCCCGCCGAAATGGCGTTGGCACGGATGCCGCGGGGACCGAGGCTCGAAGCGAGATAGCGCGTACTCGCCTCCAGAGCTGCCTTGGCAAGGCCCATCGTGTTGTAGTTGGGCACCACGCGTTCGCTGCCGAGGTAGCTGAGCGTCAGAACGGAACCCTTGCGGCCTTCCATCAGCGGGAGGCAGGCCTTGGCGAGCGCAGGGAAGGAATAAGCGGAAATGTCCATCGCGATCTTGAAAGCTTCGCGGGAGAGACCTTCAAGGAAGTCCCCGGCGATCGCTTCACGAGGCGCAAAGCCGATCGAGTGCACGACGCCGTCGAGCGCGCCCCAGGCATTGCCGATGCCTTCCACGGCGGACTGAATTTCTTCGTCGCTGCTCACGTCCATCTTGAAGACGAGATCGCTGCCGAACTCTTCGGCAAAGGCATGAACGCGGTCGCAGGAACGGTCTCCCGCATAGGTGAAGGCGAGCTCGGCCCCTTCACGATGGCAAGCCTTGGCGATGCCGTAGGCGATGGAACGGTTGGAAAGCAGCCCCGTAATCAGAACCTTCTTACCAGCAAGAAAACCCATGGTCAGTACTCTTTATGAAATTGGTTGCGGAGAGACTCTCTCCCGAAAGGAAGTATTGTACCCATTCAGGCTCCTTTCGCCAATTCTCGCCTACCATGGGAACGGGAATCCGTTTACGGGATCTTGAGTTCCTGGCCGATGCGCAGACGATTGGAAGTGAGACCGTTGGCGGAGCGCAACTTCGACACCGTCGTGCCATAGCGACGCGCAATTTCGGAGAGCGTATCGCCGCTTCGAACGCGGTGAACCTTGCCTTCGGACACGTCCGCACTACCCGACGAACGGGCGGGGATCACCAGTTCCTGTCCCACGCGGATCGTATTGCGGCGAAGACCATTCGCAGCCTTGATTCGATCGACCGACACGCCGTAGCGCTTTCCGATCGTGTAGAGCGATTCACCCGAGCGCACGCGGTGCGTGCGGCTTTGCGCCACGCGCTTGGGCACCTCGGAGACCGCCACCTGCGTCGGAATTTCCAAACGATCTCCGATCCGCAAAGAGTCACCCGACAAACGGTTCGCGCGCTTCAGGCGCACCACGGAAACGCCGTAGCGCGACGCAATGGTCGAGAGCGTATCCCCGGCCTTCACCGTGTAGATCTTGGTGTCCGACACCGCATCGGCCCCGCCGAACGGAATGCGAAGACGCTGCCCCGGACGAATGAGATTCGTGCGGATGCGGTTCGTCATCTTGAGTTGCGCAATGCTGACACCGTAGCGCGAGGCAATGGTCGAGAGCGTTTCGCCCGAGCGCACGCGGTGAATGACGTGCTGCGACGATTCGGAGCGCTGCGTCGAAGCGATGGCCTGACGCGGAACATTCGGGACAGTCAAGACCAAGCGCTGTCCAACGCGCAGACGGTCGGAACGCAGACGGTTTGCCGTGACGATCGACTTCATCGTGATGCGCCAACGCCGTGCAATGCCCGAAAGCGTATCGCCGCTACGAACGCGATAAGTCACGCGACGCCAGGTCGTGGTGGGCGAGAGCTGCAGTTTGGCGTTCGCCAACTCCGCCGCGATGTCCTGCTGATCTTCGGTTCCGGTCGAACGTACGAGCAACGTGGAATTCGCCAACACGCGCCGGCCCTTGGGAATGCCGTTCACCTTGCGAAGCTCGTCCTCCGTCATACCGCTTCGTCCCGCCACCTGCGCGAGCGTTTCTCCCTGCTGCAGACGATAGGTCGTCCACTGCGAAAGGGGTTGGCCGCTGTCCATCCAACTTGCGAGGTTATCGACAAAGAAGTCAAGCTTGTCGGCAGGCAAAAGCATGACGTTGTTGTGCGACGCCACGATGACGGGAAGCTTGTAGCTCGGGTTCAGACGTCGGAATTCTTCGAGCGGCATGCCGGCAAGTTCCGCCGCCGTTTCAATGTCAATGTCGCGGGGCTTCGTGATCGTCACGAAGAAGGGTTCGTTCCCCACATCAGGCAAAGTGATGCCGTAACGGGCCGGTTCCGAAATGATGCGCTTTACGGCCTCCAATTTCGGTACGTAATTGGCCGTCTCGTTCGGCATTCTCAGATGCAGATAATCCGTCGGCTGCTTGCGGCGCTTTGCGCGCTGGATCGCCCTCTGTACGCTTCCTTCGCCCCAGTTGTACGCGGCAAGGGCCAGATGCCAGTCCCCGAACATCCCGTGCAGATATTCAAAATAATCCAGCGCCGCACGCGTGCTTTCCAGTACATCGCGCCGATCGTCTCGCCACAGGTTCTGCGCGAGGTCGTAGGCCTTGCCCGTGGCCGGCATGAACTGCCACAGCCCCGCCGCCTTCGCCCGAGAGAGCGCTTCCGCCTGAAAGGCACTTTCCACGAAGGGAAGCAGAGCGAGTTCGGTCGGCATGCCGCGGTTTTCAATTTCCTCCACGATGTGGTAGAGGTACTGCCCCGCCCGTTCGCTCATGCGGCGAAGATACGAAGGATCCCTTGTGTAGAAATCCACCCAACGGTCCACGAGCTTCGACTGCAGCACCGGCATGGCGTAGCCGCGTCGGATGCGTTCCCATACGTCGGACGGCACGCCGAGTTCCTCCACCGAACTCGCATCGTCCGCAGGAAGGGCTTCGGCATTGGCGACGCTCGCCGGAATGTCGTCGTCTTCCGAAGCGGCCTGTGCGCCGGGAGTAGCGACGAAAAAAGAAAGGCTCAAGGCAAGCGCCAAAAGCGAACGGGGAAAGTAATGCGGCATGAAGGGCGTTGGGGAAAAGAAAAATCGATCTTCGGGAGAATGCACTATTCTACGGAAGACTTGGGGCCTAACGTGTGCTTCACGCGGATTGCGAAACAATCTGTTAAGGGGTGGGCGTACGTGGGGCGGCGTCCTTACGATGATCGGGAATCTTCTTCAGCGAGATGACATGCAGACCGAAGACACGCTTTCCTTTTTTCAGTCTCCGCCCGGACAAGTTGTCCGACAGTGGGAATCCCGCCTTTTCGACGGGATGGTCGAGCACGTCCTCGGCGACCGCGCCCTGCAGGTTGGAATGCCGTTTCTCGACACACTGCGCGCCAACGGCATGAAGGAACACTGGCTCCTCCTTTCCGATCTGCCTTCTGAGAGGGAAGAGTCGCTTCGCGAGGACTGGCATCTCGTCAGGGGGCTTGCGGAAGCGCTCCCCTTTGCGAACGAAAGCTTCGATTTGGTCGTTTTGCCGCACAGTCTCGACTTTTCACCCGTACCGCAACAACTCCTCGCCGAAGCGGTCCGCGTTCTGGCCCCCGAAGGCCGTCTCTTTCTGGCGGGCTTCAATCCTCTCGGCCCTTGGTGGTGGCATCAGCAGTTCGTTCGGTTCGGATGTCGTCCTTATCTCCCCGCCGACACCATGCCCATCAGCGTTCCGCGCCTCAAGGATTGGTTCGCACTTTTGGGACTGAGAACAGAGGAAGGTCACTTCGGCATTTATCGCCCCGCACGTCGGCGTCTTACGGCGCTCAACCGTTGGCGGTGGCTCGACAAGGCGGGGGACCGTTGGTTCCCGCAGTGTGGGAATCTCTATCTTCTCTCCGCCGTGAAGAAAATCCCCGGCCGCATTCCGCCCGTCACGACTTCGTTTACGGATACACTCAGCGCTCTTGCCGGCAAAGCGGGGCAAAAAACCGTCCCGCGCCCGCTCTCTTCGAAAATCGACACTCAGCCATGACAACGGACAACACGGAAAAGAAACTCGAAATTTGGACCGACGGCGCATCCAAGGGCAACCCCGGGATCGGCGGTTGGGGAGCCTATCTCGTATGGGGCGCCCACACGAAGGAAATTTTCGGCGGTGCGCCGAACGTCACCAACAACCAAATGGAACTCACGGCCGTCATCGAAGCTCTGAAGCTTATCCGCCGTCCCTGCCCCGTCGTCATTCACACCGACAGCAGCTACGTCAAGGACGGCATCACCAAGTGGATCCACGGTTGGAAAAAGAAAAACTGGGTGACGGCCTCGAAGACCCCCGTCAAGAACCGCGAGCTCTGGCAGGAGCTCGACCGTCTCTGCGGGCAGTTCGACATCGAGTGGCGCTGGGTAAAGGGACACGCCGGAGAACCCGGCAACGAGAAGGCCGACGAGCTCGCGAACAAGGGTTGCGACAGCGTCGGCGGACGCAAGGGTTGACCTTCTGAACTTTTTTTCTCCGGACCCTTGCATTTTTCCTTGGAATCTGTATAATACGTCTTCTCAGTTGGCGCGGTTAGCTCAGTGGTAGAGCACTGCCTTCACACGGCAGGGGTCACTGGTTCGAAACCAGTATCGCGCACCAGAATTCCGAGGCGCAGAAGAGGCATCTTCTGCGCCTTTTTGCTTGCGGGGTCCGCCATGCAACTTGAACTCACCGACGATGAGCGTCAACGCTATCACGAAAAGCTGAAGGATCTTCTTTTCGAATTCGACGACTTCTGCGAAGCCCACGGAATCGAATACATGCTCTCCTTCGGCACCCTGCTCGGCGCCGTGCGTCATCACGGATTCATTCCCTGGGACGACGACGTCGACCTCATGATGACGCGTCCCCATTTCGAAAAGCTCTGCGCACTGCAGTCGGAATTGCCCGCTCACCTGAAAATCGACCGGAGCGAGCGCATCATCAAGTTCCGCGACGACCGCTACCACTTCGTCCGCGGTCAGGACATGACGAAGTGGCAGCCTATTTTTCTGGATCTGTTTGTCCTGCGTGAGACGGGGCCCGAAGCGGAGACGCTTCTCCGGCTCAAGAAGTGGATCGACAGCCGCCACCGCTACCCCGCCTGGCATCCTTACAAGCTTTTGTTGAGTCTCCTGAAGTATCCCTGCCGACCCATCCGCAACTACCTTCGCAACAAGGCGGACCATGCTGCGCATTTCACGCGTCTGCGATACGAGTCCAAGTACTATCAGGACAACAGCTTTCCGATCAGAGAAATGCTGCCGGTCACGAGAGCGCTCGACTTTTGCGGGCGCAAGATGCCCGGCCCCCGTGTTCCCGACGTCTACCTCAAGGTAGAATACGGCAACGACTACATGACTCCGCTGCCGCCCGAAGACCGCCGTTTTCGCGTGCAGTACATCGACTTCTAAAAGGATTTCAACATGGACAAGCCTTTGCGCGTCATGGTCGACATGTCGGCCACGCTCCTCCACCACGGTCACATCCGCCTTTTGAAGAAGGCGCACGAGATCGGGCAAGTCGTCGTGGCGCTCACCACGGACGAAGAAATCGAGAAGAAAAAGGGCTACGTCCCCGAGCTCAATTTTGAAGAGCGCAAGGAGATCCTCGAGGCGATCCGCTACGTCGACGAAGTCGTTCCCTGCCCGTGGCTCATCGACGACGCCTTCGTCGTGGCGCACAACTGCGATCTGCTCGTGCACGGCAACGACAATTCGAACCATATTCCGGAAGAAAAACTCGTCATCTTCCCGCGCACCGAGGGAATCAGCTCGTCCATCCTCCGCGAACGGGTGCTCGACTGCCTCATTTCGCTCAACCTCAAAAACAAGTCGACGAGCACGTCCGACAAGATTGCGCGTCTTCTCATCGAAACGATCAAGAAAGAGTTCAAGCTCGAGTAATGCGCCTTTTCCCCTTTTTCCGCCGAGCGGCTTTGGCGGCGGTGCTCGCAACGGCCTTTCTGGCCAGACCTCTCGGGGCCGAAACGCTGCGGGTCTACACGGCCTCGCAGCCCGAGCTTTTGACGCTCTACAAGAAAGCCTTCGAAGCCCGCCACCCCGACGTGGAAATCACATTTCTGCGCGATTCCGCATCTCCCATCGTCGCTCGTCTTCTTGCGGAGCGGAACGCTCCGCAGGCGGACGTCGTGCACGCGATCTCCGTCATCGGACTCGAGACCCTGGCCGCGGCCTGCGTTTTAACGCCCTACCGTCCGCAGGACGAAAAGGCGCTCGACCCCCGTTTTCTCTCCAAAGAATCGCTTTGGGTCGGCATCAATGCCTGGGGGAGCGCCATTTGTCTGAACGAAGAACTGCTCGAACGTCAGAATCTTCCCGTTCCGAAACATTGGACTGATCTGACCGATCCCGTCTATCGAGGGAAAATCGCCATGCCGCACCCCGTCTCGTCGAGTACGGGCTACATGATTCTTTTGGGCTGGCTCGAACTTTTCGGCGAAGAGAAGACCTGGGCGTTCGTCAAGGCGCTTCACGAGAACATGCTCTTTTACACGTTCTCGGGATCCCGCCCCGTCTCCATGGCGGCGCAGGGGGAAATTGCCATCGGGCTCAGCTCTAACGCCTTTACGAAACCCTACCGCAACCCGAAAATCCCGCTTCGCGTCGTCGAACCCGAAGAGGGCATCGGTTGGGACGCCGAAGGGAGCGCCGTCGTCGCGGGAACGAAGCATCCCGAAGCCGCCAAGGCCTTCCTTGACTTCTGCGCCGGCGAAGAAGTCGCCCGCATTGCGGCCGACTTCAGCGGCATCGCCGCCCGCGAAGATTTCTCCACGCAGGAGGGTCGCAAGACGCTCGAGCGCATGATTCCGATGAACTTCCAAAACGCCGCCCTGCGCAAGAACGAAATTCTCCAAAAGTGGCAGGAAGTGGTGGGCGAACGATAAGGACACGATAAGGACACGATCATGAGTCACACGCTTCACCTTCGAGACCTCACGAAGCGCTTCGGTTCGACCGTGGCGATCTCTCCGCTCACGCTTTCCTTTCCGGGCGGGCGCTTCACGAGTCTTCTCGGGCCTTCCGGCTGCGGAAAGTCCACGCTGCTTCGCCTCATCACGGGACTCGAGCGTCCGAGCGGCGGACGAATTTTCGTCGACGACACGGAAATCACCGATGTTCCGCCCGTTCACCGCAAGATCGGGATGGTGTTTCAGCAATACGCCCTCTTTCCGAATCTCACGGTAGCGGAAAACGTTCTCTACGGTCTCCATGGGAAGGATGCGTCAGGGGCGCCCCTTTGGCCGACCGAGGCCCGACGGGAGCGCATGCGCGAAATGCTCGCGCTCGTGGGACTCGAATCCTTTGCCGAGCGCCGCCCGCACGAACTCTCGGGCGGTCAGCAGCAGCGCGTCGCCATCGCCCGCGCCTTGGCGCCGAATCCGAGCATTCTGCTCCTCGACGAGCCGCTCTCGGCGCTCGACGCCTGGAGCCGCACGGCGATCGGCGAAGAACTGCGGGAAATTCAGAGGAAAAGCGGCGTCACCACCCTGATGGTCACGCACGACCGCACGGAGGCCTTGACGCTCTCCGACTACGTGGCGGTGCTGCACGACGGCAAACTCGAAGACTTCGGCACGCCCGACGAACTCTACGAACATCCGAAGAGCGCCTTCTCCGCCACGTTCGTGGGCGACATGAATCTGCTCACGCTCCCAACCTCAAACGGTACCGTCGGCATCCGCTACGCGGACGTGAAGCTCTCCGAACCTACGGAACAGACGATTTCCGCCCCCGAGAGTTTCGTCGGCAAAGTGCAGCGCCTCGAATTCCGGGGCGACATGCTTCGCGCCCACGTGCTTTTGAACGACTTCAAGACCACCGTCACGGCGGACGTCGTGCGGGTGGAGCATCCGTGGCTCAGTGAAGGAGCGCTCCTCGTCGTGCATCTTCCGGAAGCAAGGTGGTGTCGATGGTGATGCGCGGCCTCCTTCTGCTTCTCACGATTCCGCTTGCCGTCGGGATTCTTTTTCCCTTGGGCGCTCTCGTGGGAGAGGCGTTTTCCGGAACAACGCCGGCGGGCGACGTTCTCGGCATGCTTCTTTCCCGTCCGATGCTTCGCGCGGTCGGCAACACCCTCTGGGTGGGCGGTCTCACGGCGCTTTTGAGCACGGTTTTGGGCGGCATTCTCGCCTACACCATGACGATGACGAAGGCGCCGGGCCGCAAGGCGCTGGGCTTGCTTTTCATGGTCCCGCTTCTGGCGCCCTCCTTCATGCCGGCCATGGGACTCGTCTATCTCTTCGGCAACTACGGACTGCTCTTTCCGACGTCGCTCTACGGCGTGCCGGGACTGTTGGCCGGAGGCGTTCTCTTTACGCTTCCGCATACGACTCTGCAGCTCTCTCTCGCTTTCCGGACGCTCGACCAACGCCTGCTTGACGCCGCGCTTCTTTTGGGAAGCGGGGCCGCCCGACGTTTTCGAACCGTTCTCCTGCCGCATCTTCGGGATGCCCTCGTCAACGCCCTTCTGATTGCCTTCGTTCTCACCGTCACGGACTTCGGCGTGCCGAAACTCTTGGGCGGCAACGTACCGATGCTCGCGACCGAAATCTACAAGTACGCGATCGGTCTCGCCGACTTTCAGCGCGCTGCCCTCTTGAGCTTCTGGCTCATGGTGCCGTCCCTTCTCGCCTTCGGAACCTATACACTTCTCTCGCGCCGCAAAGAGGAACGGGCAACCCCGCAAGCCTTGAGAATCGAACCAAACCGGGGGCGAGACGTCTTTTTCGGAGGGCTTTCCTGGTTCATCGTGGCGGGCATGCTCGCTTCGATCGGCGCCGTCGTGCTTGCGTCCTTCGTCAAGGCCTGGCCTTATGATCGCGCCTGGACGCTCGAGGCCTATTCGCTTACTTCGCTCTCCTACGGCTTCGCGCCGGTTCTCAACAGTCTCGGACTCGCCTTCTCGACGGCCGTCTCGGGCGTCCTTCTCGCCTGGGTGACGAGCGTTCTCATGACGCGCCACGGTCCGTCTGTGCGGCCCGTGGGCGTCCTCTTTCATGCGGCGGCACTCCTCCCCATGGCCGTTCCGGGCACGATTCTGGGCCTGGGATTTGCCATGAGTCTGAGCGGTTGGGAGATTTTTTCGGGCGTATGGGGGAACCGCCTGCTCGTTCTCTTCAACACGCTCGTGCACCTCTTTACGGTGGGATACCTGACGCTCAGCACAAGTCTCAAGGCGCTTCCCGCCACCTATGAAGCGGCGGGACTTCTTTTGGGGCGCGGTTACACCTACACGACGATGAGAGTCCTCACGCCGCTTTGCGGACGACCGCTCAGGGAAACGTTCGCGTATTTCTTCTCGAACGCGCTCACCACGATTTCGGCCCTGGTGTTTCTCTACAGTCCCGAAACCATCACGGGCGCCGTCGCGGCCCTTCAGAGTCTCGATGCGGGGTATCTCGCGAGCGGCGCCGCCATGGCGACGATCATCTTTGCGCTGAACGTCGCCTTCCGGGGGCTCCTCATTCGAAACTGATGGTTCGCCCCGTTGCGCGTTGATAGCGTCGGGCGAACTTCGCCCACTGCCGATTGATCTTAAGGTTGCGAAACCACGGGATGTACTTCGCGGTCGGGATGTGCTCGGGAATGTAATAACCGTCGAAAATCACCGGACGCAAAGCACCTCTTTCCTCAACGATGAACATATTGGCGGTCCCGATGTCGCTCACCACGACGCCCTTTCCATGCATTTCGCGCTTCGTCGCGCGCAGGGCGTCTTCGAGGCGTTTCCACGACGATTCGTCCGCTCCTTTGATTTCATTCAAGTACGAAGCGAGAACCCAAACCTTCCGATCTTCAGTCGGGAGAAAGGCCTCCACCGCAAGCCCCACGTAGGAAGGAGACGAGAGAGAACCGAGGAACTTCGGCATGAAACTTGCCGTCACGCCCTTTTCTCGGAGGTAATTGAGATAGTCGACCTCGCGCACGGTCTGCGGACAGCAAAACCGCGCACTGAGTTTTACGCAGCCCTCGGGAAAGAGAGGCGAAAAGCACGTAAGACGCTCGCCCCCTTTGCCGATCAGCTGCCAGTCGTCGACGTCGGCGTCCTCAAAATGAACGGAGCGACCGTCCAGGTCGCCCCGATAGACCGGATGAATTTTGGGAAATTCCGCGAGAATTTCACTGTTTTTCATGCTTCTGCTCTTCTTCCTTGCGGCACGCTTCGCAGATGCCGTAGAGAATCAGGGAGTGGTCGCATAGTTCATAGCCGTACTTTTTCGCCACGTTTTTCTGCATGCGTTCGATGTCGACGTCGACAAACTCCTCGACCCGCCCGCAACGCAGACACACGATGTGGTCGTGGTGCTGACCTTCGGCAAGTTCATACGTCGCGCGCCCCGAATCAAAATGATGGCGCACCAGAATGCCCGCCGTCTCAAACTGCGTCAGAACGCGATAGACCGTCGCCAATCCGATGTCGCTCTTTTCCTCCACCAACATGCGGTAGACGTCTTCGGCGGAGAGATGCCGAACCACGCCTTCCCCCTGTTCGGAGATTCGCTGAAAGAGCTCCAAAATCTTCATGCGGGGACCCGTCGCCTTCAGACCGAGCGTTTTGAGTTCCGTGGATTGGTTTCGAGACGTTTCGTTCACCTTTTGCTCCCTCTTTGGACCTTATGATGCGTATCATAAGGGGGCTTATGCCAATTTGCATTGAACCTTTTCAAAATAACACCCTTTCACCATGCAGTTCCAACGTTTCCTCGCACCCGCCGCCCTGCTTATCCTGACCACGAATCTCACGGGGTGTTCGAGCATGGCGGACGCCTGGGAAAATCCGACCGACTACATTCCCTACTTCCTGCAGCCCTATCGTGCGGACGTTCACCAAGGCAATCTCGTCACCAGCGAAATGGTCAATCAGCTCGAAGAGGGCATGACCGCCGCCCAGGTGCAGTTCCTTCTCGGCGTTCCGCTCATCCGCGACCAGTTCCACCGTTATCAGTGGGACTACGTCTACTATCTGCGCCGCGGCAACGGGGAAGAGCAGCTTCGCCGCCTCACCGTCTACTTCAACGATGAAGACCGCGTCAAGAGCTGGACGTCGGATGCCATGCCCGATGAAGAACAGGCCGACCAACTGATTCTCGGAAACATTCGAAACTTCGCTCCGAAGGAAGATCTTCCTAAGGATGAAGCGAAGAAGGAGACCTCTGAATGAAGGAAAAACTCGAGCGGCTTCGCCGCCTCATCGAGCAGCTCACGCTCGTACTGAGGGAAGAACGCCAGGAAAACCTTCGTCTTCGCAGTCGTTTGGCTTCCGCGCAGGCGGAATTGGATCAGGCGCAGCAGCGACTCAAGAAACTCAACGCCCAGATCCAGCAGCTCAATCGTCTGACGAATCCCGCCGAATTCGAATCGTAAGGAGAGACGATGCCCGAACTCAATTTGCGCATTTTCAGCCGCAACTATCGCCTCGCCGTGACGCCGGGCGAAGAACCCGTGCTCGAGCAGTGCGCTCAGCGCGTGGATCAGCACATGGAAGCGATCCGCAGCGGCGGCCGCGTCGTGGCGCTTGATCAGATCGCCGTCCTCGCCGCGCTCGAGATCGCGTACGACGACTCCAAGACGCAGAGCACGCTCGAGGCCCGCGTGGCGGAACTCGAAGAAAAGGTTGCGCAACCCAAGGCTCCGCCGCCGGAACCTGAACTGCCGCTCGAGCTCCCCGAAGAGGAAGTCTCTGAGCCCGTGGTTGCGGAAGAACCGACTTCGTCCGAAGAGCCTCAGGGAACGTTACCGATGAATCAAGCGGTTGAAGAACCCGCGGTTTCTCAGGCACTCTCCGCCGCAACTACGACCGCCGATACGGCCGTGTGGGAGAAGGAGATCGACGACCTTTGCCGACTCTGTGAGGAAGCGATCTACGCCGCACCCGCCCGTGCTTCGGGATTCTTCTGATTTTCTCGAATCTTTCCGCTACAATGATTGCAATCCTGCGGTGAGAGCGTTCGGGCTCCAAGGTACCTAGAACCAATGCTTTGACAAATAGGTTGGTGTACTCGAGGACCGATGGAGTGCGGAACACGCGTTGTACCGCCCAGTCCGTCCCGGAGCCGACCGCCCTGAACTCCCGGTTCAGGATACGTAGCCCGATTCCACTGCAGGAGCACTTTTCTTGAAGGGCAACCACGGTTGCCCTTTTTTTCTTTTGAGGCGCACTCATGTCTCTCTCGCCCGACCTTCTTGAGCGTCTTCTGAACGCACGCCGTTTTTGGCTGATGAAGTCCGAACCCGGAGAATGCTCCATCGACGACGCGCTCTCAGCTCCGAACCAAACGGTTTCGTGGTTCGGCATCCGCAACTATCAGGCGAGAAACTTCATCCGAGACGACATGGAAGTGGGCGACGCAGTGCTCTTTTATCACTCGAGTTGCGCCGAACCCGGCATCGTGGGCGCGGCGGAAATTGCTTCCGCTCCGTATCCCGACGAGCTGCAGTTCGATCCCCAAAGCGACTACTTCGATCCGAAGAGCCCCAAAGAGAATCCCCGGTGGCTCACGATCGACGTGAAGGCCCTCGCCAAATGCCCCGTCATCCCGATCAAGGCGCTTCGCAACGACCCGGCACTCGCCAATCTTCGCATTCTGCAGCGGGGCAACCGCCTCTCCATCACGCCGGTTGAGCGGGACGACTTCGCGCATATTCTCAAAACCCTCTTTCACTGATTGATTCATCCCTTGGGAGTCCGCACATCATGGAGCTCTGGATTGTTTTCTCCCTGGCCGCACTCGGCTGCTGCACGGGTTTTCTCGCCGGCCTTCTCGGCATCGGCGGCGGCATGGTTCTGACGCCCTTCTTGACGCTTCTTCTCTCCTACGCGGACATTCCGACCGAACACATCGTGCATGTGGCGATCGCGACCTCCATGGGGACGATCCTCTTCACGTCTCTCTCCTCCGTCCGGGCTCATGCTTCCCGCGGCGCAGTCCTCTGGAAGGTGGTCGCCGCCATCGCCCCCGGCATTCTCCTGGGCGGCATTCTCGGCGCACAAATCACGGGCTACCTCTCGACCTTCTGGGTGGCGCTCATCTTTGCGGGGTTCGTCGGCTATTCCGCAACGAAGATGTTTTTTGCAAAGAAGGTGGCTGCTTCGCGCGGTCTTCCCGGCACGGCCGGCATGGTCGGCGCAGGCACCGCGATCGGTACCATTTCAGCCTTGGTCGGTGCGGGCGGCGGCTTCATTTCGGTGCCCTTTCTCACCTACTGCAACGTTCCGATGCACAAGGCCATCGGCACTTCTTCCGCGCTCGGCTTTCCGATCGCCTTTGCAGGCACGATCGGCTACATCGTGAGCGGCTGGGCCGAACCCACGCTTCCCGGATTTCCGTACACGCTCGGCTACATTCACCTTCCCGCTCTCTTTTCAGTCGCCGTCATGAGCATCTTCACCGCTCCGATCGGCGCGAAGGTGGCGCACTCCATCGACACGAAGCCCTTGAAGCGCATCTTCGCTTCACTTCTCTACGTGCTCGCCTCCTACATGCTCTACCGGGCGATCATGGCGGCCTGACGGCTTGCCGGAATCCCTTTGCCAAAGAGGCGCGGCCAATGCCGCGCCTCTTTGCATTCTTATCGATGGAATGTTCCTTCCTTAACCTCAAACGGCGTGGAGAACATCTTTCCGAAGGAAATTCGAATCTGTCCGAACCAACGCACCGGATTGAGTTGCCGAAGGATGGGGCGTTTGAATTGACGCTTCTTTCTCAAACCAATTTCAGAAGGAGCGCTGGTCAGTGCCAAAGGACGAATGCTCAGACGGAAAACCTGATTCTTCCGAACGAAGGGGAACCACGGCGAAAAAAGATAGTAATCGACGGGGCAGTTCATCCGTTGGCTTCCGTCCAGTGCGCGCTGGGCCGCCTCTCGAGAGATAAGATAACCTACGGTTCCAAAGCTGGAAGGCTTGCACTGTTTGACAAGTTGGTAGCCGTTCTTCAGGGGAACGGGAGAACCCTTGATTCGAATCTTCAGCGCAGCCGACCAGATCTGAACCACATCGGCATCTTCCGGCAACCAGTCATCACTACTCAGAAGATCAGACAATTCGTCCGCCAAATAGACGTCATCCTCGACAATCGCCCCCCAACGCTCACCACTCTCGACAATGCGTTGCCACGCTTTCCGATGACTTAAGAAACATCCGTATTCGGGAGGCGTCATGGGATAAACGTAGCCGACGCCCCGAGGCTTGGAGACGGCGGCAAGCTGTTCATCCGTGAGGTCTCGACCGTAAACGGCTGAAATCCGCTCGAACTCCAAGCCAATCCTTTTTTGTTCCTCCTGAAACTTGATCCAACGATCGACAGAAGAGTCCAGATTGATGACGCAACGAAACATTCAGCGTGCTCTCCAAACCAAAAACGCGCCCAACAAAATGACGGGAATCGTGAGCCACTGTCCCTGCGAGAGGGAAAGCGCCTGAAGCCCCAAAAAGGCGTCGGGTTCGCGGAAAAATTCGACGATGAAGCGCGCCACGCCGTATCCAAGGCAGAAGAGCCCCGATACGAAGCCGGGCTTCGTCTGCTTGCGGGAGACGACGTAGAGCATAAGAAAGAGAATAAGGCCTTCGCCCAGGGCTTCATAGAGCTGCGAAGGGTGACGGGCGATGCCGTCGGCCGCCTGAGGGAAGACCATCGCCCAGGGAAGATCGGGGGAAGCGGGACGCCCCCAAAGCTCTCCGTTGATGAAATTTCCGATGCGGCCCGCCATGAGACCGAGCGGCACGAGCGGCGCCACGAAGTCCGAGACCGTGAAGAGCGACTTTTTCTTTCGCCAGGCAAAAAGAATCATCACGAGGATGACGCCGAGAAGGCCGCCGTGCGCGCTCATGCCGCCGTGCCAGAGCGCAAAGATTTCGCCCGGATGCGAAAGGTAGTAGCCCGGCTGATAAAAGAGGCAGTAGCCGAGCCGTCCGCCCAACACCACGCCGAAGACCCCGTAAAAGAGCAGATCCTCCACGTCCTCGGGCGTGATCCCGCGCCAGGCTTCCTTGGCGCGAACGCGCCCGAGGATCCAGAAGGCGGCAAAGCCCAGAAGGTACATCACGCCGTACCAGCGCACGGCCAGGGGGCCGAGCGTAAAAACGACGGGATCGAACTGCGGATGAACAAGCATGTCGGTCTGGCGGTAACGAATCGAAGGAAACATTCTAGCCAAAGGAAGCGCCCGACGCTTTTCGGGACTGCTACTATCTCCTTCTCTTCATACGAATCGCCCTCGGAGACCCCGAGGGACCTCTTTGCGCCATGATCGACTTTCCCGAATCCGAATTCTCCGAACTTTTGGAAAAACTCCGTGCGAACCGCCCGCTCGTACATGTCCTCACGAACGACGTCGTGCAGGAAATCACGGCGGACGTCTTGCTCGCGGCCGGGGCCTCCCCCGCCATGGTCGTGGCGCCGGAGGAATCAGGCACCTTCGCCGGAATCGCCGACGGTCTTTTGATCAACATCGGCACGCCTACGGCCGAACGTATCCGCGCGATGAACCTCGCCGCAGACGCCGCCAATGAAAAACAAACGCCCTGGGTGCTCGATCCCGTGGCGGCGGGCGGCATTCCCTGGCGCGACGACGTCATTCGCTCGTTCGTCGCGAAGCGCCCGACCGTCATCCGAGGGAATGCCAGCGAAATCCGTGCGCTCGCGGGCTTTTCCTCGTCCGGAAAAGGAGTGGACAGCTGCGACTCATCCGACTCGGCGCTCGAAGCCGCGAAACTTCTCGCGCGTACCGTTCCGACCGTCGTGCACGTCACGGGCGAAACGGACTACGTGACGGACGGCGAACGCACGGTTTCGATCTCGGGCGGCCATGAAATGGCGACGCTCGTCGTCGGCACCGGGTGTTCGCTCTCGGCCTTGGTCGCGGCTTTCGCCGCGGTGACGCCGGACCGGGTTGCGGCGGCCGCCGCCGCGTCCACGCTCGCCAAACGTGCGGCGGAGTACGCTGCCAAACACGCCGAGGCGCCGGGGAGTTTTCACGTTCACTACATCGACGGTCTCTATCTCACGGGAAGGAAGGCATGAGAGCGCTCGACCTGACCCTCTACCTGGTGCTCGACCCCGATCTCTGCGGCGGGGCCGACGGGATGATCGAGACGACGCTCGCCGCCCTCCACGGCGGCGTCACCGTCGTGCAGCTGCGCGCCCCCAACTGGAAAAAACGCGCGATTGCCGAGTGTGCGAGGGAGCTCCTTCGCGTCATGCCCGCATCCGTCCCGCTCATCATCAACGACCACGCGGACGTCGCCCGCGCGGTCGGCGCCGCGGGCGTACACGTCGGACAAAAGGATCTGTCGCCCGAAGATTGCCGGCTCATCGTCGGTCCCGACGCATTCGTGGGACAATCGATCTCGAATATAGATGAACTGTCGAGCCTTTCGCCCGCGGCGGATCACATCGGCATCGGCCCCGTCTTTCCGACGGGCACCAAAAAGGACGCGGCCCCCGTCGTGGGACTCGACGGACTTTGTTTGCTTCTTCAGCACGCCCCGGTCCCCGCGGTCGCGATCGGCGGCATCCACGAAGGGAACGCCCGCTCCGTTTATGAAACGGGCGTCGCCGGAATCGCCGTCGTGTCCGCCGTTTGCGGCCAATCCGACCCGGAAGCGGCCGCCCGCACCCTGCTGTCCCGGCGTCCGATTTTCTGAGGTGGACCATTCATGTTCCGGTTCTTCACGACCGACCGCAACGTCTGCCGCACGGCGGCGGTCATCCTCTTCGCAACGCTTCTTCTCGCGCTCGCCGCATTTTCCTGGCGGCGCGCCCTGCAGGTCTGGGGACTCACCTTTCCCTTCGTTCTTCTGTTGCTCCTTCGGATTCCCGACGGAAAACCCCGTTTCGTCGCAAAGGCGCTCGCTTGGATCGGACTGACGGTCTCCTTCCTCGACATCGGCGTGCGGGGCTACCTTCTTCACACCTACGAGACCGACCCTGGCTCGTCCTACGTCTTGGAATCGGTCGCGAACACCACGTCTTCGGAAGGCCTCGAATTTCTCCAAAACGACTGGGGCGGCATTCTTCTCTGGACCGTCCCCGTCCTCTTTCTGATTCTCTTGTCACTGCGCCTTATCGCGAAACTGCGCGAAGGCGACCGATCCGTCTCGCGCTGGGCCGCCGGAATTCTGGTCGTCTTCCTCGTCACCGTATCGGCCGCCGCATACGGCGTGCGACCCTGGCGTCGTTTCTCGCCGTTTCTCTATTGGCCGGGCTGGGTGGCCGACGTCGAAGAAGTAAAGGCAAACTGGGCGAAGACCCTCGCTTCGCGCGACGCGCTTTTGGCTCGCGGCAAGGCGCTTCTCACGAAGGCCGACGCGGGTCCCCGCACCATCGTCTGGGTGATCGGCGAGAGCATCAATCCGAAGGCCTGGTCGCTCTACGGCTATGAACTCGATACGACGCCGGAGCTTCGCGGTCTCTCCCAAACGCTCACGCCGCCTCTGGAAGTCTTCGAGAACGCCTGGTCCGTGTCGTCGAGCACCGTCGCCTCGTTTGAGGACATGTTCACCTTCGCCGCAACGGAAAAAGGCCCGAAGGAAAATATACTCCTGCCGCTCTTTCGCGCGGCGGGCTACCGCATCACCTGGATCAGCAATCAGGAAGACGTAGCGATCCGTCAGCAGTTCGCGTCGCTCGCCGACCGAAGCCTCTTTCTCAACAAATTGGGCGGCCGCTCCTCGGTGTCGCTCGACGAAAAGGTGATCGGGCCGCTTCGCGAAGCGCTCGCCGATCCCGCGCCCAAGCACCTCGTCATCGTGCATCTCATCGGCGCGCATCCGCACTATCGTCTTCGCGCGCCCGAAGATTATCCGGAAGTCTGGACGCCCGACAATCCGGTCGAACAACGTCTTGAAGAAAAGGGACGGTCTTTCCTTACGATCGAAACGCGCGAGGACTACGATCGAACCATGCGCTACCACGACCACATTCTCGCGGAAACCCTCAAGCTGACGGCGGCCAGACCCGGTCCCGTCACGTGGTTCTATCTTTCTGACCACGGACAGGAAATCGGCGACTTGGCCGACCGCACGGGTCATGCGGCCAACCTTCCGAGCGGCTACCGCATTCCGGTCTTGCTCTGGGAGCGTCCTGCGGCCGACCGCAAGGCCGCGTCGGAGAACTTCCGCACCGACTGGACGGCGCCCCTTTTGCTCGACCTCGCAGGAATTGAATGGAAGGGCGAAGATCCGACGGATTCGATCGTGGATCCTTCTTACCACTGGAAGACGCCCGAAAACGCCGTCATCCGCAAAGCCTTGGGAGATGCGTCGTGAAGGAAACCATCCGTTTTGCCGTGACGCCTGAAGAAGCGGGCGTGCTGATCGCCGCCCGCGCTTCTGAAGAACTCGACGGCCCCGAAACGTCGGCCGCGGCCGACGCCCGCCTCATTGCGGGAAAGGATCCAAAGGATCGTGCCCTCGCAAAGGCGAAGCTCGTGCTGAGCCGACGCTCGCTCAAGCCCTCCCGCATGCCGACGCTCCCGACGGGGCTCTTTACGGGCGTATTGGTCTTCGCCGCTTATCTGCTCGGCGTTCTCACCGACCGCTTCACGTCGGAAGGCGCCGTCGTGAATCTTTTGTCGCCCGCGCTTCTTTTCGTCCTCTTCTGGCAGATCGCTCTCTACGTTCTCCTCTTCGTCGGCGCCGTCGCCGGACTCCTCGGCTTTGCGCCCAAGTGGCCGGGACGCCGTCTCTTTGCGGAACTCCTAGCGCGGGTTCGCATGCCCGCGGTGAAAAAGCAGACGCTCAAGGAGCGTCCCCTGTGGCTCACGCTTCTGGCGCCCTCGCTTCGCTTTGACGCGGCGCGCGCCTTTCATCTCGCGGCCGCGGCCTTGGGCGCAGGACTTCTCACGGGACTTGCCTTCCGCGGGATCGGCACCGCCTATACGGTCGGTTGGACGAGCACCTGGCTTGCGGGCCACGAGGCGTGGCTTGCGAACCTCTTTTCCGCCACCTACGGTCTCGTTCCGCTCGACGTCTTCGGTCTTTCCTTCCCGGACGCCGCGGCGATCGCCGACATGAATCTTCGCGTGAACCCCGAAGGGAGTCCCGACGCGGCCGCCTGGTTGCTTCGCCTCATGGGGCTTGTCGCGGGCGTCGTGATTCTTCCGCGGCTGCTTCTCGCCTTCGTTGCGGACCGCCGCGCTAAGGCCGCCCGCACGAGTTTCGTCTGGACCGAGGAAGAAACGGAAGTAGCCGCTTCCCCGCAGGATCCGGCATCCGTCTCTCCCGCCTTGACGGGCGCCACGGTGCTCACGACCGTCCCCGCCGACGAGTCGCTTCGCCGACGCACGGCGGCATTGCTGATGCAACCCGACCTTCATTGGCGAACGATCGACGTCTGGAAGGACGAACCCGAAAACGTCCTCGCTTCGGTCGACACCGAAGCCGCGGTGTTCCTCTTTGACGCCACCGCCACCCCCGAAGACGAAGTCCACGGGCGCTGGCTCGAAGCGGTCGCGAAGCGCCGGGAGGGCAGCCTGCCGCTCCTTGTCGATCTCTCGGGTCTTGAGAAACAGTTCGGGACTGATTCCGAGCGTCTCACCGCGCGAAAGGCCCTCTGGGAAAGCTTCGCCGCGGAGCGTCATGCGACGCTCACCTTCCTGCGCCTACAATAAGAGAAAACCAACGGCATTTCTTTTCAGATGTTTTCCTCCGATCCATTACGCGTACACCTGAGCCTCGTGAGTCACACCAACATCGGGAAGACCACGTTGGCGCGCACGCTTCTCTCGCGAGACGTGGGAGAGGTCGCCGACCGTCCGCACGTCACCGAAACGACGGACGACTACGTGCTTGCGCGCGATCCCGCAGGGTGCGAGCTCGTTCTCTGGGACACCCCGGGCTTCGGCAACTCCGTGCGCCTGGCCGAGCGTCTTCGCGGCCGCTCGAATCCGATCGGATGGTTTTTGAGCGAAATCTGGGACCGCTTCACCGACAAGGCTTTCTTCCTCGACCAACGCGTGGTGCGACACATCCGCGACACTTCGAGCGTGGTGCTCTATCTCGTGAACGTAACGGAGCGTCCCGACCGCGCGGGCTACATTCCTGCGGAAATGGAGATTCTCTCCTGGATCGGGAAACCCGTCATCGTGCTTCTGAACCAGATGGGCGACCCGAGCCGCGCCAAGGAAAAGGAAGAGATCGAAGCCTGGCAGAAGGCGCTCGCCCCCTACCCCTTCGTACACAAGATCCTCCCGATGGACGCCTTTGCGCGCTGCTGGGTGCAGGAAGTGGCGCTCTTTGACGCGATCGGTGAAGCGTTGCCCGAGTCGCTCTCCGCCGCCTATGCTTCGCTTCGCGAAGTCTGGGTGCGCGGCCGCCGGGCCGTCTACGCGAGTTCCGTCGAAGCGATCGCGCATCACCTGACGCATCTTCTCACGATGACCGAACTCGTCCCGACGCCCTCGCTCAAGGATCAGGCGATCTCGATGGCGCAGCGTTTCGGCTTCCTCAAGGACAAGACGGACGTCGTCAAGGACGCTCAGGCTTCTTTGTCGGCCGACGCCGCCGACAGCTTCTGCGCGCTCACGACGCGCCTCTTGTCGGTGAACGGTCTGCACGGCACGGGCGTGAACCGCGAAATCATCCGACGCATGAAGAGCGACTGGCACCTCGCCGTCTACACGGTCGACAAGAGTCAGGCGGCCGTGATCGGCGCCGCTTCGGGGGCCGCCTCGGGTGCGATCGCCGACACCGCCGCGGCGGGCTTGACCTTGGGATTCGGGCTCCTTGTGGGCGCCGTTGTGGGCGCTCTCTCGGGTCTTGGCGCCGCCACCGTCTACAATGCGCGCCACCGCAAGGAAGGGATGGAACTCACCTGGAGCGACAAGGCGCTCGAAGGCTTTGCGCTCGAAGCGTTGCTTCTCTACCTCGCGATCGCCCACTTCGGACGCGGACGCGGCGCCTGGCGCGCCGCGGAAAGCCCGCCCGAATGGAAGGATCAGCTCCAGAAGCTTTTGTCGGAAAACGACTTCGGATTTGAGCATCTTCGCGACAATCCGACCTCGGCCCAGCCGTCGCTCGTGCATCACGTCGACGGGATCCTTCGGAAGATCTTCGAGTCGCTTTACGGACGCGGCGCCTGACGGGCGCCCGACGCCCCTCTTTTCTCGGGACGAGGCCTCGGGCCCCGTCCCGTCGGACTCTTTTGCATGTTTGAGAAAACCCTTCTCGTCACGGGCGGCGCCGGCTTCATCGGCGCCAACTTCATCGACTACTTCACCAAAGCGCACCCCGAATATCGTCTCGTCAATCTCGACCTTCTCACCTATGCGGCCCGCAGGGAGGTTTTTGAACGTCAAGGGAAGATGGCGAACGTCGAGACCGTGCACGGCGACATCCGCGACACAGCACTGCTTCACGAGGTCCTGAGGAAATTCAACGTGGCAGGCGTCCTTCACTTCGCGGCCGAAAGCCACGTCGACAATTCCATTCCCGATCCGCTTCGCTTCATCGAGACGAACGTAGTCGGAACGGCGACGCTTCTGAACGAGTGTCTCCTCTACTGGCGCGAAAACGGCACTTTGGAAACCTCCCGCTTTCACCACGTCTCGACCGACGAGGTGTACGGGAGTCTCGGTCCCGAAGGCTTCTTCACGGAGGAGACGCCCTATGCGCCGAGCAGTCCCTATTCGTCGAGCAAGGCTTCTTCCGACCTGTTGGTCAAAGCCTATGCGCGCACCTACGGGATGAACGTCACAATCTCGAACTGCTCGAACAACTACGGCCCCTGGCAGCACGACGAGAAGCTCATCCCCACGGTGATCCGCAAGTGCCTGGCGCACGAAGCGATCCCCGTCTACGGAACGGGCAAGAACGTGCGCGACTGGCTCTGGGTGGGCGACCACTGCCGGGCGATCGACCTCATCTTTCACGAGGGCCGCTCGGGCGAGCGCTACAACGTGGGCGGACACAACGAGAAGACGAATCTCGAGATCGTCGGGGCGATCTGTGCGCTCCTCGATGAACTGCGCCCTTGGGCGGGACACCGTTACGACGAGCTCGTCACCTTCGTTGAAGATCGTCCCGGGCACGACTTCCGCTACGCGATCGCGCCCGACAAGATTCAGCGGGAGCTCGGTTGGCGCCCCCTCACGCCCTTTGCGGAGGGGCTTCGCCAAACGGTGCTCTGGTACCTCAAGACCGCCTGATTTTTCGCCTTTCCAAAGTAATGAACCCCGCTTTTCCGCAAGGGAAAGGCGGGGTTCGTTTTGACGAAGAGCCGGTTTGGCTTAGGGCACCATTTCGTCGAGCTCTTCCTTCTTGACGACCTTCACGAGGTCTTCACGCTTGACGTTGAGGTAGTAGGCGATGGCCGCCGCCACGAAGACGGAGGAGTAAACGCCCAACAGAATACCGATCGTCAGGGCGAGCGAGAAGTAGTGCAGAGCCGGGCCCCCGAAGAAGAACATCGAGAGCGTCATGCACAAGGTCGACGAGTGCGTGATCACCGTACGGGAGATCGTCGCCGTAATGGCCGAGTCGATGATTTCCATCGTATCGGCCTTGCGCATCTTGCGGAAGTGTTCACGAACGCGGTCGAAAATAATGACCGATTCGTTCACGGAGTACCCCAAGACCGCGAGCACGGCGGCGAGCACCGGAAGCGAAAATTCCCACTGCATCACCGAGAAGATCCCCACGACGATCACGATGTCGTGGAGGTTGGCGATGATGGCCGCAATCGAGAACTTCCACTCGAATCGGAAGGCGAGGTAGATCACGATGCCGAGCACCACGAGCGCGAGCGCCGTGCCGCCGTCGCGGGCGAGTTCGTCGCCCACCTGCGGGCCCACGAATTCGGTTCGGCGAAGTTCCACGCCCGGGTTCTTCGCTTCGAGCACCTTCATGACGTTCGCGGCGACTTCACCCGACGTGACGCCTTCCTTGTTCGGAACGCGGATCACCACGTCGCGGGCCGTACCGAAGTTCTGCACGAGAACTTCGTTCGAGATCTCCTTCAGGTCCGTTCGGATCTGTTCGGTGTTCGCGGTCTGCGGGAAGTTCACTTCCATCTGCGTGCCGCCCGTGAACTCAATCGAGAACGCGAGACCGTGGGTGAAGATCCAATAGACGGCGATCAGGAAGCTGACAAGCGAGATGCCGTTCAGAATGTGACGATACTTCAGAAACGGAATCGTCTTATGAATGCGGAAAAACTCCATTCTTCAGCTCCTCACTTCGCTTCTTTGTTGGGACGCCAGATCTGGCCCACGTGCAGACGCGCGAGCTTCTTCTGACGGCCGTAAATGAGGTTGATCATCGAACGCGAGACCACGACCGAGGTAAAGATCGAGGTCAGAATGCCGAGACAGTGCACCACGGCGAAGCCGCGCACCGGACCCGAGCCGAAGATGAGAAGCGCGAGACCGGCGATCAAGCTCGTGATGTTCGAGTCAAGAATCGTTGCGAAAGCGCGCTCGTAACCTTCGGAAATGGCCACCTGCGGCGTTCGTCCCTCGCGCAGTTCTTCACGCACGCGTTCGTTGATGAGCACGTTCGAGTCGACGGCCATACCGAGCGTAAGCGCCACGGCGGCGATGCCCGGCAACGTCAGCGTCGCCTGCAGCATCGAAAGGAGGGCGACCAGCATCATCACGTTGCAAAGGAGCGACACGGCCGAAACGATACCGAAGACCTGGTAGTAGATCGACATGAAAATCGCGATGACGACGAAGCCGTACAAGGTCGAGCGGAAGCCCGCCTGAATGTTGGCTTCGCCAAGACTCGGCCCGATCAGGCGTTCTTCGACGATTTCCATCGGGGCCGCGAGCGAACCGGCACGCAGCACGAGGGCCGTGTCGGTGGCTTCGACGGTCGTCATCTGGCCGGAGATCTGGACGCGGCCGCCGCCGATTTCCTGACGGATGACCGGCGCCGTCACGACCTCACCCTTCCCCTTTTCAAAGAGGATGATGGCCATGCGCTTGCCGACGTTTTCACGCGTGACGTCCTGGAAGATGCGGGCGCCCCGGTTGTCGAGCTCGAGGTTCACGGTCGGTTCCTGCGTCTGACCGTCAAAGCCCGGCTGGGCGTCGTTGAGGTTTTCACCCGTCAGAATGACGCGGCGCTTCACGAGGATCGGACGGCCGTCGCGTTCCTTGAAGAGTTCGTCGCCAAAGGGCACGTTCCCCTGGGCGAGCTGCGCAAGGGCTTCGGGGCTGTCGTCGACGAGACGGACTTCGAGGGTCGCCGTACGGCCGAGAATGTCCTTGGCCTTGGCGGTGTCCTGCACGCCCGGCAGCTGCACGACGATGCGGTCGGCACCCTGCTGGGCGATCACGGGTTCGGCAACGCCGAGTTCGTTGATTCGGTTGTGCAGCGTCGAGATGTTCTGCTTGAGGGCGTATTCCTGAATGTTCTGGAGCGCCTTCTGCGTGAGCGACGCGCGGATCACGTAGGGCTTCGTCGAGGTTTCGGGAAGCGTGAGCGTCAGATCGGGCTGCGTGTTGCGAAGAAGGTCGTTCGCGCGGGCGCGTTCTTCTTCGGAAGCGAAGTTGATCGTGATGTCGTTGCCGCTGCGGGAAATGCCCGTGTGACGGATGCGCTTGTCGCGAAGCTGCGTGCGAAGGTCGGTCGCGATCGCTTCGCCGCGCTTTTCAATCGCCGCGTGCATGTCGACCTGCAGGAGGAAGTGCACGCCGCCGCGCAAGTCCAGACCCAGATACATCGGGAGGGCGTTGATCGAAAGGAGCCACTCCGGCGTGTTCGGCACGAGGTTGAGCGCCACGATGTAGGAGGGATCCGAAGGATTCGGATTGAGCGCCTTTTCAATCACTTCGCGCGCCTGCAGCTGCTTTTCGGCTTCCGTCGGCTCGAAGCGCACGCGGATGGAATTCTGCTGAGCGCCCTGCTCGTAGAAGACGCCGTTGGGCTGGATCTTCGCCTCGGCGAGCAACGTTTCGACGCGCTTGAGCGTGTCTTCCGTCACCTTGACCGTGGCCTTGCCCGAGGAAACCTGCACCGCGGGGGACTCTCCGTAGAAGTTCGGCAGCGTATAGACGAGACCGATGAGGAGAGCGACGACGATGACCAGGTATTTCCAAAGAGGATATCGGTTCATGCTTGTCTCCGTCACGCGAAGCGGATGCGCCCCGGACGTGACCTAACGGGAAAAAATCGAACGCGAAGTTCGACCGTTTGAATCGCCGAAAGGCGCCGAAGGTCGATTCTCGACCTTCAACGCCTTTCTCGAATCGCTTTCGCGGGGCTTAGAACTTGAGCGTGCCCTTCGGAAGGACCGACTGCACCGCGGCGCGCTGCATGCGAACGCTCACGGACTTGCCGTCGACCGTCGCGATCGTAAGCGTCACGGTCTGTTCCTGAACGGCTTCGATGCGGCCGGCGAGACCGCCGATCGTCATGACTTCGTCACCCTTCGTGAGCGCTTCGCACATCTGCATGTGTTCCTTCTGACGCTTCTGCTGCGGACGAATCAGGAAGAACCAGAAGAGCGCGAAGATGATGATGAGGGGAACGACCTGAACCAGGAAACCTTCCATCCCGCCCGGAACGGCTTCGGCCGCGTAGGCGTTGTCAATAAACCACATGGGAGAACTCCACTTATAAAAAATCAAGATTTCTCCCGCCGCTACGGAGCGGCGGGGAAAAGACGTGCGCTCCATTATACGAGCGAACGTCTTGACGCAAACTTAAAACGAAGCGCGTTATTCGATGCCGCGGGCCCGATCGGCCGCAAACTGCGCCTTCCACTCTTCGAACGTCCCCGCTTCGAGGGCGTCGCGCATCTCCTGCATCAGGTTCAGATAGTAGGAGAGGTTGTGAATCGTGTTGAGCCGCGCGCCGAGGATCTCGCCCACCTTGTGGAGGTGATGCAGATACGCGCGCGTGAAGTTGCGGCAGGTGTAGCAGTTGCAGGTCGGATCCAGGGGACGCAGATCGTTCTTGTAGCGGCTGTTCTTGATCTTCACGTCGCCGAAGCGCGTGAAGAGCCAGCCGTTTCGCGCATTGCGCGTCGGCATCACGCAGTCGAACATGTCGATCCCGTTCGAGACGCCCGCCACGAGGTCTTCGGGCGTGCCCACGCCCATCAGATAGCGGGGACGGTCGTCGGGAAGCTTGTGCACGATCGCGTCCATGATGCGGAGCATCTCTTCCTTGGGCTCGCCCACGGAGAGACCGCCCACGGCGTAGCCGTGAAAGCCGATTTCCTTGAGGCCCGCGAGCGACTCTTCGCGCAGGTGCTCGAACATGCCGCCCTGCACGATCCCGAAGAGCGTGTTGGGATTTTCCAGGCGTTCGAATTCGTCCTTCGAGCGCTTCGCCCAGCGAAGGCTCATGCGCATCGACGCGGCCGCTTCGGCTTCGGTCGCCGGACGGTCGCCGATCTTGTAGGGCGTGCATTCGTCCAAGACCATCGTCACGTCGGAATTGAGGACGCGCTGAATCTGCATCGAGATTTCCGGCGTCAAAAAGAGCTTCGCCCCGTTGATGGGGTTGCTGAACTTCACGCCTTCTTCGGTGATCTTGCGCAGTTCCCCGAGACTGAAGACCTGAAAGCCGCCCGAGTCGGTGAGGATGGGCTTATGCCACTGCATGAAGTCGTGCAGGCCCCCGTGCGCGCCGATCACGTCGAGGCCCGGGCGCAGCCACAGGTGGAAGGTGTTGCCGAGAATGATCTGCGAGCCGATCTCGGTAAGTTCGTTCGGAGCCATCGCCTTCACGGACCCGTAGGTGCCGACCGGCATGAAGATCGGCGTTTCGATCGTGCCGTGATTGAGCGTCAGCGTCCCTCGGCGGGCGCGCCCGCAGGTCGTTTTGACGGAAAAAGAAAAGGACATGGTCGAATCCTTGCGTTAGTCGATGGAGTGAGCGGCCTCGGGGTCGCGCTCGAGGAAACAGGCGTCGCCGTAGCTGAAGAAGCGGTAGCGGCTTTCCACGGCGTGACGGTAGGCTTCGAGGATGCGCTGGCGGCCGACAAGAGCCGAGACGAGCATGAGAAGCGTCGACTTCGGAAGGTGAAAGTTCGTCACGAGCGCGTCGACGATCTTGAATTCGTAGCCGGGCGTAATGAAGAGCGCCGTGTCGCGGGCGCCGGCTTCCACATGGCCCGGACGATCCGCCGCGCTCTCGAGCGTGCGAAGCGAGGTCGTGCCGACCGCGACGACGCGGCGGCCTTCGGCCTTCGCGCGGTTGATCGCTTCGGCCACGTCTTCGGGCATGCGGTACCACTCGGAGTGCATGTGGTGTTCGGAGAGCTTTTCGACGCGCACGGGCTGGAAGGTCCCCGCCCCGACGTGAAGCGTCACGTAGGCGATTTCAACGCCCTTAGCCTTCAGGCGCGCAAGGAGCTCTTCCGTGAAGTGGAGCCCCGCCGTCGGGGCCGCCACGGCGCCCGGGTACTGCGCGTACACCGTCTGATAGCGGGTTTCGTCGTTCTTGCTGTCTTCGTGCTCGATGTAGGGCGGAAGCGGCACGTGGCCCTCTTCGTCGAGGACGTCGAGGACGGGACGCTCAAAGGCGAGTTCGAAGAACTGTCCTTCGCGCCCCATGACCGTCACGACGGCGTTCCCGAAAAAGAGCTTGGTGCCGGGCTTCGGGGACTTGCTCGCGCGAAGCATCGAGATCGCGTGCGTTTCGTCGGTGACGCGTTCAATGAGGGCTTCGACGGCGCCGCCCGTTTCCTTCTTCCCGAGAAGGCGCGCCTTGATGACGCGCGTGTTGTTGGCGATGAGAAGATCGCCCGGGTGCAGGTATTTTTCGATGTCGGTGAAGGTGCCGTCCTCCATCACGTCGCGGGTGACGTGCAGAAGACGCGAAGCCGTCCGGTTTTCCAGAGGATATTGAGCGATGAGCTCCTGCGGGAGCTCGAAATCAAAGTCGGATAGGTATTGTTCTCGCATGGCTTGACCGGCCAGGATGAAAAGAAAAGGACGTATTGTACTCAATCCGTACGGAGGGCTCTCAGGATTCGCCCGACAATTGCACGGGTCCGAGCAAAACCGAACCGGAGCGACGCGCCCCGTTGTCGTAGACGTCCGCGCCCACCGCCTCGACGCTTTGGAACATGTCGAGAAGGTTCCCCGCCAAGGTCATCCCGCCCACGGGATGAACGATGACGCCGCGCTCGACCCAGAAGCCCGAAACGCCACGGGAATAGTCCCCCGTCACGGGGTTCAACCCGCGCCCGATCGTGTCGGTGACGTAGAGTCCCGTGCCGAGGCGCTCGAGCATCGCCTTTTCCGTCATGTCGGGAGTCGTCTCGGAGCTCGTCAAAATCAGGTTGTAGGCGCCGCCCGCGTTCCCGGTCGTTCGGCAGCCGAGCTTGCGCGCGGTGTAGCTCGAGAGAAACTTGCCCCGAAGCACGCCCTCCTCCACGATCGCGCGACGCTGTCCCGCGCAGCCTTCGTCGTCGAAGACGCCCGAGCCGATCGCGCCCGGAATGTAGGGATCTTCCAGCACCGATACGTGAGCGGGGAGAATGACCGTACCCTCCCGTCCGAGGAGGCACGAGGTCTTGCGGTAGAGCGCCCGACCCGAGAGGAGGTCTTCGAGCATGTCCAGGAATTCGGTCGCGACGTAGGGAGCAAAAAGCACCCGCACCGATCCGCCCGGAATGGCCTTGCGGCCGAGTTTCGCCGCGGCCCGTTCGGCCGCGCGCCGTCCGAGCGTCTCGGGGTCGGGGAGTTCCGTTGCGCTTCGGCCCTGTCCCCACCAGGCGTCCTGCTCGAAGTCGTCGCCCTTGGCCGCCACCGCCACGCAGTCGACGTCGTGACGGGAATAGTCGTAGCCCGCGGAGAATCCGAGGGAATTGACGAGCGTGAAGCGCCCCGACGAAGTCGTGAAGACCGCGCCGTCCGTGTTCTCGACGGAGGGATCAACCTTCAGGACCGCCTCTTCGGCCTTTGCGAGGTAGGCGATCGCGTCCTCGGGCGTTCCCTCGTAGGGGTGAGAGAGCGACAAATCCCGAAATTCCGTCTGCAGGTCTCGCTCGTCGGGAAGGCCCGTCGCCTCGTCTTCTTCGGCGACGCTCGCGATCGCGACCGCCGCGCGCACCGCGCGCTCGACGGATCGCTCGGAAAAGTCCGAGGTCGTGGCGCTTCCCCGGCGCTTTCCCTTCCAGACGGCGATCGAGAGCACCTTTTCCGACGTGTATTCGAGGGCCTCGACCTCGCCCATTCGATAGGTCACGCTGAAGCCCCGGTCGGCGCTCACTTCGGCCGCGCACTCGTCGGCACCGAGTCTGAGCGCGCGCTCGAGCGCGGCCTTCGCCACGGCTTCGGTTTCGTTCGTTTTCGGGCTCTTCGCCTCTTCTCGTTCCATGCGCATCTCCCGCGACTGAAAGCCGTTATCATACGGTTTTCTTTTAGGATTTCAAGGTTATGCGTCAGGACTTCATTGAGGACGACGAAGAGATCGAGCGCGGTCCCTCCAAATCGCAGCTCAAGCGCGAACAGCTCGAATTGCAGGAGCTCGGACGCGAAATGACGAAGTTGGGCGACGACCAACTCAAGCGCATTCACCTCCCCGAAGACGTGCTCGCGGAAATCATCGAATTCCGCCGCATGCGCTCCTTCGGTGCCCAGCGCCGTCAACTGCAGCTGATCGGCAAGAAAATGCGCAACATGGATCCCAAGGCCGTGCGCGAAGCGATCGACCGCGCGACCGGCGAATCCCGCGCCGCCGTCGCACTCCTTCACCGTTGCGAGACGCTGCGCGACAAAATGATCGAAGGGGACGACGCCGTGAAGAAGTTCATCGACGAACACCCCGAAGTGGACATTCAGGCGCTTCGCACCCTCGTTCGCGGCGCCCGCAAGGAGCGCGAACTCCAGAAGCCGCCGAAGAACGCGCGCGAACTCTACCGCTTCCTCCACGCGACGCTCGAGGAACCCCTCGAACTCTTCCGTGAAGAGGAAGAGAGCGACGAAAACGCCTGATCTTTGATAAGGACACCGGCATGAAACCGCCCCGCAAAACGGAAAACGAACTGATTCTCGGGCTCGTCTCGGTCTCCGACCGCGCGAGCCGAGGCGTCTATCGCGACGAAGGCATTCCGGCGCTCGAAGCCTGGATGCGAAAGGCCGTGAAGAATCCCCTCACGATTCACAAGCGCCTCATCCCCGACGAACGCTTCGACATCGAGAAGACGCTTCGCGAGCTCGTCGACATCATCGGCTGCGACCTCATTCTCACGACGGGCGGTACGGGTCCGTCGCGACGCGACGTGACCCCAGAGGCGACGCTTGCCGTCGCGACGCGAGAAATGCCGGGTTTCGGCGAACAGATGCGCGCGATTTCGGGGCACTTCGTTCCGACCGCCATTCTTTCGCGCCAGGTGGGCGTTCTTCGTGAAACGCCCGACCATGCGGCCCTCATCATCAATCTCCCGGGCCGCCCCAAGGCGATCGCCGAAACGCTCGAAGGCCTCAAGGACGAAGAAGGCCGCTCGATCGTAAACGGCATCTTCGCGGCCGTCCCCTACTGCATCGATCTGATCGGCGGCCCCTACATCGAAACGAACGACGAGGTCGTGAAGGCCTTCCGTCCGAAGAACGCCCAAAAGCCCCAAAAGCCCGCGGAAAAGCCTGAAGAAAAGCCCGAGGCCCCGAAGGGCATCAAGATCGAAGGTTCGGACCGGCCCCGTTCCGAGGATTCGGTGAAGGTCGAAGTCAAGGCCGCGGAGCCCGTCCGCGCCCCCGAAGCGCCCAAGGCCCCGGTCGAGCCCAAGCCCGAACCGAAACCGGAACCGAAGCCCGAGCCGAAACCGCAACCCCAGCCTGAGCCCAAGCCCGAACCGGTCGAACCCTTCCGCGCGAACGACCTGCTGATGGTCTCGCCCCGCATGAGCGTTCGCCCTCCGGAACTCACGCTCCTGTGGCTTCACGGCATGGGCGTCGACAACCGCGACTTCGTAAGCTTTGCCGACGAGATTCTCGATTTCGGCGGCCCCGCCTGCCGAATGATTCTCCCGAACGCCCCGGTCTGCGAAGTGAGCATTCACCCGGGTCACGCGCTTCGCGCCTGGTACGACATCCGCCATCCGGACCTCGAGAAGAACGTCGACCTCTACGGGATCAAGACGAGCGCCCGACGCATCGAAGCGTTGCTTCGCGAACTCGAAGAAAAGGGCCTACGCCGCGATCGCATCGTCCTCGGCGGCTTCTCGCAGGGCGCGGCCATTGCGCTCTATGCGGGGCTTCGCTCCGAAACGCCCTTGGCCGGCATCGCCGCGCTCTCGGGCTACCTCCCCGACGCCGGACGTCTTTACAACGAAGCGACTCCCGCGGGTCGCCGCACGCCCGTCTTCATGGGCCACGGCGAATTCGACTCGGTCGTCTCGCCCCTCATCGCGGAGCGCAGCGCCCGGGTCATTCACGAGGTGAACCCGAACTTCGAATATCACGCCTACGACATGGACCACGAGCTCTGTCAGGAGGAAATGCTGCAGTTGGCGGCCTTCCTTCGCCACGTGGCCGAGGGTTGAGTTTCGGATTGAGAAGAAACGGACAGGGGCTTCGACATCATCGTCGGAGCCCCTTCTCTTTGGGGAGAAGAAAGAAGCGCACACTTCGCCGAAACGCGGTGCAGGCGATCATTTTGACAGTCTTGTCAAAATGGTCCCGCACCGAAAGGCGAGTGGATAATCGATGGGAAGAAGGCCGGGGCTTCTATAGGGGGTAAACAAGGAAAATCGCAGAGGCTTCTTTCTCCTTGCCCCCTGTCTTACCCCCTGTAGATTTTGCTTTCTCGCCGTTTTGGCCCGCCATTCGTCTGAGAAAGAGGCGAACGCAAAACGCCCCGAATTGCCTGCAGACAAAAGAAAATCCCGCACTGCACACGACAGTACGGGACTGGAATCTGGTCCCCGGGGAGAGACTCGAACTCTCACGGTTTTACCCGGCGGATTTTGAATCCGCTGCGTCTACCATTCCGCCACCTGGGGAGACTTCTCGTAAAGAAGAAGTCGAAGTTTATCAGCTCTTTGCCAAAAAAGCAATGGACTGAGAAGGATCTTTGCGGCGGACCGCCGCAATCCATTCGCCGAGCGTCCGACCTTCGAGAACGAAGTCTTCGCCCGTCAGGTCGGCAAGCGGCACGAGGACGAACAAGCGCCCCGTCATTCTCGGGTGCGGAATGAGGAGTTCGGGATCGTCGCTCGTGAGGTCGTCGTAGAGGAGGACGTCTAGGTCGAGCGTTCTCGGGGCGTTCACGACGCCCGCGGGCCGCACGCGCCCGTAACGGTTCTCGAGCGCCTGCAAACGATGAAGGACTTCCTTGGGTTCGAGGTCCGTTCTAGCCTGCAGCACGGCATTCACGTAGTCGGGGCCCGAGGATTCGACGGGCGAGGTGTCGTAAAAAGAACTCACCTTCACGTCCGTGAAGTCGGGCGAGTTCTTGAGTTCGGTGACGACCTTGCGGAGCGTCGCAAGGGGCTCGCCCAAATTGGCCCCGAGGGCAATGGTGACGAGCGCCATCAGGCTTCTTCCTTCTTGGGACTGCGGCGGCGGTGCGGACGATGGCGACGCGGACGCCGACGGGGTTCTCCGGCGGGGGCGGCACCGTCCTTCGCGCTCGGACGCGGCGGCTGATTTCTCGCCTCCTGCTGCGTCACGGCGAGCATTTCCCTTTGTTCCTCTTCGTCGGCCGCGGCAAAGCGCTCCCACCAGTCGACGAGATTCTTGTCGGCCATGTCGACGAGCGAGCGAAGAAGCAGGAAGTCCCTGCCCGCGCGGTAGCGCGGATGGCGAAGCACCGCGTAGGCGGCCTTCCCCGTGCGGCGCTCGAGGCGCCCCTGCAGCATCCAGAGGTCGTAGATGTCGTTTTGGATGCGGCGCTGCACGGCGAACTGTCCCGACTGGCCCTCGAGCACTTCGACGGCGGCCGAGTGCAGAGCCGGCAGGCGCTTCATGCCGAGCTTCGTTTCGTTGTATTCCCAACGCCTCGCGGCCTGCGGCCAGAGAAGCGTGCCGAGAAGGAAGAAGGGAGAGAGTTTCTTCCCGATCGCGATGCGCTCGTCCGAGCGCTTCAGCGCCACCATGAGGAAACGCTCCCACTCGGGATCCGTCACGATGCGCTCGAGCATCGGAAGGAGTTCCTGATCGAGTTTTTCGTCGCGAAGCTTCTTCACGCAGTCGAGCGCGTGCCCGCAGGTGAGGATCTTGAGGAGTTCGTCCATGAGACGGGGCTTCGGAACGTTGCGAAGCAGCACGCCCATCTTTCCGATCGGACGCTCCGTCGCGGGATCGATCTTAAAGCCCAACTTCGCCGCGATGCGCACCGCGCGGATCATGCGCACGGGGTCTTCGCGGTAACGCTCTTCAGGCGCTCCGATCATGCGAAGGCGCTTGGCCTGAATGTCGTCGAATCCTCGGTGATAGTCGAAGAGTTCTTCCGTCTTCGGGTCGTAGTAGAGCGAATTGCAGGTGAAGTCGCGGCGAGCCGCGTCCTCCCACATTTCGCCGAATTCGTTGTCGGAGACGACGCGGCCCGTCGCGTCCTTCGCGACGCCCGCGCCCGCGAGCGCGCGGAAGGTCGAGCATTCGATCACTTCGTTTCCGAACATCACGTGCACGAGCCGGAAGCGCCGTCCGATGATGACGCCGCGGCGCACCGAGCGCTTCACTTCTTCGGGACGCGCGTCGGTGACGACGTCGAAGTCCTTGGGCGTGACGCCCAAAAGCAGATCGCGCACGGCCCCGCCCACGATGTAGGCGCGGTAGCCTCGGGCCTGAAGCTGTTCGCAGGTCTTTCTCGCCTGCCAGGCAACGAGCTCGGGATCGATCCCGTGTTCGTCGGGTCCGATTACGCGGGGCTCCTTGACGATGCCTTCGTTGGGCTGGAAAAAGGAGCGCACCCGGTCAATGAAGGTTTCGATCACTGGGAACTCCTTTCCGGAAAGAGCCGAAGAACGTTCCAGCCCCGCTCGAGCGCAACCGCGCGCAAGGCTTCGTCGGGGTGCACGGCGTAGGCTTCGCCCCCCGCCTTTTCGGCGAATTCAAGAAGCGGCAGATCGTTGATCGAGTCCGAGAAGGCGGCTTCGATCGTCACGTCTTCTCCGCCCTTGTCGGCGAGCTCCTTCATCTTTTCCTTGAGGAGAATCACCTTCCCCTCTTGATAGCTGTGCGAGCCCGCGACGCGGCCGGTGAATTTGCCCGCCGCGTCGGTTTCGGGCGTCGCCGCCACGAGATGTTCGATGCCGAAAAGTTTCGCGACGGGCTCGGAGACGAAGCGGTGCGTCCCTGTCGCAAGGACGAGCGTGCAGCCGCGCTCGCGCCACTGCTCGAGGTAGTGAAGCACCACGGGATCGATGTGGGGCGCCACCTTTTCGCGCACGAATTCGTCGCGCCAGGCTTCGAGCGTCTTTCGCGGATAGCGCGCGAGAAGCCCCATGGCGAAGCTCATCATTTCGTCGAGCGAGAAGGTGCCCGCGTGATATTCGCGGTTGAGACGTCGGCTCGTCTCGAGAAATTCCTCGCCCAGGCCCGCCTTTTCGATCAGAAAGACGGTCCAGCCGTCTCCCGTGTCGATCGGCAGAAGCGTGTGGTCGAGGTCAAATACGGCCAGTTTCATTGTTCAGTCTCCGTTGCACAGAGCTTCGGCACCCCTCAGGGCTGCGACGAAGACTGCGCCGGGTTTGAGAAGTGCGGATCTCGCTGCAGCACCTGCACGGCCTCGCGCAGAAGCGGGAAGGTGACCGGGCGCTGCGTCATGAGACTCAGCCGGTCCACCGCCGCCAACACGCGGGAAAGCGTTCTCATATCCCGAGGCAGGGTGCGTTCGATCCAGTTCGTCATTTCATAGGTGAGGGCGAAACCCCTCTGATGGGCCTGCCGCATGAGTTCGGCCGTGCGGTCCGCTTCGTTGAGCGGCGCGATGCCGAACGACACGCCCGCGTGCAGGCGGCTCTTGATGTCGTCCCCCAGGGGAAGCGCGTCGATGGGACAGCGCCCCGCGCAGACGAGTCGGGCGTCGGGCACCCGCATCACTTCGTTCTGCAGATTTCGCAGTTGACGGGAAAAACCCAGGTCGAGCTCGTCGATGTCGTCCACCGTATAGAGCTTGACGGCGGGATCAAAAGGTTCGACGCGGAAGCGGCTCGCAGGGCGCAGGGCCGTGAGAAGGTGCGTGAGGCCCGCTCCTTTGGGGCCGTGCAGATACACGAATTTCGGGCCCGCTCCGCGGGCCACTTCCCGCAATACCATGACGGCCTGTCCGTTGGCCCCGACCACGAAGTTGTCGAGCGTGGGCGTGTCTTCCGCGGGCATAGCCAGCAAGTATTGTTCCGAGTCGTGCATGAGGCGAGGAAGAAATTCTGAGGGAATTCCGCTTGGGAGGGGCCCGGGGGCCCGGCGGCAACATCTAGAAAGGGAGAGTTTACCGCGAATGCGAAAATCGTGCGGCGTCGATCGGGACCCGACCGAAGAAAAGAAAAGCCGAGGGAAGACGCTTTCCCCGTCTTCGCGTATACTCTCTGCCAATTCTTCATTGAGCCCTCCGACGGGCTCCATCCCCTGAGCGGCAAGGGTTTCCTTCACAGAAAGACAAATCCTCCGCCGCCCCTCTTTTCCTGATTGGTAAGGCAATGACCCAACTCTCCTACGCAGCTGCCGGCGTGTCGATCGACGCCGGAGACGAACTCGTCGAACGCATCAAACCCGCCGCCAAGCGCACCCTCGTTCCGGGCGTTCTCGGCTCCATCGGCGGCTTCGGCGCTCTCTTCGAAGTGAGCAAGGAATACAAGAACCCCGTTCTCGTCACGGGCACCGACGGCGTGGGAACGAAGCTCATGCTCGCCTTCCGCCTCGGCCGCCACGACACCGTGGGCCAGGACCTCGTCGCCATGAGCGTGAACGACATTCTCGTGCAGGGCGCCAAGAGCCTCTTCTTCCTCGACTACTACGCCTGCGGCAAGCTCGACGTGGACGTCGCCTCCCGCGTCGTCACGGGCGTCGCCAAGGGCTGCGAGCTCGCGGGCTGCGCCCTGATCGGCGGTGAAACCGCCGAAATGCCGGGCATGTACCCCGAAGGCGAATACGACCTCGCGGGCTTCGCGGTGGGCGTCGTCGAAAAGGACGAAATCATCGACGGCTCGACGATCGACGAAGGCGACGTGATTCTCGGTCTCGCCTCGAGCGGTCCGCACTCGAACGGCTTCTCGCTCATCCGCAAGGTGGTGGAAGTCGCCGGTGCCGACTGGAACATGCCCTTTGACGGCGCGACCCTAGCCGACCGCGTGATGGAACCGACCCGCATCTACGTGAAGCCCGTCCTCGAAGTCCTCAAGTCGATCCGCATCAAGGGCATGGCCCACATCACCGGGGGCGGCCTCATCGAAAACGTGCCCCGCGTGCTTCCCGAAGGCGTGCAGGCCGTGATCGACGGCTCTTCCTGGACGCGTCCGGCGATCTTCGACTGGCTTGAAGAAAAGGGCAACATCGACCGCCACGAAATGCACCGCGTCTTCAACAACGGCATCGGCCTCGTCGTGATCGTCTCGGCCCAGGACGCCGAACGCGCCAAGGCGCTCTTTGAAGAACAGGGTGAAAAGGTCTTCACGATCGGCCGCATCGAAAAGCTCCCCGAAGGGGAAGCGCCCTGCGTCGTCCGCTAAATCGACCTCGATTTCTCTTTGAAGGGGACTGCCGCCCGCCGGGCGGCGGTCCCCTTTTACTTTCGGACGAATTCGAGGAAATCTTCGGGGAAGTCTTCCGCGCGGACGTTCTCGAGAAGCGGTGCGGCCGCGTCCTTGGCGGAGAGAGTCGGATTCTCCGTGTTCCAACAGACGGCGAGCGTCGGATCGTCCCAGCGCACCGAGCGTTCGCTCTGCGGCGCGTAGTAGTTGTCGACCTTGTAGGTGACGAGCGTGTCCGCCGTTCTCGTGACGTAACCGTGGGCGTAACCCGCCGGGATGTAAAGCGACGCGCGCTCGCGCGCGTCGAGCGTGACGCCCACCCACTTTCCGAAGTTGGGACTTGTCGGGCACACGTCCGCCACCACGTCCCAAATGACGCCCGAGAGCACCCGCAGAAGCTTCGCCTGCGCGTGGGGCGCCGCCTGCCAGTGAAGGCCCCGGATCGTCCCCGCTTGGGCTGTAAAGGCTTCGTTTTCCTGCACGAAGGGTCGCGTAATGCCGAGCCGCGCGAACTCTTCCGCGCGGAAGCTTTCGAGAAAATACCCCCGCGCGTCTTCATGCACGGCGGGCGTCAGAAGAAGGACGCCCGGGAGGTCAAGCGCCTGGATTTTCATTCTTCAAGTCCCTTCTCGAGCGTTTCGACCATGCCGTCGAGCGTCGGAAGCGTCGCCGGATCGTCGGGATCGAGCAGCGTCAGATCCGGCATCGAGCGCATCCAGGTCATTTGGCGCTTCGCGAGCTGCCGCGTCGCGGCAATGCCCGCAAGGCGAAATTCGTCGAAACCGCACTCGCCCGACAAGTAGTCGATCGCCTGGCGATAGCCCACGGCCCGCATGGCGGGACTCTCCCGATCGAATCGGGGGCTCTTCATGAGGTCGCGCACTTCGGCGAGGAACCCGGCGTCGAGCATCGCGTCGAAGCGCTCTTCGATCCGGCGGTGCAAAAGCTTTCGGTCGGGCGGCAACAGGCCCACGGAGAGCATCGGGAAAAGCGGCTCCGCCGCTTTCGCGTGAAAGCTCGAAAGGGTCTTCCCCGTCATGCGCCAGACTTCGATCGCACGTCCGATTCGCTGACGGTCGGCGGGTTGCAACCGCGCCGCCGTCTCGGGATCGATTTCGCGAAGTTTCTCCCACATGGCGGGCCAACCCAAGCGTTCGCCTTCTTCGAGCACTTCGCTTCGCACTTCGGGCGTCGTCGTGGGAAGGTCGTTCAGACCCTCGCGCAGGGCCTTGGCGTAGAGCATCGTGCCCCCCACGATGAGGGGCACGCACCCGCGCGCGCGGATTTCGGGAACGAGCTTTGCCGTGTCCGTCAAAAAGTCGGCCGCGCTGTAGGGTTCGTCGATCTCGCGCACGTCGATCAGATGGTGCGGACAGACCGAGCGCTCTTCGGGCGTCGGCTTCGCGCTTCCGATGTCCATGCCCCGATAGACGAGGGCCGAGTCGATGCTGATGATTTCGACGGGATGACGCCGCGCGAGCGCGAGCGACAACGCCGACTTTCCCGAGGCCGTGGGGCCGAGAAGAAGGAGAGCGAGGGGCGCCGTCATCACTGCCCCCGAAGGAAAAGTTTGTCCAATTCGTCCGTCGTGAGAAGCTTCCACGTGGGCCGGCCGTGATTGCACTGATCGATCCGCTCGGTCTTCTCCATCGAGCGCAAAAGCGCGTCGATTTCGGGGAGCGTAAGCTTGCGGTTCGCCCGCACCGAGCCGTGACAGGCGACGGTGGCGAGCACCTTGTTGCGCATCACTTCGGTCAGATCGGACGTGCCGAAGCTCTCAAGCTCGTCGAGAAGTTCGTGCACCAGCGTCTCGAGACTGTCGGCGGGCGCTTCGGCGATGATCGCGGGCACGGCCCGCAGCGCCGCGGCGTTTTCGCCCGTCACGCTCACGTCGATCCCGAAGGCGAGAAGCTCGTCCTTGTGCGCTTCGATCGTCGCGACCTCGGCGGGCGTCACGCGGAAGACCTGCGCGATGAGGAAGGGCTGCACGGGAAGGTCCTTGGCGTCGAGCGACTTCTTGAGCCGCTCGTAGGTGACGCGCTCGGCCGCTGCATGCATGTCGACCACCACGATCCCGTCCTCTCTTTCGGCGAGGACATAGACGCCCGCCACCTGCCCCAAGGCCCGTCCGAAATAGGGACGGTCGGCTTCGAAATTCTCGAGTACGGGTTCGAATCCCCCCTTCTCCGCCGAACCTTCAGCGGAAGCGGTTGCGGGGATCGTTTCGGATTCAGCCGCAACGGTTTCGGTCGTCTCGACACCGGATATCACCGCATCACCGAATCGCTCGGTGAGCGTCTGCGGGGCCGACGAGGCGAAGCGGTTCGACTCGGAGGTCGGGAGATCGTTTCCCGGCTTTTCTTCGTTGGAAAGCGTGTCGTTGAGGAACGGCGCGGAGGCTTTGAGCGCCTGCCCCGACTCGGCGGCAAGCGCCGTGTCGAGGTCCGCCCCGAAGAGCCGCATCGCGTTTGCGACGGGCGGACGGTCTTCGCGCACCGGCTTGCGGGCTTCAAAGTCCCTCTTCGCGCCGCTTCCCGGCGCGAAAACACGTTCGGGTTCGGGGAGCCCGCCTTCGGGCACCGCCGCTTCCGAGAACGAAAGCGCCGCCCGCACGGAAGACGACACGGCCGTGTGAATGCGCTGCCCTTCGGCGAAGCGCACTTCGCTCTTCGTCGGGTGCACGTTCACGTCGACCGCCGTAGGGTCGATTTCCAGATAGAGGCAATAGAGCGGCTGCGTCTGACCGTGCATCACGTCCTGATAGGCGGAGCGCACGGCGTGCGAGAGAAGCTTGTCGCGCACGAAGCGGCCGTTCACAAAAAAGTACTGATCCTGCGTGCGGGCCTTGCCGATCACGGGCAGGCCGACGAGCCCCGTCAGACGAATGCCGTCTCGCAGCGCGTTCACCGGCCGGCAGTTCTCGCGGAATTCCTTCGGAAGCACGGCCGCGATGCGGGCCTCGGGCGTCTGCGGAGGGAGCGTCAGCACGTCGCGGCCGTTCGCCACGACGCGGAACCCCGCCTCGGGGTGTGCGAGCGCGAGGCGCTCGACTTGCGTGAGGATATGTGCCGTCTCCGTCGCATCCGACTTCATGAACTTGCGTCGGGCGGGGGTCTTATAGAAGAGATCGCAGACTTCGATGCGGGTCCCGGGACTGCCGGCCGCGGGCGTCACGCGCCCTTCCTTCCACTCCCAGGCGTGCGAATCTTCGGGCGTGCGGCTTCGGATCGTCATGGCCGAAACGGAGTCGATGCTCGCCAAGGCTTCGCCTCGGAAGCCGAGTGTCATCACCTCTTCGAGTTCGAGAAGGTTGCGGATCTTGCTCGTCGCGTGCCGCATGACGGCGAGCGGCAGATCGTCCTTCGCGATCCCCGAGCCGTTGTCGGTCACGACGAGGCGCTTGAGGCCGCCTCCGTCCACGCGGACCTCGATGTCGGTCGCGCCCGCGTCGAGCGAATTTTCCACGAGCTCCTTTACGACCGACGCGGGCCGTTCGATCACCTCGCCGGCCGCAATCTGACTCACCAATTCGTTGGGAAGCGCCGCGATCGGGCGGCGCGTCTTCTTTTCGGGGGTTTGAGTGTCCTGCATCCCTCGTCGTTTTCCGTTACGGTTTTGATTTTTTGTACACCCCATGCGGGGAAAGCATTCAGTATGATAGAGGGCAATTTGCGATTTTGCATCCCGACGCCCCGCCGTCCGCCCGAAGGAGGCGGAGGCCTTTTTTCAGCCGACACACCATGGACATTCTCGGTCTTATCGTCGATCTCTTCACGAACGCAGATCACTTTCTCGTCTCGCTCGCCACGGACTACGGCACGCTCATCTACGTCGCGATGTTTCTGATCTTCTTCCTTGAAACGGGCTTCGTGGTGATGTCGTTCCTCCCGGGCGACTCGCTTCTCTTCGTCGCGGGCACCGTGGCGGCGTCGGGTACCGCCAGCCCCGGCATCATCATGCTCGCCGTCGCGCTCGGCGCGATCTTCGGGAATTCGGTGGGCTACGCCACCGGGAAGTGGCTCGGCAACAAGATCTACGACGGAAGCGTCTCCTGGATCAATCCGAAGAAGCTCTCGACGGCGCACGACTTCTACGTGAAGCACGGCGGCAAGACGATCCTCCTTGCCCGTTTCGTTCCGATCGTGCGCGCCTTCGCGCCCCTCATCGCGGGCGCGGCCCGCATGAACGGCCTTCGCTTCGAACTCTTCAGCGGCGCGGGCGCCGTCCTCTGGGCCGTCTCGATCATCGGAGCGGGCTACCTCTTCGGCAACATCCCCTTCATCAAGAACAACCTCTCCCTCATTCTCGTTCTCGGCATCGTCGCCGCCATTCTCGGCCCCGTCCTCGTGGGGCTTGCCTGGAAGGCCCTGCAAAAGCATCAGGCCGCCAAGAAGGCGGCCCTCGAAAACAAGTGATCCGACGGGGGATCGGCAACAAGCTCCTTACGCGCCGCGCGTGAGGAGCTTTTTTGTGACCTCCGCAAGGAGTTCCGCGTCGAGGAGCGCCCCGTGCTTCACGCGCAGGGAGTCGTCGACGCCGAAGTAGCGGCAGAGATCCGTGAGCGAATGGCGGATGCCCGGATAAAGGAGCCTTGAGAGCGTGAGCGTACAGAGCGCCGTGCACCCGTTTTCTTCGAGCGACGGAAAGCCCGCGATCGAAAGCTCGTTGTTGACGAAGCCCACGTCAAAGACCGCGTTGTGGGCGATCAGTTCCGCTCCTCTCGTAAAGGCGAGAAAATCAGGGGCGATCTCGGCGAAAGTCGGGGCTTGGGAGAGAAACTCGTCCGAGAGCCCGTGCACCCGAAAAGCGCCCTCGCTCATCGGGCGCTGCGGATTCACGTAGCGGTGGAAACGGGCGACGGGGCGGAAGTCGTCGTCCAGACGAACCGCTCCGATTTCGCACACTCGGTCGCCCGAGCGCCAGTAGAGTCCCGTCGTTTCCGTGTCGAAACAGATGCGGGGGCGTCGGGCGAAGCGTTGATCGGTCATGCCGTAGGTTTCCTTTCGAGTTCTTCGAAAGGAAAGTGTAGCCGTTCCAAGAATCCTTTCAAATCTACCCGGGCGGTCCAACCCAGGATTCTCGATCATTATTCGCTCTCACTTCGAGTGAGTCTGGCCCCAGACGGTATAACTTCTCAAGGGCGCTTTACAAACGTCATCTCGCAAGCTGAGAAATCATCTGGCCGGCCTTGCGGAAATTAAGACGACCAGCGTCTTCGGCGGATGATCTGTTCACTTGTCGCTCGGGTGACGTTCTGACCTTTTAGAGGAGAATTCTATTCGCTCACTTTGCGTTTCCTTTGTGCGGTGCGGTTTCGTTCATCGATCACGGTTACTGCTCGTCTGCTCATGCTTTTGCCGACGTCTTTTTCTGCGTTGACTGCTGTTTCCTTTGTCTCGGTTCGTACTTGTGCGGCGTCGTGCCTCTTCGGGCGCATTCCTTCGCGTGTTCGTCCAACTCCAGAGCCAGGACTTTTTCCTTCGACATTCGTGAACGGAACCGCTGATCGTGCGCACGGCAAAGGAGATTCAGACAAGCCATTCTGTCCGCATGCCCCTTGACTCCGCAGTGCACACAGTGGAACGTATCTCCCTTGCGGGACTCCCGACAGACGCAGCCGCAGTACGGACAGCGCTGCGAGCTGTAGGCGGCGGGCACTTTGACGAGCTTTACCCCGTTAAGAGCCGTTTTGAAGCTCAACCGCTCAGCGATGATGCCCCGCACCCAGCTTGAGAGAAGCCGGTTCGTCCGCTTGGAAAAGCCTTCCAGATAAAACCGGTGACTCAAATCCTCCGCAACGTAGACCTGAGCGGGATATTGCTTCAACATTTCATTGAGAGAACGGTTCACGATGTTGTATATGTGAATCCTGTGCGTGGCGACGTCGCGGTCGAACGTCTCGGACTTCAGGTTGTAGCGAAGAATGTTTCGGCGTTTTTTCGGATCCGTCGTATTTTCCGCCAGCGCCATGAGGCGGTTTCGCTCCCTGACCTTCCGGTCAACGGTTTCAGCTTGAGCGCGAATGGCTTGACCGAGCTTCTGCCCGAATTGCGCACCATCATGCATCGTAAAGACCTCGGAGAAGCCCATGTCCATGGCCGCGCAGGTGAGCTTCGTTGCGGAGGACTTCTTCTTGGTCTTGGGCTTTGCGAGCGTATGCAGCTTCCATCCCCGCGACGTTTTCACGAGCTTGATCGTTCCTTTAATCGCCTTCTTGCCGCGAAGTCGGACCGTTATGCGTTTGCCCGGCGCCAGCGACATCAGCGAGACGACCTGAATCTTCTCATTCCCCTCCGTGACGATTTTCACGCTGTAGCATGAACTGTCGAACCAGACCGATCGACAGGCGCTGCGCCGGATGCACTTGGACTTCACCTTTCGAATGGCTCTGCGCACGAGGGCGCAAAGACCTCCCGGAGTCTTCACTTCCTTGAGTTGCTCATGATCCTTGTGCCAACTGAAGGTCGGTGTGCGGCCGCTCATCATCAGGAAAAAGTCGTCGCCCATCGTGCAGAGAAGGAGATTGACGTAATGGCGTTCATTGTCGTCAAGGTCGGCGTACCACCGCGTACGCTCAACCTTTTCCTTGGCGCGCTGCTGTGCGAGAGCCCAGTCGTTTGCCACGACCGAACTGGCCTGTTGCAACGCCATCTTCCACTGTCTCGCCTGCAAACCAAAAACAGGAAAAGGATCGACCTTCTTTTCCTCCTCCCTCTTTGCGGCGACGCTCTTTACCATGGGAGCCGCCGGCCCCTTTTGCAGCGCCTTCTTCTTTTCTTGCGCTTTGAATTCAGACTTGGCCTTCACGAGGTCATTGCGCAGAAACTGATAACGGTTTCCGGCACAGAAGGGGCGCCAGGCACGGGAATGGAAGCGGTGAATGAAATACGATACCTGCTGCCCATACGCCTCGAGAAGGGCTTCCAGCTGTTCATTGGCGGTTGCGTCGGGGGCGACAATCTCGCGCACCGTCGTAACATAGCCGGGCACTTCGTTGCGAACGCCAAGGCTCTCCACCCGCTCCGCTTCGAGAAAACAGAGCTCCGAGATGTCTTGATCGGGTTGAAGCAACACGGTTCTCTCCTAATTTGTTATGGTCGAAAACCATTGTGCCAGAAGATTTCTCAAATTGAGCGCTCTCCATAAAAAAAGAGAGTTTTTTGTTGCGCCTTCTTCACTTGGTCAAGAGGAAAACGCCGACGGAAAGCCGCATGTTATGCGGCTCGGAATGCGACGGATCGGGAAGATTTCTTTTGGCCGGAGCACGGCAGTTGACACTGCAGGCTTACGGGTGGGAAATGAAACATCAAATACAATCGTTTCCAAATGTAATTAAGGATGACAATCAGCTTAATAATGAAGAGGCAATTCGCGCGTGGGAACATCACGCTCCAGCGCCGCATGCCGCTCCATCATCGTTACGACTCTGCGGGTTTTGCACTCTTTGTTTGTTGCGGTGACTCCGCTTGCCGTAGAGGCGGGCGCAAAAAAAACGTCATCAGCGTAATGACGTCACGGGCGAGTTCCTCTTCGAAAGTCTTCTCTGCTCGAACTTCGAGAACATCTACCCCTGTGTGAACTCTTCGGCAGATCTGACGGATCAAGCCAACGCCAAACCGCAAAAGCCGGTCCTCATGTACGACGGAAAGCTTTTTCATACGCCCGTCGAGCAACTGTCTCAGCAAGGAACGCAGGCCGGGCTTGCTACAGTTGAGCCCGGAGCCGATTCCTCTATCACTTCCTCGCATCCTGCCTCACGCAAACGCGCCGACTGACGGACCAAATCCTCCTTTTGATCGTGGGATGACACCCGCGCGTAGCCGATATGCTTTCTCGTGGAGTCTTGTCCGCAAGACACTTCGTTCGGCACATCAAAGCGACGATGACTGCCGAAAGTTCTGCCGGCGATCTGAATGTAGCCGAGCTTCACCCACCGTCGAATAGTACTGGACGATACTCCGTAGAGTTTGGCGATGAAACCGATCGAACAAAGCATAAAAGTCTCCCATGACAAATTTGGAAGACTTTCTTTCTGCTAGTTTAACCCTCAGACCGCGTTTTTCGCCATCGCGTCGAGGCGCGGCTTCATGCGGAGCATCCGCATGCCGTTGGCAACAACGATGAGGCAGGTGCCGACGTCGGCGAAGACCGCCATCCACATCGAGGCCATCCCGAAGAGCGCGAGGGCCGCAAAGAGGAACTTGATGCCGAGCGCGATCGTGATGTTTTCGACGAGCACCGCATGCGTGATGCGCGAGAGCCGCACAAGCGTCGCGATCGACCCGATCTTGTCGTCCATCACCGCGACGTGGGCCGCCTCGATCGCGCTGTCCGTGCCGCGCACGCCCATGGCGATGCCGATGTCGGAGCGCGCAAGGGCCGGGGCGTCGTTGATGCCGTCGCCCACCATGGCGGTGAGACCTTCCTTCTGCATGGCTTCGATTTCGCGAAGCTTGTCCTCAGGCAAAAGTCCCGCACGGACGTCTTCGAGACCGAGTTCCTGGGCGAGCGCCTTCGCGGCGGCTGGGGTGTCCCCCGTCAGGAGCCGCGGCGTAAGCCCAACGGCGCGCAGCTGACGAAGACCTTCGGCGGCATCTTCCTTCACCGTGTCGGCGAGTCCGAAGACCGCCCGCACGCCGAACCGGTCGGCGAGCGCCACGGTCGACATACCGGCTTCGGCATAGCGCACGAAGGCTTCGTGCACGTCGGGCGTCAAGACGCCCATCTTGTCGAGCGTGCGTTCGTTTACGAGCCAGAGCGTGCCGCTTCCGACGCGGCCCGTCACGCCGCTCCCCGGCAGGGCCGAGAAGCCCTCGACCGCCTGCGCTTCGATTCCCTTCGCTTCGGCCCAGCGCACGATCGCCTGCGAGAGCGGGTGCTTGTTCATCGCGGCGAGGCTCACCGCCATGCGGTCGGCCGACGCGTGATCAAAGTCGTCCGGATAGAAGACGTCCGCGACCGCAGGCTCGCCTTTCGTGAGTGTACCGGTCTTGTCGAGCCCCACAAAGCGGAGCTTGCGGGCTTCTTCGAGATAGAGACCGCCTTTGACGAGCAGACCGCAGCGCGTCGCCGTCGCAAGGCCCGAGACCACCGTGACCGGGGTGGAGATCACGAGCGCGCAGGGGCAGGCGATGACGAGAAGGCAAAGCGCCTTGTAGAACCATCCGCCCCAGTCGCCGACGACAAGCGGCGGGACGATCGCGACAACGAGTGCGAACGCGAAGACGAGCGGCGTGTAGATCGTGGCGAAGCGGTCGACGAAGCGCTGCACCGGCGACTTCGCGGACTGCGCGTTTTCGACGGCGTCGATGATGCGTGCCGTAAGACTCTCGGTCGCGGCCGCCGTGACGAGCACTTCGATCGTGGCCGTGAGGTTCACGGTCCCCGCCCAAACGGTTGCGTTCTCGCTCTTTTCGGCGGGGAGGCCCTCGCCCGTCACCATGGATTCGTCAAGCGACGTGGAACCGGTCAGAATCTTGCCGTCCAAAGGCACGCGGTCGCCAGGCGACACGCGCACCACGGCGCCCGGCAGAACGTCGGCCACGGCTTCTTCCACATAGCGGCCGTCCGGCTGACGAACTGCAGCCTTTTCCGGGGCGACGCTCATCAGGTCGCGGATCGAATTGCGGGCGCGGTTCATGGCGAGCTGCTCGATCGATTCGGAAATCTGGAAGAGCACCATCACCATGGCGGCCTCGGGCCAGGCGCCGATCAGACCGCCGCCGATCACGGCGACGCTCATGAGCGCGTTCATGTTGAGGTTGCCGTGGCGCAGCGCCACGAGACCGCTTCGGAAGGTCGCAAGCCCGGCAAGCAGGATCGCGATCACCGCGAAGACGAGCGTGATCGTCGAGGCCGTCGATTCGCTTACGGGAAGGCTCTCGGCCGCGTAGTGCGACCAGAGTTCCATCCCTTCCGAAAGGAGCGCGATGACGAGCGCCGTGATGTAGCGGCCCCAGGGAATGGGTTCGGCTTCCGGCGCGGCCGCCTTGCGCTTCACTTCCACGCGGGTCGCTTCATACCCGCAGGATTCGATCGCCGCCTTCACGGCCTCGACCGTCGCTTCGTCGCCCGAGATCGTCAGGGTGCGGGTTTCGGTGTTGCATTCCGCACCAACGATTCCGCGCTTTGCGAGCGCCTTCTGGATTTCGGCCACCTCCACGGGGCAGTCCATGTCGGGGACCTTGAAGACGATCCTCTCCGACTTCCGGACGCGTTCGGCTCCGTAACCGCAGGATTCGATCGCTTCCTGCACGGTCTTCGCCGTCGCTTCGTCTCCCGAGATCGTCAGGGTGCGGGCTTCGGTGTCGCATTCCGCGCCTTCGATCCCGCGCTTTTTGAGCGCCTTTTGGATTTCGGCCACTTCCACGGGGCAGTCCATCTCGGGCACCTTGAAGACAATCTTCGCCGCCGCTTCGCGAAGCAGCTCGGCGCGGTAGCCGCAGGACTCGATCGCCGCCTTCGCGGCTTCAAAGGAGGTCGCCACGCGCACGACGCGCTTCTCCGTGTCGAAGGTCGCCTTGGGCAATCCCTTCGCCGCGAAGGCCTTTTCAATCTGCGCCGCCTCGACGGGGCAATCCATTTCCGGGACGCGGATCGAAATCGTCGCGGCGGGGCCCTTAGGCGTCTCCGAGACGCGGGCGCTCATGCCGAGCTTTTCCACTTCGCGAACGAGCGCCTCGACGGGAGCGGTCCCGTGCGTCACGCGCACGGTGCGCGCCGCGTAGTCGAACAAAATCTCCTCAACGCCGTCAATCGCGCGCAGGGCCTTTTCCACGGCCCGTCCCTCGACGGGACAACACATTTCCTTTACGGACAAAACGGTGATCATTCCAAACTCTCCGGGTCGTTTCCTTCGAAACGATTTTTGACTGTTATCGGCATTACACACCTTCAAGAAACTTGAAGGTCAAGCCGCCCGAGACAAAAATTCGACACGTTTCGTCACGTTTGGAGGGAGAAAGATTTTTCGTTTGCCGCGTCCCCGTCCCTCGGGGCGATAATAATGAGAACAAACGTTCCATCTTTTCTTCGGCTTCTTTTCGGGCCCCTCGACAACATGTCCAAATTTCTGAAAGTTTCCGGCATCACCGTCGCCGTGGGCGCCGCGCTCTACGCGGGCCTCGGCTACTTCGGCGTCCCCTACGTCGCGAGAACCGTGCTCGAGCGTTTCGGCAGCACCGAACTCGGCCGCACCGTCGCGGTGAAGGACATCCGCTTCAATCCCTGGACCTGGCGCTTTGAATTGGAGGGACTTTCCATCAAGAGTCAGGAGGGCGCGGGCTACTTCCTCACGCTCGACGAACTCGCGGTGGACGCGAGCGGCGCGACGATCACCAACATGGCGCCCGTCATCGAAGAGGTGACCGTCAAGGGTCTGCACGGCACGCTCACCTGGTCGGACGAAAATCTCAAGGAAGCCGAAAAGTACGAGTCGAACGACGCGCCCGCCGAAACGGCGGCCGACTCTGCGCTTCCCGCCTTCGCGGTCTACAACGTGAACGTTTCGGACACCTCACTTCGCTTCGTCGACAAGACGCGCGGAATCGACCAGAAAATCGAGGACCTGACGCTTGCGCTTCCCTTCGTGAGCACGCTCCCCGCCGAGCGCGAAAGCATCGTGACGCCGAAACTTTCGCTCAAACTCAACGGGACGCCGATCGTCGCGACGGGCTCGACCCGACCCTTCGGACAGTCGCTCGAAGCGCAGCTTCGCCTCAACGTCTCGAAACTCGATGTCGTGCCGCTTCTGCAGCTCGTGCCCGCGCTTCGCACGGCGCCCGCCCACCTGCAAAAGGGGCTTCTCACGAGCGACCTTTCGCTCGTATTCCGCAATCCCACGGGGGGCAACCCCGCGCAGCTTCTCGTCTCAGGGAAGGTGGGACTCGACGACGTGCTCGTCGAACAGCGCGTCGCAGGGAAGGACGCTCTCCTTTTGAGCGCCAAGTCGCTCACGGTCGACGCCAAGGAAATCGACCCGATCGGACAGAGAATCGACATCAACACCGTCGCGATCGAAAGCCCCAAGGCCAACCTCACGATGGGAGACGGCGTTCTCGCGGCGACCGCCGCCGCGTCGAACGAGACGGCTCCGAAGGAAGCCGCTTCGCAGAGCCCCGGGGCGTCTTCCGCGCCCTGGGCCTGGTCGCTCGGCGCCCTCTCGGTGCGCAACGGCACCCTCACCTGGCACGACGGCAAGGTCCGTCCGGCCGTCAACATGTCGGTTTCGAACCTCAAGGCCGACCTCACGAAACTCACGTCGGCCGAAGGGGCCGCGCCCGCGGGCTTTGCGCTCTCGGCGCGGGTGCTCGACGGCACAACCAACCTCAAGGGCACGGTTTCGCTCTCGCCCCTCAAGGTGGCGGCAAGCCTCTCCGGGGACAAGATCAACTTCCGTCAGGCGGCGGGCTACGTGCAGAGCGCCACGGGCCTTGACGTCGCGGGTCTCGCGAACTTTACGGTGAACGCCCGTCACGATGAGACGAACACGACCGCAAGCGGGAATCTCACGCTTACGCGCATCACGGTGAAGAACCGCCTCGACACGCTCTTGTCGCTCAAGAACGCCAACGTGGCCGTGAGCGCCTTCGACCTTGCGAAGAAGAACGTCGCCGTCGACACGGTGCTCTTCGACACCGTCATGGTGAATCTCCGGAACACGAAGTCGGGCCTCAACCTCCCCTTCGTCGGCGGCGACACCGCCGACAAGAAGGAAGCCGCGCCCAAGACCGAAAAGGTCGCGGAGGCGGACGCAACGGCCCCCTGGAACTGGTCGCTCGGCAAGGCGACGCTTCGCAACGCCACGGTCAACTACAAGGATCAGACGACCTCGCCCCAGACCGCGATTTCGGTCTCGAAGCTTCAGGTGTCCGCCCAGAAGTTCTCTTCCGCGAAGGATAACCGGGGCGACCTTTCGCTCTCCGCCAACGTGGCGGGCGGGTCTTTGTCTGTCAAGGGGAAGGCGGGCGCCAATCCGGTCGCCGCGAACCTCGCGCTCACGACGAAGAATCTGCAGCTCTCGCCCTTCTCGCCGCTCACGAGAAAGTTCGCGGGCTACGGCGCAAAGTCGGGCACCCTCAACGTCGCTGGGGATCTGGCGCTTGCCATGCAGAAGGACACGCCGGTCGTAGAGTGGAAGGGCGACGCGTCGCTCACCAAGTTCGACCTCGTCGACGCGGGCAACAAGTCGCTTGCGACCTTGAACGGGCTTCGCCTCACGGGAATGGACGTCGACACGAAGGAGCCGCTTCGCGCGGCGGTGAAGACGCTCGTCATCGAAAAGCCCGGCACCAAGGAAACGAAGCAGATTGAAAAGGTCGCCGAAATCGCTTCGATCTTCGGAGCGCTCACGGGCAAGAGAGGGCTTGAAAAGCAGGCGGGAAAGGTGAACAAGGTCCTGAACGCCCGCATCACCTTGAACGACCTCAAATATGAAAACGGCCGCGTCTCGGCGGCGGGGCTCGACCGCGACGCCCTCGCCAAGGGGATCGTCGACGCGCTCAACGACGCGATCGCCGAAAAGATGGAGGGCGACAAAACAGGAAGAACCGAACAAGCTCCCGCCCGTTGATGAATGCATAAAGAACAGAAAGCGGCTGGCAAGTATTTTTCACTGTTTAGGGCGCTTTTACTGATGCATGAAAAAAAATCGGAGACAGGCGACCGTTCAACTCTAGAAGTTGTCGCTCGCCTGCACCGAATCCATGCCCCGACACAGTAAAAACGCTTAAAGCCTACACCAGCCTTGAACAAATTCAGTTCAGTCACTAAAAGTGAAGAATTTGGTAGCTTTGCAACTTAATGAACCACCTCTTACGGTAACGCTCATAATCAGCGAGCTCAGTTAAACGACTTTCTTGACAAATTAACTCCGAACCAACTTCGGCTACAGTCATGCAATAACCATCCCTACTCTGCCACCTTTTCGCTTTCATTTTGTTTTTAATTTACTTCTTAGAGCGCAAGGTTTTCATTCTTTATTTACGCCGTTCCCAAGATCACCACACCAACGATTTCACCAGCCTCATTGCTTGAGTAGACGACAGATAGATCAATCGGCTCATTTTCCGCAAAAGCCAAACTCATAGCGCGAAGAACATAATCTTCAGATTCATCAAAAAGTGAATCTTCAGACTGGCTGTAAGTTGCCTTAACCGTATTACCATCAGGAAATTCCTGAAGCTCCGCATAGAAAGTCGGCCTCTTCTCGCCGTTTAATTTGAGAATAATGAAACTCTGAGTTTTTCTAGTATCGTGAATTTTAGATCTCGGTGACCGTCCACGAAATTCATCAAGCTGTTGCTGATTAAACTTTTGGGGACCATAATCTAATTTATAAGCATTAGGAAAATTCTTAGCCGCTGCCTCAACAATAGTATTCGGCGCAGACCTCACACACTCAATGAGCTTGTCTGCAATCGCCTCCGCGTGCTGATAACTTTGTTGCGATGTCTGTTGTGCATGTTTGTTATCAAGATATTTCACGATAATTTCTTTTGCCCAGATCAAGGCCCCCGCAGTCAAAGATCCACCAACAAAGAGATATGCGATAGTTTTACTCAAATCAAGCAATTGCTCGGGCGTCATTTTATTACCCCAGACTGAAAAAACTGCACTCAACGGATTAAGGATTTCTCCAAGTATTTCAGTGCATCCACGTTCTACCTTGAACTGAACAAACAGTTTATTTTTGATATCCCTTGGTAGTCGCCTTGTCGATGCTTCATCACCAAATGCCACAATCTTCACAATGCGGAAGATCTCGTGCTGAATCACAAGGATCTGTGAAGCAATGGCAGCATCAATCTGCCCCTCCAACCCATCTCCTTCAATCTTGATGACAATTCTCAATTCATCATCAGTGATTTGACTTAAATCATTTTTCTCCAAAGAGTTTTCATCCATTACTCTCACCTGTTGAAGTTTATTTTGTCGAACCGCAGTTCGGTCATTTTGACACACTAGGGATAGCTGGCGCCAGTGAGATGTTGTTGGCAACCTAAAACCCCCCGTTCGGAAAGGCTTTCTTCTTTGTCAATCACACTCGATCTCACACTAGCGTAAGTCTTTTCTCTCAAGGTTCTGCACATGTGTCGTAGAAGGAATCGACACACTCCAAACCGAACGCCAATTACGTCATCTCGTTCCGAGATTCAAAGTCAGAGTAATTTCTGCAACTTCTTTGTCAAACCCACGCCAGTAATAAGTCCCTCAGCGGCGACAATACGCGGCGGGGCGGCCAATGCGTCGAGCAGTGCGCATCTAAAGTCGTTCGTTGCACTGGTACCTTCTGTGTCATCATTGAATGGACGTCCGTCGACGCGGACAAGGCGGCGACGAACAAGACGCCCGCCCGCTGACGGCGGGATGCTGGATGACGAAACGCCCGGCCGGTTTTCCCGGTCGGGCGTGCTCTTTCGGGCGACGGAAAGGTTTTCCGACACCGAAATGCAAAAAAGGTCTAAAACAAGAAAACTTGTTTTAGACCTCTCTGTTTGATGGTGCCGGAGAAGAGATTTGAACTCCCGACCTTCGCATTACGAATGCGCTGCTCTACCAGCTGAGCTACTCCGGCTTCCCATTTTTTTCTCCGTCGAGCAGTGCTCATCGGAGAATTGGAATTATGCAGAAATCCTCAGAAAAAGGCAAGAGGCGTTTACAATTTGTTACATCTACCCCTTGCATCGCTTCATTGCACGTCTTTGCATTCGATTGCGGGCGATGAGTCCTTCGCGTCGCTTACAATGACTCTTCTCTCTCTTTTTCACACAGGTGCTCCGTGTCCGAATCCGTTTTGACCCTTGCCCTTCCGACGCCGGAAGACACCGACCGTCTCGGCGCCCGGCTCTCCGACGCCTTCGGCCGCAACGCCGAACTGCTCCGGGAAAAGGGCTTTGCACTGCGTCTTGAAGGCAACCTCGGCGCGGGCAAGACTTCGCTCGTGCGCGCCATGCTGCGCGCCGCGGGGTTTGCGGGTCCGGTCAAGAGCCCCACGTTTTCGCTCGTCGAAACCTATCCCGTCTGGGGCGTCACGCTCGCGCACTTTGACTTCTACCGCTTCGAAGATCCGATCGAATTCGAAGACGCGGGCTTTCGCGACGACTTCGCGCCGGGCACTCTCGCCGTCACCGAGTGGAGTGAAAAGGCGCTCCCCTATCTTCCCGACGCCGACGCCGTGATCGAACTCGAGCACGACGGACTCGGCCGCCGCGCGCGCCTTCGCGCCCTCACCCCCGCCGGCCGGCAAATCTTCGAGGCCCTCGCATGCGACGCCGCGAACTGATCGCCGGCGCCGCCGGGACGCTGCTCTTTTCCTTCCTGCCCGCGGACTTCGCGCGCGGCGCCCAGATGGTCGCCGTGCGCATGTGGCCTGCGCAGGAATACACGCGCGTCACGCTCGAGCACGACGGCCCGCTCAAGTTCAAATACTTCTTCGTGCGCTCCTCGCGCCCGCTTCGGCTCGTGGTCGACATCGAAGGGCTCGACTTCACGGCTTCGCTCAAAAAGCAGATCGAAGCCGTCAAGGCGGACGACCCCTACATTCAGGCGATGCGCATCGGCCAGTATCAGCCCGGCATCGTGCGTCTCGTCATGGACCTCAAAACGGACGTGAAGCCCGAGGTCTTTCAGTTGAAGCCCTTTGCGAACTACAAGTACCGCCTCGTCTTCGACCTCTATCCGGCCGTCCCCGTCGACCCCATCAGCAAGATCCTCGCGGGCGTCGCCGAGGGAGAGGACGACACCGACGTTGAGGACGATCCACTCGCCGCACTGCTTGCGGACCTTGAGAACGAGAAGAAGCCCGAGTCCGCGAAGGACCCCGAACCCTCGAAGCCCGTCAAGAAACCGCCCGTGGCGACGGCGAAGGACGACAAGAAGCCCGTAAAGCCGCCCGCCAAGCAGCCGACCCAGAAAAAGCACCGTCTCATCATCGTGGTCGACCCCGGTCACGGGGGCGAAGACCCCGGTGCGATCGGCCGCAACAAGACGCGCGAGAAGGACGTCGTTCTCTCGATCGGAAAGCTCCTCGCCGCCGAAATCAACAAGGAGCCCGACATGCGCGCGATTCTCACTCGCTCGTCGGACCACTTCGTGAGCTTGGGCGGCCGCGTCGCGATCGCCCGCAAGGCCCGTGCGCACCTTCTCATCAGCATCCACGCCGACGCGTGGGTGAAGAGTTCCGCGCGGGGCTCCTCCGTCTTTGCGCTTTCGCAGCGGGGCGCGACGAGCGCTTCGGCCCGATGGCTCGCCCAGCGTCAGAACGAATCCGACCTGATCGGCGGCGTCAACATCGCGAACGTCGACAAGACCGTCGCGAGCGTCCTGATCGACATGACGAGTTCCTGGACCATTTCCTACAGTCTCGGCCTCGGCGCCGCGGTGCTGCGCGAAATGAAGAAGATCAACCGTCTTCACAAGGAAAAGGTCGAGCAGGCGGGCTTTGCCGTCTTGAAGGGCCAGGGGATACCGTCGATTCTCGTTGAAACCGCCTTCATCTCGAACCCGCAGGAAGAGCGCCTTCTCAAAAACCGCGCTCACCAGCGGAAAATCGCCCGCGCCATTCTCACGGGCATCAAAAAGCAGATCGCCGCCAACCCGAGCGTGCTCACATCGTCATGACCCATCTTCTCTTTTCCCCCGAAGCGCTCCGCGCCGCGGACGCCGTCGTCGTCGACGTGCGTCCCGCCCCCGCCGCCTTCCTTCCGGGGGCGCTCCACGCGCCCCTTTGTCCCTCCTTCGTCGACCGGGGCGAACCCGGCCGCGGACGCAATCCCTGGAAGGACTCCCAAGAAGTCCGAGCCTTCCTCGCGTCGATCGGCGTCACGCCCGAAGACACCGTCGTCTTCTACGACGACGGCGGCATGGGCTCGGCCGCCCGCGCCTGGTACGCCGCGCTTCTCGCGGGTTTTCCAAAGGCGGCACTTCTTGACGGCGGCTTCGCCCTCTGGACGCGGCTCGGATTCGAGACGGTGAACGCTCCTTCGACGCGCCCCGCCAAGACCCTCGCGCCCCTCGCAGAAAAGCCTTCCGGCGTCTTCAGCTTCGAAGAGACGCTCGAGATTTTCCGCGCGGGTTCGCACGTGCTCCTTGACGCCCGTCCGCACGACCGCTGGGTGGGGCTCGTCGAACCCGTTGACGCCCGCCCCGGACGCATTCCTGAGTCGGTGAGCCTTCCCGCCTCGCGTCTTTTGAAGGACGGACGTCTGCGCACGCCCGAAGAGATCCGCGCGATTTTCGCCGAAACGCTCAAGGGAGACGGCCGTCCGGTTCTGCACTACTGCGGCTCCGGGATCGCCGCGTCGCTTACGATCTTCGCCGCGCGGCTCGCCGGCCTTTCCTACGCGGGGCTCTATCCCGGCTCCTGGTCCGAATGGTGCGTGAGGACGACGATCGGCGAGAGCGGCGAGAACACGTCTCGTTGACGCAAGCCCTTCTTTTTCCCTATACAATTCGAACTAACAACAGGACGGCGTCCCGCCGTCCCTTTTCTCTTTTCTCTAGATCGGAGTTTCCCGCCATGGCCCTCGTTTCCATGCGTCAATTGCTCGATCACGCCGCCGAAAACGGCTACGGCGTGCCCGCCTTCAACGTCAACAACCTCGAACAGGTTCAGGCCATCATGGCCGCCGCGAGCGAAGTCGGCGCCCCCGTCATCATGCAGGCCTCCGCCGGGGCCCGCAAGTATGCCGGCGAACAGTTCCTGCGCCACCTCATCTCCGCCGCCGTCGAAGCCTATCCCGACGTTCCCGTCTGCATGCACCAGGACCACGGTCAGAGCCCGGCCGTCTGCCAGGGCGCCATGCGCTCGGGCTTCACGTCCGTCATGATGGACGGCTCGCTCATGTCCGACGGCAAGACGATCTCCACCTATGAATACAACGTCGACGTGACGCGCCGCGTCGTGGAAATGGCCCACTGCATCGGCGTTTCCGTCGAAGGCGAACTCGGCTGCCTCGGCTCCTTGGAAACGATGCGCGGCGACAAGGAAGACGGCCACGGCACCGACAGCAAGATGACGCGCGAACAGCTCCTCACGGACCCCGATCAGGCCGCCGACTTCGTGAAGGCCACCCAGATCGACGCGCTCGCGATCGCCATCGGCACTTCGCACGGCGCCTACAAGTTCACGCGCAAGCCCACGGGTGAAATCCTCTCGATCGACCGCGTGCGTGAAATTCACGAACGCCTCCCGAACACCCACCTCGTCATGCACGGCTCCTCCTCGGTTCCGCAGGAATACCTCGCCGAAATCCGCGAATTCGGCGGCGACATGCGCGAAACCTACGGCGTGCCCGTCGAAGAAATTCAGAAGGCCATCCAGCACGGCGTTCGCAAGGTCAACATCGACACGGACATCCGTCTTGCCATGACGGCCGCCGTCCGCCGCTTCCTCGTCGAAAATCCCTCGAAGTTCGACCCGCGCGAATTCCTCAAGGTCGCCCGCAAGGCCGCCACGGAACTCTGCAAGCGCCGCTACCTCGAGTTCGGCTGCGAAGGCCAGGGCGCCAAGATCAAGCCCGTCATGCTCGACCGCATGGCCGCGCTCTACGCCGACGGCACGCTCAAGGCGAACGTGATTTAATCGACGTGATTTGATTGAGTGACAACTCCGAGACGCGCGCTTGACGCCACAAGCGCGCGTTTTCGTTTAGTCTTTTGCTCCATGACGAACGAAAAACCCCAAGACGCCAACGCGCTCAAAGGAAAAACGGGCCTTCGCCGCCTTTTGAACGCCTTCGGCTATTCCCTTCAGGGCTTCCGCGCCGCCTGGCAGAACGAAGCCGCCTTCCGCGAAGAAGCGATGCTCACGATCGTGCTGACGCCCGTGGCGCTCCTTCTCCCCGTCACGGCGCTCGAGAAGCTTCTTCTCATCCTCTCGCTTCTGCTCCTCGTTCTGGTGGAACTTCTCAATTCCGCCGTCGAGGCCGTCGTCGACCGCATCGGGCCGGAGCTCCATCCCTTGAGCGGCCGCGCCAAGGACCTCGGAAGCGCCGCCGTCCTCATCGCCTGCCTCATTCTCGGGCTCACCTGGCTTTTCATCGCGGTTCCCGCAGTTTTGGGCCTCATCCTCTGAGCAAGGACCGTCAAAGCGGTACAATCACTCCGTCCGATTTGACTATCTCTCTGGGAGAGCAACACATGACCGGTCTTTCCAAGACGACCATCACGTCCCTGCCCCGCGTCTACAGCGGCAAGGTGCGCGAAAGCTATGCCGTCGGCGACGACAAACTCCTCATCATCGCCACCGACCGCATTTCCGCCTTCGACGTCATCCTTGACGACCCGATCCCCGGCAAGGGCAAGGTTCTCACCGCCATCACCGACTTCTGGTTCAAGAAGCTCGACGGCGTTCTGCCCAATCACCTCACCGGTATCGATCCGGAAAGCGTCGTCGCGCCCGAGGAACGCGATCAGGTCCGCGGCCGCGCCGTCGTCGCCATGCGCCTGAAGCCCATCCTCGTCGAATGCGTCGCCCGCGGCTACTTGATCGGCGGCGGCTGGAAGGAATACTGCCAGACGGGCGCCGTCTGCGGCATCAAGCTCCCCGAAGGCCTGCGCATGGGCGAAAAGCTCCCCGAACCGATCTTCACGCCGGCCGGCAAGGCCGCCGTCGGCACGCACGACGAAAACATCACGTTTGAACGCGTCGTCGAACTCTACGGTGAAGATATCGCCAACAAGATCCGCAGCGCCACGCTCGAACTCTATCGCCGCGCCTCCGAATACGCCGCGACGAAGGGCATCATCATCGCCGACACGAAGTTCGAATTCGGTCTCGACGCCGAAGGGAACGTCCGCCTCATGGACGAAGTCCTGACGCCGGACTCGAGCCGCTTCTGGCCGGCCGAAAGCTACGAAGTCGGCATGTCGCCGCCGAGCTTCGACAAGCAGTTCATCCGCGACTGGCTCGAAGCGCAGCCCTGGGACAAGACCCCGCCTGCGCCGCGCGCCCCGGCCGAAATCATTGAAAAGACGGCCGACAAGTATCGCGAAGCGCTGCGCCGCTTGGCCGACACGGACATCGAATAAGGTCCGATTCCACGAAACGGGGCGCCGTGCGCCCCGTTTCCGTCTTAGCGTGCGGAAGAACCTTCGAAAGGCGTCCCCGCGGACGCCTTCCGAAAGTTTTTCCCTTTTCATTGATTTTCTTTTTCTCTAAGAGGTTTCGCCATGGAACACTCCGCTCCGCTCGTCGGCATCGTTATGGGCAGCAACTCCGACTGGGAGGTGATGAAAAACGCCGCCGACATGCTCGACCTGATGGGGATTCCCTTCGAAGCGCGCGTCGTGAGCGCCCACCGCATGCCCGACGAAATGTTCGAATACGCCGAAACGGCCCGCGACCGCGGCCTCAAGGTGATCATCGCCGGCGCGGGCGGCGCCGCCCATCTGCCGGGCATGATCGCCGCCAAGTGCACGCTCCCCGTCTGCGGCGTTCCGGTTCCCTCCAAGTACCTGCGCGGCGTCGACAGCCTCCATTCGATCGTGCAGATGCCCAAGGGCGTTCCCGTCGCGACCTTCGCGATCGGCGAGGCGGGCGCTGCGAACGCCGCCCTCTACGCGGCGCAGATTCTCTCCGTCACGGACGCGACTGTGGCCGAAAAGCTCGCGCAGTTCCGCCGCGATCAGAACGCCAAGGCCCGCGCCATGACGCTTCCCCGCTGAGGTGCCGACCATGTCCCGCATTCTTCTCCCCGGTGAAACCCTCGGCCTCATGGGCGGCGGCCAGTTGGGCCGCATGTTCGCCCAGGCGGCCGCCACGATGGGCTACCACGTGGCCGTGCTCGAACCCGGCAAAAGCGCGCCCGCCGCGGAAGTGTCGCTCGAAGCGATCGCCGCGCCCTACGACGACGAAGCCGCTCTCGAAAAGCTCGCCCGCCGCGTGAAGGCCGTCACGACCGAATTTGAAAACGTTCCCGCGCCGGCGCTCCAGCGCCTCGCCGAGCTCGGCGTGCGCACGGCGCCTCCGGCCTCGGCCGTCGCTGTCACGCAGGACCGCAACCGCGAAAAGACCTTTGTGGGCGACGTCGCGGGCGTGCCCGTCGCGCCCCACGCGGCCGTGCGCAATGAACGCGACGCCGAAACCGTTTCGAAGGATCTGCTCCCGGGCATCCTCAAGACGGCCCGCCTCGGCTACGACGGCAAGGGCCAGGCCCGCGTCACGACGCGCGAGGAAGTCCTTGCGGCCTTCCGCACCTTCGGCGGCGTCGACTGCGTGCTCGAAAAGCGCCTCGACCTCGCGCTCGAAATTTCCGTCATCGTCTGCCGCGGCGCCTCGGGCGAAGTCGTCGTCTTCCCCGTCTCGGAAAACCATCACCGCAACGGCATTCTCGCCGTCTCGGTTCTTCCCGCGCGCGTCAGCGACGAAACGGCCGAAGAAGCGAAGCGCTACGCCGAGAAAATCGCGCTCGCCCTCAACTACGTGGGCGTTCTCTGCGTCGAATTCTTCGTTCTGAAGGACGGCACGCTCGTCGTGAACGAACTCGCGCCCCGTCCCCACAATTCGGGCCACGCCACGATCGAAGCCTGCACGACGAGCCAGTACGAGGCACAGGTGCGCGCGATGACGGGGTTGCCCTTGGGCGACACGTCGCTTCGCACGCCCGCCGTCATGCTCAACCTCTTGGGCGACCTCTGGTTTGACGAAGAAGGGAAGCTTCGCTCCCCCGACTGGGCTTCAGTCCTCGCCGTTCAGGGCGCCAAGCTTCATCTCTACGGCAAGGCCGAACCGCGCCGCGCCCGCAAGATGGGGCACGTCACGGTCCTCGGCGCCACGCGCGACGAAGCGCTCGAGCGCGCCCGTGCGGTCGCCCGCATTCTGAACCTTCCCGAACCGGTTTGAACTTTCCTTTCCATGACGCAATCTGTGGATTTTGAAGCCGTCGAAAAGGCCGCCCGCATTCTCTCCGAGGGCGGCCTCGTCGCCATTCCGACCGAAACCGTCTACGGGCTCGCCGCCGACGCGGACAACCGCGAGGCGGTGCTCGCCACGTACGCCGCCAAGGGGCGACCTGCGGATCACCCGCTCATCGTTCACGTCGCGGGTCCCGACGCCATTCCCTTCTGGGCGGTCGACGTTCCGCCCGAAGCCTGGCTTCTCGTGAAGACCTATTGGCCGGGCCCCCTTACGATCGTTCTCAAAAAGAGCGAACGCTGTGGCACCTTCGTGACGGGCGGTCAGGACACGGTGGCGCTTCGCTGCCCCTCGCACCCGGTCGCGCACGCGCTCCTCGAGCGCTTCGCGGGCGAAACCCACAAGGGCCTCACGGCGCCTTCCGCGAACACCTTCGGGCGCATCAGCCCGTCGACCGCGGCGCACGTCGCCGAAGACCTCGGTCTCAAGCCCGAAGGAAAGCTCGACATGATTCTCGACGGCGGTCCCTGCGAATTCGGGATCGAGTCGACGATGGTGAACCTCTCGGACGGGATGCCCTCGATCCTGCGCCACGGCGTCGTGACGCGGGAAATGCTCGAGGAAACCTTGGGCTTTGCGGTCCCCGACGCGGGAAAGAACGCGCCGCGCGCTTCGGGGCGTTTGAAGAGCCACTACGCTCCGCACACGAAGCTCGAACTCCACGACGAGGCGTCGCTTCTCGCACGCGCCTCGGAACTCGCCGACAAGCGCATCGCCGTCATGGCCCCCGCGGAACTCCTCGCGCGCCTCCCCGTTCATCCGGTCTTTACGATCGCAGCCGAATCGGATCCGCTTGCCTACGGTCGGGCGCTCTACGAAAACCTGCACGAACTCGACCGCGCCGGAGCGGACCGCATTCTCGCGCTCCGTACGCCCTCGACGGGCCCCTGGGCCGCGGTCGCCGACCGTCTCGGCCGCGCCGCCGCATAATCTCGCATCGCCAAGGAGGAAGCATGCTCAAGGTCTACGGCATTCCCAATTGCCAGAGCGTCAAAAAGGCGCTCGCCCACCTCGACAATGCGGGAATCGAACACGAATTCGTGAATTTCCGAAAGACGCCGCTCACGCAGGACAAAATCGACGCCTGGCTCGCGGCCGTGGGGGCGGAGACGCTCGTCAACCGCCGCGGCACCTCCTGGCGCACGCTCACGCCCGAAGAAAAACTCGCGGCGGAGAACACCGACACGCTTCGCACTCTGCTTCTCGAAAAGCCCACGCTCATCAAGCGCCCGATCGTCGAGTGGCCCAGCGGCCGCGTCACGACGGGGCTCGACGCGGTGTTGACCGCGGAGGTGCGCTCGTGAACCGAGCCCCCGTCGGGATTTTGGATTCGGGCTTCGGGGGACTCTCCGTCTACGCGGCGTTGAGAAAACTCCTCCCGGGTGAATCCACGGTCTTTGCCGCCGACTGTGCGGGCGCCCCTTGGGGCGACCGCTCGGACGAATACATTCTCGAGCGGCTCGACGGGCTCGTCAGGTTTCTTCTCTCCCGAAACGTCAAGACGATCGTGCTCGCCTGCAACACGGCGACCGCCGTCGGCGCGGCGGTGCTTCGCGAACGCCTTTCGATTCCCGTGATCGGAATCGAGCCCGCGGTGCTCCCGGGCTGCCGCGAAACGAAGACGAAGGTGATCGGGGTGCTCGCCACCACCAAGACCATCCGAAGCGCCAAGTACCGACATCTGAAGACGCTCGCGCCCGCCGACGTGAAGGTATTGGATCAGCCCTGCCCCGGTCTCATGGACTGCGTGGAAAAGGGCGCCTTTCATGCGCCCGAAACGGTGGAACTTGCGAGACGCTACGTCGCGCCCCTCGTCGAAGCGCAGGCCGACCGGCTCGTGCTCGGCTGTACGCACTATCCCTTCTTGTCGGATGTATTGCACGAAGTCGCCGGCCCCGGGGTCGAACTCATCGACCCCGCGCCCGCCGTCGTACGGCAGTTGGAACGTAGACTTGCGGCCCACGACGCGCTCTCGGACGGTCTCTCGCCCGAGCATCGTTTTTTCACGACGGGCGCCAACGAGCGCCGAGCGGCGGTCCTTCGGCTTCTTGCCGGCGAGGACGCGCGTCTTGAGGCGCTCGGCGAAGATTTTCAGGCGCGAACCGAAAGTTTCGAATCGATGAAGTAAGGCAGAAGCTTCGCGCGGGTTTCTTCCGAGAAGGGAAGGCTCTCGAGCCCCTCCCCGTCGCCCGCGGGCTTCACGCACACCACGGTTTCGGTGCCCTGCAGACGAAGCGTACCGTCGACGCCTTCGATCGTCATCGCAAAGCGGATCGACGAGGTGCCGAGATGTTCGATCCAGCACTTCATCACGCATTCGTCGCCCACGCGGCTCGGATAACAGAAGTCCACGTGCACGCCCACCACCGGAAAGCCCATGCGGCGCTCGGTCATCCCTTCATAGCCGTAGCCCAGAACGTCCCGCCAGAAGTCCTCCATCAGGTTGTTGAGGATCGTGAAGTAGTGCGGGTGATAGACGATCCCCGCGGGATCGCAGTGACTGAAGCGGATGCGAAGGGGCTGAACGTATTTCTGAGACATTATCGACCTACGGTGAGAGAACGAAGCACGGCGCGCACGGGACTCGCTTCCGCGCCCGAAAGGCGGAGCGGAAGAGCGATCAGTTCGTAGTCGCCCGCAGGGACTTCCGACAAATCGAGGTTCTCCATCAGCACGCGGTTGTGCGCGAGCGCAATGCGGTGCGAGGGAAGAACGGTGCTCTCCGCGGGATCCACGCTCGGCACGTCGACGCCCAAGAGCACGACGCCCGCGTCGATGATCCGCCGCATGAGCGCGGGCGAAATCGGACGGTAGTCGGTGGACCAGCCGTCGACGCGCTTCGCGCGCGTCTTGACGAGCACCCGCGTCGGGAGATTTCGAAGCGGAAACTCGTCGGGACCGATTTCTCCCGTCTTTCCGTTTTGCGAAAGATCCACCACGCGGCATCGCCCGATGAAGGTCTCAAGCTTCAGTCCCGCCACGTCAGGCGCGGCGGAATCCAAATGCATGGGACTGTCGACGTGCGCCCCGATGTGGGGCGAAAACCGCAGGATCGACACGTTGGCGAAGTCTCCCTCGGAGACGCGGGCCGACCAATCGATCGTAAAGGGTGCGTCCCCCGGAAAAACGGGACTCGTGACGCCGACCGCGGGTGAAATATCCCAGATGCGCTTCATGGTGCAGAAGAGTAAAAATGGAGAATCGGGCAACGCCCGTGCGAATGACGTATTGTAGACACTCGGACGCCTCCCCCGCGGGACGTCAAAACACCATTTGAGGAGAAAACCCATGTCCGAAGACTCGGCACTGCTGACCCGCGCCTCGCTCGGGCCCAAATATCTGACGGGCCCCGCTCCCGATCGGGAAGAATGGCAGGCAATCCTTCGCTTTCTTGAGAACGCTCCCTGCCACGACGACGCCTATCCCTTCCGCGTCGTGATCTGCGAAGACCGCGAAGCGCTCGGCGAAGTGTTCCTCGCGGAACTCCCCGAGGGCTCCGATGAGGCAGCGCGGGAAAAGGCCGTGAAAAAGGTGAAGAAGGGCTCGGGCTGCCTCGCGCTCATTCTGCGCGAAATGAAGGACGCGCCCCGCCGCGACCGAGACGAACGGCTTCTTTCGGCGGGCGCCGCCCTCATGCGCCTGCTCGACGCTCTGCATCTCGCGGGCTACGCCGCCAAGACCGTGTCCGGAAAGGACTTCCGTCAGCCTGGCGGACTCTACGATCCGGAAAACGAAACGCTGCTTTGCTTCGTTCTTTGCGGCCGCCCCGTTGCGGACGCGAAGAAAAGCGAGCGAAAGACCGTCGAGTCGACTTATTTCTGACTCGGTTGAAGGGGCGGAAGTTCGGGCGGAGCGTTGCGCTTTTCCCGCTCCGCCTCCTCGCGCATCTTGCGAAGGCGCTCCGCCACGGATTCGGCGAAGCGCATGACCGTCCCGGGGGCGTCTCCCTCCGCCTTTTCGTCGGCGAGAAAGACGACCCTGCGTCCCGCGTTCAGGGCGTGCGCCGCGGCGTACGCGAGACGCGTCGTCGTGACGGGATCCCGCTGCGCCTGCTCGCCTCGAAAGTGCGTCGGCACCTGCGGCGCGAGCCAGCGAAGAATCAAGGGCGTGCGAAGGGCGGCCTCTCCCGCCGCTTCCTCGTACCAGGCAAGCGAGCGCAGCTGCGCCGAGAGGCTCGCGCCTCCCGACGTGAGCGTGAGGGTGGAATACGCCCCGCTCTTTAGCAGCAGCTTCATGAAGGCGGGCGTCTGAAGAAGAGGCGTGCGCACGTTCACGTAGAGCGGTGCCTCGGTCTCCTCGCGCCAGCGCGCGAGAAAGACTTCGAGCCTCTCGTAAAAGGCCTTGCGCTCCGCCGGACGATAGGCGCCCCGTCTCGGATCGGCGAGAAGGTCAAGAAGCACGCCCGGGGGATTCGCGCCGAAATGTTTGGCGATCGGCTCCGTCACGAGTTCGCGCACGAGTTCGATCGAGAGAAACTCAGGGTTCTCGCCCGCCGCCTCGCCGCGGCGCTGCCGAAGCACGGGATCCGTTACGCGCCCCGAAAGGCGGATGAACGGGGAAAAGTCGGGAGGCGTCAAAAGGGCGATTCGCTGCCAGTCGCGCTCGTCCGTTCGACGTTTGCGCGGGAGCACCCATTCCGTCGTGCGAAAGAGCGGATGCGCTGCATAAGCGGCGTAGGTCTGGAACCAGTCTGGGCGCTCCCCCGTAAAGCGGTCGTAGACCGTTCCCCGCCAGGAAGGGTGGTACCAGCCGACCGTCCCGAGCGAAAGCGTTTTGGGGAGTTTTCGCGCAAGCGCCGCCGCGGCGAGCGTCCCCTCCGCGGGATGCACCGTCCGGTCCGTTCTCGGCGAATTGTCGTAGGCGGCGAAATCTTTCATGTGTCAGGCGAGATGTCGGGTATGAGGCCGGAAATCTCCGGTGCTTCTTCTCATTATCTCAGCAATTTCCCCAAGGTTGCCCGTATAATGCAAGACTTCGGTCTCTTTGCCGCAACCGTCTCTTTTCCCCGCGTCCGATACCGATGCCTTCACCGTTGAGCGCCATGGAAGAAAAACGAAGCAGAATTTCCGCCCCCGTCTGGGTGGTCGACAACGACGACGTGCGCCAAACCATCCGTTTCGCCCTGGCGACACACGGCATGAACGTGCGCACCTTTCCGTCGGGCGAAGCCTTTTTGGAAGAAGTGGACCTCGACCGTCCGGGCGTGCTCGTGCTCGATTTGCACATGAAGGGAATCGGCGGGCTCGAAGTGCAGGAAAAACTGCGCAGCGCCCAAAGTCCCATCGCCGTCATCTTCCTCTCGGGCTCGGCCGACATGCGCTCCGTCGTGCGCGCCATGGAAAACGGCGCCGTGAGCTTCTTTGAAAAGCCCGTCGACCCCGAAGTCCTCTACTTCACGATCGGCAAGGCCCTCGACATCTGCGAGGCCCTGCAGGAAAAGCGGACGCTGAAGCTCCTGCTCGACAATCTCTCGCGCCGCGAGCGCGAAGTCCTTGAGCTTCTCTACCAGGGAAAGCGCAATCAGGAAGTGGCGGAACTCCTCAACCTCTCGACCCGCACGGTCGAAGTGCACCGCGCCCACATTTCCCGAAAGCTCGGCTCCATCACGCCCATTCAGTTGCTCTCGCGCCTCAACGCCGCGAACGAACGCCTCGCGAAGCGCTTCGGTTGGGACTGAGTTTTTCATTCTGCCATATGACAAACGCGCCCTTTCGGGCGCGTTTTGTTTAGGTTGCGTGCTTTAGCGCATCAACGCCACGGGCAGTCGAAACCCGGACCGTAGGGGTGATGCGGCATCATGCGGTGATGCGGCGGGAAAGGGCGGTCGTCACGGTCGCGCATATGGGGCGGGAGCGGACGATCGTCACGGTCGCGGCGGAAGTCGGGGCCGTCACCGCGGTGGCGGTATTCATACGATTCGAGCACGTACTTCTGTTCGACCGAGAGGGACTTCAGGAGTTCGGCGCGGGTATCGGCGATTTTCTTCACGCGGTCGGCTCGGGCGGCGAGACGTTCGGCGCGGCGCTCCAGCCGATCCTGCACGTCGACCGCGGGCTTGACGTCGCGGGGCGCTTCGGCGAAGCGGGCCATGCGCGCGTCGACATAGGCCTTCCAGAGAGGCTTTTGCGCATCGGTGAGCGTGAGCATTTCGCCGAGGCTTTCATAGCGGGCGGCCGCCCAGTCCGCTGCCGAAACGCTGCGTTCCACGCAGGGCGGAACGTCCGAACCGCGGCGAGGACCGTCGGCCGGCGCCGCGAGGGCGAACCCGCTCACCGTCATCGCGCCGAGGGCGGCAACCGTAGCCAAAATCTTCTTCGTCTTCGTCATCTTGGTTCCTTGTGTGGTAATGAGGGAACTGCGTCGTTCCCGATGGCTTCACTATACGAAAGCGCCGCTCGGGAATGTCTCTCCGACTATGTGCGACGGTAACGAAACGCAGGGAAAAATCGACTCCCTCTATGCTGAACAAACGTTCAGCATTCCCGTCCCGCAAGGCTCTTGACGAAAGGCACGCCCCGTTTTCCTTTTTCGAACTTCCACACAAAAGCAATATTTCCTCACGAGTTCCCGGACTTCCTTTACCTTCGGGCGCAGGTTCCTCCCTTTTGCTAGAATGAGGCACCTCTTGCGGCGCCCCCCATTCTGCAGGCGCCCGACGTCCCGCTTCTCCTTTTCTTTATCTATCCGAGGATTCCTCTCAAATGGAACTCAACGCTCTTACCGCTCTTTCTCCGATCGACGGCCGTTATGCCCGTCAGACGGACGCGTTGCGCAGCATCTTCTCCGAATACGCCTTCATGAACGCCCGCGTGCGCGTGGAAGTCGAATGGCTCATCGCCCTCTCCGAAGCGGGCTTTGAAGAACTGCCCCGCATCAGCGAATCGGGCCAGGCCTTCCTGCGCGGTCTCTATGAAAACTTCTCGCTCGAAGACTGCGAAGCCGTCAAGACGATCGAAAAGACGACGAACCACGACGTCAAGGCCGTCGAATACTGGATCAAGGACCGCGTCGCCCACGACGAGGAACTGAAGAGCGCCGCCGAATTCGTGCACTTCGCCTGCACGAGCGAAGACATCAACAACACGAGCCACGCGCTCATGCTCATGGAAGGCCGCAAGGAACTCGTCGAGTACCTCGAAAAGATCCACGCGACGATCGCGGACTTCGCCAAGGAATGGGCTGAAATCCCGATGCTCTCGCGCACCCACGGTCAGACGGCTTCGCCCACGACCGTCGGCAAGGAATTCGCGAACGTGGCCGTTCGTCTCGGCCGCGTGATCGAAGCCATCCGCAGCGTCAAGATCCTCGCCAAGATGAACGGCGCCGTCGGCAACTTCAACGCCCACCTCATCGCCTATCCCGACTTCGACTGGGAAGCCTTCTCGAAGCGCGTCGTCGAAGAACGTCTCGGCGCCACCTTCAACACCCACACGATCCAGATCGAACCGCACGACTACATGGCCGAACTCTTCCATGAAATCGAACGCGCCAACACGATTCTGCTCGACTTCGACCGCGACGTCTGGGGCTACATCTCGATGGGCTTCTTCAAGCAGAAGCTGAAGGAAGGCGAAGTCGGCTCCTCTACGATGCCGCACAAGGTGAACCCGATCGACTTCGAAAACTCCGAAGGGAACCTCGGCATCGCGAACGCCCTCCTCGGCCACCTCGCCGGCAAACTTCCCGTCTCCCGTTGGCAGCGCGACCTCACCGACTCCACGGTGCTTCGCAACCTCGGCGTCGCCTTCGGCTACTGCTTCATCGGCTACAACGCGCTCACGCGCGGCCTCGGCAAGCTTCAGGTGAACGAACACCGCATCGCCGAAGACCTCGACCACGCCTGGGAAGTCCTCGCCGAAGCCGTTCAGACCGTCATGCGCCGCTACGGCGTGCCGCACCCCTATGAGCAGCTCAAGGCGCTCACCCGCGGCAAGGAAGGCATCACGAAGGAAACGATGCGCGAATTCATCGCCGGCCTCGACATCCCGGCGGACGCCAAGGATCGACTCCTTGCGCTCACCCCCGCCACCTACATCGGCAAGGCCGTCGAACTCGCCCGCCGCTGCTGATCGGCGCGTCTGCGACGCTTCTAAAAATTCGGGCCCGTCTTCGGACGGGCCCGTTTGCGTTTTGGCGGAAAAAAATCAGAGCGCGACGGCGACCGACTTCACCTGAAGCCACACCGAGAGTCCCGGGCGCAGCTGCAGGCGCTCCACGCTTTCGTCCGTGACGAGCGAGAGCACCGTTTCTTCGCCCGAGCGAAGCGTCACGAGCGTGCGGCCTTCCGAAGGATCGGCCTCGAGAGACACGATCTCGGCGGGGAGCACGTTTCGGATCGACTGATCGTCGTGCCGGTCGAGCGCAATGCTCACGTCGCGGGCCGCGACGACGAGACGCGCGGCGTCACCCAACTGAAGATGCTTTTTGGGTACTTCGAAGGCAAGCGACTTCGTGCGCACCTCGGCCACGGACCAGCGCTCGTTGATCGACTCGACCGTGCCGTCGAGGACCACGACGGGCCCTTCGGCGCGGCGCACCGGCGTTTCGATCGCGCCGAGCACTTTGTTGAGCGTTCCCGAAGAGACGATCTTTCCGTCCTTCATCGCGATCACGCGGTCGGCCAAGCGCATCATTTCCTCGGCCGAGTGCGTCACGTAGAGGATCGGCATCGAAAGTTCGTCGCGAAGACGCTCGAGCCAGGGAAGAATCTCTTCCTTACGCTTCCAGTCGAGCGCCGCGAGCGGTTCGTCCATCAGGAGAACCTTGGGCGTCATCGCGATCGCGCGCGCAATGGCGCAGCGCTGCCGCTCGCCGCCGGAGAGTTCCGAGACGCGGCGCTTCAGAAGATGCCCGATGCCGAGAAGTTCCACGGCCTCGGCGAGCTTTTCGCTTCCGCGCGGATCCTTCGTGCGCTTGAGGCCGAAGCGGAGGTTCTCTTCGACGTTGAGGTGCGGAAAGAGGCTCGCCTCCTGAAAGACGTAGCCGAGCGCGCGGCTGTGGGTGGGAAGGAAGATCCCCTTTTCGTCGTCCTGCCACGTTTCGTCGGCAATGACGACCCGGCCCTCGGGGTGTTCAAGACCCGCGACGCAGCGAAGAAGTGTGGTCTTCCCGCAGCCCGACGGTCCGAAGAGCACGGTGATCCCCTTCTCGGGGAAAGAGGCCTCCGCCTCGAGGGCAAAGCCTGTCGAACGGGCGAGGCGAACCGATACGCCGTATTTCATCGCCCGCTCCTCACAGCGCCGTGCCGTTCAAAATAGGTGAGGGAAAGGAGGACGAAGAAGCTGAAGACGAGCATGCCGCCCGCCAGCCAGTGGGCCTTGTCGTATTCCATCCCTTCCACGTAGGTAAAGATTTCGGTCGACACCACCTGGGTTTCGCCCGGAATGTTGCCGCCGATCATCAACACGACCCCGAATTCCCCGATCGTGTGGGCGAACGTCATGAGGACGCCCGTCAAAATGCCGTGACGCGCCATGGGAAGGATGACGGAAAAGAAGGCGTCCAGAGGTCCCGCCCTCAGCGTCGCGGCGACTTCCATGGGTTTCGTCCCCACGGCTTCGAATGCGTTCTGCAGGGGCTGCACCATGAAGGGAAGCGAATAGATCACGCTTCCCACCACGAGCCCCGTAAAGGTGAAGTTGAGCGTCTCGATTCCGAAGAGCTGCGTAAAGGCGCCGATCGGCCCCGAAGGGCCGAGGGCGACCAGGACGTAAAAGCCCAGAACCGAGGGCGGCAGAACGAGCGGGAGCGTCACGATCGCGCTGATCGGCGCGCACAGGACGCTCTTTCGCTGCGCAAGCCACCACGCGAGCGGCATGCCGAGTATGAGCAGAAAAACCGTCGTGACGAACGCGAGTCTCAGACTCAGCCACACGGGACCGAGGTCGGCCGGCGTAAGCGGCATGCCATTCTCCTCTCTCTAAGATTACTTGGCGGTATCGTAACCGTAAACGAAGCGGATGCGGTCGGCTTCCTTGTTCGTCTTCAGGTATTCGAGGAAGCGCTTGGCGCCTTCGTTCTTTTCACCGGCCTTCAGAAGGACCGCGTCCTGCGTGATGGGCTTGTAGAGTTCCTGCGGAACGACCCAGCCCGAACCCGACGTGAACTTGCCGTCCTTGGCGCACTGGCTCATGGCGACAAAGCCGGCCTGAGCGTTGCCCGTGGCGACGAACTGATAGGTCTTGCCGATGTTGTCGCCTTCGACGATCTTGGGCGTGAGGGCGACCTTCATGCCGAGGGCTTCCATCGCCTGGTGGGCGGCTTCGCCGTAGGGAGCGAGCTTCGGATTCGCGACGGCGAGCTTCTGGAGCTTGTCGCTCTTGAGCGAATTCTGGTCCTTGATGAAGCCGGCGTCCGAGCTCCAGAGGACGAGCTTGCCGATGGCGTACGTGTAGTTCGTGCCTTCCACGCCGAAGCCTTCCTTCACGGCCTTGGCCGGGGTCTTCGAGTCGGCGGCGAGGAGCACGTCGAAGGGAGCGCCGTTCTTGATCTGGGCGTAGAAGGCGCCCGTAGCGCCGAACGAAAGCAAGAGCTTGTCGCCCGTGGCCTTTTCGTAGATCGGAGCGAGTTCCTTGATCGGCGCCGTGAAGTTGGCGGCAACGGCCACGCGGACGGTTTCGGCGTAGAGCGAACCCGAGGCCACGGCGGCGAGCAGGAGGGCAAGGCAGGTCTTCTTCATTTGCGATTCTCCTTACGGACGGCATACGAACGGTACCGTCCTGAAATTTGGTAGAGTGAGAACACGATCGCGAGGGCGAAAACGCCCCCGCTCTCGTTATTCTAAAAAAGAATAACGACATTTCGATTTTGCCGCAAGGAAACCTCCCTGGAGACATGCATGCCGCAGGAAAACGTTCAGGCCGATCCGGTTTTGCTCACGCACCTTTTGAACGAGACGATTGACAAAAGACTCGACATTCTTCGGCGCGTCGCTGACGTGGGATCGATCTCCGAAGCCGCCCGCGGCGCGGGCGTGAGCTACAAGGCGGCCTGGCAGGCGATCGAGACCCTCTCGAACCTTGCGGGCGGTCCGCTCGTCGAGAAGGTCGTGGGCGGCCGCTCGGGCGGTGGCACCCGCATCACGTCCCGCGGAGAAGAGGTGCTGCGCCTCAACGAGGCGCTCGTGCGCGCCCGCCGCCGCGTGCTTGAAGAGTTCGGGCGAAACGGCGCCGAAGGTCTCTCCGCGGCGGGAGGACATTTTCTGATCTCCATGCGCAACCAGCTGCCCGCCACCATCCACACCCTCAAGATCGGCTCGGCCCTCGTGCGGCTTCTCCTCGCAATCGACGAAGACCATCTCATCCGCGCATCCGTCACCAAGGAAAGCGCCCAGCTTCTCGGCCTTCGCGAAGGGATGCGCGTCGTCGCGCTCTGCAAGGCGACCGGCGTCGAAGTCTTCTCGGAGCCCCCGGAAACGGCCGACAACCTCCTTGAGGGCACGGTCGTCCACTGCGACCGCGACGACCACGGCGGCGAATGCACCGTCCGCCTTCCCTCGGGCCTTACGCTCGTAGGCTTTGCCCGCGCGCACCACGGACTGCGCCGCCAGGGCCCCGCCTGGGTGCTCATGCCCTGCGACAACATCGCCGTAGCGCTTGCGCAGTAAGGTGTTTCAAAGAACAAGTGGAACCGTTTAAGGAATTACACGTAGTTCATTAGACCCAAGCGGCAAAGTATCCACCTTTTTGCAGGAATTTCCGCTCTCTTTGACTGTAGTCAACCGCTGAAAAACATTTCTTACATTTTTCTGAATAACATTACAGCCTGCTTAGTGTCGGCGAAGACCCCGCTATTCGTTTGCCGCCGACGAAAAGACAATGCTCCCGCCGTCCCACTCCCTCCGGATCGGCGGTGAACTTCAACAAAAGGCTCCAAGATGGAAAAGAACAGCGTTTGGTATCTTGCCGGCATCGGCCTCATCGGCGTCGTCGTCGGCATCATTTTCGTCGGTATTCTCACGAGCGTCGTGCACTGGGCTGGCACGCCGAAGTTCTGCGGTGAATTCTGCCACTCGATGGATGCGACCTACATCGCCTATCAGAAGGGCGATCACTTCCGCACCGCTTCGGGCGCTTCCGCCGGTTGCTCGGACTGCCACCTGAAGAACCACTCGAACGAACATGTCGGCCCGATCGACTACGTCGAAATGCTCATGTACAAGGCCAAGGCCGGTTCGATCTCGCTCTTCGGTCAGATCCAGGGTTCGCTCAGCACCCCCGAAAAGCAGATTGAAAAGCGTCCGGAAATGGCCGCCGCCGTCCTCGAATCGATGCGCGAAGACAACTTCGAAGCCTGCCGCGGTTGCCATGACGTTCAGCGCATGTACAACCCGGGCAAGCCGCTCGTCGCCGCCATCCACAAGGGCATGGGCCCGGAAACCAAGGTGGACTGCATCAGCTGCCACCCGACCGCCGGCCACAACTACACGGGTGAAATCCTCCCCGTCGCCCAGGCGAAGTAATTTCGGCCCCGCGAAATACTCTCTGAAAGGCTCCGACCTCTCGGTCGGGGCCTTTTTTCGTTTTTGCCACGAACGACCGCAGTTTGTCTACAATCAACCGATGCACGCCCGCCGAGCACGGCGGGCCCAAACCATTTCGACAGAGGCCGGCATAAGAATGGGCACGACTTTCCGAAAAGACTACAAAGTTCCCTCGCATCTCATCGATTCGGTTCATCTCGAATTCGATCTCGACCCCGACAGCAGCTCGGTGACGTCCACGATGGACGTGCGTCCCAATCCCGAAACGGACGACAAGGTGCTCGACCTCGTCCTCAACGGCGAGGCCGTCACGCTCGTGAGCGTGAACGTCAACGGCCGGGCGCTCTCGGAGAGCGAATACACCCTCACCGACACCACGCTCACGATTCCGGCGCTGCGCGAAGCGGCGAAGGTCGTCATCGTCAACCGCTTCAGCCCCTCGAAGAACACCGCGCTCTCCGGGATCTACGCCTCCGGCAAGAACCTCATGAGCCAGTGCGAAGCGACGGGCTTCCGACGCATCACCTACTGGCCCGACCGCCCGGACGTGCTCGCGAAGTTCACCGTCACGATCCGCGCGCCCAAGGCGCTCTACCCGGTCCTTCTCTCGAACGGGAACCGCGTCGAATCGCGCGACCTCCTCGACGGACGCCATGAAGTCCGCTGGGTCGACCCCTATCCGAAACCCTGCTACCTCTTCGCGCTCGTCGCGGGCACGCTCGAGTGCCGCCGCGAGAAATACCGTCTCGGCAACGGCCGTGAAGTGACGCTCGAAGTCTGGGTGGAGCCGCAGGACATCGACAAGACCGAACACACGATGGAAAGCCTCAAGCGCGCCATCGCCTGGGACGAAAAGCGCTTCGGCCTCTATCTGGACCTCGACCTCTTCATGATCGTCGCGACGAACGACTTCAACTTCGGCGCGATGGAAAACAAGGGGCTCAACATCTTCAACGCCCGCTACGCGCTCGCCAATCCGGCGATCGCGACCGACCGCGACTACTTCAACATCGAGTCCGTGGTCGCGCACGAGTACTTCCACAACTGGACGGGCGACCGCGTGACGCTTCGCGACTGGTTCCAGCTCACGCTCAAGGAAGGCCTCACCGTTTTCCGCGATCAGGAATTCTCCGCCGACATGTTGGGCGACCCGACGGCCCGCGCCGTGCAACGCATCGAGGACGTCAAGGCCCTGCGCGCCGCGCAGTTCCCCGAGGACGCCGGCCCCATGGCGCATCCGATCCGTCCGGAGAGCTACAAGGAAATCAACAATTTCTACACGATGACCGTCTACGAAAAGGGCGCCGAAGTCATCCGCATGCTTCACACGCTCCTTGGCGAGACGGTCTTCCGCAGGGGCTTTGACGAATACATCCGCACGAACGACGGCTCGGCCGTCACGTGCGAGGCCTTCCTCACGGCCATGGCGAACGCTTCGGGGCGCGACCTCTCGCAGTTCGCCCGCTGGTTCGAACAGGCGGGCACGCCCGTCGTCGCCGTCGAAGGCGAATGGGACGCCGCGGCCGGCAAATTCCGCCTCGTCGTCGAACAGGCGACGCCGCCCACGCCGGGTCAGCCCCACAAGGTCCCGCTTCTGATGCCCTTCCCCGTCGCCTTCTTTGACCGCGACGGCAAGGAGTGCCCGCTTCGCCTCGAAACGCCCGAGGGCGTGGTCGAGCTCGAAACGCCCCTCGAACTCACCGAAGCGCGTCACGAATGGGTCTTCACGGGCTTCACTTCCGCGCCCGTGCCGAGCCTCAACCGAGGCTTCGCCGCGCCGGTTCGCCTTCGCTACGACTATTCGCTCGACGACCTTGCGTTGCTCGCCTCCTGCGACACCGATCCCTTCAACCGTTGGGAGGCGATGCAGGAACTGATGCTTCGCACGGCGCGCGAACTCGTTCGCGACCGCTTCGCCGGACGCGAGGACAATGTCCCCGCCGTCTTCTTCGAAGCCTTCAAGCGTACGCTCACGGACGAAACGCTCTCGCCCGCCTACGCGGCCGTCACGCTCGAGCTTCCCTCCGAGCGTACGATCGGCGAGTCGCTTCCCTTCATCGATCCCGAGGCCGCCTTCCGGGCCCGCGAAGCGCTTCGCGTGCAGATCGCCAAGCGCCTGCAGCTCGAACTCACGGCCGCGGTCGACCGTTCGGTCACGCCCGGGCCCTATTCGCCCGATTCCGAGAGCGCCGGCAAGCGCGCCCTCAAGAATCTCGCGCTCTACTACCTCATGGGCGCCTCGAGCCACCACACGGTGATCCGCGTGCGCGATCAGCTCATCAAGCGCGAGAACCTCACGGACGAACTCGCCGCGCTCAAGCTCATCGTCGACTCGAACGTGCCGAGCAAGAACAACTTTGAGGTCGAGACGCTGCAGACCTATCTTCCCGAGCCCTTGCTCGTCAACAAGTGGCTTACGGTTCAGGCGACGACGAAGACGCATGCGGGCGAACTTCCCGTGCTCGAGCGCGTTCGCGAACTCATGAAGTGCGAGTTCTTCTCGCTCTCGAACCCGAACAACGTCTACGCGCTCCTTCTCGCGTTCTTCACGCAGAATCCCTCGGAATTCCACACGAAGGACGGCGAAGGGTACAAGTTCTGGACCGAGGTCGTCCTCGAACTCGACCGCATCAACCCGCACGTGGCGGCCCGCGTCGCCCGTACGCTCGAAAACTGGCGGCGCTACACGCCGCAGCTCTCGCGCCTTCAGTACGAAGCGCTCGAGAACGTTTATCTGCACAAGGACCGACTTTCCGAGAGCGTCTTGGAAGTCGTCGAAAAGGCTCTCAACAATCCCACCTGAGGAAATCGCATCGTGGCAACCACTCTTTCTCAATATCTGGCCCGTGAAGAATCGCTCCATGAGCTCGACCCCGTTCTCGCCCGTCTGATCACGAGCGTCTCCGAAGCCTGCAAGACGATCAGCCACAAGGTTCGTCAGGGTGCGCTCGCGGGCGTCCTCGGCCTTGCCGGCACCGAAAACGTTCAGGGTGAAGACCAGAAGAAGCTCGACATCATCAGCAACGACATCTTCGTCGACGCCGTCGTCCGTTCGGGCGCCGTCTGCGGCATGGTGAGCGAAGAAGTCCCCGAAGTCATGTCGGTGCCCGACGAATTCCCCGTCGGTCCCTACCTCATCGCCTTCGACCCGCTCGACGGCTCGAGCAACATCGACATCAACGTCTCGATCGGCTCGATCTTCTCGGTGATGCCCGCCGTCCGTCCGAAGCGCACGGCCGTTGACGCGGACTTCCTGCAGCCCGGCCGCAACCAGGTCGCCGCGGGCTACTGCATGTACGGTCCGCAGACGCAGCTCTGCCTCACCTTCGGCCGCGGCGTCGTCTTCTTCACGCTCGATCCTTCGACGGGCACCTTCGTGCTCACGCAGGAAGACGTCCGCGTCGCCCCCGCCGCGAAGGAATTCGCCATCAACTGTTCGAACATGCGCCACTGGGAAGCGCCGGTGCGCCGCTACATCGACGAACTCCTCGCCGGGAAGACCGGCCCCCGCGGCAAGGACTTCAACATGCGCTGGGTCGCCGCGATGGTCGCGGAAGTCCACCGTATCCTCCAGCGCGGCGGCATCTTCCTCTATCCGCGCGACAACCGCGATCCCGCCAAGCCCGGCAAGCTTCGTCTCCTCTACGAAGCCAATCCCATGTCGATGATCATGGAAAACGCGGGCGGCGCCTCGACGAACGGCCACACGCCGATTCTCGACATCGTGCCCGAAAAGATCCACCAGCGCGTCGCCGTCATGCTCGGCGCCCGCGAAGAAGTGGATCTCGTCACGAGCTACCACAAGGCGTAACGACGGGGTTTCTTCTCCGAAAGACTCTCTGCTATGCTGAAAGTGCGCCCCTTGAGAGCGCACCGGACGCCATTCATTCACTTGCGGCCGCCCCGTCGAACGGGGCGGCACGGAGTTTCACTATGAAGTTGCGAACGCTGGGAATCATCCTGGTTCTCATCCTCCTCGCCGTTTTCCTCATCATCAACTGGACGGCCCTCTCGACCGTGATGACCGTCAACCTCGTCTACCGCGAGATTCAGGCCCCGCTCGGCGTCATCGTCGTGGCGGCCTTCGCCGTGGTCGTCCTCTGCATGTTCATCTACACCGTCTGGCAGCAGGCGAGCGTCTCCCTTGAAATCCGTTCGGCCTACAAGGAAGCCCGCACGGCGCGTCATCTCGCCGACGAAGCCGACAAGAGCCGCGTGACGGCGCTGCACAACGAAATGAACGAGCGCCTGACCAAGATCGAGACGATGCTCTCGGAACGCACCGAAGAGATGCTCTCGCTTGTGCGCACGCGCTCGGGCGAAGTCGACGCCAAGCTTGCCGAACTCGCCTCCATGCAGGCCGACTATCAGGCCAAGAACCTCCAGGCGATCCGCGCTTCGCTCTCGGAAATCGAGGCGAAGATGCTGCCGCCCCTCCCGCCCGCCGAGGAGGAAACCTCCAAGGCCGAGAAGGACGCCAAGGACACGGCCGAGAAAAAAGAGCTCTTCAAGGATCTCTTCTGACCACTCTTTCCAACGAGCGGGCCCTGCCCGCTCTTTTTTCGATTCACAACCGGAGTATTGCCATCATGCGTAAAGATCCGCGCTTTCCCAAGCTTCACATCGTTGACCATCCGCTCGTGCAGCACAAACTCACGCTCATGCGCGAAAAGGAAACGAGCACGCGCGACTTTCGCGAGCTCCTCAAAGAAATCGCGATGCTGATGGGCTATGAACTCACGCGCGACTATCCGCTCACGACCCGCCGCATCGAAACGCCGCTCGCCGAATTCGACGCTCCCGTCATGGAAGGAAAGAAGCCCGTCATCGTTCCGGTCCTGCGCGCCGGCCTCGGCATGACGGACGGCCTCCTTACGCTCATGCCCGGCGCCCGCGTCGGTCACATCGGCCTCTACCGCGACGAAAACAAGCGCCCCGTCGAATACTTCGTGCGTCTGCCCGACACCGAAGGCCGCAACTTCATCGTCGTCGACCCGATGCTCGCCACGGGCTACTCCGGCGCCTACGCCGTCGACACGCTCAAGAAGCGCGGCATTCCCGGCTCGCAAATCCAGTTCATGGCGCTCGTCGCCGCCCCCGAAGGCGTGAAGACCTTCTCGGAACTCCACCCCGACGTGGAAGTCTACGTCGCGGCGTTGGACGACCACCTCGACGAAAACGCCTACATCGTTCCGGGCCTCGGCGACGCGGGCGACCGCATCTTCGGCACGAAGTAAGCATCCGTCCCTCTCTTTTCCTCGAAGCGGACGCCGGGCTCTCCCTCGGCGTCCGCTTTTTTTACGTAAATCCGCGTATGCCGATTTTGCAGATTTATGGAGCATTTCAACGCTTAAAATTCAGGGTTTCTATCTAGTTTGTCGAAGAAACAGGGCCTTTCAGGCGCTTTTCTCGTCGTCTTTGGGTATCTGCGGACGAATTTCGTAAAATTTCATGACATTCATCAAAGACAAAGCCGGAAAAAACGGGCATCATTTCGGCCGTACAAACGGCAGTCGCACTACGTAGATTGCACGGACCAACCACGCGGGCGGCGCTCTCCTGTATTCGGGCGCCGCGCGTTGTTTTTACGATTTCCAAACTTCCCGAAGGACAAGTCATCATGACGACCCCTGAATCCATCAAGTACGCCAACACCCCGACGGCCACCGAAAACGTCTGGGGCGTCGGCCTCAAGGACGCCAAGCGTCAGAGCCGCTTCACGGCCATCTGCGACGTCACGCAGTCCGTCACCGGCCTCATCCTCGGCCTCTTCCTTTTCTGCCACATGGCCTTCACGAGCTCGGTGCAGTTCGGCAAGGACGTCTTCTGGAACCTCATCGCCTTCTCGGGCGGTCACTTCCTTGACGGCCAGGATCATCCGTCCTTCCACTTCATCTTCGTGCTCTTCATCACGATCTGCGTGACGCTGCACGCCCTCTGCGCTCTGCGTCGCTTCCCGACCTCGTACCATCAGTGCCGCGACATCAAGGCCCACTATCGCCTGCTCCGTCACCCCGACACCACGCTCTGGATGATCCAGCTCGTCACGGCCTTCCTGCTCTTCCTCTTCGTGTTCCCCCATGTCATGGGCATGCTCACGAACCCGAGCGGCTTTGACCCCAACCTCATCGGCGTGCACACCTATCACTCCGGCATGCTCTACACGTTCATCTTCCTCGTGATCACGGAACTCCACGGCATGATCGGTCTCTATCGCCTCGCCGTTAAGTGGGACATCTTCGCGAAGAACCCCGAACGCGACATCATCGACCAGCGCGTCGGTGACCGTGCCGGCCTTCGCAAGACGATGCTCATCATCGCCTTCCTGATGATCGTCTGCGGTACGCTCACGGCCTGGACCAACTACTCGATCGGCGCCGAACAGGTTGAAGCCGGTCAGGAAGCCGCCCGTTACGTCATCCCCGACGAACTGAACTGGTGGAAGTAATTCGGGAGATTCTCTCCCCGTAAGGCAACCCGCTCATCTCCCGATGGGCGGGTTCTTTTTTGGAAAGTCCCTCATGCGCACGCCCCTCTGGGAAAAAATCTACCGCTCGCTTGTCGAAGACATTCAACGGGGCCGCTACCCCGTGGGTTCGGTCCTCCCCACCGAAAGCGAAATCATCGACACCTTCGGCGTGAGCCGCCACACGGCGCGCCGGGCCTACGCCGAACTCGTGCGTCTGGGCTACGTGCGCCGTACGCCGCACGTGGGCTCGCAGGTGATCAACACCGGACACCTGCCGAACTTCTACTACGAAGTCGAATCCTTCTCGAACCTCGACCCCTACCACAACCTGCAGCCGCGCGAGATTCTCGCGCAGTCGAGTTTTCTTCACGCGCCCGAAGAAGGGGAGGACCTTCCCTTCTCCGAAAACGAACCCGTCTGGCGCATCGACTTCGCGCGCTTCGGCCGGCAGCCCTACGAGGTCCTCGGCCTTACGACGGCGTGGATGCCTTCCGAAAACGAACGCTTTCTCGACGCCATCCGCGCCGAACCCACGGTGCCCTTGATCAATCTTCTCTGCCGGCTTCGCAACGACACCTGTCAGACGATCGATCAGTCGGTGCGCGCGAAAATCGTCACCTCCGACCTTGCGAAGACGCTTCGCACGCGCCCGGGGAGCCCCATCCTCGAAATCCTCCGCACCTTCCGCAATCCCAGGGGCGAGGTGCTCCTATGCTCGAGAAACTACTTCAAGGGCAACAACTTCTCGCTCGACATCCGGCTCACCCGGAAGCCTTTTGCGTAAGAACCGCCGCTCTGCCTACGGAATGCAAAGAAGCGCATTCTTTTTCGTCTGTGTCAACACTCGTGATTCTCTGCATTGCGCAGCCGCGGGGCAGAGCGGATAATCTATCGTTGACTTTTTTCAGGGCCCCTTTTTCGGGCGCCTTGAAGAATCCACGAGACCCAACCGCGGCGGCCGACGACCACCGCATCGACAACAAGTCCGCGCTGCGTCGCGCGGACCTTTTTCCCAGCAAAAAAGGAAGAAGCATGGCTCAAAATCCCGCCTTCAAGTACGCTCCGATGTTCCAGCACGGAAAGGACGAAACCGAATACACCCTCGTTTCGAAGGACTACGTCTCGGTTTCCGAATTCGAAGGACATCCCATCCTCAAGGTTGAAGCCGAAGGCCTCACCAAGCTCATCCACCGCGCCTTCACCGACGTGAACTTCATGCTCCGCCGCTCGCACAACGAACAGGTCGCGAAGATCCTTCACGACCCCGAAGCGAGCGACAACGACAAGTACGTCGCCCTCACCTTCCTGCGCAACGCCGAAACGGCCGCCAAGGGCGTGCTCCCGTTCTGCCAGGACACGGGCACGGCCATCATCCACGGTGAAAAGGGCCAGAACGTCTGGACGGGCTTCTGCGACGAAGAAGCCATCTCCAAGGGCGTCTACGACACGTACACCCAGGAAGCCCTGCGTTATTCGCAGAACGCTCCGCTCTCGATGTACGAAGAAGTCAACACCAAGTGCAACCTCCCCGCTCAGATCGACATCGAAGCGACGGAAGGCATGGAATACAAGTTCCTCTGCGTCGTCAAGGGCGGCGGCTCGGCCAACAAGTCCTACCTCTATCAGGAAACGAAGGCCGTCCTCAATCCGCAGAAGCTCGTGCCCTACCTCATCGACAAGATGAAGAGCCTCGGCACGGCCGCCTGCCCGCCGTACCACATCGCCTTCGTGATCGGCGGCACCTCGGCCGAACGCACCATGCTCACGGTCAAGCTCGCCTCCTGCCACTTCTACGACGATCTGCCGACGACGGGCGACGAAACGGGCCGCGCCTTCCGCGACCTCGAGCTCGAACAGAAGCTCTTTGAAGAAGCCTGCAAGATCGGTCTCGGCGCCCAGTTCGGCGGCAAGTACATGGCCCACGACATCCGCGTCATCCGTCTGCCGCGCCACGGCGCGAGCTGCCCGATCGGCATGGGCGTCTCCTGCTCGGCCGACCGCAACGTCAAGTGCAAGATCGACCGCGACGGTCTGTGGATCGAAAAGCTCGACGACAATCCCGCGAGCCTCATCCCCGAAGAACTCCGCAAGCCCGGCGATGCGGGCGGCATCTCGATCAACCTCGATCAGCCGATGAAGGACGTTCTCGCCGAACTCTCGAAGCACCCCGTCTCCACGCGCGTTTCGCTCACGGGCACGATCATCGTCGCCCGCGACATCGCCCACGCCAAGTGGAAGGAACGCTTTGAACGCGGCGAAGGCCTGCCCGACTACCTCCTCAAGCACCCGGTCCTCTACGCGGGCCCGGCCAAGACCCCCGAAGGCTACGCCTGCGGCTCCATGGGTCCGACGACGGCCAACCGCATGGACCCCTATGTGGACCTCTTCCAGTCCCAGGGCGGCTCGATGGTCATGATCGCCAAGGGCAACCGCACCCAGGCCGTGACGGACGCCTGCCAGAAGCACGGCGGCTTCTACCTCGGCACGATCGGCGGCGTGGCGGCCGTTCTCTCGAGCGACGCCATCAAGAGCATCGAATGCATCGAGTATCCGGAACTCGGCATGGAAGCCGTCTATCAGATCCGCGTCGAAAACTTCCCGGCCTTCATCCTGGTCGACGACAAGGGCAACGACTTCTTCAAGCAGTTGAAGCCCTGGAAGGTTGAAGTGAAGCCCTGCTGCCAGGCCAAGTAACCTGACGCCCCTTCACTGAAAGGCAAGGCCGCCTCCGTCGAGTGGCGGCCTATTTCTTTCCGTGAAACAATTTTTCACATTCGCAGGACCCGCGGTTCTCTAAGGCTTCGGGCTACTACCTAGGAGATTAACCGTATTTGAATGTAAACGATCGTCACCAAAGCGTGAACTTTCCGTTTTTCGTCAAAGAACGTTCAATTTTTCGGGAAAAGCGCCGGCAAAAAATAGAGAATTAGCTGTCCTTGTGTTTTTGACACCTCAAACCTTAACCAACCAACACTCTAGAGAAGAACCAAAATGGCACTCGGTTTAGACTTTTGGATCCAACTCTTGGTCGTGCTTGCGGCGCTGTTTTACGGTGCCCGTAAAGGCGGCATGGGCCTCGGCCTCATCGGCGGTATCGGCCTGATCGTCCTCATCTTCGGCTTCGGCCTCAAGCCGGGCAAGCCCCCGGTCGACGTGATTCTCACGATTCTCGCCGTGGTGTGCGCTTCGGCCACCCTGCAGGCCGCCGGCGGTCTCGACTGCCTGCTCCAGATCGCGGAAAAGATGCTTCGTCGTCATCCGCGCTTCGTCTGCTACCTCGCTCCGTACATCTGCTGGTTCCTGACGGTCCTCTGCGGTACGGGTCACGTCGTTTACACGATGCTCCCGATTATCTATGACGTGGCCATCAAGAACGGCGTCCGTCCGGAACGTCCGCTTGCCGCTTCCACCATTTCCGCTCAGATGGGCGTGATCTGCTCGCCGGCCGCCGTGGCCGCCGTCTCGATGATCGCCCTCTTGGACGGCTATGAAGTCGGCGGTCAGCCCTTCGGCTTCACGCAGCTCTTCGCCATCGTGATCCCGTCGGCCATCGTCGGTATCTTCGCTCTCGCCACGTTCTCGCTCTTCCGCGGCAAGGACCTCGACAAGGACGAAGCCTTCCAGGAACTCATCAAGGATCCTGAACAGCGCAAGTACGTCTACGGCGAAACGACGACCCTCATCGGCATCAAGTTCCGTCCCGAACAGTGGGCTTCGCTCTACATCTTCCTCGCCACCGTGGCTGTGGTTGCCATCCTCGGCATGTTCCCGTCGCTGCGCCCCGCCTCCGGCGGCAAGGCCCTCTCGATGACGCTCGCCATTCAGATGTTCATGCTGACGGCCGGCGCCCTCATGGTCATGTTCTGCAAGACGAAGGCTTCCGCCGTCGCCAAGACCGCCGTGTTCAACGCCGGTATGGTCGCCATCGTGGCCGTGTACGGTGTGGCTTGGATGGCCGACACGATGTTTGCCGCCCACTTGGCCAACCTGAAGGAAATCCTCACCGAATGGGTTCGTGAAGCCCCGTGGACCTACGCCATCGTGCTGCTCCTCGTCTCGAAGCTCGTGAACTCCCAGGCCGCCGCCGTTGCGACGATCGTTCCGGTCGCCCTCGCCATCGGCACGCCTCCGGGCCTCGTGGTTGCCTTCTCGTCGGCCTGCTACGGCTACTACATCCTGCCGACCTACCCGTCCGACCTGGCCGCCATTCAGTTTGACCGTTCCGGCACGACCCACATCGGCCGCTTCGTGATCAACCACTCCTTCATCGCTCCGGGCTTGATCGGCGTCATCACCGCCTCGCTCGTGGGCTACATCCTCGGCATGGTCTACGGTTACATCTGATTCTGAAATCACCCGGCGGCCTCGGTCGCCGGCGTAACCCAGATCTCATAAGGACCTCCTGCCGCACGTCGAGCTTTCGAAGTGCGGCAGTTTCATATTCACTGCCTCATCATGTCGATCCGCACCTTTGACTTTGCCTACGGCCGCGGCCGCAAGACCTTCGAACTCGACGACGAACTCATCCTCAAGGAAGTCCGCACCGAGACCTTCCCCGTCATGGAAAACGTCGCCGAAGGCGTCCTCGAAGCCATCCATCACCCGATCGGTCTTCCCTCGATCGCGGAAATCGTCAAGCCCGGCGACACCGTCGCCTTCATCTGCAACGACCCGACGCGCGTGGCGAACAGCTTCGACTTCATGCCCGTGCTCGTGAACGAAATGAACCGCCTCGGCGTCCCCGACGAAAGCATGAAGATCGTCTTCGCGCTCGGCACGCACCGCGAAATGTCGCACGAGGAAATGGTCGAACAGGTGGGCGAAGACGTCGCATCGCGCCTTCGCATGTTCAATTCCATCGCCACGAAGTCGGAAGACTTCGAATACTTCGGCGACACCTCCCGCGGCACCCCCGTCTGGATTCACAAGGAACTCTGCAACGTCGACCACGTGATCCTCACCGGGACGATCGTGCACCACTACTTCTCGGGCTACGGCGGCGGCCGCAAGGCGATTCTTCCGGGCTGCGCCGCCATGGAGACCGTCCGCGTCAACCACAGCTTCATGCTCGACGAAAAGGCGGGCCTCGGCATCACGAAGGGGAACCCCTGCTACGAAGACCAGATGGAAGGGGTCGCGCTCTTTGCAAAGGGCCGCTCGCTCTTCCTCTTCAACGCCATTCTCAACGCCAAGCACGAGTTCCTTCGCATGTTCGCGGGCGACTACGTCGCCGCCCACAACGAAGCCTGCCGCTTCGTCGATCAGGTCTACGGCTGCGAAATCCCGCACGAAGCCGATCTCGTCGTCGCCTCCTGCGGCGGCTATCCGAAGGACATCAACGTCTATCAGATGCAAAAGACGATGGACAACGCGGCCTGCGCCGTCAAGAAGGGCGGCGTCGTGATCCTCTTTGCCGACTGTGAGGAAGGCTCGGGCTCGGCCGTTCTCGAAGAAACCTTCCGCCGTCTCAAGACCCCGGAAGCGATCAAGAAGGAACTCGAGGAAAACTTCCGCATCGGCGCGAACAAGGCCTTCGCCATTACGCGTCCGCTCTCGAAGGCGCGCTTCATTCTCGTCTCTCGCCTTGACCGCGATCTCGCGCGCGACATGCTCTTCACCGCGGCGGTCGACACGCCCGAAGAGGCCTTTGCGCTCGCGAAGACCTTTGTCGGCGAACGTCCCTCGGTCATCCTGATGCCCGAAGGCAGCCTCACGGTGCCGCGCGTCGCCGCCTAACCGTTCTTTCGGCTCCATATAAGGACTCCCCGTCGGGTTTCGGCCCTTCGGGGAGTCGTCGTTTACGGGGTGAGATGGAAGTCAGCGAAGCGTCGGAAGGCGTCCCGCCGTCTTCTCGGCGAGCCTCAGCTCTTCGATGGCCGCGATCACCGATTCGCGCGTGAAGCCCGCGCGAAGAAGCGCCTTTTTCGCTTCGCTTCGCGCGTCGCGCACGCTTCGCACGACGCGCGAGAGACGCTCCGCCGTCTCGGCGTCGGAGTCGCCCGCAAGCGGTCCGACGAGCGAAGCGTAGGCCGTGTCGGAGAGCCCTTCAAAGAGGCTCAAAAGCGACGCGTGCTTCGCGCGAAGCGCCTCGTACTCGGCAAGCGCCCGGCGAACGGTTTCCCCTTCCTCGAGGCGCCCCTCGCGGAGGACCTGCTCGAGCATTTTGGGGAGCCCCGCCACGTCGCTCGTACGCTCGACGTACCCGCAGGCGCCCCTATGAAGAAGGCTCCTCAAGAAGGCGGGATTCACGTCGGGCTCGAGCGCGAGGAGAACCCTCACGCCCGCGCGTTCGCGCGCGGCCGCGAGCCACGCGAACGGATCGAAGGCCTCCCGGTCGACGGGGAGCACGAGAACGGAGGGCCGCAGACTCCACTCGAGTCTCGCTTCGGCCGCGTTTCGGGCGCGCCCCACCGAGAAGCGTCCGTCCGCCTCGAGCACCGAGACGGCCCCCGCGCGCAGGATCTCGTCGCTCTCGAGAAAGAGTACGGCGGTCTTCGGCTTACGCATAGCGCAGCACGGTTTCCGTCAGGAGCGCCGCACCCGTCATGAAGTCATCGAGTTCCATCGCTTCGTCGGGGTTGTGCGAGCCGTGCTGATTGGCGATGAAGATCATCGCCGCGGGAATGCCGGCGTTCGCGAAGACGGCCGAGTCGTGACCCGCGCCCGAGGCGATCGGCATCACGGGGATGCCCGCTTCGCGGGCCGCCGCGTGGAGGCGTTCGGACACGTCGTCGGAGAGCACGGCGGGCGCCGTGTAGAGAGCGTCGTCAAAGACGAAGCGCACGCCGCGCGCGGCTTCGAGCTTCTTCGCTTCCGCCTCGAGGCGGGCGTGGAATTCGTCGAGCGTTTCCTTCTTGAGGCTTCGCATGTCGATCGTGAAGCGCACTTCGCCCGGGATCACCGAGATCGCGGCCGTTTCGCCCGTCTTCAGAACGCCCACGGTGAAGACGAGGTCCTTCCCGGCGGCGAGGAATTCGTCCCAGGCGGCGTCCATTTCGGCAAAGAGGTGCGCGGCGGCCATCACCGCGTCGTGGCGGTATTCCTTGTTGACGGCGCCCGAGTGGGCGGTTTCGCCGAGGCACACGACGTTCTTGTGGCGGATGTTCCCGCGGATCCCCGTGACGACGCCCACGCGCGGCGATTCGCGGCTCGTAAGGGTCGGGCCCTGTTCGATGTGGAGTTCCACGAAGGCGCCGATTTTCTTCACGTCGACGACGGGTTCGCCCGTCGTGAGACGTTCGGGATCGACCCCGGTCGAGCGGATCGCGTCGGCGAGCGTTCCCGCCTCCGTGCGGTGGCGAAGCGCGAGGTCCGAGGCCTTCAGGCGGCCGAGCATGCCGAGCGACCCCACATAGGCCTTGCCGAAGAAGGAGCTTTCTTCACAGCGCATCATGAGGACGCGGTAGTCGACCGCGGGAACGACGCCTTCGTCGTGCATGTGCTTCGCGGCGACCAAGGCCGCGACGACGCCCGCAAGGCCGTCGAAGTTGCCGCCCTGCGGGACGCTGTCGACGTGGCTTCCGGCCACGAAGGCCGGACGCGTCGAATCGCGCCCCTTCATCGTCATCCAGACGTTCCCCGCCGCATCGGTTTCGATTTCGAGACCGAGCTTGCGGCCTTCGTCCTTCAGAAATTCGAGGACCTTCGTTTCCACGGGACCGTACCCCTGACGGGTCACGCCGCGCACGTCCGCGCTCATTTCACGGACCGTGTCGAAGAGTCGACGGGCAAAATCCTTGACTTCGGCAGAAAGCGCCATTTCCATCTCCTTTGTTTGATTCGGACCCGAAGGGATCCTCATTTTTCGCAAGCCTAATCCTACGGGAAAACGTTGCGTTTAGCGAGTGTCGAATGCCCGAGGAGAAGTCTTCTACAAGACCCAAAACTTTCCCTGATGACATTCCCGAACGATGCGCCTATAGTGTGCTCGACACGGGCGCTCTTTGCGCCCACCCATCCTTTTAGGAGACGCTTACAAAATGGCCTCTACTTGCGCTTACAACGATCAACTCATCGAAATTCGCCGTCATCTTCACACCATGCCGGAAGAAGGCTGGAGCGAATTCCGCACCACCGCCTTCATCATCGAGACGCTTCGTTCCTACGGCTACGAAGTCCTCACGGGCAAAAAGGTGATCAATCCCGACAACTGCCTCGGTCGTTCGCAGAAGGTCGTTGACGCCGGCATCGCCTATGCGCGCGAAAACGGCGTTTCCGAAGAACTCCTCGCCGAAATGGACGGCCTCACGGGCTGCGTCGGCGTGCTCGACACGGGCCGTCCCGGTCCCACGCTCGCCGTTCGCTTCGACATCGACTGCGTGCCCGTCACCGAATCGACCGACGCCGACCACATTCCCGCCAAGGAAGGCTTCATCTCGACCCGTCCGGGCCTGATGCACGCCTGCGGTCACGACGCCCACACCTCGACGGGCCTTGCGCTCGCCCACTGGGTCGCCGACCACAAGGATGAACTGAAGGGCCGCTTCAAGATCCTCTTCCAGCCCGCCGAAGAAGGCGTGCGCGGCGCCGCGGGCATGGCCGCCTCGGGCATCGTCGACGACGCCGACTACTTCCTCGCCGCCCACGTCGCCATGATGTGCAAGTCGGGCGAAGTCTCGATCCGTCCGTACGGGTTCCTCTGCACGACGAAGCTCGACGTCACCTTCAAGGGTCGCCCCGCCCACGCGGGCGTCGAACCCAACGCCGGCCGCAACGCGCTCGCCTGCGCCGCCAACGCCGTCGTGCAGCTCCTCGGCATCGCCCGCCACGGTTCCGGCATGACCCGCATCAACGTCGGCCAGATGATCGCCGGCGAAGGCCGCAACGTCATCCCCTCGAACGCGCTCCTCAAGATGGAAGTCCGCGGCGAAACGGGTGAAATCAACCAGTACATGTACGACTCGGCTGTCGCCATCATCGAAGGCTGCGCCAAGGCTCAGGGCTGCGAATACCACATCGAAAAGATGGGCGAAGCCGTCGACCTCACGAACGACGACGAACTCGTCGACGTGCTGCGCGAAGCCGCGGGCGCCGTCGAAGGCATCAACGTGCGCGAAGACGCCATGAATTTCGGCGGCTCCGAAGACGCCACGATCATCGCCCGCCGCGTGCAGGCGCACGGCGGCAAGGCGGCCTTCTTCGTGCTCGGCGCCGACCGTCCGTCGGGCCATCACACGGCCAAGTTCGACATCGACGAAAACGCCGTCAAGCAGGGCCTCAACGTCTGGGCCAACGCCGTTGAACGTGTTCTCGGCTGATAAGCCTCTTCTTTGAACGAAGCCGAAGCCCGCATCCGCCGGGCTTCGGCTTTTTTCGTCCCCCTCTTTTTGCGCTAGAATAGCGCATTCTTTCGAGGGCCCCCGATTCCGAGGGACTCTCCTTCGCATTCAATCCGATTCCCCGTGCGCCAGGCCGACGTTTTGCGAGGCCTCGCCGAGGTCTGCACAAGAAAAAAAGGTACATCATGTCCGGTCATTCCAAGTGGGCCAACATTCAGCACCGTAAGGGCCGTCAGGACGCCAAGCGCTCCAACCTCTGGACGAAGCTCGTCCGCGAAATCATCGTGGCCGCCCGTCTCGGCGGCGGCGATCCCGACACCAACTCCCGTCTTCGTCTCGCCCTCGTGAAGGCGCGCGCGGGCAACGTTCCGAAGGACACGATCAACAACGCCATCCTCAAGGGTACGGGTCAGCTCGAAGGCGTCTCCTACGAAGAAGTCCGCTACGAAGGCTACGGCGTGGGCGGTGCGGCCCTCATCATCGACTGCACGACGGACAACCGCGTGCGCACCGTCGCCGACGTCCGTCACGCCCTGACGAAGAACGGCGGCAACATGGGTACCGAAGGTTCGGTCTCCTTCATGTTCAAGCACGTGGGCGAATTCCTCTTCGCGCCGGGCACCTCCGAAGACGCCGTGATGGAAGCCGCGCTTGAAGCCGGCGCCGACGACGTCGTCACCGATCCCGACGACGGCTCCGTCGAAGTCACCTGCGATCCGAGCGCCTTCGACGCCGTGACGAAGGCCTTCGAAGCCGCCGGCCTCACCCCGGAAATGTCCGAAATCACCTACAAGGCCTTGAACGAAACGGTCCTGACTGGTGACGACGCCGCGAAGATGCAAAAGCTCATCGACGCCCTCGAAGATCTCGACGACGTGCAGCAGGTCTACACCTCGGCCGTCTTCGACGACGAAGAGTAATTTTTCCCTCCGAAAGGCTCGCGTTCGCGGGCCTTTTTTGCGAGAATTCGCAACACCCTTTTTACCCTTTCTCTCGGAGCCCGCATATGAAGCTTCTCGTTATCGGCAACGGCGGCCGTGAACACGCCCTCGCCTGGCGCCTTGCGCAAAGTCCCCGCGTGGAAAAGGTGTTCGTGGCCCCGGGCAATGCCGGAACGGCCGTGACCGAAGGTCTCGAAAACCTCCCCGTCACGAATCTCGATCAGCTCGCCGACTTCGCCGAACGCGAAGGCGTCGCCTTCACGCTCGTCGGTCCCGAAGCGCCGCTCGCCGCCGGGATCGTGGACAAGTTCCGCGCCCGCGGCCTTCGCATCTTCGGGCCCACGCGCGCCGCGGCGCAGCTTGAAAGCTCCAAGGACTTCGCCAAGGCCTTCATGAAGCGCCACGGCATTCCCACCGCCGACTACGAAAGCTTCACCGATCCCGCCGCCGCGCACGAATACGTCGCGAAGAAGGGCGCCCCGATCGTGGTGAAGGCCGACGGCCTCGCCGCCGGCAAGGGCGTCGTCGTCGCGATGACGGAAGAGGCCGCCCACGAAGCGATCGACATGATGCTCGAAGGCCATGAATTCGGGAACGCCGGCGCCCGCGTCGTCATCGAAGACTATCTCGACGGCGAAGAAGCCTCCTTCATCGTCATGGTCGACGGCGAACACGTCCTTCCGATGGCGACCTCGCAGGACCACAAGCGTCTCCTCGACGGCGACCAGGGTCCCAACACGGGCGGCATGGGCGCCTACTCGCCCGCCCCGTGCGTGACGGAAGAAATCTACCGTCAGGCGATGGAAAACATCATTCTCCCGACCGTTCGCGGCATGGCCGAAGACGGCATCCGCTACACGGGCTTCCTCTACGCGGGCCTCATGATTTCCCGCGGCAAGGACGGCGCTCCAGTCGTTCGCACGCTCGAATTCAACTGCCGCTTCGGCGACCCCGAAACGCAGCCCATCATGATGCGCATGAAGAGCGACTTCTCCGAACTCGTCGAAGCCGCGATCGAAGGGAAGCTCGACGAAAAGACGGTCGAATGGGATCCGCGCACGGCGCTCGGCGTCGTCTGCGCCGCCCGCGGCTATCCGACGCGTCCCGAAAAGGGCGCCGTCATCGAAGCGCTCCCCGAAGACGACGCCGAAACGCACGTCTTCCACGCGGGCACCGCTTTGGACGACGAAGGCCTCACGATCGTTTCGGGCGGCCGCGTTCTGTGCGTCGTGGGTCTCGGCGACACGGTCAAGGCCGCGCAGGAGCACGCCTATGAAGCCGCCCGCAAGGTGAAGTTCGACGGCATGCAGATGCGCTCCGACATCGGCTACCGCGCGATCGGCCGCTAAGTCGACTTTTCCTCCTGCTGAAGGCACGTTTTCGCACGCGGAAACGTGCCTTCACGCATTTTCGGGGCCGACTTTCCCAAAGCGAGAGCGCGCAATGCTAAGTTCTCTAGTAAGAAGGTCACTCTGAAAGGTCCGCCATGCGTTTTGCTTTCCTCATTCCGATCCTCGCCCTCCTTTCGGGCGCCGCATCGGCTGCGGGCGGTCCCGCGGGCTATCCCGCCACGCTCATGGACGCCCCGGCCACCCTCACCGAGCCTCCCGCTCCCTTCGTGCGTCTCGGCAAGCCCGTCGTGACGCTCGAGAAGACGACGCTCGAAGACGTGGCCCTGCATACGGGCGGCATGCGTCTCTCAGAAGGTCGCGGCATCTTTCGCCGCGACATCCTGTGCCTTGCGGGCACCGAAGGCGGTCGCCCCATGCGTCTCTGGCTCATCGCGACCGACGGTCCGCGCGTCTCCGAAGCACAACTCGAATGGATGGCCGAGGGCGAAAAGCCCGATCCCGTCTGCCGGTCTCTTGCGCCCGAGCGTCTCCCCGTTCGGCTCGGCAAAGTGGGACTCGGCATGACGAAAGACGCCGTGCTCGAACTCCTCGGTCCCGCGTCGCTCGACGCCGCCGACGGCTGGCACTACTGGTTCAGTCAGCGGTTCCTCCGAAACGAGCGGAACTTCCAGATGCTCGAACTCAACTGGCTGGGCGTCCGTTTTGAAGACGGGCGCGCCGTGCGGCTCTTCAGTTCTCAAGCGACGAACCCCTGACATGATGCGCCGCGGTTTTGCTCTTTTGGGCGGCACCTTCGACCCCGTTCACCGGGGACACCTGGCGCTCGCCGAAGCGGCCCTCGAGGCCCTGCCGATCCTTCGCGTCGATTTTCTGCCCGCGGGCGACCCGTGGCAGAAAAAACGCGTGACGTCCGCCTTTCACCGCGTGACGATGCTCAGGCATGCGCTACAATACGACCCCCGCTTTCGCGTGGACGAACGCGAAGTGCTGCGGCCGGGGAAAACCTATACGATCGAGACGCTCGAGGCGATTCGCCGCCGGACGGGCGATTCGATGCCGGTCGTTCTCCTTCTGGGGAGCGATCAGTGGAACAATTTCTCCACCTGGGTGCGCTGGCGCGAAATCACGGATTTCGCGCACATCGCCGTCGCCGCCCGCGAGGGCGTCGAGACGGCCCCGGACGAGGCCGTCCGCCGCTGGGCGGCCGAACGCACGGTCGAGCCCCGGCGCCTCTCGGAAAAGGGCGCGGGCTACGTCACCTTCTTTTCCATGCCGCCGCACAAAACGAGCGCGACGGCCGTTCGCCGAACGCTTGCCACCCAACCGCTCGTCGAGGCCCTCAAACGGCTCGAGCGCGATCTGCCGCCCCCCGTGGTGCAGTACGTGCTCGAAAACGGCCTCTACCGACCCATTTCCTATCGACAGAAGTAAACGCAATTTTTCTCTATGAACACCGCCGAACTTACCCAGCTCATCGTGAACGCCCTTGACGACGTCAAGGCCAAGGACGTGAAGGTCTTCAACACCGAAGCCCTCACCGATCAGTTCGAACGCGTCGTCATCGCGTCGGGCACCTCCAACCGCCAGACGCGCGCCCTCGCCTACTCCGTTTCCGCCGCCGTCAAGGCCGCCGGCGAAACCGTGATCGGCATGGAAGGCCAGGACACGGGCGAATGGGTGCTCGTCGACTGCGGCAGCGTCGTCTGCCACTGCCTGCAGCCCGCCGTGCGCGACTACTACAACCTCGAAGAGATCTGGGGCGGCAAGGAAGTCTTCCTCGAAGCCCGCGAAAAGCTCGACGACCGCCTCATGCCGCACCGTCAGAAGGCCGAATAAATGGGCATCCGCATCGTCGCCGTCGGCCAGCGCATCGTCGACTGGGCCGACACCGCCGTGCGCGACTATCTCGGGCGCTTTCCGCGCGAGTTTCCCGTCTCGCTCGTCGAAATCCGCACGGAGCCCCGAAACGGCCGCACGCCCGCGCAGCTCATGAAGGCCGAGGCCGAGCACATCCTCGCCAAGATCGAAGACGACGACTGGGTCGTTGTCCTCGACGAACACGGCAGGGACGCGACCACCATGGCGCTTGCGCGCTCGGTCGCCGCGTGGCGCTCCGACCGCCGCGAAGTCGTCTTCGTGATCGGCGGCCCCGACGGGCTCGCCCCCGAAGTGAAGGCCCGCGCCAACGAAACGATGCGGCTCTCGGCCATGACGCTTCCGCATGCGCTCGCGCGCGTGCTCCTCTCCGAACAACTCTATCGAGCCTGGTCGATTCTCGCCGGGCACCCCTATCACCGAGCCTGATCGTCATGGAGCGACACGTCATTCTCGCGAGCAAGAGCCCGCGCCGCCGCGAAATCCTCGAAAACCTCGGCCTTACCGTGCACGTCCTCGCGGAAAATCCCGAGATCCGCACCGCCTTTGCGGGCGACGAAGAGGAGCTCCCCGGCGAAAAGCCCGACGACTACGGCCGCCGCATCACGGTGGAGAAGTTTGAAAAGGGGCTCGCCATGAAGGCGGCTTCGCCCCTTCGCGACGCGCCCTGGCCCGTCATCGCGGCCGACACGGTCGTCACGATCGACGACGTCGTCCTCGGAAAGCCCCGCGACGCCGAAGAGGCGATGGCTTTCCTTCGCCGTCTCTCGGGACGCCGCCACCGCGTCGTCACGCACGTCTGCGTGGGCACCACGCATGAGAACGCCCGCGTTCTCGCGTCCTCGTCGGACGTCTACGTGCGCGAACTCACCGAAGACGAAATGGCCCGCTACGTCGCCACGGGCGAACCCTTCGACAAGGCGGGCGGCTACGGCATTCAGGGGTTGGGCGGCCTCTTCATTCCCCGCATCGACGGAAGCTTCACCTCCGTCATGGGCCTTCCCGTCGTCGAAACGGCGGCGCTTCTCGCGCCCTTCGGCATTTTGCTCCCATAAGGCGGACGCAAAGCGCTTTCCGTTTGAGAAAACGCTCTGCTAGAATCACCGAAAAGCCATTCGGACGGCCCGCCCCTTCGGGCCGGTCCCCCGCGGAGTTCGGCGCGCCCCTCTCTCCGAAGAGGCCCCGAAAAGACTCCCCACATCCGAAGCGGGAGACGGCGTATCCGTCCCGCGCCGCGGCGCCTGCCGCGGAATCGAAATCCCGATCGTAAGAATTCATCCTGTCAAAACGGCCGTGCGTTCGACGCCGCCGAAGATACATCCATGTCGAAAACGTTTCGCGATCTGGGTCTCTCCGACCCGATTTTGCAAAATATCGAGACCCTGACGTGGCAGCAACCCACTGCCGTGCAGGAATCCGCCGTTCCGGCCCTGCTTGCGGGCTCGGACTGCGTGGCCGTCGCCAACACCGGCAGCGGCAAGACCGCCGCCTTTCTCCTTCCGCTTCTCGAGCGGCTCGTGCGCGACAAGAAGGCCCCGCAGGCGAAAAAGGTCCGGGCCCTCATTCTGAGCCCCGTGCGCGAACTCGCCCAGCAGACGGCGCGCACCGCCGCGCAGCTCGGTCTCGGTCTGGAAATCTCCATGCTCTGTTCGGTCGGCGGCAGCCGTCTCGCGCCGCAGATCGCGGCGCTCGAAGGCGGCATCGACCTCTGGATCTCGACGCCGGGCCGCGCGCTCGATCTCATCAAGCAGGAGGCGGCCGACGTGAGCGAACTCGAGTGCTTCGTGCTCGACGAAGGGGATCAGCTGCTCGATCTCGGCTTCCGAAAGGAAATCAATCACATCGTGCGGCACTTCGGGAAGGACTCGAAGGTTTCGACCTGGTTCTTCTCGGCCACCTGGAACGACGAGGTTGAAGACGTCGCCAAGGCGATTTTGAAGGACCCCGTCCGCATCGACGAAGCCCACCGCGACGTTCCCGACGTGAAGGAGCGCTTCGTCATTCTTTCTCCCTCGCGCATGCCCGTCTATCTGCGCGACCTCATCGTCGACAACAAGCTCGACCGCGTCCTCGTCTTCACGAGCACCCGCGCCCGCGCGGACCGCGTCCTCGAAGACCTTCTGAAGGACGGCTTCGAAGCCGCGGTGCTTCATTCCGAACGCACGCAGGCCCAGCGCGAAAAGGCGCTCGAAGACTTCCTAAACGGCAAACTGCGCGTTCTCGTCGCGACCGACGTCGCCGCGCGCGGCCTCGACATCGCCTCGCTTCCCTGCGTCGTCAACTACGACCTTCCCCGCGACGTGGAAACCTACGTCCACCGCGTCGGCCGCACGAGCCGCGCCGCCGCCTGCGGCGAAGCCGTGACCTTCGTGCATCCTTCGCTCGCCGAAGAGCTCCCGCGCTTCTCCGAATTCCTCGGCTTCACGATCGAACCCGAGAATCCCCTCAACATCGTGATCCGCACCAAGGCCGAATTCGACCGCGAATTCCACGAAGCGAAGCGCCGCCGCCACGAAGAGCGCCGCGCCCGCCTCGCGAAAAAGAAGGAGGAAAGCCGCGCCGCCGCCGAGGCCGAAGCCCAGGCGTCCGCCGCGGAAACGCCCGCGGACGAAGCGCCCGCTCAGGCGCCCGAAACCTCCGATCGTCCCCGCACGCTCACGGTGAAGAAGCGTCCCGCGCGCAACAACCGCAAGGACGCCCGACGCGACGACAACGAAAATGCGCAGGAGGATAAGCGCAAGGACGCCCAGCCCGAACGCTCTTCGGAAAAGAGCGACAAGAAGCGCGGCGACTTCAAGAAGGCGAACGGGAAGAAATTCGAGAAGAAGTTCGACAAGAAGCCCAAGAAGCAGCACGCCAAGCGCGAAGTCGACTATGACGACGACAACTTCGGCAATTCGATTCACTATCAGCCCAAGCGCCGCAGTCTGCGCGGTCTCGGCTACGATCAGCCGATCCACTGGGAGCCGATCGATCCCTATCATCCGAGCTCTCAGGCGCTGAGCCTGCCGCAGATCATGCCCGACGAATATCCGCGTCCCATGCGCAACGTCAACGGCAACCGCGCCCCCTACCGCGACGGCAACAAGCGTCACTACGGCAAGAACGGCAACCGCCGCTAACGCTCGGTTACGGACGTTTCTCCATAGGGCGGCCCGCCCGCGGCTCCCGCCGCCCTAGAATGTCTCGTCCACGGAGAAGTTTTCATGTTCACGCTTTCCCCCCGCACCACGCTCGCCGCCCTCGCGGCCGCGCTCTTTCTCGCAGGCTGCGCCGTACAAGGCCCCCACGGCCCGTCGGACACCTCTTCGGCGGCGTCCGGATCGGACGGCTCCTCGCGCGACCCGCTCATCGACGCGCCCCACCGCGCGACCATGCGTTGCGTCTCGCAGGAACCCGTCACGGTGCTTCGCCGCGTGAAGGAAGTGAGCTTCGCCTGTCCCGACCTCGACGTCTCGGCGACGATCGACGAAATCCGCGACGCGGGCTGGCGCGTCGTGAGCCTCGACGTGGGGGAAGAGGAAGAACGCGACAACCACGTGGGCTTCCCCGTCACCATCACGGTGCGCAAACTCTTTTGATTGATTTCCCTTCGGCGTAGCCTCTCGGGCTGCGCCTTTTGCTTTTCTCAAGATGTCCATCGACCACCTCGGACGAATCCGCTCCTTTCTCTCCACCCTGCCCGACACGATCGACGCCTTTCTCGTCGTCACGGGCGACCCCTGGGGCTCCGAATATCTCCCCGACCATTGGGCGCTGCGCGCCCATCTGACGGGCTTTACGGGTAGCGCCGGAACGCTCCTTTTGCGCCGCGCCGCCCCGCACGTCCTCTGGACCGACTCCCGCTACACGCTCGCGGCGTCGGAGCGCTGCCGCGCGCTCGGCCTCGTCTTTCACGAGCAACGCCGCGCGCTTCCTCGGGAACTCCCCGAAGAGGTCGAAGGGCTTGCCGTGGGGTTCGATCCCGAAACGCTTTCGGAAGCCGAAGTGCGCCGCCTTGAAGCCGCGCTCGAAGAGGTCGACGCGCGGCTCGTCGCCCTTCCCGACGCCCTTCGCTCGGGTTGGACGGAGGATCGTCCCGCCGAAGTCGCCGCGCCGCTCTTTCGAATCGACCCGCCCGAAGCCTCGACCCTGCGCCTGGCGCGCCTTCGCGACACGATGGAGGAGGGAGAAAGCACCCTCGTCGGGCCCGAAGAGGCGGCGTGGTTCACGCATCTTCGCGCCTTCGACGTCGCCTGCAACACGACGCCGCACCTGCGTCTCTGGGTGCCGAAGAAGGGAGAGGCCCTGCTTCTCACCGATCCCTCGCGTCTTGCCGCCCCGCTCGTCGACGAGCTCTCCCGCGAAGGGATTCGCGTGGGGACCCTCGCCGACATTCCGCGCGGAGCGCTCTTGGCCGACCCCGAACGCCTGCCCGCGTCGCTCTGGCGAGACCTCGCCCGGGCGGGCTTCACGCTTTGCGAGACGCCCTCGCCCGTGCCGCTTTGGATGAGCGTAAAGTGCGGCGAGGAAATCCGCCGCACGAAGTTGGCGCTCCTTGAAGACGCCCGCGCCCAGATCGAATGGATGGCAAAGCTCGAAGAACGCCTTGCCGCGGGCGAGCGCCTCACCGAATGGGACGCCGCACAGATGCTCGTTGCCGAGCGAGCCAAGGCCGAAGCGTATCTCTGCGAAAGTTTCGACCCGATCGTCGCCTTCGGCCCCAACGCCGCGCTTCCCCACTACGAAACGGCGCCCGAGACCGCGGCGCCCTTGGAAGGAAACGGTCTTTTGCTCGTCGACTCGGGCGCGCACTCGCGCCTCGGCACGACCGACACGACGCGGATGTTTGCCGTCGGCACGCCGTCAGCGGAAGCGCTCGCCGCTTCGACGCGGGTTCTGCAGGGGATGCTCGCGCTCGCCCGCGCTCGCTTTCCCGAAGGCACGCCCGGCGTTTCGCTCGACGCCATTGCCCGCGCGCCCCTCTGGGCAGCGGGGCTCGACTTCGGGCACGGCACGGGGCACGGGATCGGTTTTGCCCAGTCGGTGCACGAGGGGCCCCTTCGCATTTCGCCCCGCTGTCCGGAGCCGCTTCCCGTCAACGCCACGCTTTCGGACGAGCCGGGCTATTACGAGGCCGGACGCTTCGGCATCCGCTGGGAAAATACGCTCAGGGTGGTGCCTGATCCCGAGCACGAGGGCTTTCTCGCGTTTGAGACGCTCACCCGCCTTCCGCTCGCCCGGGAGGCCTTCGACGCGTCGCTTCTCACGGACGAGGAAATTCGTCAGATCGACGGCTTCCACGCCCGGGTGCGGGAAGAACTCCTCGCCCTGCTGCTCTCGGAGCGCGGCCGCGCCTGGCTCCTGAGGGAAACCCGCCCGCTCGGAAAAGAGCGCTCATAACAGACATCTTTTGTTACATTTCTTTGCCTACGGGGCGCGGCCGTTCATTCATCGGTGACGAAAGTTTCTCAAAATTGAATGGTTACGCTTCTCAACGTGCCCTCCCCTTCGCGAGGGCACGCCTTTTCATTCCTTGCCTATGCTGAAATCCGTTGTCGCCCGCGGCCTGACGCTCTGCGCCGTCGTGTTGCTCGCCGCCTGTTCCGATCAGAAAACCGTCACCGTGAAGACGCCGCCCCTGCCGGTGCATACGGTTGCGGTGCACGCGTCGACGGAATCGCACTGGGTCGAGGTGCTCGGACGAGCGGAAGGCGGCAAGGAAATAGAAGTGCGTCCCCAGGTGGGGGGACTCCTCAAGACCGTTCGCTTTCGAGAGGGCGACGCCGTGAAGGCGGGCGACCTCATGTACGAGATCGACGCCGCACCCTTTGAAGCGCGTCTCCGTGCGGCCGAGGCGGCGACCCGTCAGGCGAAAGCCGAACTCGATCAGGCCGAGCGCGAATTCCGTCGTCAGACGCAGTTGTGGAAGGCCAACGCGACGAGCCGCAAGGAGCTCGACGACGCCGAAACCGGCCGCAACGCCGCGCGCTTTGCGCTCGCCAACGCCGAAGCGAATCAGAAGGACGCCCGCATTTCCCTGAGCTACACGCGCGTGACCGCCCCCGTCGACGGCATTGCCGGGCGCACCGAAGTGAATCCCGGGGCGCTTCTTTCCGCTTCGACCACCCTTTTGACGACCATCACGCAGCGCGACGACCTGCGCGTACGCTTTGCGCCCTCCGAACGGCTTCTGGGCGGCGCCGAAATCACGACAAAGAGCGGCGTGCGTCTTTTCTCCGCCGACGGCAAGGAATACAAGGCCCGGCTCGACTTCGTGAGCCAGTCGCTCGACCCCGACACGTCGACGCGCCTCATGCGGGCGCGCTTTGAAGAACCCGCGCCGGTCCTTCCCGGCGAATTCGTGAAGGTGCGCCTCGAGACCGTCGTGAACCAGAACGTCTTCCGCGTGCCGCAGAAGGCGATTGTGCAGATGCCGGACGGCGGCTACCGCGTCTACGTGCGCCAGGGCGACAAGGCCGTCGCCAAGGCCGTGAAGGTCGGGCTCTGGGAGGGCACCGACTGGATCGTCTTCTCGGGCGTCGACGAGGGCGACCTCGTCATCACCGATCAGCTCCTGCGCCTTCGCGACGGCTCCGCCGTCACCGACCCGCAAGCCTAAGCGGAGAGCCCCATGCTGAGTCAGTTCTGCATTCGCCGGCCGATCTTCGCGACGGTTCTCTCGATCATCATCGTGCTCGCCGGGCTTTTGTGCCTGCGCGTTCTCCCGCTCTCGCAGTATCCGGACATTTCGCCCCCGTCGGTGATGATTTCGACCACCTACGAAGGGGCCGACTCCCAGACGATCGCGCGAACCGTGGCGGCGCCGATCGAAGACCAGCTCTCGGGCATCGAAGGGTTGCTCTACTACACCTCGAGCATCCGAAGCAACGGCGACATCCGCATCCAGTGCGTCTTTGACGTCGGCACCGACGCGAACGACGCCATGCTCGAAATCAACAACCGCGTCCGAACGGCCGAACGGCGTCTGCCCGACCGCGTGCGCGACGAAGGCGTGAGCGTCCGAAAACGCAACAACGACACGCTTCTCATGATGGCGATGTGGTCGCCCGACGGCTCCTACGGCGTCACCGACATCGCCGACTACGCGAACCTCAACATCGTCGACGAACTCAAGCGCATCCCCGGGATCGGCGACGTGAACGTCTTCGGCAACGCCCAGTCCGCCATGCGCATCTGGCTCGACCCCGACCGCATGGGCGCGCTCGGCGTCACCGTGCAGGACGTCGACAACGCGATCCAGACGCAAAACGCGCAGCGCACCGCCGGACGCGTGGGCGTCGCGCCCACGATCCCCGAGCAGCAGCTCTTCTATACGGTCCGCACGCCCGGACAGCTCCTCACGCCCGAACAGTTCGCGAACGTGATCGTGCGCGCCGACGGCCCCAACGGGATCGTGCGCCTGCGCGACGTCGCCGCAACCGAGGTGGGGAAGCGCTCCTACGAATTCCGCGTCGACATCAACGGCGTTCCCGGCGTGAACGTGGGCGTCTATCTGCAGACGGGCGCGAACGCCGTGGCCGCGGCGGAACTCGTCAAGGCCAAAGTCGACGAGCTTGCCTCGCACTATCCGAAGGGCAAGATCGCGCACCTCATCACCGACGACACGACGGTCTTCGTCGAAGCGTCGCTCACCGAGGTCTACCGAACCCTCGCCGAAGCGGGCCTTCTCGTGCTTCTCGTCGTCTTCGTCTTTCTGCAGAGCTGGCGCGCGACCCTCATCCCGATCATCGCCGTCCCGGTGTCGCTCATCGGCACGATGGCGGGGCTGTGGCTTCTCGACTTCTCGCTCAACACGCTCACGCTCTTTGCCATGACGCTTTCGATCGGCATCGTCGTGGACGACGCCATCGTGGTGCTTGAAAACGTCGAGCGCATCATGCGCACCGAAGGACTCGGTCCCTACGAAGCCTCGCAAAAGGCGATGAAGGAAGTCTCGGGGGCCTTGGTCGCGATCGTGCTCGTCCTGAGTTCCGTCTTCATTCCCGTCGCCTTCCTCGGCGGCATCGCGGGCGAACTCTACCGACAGTTCGCCGTGACGGTCTCGGTCTCCGTCATCCTCTCGGGCTTCGTGGCGCTTACGCTCACGCCTGCGCTTTGCGCGATCTTTCTGAAGCCCCACGACGCCGACGCGAAGCGCAACTTCTTCTTTACGAAGTTCAATCAGGGACTCGCGGCGCTCACGATGCGCTTTTTGCAGCTCGTGCGCCTCGCGCTCAAGCACCGCGTCGTCACGGCCGCGATCCTCGTCCTCGTGACGGCGGGCGCCTGGCAGATGATCCAACGCATTCCCACTTCCTTCATCCCGACGGAAGACCAGGGGATCGTGCGCATGGCCCTGCAGTTGCCCGAAGGCGCGGCCTTCCCGAGAACGGAAAAGGTGGTCGACGAGCTCTATCAGAAGGTCCGTGCAAACGAGGCCGTCCGAAGCGTCGTGACGATGGTGGGCTTTGACACCCTCTCGAGCGACCAGCGCGCCAACGCCGCGACCTTCATCACGCAGTTGAAGCACTGGGACGACCGCACGACCTCCGCCTCCGACGTGCAGAAGGAATTCACGAAGCTTCTCGCCTCGCACCCCGACGTGCGCGGCGTCGCGACGACGCCGGGCGCCATTCCGGGCCTCGGCGCGACGAACGGGTTCTCCGGCTACGTGCTCTCGCGCGGCAACGACAATCCGCTCGTGCTGCAGGAAGTGATGGACGTCTATCTCGACGCGCTCGCAGAACGTCCGGAACTCACGAGTCTCAGAAGCTTCCTTCGCGCCGACAGTCCGCAGCTCGTCCTCTCGGTCGACGAAGCCAAGGCGATCGCCTTGGGCGTCTCCGTCGACGAGGTCTACGACACGATTTCGGCCCTGATGGGGAGTTCCTACATCAACGACTTCACCCGCAACGGGAAGATCTACCGCGTCGTCATGCAGGCCAAGGCCGACACGCGCGCCACCCCCGAAGACCTCGGACGCGGGTACGTGCGCAGTTCCTCGGGCGAGATGATCCCGATTTCGAGCCTCATCTCCTACGAGCGCATTTCGGGCGCCGACACGCTCGCGCGCATGAACGGCTACCTCGCCGCCCAGTTCATGGGCGCGGCCGCCCAGGGCGTCTCCTCGGGCGACGCCATCCGCATCGCCGAAGAAGTGGGCGCGGCGGTTCTCCCCGAAGGCTACACGATCGAGTGGACCGGTCAGGCCTATCACGAAAAGCGGATCGGCTCGAGCTCCGCGACGGCCTTCGGCTTCGGGATCCTGATGATGTTCCTCATCCTCGCTGCGCTCTATGAACGCTGGTCGCTGCCGATCGCGGTCGTCCTCGCCGTTCCCTACGCCGTCTTGGGCGCCATGTGCGCGATCTGGATCCGCGGGACCCCCAACGACATCTACTTCCAGATCGGCCTCATGGTGCTCGTGGGCCTCACCGCGAAAAACGCCATTCTGATCGTGGAAGTGGCCGCCCAGAAGCTCGAGGAAGGCAAGGGTCCCTTTACGGCCGCCATCGAGGCCGCGGGCCTTCGCTTCCGTCCGATTCTGATGACGTCGCTCGCCTTCGTGCTCGGCGTCGTCCCGCTCATCCTCGCGACGGGTGCGGGTGCCGCGGCGCGTCACTCGATGGGTACGGGCGTCTTCGGCGGGATGCTCGCCGCGACCTTCATTTCGACGATTTTCGTTCCGGTCTTCTTCACGTGGTTCGCTTCGCGCACGAAGCGTAAGCGCTGATTTTCCAGGTTCTGGAGAAAACGATGCCCGGGGCGCTCGCGCGCCTCGGGCATTCGTTTTGGAAGAGCGTATTCCGACGTTTCTTAACCGAAGAAACTCTTCATGCGGTCAAAGAAGGACTGCGTCTTCGGGTTGTGCTTGTTGCCGCCGTCCTTGAGCGACGCCTCGAAGTCGCGAAGAAGCTGCTTTTGCTTCGACGAGAGGTTCACCGGCGTTTCGATCTGCACATGCAGGAACAGGTCGCCCGGCTCCTTCGTGCGCACGTTCACGACGCCCTTGTCGCGCAGACGGAAGGTCTTGCCGTTTTGCGTTCCTTCGGGGATCGTCACCTGGGTCTTGCCGTCGAGCGTCGGCACTTCGACCGTGCCGCCCAAGGCGGCCGTCACGAACGAGATCGGGAGTTCCGCATGGAGGTCGTCGCCGTCGCGCGAGAAGATCTCGTGCGGCTTCAGGCAAATTTCCACGTAGAGGTCGCCCGCGGGACCGCCGTTGATGCCGGGCTCGCCCCGGCCCGCGAGACGAACGCGCTGGCCGTCGTTGATCCCGGCCGGGATCTTGACTTCGACCGTCGCGGTCGTGCGGATGCGGCCCGAGCCCTTGCAGGAGGGGCAGGGATCCGCGATGACCTGGCCTTCGCCGTGGCAGTCCGGGCATTCCTGCTGGATGTGGAAGAGCCCGTTGCTCATGCGCACCGTACCCGTGCCGTGACAGGTCGGACAGGCCTTGCGGCCCGTACCCGGACGGCAGCCCGAACCGTGGCAGTCCTTGCAGGTCTCCCACGCGGGAATGCGGATGTTAAGGGTCTTCCCCTTCGCGGCGTCTTCGAGCGAGATTTCCATCTGATAGCTCAGGTCGTTGCCGGCGTAGGCGCGCGGACCCCGCGGGCCCGCTTCGCGGCGGCGGCCGCCGCCGAAGAAGTCGCTGAAGATGTCGGCGAAGTCGTTGATGTCGGCCCCGCCCATGTTGCCGAAGCCGCCGAAACCGCCGAAGCCGCCCGCGCCCGCGGCGCTCGGATCCACGCCCGCCTTGCCGTAGCGGTCATAGGCCGCGCGCTTTTGTTCGTCCGACAAGACCGAGTAGGCTTCGCCCACGGCCTTGAACTTTTCTTCGGCCGTCTTGTCGCCCTGATTGCGGTCGGGGTGATACTTCATCGCCAGACGCCGGTACGCCTTTTTGATTTCGTCCTGCGTGGCGGTTTTGGATACGCCGAGTACCTCGTAGTAATCCTGATCCGGCATCTTCTACCTTGCTCCCGGCGCCCCTTTGGGGCGCGCTTCGTGTCCTGTTGAAAAACTCAAGAAGGGTCGGTCGGCATGTCTGCGCGACCGACCCTTCTGGGTGTGGCTTTCGGAAGAACCGATTACTTCTTCACGTCCGTGAAGTCGGCGTCCACGACGTCGTCATCGGCCTTCTTCGCACCCTGCTGGGCTTCGCCCTGCGGGGCGGCGTCCTTGGCGGCGGCGTTCATTTTTTCGCCGATCTTCTGAGCGGCTTCCATCAGACGTTCGACGGCCTGTTCGATCGCAGCCTTGTCTTCGCCCTTGACCTTTTCTTCCACGACCTTGATCGCGTCTTCACAGGCCATGCGGTCGGCGGCTTCGATCTTGTCGCCGTAGTCCTTCAGGGTCTTCTGAACCTGGCTCACGGCGGCGTCAGCCGTGTTGCGGGCCTGAGCGAGTTCGAAGCGGCGGTGATCCTCTTCCTTGTTCGCTTCGGCGTCCTGCACCATGCGTTCGATTTCCTCTTCGGAAAGACCCGAGCTCGCCTTGATGGTGATCGTGTTTTCCTTGCCGGTGGCCTTGTCCTTGGCGGCCACGTGCAGAATGCCGTTGGCGTCGATGTCGAACGTCACTTCAATCTGCGGCACGCCGCGGCGGGCAGGCGGAATCCCTTCGAGGTTGAATTCGCCGAGGAGCTTGTTCGAGGCGGCCATTTCGCGTTCGCCCTGGTAGACCTTGATGGTCACGGCGGGCTGATTGTCTTCGGCCGTCGAGAAGACCTGGCTGTGCTTGGTCGGGATCGTGGTGTTGCGCTTGATCATCGCGGTCATTACGCCGCCGAGCGTTTCAATGCCGAGCGTCAACGGCGTCACGTCAAGGAGCAGCACGTCGTGGCGTTCGCCCGTAAGGACCGAACCCTGGACGGCGGCGCCGATGGCGACGGCTTCGTCGGGGTTGACGTCCTTGCGCGGTTCACGACCGAAGAATTCGCGGACGACTTCCTGCACGCGCGGCATGCGGGACTGACCGCCCACGAGGATCACGTCGGTGATGTCGGACGTCGAGGCGCCCGCGTCGGCGAGAGCCTTGCGGCACGGTTCGATCGTGCGCTGAACCAGATCTTCGACGAGGCCTTCAAACTTGGCGCGCGTGATGTTGAGGTTCAGGTGCTTCGGACCCGTGGCGTCGGCCGTGATGTACGGAAGGTTGATTTCCGTTTCCTGACGGCTCGAGAGTTCGATCTTGGCCTTTTCGGCGGCGTCCTTCAGACGCTGCAGAGCGAGGATGTCCTTCGAGAGGTCGACGCCCGTGTCCTTGCGGAATTCGCCGATGATGTAGTCAACGAGGCGCTGGTCGAAGTCTTCGCCGCCCAGGAACGTGTCGCCGTTCGTGGAGAGCACTTCAAACTGCTTGTCGCCGTCGACGTTCGCGAGGTCGATGATCGAAATGTCGAACGTGCCGCCGCCCAAGTCGTAGACGGCGATCTTGCGGTCGCCCTTGCCGCCCTTGTCAAGACCGAAGGCCAGAGCCGCGGCGGTCGGTTCGTTGATGATGCGCTTCACTTCGAGACCGGCGATGCGGCCGGCGTCCTTCGTGGCCTGACGCTGGCTGTCGTTGAAGTAGGCCGGGACCGTGATCACGGCTTCCGTGACCGGTTCGCCGAGGTAGTCTTCGGCGGTCTTCTTCATCTTGCGGAGCACTTCCGCGCTCACCTGCTGCGGAGCGAGCTTCTTGCCGTCCTGCACTTCGACCCAGGCGTCGCCGTTGTCGGCGCGCGTGATCTTGAAGGGCATGAGGCCGATGTCCTTCTGCACTTCACGGTCGTCGAAGCGACGGCCGATCAGGCGCTTCACCGCGAAGAGCGTGTTCTTCGGGTTGGTGACGGCCTGACGCTTGGCGGGGGCGCCGACGAGGATCTCGCCGTTGTCCATGTAAGCGATGATCGACGGCGTCGTGCGGGCGCCTTCGCTGTTTTCGATAACCTTGACGTTCTCGCCTTCCATCACGGCGACGGCGGAGTTCGTCGTACCAAGGTCAATGCCGATAATCTTTGCCATTTCTGTAAAACCTCTTGTGGGCGCTCTTGCGGATCGATAGCGACGGACCCGCAGGCGCGTATGAGAAATAGAAATCGTCTGCGAAGGATTTTCTTCGCCTTTAATCCCCATATGGGGACAGCCCCGGATTTTTCAAGTTCCGAGGGGAAAATTTTCTTGCGCGAAACAGCAGAAAGCCCCGAATTCCTTGCGGAATCGGGGCTTTCGGTCTTATTCGGCGGTTTCTTAACCCTGCGCCACGCTCACCATGGCGGGACGCAGAACGCGTTCGTTGATGAGCCAGCCGCGCTGGAAGACTTCCACGACGCAACCGGCCTTGATCTCTTCGGTCGCGGGCACCATGGCGATCGCCTGATGGTGATGTGGGTCGAAGACTTCGCCCTTCGGATTGATTTCCTTCATGCCCGACACTTCGAGCGCGTGCGTGAGCTGACGGTAGGTGGCGGCCATCCCTTCGCGAAGCGGATTCTGTTCGTCCTCCTTCGTGAGTTCGAGGGCCTTTTCGAGACTGTCGACGACGGGGAGAAGGTTTTCCGCAAACTTTTCGATCCCGTACTTGCGGGCCTTCTGCACTTCTTCGTTCGAACGGCGGCGGGTGTTTTCGAGTTCCGCCATCGCGCGCACGTAGAGGTCATAGTGCTCGAGCACCTTCGCTTCGGCGAGCTGCAGAGCCGTCTGAAGCTCTTCGACCGAGAGGGCCTTCTTTTCTTCCTTGGGTTCTTCGGCGCACGTTTCCGCGTTGCAACCGCATTCGCCCGCGGGGGTTTCTTCCTTCTCGGCGGCGCAGGCTTCCTGCGTCTTCTTTTCTTCCTGTTCCGTCATGACAATTTCCCGAATGAATGGGGGTAGTACCTGTGATGCCTTTTATATGGGGACGATGCCCTCTTTTTTCAAGCCTTGCGCCCGAGGGCTTCAAGCGTGAGACGGGCGTAGAGCGCCACGGCGTCGTCGCTGTCGTTCAGGGCTTCGATGTATTCGAAGCGCCCGTTTGCGGCGCTCTCCTCAAAGGCGCGGCGCGCTTCGTCGTTGATTTCCTCGATCGTTTCGAGACAGTCCGAAGCGAAGCCCGGGCAGACGACGTCGACTCGGGGGAGGCCCGCCTTCCCGAGTTCGCGAAGCGTGGGCTCCGTATAGGGCGTAAGCCACTCTTCCTTCCCGAAGCGCGACTGAAAGGCGAGCAACCACTCGTCCTCCTTGAGTCCGAGGCGCTCGGCCAAAAGCGCCGCCGTTTTGCGGCAGTCCTCTTCGTAGCGGTCGCCCTTCGCAATGCAGGACTTCGGCAGTCCGTGAAAACTCATGAGGAGCTTTCCGCCCTCCGCAAAGGGGCGCCCCGTCTTCTCCCAGTGCGCTTCGATCCGGCGCGCGAGCGCCTCGATGTAGTCGGGATGCGTTCCGTACTCTCGGACGGTCGTAAGGGCCGGCTGGCTGCGCCGCGTCATGAGGTGGCGAAAGACCGCGTCGAAGGCCGAGGCCGTCGTCTGCGGCGCATACTGCGGGAAAAGCGGCAGGACGACGAGGCGTTCGACCCCCGTCTTCTCAAGATCCGCGAGAACGGAAGGAATCGAGGGGTTGCCGTAGCAGGAGGCCCAGTGAACGGAAATCCCTTCGCCCTCGAGACGGCGTCCGAGCTTTTCGGCGATCGACTTCGTGTGAACGAGAAGGGGCGAGCCTTCTTCCGTCCAGACTCCGCGGTAGCGCTCGGCCGACTTCGCCGGACGCACGCGCAGAATGATGCCGTGAAGAATCGGCCACCACTTCCACTTCGGGAGTTCGATCACGCGCTCGTCGCTCAAAAATTCCGCGAGATAGCGCCGGACGGCCGAAGCTTCCGGCGCGTCGGGCGAACCCGTGTTGAGAAGAAGAAGGGCGGTGCGCTCGCGGTTGGTCATGAAAGGAGACTCCAAATCAATCGTGTGTCCTCATTCTGACGGGCGAAACTTAAGGCGACATTGCCGTCGGGCATAAGAAAACCCGGGCGCCTCGGAAGACGCTCGGGTCGAAAGCTTTCTATGCGAACCTCAGGCGAAGGCGCCGCCTTCGGCGTGCGCCGCACGGCGGCGGCGCCAGAGATAGAGAAGCGCCGCGGCGGCGAGACTCATCCAGAACTTGCCCACGACCTGTCCGGTCACGAATTCGAGCGACCCGAAGGCGAGCTGCAGGAAGATGCAGCTGTCGACGATCGAGCCCACGAGACCCGAGACGAGAATGGCCGAGCTCGGATAACGACGGCGAAGCGGCGTGTAGACGAGGAAGTCGGCCAATTCCGAAAAGAGGAAGGCCGCGGCCGAACCGATCACGACGGCGGGGTCCGAGAGAAGGCCCGAAAGAAGCGTGCCGCAGAGAATCGCGGCAATGGTCGCGCGGTTCCCGAGGAGCGACTGCACGGCGTCGCGAAGCACGAGCGCGAGGCCCGCGAGCAGCACGGCCGAGGGCGACATGAGGCCCGGCCACACCGGGATCACGCAGGGACCGTCGGGGTAGCAGGTCGTGCCGACGTTGAGGACGACCCAGTTGCCGACGGGAATGGTGAGAATGAAAAGTACGAGCGCGGCGAGTCCGCAGCGCTTTCCGTGAAGACCGGACATGTTGAACTCCTCTCAAGCCGCACGCCGGCGCAGTCAGCCGGGGCGGTGACGGGGTTGGGGACAAACACCGGACGCGGACGGTTTAGCCGCCGGTGTCGAAAAACCGCATTATACGGTGAGGAAGGTAGGAAAGTTCGCCCGGGAAGCGTCCCGTCGGAAATCCGATGTGTCCGCCCTCCTCCGGATAGTCGCAGGTGACGAAGCGGCTCACTTCGTCTTCGCGCGGCAGGGCCCAGCCCGAAAAGAAGGGATCGTTCTTGGCGTTCAGCAGCAAAAGGGGCTGCCGCACGCCCGGAAGCGAAGGCTTCGCGGAACACTTCACGTAGTAGTCCATCGCCGAGCGAAAGCCGTGCACGGGCGCCGTGTAGAGGTCGTCGAAGTCAAAGAAGGTCTTGCAGGCGGCGAGCCTCTCGGGGTCGACAAGCCCCGGCCAGCGCTCGCACTTTTTCTCGAGCTTGGGCTTCAGGGTCGAGAGAAACATGTCGGCGTAGAGGGTATTCACGCCCTTGTCGATGCGCTCGCTTCCCGCCACAAGGTCGACCGGACCGCCCACGGCCGCCGCCGCGGTGATGAAGGAGAGGTCTTCGCCCATGTCGCCCATGGTCTTGGCGAGCTGATTGGCGCCGAGACTCACCCCCACCGCATAGAGGGGCGCATCGGGAAAGCGGGCGTGCACGGTCTTGAGCACCCAGGAATTGTCCGCCGTGTCGCCCGCAAAATAGGCGCGCGGCAGACGGTTGAGTTCGCCCCCGCAGGTGCGGAAATGCGCGACCACGCCCCGCCAGCCCCGTTTGGCGGTCTCGTGCATGAGCGCGAGCGCGTAGTGGCTGTGCGAACTTCCCTCGAGGCCGTGAAAGTGCACGAGCACGGGGGCCTTCGGGTCCGCGGGCTCGGGCTTGGCCCAGTGCCAGATCATGAAGTCCCCGTCGGGGAGTTCCACGTGCTCGACGCGGTACTCCACTTCGGGGCGCTTCGAAAGCTTGGCGGGCAGACAGGTCTGCAGATGCGAACCCGGGCACCAGGAAGGCGCCCGGTAGTCGGACGGTACGACGGGCATGAAAGTCTCTCGAAAAAAAAGTTTTTCTTCGATTCTATTCTCAGCGTCCGAAAAAGATCCGCCAGAGTTCGCGCACGGCTTCGGCCTCGTCGGCGACGAGCGCGGGATCGACGCGCACCGCCCGCGCTTCGCCCGCGTTCAGTCGAATTTCATGCTGCAGAGCGCGATAGCGTCGATAGGCCTTCACCACCTTTGCCGTCAGTTCGGCCGGGATGAGGCCCGCGTCGGCCGCCATTTCCAGCAACAAAATGTTGCCGAAATTGTTCACGAGCTGCGGATGATCGTGCGAGTAACCCAGCACCAGCGTCTGCACGATGAATTCGACGTCGACCATCCCGCCCGCGTCGTGCTTGACGTCAAAGAGCTTCGTCGGATTTCGGTGTCCCTCGTGCATGCGCTCGCGCATCTCCAGGACCGCCTCCTTGAGGGCCGCGAGATCGCGCGGCATGCGAAGCACTTCTTCGCGAAGGGCCTCGAAGCGCCGCCCGATCGCGGGGTCGCCCGCGACGAAGCGGGCGCGCGTCAGGGCCTGATGCTCCCAGATCCAGGCGCCCACGCCGTCGGAGCGCTTCTGGTAGTTCTCAAAGTGCGCCATGGTGCTCACGACGAGCCCGTTTTCGCCGTTGGGACGAAGACGAAGGTCGATGTCAAAGAGCTTTCCGGAAGAAGTCGGCACGGTGAGCCAGCTGATCATGCGGCGCACGAGCCGGCTGTAGGTGCGGTCGGCCTCGTCGGAGGGATCGTCGTAGAGGAAGACGAGGTCGAGGTCGCTCTCGTACCCCAATTCCTTGCCGCCCAGCTTCCCGTAGCCGAGCACCGCGAACTTGGGACGCTCGCAGTGCTTTTGCGCCATCGCGCGCCAGACGATCTCGAGCGTCTCCTCCACCACGGCGTCGGCCAGGGCCGAGAGTTGGTCGGCCAAGCGCTCCACCGTGAAGCGTCCGTCGATGTCGGCGATGAGGAGCCGGAAGACGGCCGAGTGATAGGCGTCTCGCAGCAGATTCATCTGCCGCTCCTGATCGTCTCCGCACTCGACGAGCGCCTCGCGGAAGCGCTCGCGCCACTCGCTCCAGTCGACCGGGGTGAAATCGTCCATCTCCCGAATCCGTCCGTCGACGAGTTCGTCGAGGATGATCGGATGCGAGGCGACGAAGTCCGTGCTCCAGCGGCTCGCCGCGAGCACGCGGCCCACGCGTTCGGCCGCCCTCGGGTACTGACACAAGAGCGTCACGTAGGTGGTTCGGCCCGCCACGGCTTCAAGAAGCCGCAGATAGCGCGAAAGCAGTTCAGACGGCGCCACGACGCGCACGCCCTCGTTTTTCACCCACTGCGGAACGTTTGCGACCACCATCTGCAGGAGCTGCTGCATCTTCTGGAGCGCCCCTTCGGACTTGAAGGCGGAAAAGCGTCCCATCGCGAGGTTCGCCGTGCGCTGTGCGAGTTCCGGCGCGTCCTCGGCCGCATAGCCTTTTCGCACGAACATTTCTTCGAGCGCGGCTCTCGCGCTCGAGGTGCCGGTCTGCCAGCCTACGGGCCAGTCGCTCTCCGCCTCTTCGGGGGTGTCCTTCACCTGGAAAACGTTCTCGAAAGCCCGGCCCACGCGCTCGCGCACGACTTCGTAGTGCGCCCAGAGCTCTTCGGGCGTGACGCCCAGAAGCGCCGCCGCGTCGACGAGATTTTCCCCTTCGCGCGGCAGGAGCTGCGTCTGCTGATCGTCCACGTATTGGAGCGCATGCTCGACGTTTCGAAGCCAGACGTAGTCATCTTTCAGCATCTCCGCCACCTCGGGCGCGAGCACGCCTTCTTCGCCGAGGCGCGTCAGCATCGGGAGCGTCTCCTTGCCGCGAAGCCGCACGTCGCGGCCCCCGCGGATCACCTGCAGCGTCTGCGTGATGAATTCGATTTCCCGAATGCCGCCGCGTCCGAGCTTCACGTTCGCGCCCGTGAAGTTTCGCTGCGCCTCGCGGCGCGCCGTTTCGGCGCGAAGCGTCTCGTGGAGTTTCGTAAGCGAACTGATCGCGCCGAAGTCGAGGTATTTGCGGAAAACGAAGGGACGAACGAGGCTCTCGACCGCGTGCGAAGCGCGTTCGAACTCCTCGGGACTCGAAAAGACGGGGGCGCTCACCACGCGGCCCTTGAGCCAGGCGAAGCGCTCCCAATCGCGCCCCTGGGTGTAGAGGTACTCTTCGAGCATGTCGCTCGAGCCCACGATCGGGCCCGAGTCGCCGTTGGGGCGAAGCCGCATGTCGACGCGAAAGACGAAGCCCGCTCCCCGGATGTCGTTCAGGGCGGGCAAAACCCGCCGCGCGAGTCTTTCGTAAAATTCCGTAACCGTGAGCGTGCGCCGCGCGTCGGGAAATTCCGGCGTTGGGCGGGTTTCGCCGTCTTCGTCGTAGAGGAAGATGAGGTCGATGTCGGAGGAGACGTTGAGTTCGCGGCCGCCGAGCTTGCCCATGCCGACCACGATGAGGTCCTGGGGCGTTCCGGAAACGGCGCCGAAGGGAACGCCGTGGCGGCGCGCAAGCTCACGAGCGTGGGCGCGCACCGTCGTCCGGACGGCCACTTCCGCAAAGTCCGTCATGCGCTCGACCACCCCGAAATAATCGATCGCACCCGTGGAATCGGCCGCGATGAGATAGAGAATGAGTTCGCGCCGAACCTTTCGGAGCGTGTCGGCGAGGCGCTCCGTATCGTCTTCGCCCTCGACGGCGCGCTCGAAATCCGCCCGGGTTCGGCCTTCCTCGACGAGCGCCGCAAGGTGCGCGAGACGCGCGTCGTCCTCTTCCATGGGATACATCGCGCGCAGGGCGCGCCGCACAAAGTTGGAGTGTTCGAATACGCCGGCAAGGTCGAGACGGGGCATGAGGGATTCCGTGAGTGAGACAAAGTTTTTCCATTCTACGGCACGCGCCCGCCGACACCAATCGGCGAAACACCGCAGGGCTTCCTCACGATTTTTTACGCTTGGCCCCTCTCCCGTTCACCGCAATCCCTTCGGAGGGCGCTCGGCGGAGGACTACAATACGTTTGCCCCTTTCCATCCCATCCACGTCGGTGCATGTCCTACTTCAAACGCCGTTATGTCGTCTACCGCGGTCACCGCGCGGGCTACCGAGCCTTCTTCGAGCGCACGCGCTGGCTCTGGTGGTCGCTCGTGGTCGTCTACTTCGCGCTGGGACTTCTGCTCCTCGGCATGCGGTGGTATGTCTCGACCCACGCCGACGAACTGCGCGGCCGCATCACGACGGCGATCTCCGAAGCGACGGGCGCGCAAATCGAAGCGGAAAAGTTTGAGCTCGACTTTCACTTTCTCTGGCCCCGCATCGAAATCGACGCGCTGCGCTTTTCCCGTCCGGACGGCCCCGACTCCCTTCTCATCCCGCACATCCGCGCGGAATTTTCCTGGTCCTCCCTCTGGTACCGGGCGCCCCGCTTTCGCGAACTGATCGTCTACCAGCCGACCCTTACGGTGCGGCGTCTCGACGAGAAGTCCGTCGATCTCGCGGGCTTCGCGCTGCCGCTCCCCGAACTCTCGGGCGACGAGGAAAAGACGGAAGTTCCCGAGGAAATTCCCGCGCTCGCGCAGCTCTTCGCACAGCGGCAGCTCTCGCTCGTCGACGGCACCGTCACCTATCAGGACCTTCGCCGTCCCGATCTCGCACCCGTTCGAATCGAAAACCTCAACTTCCGCTTTCAGGACGAACTCCTCGCCTGGCGAAGCGGTCTTGACGGCACGCTTGTGAGCGGCGAGCGCTCGGACGACTTTTCGCTTCGCTTCCAGGTCGACAAGAGCCTCTTTACCGACCCGGCCCGTCCGCAAACCTGGACGGCGCGCGCCTACGCGAACCTCGAGCGCACGAACGTGGGGCAGATCGCCCGACGACTGGGGCTTCGCAACTACCTCTCTTCGGGCGAAGGACGCGTTCGCCTCTGGAGCGACCTCGATCAGGGTGAAGTCCGTTCGCTTCAGGCGGACCTTTCGACCCGGAACGTTCGGCTTCGACTCGGCGAAGATCTGACGCCCCTCAATCTGAAGCGCGCGGAGACCCGTCTCCTTTACACCTTCGACCCGGACACGCGCACGCAGACGCTCTCGCTCGAGGGCCTTCGTCTGCAGTCGGCCGAGAGTTGGCAGTGGCGCCCGCGGCAACTCACGCTTCGGCGCAAAACGGACGCCGCGGGAAAGACCGTCGAAGTCGACGTCGGCGCCTCCATGCTCGACATCGGACTTCTCTCTTCGATCGGCACTTCGCTTCCGATCCCCGACGACGTGCGCGCGCAACTCAAGGAGTACGGTCTGACGGGGCGCATCCGCAATCTCTCCGCTTCGGGCCGGGGCGACCTCTCGGCGCTTGCCAACTGGGCGGTTTCTCTCGAATTCGAAGGGCTCGGCATCAAAAACGATGCGGACCGTCCGAGTTTTCGCAATCTCTCAGGGACGCTCTCGACGCGCGAACAGGACCGTTCCGTGCGCGTGACGCTTGCGAGCCGCAACGCGTCGCTGCACTTTCCCAAGGTTTTTCGCCGCGAAACGATGCGCTTTGACAAGCTTTCGCTCGAAGCGCTCGTCACCAAGGGCGAACACTGGTCGGTCGACCTTCGGGACCTTCGCGCCGAAAACGGCGAGGCGGCCGTGACGGGCGCGGGCACCTGGACGCTTGACGACGACGTCGCGGGCACCGTGAAGCTCGCAGGCAAGATCCTTCGGGCCAACGGTCCGTCCGTGCGGCACTACCTGCCCCGCGTCGTGGGCGAAGGGACGCTCGACTGGCTCGAGCACGGCATTCTCAAGGGCCGCGCCACCTCGGGCGACTGGAACCTCGAAGGGCGTCTCGCGGACTATCCCTGGTCGGACGGCAAGAACGGACTCTTCCGCATCCGCGGCCACGTCACGGGCGGCACGCTCGACTTCTTGCCGACGAAGGGCAAGAAGGCGGGCTCCGAATGGCCGGTCCTCACGAACGTCGAGGCGGATCTCCTCTTCGAGGGCGAGCGCATGCTGATCACGGGCCACAAGGCCTCGTCGAGAAACCTGCTCGCTTCCGACGTCCGCGTGGAAATTCCCGCCTTTTCCGCGACCCCCGTCACGCTCCTCGTCGACGGGCGCATCCGCGGCGACGCCAAGGATGCGCTTCGCTACCTCAACGAAGCGCCCATGCTCTCGCGCATTCTCGGCGGCGCCTTCGCGGAGTCGAAGGGCTCGGGGCCGGTCGACGTGCGGCTCGGTCTCTCCGTTCCGCTCGCGCAGCCCGAGCGCACCCGCGTGAAGGTGACGGCCAATCTGCAGAAAACGAACTTTGCCTACGGACACGGTCTTCCGACGCTCGAAGACGCGGTCGGAACGCTCGTCATTACGGAAAAGGGCGTCGACACGCCCTCGCCCGTCGAAGGACGGACCGCGGCAGGCCCGGCGCGCGTTGCCGTGCGCACGGATAAGAACGACGTCGTGATCGACGTCGACGGCCGGGCGGCCCCGGCGGACCTTGCGCGGCTCGTCTCCGACCCCGGATTCACTCCGGTCTTCTCCGCCCTGTCGGGAACGGCACCCGTGCGCGTCTACGCCCGGGTGGACCTTCAGGGAAAGACCCCGCTTCGACTCTCCGGACGCACGAACCTCGCGGGCCTCGCCTCGAGCCTGCCCGCCCCCTTTGCGAAGAGCGCCACGGAAATCTGGCCGACGAGCTTTTCCTGGTCGCCCCGTCCGTCGGGACAGGGGCTCGTTCTGAGTTCGGCCGGCCACCTCGAGGCGGCGCTCTACTTTGACGACCGCAAGGAGGGCTACACCCTGACTTCCGGCTTCGTGGGCGTCGGCGCCCCCATGGGGAAAGCGGGCGATCGGCTCGATCTTTCCGTCAACGTGCCGCGCTTCTCCTGGAACGAGTGGGAGCCCTACTGGCGGGAAATCGACCGCAACCGCAAGGCGCATGCCGACGGCTACAACATTCCCTGGGGGACCCTGCGCGTGAAGGTGGGAGAACTCCTCGCCAACCGCATGACCTTCCACGGCATCGACGCGACGCTTCGCCACTTCGGACAAAACGACTGGCACCTGCGCCTCGCGAGCGACGAAGTGAGCGGCCAGGCGGAATTCCTCGACGCGGGCGCCGCGCCCGACAAGTGGACCTTCAAGATTGACCGCGCGCACCTGCCGGAAGCGGCCGGAGACGAAATCGACACGGCGCTTGACGCCCGTCCCGCCCCCGGAACCCTTCCGAGCCTCAACCTCACGATCGGCGACCTCCGCGTCGGCGAACGGCGCATCGGCAAGGTCGAATTCGTGACCCGCAACGAGATCGCGCCTTCGGGCGAAGGGCTCGCCATCATCGACCGCATCGCCGTGACGGCGAGGGGCGGCAGTCTCCTCGGTCAGGGCGTCTGGCGTCCGGAATCGGCCGCGGACGAAGTCGGGACGTCGCACCTCACGCTCGAAGCAAACTTCTCCGACCTCGGACGCCTTTTGCACGACCTTCGCATCCGCGACGTCATCCGCAACGCCCCGGGGAACGTGAAGCTCGACCTCACCTTCCGGGGTCAGCCCCACATGCCGCAGCTCAACACGCTCTCGGGCGACGTGACGGCGGTGCTCGGCTCCGGTCAGATCCTGCAGGTGGAACCCGGAAGCGGGCGACTGCTTGGCCTTCTTTCCATGCAGCACCTGATGCGCCGCCTCACGCTCGACTTCCGCGACGTGATCGGCAAGGGCTTCACCTTCGACTCCATCGCGGCGGGCGGAAAGCTCAACCGCGGCGTTCTCTCGACCGAAAAGGTCGCGGTCGTGGGCTCCCCCGCGACGATCCTCCTCTCGGGCGACGTCGACCTCGTGGGTGAAAAGCTCGACATGGAGGCCCTGGTCCTGCCGAAATTCAACGCCGAAGCCCCCGCGCTCGCGCTCACGCTTCTCAACCCCGCCGTCGGGGTCGGGACCTTCGTCGCGCAGTGGTTCCTCAAGGACGAAATTTCGAACCTGATGAGTTCGACCTATCACGTGCACGGCAGCTTCCAGGACCCCGTCGTCGAGAAAATGCCGCGGGCCCGCACGGCAAAATGAGGCGCATTTTGCTAGAGTTCGCCCTTTCACCCGTTTTCTGCGCTCATGTCTACGATCCTTGAAAAAGCCTGCGCCACCCTGTGGACGGGGTCGGACCTCGACGAGGCCGCCCTTTTGCGCGCCCTCGCGCGCGCGGGAATCCGCGGCGTCGACTGGGCGGACCTCTACTTTCAGCACATCGAGTCGCACGACTGGCTTCTCGAAGAGGGAATCGTCAAGACCGGGCACTTCTCGATCGACCGCGGCTACGGTCTTCGCACGGTCGCGGGCGAGCGCCAGGCCCTCTCCTACGGAGACGACCTCGCCGCGCGCAATCTGCTCGCCTCCGCCGACGACCTGCGCTCGCTCACCGGCACGCGTTCGGTGACGATGCCCGCGCGTCTCTCCGCGCAAACCGTCCGGCCGCTCTATTCGCCCGACGTCGAGGCGGCGGAACCCGCCCGGGAAATCGAACTGCTTCGCCACATCGACCGCTACGCGCGGAGTCTCTCTCCCGCGGTACGAAACGTCACGGCGACGCTTCAGGCCGAAATCGAGACGATGCTCGTCGCCGACCTCGAGGGTCGGCTCACCGCGGACATTCGTCCGCAGATCTATCTCTCGGTCAACGTGCTCGCCGAACAAAACGGCCGTACCGAACAGGGAACGAGCGGCGGAGGCGCCCGATGCGGGATAGAGCACTTCACGCGCGAGCGTGTCGAAGCCTGGTGCGAAAAGGCGGTGCGCGAAGCGGTTCTGCAGACCGAAGCGCGTCCCGCGCCCTCGGGCGTGATGCCCGTCGTGCTCGGACCGGGCTGGCCCGGGATTCTCCTTCACGAAGCCGTGGGACACGGCCTTGAAGCCGACGCCCACCGCAAGGAAACCTCGGTCTTCACGGGCCGCATCGGCACGCGCGTCGCCCCGCGGGGCGTCACGATCGTCGACGACGGGAGTCTTCCGGGACGGCGCGGGTCGCTTACGGTCGACGACGAAGGAACGCCCACGCAGCGCACGGTCCTCATCGAGGACGGGATCCTCACGGGCCTCCTTACCGACCGCTTCAACGCCCGCGCGCTCGGCCTGCCGCTCACCGGAAACGGCCGGCGAGAGAGCTTCGCGACGCTCCCGCTTCCGCGCATGACGAACACTTTCATGCTCTCGGGCGAACACACGCCCGAAGAGATCGTCGCTTCGGTCGAGGACGGCCTCTACGCCGAACACTTTGCGGGCGGCCAGGTCGACATCACGAGCGGCGACTTCGTCTTCACGATGAGCGGCGCTCGGCGCATCCGAAAGGGACGCCTTGCCGAACCCGTGCGCGGCGCCACCCTCATCGGCCGCGGAGACCGCGCGCTTCTCGGCATCCGCCTCGTCGGCAACGACTCGAAACTTGACGACGGCATCGGACAATGCGGCAAGGACGGCCAGAACTGCCCCGTCGGCACGGGCCTTCCGACGCTTCGCATCGATTCCCTCACCGTGGGCGGCACCGAAGCGTGACGCTTATAATCAGACTAATTTCTCATCCCTCAGGGTACCAACGTGCTCCAATCATTCAAGTTGATGACGCCGATCGTCTGGCTCACCAGACTGCTCGTCGGGGCCTATCCTCACTGGCAGGGTTGCGCCCCCTCGTCGCGTCAGCGTATCTACTTCGCCAACCACACGAGTCACCTTGACACCATCGTGATCTGGGCGTCGCTGCCGCCGGCCCTGCGCGCCACGGTGCGCCCCGTCGCCGCCAAGGACTACTGGGAAAAGGGCGTTCTTCGCCGCCGCATCGCGCTCGAAGAACTCAACGTCGTACTCGTCGACCGTCGCCGCACCGAGCACGCCAATCCCCTCGATCCCCTGCGCCAAGCCCTGCAGGAAGGCTCCTCCCTCATCATCTTCCCCGAAGGAACGCGCCGTCCCCAACCGTTGCCGAGCCCCTTCAAGTCGGGCATCTGGCGCCTCATGCGCGAATTCCCCGACGTGGAGCTCATTCCGGTCTACATCGAAAACCTCCATCGGGCCATGCCCAAGGGCGTGCTCATTCCCGTGCCGACCGTCTGCTCGGTCCGCTTCGGCGCGCCGCTGCCGCATCACCCCGAAGACCTCAAGGAAGACTTCCTTGAGCGCGCCCGCAACGCCATTGTGGAGTTGAGCAAGCCATGAGACTCGGTTTTACCATTCAGGAGGCCTACATCATCCTGCTCGTGGGCCTCACCGTTTTGATCGCCGCGGGCACCGCGTACGGCGCCTGGGCTCTCGATCACGTCAAAGACCCCGAACGGCGCAACCGCCTCCTCACCGTCCACTCGCGCGTGCGCATGGGCTGGTGGCTGATCGTCGTCTTCACGATCGCCTTTGCGATCGGACAGAACACGCTTCTCGTCTTCTTCGCGATGCTGAGCTTCTTCCTGCTTCGCGAATTCATCGCGATCACGCCGACGAAGTCGACCGACCACTACGCGCTCATCACGGCCTTCTACATCGCGATCCCGCTGCAGTACATCCTCATCGGGTTTGACCTGCCGTCGCTCTTCACGCTCTTCATTCCGGTCTATCTCTTCCTGGCGCTCCCCGTCATCATGGCGCTCTCGAAGGACACGGACCGCTATCTCGAGCGCGTCGCCAAGGTGCAGTGGGGCATCATGCTCTGCGTCTTCTGCGTGAGCCACGCGCCCGCGATCGCGACGCTCGACCTGACGCGCTACAACTCGTCGGGACCGCTCATGATGCTCTTCTTCCTGGCGGTCCTCTTCATCTCCGACCTCTGCGCGACGATCGCGAGCACCTTCATCGGACAGAAGACCTTCTCCTTCAACACGAACCGCACCCTCATGGGGGCGCTCGTGGGCGTTTTGGGCGGTCTTCTCGCCTCGGCGGCGCTCTTCTGGATCACGCCGTTCCGCTTCTGGCAGGCCCTTCTCATGGGTCTGGCGATCGTGATTTCGGGCGGTCTCGGCGACCTCGTCCTCAACGTCGTGCGCCGCAGCATGGGCGCGCACGTCCTCGCGGGCGAAGGCGACGTCTACATGACGCGCGGCACGCTCATGCGCCTTGCGCCCCTCACGTTCGCGGCGCCGGTCTTCTACCACCTGACGGTGATCTTCTTCATCACCTTCAAGGACGCCTTCTGAGTCCTGCGGACGGGCACGAAAAATCCCGCGCTCTCCACCGAGAGGCGCGGGATTCTTTTTTGGTGTCTTTCTCGACGATCAGCGGCGGCGGGCCTGCGGATTCATCGACGGGCGACCTTCGATGTGGCGGAAGGTGATGCGACCCTTCGTCAGATCGTAGGGCGAGAGCTCGAGCGAGACCTTGTCGCCGGCGAGAATGCGGATGTGGTGCTTGCGCATCTTGCCGTTGGTGTACGCCACGAGTTCGTGGCCGTTGTCGAGTTTCACGCGATAACGAGCATCCGGCAGGACTTCGAGCACCTGGCCGGACATCTCAATCAGATCTTCCTTTGCCATAATTTTCCAGGGTTGGAGCCCGAAACGACACGGTAACGGAAAAAGCGTTTCGAACCCGCATTGATCAAACGCCCGTTCGTGCAAAGCCCGCCAGACGAAATGGGGCGCACAAAACGGGGAACTTCGGTTCGGCCCGGCGGGCGCGAACCCATCTTCCTCGCGGAAGAAAGGTCTGCATTGTAACGGAACGGCGAAGGGGACGGAGGGGATTTCCCGAGAAATCTTCGCGCTTAAGGTCCGAGCAATGATGAGACCGTAGGATGCCTATGTCGGACGGATCGTGCCGTCCGAGCCCGAAAACGCTAAACTTGAAGGACGGAAATTTCGTCCCCTGGAGAAACTCACAATGAAGACGGTTCTTGTCCTCTATCAAAGCCGTTCCGGCCACACCGCCCGCATCGCGCGCCGCATTTGGGAAACGGTCATCGCCGAAGGCAATCAGGCCGACCTGATGGACGTGGTGGAAGCCGATCGCGAAGGTCTCGACTGGAACAAGTACGACCTCGTCATCGCCGGCGCCCCCGTGCTCTACGGTCATTTCCGCCGCGAATTCGTGGCTTTCGTCAACAAGTACAAGGCCGTGCTTGACTGCAAGGCCAACTCCTTCTTCTGCGTCTCCGTCGTCGCCCGTACGCCGGCGAAGGCCACCCCCGAAGGCAACGTCTACTGCCGCAAGTTCCTCGCGAACAATCCCTGGAAGCCCAAGGACGCCCACTGCTTCGCCGGCAAGGTGGACTATCCGAACTGGTCCTGGATCGACACGAAGCTCATCCAGATGATCATGAAGATGACGAAGGGCCCGACGGAACCGACCGCCGTGATCGACTACACGGACTGGAACGACGTCGAAGAGTACGCCCGTCACTGCCTTACGCTCGAAGCCTGATTTTTCCCGTCTTCGACGCGCAAAACCGACGCATTCCTTCGGGGAAGGCGTCGGTTTTTGCTTTTTCGCATCCTTTGGCGGGGAAAATTGGGGAAAATCGCGTTTTTTCGACTCGTTTTGCGACAAAAAAACGTGCTATAACCCGCCCATTCTTTCGACAGGACACTTCCACGATGGCAACCCAACACCCCTGGTTCGACGTCTATCCCTCCTACGTTCCGCACGAAATCGATCCGGATCACTATCCGAGCATCCCGGCCGTTCTCGACCGTGCGGCGGAGCAGTTCCCCGACCGCGACGCCTGGGTCAACATGGGCGTGGCGATTTCGTACCGCCGCATGGTGCAGCTCACGCGCGACTTCGCGGGCTATCTGCAGAGTCTTCCCGACCTGAAGCCGGGCGACCGCGTGGCCATCATGATGCCGAACCTTCTGCAGTACGTCGTCACGTTCTTCGCCTGCCTGCGCGCGGGCTTCGTCGTGGTGAACGTCAATCCCCTCTACACCTCCCGCGAAGTGCAGCACACCCTTCGCGACTCGGGCGCGAAGGCGATCGTCATCATTGAAAACTTCGCGCGCACGCTCGAGCACGCGCTCGAAGGCACCGACTGCCACCACATCGTGACGACGGCCGTGGGCGACCTCTTCCCCTTTGCGAAGCGCACGCTCGTCAACTTCGTCGTGCGCCGCGTCAAGAAGATGGTCCCCGCCTACAACCTCCCGCACGCCGTCGACTTCCGCACGGCGCTCGCCAAGGGGGCCGAGCACGGCTTCACGCCGCACGAAATCCGCAACACCGACGTCGCGTTCCTGCAGTACACGGGCGGTACGACGGGCGTCTCGAAGGGCGCGGTCCTCACGCACCGCAACCTCATCGCGAACGTCGAACAGGTCGGCAGCTGGATTTCGGGCGAATTTGAAGAAGGCAAGGAAGTCGTCATGACGGCGCTTCCCCTCTATCACATCTTCTCGCTCTGCGCGACGATCTGCTTTACGCGCCGGGCCGCCACGAGCGTCCTCATCACGAATCCGCGCGACATGGAGGGGCTCGCCAAGGAAGTCAAGAAGTGGGACTTCTCCGTCATCGTCGGCGTCAACACGCTCTTTGCCGCCATGCTCAACAACGCGACCTTCTGCTCGCACCGCTTCACGCGCCTCAAGCTCACGGCGGGCGGCGGCACGCAGGTGCAGCGCACCGTGGCCGAACGCTGGAAGGCGCAGACGGGCTCGAACATTCTCGAAGCTTACGGCCTCACCGAAGCGAGCCCGGGCGTGTGCGGGAACATCCCGAACGCTCCCTGGGACGGCTCGGTCGGCTGTCCGCTTCCCTCGACCGACGTAACGATCCGCGGCGACGGCTTTGAAGACCTCGGTCTCTGCCCCGAAGGCGGGAACCCCGAAGACTACACGGGCGAAATCTGCGTGCGCGGTCCGCAGGTGATGTCGGGCTACTGGAAGAAGCCCGAAGAAACGGCCAACGTGCTTCGCGACGGCTGGCTTCGCACGGGCGACGTAGGTTACATGAACCACCGCGGCGTCATCACGATCACCGACCGCAAGAAGGACATGATTCTCGTCTCGGGCTTCAACGTCTATCCGAACGAAGTCGAAAACGTGATCGCCTCGATGCCGGGCGTCCTCGAAGTGGGCGTCGTGGGCATTCCCTCCGCGAAGTCGGGCGAAACCGTCAAGGCTGTGATCGTGCGAAAGGATCCGACCCTCACCGAAGACGACGTGCGCAAGTACTGCCGCACGCAGCTCACGGGCTACAAGGTTCCGAAGAAGATCGTCTTCGTCGAGTCGCTCCCGAAGACTCCCGTGGGCAAGATCCTGCGCCGGGAACTCAAGGATCTCGCCTGATCTGCTTTTTCCCCAACAAAATGGGCGCCCCGCGGGGCGCCCGTTTTGCTTATGAAAAAAGGATTTCCTTATCGACGGGGAAGCTTCGGAGCCGAGCCGTCCGCACCGACGAGAAGGCAGGTCGTGAGGAAGACGAGCTGCGGACCAAGGTGCGTGTCGACCATTTCGAAGTATTCCTTCGTCGTGTGGGCGTTGACGCCCTTGCCGCCCGAGCAGAGGCACGTCGACGGAATGCCGAGGCTCATCGGCGCGTTGGCGTCGGTCGAGGAGCACATGTACTTCGTGAGTTCAATGCCGAGCGACTTCTGTGCGGCGCGGGCCGACTGCAGAACGGGGCAGTCGTCGGGACGCATCCCGGCGGGACGGTTCCCGATTGCTTCCTTCACGAGACGCAGACGAAGCGCATCGTCCGTGACGCCCCAGAATTCGTTTTCTTCGCGAACGCCTTCTTCGAAGGCTTCGAGAATCTTCGCTTCGAGGGCGAGGAGCTCTTCGTTGCTCACGCTTCGCATGTCGACTTCAACGGACGCGCGCGCGGCGATCGAATTCACGGTCGTGCCGCCCTTGACGGTGCCGATCGTGTAGGTCGTCTTGGGGTCCGACGGAACGCGGAAGTTCGCCATCTTGGCGCCCGCGCGGCAGATGGCGTGAATGGCCGAGGGAACCTTCCCGAAGTCGGCGTAGGAGTGGCCGCCCGCGCCTTCGACCGTGAGGCGCCAGCGGTGCGAACCCGTCGCGCCGCAAAGGACGCGGCCCACGTCCGTCGAGTCGATCGCGATGAAGCCGTCGATGCGGCGCGAGCCGTCAAAGAGCGCCTTCGAGCCGCGGATGTCGCCGAGGCCCTCTTCGCCGACCGTCCCCACAAAGAGGATGTCGCCTTCCGTTTCGATGCCGGTGATTTCGAACATGCGCAGAATCTGCAGGAGGGCGCGCAGGCCCGAGCAGTTGTCGCCGATCCCGGGCGCACGGAAGATCTTGCCTTCGCGGCGGACCTTCACGTCGGTGCCCGCGGGGAAGACCGAGTCCATGTGGGCGCCGAGCGCGAGCACGGGACCTTCGGGATTGCGGCCCGGACGGCGGCCGACGACGTTGCCGATCGGATCGGTCACGACGTCCGTGAGGCCGTAGGCGCGCATAAGTTCGGCCACGCGGACCGCGCGCTTTTCTTCCGCAAAGGTGGGGGCTTCGATTTCACAGAGTTCGATCTGTTCTTCCATGGCGCGGTCGACTTCTTCGAGCGCGATCTCGAGCGCACGCGCGACCTTTTCGTCGCGGCGGATGGTTTCGAGCAACTGCACGTAACTCGGATCGAGTGCGGGCACAGCGGTCATGATGGACTCCCTAACATTCAGTGTTTCAGATATCGGAATGCGTCGGCGAAGCGCCGCGCATTCCTTTGCCGTGCCCCGTATGCTAACGGCTTTGACGTATCGGAGACAGCGGGAAATCGCCGAGTCCTATGTCTTCTATAAGACATAAAATTCGGGTTTATTCCCAATTTCTCACAAGGGAGAACCCCAATAAGATGCACGGCATTCCAAAATCACTTTCCATCCTCTAACGGCCGTCCCTCGGAGCTCCTTTTCCGAACGTTCGGCCCTTCTTGGGAGATTCCTCAAATGACTTGGACCTTCTGGGCCGCCTTGGTCGTGGTGATCGGGACGGTGTGGGCGCTCATCAAGCGCTACGAAACGCGTCTCGTTCTCCTCACGTCCGGCCTCATCATGGCGCTTCTCGCCGTGGAACCGATGGCCGCCTTCAAGCAGTTCGACAAGTCGATGACCTCGGCTTCGCTCATCATCGCCATCTGCTCGTCGATGGGCTTTGCCGGCGTCATGTCGCTCACGAAGTGCGACCTCCATCTCGTTTCGCTTTTGACGAAGCCCCTTCGCACGCTGGGCGTTCTGCTCCTTCCCTGCTGCATGATCGTCACGGGCTTCATCTCGGTCGCCATCTCGTCCTTTGCGGGCCTGTGCGCCGCCGTCGGTCCGACGATCGTCACCCTGATGGTCCGCGCGGGCTTCCGTCCGGCCATCGCGGCCGCCGCCGTGGCGGGCGCCACGGTGCCGGGCTTCCTCTCTCCGGGGACCTCGCACAACGTCTTCGTCTCGAAGCTCGCCGAAATGCCGATCATGGACTACATCTACGCGACGGCTCCGCGTACGATCGGCCTTCTCTTCGTGCTCACCGCCTTCATGACGATCCTCTGCTTCGTCTACGGCGACTATAAGCGCGGCGGTTTCGACGTCAAGGGACTCGACGCGAGCGGCAAGGGTCCGGAACTCCCGGAAAATCCGAATCTCCTCTTTGCCATCGCCCCGATCCTCCCGGTGGTGGTTCTCCTCTGCTTCTCGATCTGGATGCCCGAACTCAAGCTCTCGGTCGCGACCGCCATGTTGATCGGCATGCTCTACTGCATCGTCGTGACGCGCTCGAATCCGCAGGAAATCATCAAGAAGTTCTTTGACGGCATGGGCCGCGGCTACGGCAACATCATCGGCATCATCATCGCCGCGGGCGTCTTCTCCGCGGGTCTCGCCTCCTGCGGCGTGATTGAAGTCTTCGTCGACTATCTGCGCCACTCGAGCGAAGTCGCCAAGCTCGGCGCCGCCATCGGGCCCTACGTGCTCGGCGTGATGACCGGTTCGGGCGATGCCGCCACCTTCGCCTTCAACGAAGCCGTCACCCCGCACGCCGCACAGTTCGGCATGACGATCCCCGACCTCGGCTACCTCGCGAGCATCGCGGGCGCCTTCGGCCGCGCCTCCTCGCCTCTCGCGGGCGGCATGATCGTGATTTCGGGCATCGCCATGGTGAGCCCGCTCGAAGTCGTCAAGCGCACCGCGCCCGTCATGGCCTGCGGCCTCATCGTTCTCTACGTCATCAGCTGATCGACGTTCGACGCCCATACGGCAAGGCTCGGTCCTCCTCTCCGGAAGGCCGAGCCTTTCTCTTTTGGCTATCCGAGCCGCTTACATCCGCACGTAGAAGTCCTCCGTCGTGCAGTAGGAGAGGCGGTACTCCACCGGAACGCCGCCGAAGGTCTTTCCGATGCGGGTGAGTTCGATGTAGGGCGCGCCCGTCATGAATTGCCCGAGCGAGGCGAGCGCGGGCGTAAAGACCTTGGCGCGCCAACGGTCGTCGACCGAGACGATTGTGACCCCGAGGTCACGCTCGTAGAACTGATAGAGGCTTCCCTCGTGGTGCGCGAGATTCTCCGCCGTGAGTTTTGCAAAGCGCTTCGTGTCGAGCCAAAGCTCCGAAATGCCCACGTCCTTTCCTTCCCAGGAATAGACGCGCAGGGCGTGAAAGAGCTCTCCGTCGCTCGGAAGTCCCAAGACCCGCGCCGGACGGTCCGCCTTCATGGCGGGAACGCGCTCGAAGCGCACGAGCCGCATCGTGAAGGGAACGATCGTCCCCGTCGCTTCGTTCGTGAAGCGGTGAAACGAATTGCAGTAGCCCGAAGCGAGGTAGCTCTGCACGAAGGTGCCGCGCCCCTGCTCGCGGTAGAGGACGTTTTCCTCCACGAGTTCCTGAATGGCCTTTCGCACCGTGCCCTGCGAAACGCCGAGCTGCTCGGCAAAAAGCTTTTCGCTCGGCAGCATCTCCCCGGCCTTCCAGTGTCCCGCGGCGAGTTCGCCGAGGATGTGGTCTTTGACCTGACGGTAGAGGAGATTGCGAACGAAGGTCGTCATGCGGGCTTCTCCGCGGCGAGAACGATGGTGAGGTCGTCGACGACGACCGTTTCGCCGCCGCGAAGCTTGCGGGTCTTGCGCGTTTCCACGGCGCCGTCCACCGTCACTTCGCCCTCTGCGATGCGGTGCTTGGCCTGCGCGCCCGAGTCGGCCGCGCCCACCGCCTTGAGAAGAGCGTCAAGGGTAATGTATTCGCCGCGGATGGCAAAAGTCATGTTTCGGGGCATCCTGCCCTCCTTTTCGTAGTGTGTGATCCGAAGCGCGGAGCTTCTTTGCGTTCGGACAAAGATTGTATCCGTGGCGGCGAAAAAAGGCCGCCTGCAACGTCGAGACGTGCCAGAATCATCGGCTCTCATCTTAACAAACGGGGCGGCGCTTCTCCCTCGCAAAAGGCGTCCGTCCGAAAAGAAAAAATAATGCTCAACGCCATCACAATCATCGTGCTCTTCCAGCTCGCGGGCGAGGCGCTCGCGATGCTCACGGGCATTCCCGTTCCGGGATCCGTGCTCGGAATGGTCTTCCTTCTTCTGGCCTTCTTCGTGAAGGACGACCTGATCGATCTCATCCGCCCCACGGGCGGGGTTCTCCTGTCGAACCTCTCGCTACTCTTCGTCCCCGCGGGGGTCGGCATCATCCGTCACGTCGCGCGCTTTGAGGAGGAGGGCGTCGGCATCGCCGTGACGCTCGTTCTCTCGACCCTCATCGCCATGGCGGTGACGGCCTGGACGATCCAGCTCGTCTGCAAAGCGCTCGGCGTTCACGACCGGGAGGCGGACTGATCATGACGGAACTCTGGCAGCATTTTGCGTCCGAAAACATCTTCTGGCTCGGGCTCACGCTCGCAATCTACCTTTTCGGGCACGTTCTCTACCGCAAGTCGCGCTTCTTTCCGCTCCTGAGCCCCATCATCGTGAGCGTCGCGCTCCTCATCGCCGTGCTCGTCGTCACGGACACCCCCTACGAAACCTATTTCGAAGGGGCGCAGACGATTCACCTTCTGCTCGGTCCCGCGACCGTCGCGCTCGCCATTCCGCTCTTTGATCAGCGTGCGCGCCTCATTCAGCTATTCGTGCCCCTCGTGACGGGGCTCGTCGTCGGGGGCGTCGTCGCCATTCTGAGCGTCGTCGTGATCGGCGTGCTCTGCGGCCTTTCGACCGAGACGCTGCTCTCGCTCGTGCCGAAATCCGTCACGACTCCGATCGCCATGGGGATTTCCGAAGCGATCGGCGGCATGCCCGACCTCACCGCGGCGCTTGTCGTCATTACCGGGATCTTCGGCTCCGTCGTCGGACGAGGCTTCTTCCGCCTGATCCGCATTTCGTCCGACACCGCCAAGGGCGTGGCGCTCGGCGTTTCCGCCCACGGCATGGGCACGAGCGCCGCCTTCAGCATTTCGCCCAAGGCGGGCGCCTTCTCCGGGCTCGCCATGGGGATCACGGGCCTTCTGACGGCCTTCCTCGCGCCCTACCTGGGACTTCCCGTTCTCGAGTGGCTTACGCGCTGAGCGCGCGCACGACGTCGGCGACGCGGATGTAGGGCACGCGTCCCGCGGCCTGGCCGAAACTCAAGGCCACGGCCGCGCCTTCGCCCGCGGCCATGAGGCGCTTTCTCAGCTGCGCCGTCCAGGGCTCGAACAAGCCCGCGGGCGGCCGATCGGCGCCGGCGAGGTCCTTCGAGAGTCCCGAGACGAAGTCGTTTCGCAGATACCACCCGTCGGTCGTCCCTTCGAAGGGACCGTACACGTAGTCGGCGGGCGAGCTCTCCGTGGCGGCCCACTGATAAAACCCGTCCGCGCGGGCTTCCTCGGTCGTGAGGAAGGCTGAGCCGACAAGACAGGCATCCGCGCCGAGAACCTTCGCCGCACGCACTTGCTCGGGCGTAACGATGCCGCCCGCGGCGATCAGGGGCAGTCCCGTCGCACGCTTCACGTGGGGAAGAAGAGACATCAGCCCGACCGCGGCCGCGCCCGTGTCGACCGAAGACCAGCGGGGTCCGCCCGCTTCCGCGCCTTGCACGACGATCGCGTCGACGCGCGCGGCGCGCGCCACCTTGGCTTCCCGCAGGGTCGTTGCCGTCGCGACATTGAGGACGCCCGCTTCGCGAAGCACGTCTTCTTCGGGCTCGCGAAAGGCCCCGAAGGTCGAGATCATCGCGGCGGGCCGCGCTTCGAGCCAGAAACGGAAACGCTCGTCGAAGGTCTTCAGGGGATCGTATTCGAGAAAAGCGTCGGCAAGACTCGCTTCCGTCCACCCCGCGCCCGAGAGCTCGATCGCTTCGCGGTAGCGCTCGACGAACACCCTCGCCCACCGCCAGGAACATTCCTTCGTGAGCGGAAAGGCCTTGACGTCGGGCGCGCGAAGCGCCACGGCAAAGGGTTTGTCGGTGCCCTTGCGCAGCGCTTCCAGGTAGGCCTTCGGGTCCGCGACGTCGTCCGAGGGCACCACGCCGAGACCGCCCGCCTCCGAGACGGAAGCCACGAATTCGGCCGGCAGGTCCGTCGCCATCGGGGCGCTCCACACCGGGGCCGTCACCTCGAGACGCTCGGAAAGGGAACGGTTGGAATCGTTTTCGTTCATAATCTTGGTTTTACCGTATTGGGAATTTGCATTGTAGCGATTCGACCGGTCGGCGACGATCGGCGGTTCGCCCGCACCAAACCATGAGTCAGAAAGTTGTGATCGGCCTCTCGGGCGGCGTCGACTCCGCCGTGAGCGCCTGGCTCCTCAAAGAACAGGGCTTCGACGTCATCGGCCTCTTCATGAAGAACTGGGAGGATGACGACGATTCGGAATACTGCTCCTCGCGTCAGGACTTCATCGACGCGACCGCCGCGGCGGACGTGATCGGCATCGACATCGAGGCCGTCAACTTCGCCAAGGAGTACAAGGAACGCGTCTTCGCGGACTTTCTTCGCGAATACAGCGCGGGCCGCACGCCCAATCCGGACGTCCTCTGCAACGCTGAAATCAAGTTCCGCGCCTTTCTCGACCACGCCATGACGATGGGGGCCGACTGGATCGCGACGGGCCACTATGCGCGCGTGCGCCGCACCGAAGCGGGCGTGCAGCTCCTTCGCGGCACGGACCCGAACAAGGACCAGAGCTACTTCCTGCACCGTCTCTCGCAGGAGCAGATCTCCCGCGTGCTCTTTCCCGTGGGCGGCCTTCTCAAAACGCAGGTGCGCGCACTCGCCGAACGCATCGGACTGCCGAACGCCAAGAAGAAGGACTCGACCGGAATCTGCTTCATCGGGGAGCGTCCCTTCCGCGAATTCCTGAACCGCTACCTCCCCACGCACCCGGGCCCGATCAAGACGCCCGACGGCAAGGTCGTGGGCGAACACATGGGGCTCTCCTTCTACACGCTCGGTCAGCGAAAGGGCATCGGCGTGGGCGGCCTCAAGGACGCGACGGGCGAACCCTGGTTCGTCGCCCGCAAGGATCTCGCGACGAACACCCTCTGGATTTGTCAGGGGCACGACCATCCGTGGCTTCTCGCCGACCGTCTGCGCGCGGCGGAACCGAGCTGGGTCGCGGGCCACGCGCCCGACCCCGAAGCGAAGCTCACGGTGAAAACTCGCTATCGTCAGAAGGACACGCCCTGCCGTCTCGCCGACGTGAGCGCGGAAAACTTCACGCTTCTCTTTGACGACGAACCGCAGTGGGCGGCCACGCCCGGCCAGAGCACCGTGCTCTACCAGGGAGACGTCTGTCTCGGCGGCGGCTTCATCGACACGTCGCACACCATCGGATAAGAGGTACCGGCTCTCAAACGGTTATCCCGTGCGAAAAGAGGCGCCCTTTCGGGCGCCTCTCTTTTATGTGTTGCCGAGTTGTTCGCGCTTAGCCTTCGGTCTTCTGCGCGTGACGCGCGTCGATTTCCTTTTGCTTGCGCTTGCCGATCCAGTGGCCGGCCGCCACTACGATGAGCGCCCCGATCACGGCCGCGGGATAGTGCATCGAAGCTGCATCGGCCCAGTGCTCGACGACCCAGGCGTCGCTCACGACCATGCCGCCCGCGATCCAGCCGAGAAGGCCGCCGCCGAAGTAGATGATGATCGGGAAGCGGTCGAGGAGCTTCAGAATCACCTGGCTGCCGAACACGATGAAGGGCACCGAAACGACGAGGCCGAAGATGATGAGAAGCGTCTGATGCGCTTCATGCGCCTGCTGCGCAGCGCCCGCGATGGCGATGACGTTGTCGAAGCTCATGACGAAGTCCGCGACGATGATCGTCTTGATCGCGCCGATGAGACGGCCGCTCCCTTCGATCTTGTCGTGCGCGCCGTCGTCCGGGATCAAAAGCTTCATGCCGATCCAGAGCAGGAGCACGCCGCCCGCCACCTTGAGGAAGGGGAGATCCAGCAGCATGACGGCGAAGGTGATCAGAATCACGCGCAGTGCGATCGCACCGGTCGTACCCCAGAAAATGCCGAGCTTGCGCTGTTCGTGCGGCAGGTTTCGACAGGCCATGGCGATGACGACGGCGTTGTCGCCCCCCAAGAGAATGTCGATCATGATGATCTGACCGATGGCGCCCCAGTGCAGATTGACCAGGATGTCCCAAATCGCTTCCAAAATATCCTCCATGGAGAATGAGTAAGACGGGAAAAATTTTAGCAAAGGCGTCCCCGAGCACAAGCCGAAGACACCGGTTTTTACGCAAAACCTCTACAAAATCAGAGTCCCCAGTCCGTCACTTCCTCTTCTTCCACGATCACGCGGCCGCGAAGGACGTCGTCGATGCTCGACATGCTGAAGCCTCGATAGAGAAGGTAGCGGATCTGCTTTTCGCGCTCCTTCCGGTCCGCGGGCAGTTCCCCGAAGCGGCGCTTCCAGAGACGGTAGCAGCGCACGTTCTCGGGCTCGGCGATCTCGTTCATCGCGATCTTCGCCGTTTCCTGCGCCACGCCTTCGCGGCGCAGTTCTTCGCGGATGCGCCGGTCGCCCAAGACCGAGGCCTTGTTGCGGGCGCGAACCTTGGCGAAGCGCTCGTCCGAGAGATAGCCCCAGCGCTCCATGTCGTTCAAGGCCTCGTCGACGTCCGCCTCGGTTTCTCCTTCCTCGAGCCCCCGAAGAAGCTTCTCGCGAAGCGCCTTTCTCGTGTACTCGCGCCGTGCGAGAGCCGCGGCGGCCCGCATCTTGAGACTGCGCTTCGGGCGCTTTCTTCCCTTCTTTTCGGCCTTTTCCTTCGCGCGCCGCTCCCATTCCTCGGGATCGTTGCAGTACTCGAACTCAAAGGGATCCTCGGGCTCCCGCCTTCGGACGCGCCGGCCCGTGCGCTCGGGACGCTCCGAGCGTTCGGCCAGAAAGGCCTCGGCCGAGCGCGGCGCATCCGCGGCCCCCCATCTCGCTTCGAACGTCTCCTCGGGTTCCGGCTCGGGTGCGGCCGGCGCCTCGGGCGCTGGTTCGGGCGGCGCCTCCGTATAGGGCAGTACTTCGCCGTCGTCTCCGAAGACGAAGAGTTGTCCTTCCTCCCAGTTGTCAACGCTCTTACGCTTCACCTTCGTCTCCCATGAACGGAAAAGGACCCGAAGGTCCTTTCCTCTCCGGATGGCCGGACGGTTAGAGTTCGAGGTCTTCGTCATCCATCACGACGGACTCGTCGCTCGACACCGTGTTGTGGTGCACGCCCTTGAGTTCGCGGATCTTGTTTTCGATCTCTTCGCAGAGTTCGGGATTCGCGCGCAGGAAGTCGCGGGCGTTTTCCTTGCCCTGGCCCAGACGCGTGCCGTTGTAGGAGTACCAGGCGCCGGCCTTTTCAATCACGTCGAGTTCGCTGCCGATGTCGATGATTTCACCGAGACGCGAGATGCCTTCGCCGTAGAGGATGTCGAAGACCGCTTCGCCGAAGGGAGGCGCCACCTTGTTCTTGACGACCTTGACGCGCGTCTGGTTGCCGATCACTTCGTCTCCCTTCTTGATCGAACCCACGCGGCGGATGTCCATGCGCACCGAGGCGTAGAACTTGAGGGCGTTGCCGCCCGTCGTCGTTTCCGGATTGCCGTAGCCGCCGATCTTCATGCGGATCTGGTTGATGAAGAGGACCATCGACTTCGTGCGCATGATCGAGGCGGTGAGCTTGCGAAGGGCCTGCGACATGAGGCGGGCCTGCAGACCGGGGAGCGAATCACCCATTTCGCCTTCGATTTCGCTCTTGGGCGTCAAGGCCGCCACCGAGTCCACGACGATCAGGTCGACCGAACCCGAACGCACGAGGGCGTCCGTGATTTCAAGGGCCTGTTCGCCCGTGTCGGGCTGGCTGATGAGAAGGTCGGGAAGGTGCACGCCGAGACGCTGCGCATACTTGATGTCGAGCGCGTGTTCCGCGTCGATGAAGGCGCAGGTGCCGCCCTTTTTCTGCATTTCCGCGATGACCTGCAGGGCGAGCGTCGTCTTGCCCGAAGATTCCGGACCGTAGACCTCGATGATGCGGCCGCGCGGCAGACCGCCCACGCCGAGCGCGAGGTCGAGACCGAGCGAGCCCGTCGACACCGTTTCGATGTCTTCGGCTTCGGCCCCTTCCGCCATGCGCATGATGGAGCCCTTGCCGAACTGCTTTTCAATGTTCGCGAGCGCCGCGGCCAGAGCCTTCTTGCGTTCTTCGCCTTCCAAACGTTCGGGGCGCGGAGGAGGATTGTTCTTGGCAGCCATGATCTGTCCCTTTTCAAAAAATCGACTATAGCGTTGTTTTATAGGCGTCCATCAAAAGATAGTCGCCCGCAACGTCTCTCTTACAAATACAGAAATCTCTTTGATATCAATAGGATGAGAAAAGGATTCCCTTTGCATGATGGTATGATGCCTGAAAATTTCGCGTTTGCCAAGGTTAAAGTTGTTAGTGGTTACCCTAACAAATCTAACAACCCGCCAATCGTCGAAATCCCCCGGTTCAGATTTTTTTGGGGTTGCCGGAAAAATTGTCCTTGACATTTTTCTCCGGTTCAGGTATGATTCATCCCCTAGGTTGATTGTTCCTCGCCAACTGAAGCATACGCTTCCTACTGGGGGTCGTTAGCTCAGCCGGTAGAGCAGCGGACTTTTAATCCGTTGGTCGTGGGTTCGATTCCCGCACGACCCACCAAGACGAGACAATTCACACCGGGAACGTAGCTCAGCTGGTAGAGCAGCGGACTCTTAATCCGTCGGTCTAGGGTTCGAATCCCTACGTTCCCACCAAAATTCGCAAACGTAGTTTTGCAACTGCGTTCGGGAACGTAGCTCAGCTGGTAGAGCAGCGGACTCTTAATCCGTCGGTCTAGGGTTCGAATCCCTACGTTCCCACCACATCAGGCCCGTCGCAGAGTGTTCTGCGGCGGGCTTTTTCCTTACGGCGTCCCCGCAGTCGACTGCTTCGAGGTAATACCGCAAGGAATGCGGAAAAATCGGGTCGGACGCGACGGTTTGCCGCCGCGCCTCGCCTACACTGTCCCGAAACCCTTTCTGCGGACATCCCATGATCAAACTACAAAACATCACGCAAACCTACACGACGCCCGAAGGGAAGACCTTTGATGCGCTCAAGAACGTTTCGCTCGAGATCCGTCCGGGCGAAATCTTCGGCATCATCGGCCGCTCGGGCGCCGGGAAGAGCACGCTCGTGCGATGCATCAACCTTCTCAACCGTCCCACGTCGGGGAACGTCGTGGTGGACGGCAAGGTCTTGACCGACCTCTCGGAAGCGGAGCTCCGCGAGGCCCGCCGTTCGATCGGCATGATCTTCCAGCACTTCAACCTGCTCTCCTCGCGCACGGTCTACCGCAACATCGCGCTTCCGCTCGAACTCGCGGGCGTCCCCGAAGAAAAGATCCGCGAAAAGATCACGCCCCTCATCGAGCTCGTGGGCCTTTCCGAACACGCCAACAAGTATCCCTCGCAGCTCTCGGGCGGCCAGAAGCAACGTGTCGGCATCGCGCGCGCCCTCGCGAACGACCCGAAGGTTCTTCTCTCCGACGAAGCCACCTCGGCTCTCGACCCGGAAACGACGACCGCCACGCTTGCGCTTTTGCAGCGGATCAACCGCGAACTCGGCGTCACCATCGTCATGATCACGCACGAAATGAACGTCGTGAAGCAGATCTGCGAGCGCGTCGTCGTGATGAATCAGGGCGAAATCGTCGAGTCGGGCGACGTCATCGACATCTTCAGCCGTCCGCAGTCCGAAACGACCCGCGCCCTGATCGGGAACGTCATGGCGCGCGACCTTCCCGAATCGGTGATCCGGGTCTTCCGCGCGGCCCGCGAAAACGCCGAGGAAGGCAAGTCCGTGCATCTTCTTCGCCTTGCCTTCGTGGGGAGCGAAGTCACGAAGCCCGTCATTTCAGAGTGCTCGCAGCGCTTCCACGTGAATCTGAGCATTCTTCGCGGCACGGTCGACGACCTGCACGGCCGCACGCTCGGCACCCTCACGGTGCTCGTCGAAACCCCCATCGCGGACTACATCCGCGTCATCGAATTCATCCGCTCCCGCGGCGTAATCGTGGAGGAACTCAACGATGTCCTCTGACATGCTCGTCATCATTTGGCAGTCGCTCCTCGAAACCCTCGCGATGGTCGCCATCTCCGGGGGCGTGGGCGCGCTTCTCGGCGTTCCCCTCGGGGTCGTTCTCTTCATCACCGACCGCAAGTCCTTCGTTCCGATGCCCGCCTTCAACGCCGTGCTCGGAACCGTGATCAATGCGCTCCGTTCGGTGCCCTTCATCATCCTCCTCGTCGCGATCATTCCCTTTACGCGCCTCGTCGTGGGGACTTCGATCGGGACGGCCGCCGCGGTCGTGCCGCTCACGCTCGCCGTCGCGCCCTTCATCGCGCGCATCGTCGAAACGAGCCTGCGTGAAGTCGACAAGGGCCTCATCGAAGCGGCGCAGTCCATGGGCGCCACGAACCTGCAGATCGTCATGAAGATCCTGCTTCCCGAAGCGATGCCCGGCATCGTCTCGGGTCTCACGATCTCGATCATCGCCCTGATCGGCTACAGCGCCATGGCGGGCGCCATCGGCGGGGGCGGCCTCGGCGACCTCGGCATCCGCTACGGCTATCAGCGCTTCATGCCCGAAGTCATGTGGACGGTCGTTCTCATCCTGATCGTTCTCGTGCAGGGCATTCAGATGATCGGCGACTGGATCGTCCGCAAAATCAGCCACAAGTGAGTTTTTTGGCGCGGTCGGCCCCACAAGGCGGGGCCGCCGTGCTACACTTCATGCTCTCTGCGGGCGGGTGTAGCTCAATGGCAGAGCAATAGCCTCCCATGCTAAAGACGAGGGTTCGATTCCCTTCACCCGCTCCAGCCTCCCTCCTCCTCTCCGCCGACTCGTTGCGGAACACTCTCCCCACTGCAGAAGATCGTCGTCGTGTCACGGGTTGTTCGTGGTGCGATTTTTGTGTTTCTCTTCCGTACATCACCATGGAAAAACCCGAACTTACGCCCGAAGAGCTCGAAGCGCTCAAGAACCGTCACATCCGCAGTTTCGTCATGCGCCGCGGCCACATTTCGGCCGCCCAGAGGCGCGCGCTCGAGGAAACCTTCCCGCGCTATCAGATCGAATACCGTCCCGAAACGCTCGATTTCACGGCGGCCTTCGGGCGCGAAGCCGACACGGTTCTCGAAATCGGCTGCGGCATGGGCGAGACGACGGCCGCCATCGCGGCCGCGCACCCGGAAGTGAATTTTCTCGGCTGCGAAGTCTTCGTCGCGGGCGTGGGGGCGCTGGCAAAGCGCCTCGATGAAATGGGGTTGGAAAACGTGCGCATCGTCCGTCACGACGCCGTCGAAATCGTTCGGGACATGATCCCCGAAAATTCGCTCGCGGGCGTGCACATCTACTTCCCCGATCCCTGGCGCAAGGCCCGTCACCACAAGCGCCGCCTCGTCGCGCAGCCCTTCATCGGAATGCTCGCCTCCCGCATTCGTCCGGGCGGCTACATCCACTGCGCGACCGACTGGGAAAACTACAGCGAGCAGATGCTCGAGGTTCTCGAAGGGGAACCCCTTCTCGAAAACCTCCACGGCAAGGGGAACTTCAGTCCCGTCATGGGGAACCCCTTGTGCGAGCGTCCCCGCACGAAGTTCCAGGCCCGAGGCGAGCGCCTCGGCTACGGCATCTGGGACCTCGTCTACATCCGCCGCTAAAGGTTTCCGACGCCGACACCAAAACGGCCTGAGCTTTGCGCTTCAGGCCGTTTTGTCGTCTGCGGACTTCGTCAGAAGGCTTCGCCGCCTTCCCAGGAGACCCAGCCCGTGGCGGCCGTGACGAGGATCACGACGCCGAAGAGAATGCGGTACCAGCCGAAGGCCTTGAAGTTGTTGGTCGAGACGTAGCGAAGGAGCCAGTGCACGACGAGAAGGGCCGAGAAGAACGACACCGCCGTCCCGATGGCGAGTCCCGGAAGGTTCGCCATGTGCAGGACCTCGCGGGACTTCCAGAGGTCGTAGACCGTGGCGCCGAAGATGGTCGGAATCGAAAGGAAGAAGGAAAACTCGGTCGCCGCCTTTCGCGAAAGACCGAAGACGAGACCGCCGATGATGGTCGCCCCCGAACGGCTCGTCCCCGGAATCATCGCGAGGCACTGACAGAAGCCCACGACGAGCGCGTCCTTCCACGTCATGTCGTCCATCGTCGCGACGCGCGGGACGATTCCGAGGCGCTCCTGACGGTTTTCAATCCACAAAATGAGGAGCCCCCCCACGACGAGCGCCACGGCGACCGTCACGGCGTTGAAGAGATAGGCCTTGATGAGGCCCGCGACGAGTACACCGATCACGGCCGCGGGCAAAAAAGCCACGATCGTGTTGACGGCGAGGCGCTGCTCCTTGGGTTCGGAGAAGAGGCCCTTGAGGACCGAGAGAATGCGGGTGCGGTAGTACCAGCAGACGGCCAGAATCGCCCCCGCCTGAATCGCGATCACGAAGGTGTCGGACCCCGGCGTCTGGGCAAAACCCACCGCGTCCGCGGCGATGATCAGGTGCCCCGTCGAACTGACGGGCAAAAATTCCGTCAAGCCTTCGACGATCCCGAGCACCGCCGCCTGAAACCAGTAAAACCAATCCACGCCTTTCTCCTTTCCGGTGAAGCCCTTTCGAAACCCGTCATGTTAGCGGAATCGGCGTGACCGCCGCGCCGGCGGCCGTTCCCTTTTTGTATTCGAGCTGTTACTTTGTTAAGATGCTTCGATTTCTCTTTCCGAACACGGACATTTGCCATGACCACGACGCACCTGCGCTTTGACAACGAAGAAGTCAACGAAATTCAGGACCTCCTTGAGTCCTGCGGCAACGACGAAACGATGGACATCGGCGTCATCGACGGCTTTTTCACGGCCCTCTCGGTTCTGAAGAATCCCCGACCCGACGAAGCGGTGATCCCCTATCTCTTCTCGGCCGCGGGCGACGCGGCCGCCGTTCCCGAAAACGCGCGCCTGCACGAACTCCTCACGCTTCGCCGCAACGTCGTGAACGCGGCGCTCCGCGCGGGGAACGGTCTCGACCCGATCATCCTGCCGATTCTTGACGATGAGGAAAATCCCGTCGAAGGGCCCGACGGGATCGAAGCGGTCTCGCCCTGGTGCGCGGGCTTTTTCATGGGGATCTTTCAGGGCGCCTCCGAAAAGCTCGTCCTCTCCGACGTGGCGCACGCGGCGCTCTCGGTGATCGCCTCCTACATTCCCGACGACACCTTCGAATTCTCCGAAGAAGAAAAGACCGCCCGCGAACTCTGGGATGCCGTCTCGGGCGAGGAGCCCGTCAAGGTGAGCCTTGCCGACGCGCTCTACCGCATCGTGGAGGCCGCCTACCGCCTCAAGGCCGAATGGAATCCGAACGCGCCGGTCCGCAACACCGCCGCGCGCGTGGGCCGCAACGCCCCCTGCCCCTGCGGCAGCGGCAAGAAGTACAAGCAGTGCTGCGGCAAAAAGTGAACCCGTAGCTAGAACAGCGCTTGGCCGCCCGAAGCGCGATACGCACGGGCGGCAAATCTCAGGGGCGAAAGCGCCCCGACGAGCGCCGCTTCAAGGAGCGGCGCTTCGCCCGCCATTTCCCGCACGAGCGTCTGCGCGCAAAGCCTTCCCCAGGTGATGCCGCGCGAGCCCATCGCCGTGCAGAGCCACAGCCCCTCGGCCGTCGGAAGGTCCTTTTCCTGCGGTACGCCCCGAAACGAAAGTCCCCTCATCGCCTCGGCGTCGGGCGCCGCTCCCACCACGGGGAGACGATCCGACGACACCGCCCGCACGCCTTCGTAAAACGCCACGGGAAGCGGCGGCTCAAGGGGCGCCGTGACGTCGCCGAAAGTTCCAAGATTGTGTTCGTGCGCGGCTTCGACCGTGAGCACCCGAGCGTCCCCGCGCTCGTAGGTCGCGCCCACCCCCACAAAGCCGTCGAGTTTTCCGAGATAGCCGTGTCCCGTGAGCGCCGTGCGAAGCCCCGGATACGGATCGTTTCCCAAAAGACTGATGCGCCCGTAGAGGGGTTCGATCGGAAGGAGCACGTCCGTGAGATTCGCGAGCCCCGCGCTCGCACAACCCGCCGCGATCACGACGGCGTCGGCCCGCGCCGCGACTTCGCCCGAGGGCGTGAGGGCGAGCCATTCGCCTTCGCGTCTATGAAGAGATACGCGCGTGCTGCAGCGGATCACGGCGCCGCTTTCCGAAAGCAGCGTGCGCGCAAGACGCCCCACGCGCACGAGTCCCGCCCCTTCGTACCACCAGGCGCAGCGGCGCACCGCAAGGCCCGAGAGGACCCGCGCCTCATCGCGCGACACCCATCGTGCAAAATCGGGCGGCATGGGGAAGGGACGCCCCTGCGTTCGGGCGGCAATCCACGCCGCTTCCGTTTCGTCGTCCCGCGCCACATCGAGCACCCCGATCGGCGCCCAGCAGTCGGGATGACGCAACAACGTTTCGCGCGCGCAGGCGAAGCCCGCCCGCGTGAGCGCAAAAAGAGGATTGTCGGACGCCTGCCAGTGCGGGTGCAGGAGACCGCAGCAGAGCGCGCTCGCGCCCGCCGCGGGGACCTGATGCGCATCGAACACCGTGACGCGCACGCCGCGCGCAACGAGGGCTTCGGTTACGAAGGCGCCCGCAAGCCCCGCCCCGACCACGATTACGCGTTCGGGCAGAGTGCGCATCGGCGCACTTCGTCCTTTGCGGCGCCAGCCGTCGGGCGTTTTTTGAAAGGCGCCGCCTGGGTCGACACTGTCCGGCAGATGAACAAGCGTATCGGGATCCGCAAGAAGAAGGTGTTCGTCGGGGACGTCGAGCCACATCTCGTCGATGCGCCCCGTCCAGGCCTTGCGCCGCTTTTTCGGGGGAAGCGCGACCACCGCCTCCTCGCCGTAAAGCGTTTTTCGAACGTGAAAGCCTGGCATCCGTCCGTCGTCGGGTTCTGCGAACGACAGACGAACGAAAGGCGGGCGGCTCCCGAGAGAAACCGCCCGCACGCGGCGGGAGAAAGCTTCCTCTCCCGCCGATCCGTTGAAAAGTACGACTTCGCGCCGCGACGTCATGCCTTAGTGCTTCAAAGGCTTGAAGCGCAGACGCTTGGGCTGGCAGGCCGCTTCGCCGAGGCGGCGGCGCTTGTCGGCCTCGTACTCGTTGTAGTTGCCGTCGAAGAACACCACCTTCGAATCCCCTTCAAAGGCGAGGATGTGCGTGGCGATGCGGTCGAGGAACCAGCGGTCGTGCGACGTCACGAGCGCGCAGCCCGCGAATTCGAGGAGCGCTTCTTCCAAGGCGCGCAGGGTTTCGACGTCGAGGTCGTTCGACGGTTCGTCAAGGAGCAGCACGTTGCCGCCCGCAAGCAGGGTCTTCGCAAGATGCAGACGACCGCGCTCGCCGCCCGAGAGGGCGCCCACGAGCTTTTGCTGGTCGCCCCCCTTGAAGTTGAAGCGGCCGATGTAGGCGCGGCTCGACATCTGGAACTTGCCGACCTGCAGAACGTCGTTGCCTTCCGAAACGGCTTCGAACACGGTCTTGTCGTTCGGGAGCGAATCGCGCATCTGATCGACCGCGGCGATGCGCACGGTCTGGCCGATCTTGATCGAGCCCGAGTCGGGCGTTTCCTTGCCCGTGATCATCTTGAAGAGCGTCGACTTGCCGGCGCCGTTCGGACCGATCACGCCGACGATGGCGCCGGGCGGAATGCGGAAGGAAAGATCGTCGATCAGGAGACGGTCGCCGAAGCCCTTCGAGACGTGTTCGAATTCGATCACGTCGTTGCCGAGACGGTCGGCCACGGGGATGAAGATTTCGTTCGTTTCGTTGCGGGCCTGGTATTCGTAGCTCGAGAGCTCTTCAAAGCGCGAGAGACGGGCCTTCGACTTCGCCTGACGGCCCTTGGGATTCTGACGAACCCATTCGAGTTCGTGCTGAATCGCCTTCATGCGGGCGTCCTGCTGACGCTGTTCGATTTCCAGGCGCTTTTCCTTCTGGTCGAGCCACGAGGAATAGTTCCCCTTCCAGGGGATGCCCTCGCCGCGGTCGAGTTCGAGAATCCACTCGGCAGCGTTGTCGAGGAAGTAGCGGTCGTGCGTCACGGCGACGACGGTGCCCGGGAAGCGGTGCAGGAACTGTTCGAGCCACTCCACGCTTTCGGCGTCGAGGTGGTTCGTCGGTTCGTCGAGAAGAAGCATGTCCGGGCGCGAGAGAAGCAGGCGGCAGAGCGCCACGCGGCGCTTTTCGCCCCCCGAAAGGTTCCCGATCTTCGCATCCCACGGCGGCAGACGCAGCGCGTCGGCGGCGATTTCCATCTGCGTTTCGGTGTTCGTACCCGCGGCGGCGATGATCGCTTCGAGGCGCGCCTGTTCGGCGGCGAGCGCGTCGAAGTCCGCGTCGGGCTCGGCGTAGGCGGCGTACACGGCGTCAAGCTTCGCCTGCGCCTCGATGATTTCGCCCATGCCCTCTTCGACGGTTTCGCGCACGGTCTTCTCGGGATCGAGCTGCGGCTCCTGCGGGAGGTAGCCGATCTTGATCCCGGGCATCGGAACGGCTTCGCCTTCGATGTCCGTGTCAACGCCCGCCATGATCTTGAGGAGCGTCGACTTGCCTGCGCCGTTCAAACCGAGAACGCCGATCTTGGCGCCCGGGAAGAAGGAAAGGGAAATGTCCTTGAGGATTTGTCGCTTCGGCGGAACCACCTTGCCGACGCGATTCATCGTGAATACGTACTGAGCCATAAACGGTAGAAAGAACTCCGGCGCGGGGACCGGGAAGGTTGTTGAAAATCAGGAGCGGGAGCGGCGATGCTTCTTCTTTTTGCCGAAGTACCCGCGGAAAATCCAGTAGCGGCGCAGGCGGTCGATGCGCTCGAGCTCGCGCTCTCGCTCCTCGCCCATCGCCTCGGGATGGAACTTGCGCCACTTCTTGAGAGCACCCGAACGGTCCATGTCCTCGAGAATCCGGCGCAGCCACGCGGGCATCCAGCTCGTCACAAGCGACGCCTGAAAGTCGATGAGGGCCGGCGTGCCGTCGGGGCGCATGACGATGTTGCCCGTGCCGCGCAGGTCGAGGTGCACGACGTTGCGCGCGTGCATCTCGTCGAGAAGCTTTTCGAAGGCTTCGAGAAATTCGATCGTCACCTCTTCGCGCGTCACGCGGCTGAGATTCCGGCCTTCGACGAAGCTCACGGCGATCGCGTCGGCGTCGATCCGGAAGGCTTCCTCGGCCACGCCGTCGACCCCGGAGAGCCGGCGCAGAATCTTGAGTTCCCGCCCGAGCAGAAACGGGGCGAGAAGGCGGCGCACCCACCAGGACCGGGACGAAAAGTCCTTGACCGTCCAGCGGCGTCCCTTCCAGGTGACGCAGGTGACGACGGCGTTCGCGGCCCGTCCGTCGCGCAGCAGTTTTACGTCGGCGCGGGCCAGATCTTCGCGAGTGAAGGGTTTATCCGACATCCTGTGGCAATGCTCCTAAAAGAAGAGGCAGCGGGTCGCCCCGACTGCCTCCCGTTTTGCTTCCGTTTCGTCCTGCGTCAGGGCATGACGAGACCGCTGCCGCCGGCGGCGGGAGGCGCCTGGTAGCCGGGCATGCCGGGCGTGACGATCTTGTGCGCGGCTTCGCGGCGCATCTCTTCGATGCGTTCGATCGTTTCACGCAGACCTTCCTTGGCGGCGTCGCGGTAGTTGGCGACGGCTTCGGCGAGGGTTTCGCCCGGAATGTCGAACGTCAGGGGAAGCGGCCCCATCTGCGTCATGATCTGTGCGTCGCCCACGAAGAGGGGCTTGCGCGAGGGATCGATCTCGCCCTTGTCGGTGACGGGCGTAAGCATGCGGATCGTGCCCACCTTGCGGTCCGTAATCACCTCTTCGCGGTAGAGGCTCAGGGGATCCATCTGTCCCTTCAGATCGTCCGCAACGGTCTCTTCAGCCATGTCGTTCTCCAGCAAAATAATTCGATTCAATCGGAAATACGGGATGTTCCCTGACACCGGAACATCCCGCCCAATCCCTCATGAAAGAGGGAGGCTCGATTGTAGCAAAGAGCGCTTCCCCGCTCGGGTCCGCCCAAGCGGGAAATTGTCTCGAAAATTGATCAGCGGTACACCATGACCGGAATCTGCGAGTGCGTGAGCACCTTCTGCGTTTCCGATCCGAGCAGCACCGCGGCGATCCCCTTGCGGCCGTGGCTCGCCATGAGGATGAGGTCGCAGTGGTTGAGCTTGGCGAGCTCGATGATCGCTTCCGCGGGGGAGAAGCTCTTGACCATTTCGGTGCGCACCGTTTCCACACCCATGTCCTTGCAGAGGCGCTGCGCGAAGTCGAGGCGTTCCTCGGCGTCGGCCGTGACGCGTTCGTCGTACTGCTCGATCGTTTCGGGGCGGTACTCCGAGAGGTTCGTGTAGGAATAGGGTTCGATGACGGTGACGAGCACGATTTCGGCCCCGAGGGCCTTGGCAAAGCCCGCGGCGCCCTTGACGGCGTTGGCGGACCGCTCCGTTCCGTCCGTCGGAACGAGAATTCGCTTGAACATGTTGTCCTCCTTTGAGCATTCCTTGGCGGCCCGCCGAAGCGAAGCCTACCGATTCAATCCATTGTAGAGCGTTGTGCGAGCCGCCGTCATCGGGATTTTCCGTCCGCGAAGGCAACGGCGTTGATGACGAGACTCGCAACGCGCAGACCGACCGTTCCCGTCACGGCGGCGGACGAACCGAATCCGATGCGAACACCGGGCGCCGCGCCGATCGCTTCGTTGTTCGCCGCCTCGGGCTGCCGAAGGGGTTCGGAAGAGTAGACGCAGGGGATGCCGAAGGGCGCGCTCTTGCCGTCGGCCCGTCCCTTGGGAAAGCCGTACTGCTTGCGAAGCATCGTGCGCAGTTTCGACGTGAGCGCGTCGCCCTTGGCGCGGGCGAGGTCGTCGACCGTCACGAAGCCCGGATCGACCTTGCCGCCCGCACCGCCCGCGACGACGATCGGCCGGCCGATTTTCTTCATTTCGGCCGAGAGCACGGCCTTCGCCGCAAGGTCGTCGATGCAGTCGACCACCCAGTCGCAGGGCGGAATGACCGTCGACACGTTTTCGGGCGTCACGAAGGCGACCACCGCCCGCACGTCGCAGTCCGGATGAATCCTACGGCAGCGATCGGCGAGGACCTCCGCCTTGGGACGACCGTATTCAGGATCGATCGCCGGCAGCTGACGGTTCGTGTTGGACTCTTCCACGTTGTCGCCGTCGATCAGGGTGAGCCGTCCCACGCCGCTTCGCACGAGCGCTTCGACCGCCCAGCTGCCCACGCCGCCCAAGCCCACCACGACGACGTGCGACGCCGCCAAACGTTCGGCGCCCGTCTCTCCATAGAGCCGCGCCACGCCGCCCATGCGGCGGGGATCCAGAGTTCTGCTCATTCGAAATTCCTCGTCATGCAAGCAAAATCACAGAGAAAGAAGGGTGCATCGACAGAATTTCGGTTCCCGCACGGGATTCTTTTTCTTTCGACAAACCCAACAAAAGCAAAAAGCTGAAAAAAGAAATCTTCCTTGAAAACAAAAGGTTTTAACGGGTATGAATTGGACAACGCCACTCAAATTCGCTACTATTCCCAATAAAAGAAGAAGTAAACCATAAACCTCTTCCGCGTCCCATCCGTTCCGGTTTTTGCAGGAAAACAAATGAAAATTCTTGTTCCCATTGACGCCAGTCCTCAGACTGAATACACGCTTGAATTCCTCGCGAGCCGCACCACGTTGCTCGGCAGCAACCCGACGATTGAACTCCTGAACGTGCAGCAGCCCCTGCCCGCCCGCGCCTGCCGCCTCGTCGGTCAGGAAGCGCTTGCCCGTTACTACGAAGACGAATCCGAAAAGGTCTTCGAACCCGCCCGCCTCGTCCTCAAGGGCGCTCCCGTGAAGGAACGCACCGCCGTAGGCGACCCGGTCGAGTGCATCATGCAGGCCGCCCAGGACATCGGCGCGGACCTCATCGTGATGTCCTCGCGCGGTCAGGGCGCCATCAAGGGCCTCTTCTTCGGTTCCGTCTCGAACGGCGTTCTCGCCCGTTCGACCTGCCCGGTCGTGATCCTTCGCGACCACATGCCGCGCATCAACGACGCGCTGCGCGTCGGCATCGCCGTCGACGGTTCGAAGTACGGCCGCGCCGCCGTGCGCTACGCCCTGCGTCACGCCTCGCTCTTCGGCGCAGGCGTCTACTTCTACATCATCAACGTCGTGAGCGACTACGCGGGCGCCGTCATGCCCGACATGGCCGGCATGGCGCTTCCGAGCCTCTCCGAAGAGGAAGTGGCCGAACTGCAGAAGGAAGAATTTGAAGAAGCGGTCGCTCCGCTTCGTCCGATGTTCGCCAAGGCGGGCCGTCGCGCCAAGGAAATCTGCCTCGTCGGCAATCCCGGCGACGAAATCTCGAACTTCGCCAAGAAGCGCAAGCTCGACCTCATCGTCATGGGCACGCACGGTTACGGCCGCTTCAAGGCCGCCCTGCTCGGCTCGACCGCCACGCGCATCGCGGCGCTCTCCGACGTTCCGCTGTTGATCGTCCGCACCGCCTGACGCCGTTTCGGCTCCCTACGACACCCCGCAGACTCGTCTACGGGGTGTTTTTGTGCGGGGCGGTTCCGAGGCACGACCGTCCCGAAATTGCGCTATAACTTCATTCCGACAACGATTCCCCGAACGAGTTCGACGACCCACAATGAATTCCTCCAACAAGAAAATCATCACTGTTCTGGTTGCCGCCGACAACGCTCCCGAGGCCGCAAGCATAGCAGGTCAGATCGACCGCCACGAAGACCTTTCCGTCCTGGCGACGGCCATGACGCCCGCGGAACTCGAAGGGCTCCTCACCCAACATCCCGACCTCGGCCTTCTCGTCACCGACGTGGTCCTCTCCAACAAGGACGTCACGCCGATTCTCGCCAAGGCGGTTCAGAAGAATCCCAAGCTCGAGGTCATCGTCTACACGGCCCACGCCGAAGATTCCGTCGTGATGCGCGCCGTTCAGGCGGGCGCTTCGGGCTATCTCCTCAAAGGCGGCCGCGAAGACATCGTGAGCTGCATCCGCCTGCTCGCAAGCGGCGGCTCTCCCGTTTCCCCCTCGGTCGTGCGCTGCGTTCTGCGCGCCCTGCGGGCCCGTCAGACGGGAGACTGGACGCTCACGGAAAAGTCGCTCGAGCCCGAACGAAAGGAACACAAAGCCCTCTCGCAGCGCGAGCACGACATTCTCGTCCTCCTCGCCAAGGGCCTGAGCTTCGCCGAAATCGGCAACCTCCTCAACATTTCGCCCCACACCGTCACGGCGCACGTCAAGAAGCTCTACCGCAAGCTGCAGGTGCACTCCCGCGCCGAAGCCGTGTATGAGGCGAGTTGTCTGGGCGTCCTTCCGAACTGACGGACGTCACTCGGTCGGGCGAAGCCAGACGCCCGACTTGCCGCCCCGCTTTTCTTCGAGACGCACGTCCGTGATCGTCATGCCGCGGTCCACGGCCTTGCACATGTCGTAGATCGTCAGAAGGCCCACCTGCACGGACGTGAGCGCCTCCATCTCCACCCCCGTCTGACCGTTGCACTCGCACTGCGCGGTGCAATAGACGGCGCTTTTGTCGTCTTCAATCGCAAAGTCCACCTTCACGCGCGTAAGCGAAATCGGGTGACAGAGCGGAATCAGGTCCGACGTACGCTTCGAGGCCATGATGGCGGCGATGCGCGCCACGCCGAGAACGTCGCCCTTCTTGGCCGTCCCCGTCTTCACGAGTTCGAGCGTCGAGGGCGCCATGTAGATGCGGCCACTTGCGCGCGCGATGCGGTGCGTCTCAGCCTTGGCGCCGACGTCGACCATGTGCGCCTGGCCTTCCTGATCAAAGTGCGTGAGTTCCGGCATTGGGCTTCTCCCCGGCAGATGTTTGGAAAAGGCTCATTGTAGACGAGCCCGAACGCGCGTTTTCAGATCTTTACAGAGGGAAAAGCCTTCCCGTTCGCCCTTTCCGGAAGCGAGCGTCTATCATGATCGGACCACTTCACCAGGCTATGCCCATGCATCCCGTTTGGCCCTCTTTGATCGCTTCGCTCACGCTCGCCGTCACGCCGCTCGGCGCCTATGCGGCGCCCGGCAGCACGGCGCTCGACCTCAATCTGCCGAGTCTCGGCACCACGGCGGGCGCCGAACTCTCGCCCGCCGACGAGTACGCGCTCGGCAAGCAGCTCATGCAGCAGGTCCGCGCCGACCCCACCTACATGAACGACCCCGAGGTGACGGAGTACCTCAACCGCATCGGCTATCAGCTCGTCAGCCACGCGACGACGCACACCTACAACTTCTTTTTCTTCCCGATCCGCGACGCGAGCCTCAACGCCTTCGCGCTTCCGGGCGGCTTCATCGCCGTGCATTCGGGCACCGTCATTTCCGCCAAGACCGAAAGCGAGCTCGCGGGCGTGATGAGTCACGAAATCGGACACGTCGCGCAGCGCCACATCGCGCGCATGATCGAGGGACAGAAGGGGAATCTCGCGCTTACGCTCGGCTCCCTTCTTCTCGCCATCCTGGCGGCCCGCGCGGGCGGCAATTCGGGCGGACACGCCGCGGCCGCGGTCGCCATGGGGTCGCAGGCGGCGATGATTCAGTCCCAGCTCAACTATTCGCAGGACGCCGAACGCGAAGCCGACCGCGTGGGGCTTCGCACGCTCTACGCCGCGGGGTTCGACCCGAACGGCATGGGAAGCTTCTTTGCGCGTCTGCAGGCGAACAACCGCTTCTACGAGTCGGCCGCCCCGGCCTATCTCTCGACCCACCCGCTCACGGTCGAACGTATGGCGGACGTGGAAAACCGCACGCAGCAGCTCCCCACGCGCATGCACCGCGATTCCGACGACTTCCTTCTCGTGCAGCAGCGTCTTCGCGTCCTGCAGGAGACGCGCTACGACGGCTGGCGGGAAGTGGAGAAGAATCTTCTTCGCGAGCTCAACGAAACGTCCGGCAAGGACCGCGCCGCCCGCTGGTACGGCCTTTCCGTCTGCTATCAGGAACTCAAGGACCGCGCCAAGGCGCTCTCCTACGCCAAGCGCGCCTCGGAAGTCTTCCCAAAGAACGCGACCGTCGAGCGAAACCTCCTTCGCACGAGCTTTGAGGCGACAGACTCCAAAAAGGAGAAGGAGGCCGTGCTCGCCCGCGCGAAAAAAGCGATGGAGCGCTATCCACTCTCGCCCATGATGTCGTCGAACTATCTCGACATGCTCTACGAGCTCGGACGCCACGAGGAAATCGTGCGCTTCCTGCGAAGCGGCTCCTCGGCGATTTCGGAAAACAATCCCGACTACCACGCCCTTCTTGCGCGCTCCTACGAGGCGCTCGGAAAGCGAAGCCTCCAGTTCCAGCACACGGGCGAAATGTACGCGCTCCTCGGCGCCACCGAAGCGGCGGTCTACCAGTACGACCTTGCGCAGCGCGCGAGCGACGGGGACTTCTACACGATGAGCGAAATCGACGCGCGGCTTCGCGAACTGCGCGAAGAGCTCAAATACGAAAAGGAACACCGCTGAAAATCGAGTTTTACGCTCAACTTTTTCCTCTTCAACCGTGCGAAAATACGGGACAACCGTTTCGCACGGTTTTTCTTTTTCCCTAGTTCCCTTTTGCTCCCGCTCCGCTGCGGACGGTCGAGCGTACGGATTCCGTCTGTGGAATCCCTTCTCCCTATGGCTATTGAAGACTATCTGACTCTGGCCGAAAAGACGGACGAGATCATTGAAACGGACGCCGTAATCGTCGGCGCCGGCCCGGTGGGTCTCTTCCAGGTCTTCGAACTCGGTCTTCTGGAAATCAAGGCGCACGTCGTCGACTCGCTTCGCAGCGTCGGCGGTCAGTGCATGGAACTCTATCCGACGAAGCCCATCTACGACATCCCCGCCGTTCCCGTCTACTCGTCCTACGAGCTCACGGAAAACCTCCTCAAGCAGATCCACCCCTTCCACCCGGTCTTCCACCTCGGTCAGGAAGTGACGCGCGTGGAAAAGCAGGAGGACGGGCGCTTCTACGTGGAAACGAGCGCGGGCACGCGCTTTCACGCCAAGGTCGTGATCATCGCCGCGGGCGTGGGCTCCTTCCAGGCGCGCCCCCTCAAGGTGAAGGGCATCGAAAAGTTCGAAGGCACGCAGCTCCACTACTCCTGCAAGGATCCGTCCCTCTTTGGAGGGAAGAACGTCGTCATTCTCGGCGGCGGCGACTCGGCCCTCGACTGGACGCTCAACCTCGTCGGCAAGGCCGAAAGCGTCGTGCTCGTGCACCGTCGCGACGGCTTCCGCGCCCAGGCCGCTTCGGTCGCGAAGATGCGCGAACTCTGCGAAAACTGGGAAATGCAGTTTGAAGTCGGTCAGGTGACGGGCTTCAACGAAGCCGACGGCCGCCTCACGGAAGTGCTCGTCGCGGGCGCCGACGGCGTCACGCGCCGCATTCCGCTCGACCATCTCCTCGTCTTCTTCGGTCTGCAGCCCAAGCTCGGCCCGATCGAAAACTGGGGTCTCACGCTTGAGCGCAAGCAGATCGTCGTCGACACGGCCCGCTTCGAATCGAACATCCCGGGCATCTTCGCCGTGGGCGACATCAACACGTATCCGGGCAAAAAGAAGCTCATCCTCTCGGGCTTCCACGAATGCGCCCTCGCCGCCTTCGCGGCCTGCGACTACGTCTTCCCGGAAAAGCGCATCTTCCTGCAGTACACGACGACTTCGCCGAAGCTCCACAAGGTGCTCGGCGTCGAAACGCCGAACTTCGACGAAGACTGATCGCCTTCACGGAAGTGAAACACTTGGGGGACCGTCCGACAGGGCGGTCCTCTTTTCGTCGGGCTTTCAACCGTCAAAAAGGGGCGGCTCCCCAAAGGAGTCGCCCCTCGTCGTTGGTTGCGGACCGCGCTTTAGCGCACGACCTTGATCGCGGGCATCTTCGCCGTGTAGTCCTTCGCGAGACGCGCGACGGCGCCCGCCACCTGCAGGGCCATGCGGCGGTACATCATCGCTTCGGTGCTGTCGGGTTCGCTCGCGACCGTGGGATTGCCGCCGTCGGCGAGTTCGCGGATGCGAAGCGAAAGCGGCAGTTCCCCGAGAAGCGGCACGCCGTACTGTTCGCACATGCGCTTGGCGCCGCCTTCGCCGAAGATGTGATGCGCCTCGCCGCAGTTCGGGCAGACGAAGACGGACATGTTCTCGACGATCCCGAGAATCGGCACGTTCACCTTCTGGAACATGCGAAGGCCCTTCTTCGCGTCGATGAGCGCGATGTCCTGCGGCGTCGTCACGACCACCGCCCCGGTGATGGGCACCGACTGCGAGAGCGTGAGCTGAATGTCGCCCGTTCCCGGAGGCATGTCGATGATGAGGTAGTCGAGGTCGTGCCAGTTCGTCTGGTTGAGAAGCTGCGTAAGAGCGCCCGCCGCGAGGGGGCCGCGCCAGATCATGGGTTCGTCTTCGCTCACCATGAAGCCGATCGAGTTGATCTCGAGTCCGTGGCTCACGAGCGGCTCCATCATCTTGCCGTCGGAGCTCAGGGGCTGTCCGTGGGCGCCGAGCATCGTCGGCTGCGACGGACCGTAGATGTCGGCGTCGAGCACGCCCACGCGGGCGCCTTCAAGCGAAAGCGCGAGGGCGAGGTTCGCCGAAACGGTGGACTTGCCGACGCCGCCCTTGCCCGAACTCACGGCGATGATGTTCTTGACGTTGGGGAGGGCCTTCGTCGTCCCCTGCACCTTGTGGCCGATGATGTCCTGACGCACGCTCACTTCGACGCTTGCGGCGCCCGCCTTCTTGAGGGCTTCGCCCACGGCTTCGCCGACCTTCTGCGCCCAGCTCTTGGCGGGGTAGCCGAGACGAATGGCGACGCTCACGTTGCCTTCTTCGTCGACCTCGATTTTCTCGAGCATCTTCCCCGTCACGTAATCGGTTTTCGTCACGGGTTCTTCCAACTGCGCCAATACGGCACGGGCTTCGTTTTCCGTAATCATGTTGTTTTGCCTGGATGGATTCAAGGAACGACGGCGGCGCCGCCGCAACGTAATCCGTCCATTGTAGCCAAGTGCGCGGGCGCACATGCCCGCTTCGGCTTGATACAATGAGCGGATTCCGCCTGTCGGAACCTCGGGACAGGCTTTCTTCGACCGTCACACACTTTTTTCGTATGTCACAGCGCAATCTTTTCGTCACCACCGCTTTGCCCTACGCCAACGGCGCATTTCACATCGGGCACATCATGGAATACATCCAGGCCGACATTTGGGTTCGCCACGAGCGAATGTCCGGCAACCGGGTGCATTTCGTCGGTGCGGACGACGTGCACGGCGCCCCGATCATGATCGCCGCGCAGAAGCGCGGGATCACGCCGCAGGCTTTCGTCGCGGAAATCGCCGCGGGCCGCAAGCAGTACCTCGACGGTTTCCACATCAGTTTCGACCACTGGCACAGCACCGACGCTCCGGAAAACCACGAGCTCAGCCAGGAGGTCTACCGCCGCCTCAAGGCCGCGGGCCTCATCTACACGAAGGAAATCGAACAGTTCTACGACACGTCGAAGAACATGTTCCTCGCCGACCGCTTCATCAAGGGCACCTGCCCCCGCTGCGGCGCGCCCGACCAGTACGGCGACAACTGTGAAAAGTGCTCGGCCGTCTACTCCCCGACCGAAGTCGTGAATCCCTACTCGACGCTCTCGGGCACGACGCCGGTTCTCAAGAAGTCGACCCACTACTTCTTCCGCCTCTCCGATCCGAAGTGCGTGGAATTCCTGCGCGCCTGGACGCAGGGCAACGGCCGCGACGGCCAGCCCCGAGTGCAGGCCGAAGTCCTCGCCAAGGACAGCGAATGGCTCGGTCCCGACGGCAACCTCGCCGACTGGGACATCTCGCGCGACGAACCCTACTTCGGGATCGCGATCCCCGACGCCCCGGGCAAGTACTTCTACGTGTGGCTCGACGCCCCGGTCGGCTATTACGCCTCCTTCAAGGCCTACTGCGAAAAGAACGGCCTCAACTTCGAAGAGGAGCTGCAGAAGGAAAACACCGAGCAGATCCACTTCATCGGCAAGGACATCATCTACTTCCACACGCTCTTCTGGCCGGCGATGCTGCACTTCTCCGGCAAGCCCTTCCGCGTGCCCGACCACGTCAACGTCCACGGCTTCATGACCGTGAACGGTCAGAAGATGTCCAAGAGCCGCGGCACGGGCATTTCGCCCCTACAGTACCTCGAACTCGGCATGAACGCCGAGTGGCTGCGCTACTACCTCGCCGCCAAGATGAACAGCCGCGTCGAAGACGTCGACTTCACGAAGTCGGACTTCGCGCAGCGCGTGAATTCGGACCTCATCGGCAAGTACGTCAACATCGCGAGTCGCTCCGCGGGCTTCATCGTCAAGAAGTTCGGCGGCAAGATCGCCGACGACGCCATGAACGATCCGATCCTCACGGCGATCCGCGCCCGCGCGGCCGAAGTGCGCGAATGCTATGAACTGCGCGAATACGCCCGCGCCATGCGCATCGTCATGGAACTCGCCGACACGATCAACGAGTTCGTCGACCGCGAAAAGCCCTGGGAACTCTCGAAGGATCCGGCCCGCGCGGCCGACCTGCAGCGCGTGAGCTCGATCGCGCTCGAAGGCTTCCGCATGCTTACGCTCATGTTGAAGCCCGTTCTGCCCGCCACGGCCGAACGCGTCGAAGCCTTCCTCTCGATCGCTCCGATGAACTGGGACGACATGGACAAGCCCCTCTCTTCCGCGAACCTCGTGCAGCCCTTCAAGCACCTCATGCAGCGCGTGGACATGGAAAAGCAGCTCGACGTTCTCGTCCCCGAAAAGGCGCCGGAACCCGAACCCGTTTTGCCCGGCGGCGAAGCGATCGCCCCCGAATGCACGATCGACGACTTCACGAAGTGCGACCTGCGCGTCGCGAAGATCGTTCGCTGCCAGGCCGTCGAAGGCTCGACGAAGCTCCTGCAGCTCACGCTCGACGTAGGTGAAGGACGCGAACGCAACGTCTTCTCCGGCATTCAGAGCGCCTACAAGCCCGAAGACATCGAAGGCCGTCTCGTGATCATGATCGCGAACCTCGCCCCCCGCAAGATGCGCTTCGGCGTCTCCGAAGGGATGGTTCTTTGCGCCTCCGACGCCAAGGACAAGGGCCTCGGCCTCTTCCTCCTGAGCCCCGACTGCGGCGCCGTGCCGGGCATGCGCATCCGCTGATCCCGAAAAACCCGTATTTTTCGAGAATCTTTGCCCTACGGCAAAAAGCACCGTTTTTACAAACGGTGCTTTTTTCTTACAATAATCGGCTGACTTTTTTCCTGCCCATTCTCACCCAAAAATGAGCACCCTCAAAGAACACATGCGGGAGTTCCTCCACCACGTGCCGCTGGCGCGCTTCTCTCCCGTATTCCTGCAGTCGCTTCGCGGCTACAACACCCACATGCTGAGCCGCGACGTCTCGGCCGGCCTCACGGTCGGCATGGTGGCGCTGCCGCTTGCCATGGCCTTCGGCATCGCCTCGGGCGTTCCGCCCGAATCGGGCATCTACACGGCCATCATCGCGGGCTTTCTGATTTCGCTTCTCGGCGGCTGCCGCGTGCAGATCGGCGGTCCCGCGGGCGCCTTCGTCGTCATCATCTACGGCCTCATCGCGCAGTATGGTCTGAGCAACCTGATGATCGCCACCATGGGCGCGGGCGTGATCCTCTTTCTCATGGGGCTCTTCAAGCTCGGGGGCTTCATCAAGTTCATTCCGGTCTCGATCGTGATCGGCTTCACCAACGGCATCGCCGTCATGATCGGCCTGCAGCAGGTGAAGGACTTCCTCGGCCTCAAGGTCGAGAAGATGCCCGCCGACTTCTTCGGACAGGTGAGCGCGATCGCGACCCACATCGACACGGTGAACTTCTGGGCGCTCGGCATCGCGCTCGTGAGCTTCCTGCTCGTCAAGTTCTGGCCCAAGGGCTATGCGATGAGCGGTCCTCCCTGGAAGCGCTGGATCGCGCACCTCCCGGGCACCGTCGTCGTGCTCGTCCTTTCGACGGCGCTCGTCTCGATCTTCCATCTTCCCGTCGAGACGATCGGCTCGAAGTTCGGCGGCATTCCGCAGTCCCTGCCCTCCTTCACGATCCCTGATTTCGAGTGGGAAACGGCGAAGATGCTCCTCGGCCCGATGCTCACGATCGCCGTGCTCGGTTCGATCGAAAGCCTTCTGTGCGCCCGCGTCTCCGACACGATGACGGACGACCGCCACGACCCCAATCAGGAACTGATGGGCCAGGGCGTCGCGAACTTCGTCGTGCCCTTCTTCGGCGGCATTCCCGCGACGGGCACGATCGCGCGTACGGTGACGAACATCAAGTCGGGCGCGGCCTCGCCGGTGGCCGGCATGGTGCACGCGGTGACGCTTCTCGTCGTCATTCTCGCCGCGGCCCCGCTCGCCTCGAACATTCCGCTCTCGGCCCTCGCCGCGATTCTCGTCTTCGTCGCCTGGAACATGGGCAACTGGCGCGAATTCCTGCGTCTGCGCCAGATGACGCTCTCCTACAAGGCGACCCTCATCGTCACCTTCCTGCTGACGGTGATCTTCGACCTCACGGTCGCGGTGGAATTCGGCCTCGTCGTCGCCTGCGTCTTCTTCCTCGTGCGCATGAACAACCTCACGGTGGTCGAACGCGCGACGCTGCCCTTCAACATGCCCGAGAACGTCGAAGCCTGGCACATCAAGGGCGCGCTCTTCTTCGGTTCGATCTCGAAGCTTGAATTCGTGACGGATCCGACGCGCATCACGATGGCGGGCTCCGCGCGCATCGTCGTGCTCGACTTTGAAGAGCTCCTCCACATCGACAATTCGGCCATGGACCAGATCGAGGTCTTCGTGCGGGCTCTGCACCGCCACAACCACGAACTCATCATCGCGGGGGCGACGGGTCACCCGCTCGCGCAGCTGCGCCGCACGGGCATCGCCCAGGCGCTCGGCCCCAACCTCGTGCCGAACATGGAGTTCGCCATGGCCCGCGCCCGCACGGTGCTCACCGAACTCGACGAAAAGGAAAAGTCGCGTCCCGTCATCCGTACGCTCTGACGCCCGACTTTCTTCCCCTTACCGCGGACCGTCTTCCTCAAAGAGGAGGCGGTCCGTTTCGTTTTCGGCCGCCCGAATGACGATGTCGCCTCGGGGCGTTTCCTGCGCGAGATCGACCAGGCCCTCGCGGGCCAGTTCCAGAATCGCCAGGAACCATACGGCGACATGCTCGCGCCCCTCGGAACCTTCCACGAGCTCGGAAAAGCGAAGCGACGAGCGCGGGCGAAGGCGCCGTAGCACCGCCCCCATGTGCGCGCGCACCGAGAGTTCCTGCCGCGTGATGCGGTGGTGCGCCGCGAGGCTTCGCCGGCCGACGATGTCGATCCAGGCCCGTCGCAGATCCTCGGGCTCCGCTACGGCGGGCGGCTCGGGTTCGACGGGCAACGGCACGGCGGCGACGAAATAGTCGCGTCCGCACTCGGGGAGTTCCGCGAGGGCCGCCGCCTCGCGACGGACGGCTTCGTAGACGAGCAGCCGTTCCATCAGGGTCGCTCTGGGGTCCTCTTCCTCTCCGGTTTCGGGATTCACGCGGGCGGGAAGCAGCAGTCGGCTTTTGATCTGCATGAGGGTCGCCGACATCACGAGGTAGGCGGCCGCCAAGTCGAGATGGCGCTCGCGCACGAGGTCGACGTAGCGCACGTACTGCTCGGTCAACTCCGCCATGGGAATGTCGAAGATGTCGAACTGCTGCCGGCGGATGAGATAGAGAAGCAGGTCGAGGGGTCCTTCAAAACTCTCGAGAAAGACCTGCAGCGCTTCGGGCGGAATGAAGAGGTCTTCGGGGCACTTTCCGAGGGGCTCGCCGTAGAGGCGCGCGAACACGTCCTCCCGCACGTCGTCGGACGCGGGAAGGTTCGTCGTCAGGGAAAGCGTCGTGTTCGTCACTGTCGGTCAGAGGGGAAGGTCCCCGGAAAATGAACGGGACCTTCCCGTCCGTTCCGACGAAAAGGTCCCGCTTCGCGGGGCGCTGGGCGGCGCCCCCGATTCCCGTCGATTCGATCAACGGGGCTGATACATGAAGGCTTCCACGGCGGCCTCGAGGTCGGCGGGACGATCGTTCCCGGCCAGACCGTGATCGTAGGCGTACGCCGCCACCGCCGCGCCGATGCGGCAGGAGACGGAGCGCACTTCGGAGAGCGCCGGATAGAGCGAACCCTGTTCGAGGTCTTCGGGCTTCACGAGGCGGGCGAGTTCGCGGGCGGCGACGAGGAACATGCCCGTGGGCATCGTCGAAGCCTTCGAGAACACGGCGCCGAGACCGAGGCCGGGGAAGACGTAGCTGTTGTTCCCCTGACGCGGCACGAAGGTCTTGTCGCCGAGCGTCACGGGCGCAAAGGGCGAGCCCGAGGCGAAGAGCGCGCGGCCGTCCGTCGCTTCGTAGGCGGTGCGGGCGTCGCATTCGGCGCGCGAGGTCGGGTTCGAGAGCGCGAAGATGATCGGACGTTCGTTGAGCGCGGCCATTTCCTTGAGAACGGCTTCGTCAAAGGCCTTGGGCTGCGCGGCGACGCCGACGATGGCGGTCGGCTTGAAGGCGCGGACGGCTTCGAGGAAGGTCTTGCAGTCGGGCAGATCGTGCGCGAACGGAACCTTGTTGTGGGCGAGGCCCGTGCGGTGCGAAGTCACGAGGCCCTTCGAGTCGAAGAGCGCGCAGTGACGAAGCGCTTCCTGACGGTCCATCCCTTCGTCTTCCATCGCGTCGACGATGAGGGTCGCGATCCCCGTGGCGGCTTCGCCCGCGCCGAGGAAGAGGACGCGTTCGTCGGCGAGGACGCCGCCCTTGACGCGCAGGGCCGAATAAAAGCCCGTGAGCGCCACCGCGGCCGTGCCCTGAATGTCGTCGTTGAAGCAGAGGACGCGGTCCTGGTAGCGGTTGAGAAGATCGAAGGCGTGGTTGTTCCCGAAGTCTTCGAACTGGATGAGGCAGTGCGGCCAGCGGGCCTTCACGGCCATGACGAATTCTTCGAGGAGTTCGTCGTAGGCTTCGCCCGAAACGCGTTCGTGGCGAAGGCCGAGGTAGTGCGGATCCTGGAGATAGCGTTCCGTGTTCGTGCCGACGTCGATCGTCACGGGGAGCGTACGTTCCGGATGGATGCCGGCGCAGGCCGTGTAGAGCGAGAGCTTGCCGCAGGGAATGCCCATGCCGTTGATGCCGAGGTCGCCGAGGCCCAGGATGCGCTGACCGTCGGTGACGACGATCACGTCCACTTCTTCCTGCGGGCAGTTCGCGATGAGTTCGGCCACGCGGCCCTTGTCTTCGATCGACACGAAGAGGCCACGCGGGAAGCGGTAGATGTTGCTGAAGTTCTGGCAGACTTCGCCCACCGTCGGCGTGTAGACGATCGGCATGTAGTCGTCGATGTGCTCGATGAGGAGCTTGAAGTAGAGCTCTTCGTTCGTCGCGTGGATGCTGTCGAGCATCAGGAACTTGTCGAGGGGCTTTTCAAAGCGTTCGACGAGAAGGCGCGCGCGGCGGGCCTCTTCGTCCAAAGTCTGCACGGCCGGCGGCAGAAGGCCGCGAAGACCGTAGGTGTCACGTTCCGCTTCGGTGAAGGAAGGACCGCGGTTTTTGCTGGGATTGCGCAAAACGTCCGCGCCTTGAGAATGCTGTGTCGTCATGAAAAGCTCCGGCTGACCGCCTTTCGGAAATCCGTACGGGACGCCGCCCGGCCGGATTCCTTCGAAAAAAGAAATACAGAAAACGCCCCTTTGGAGCGCCCCGTGCATTGTATCACCGCCTTCGTCCGCGTCGTCTCTGTGAAACGCCCGAGTCGATCCGCCGCACAAGCAAATCGGTCGTCCGTTCGGACGACCGATTGCTTGCGGGAAACCCTTGGTTTTACTTTCCCTTGGAGGGCTTGATGCTCGCGAGCCGCTTCTTCGCTTCCGCGGCGGCTTCCGAATCCGGATGGTTTCGGATCACCTTCGAGAAGGTGGCGCTCGCCGCCTTGACGTTGCCCAAGGCCGCCTGGGCCGAGCCCACGCTCAGCATGGCGTCGGGCACGCGCGAACTCTTCGGGCACTCGCGGATGAGGCGGTTCTGCACCGTCATCGTCGTCTTGTACTGCTCGAGCGCGAAGGCGGTCGAGCCCCACCAGAAGAGCGCCTCGGCCTTGTAGACGGAGCGGGGATAGCGCGTGACGAAGTCCTTGAGCGCCGCCAGCGCGGGCTTGAGGTCTTCCTCCTGAAGCTTCGCGAAGGCGGCGTCGAAGGCGGCCTTTTCCTGCGCGTCCACGAGATGCGTCGCCCCGTCGATTTCGACCGACACGGGCTCGAGCGCCATCAGACGGTCGTCGAGCTTCGTGTAGAGTTCGCGCGACGAACGCTGCTCGACGTGAATCGAATTGGAGATCTCTTCGATTCGGCCCGTGAGCATGCGGTTCTGCTCGGTGAGGCGGTTGATCTGCGTCATCAGCTGCATCTGCGCGCTCTTTTGCATGTCGAGCTGCTCCTGCAGCGTCCGGACTTCCTTGCGGAGGTCCAGAATCGCCTGCCGCGCCTCATCGTCGGCAAAGGCCATCGCGGAGGTGCTCGCGGCGAGCGCCGCGGTCAAGACCAAAACCTTCAGTGCCCTCATGGGAACCTCTTCTCGTTAGGGTTGCGCGGCGGCGGGAGCCGGCGCAACGTTTTCCGTGTACTGCGGCGGATACACGATGTCGGCGCGGCGGTTCTGCGCCCAGGCTTCTTCCGTGGAGCCCGTCGCGACGGGCTTTTCCTTGCCGAAGGAAATCGCTTCGATGCGGTCGCCCGGCACGCCGAGAAGGAGCATGCGCTGCTTGACGGCTTCGGAGCGCTTCTGACCGAGCGCGAGGTTGTATTCGCGGCCGCCGCGTTCGTCGGTGTTGCCCTGAATGACGATCTTCACGTCGGGATGCGCGCGAAGCCATTCGGCGTGCGCTTCCACATAGGGGAGGTACTGCTGCGAGACGTCGTAGGAGTCAAACGCAAAGTAGACGGAGCGCTGCGAGAGCGGATTGGCGGGATCCGTGAAGGGATTCACGGCCGTCTGCGCCGTTTCTTCGCCGGCGAGCGTGCCTTCCTTGGCCGATTCGTCGAGGCTCACCGAGGAGCAGCCGGTCAAGAGGAGCGCCGCGGCGGCGGCCGCGGCCGAAAGTTTCCAGAACTGCATGTTTCTTCTCCTTTCGTGGTTCGGAGTTTTTATTGAATGATCGGGCCCCAGGCGGGTTCGCGGATGTCGCCCTCGCCCGTGAGGCGCGTCGTGAGGCGTCCGTCGGCCGAGGACGTGCCGAGCACGCCGCGGCCGTTTTCTTCCGTCGCGTAGACGAGGAAGCGTCCGTTCGGAGCAAACGAGGGCGACTCGTCCCTGTCCGTCACGGTGACGAGCACGTCCTGACCCGTGGCGAGGTCCATCACGGCGACGCGGAAGCGCCCTTCGAGACGGCTCACGTAGGCGAGGCGCTGTCCGTCGAAGCTGATGTCGGGACTGATCGCGTAGGAGGAGCCGAAGGTGATGCGCTGCGCGCGGCCGCCCGCAACGGGCTGGCGGTAGATCTGCGGCGCGCCGCCGCGGTCGGACGTGAAGTAGATGTACTGGCCGTCCTTCGTGAAGACCGGTTCCGTGTCGATGCCGTAGCTGTTCGTGAAGCGCTTCAAGGTCGCCGTGGCGAGGTCGATCAGATAGATCTGCGTGAGACCGTCGCGCGAAAGCGCCACGGCCATGCGGCGTCCGTCCGGACTCCAGGCGGGCGCGGAATTGTTCCCGTGGTAGGCCGCCACGGCGCGGCGGCGTCCCGTCGAGAGCGACTGCACGTAGACGATCGCCTTGCGCCGCTCGAAGCTCACGTAGGCGAGCGACTTGCCGTCGGGACTCCAGACGGGCGAAATGATCGGTTCGGGCGACTCGAGCGCCACCTGCGGATTCTCCCCGTCCGAATCGGCCACGATGAGCTGATAGCGGCGGGGCCCCAACTGCGCGACGTAGGCGAGCTGCGAAGCGAACATCGGACCGTCCCCGGTGAGCTGCGTGTAGACGCGGTCGGAGATGCGGTGCGCGGACATGCGAAGTGTCGTCGGACGCCCCGTAAAGCGCGCCGAGTCAAGCGACTCGCCCGAGACGGCGTCGTAGAGGTAGTAGTGCACGTCCCAGCGTCCGTCGCCCACGGCCTCGACCTTCGCGGCGACGAGGGCGTTCACGTCGAGCTTGGCGACCTCGGGAAGGATCGCGGGCTTTTCGTAGTCGTCGATCGGCCCGAGCTGCGAAGCGTCGACGAAGCGGAAGCTCCCCGAACGTTCGAGGTCGGAGCGCACGATCGCCCCGATGTCCTGCGGCGCGTCCGCGGGCTGATTCACCGTGATCGCGACGGGAATCTGATTGGCGCCCACGCCCGTGATGTCCACGCGAAGCGCCGCCCGCGCGGGAAACGCCGAGAGCGCGGCAAGGGAGGCCGCCGCGCCGAGCACCGTGCGGCGGGAGAAAAGAGTCGAAGGAACGGTCATGAGGAAAAGCCTCTTGGATTTGCGGTCTTGCGCTGACGGAAACAGCGCCCGAAGGCGCCGTTTCCTGCGAATTTCCGCTCAGTCTATCGAATGACGTTTCGGGCGTCCGAGGATTCGGACGCCTTTTTCTTAACCGTTAGTGACGGAAGTGACGTTCACCCGTGAAGACCATCGCGATGCCGCGTTCGTTGGCGGCGGCGATCACTTCGTCGTCACGGATGGAGCCGCCCGGCTGGATGACGGCCGTGCAGCCGGCGTCCACCACGACGTCGAGGCCGTCGCGGAACGGGAAGAAGGCGTCGGAGGCCGCCACCGAACCCTCGAGCGAGAGACCGGCTTCTTCGGCCTTGAGGGCCGCGATGCGGGCGGAGTCGACGCGGCTCATCTGGCCGGCGCCCACGCCGAGCGTCATGCCGTCGCGCACGTAGACGATGGTGTTGGACTTCACGAAGCGGGCGACGTTCCAGGCGAACATGAGGTCGGCCACCTGCTGCGAAGTGGGCTTGCGTTCCGTCACGCAGCGAAGGCTCGAGGCGTCGCAGAGCTGCGTGTCGGGCGTCTGCACGAGAAGGCCGCCGCCCACGCGCTTGAAGTCGAAGTCGTTGGCGGCCTTGCCGTTCGAAACGGTCAGGAGGCGAAGGTTCTTCTTGGCGCCGAAGACTTCGAGGGCTTCCTTCGAGTACGAGGGAGCGATGATCACTTCGGCGAACTGCTTGGAGACGAGCTGCGCGCATTCGCCCGAGACTTCGCGGTTGAAGGCGAGGATGCCGCCGAAGGCGGACTTGCTGTCCGTCATGAAGGCCTTGCGGTAGGCTTCGGCGTCGTTTTCGCCGATCGCCACGCCGCAGGGATTGGCGTGCTTGATGATGACGCAGGCGGGGGCGTCAAAGGAACGGGCGCACTCCCAGGCGGCGTCGCTGTCGGCGATGTTGTTGTAGGAGAGTTCCTTGCCCTGGAGCTGCACGTAGCCCGCAAGGAGGCCCGGCGCCACGGAGACTTCGCGATAGAAGGCCGCCGCCTGGTGCGGATTTTCGCCGTAGCGCATGTCCTGCACCTTTTCCCACTGGCGCGTGAGCACCTGCGGGAAGCGGCCGCGGTTGCCCTCTTCGTCGAGGCTCGTGAGGTAGTTCGTGATCATGCCGTCGTAGCGGGCCGTGTGCGCAAAGACCTTCTTGGCGAGCATGAGGCGGGTGGCCGCCGTCACGCCGCCCTCGCGGCGGATTTCTTCGAGAACGCGGTCGTAGTCGGCCGGATCCACGACGACCGCCACGGATTCGTGGTTCTTCGCCGCGGCGCGGATCATCGTCGGGCCGCCGATGTCGATGTTTTCGATGGCGAGCTCAAACGTGCAGTCGGGACGAGCGATCGTCTGTTCGAAGGGATATAGGTTCACGACGACGAGGTCGATCGGATCGATGTCGTGGTCGGCCAGGGCCTTCATGTGTTCCGGATCGGGACGGCGGGCGAGGATGCCGGCGTGGATCTTCGGATTGAGCGTCTTGACGCGGCCGTCGAGCATTTCCGGGAAGCCCGTGTAGTCGGCGACTTCCTGGCATTCGACCCCTTCCTTGAGAAGGAGCTTCGCCGTGCCGCCGGTGCTCAGGATGTGATAGCCGAGCTTCTGCAGTTCACGGGCGAAGGGGACGACGCCCGTCTTGTCCGAAACGCTGATGAGAGCTTGTTTACGCATTTACTTTTCCTCAAAAATTGCTCTCGTAGAGCCCGAGTTCTCGGAGCTTCTCACGGAGCGTGTTGCGGTGAATTCCCAATAATTCGGCTGCGCGACTCTGATTCCAGTCGCATTTCTTCAGGGCGTAGCGCAGAAGCGGGCGATCCACCGCTTCATGCACGAGCTGATGAAGCGGGATCGGCTGCCGGCCGCCCAGGTTTTCAAAATACTGATCGAGCTGTTCGCGGATGATGCGGTCGAGAGCGCTCTCCTCCACGTCTTCGTCGGCGATTCGGCGCAGTTTGGCTGTACGGTAGCGGGTCATGCGGACTCCTCGCAAAGACGTTCGAAAAAGAGGTCGGTGAGCCCGAGCTGCTCGTCGGCCGACTGTGCTCGCAGGATGGCGGGAAGCGCCTCGGCTCCGCCCGGAATCAACATCAGATAGTGTGCGATGTGCTTTCTCGCCGTGCGCACGCCCTGCTCGCTTCCGTAGTGGGCGTAGTGCCGCTCGAGATGACGCAAAACGACGCGGCGGCGCTCCCGAGGCGTCGCCTCCACGGCGCGGCCGCCGAAGCCCAGACGGGCGGATACGGCGCCGAAAAGCCAGGGGTTCCCGTAGCTCGCGCGCCCGATCATCACGCCGTCGGCGCCCGTGGCGCGAAGGACCGCCTCGGCCTTTTCGGGCGAGTCGACGTCTCCGTTGGCGATGACCGGAATCGATACGCTTTCCTTCACGGCCCGTATGGTTTCGTATTCGGCTTCGCCGCGAAAGCCCTGCTCGCCCGTTCGACCGTGCACGACGAGCATGGCGACGCCCGCCTCCTCGGCGCGCTTCGCGACCGACACGGCGTTGCGGTTTTCGGCGGACCAGCCCGTTCGGATCTTGAGCGTGACGGGAATGTCGACGGCCGCAACGACGGCGTCAAGAATGGCGGCCACCCGGGCCTCGTCCCGAAGAAGCGCGCTCCCGCAGGCAGTCTGCAGAACCTTCTTGGCGGGGCAGCCCATGTTGATGTCGACCACGTCGGCCCCGGTGTCGGCGGCGTAGCGCGCGGCGTCGGCCATCAGGCGCGGATCGGCGCCCAGGAGCTGCACGACCTTGAGACCCGTTTCGGTCTCCTGCGCCCAGCGTCCGGCGCTCTTGCGGCTCTCGCGCAGTTCGGGCTTGCTCGTCGTCATCTCGCCCACGGCGTAGCCCGCACCGAGCTCCCGACAGATCTCCCGGAAGGGCAGATCCGACATGCCCGCCATCGGGGCGAGCATCACGGGATTCGTGATCGTGTGGGGTCCTAGCTGCATGAGCGGGCGTGATTGGGAGGGGATGTTCGAAGGAGACACCATTGTAAGTCATGCCCCGACGGCATGTGCGCAGATCGGTCTCGGCCAAACGCCTTCGAGTCGCGGCGCCTCGCGTTCGGCGAGCGCAAGCTCGCGAAAGTCGCCCACGTTGCGCCAGTATCCTTCGTAGACCTCCCCCGTCACGCGTCCCTCGGCGCAGAAGGCGTTCATCCAGGGAAAGAGTCCCGCCTCGACGGGTTCGACCCCCGCGAAAAGCGCCGGATGGTAGACGCCGAGGCTCGAAAAAGTGTGCGTGGGGGCGTCGCGCCGCACCCGCCCGTCTTCGAGCCGCATGTCCCCCGCGGGGTGGTAACTCGGATTCGGAACGAGGACGAGATGCGCGAGCGCGTCCTTCCCCAGGGCGGCGCCCCGCGCGACGAGGCGCCCGTACGGATAGTCCGTCACGATGTCGCCCGCCACGACGAGAAAGGGCGATTCGCCGTCGGGGGAAAGAAGCGGCAGGGCCTTCACGATGCCGCCGCGGGTTTCGAGCGCCTCTTCGACCGAGTCGCCTTCCACGCTCCAGTGAATGCGAACGCCCCAGACGGATCCGTCGCCGAGCGCCGCGCGCAGAAGGCGCCAGCAATGCGCCGCGTTGATCACGACGTCGCGCACGCCCGCCTCCCGCAGGGCGACGATCTGGCGCACGGCCATCGGTGCGCCCCCGACCTCAACGAGGGGCTTCGGAACCGCGCGGGTAAGGGGGCGCAGGCGCGAGCCCGCGCCCGCGGCAAGAATCAAGGCGCGCATGACGGCACTCAGAAGGTGTAGCCCACCCGATCCTGCGTTTCCTCCACGCGGTCGAGGAGGTGCTTCAGGGGCGAGAGTTCAAGGTAGCGGTTCGACGCGTCGCGCAGGTACTTGAGGAAGCGCGGAACGTCCTTCAAGTACTTTTCCTTCCCGTCGCGGTAGTGGAGACGCGCGAAGATCCCGGCCACCTTGAGGTGGCGCTGCACGCCCATGAATTCCACGTCGCGGTAGAAGGTCGCGAAGTCGGAGGGAACGGGGATGCCGGCCTTTCTGGCCTTTTCCCAGTAGCGGATCGTCGTGTCGAGGACGAAGCGTTCGTCCCAGCTGATGAAGGCGTCGCGCAGAAGGCAGGCGATGTCGTAGCTCACCGGCCCGTAGAGCGCGTCCTGATAGTCGATGACGCCCGGATTCGGGTCGGACACCATGAGGTTGCGCGGCATGAAGTCGCGGTGCACGAACACCTTCGCTTCGCGCAGATTGTTTTCAATGACGGCGTCGATCGTCATCTTCCACCAGCGGTTTTCCTCCTCGGTGAAGGTGTGCCCCTTGTGGCGTCCCACGTACCACTCCGGAAAGAGGTTCACTTCGCGCAGGAGCACTTCGCGGTTGTATTCGGGCAGAACCCCCGGACGGGAAATCTTCTGCCAGGCGACGAGCGCCGTCGTGGCGTCGTCCATGAGCGAGAAGGCGTTTTCCTCGTTGAGCACGTTGAGGTAGGTCTCGCGCCCGAGGTCGGAGAGAAGCAGGAAGCCCTCCTTTAAGTCGGAAGCGAAGATTTTCGGCGCGTGCAGGCCTGCCTCGTGCATGAGTTCGGTCACGCGCACGAAGGGCTCCATCCCGCCGTGTTCGGGCGGCGCGTCCATCACGATGAAGGTGGCGCCGTCCTTGCCCGTCACGCGGAAATAACGGCGAAAGCCCGCGTCGGTGCTCGCGGGCTCGCAGGGAGAATCGGCGCAAAGGCCCAGAGGGGCGCCCGCCTCGCCGAGCCAGGCGAGCATGCGTGCGGTGCGGGGATCCGAATTTTTGTCCATGGCGAAAAGATCGAAAAAGCGGACGGGCCGCGCGGGAAAGTCCCCGCAATCCGCCCAACGGGCGGGCGGCCCAACCTATAATTCATTGTTTACGTCCGCCATTGTATCCTGAATCGCCCGCGCGACCGCCTTTTGCAGGCGTTTGCGCGCCGTTTGAGGAACTTTCCAACGCATTTTTATGTCCGCGCTCCGCACCCGAAAAATCGTCCTCGGTCTGACCGCCGCGCTCTCGGCCATCGCCGGCGAAGTGACGGCCGCCGACGCCGTTCGAGTCAAACTCGACTCCGTCCGGTCGCTCGATCCCGCACTCGGCGCTCCTTCGAACGACGCCGCCAGCTTCATTGAAGCCGACCGCATGGAAGGATCGGCCGACGACGAACTGCATCTCTACGGCGACGCGCAGATCCGACGCGGCGGCACGGTCCTTTCGGCGGACCGGATCACCTACCGCCACGCCGACGACACCGTCCGGGCGAACGGCAACGCCCGCGTCGCCCGTCAGGGCGCGAGCTTCTCGGGCCCGTCGATGCTTTTCCGCATCACCTCGCGCTCGGGCGAAATGCCCGACGCCGAGTGGGAGTACGCCCCCCGCGGCCTTCGCGGCTGCGCCAAGAACATCAAGTTCCTCTCGGGCGACACCACCACGATGGAGGACGTCACCATCACGACCTGCCGCCGCGACGACGAGGCCTGGTTCATCCGCATGAACGAGCTCGAAATCGACGAGTACGACCAGAGCGCGAGCGGCACGGGCGCGACCCTGCACTTTCAGGGCGTGCCCATTCTCGGGTCGCCCTGGTTCGCCTTCCCGATCAGCAATCAGCGCCGTTCGGGCTTCTTGACGCCCACCTACGGGATGAGCTCGACCCGAGGCGTCGATCTCTCGGTGCCGTACTACTTCAACATCGCGCCGAACTACGACTACACCCTCACGCCCCGCATCATGACGAAGCGCGGCGTGATGATGGGGAACCAGTTCCGCTTCCTCCTCCCGAACGTCGAGGGGGAACTCAATCTCGACTACCTCCCCAACGACCGCGAGTATGACGACGACCGCTACGGCCTGCGCTTCGAAGGGGAATACCGCCGCGACAAGCTCGGCTTCAAGGTCGACTACAACCGCGTGTCGGACGACAGCTACATTTCGGACTTCTCCGGCAACATCCGCGAATCCTCCGAATCGGTCCTGCCGCAGGAATACACCCTCACCTACGACGAAACGTACTGGAACACCTTCCTGCGCGTGACGAAGAACCAGACGCTCGACATCGAAGACCTCGACACGGAACCGTACGAACGCGTGCCGCAGTTCCTCTGGCGCGGCCACACGGGGGACTTCAACGGGTTCGAGCTTGAAACCGTGCTCGAAGCGACGCGCTTTCAGCACACCCGCAGCGACTACGTCGACGGCTCGCGCTTCGTCTTCCATCAGACGGTGAGCTATCCGCTCGCCGGTCCGGGCTGGTTCATCACCCCGAAGGCGCAGTTTCTCGCCACTTCCTACGACCTCGATTCGCGCGCCTACATCAACAACACGACGCCGGGCATGACGGTCCCGACCCTGAGTCTCGACGCGGGGCTCGTCTTCGAGCGCGATTCGACCTGGTTCGGGCGCGACGCCTACCAGACGCTTGAGCCGCGGATCTTCTACGCCTGGACGCCGTATCGCGACCAGAGCGAAATCCCGATCTTCGACTCGACCATCGCCGACCTGAACTTCACGACGCTCTTCACTGAAAACGTCTACTCGGGCTACGACCGCGTCTCCGAAGCGAATCAGCTGACCGCCGTCCTCTCGACGCGCTACATCGACAGGAAGACGGGTCTCGAACTCTTCCGCGCGAGCGTCGGGCAGCGTCAGTACTTCAACGACCAGCGCGTGACCTTCCCGGAAGGCAGCCCCTACTACTGGTACCGCGACAACGGTCGCGTCGTAGGCGAACAGGAAGTCCGAAGCGACCTTCTCGCGAGCGTGGGCGCGCGTCTGACGCGCAACATCACGAGTTCGGCCGCCGCGCAGTACTCCTCCGCCCAGAACCGCTTCGTGAAGATCAACGCGGGGCTTCGCTGGATGCCCAAGCCCATGTCGCTCATGGGGCTCTACTACCGCTACAACTACTCGCCCGACGACGCCTACAACCACATCAAGCAGGTGGACTTCGCGATGCAGTGGCCGCTTACGGAACGCCTTTACGGGCTCTTCCGCTACAACTACTCGCTGCGCGGCAGCAAGCCGCTCGAAGTCATCGGCGGGCTCGAATATCATCACGACTGCTGGATCTTCCGTGCGGTCGCCCAACGCTATACGACCACCTCGAACGAAGAGGAAACCAACTTCTTCTTACAACTTGAGCTCTCCGGCTTGGGTAGCATTGGTAACAATCCGCTCTCCGAGCTTCAACGAAACATCAAGGGCTATCAGACCCGAACCTCGGCTCCGATGACGTCGGCGCCTTACGACTACTATGAATAAGCTGCTTACGTTTGCCGTCCTTCTCGGCGGCCTCTCCTCGGCTCACGCCGCGAGCATCATGGACGCGCCCGCTCCGGCGCAGCAGGCCGCGCCCGCCGCGCAGGCGCCGGCCGAACCCGAATCGATCTACGTGATCTCCCGCCTTGAAGAGGGAGAACTCGACCGCATCGTGGCCGTCGTCAATCAGGACGTCATCACGGAGCGTGAACTCCAGAACCGCACCCATGTGGTCGCGATCAATCTGCGCCGTCAGAACATTCAGCTCCCGCCCATGGAAACCCTGCGCGCCCAGGTGCTCGACCGTCTGATCACGGAACGCGCCATCATGCAGCGCGCCAAGGAAACCGGCATCCGCATCGACGACCAGATGGTGAACGCCTCGATCGAACAGATCGCCCGCCAGAACAACCTCACGGTCGACGAGCTCAATCAGCGTCTCGCCGCCGACGGCGTGTCGTTCGCCGCCTTCCGCGAAGAAATCCGCGACGAAATCACGACGCAGCGTCTGCGCGAACGCGAAGTCGACGAAAAGATCGTCATTCTCGACAGCGAAATCGACACCTACCTCGCCGAACAGGCGGGCTTCACGAACGCCGACACGACGGAATACCGCCTCGCGCACATTCTGCTGCCGCTCGAACCCGGCGCGGACGAAACCCAGCTTCTTGAAACGGGCATGCAGCTCGCGCAGCGCGCCCGCAACGGCGAAGACTTCAGCGCCCTCGCGGCCTCGCACTCGCGCTCGCCCGACGCCCTCGAAGGGGGCGACCTCGGCTGGCGCGACCGCTCGCGCATTCCTTCCGAATTCTGGGAGGCGATCTCCAAGGATCCCAAGACCGGCAACGTCTTCGTGACGCAGACGAAGACCGCCGTGCACGTCATCAAGGTCCTCGATCAGCGCGACGGCGTGGAAGCGAAGCTCTCGGGCGGCCCCGTCGTTCAGACGCACGTTCGCCACATCCTCATGTTCGTGAGCGACATCACGCCGGAAGCCGACGTGCTTCGCCGCCTCAACGAAATCAAGGCGCGCATCGACGCGGGCGAAGCCGACTTCGCCACGATGGCCCGACTCAACTCGGTCGACAACTCCGCCACGCGCGGGGGCGATCTCGGCTGGATCCAGGCGGGCGACACCGTTCCCGAATTCGAAGCGGCCATGAACGCCCTGCAGCCCGGTCAGGTGTCCGAACCGATCAAGTCGCAGTACGGCTACCACCTCATCCAGGTGATCGAACGCCGCACCGACAAGGAAGGCAACCCCCAGCGCATGCGCATCGCCGCGCGGCAGGCGCTTCGTGAAAAGAAGCTCGCCGAAGCCGTCTACAACTGGCAGCGTGAACTGCGCGACCAGGCCTACGTCGAGATCCGAGGCGAAAACCTCGATTGATGTTCCCTCTCGAACGAGCCCGGGCCCCGGGCTCGTTTGTTTTTCTCCCAACGCAAAGAGAACCCACACCGTGAAACAGGAATGGCTGGAAGGGCATCACGCCCGCAAACGCTTCGGTCAGAATTTTCTGCATGACCGCCACTGGATCGACCGCATCGTGCGCAGCATCGATCCGCATCCCGGCGAGGCCATCGTGGAAATCGGCCCGGGACAGGCCGCGCTCACGCGGGAAATCATTGCGCTCGCCGGACACGAAACCGCGGTGGAAATCGACCGGGACCTGGCGGCGTTCCTGCGCACCCAGTTCGAAGAATCCGAGCTCACGCTCATCGAAGCGGACGCCCTCAAGCTCGACTGGAATGCGGTTCTCCCCGAAAAGAGCCTGCGCATCATCGGGAACCTTCCCTACAACATTTCGTCGCCGCTCCTCTTCAAGCTCGCCGAAGCGGCCGACCGGGTCGTCGATCAGCACTTCATGCTGCAAAAGGAAGTGGTCGACCGCATGGTTGCGGCCCCGGGAAGCAAGACCTACGGACGTCTCTCCGTCATGCTGCAGTACCGCTATTCGATGCAGAAGCTCTTTGACGTGCCGCCCGGCGCCTTCGTGCCCGCGCCGAAGGTGACGTCGTCGATCGTGCGCATGCGCCCGCGTCCCCGCGAGGAACTCGCCCCCGTCGACGTCGAGACGCTCGGTCAAATCGTGACGGCCGCCTTCGGACAGCGCCGCAAGACGCTCCGAAATGCCCTCTCGGCGTGGTTCACCGCCGAAGAGCTCGCGGCGCTTGACGTCCGTCCCGAAGCCCGGGCCGAAACGCTTCCGGTCGAAGCCTTCGTGCGGCTCGCCCAAAACGTGCCCGAGCGCGCCTGATCAGCCGAGATTCGGCATTCGCCGTCTCGGGTGCAGGGTGAAGTATTCGGGGCAAAAGGAAAGAACGAGACGCCAAAAGCGCGGACCGTGATTCATCTCCCGGAGGTGACAGAGTTCGTGAATCACGATGGATCGAACGAAGGCTTCGCTTTCGGCGACGATCCGCCAGTGATAGGTGACCCTGCGGGCGGGAAGCGTACAGCGCCCGAGCGTGTGTACGCCCCGCCGAATCATCCCCCACTCCGAGGGTCGAAGATTCGTCTCCTCCGCGGCCCGCTCGTGAATGGGGCCGACATAGGCCTCAAAGTCCTTCCGAAGAAACCGCCCGTAGGCTTCCTCGATTTCGGCCTCCGACGCGTCGGGGGCGGCGCGCAGATGCAAAACCCCGTCCTCCACGTGAGAGGAGCGCGCCCCGAGCCGCACGGGATACTCCCGCCCGCGCCAGCGAAGCGTTCTTTGTCGGGCGTCATCTTCCCCGCAGGAGAACAAGCGGGGATCACTCACAAGAAGCGACGACCAGTCGACGAGCCGTAGCGCATACGGGAGGAGGTCCTCGCAGTATTCGCCCGGCAGCGTGACGGCGATTCGGCGAAGCGTTCGGTCCGCCTGCGCGCCGATCGAGCGCCTTCTCGCATCCGCGCGCACGGCGCAGACCACGCTTTTCTCGCCCTCCGTCGGGTGTTCGAGGCCGATTCGAAACGTTTTTTCCGCAATCGGCGAGAGGCTCTTCACTCGCCACGAAGCGATTTTTTCGGGCGGAAAGGAAAGCGCCTCGATTCTCTTCAGCATCCCGCGGAAAAAGCGGACGTTGCCGTTGACGAAAAAGAACCGCAGGCGCCCCGAGCCGCAACAGTACGACGCGCCGGCGCATCGGCGCCAGAGAACGTCGCAACGCGTACCGTCGGAAAGCGCGATCTCGTGCAGGGTGACTTCCGAGCTCACCGAGAAATCCTTTCTTCGGTTTCGGCAAACCACGTGCGAAGGGATTCGGTCAGTTCATGCGGCTCCCGCCCGACCGTCTCGATGGGCTTTCCGATCACGAGCGTGATCGTCCCGGGGTGCTTCGCGATACTGTTTTTGGGCCAGCAACGACCCGCATTGTGGGCGATCGGAAGAATCGGCACGCCGTGGGCCACGGCAAAGCGGGCGCCTCCCGTCTTCAGGGGCCAGGATTCTCCGGGTGGCACGCGCGTCCCTTCGGGGAAGAGGCAGATCCACCAGCCGCGGCGCAGATATTCGGGACCCTTCGCCATGAAGTTCTGAAAGGCGCTTCGCCCCTGCGAGCGGTCGATCGCGAGCATGTTCATCGACCAGATGAGCCAGCCGACGACGGGAATCCAATGGAGCGACTTCTTGTAGAGAAAGGAGGCGCGCGCCGGAAGCCAGGCGCCGAGCCAGAAGGGATCCCAGGCCGACTGATGCTTCGCGAGCACCACGTGGGCGCTCGAAGCCTCGGGCATGTTCTCCCAGCCCTCGACCTTCACGTGAACGCCGCAGATCACCTCGAGCGTGCGAAGGATGAATTTCGCCCAGGGGCGGCAGAGCTTCTCGTAGCGCCACACTTCGTTCGTAAAGGGCGCGGCGAGAAGGGCCGCAAGCGAGAGAAAGATCACCGTCACGCCGAGCACGACGTAAAAGCAAAAGCCTCGAATCGCATCCATTTTTCAAACCTCAGAAAAAACCCGCGGGAATGCCGAAACATCCTCCGCGGGTATGCGCGGGGGACGTCGTCCCCCTTTCCAGCGTCTTCGATTACTGCGCGCGGGCGAGTTCGGCCACGCGGTTCATCGCGCCGTAGAGGCGCTTCAGGAGCGCATGACGGTTGCGGCGCAGCTTCGGATCCTCGGCGTTGACCATGACGGACTCGAAGAAGGCGTCGACCGGGGTCTTGAGGACCGCGAGACGGCGCAGCATTTCTTCGTAGCGGCCCGCTTCAAAGTCGGCCGTCGCTTCGGGTTCGACGCGGACGAGCTCGGCGTAGAGCGCCTTTTCGGCGTCTTCCGCGAGGTCGGCTTCCTCGACGTCGCCGATTTCTTCGTCACCGGCCTTCTTGAGGATGTTGCCGATGCGCTTGTTGGCGGCCGTAAGCGAGGCGGCTTCCGGCATGGCCATGAAGGCGCGCACGGCGGCGAGGCGCTTGGGCAGGTCCGCAAGGTGCGTCGGGTGAAGCGCGAGCACGGCGTCGACTTCCTGGGCGCTGTAGCCCATGTCGCGCAACATCACGCGCAGACGATCCGAGAAGAAGCTCATAAGCTCTTCGCGGTGGTCGCTCACGCCCGCAACGCCCGATTCGACTTCCCAGGCCGCGTCGACGAGGTCGCGAAGCGAAAGCGCAAGGCCCTTTTCCATGAGCATGCGAAGAACGCCCAGGGCATGACGACGAAGCGCGAAGGGATCCTTTTCACCCGTCGGCATCTGACCGATGCCGAAGAGGCCCGTGAGGGTTTCCATCTTGTCCGCGAGCGCGACGGCGAGGCTCACCGGCGTCGAGGGGAGCGCATCGCCCGCGTAGCGGGGCTGATAGTGTTCGCGGATGGCGAGCGCGACGTCGTCGGGTTCGCCGTCGTGACGGGCGTAGTATTCGCCCATGATGCCCTGGAGTTCAGGGAATTCGCCAACCATCAGCGTGCGAAGGTCGGCCTTGGCGAGCATGGCCGCGCGTTCGGCGTGCGCCGTGTCGGCGCCGATGAGCGAGGCGAAGCGCCCGGCCATCGTCTTGACGCGCAGCATGCGTTCGGCCTGATTGCCGAGCTTGTTGTGGTAGACGACGTGCTTCAAGCCTTCCACGCGGCTCTCGAGCGTCTGCAGACGGTCCTGGTCGTAGAAGAACTTGGCGTCGGCGAGGCGGGCGCGAACGACGCGGGCGTTCCCCGAGGAGATCGCCTTGCCGCCGTCGCGGGCGACGAGCTGCGAGACGAGGAGGAAGCGGTTCATGAGCTTCCCGTCGGCGTCGCGAAGCGCGAAGTAGCGCTGATTGAGCTGCATCGTGAGGATGAGGCATTCTTCAGGCACCTGAAGGAATTCCTCTTCGAAGCAGCTTTCGTAGACGACCGGCCATTCGGTCAGAGCCGTGACTTCTTCGAGCAGGTCTTCGGGCATGATGACCGAGCCCCCCGCCTTTTCGCCGGCTTCCGTGAGAAGCTTGCGAAGGAGTTCGCGGCGCTCTTCAAAGTCGGCCATCACGAAGGCGGCCTTCATCGTGTCCGCATAGGCGTCGGCCGTAGCGATTTCGACGGGGTCGGACGTCATGAAGCGGTGCCCCATCGTCACGCGGCCGGCGTCGAGACCGAAGAGCTTCACGGGGACGACGTCGTCGCCCAAGAGCGCGACGAGGTGCTTGACGGGGCGCACGAAGGCGACCGTCGTTTCGCCGTCGGCGAGCTGATAGGTCATGACCTTCGGAATCGGGAGTTCCTTGACGGCGGCGTCAAGCGCGGTCTGAAGGCCCGCGGCGAGTTCCACGCCCGGACGCACGCCTTCGAAGACGAGCTGTTCGTTCTTGCCGTCCTGAACGCGCTTCAGGGCCGAGACGTCGCACTGAATGCCGAGCGCGGCCATCTTCTTCGTGAGGGCGGGCGTCGCTTCGCCTTCGGGCGTCAGACCCACGCGCACCGGGACGAGCTTCTGCGCGAAGGCTTCGTCGGGGCTCTTTTCGAGCACGTTCGTGATGCGCACGGCGAGGCGGCGGGGCGAACCGTAGGGCGCCACGACGCTTTCTTCGGTCAGGAAATGCTGATGCCCGAGGTGTTTGGCAATGCCGTCGGCAAAGGCGCGCGAAAGCTTCAGAAGGGCCTTCGGCGGGAGTTCTTCCGTTTGGAGTTCGACAAGCAGATTCTTCATTTTGTTTCTTCCTCCGCCTTAGTGAGCCTTCTTCAACATCGGGAAGCCGAGGCGTTCGCGCGAGTCGTAGTAGCTCTGCGCCACGGAGCGCGAGATGTTGCGGATGCGGGCGATGTAGGCGGCGCGTTCCGTCACGGAGATCGCTCCGTGCGCGTCGAGCAGATTGAAGGTGTGACCGGCCTTGAGCACCATTTCGTAGGCGGGGAGGGCCAGGTTGAGATCCATCAGGCGCTTGGCTTCGGATTCGAAATAGTCGAACTGCTGCAGAAGCTTCGTGCAGTCGGAGGCTTCGAAGTTGTAGTGCGACTGTTCGACTTCGTTCTGATGGAAGACGTCGCCGTAGGTGAGAACGCGTTCGGAACCGTCGGGATCCTTCCAGGTCGTGAAGACCAGGTCGAAGACGTTGTCGCAGTTCTGCAGATACATCGTCAGGCGTTCGAGACCGTAGGTGATTTCACCCGTGATCGGCTTGCATTCGAGACCGCCCACCTGCTGGAAGTAGGTGAACTGCGTCACTTCCATGCCGTTCATCCAGACTTCCCAACCGAGGCCCCAGGCGCCGAGCGTCGGGTTTTCCCAGTTGTCTTCGACGAAGCGGATGTCGTTGATCGTCGTGTCGATGCCGAGGGCGCGCAGCGAACCGAGATAGAGGTCCACGATGTTCGTGGGCGCGGGCTTGAGCACGACCTGATACTGATGGTGCTGATGCAGGCGGTTGGGATTTTCGCCGTAGCGGGCATCCTTCGGACGGCGCGAGGGCTGAACGTACGCGGCGCGCCACGGTTCGGGACCGAGCGCGCGCAGGAACGTGGCGGTGTGCGACGTACCGGCACCCACCTCCAAGTCAATCGGCTGCAGGAGCGCACAGCCCTGGCGATTCCAATATTCCTGCAGGCGCAGGATGACTTCCTGAAAAGTGATCATGGTGAAACGGCCGCGGCATGCGCGGCGCCTTTACGGTTGGTCTTTTGAAGATTTCGCGATAGCGAAAGAGACGGATGATTATAAGTCATTCGAACGCCACGCTCTTTTCGTTCTTACCCCAAAGGCGAGAAGAAAAAGGAGTGCGACGAGATAAAGGAGCGCCCGAAGGAGGTTGCCCCAGCGGATGAAGGGCGTCGGTTCGCCCGACGCGCCCTCGACGATGATCGTTTCGACCTGCGAGCCTTCCGGGACGAAACGAAGAAGAACGCGCCCCTCGGCGTCGATCACGGCCGAGTCGCCGTTGTTGTTGACCGAGAGGATCGGGCGCGCCGATTCGATCGCGCGCAGCCGGCTGATGGCGAGGTGCTGGCCCTTGGCCGCCGACGAGAACCAGCCGAGGTTCGAGACGACGGCGAGGTGCGTCGGATCGTTTCCGCCGGCAAAGAGTTCGGGAAGAAGCGTTCCGAAGAGATTTTCAAAGCAGATGAGGGTCGCGACCTTCGCCTCCCCGATCGTCTGCGGGAGAGCGTTGCCCGCGCCCGGCGTCATGTCGCCGATCCGAACGCCGAAGAGTTCGGGAAGCCACCGAAGCGCCGAAGGCACGTATTCCCCGAAGGGAACGAGCCGCCGCTTGTCGACGAGCGTGAGCCACCCCTTCCCGTCCATCCAGTAGGCCGTGTTGTAGACGGCGTTCCCGTCGCGGCGAAGTCCCGTAAAGAGTACCGGCGCGTCCGCGCGCAGGGCGAGCGTGCGAAGGCGCTCGAGATCCGCCGCGGGCAGACTCGTCACGGGGACCGTCACCACGCTTTCGGAAAAGAGGACGGCCCGGCGTCCCCGGCTTTCTTCGGGCCAGGGAGCGTTCACGAAGTCCGTCACGTAGTCGATCCGGCCCGCGTTTTCCGCAACGGTCGGCCGGTTCGTCACGATGAGGCCGGGCTGCACGAGTCGAAACCAGGTGGGAGCCGTCGGAGTCGACCACGAGAGGCTTCCGAGCCCCCAGCCGCCCGCGAGCACGAGAGCGGCCAGCAGGACGCCCGTGACGCGGCCCTTCACCGTGCGTCCGAAGAGGATCGTGAGCGCGGCGCCCACGGTGAGGAAAAAGCCGAAATTCACCCAGTCGACGCCCCCGAGGCGGGCCCAGTCGCTCCACCAGGTATCGAGCGTCCCGTAGGCGGGAGAGAGCCATCCGAAGCGCACGACGTCCGTGCGGATCGCCTCGAAGACCGTGTTCCAAAGGGGGAAGGCCAACAGGCCGTATACCGCGGGCGACGTGCGCCAGCGGGCGGCGAGCAGCGCCGCGAAGGCGGGAAAGAGCGCGAGAAAGAGCGCGAAGAGGATGAGCCCCGCCGCGCCGAGCGCCAGGGGAAGATGACCGTACTCGACGATCGAATTCAGGACCCAGTGAAGTCCCGGGAGGAACCAGCCCAAGCCAAAGGCCCAGCCGATGAGGAAGGCGTGCTTACGCTTTTCCGTGCGAAGAAGAATCGCTCCGTAGAGGAGCCAGCCGACAAAGAGCGCCGCGCGCGACTCCAAGGGCGCGAAGGCGAGCGACGTCACGGCGCCCGCGAGAAGCGCCAGAAGAACCCGCACGCCCGTGCCCTCTCTTCGGAACATATCGACCTCTTTGCCGTCCGTTTAGAGGCGCTCGACGATGAGCGCCTGCGCCTGCCGCTCGTCGGCGTCCGCCACGGTGAAGCGGAACCCCGCCTCCTCGACGACTTCGCCCTTTTGCGGCACGTGCTCGAGCCGGTCGGTGACGAGCCCGCCGACCGTTTCGCAGTAGTCGTCTCGGAGTTCGGCGGAGAAGTATTCGTTGAAGGCTTCGATTTCGAGGTGCGCGCCCACGCGCCAGCGGTTCGTCGACTCTTGCACGATGACGCCCGAGGGGTCGTCCCGGTCGAATTCGTCCGAGATGTCCCCCACGATCTGTTCGAGAACGTCTTCGATCGTGATGAGGCCCGAGATGCTGCCGAATTCGTCGATGACGAGCGCAAGGTGACTGCGCGTGCTCTTGAAGTCTCGCAAGAGGACGTTGATCGGCTGCGACTCGGGAATGAAGCGCGCCGGGCGCAGGAGCTTGCGCACGTCGAGCTCGGGATTGATCATGAGGCGCAGCAGGTCCTTGGCGTGCAGAATCCCCTGCACGTTGTCAAGGTCGCCGTCCACGGCGGGGAAGCGCGAGTGACCGCTTTCGATCACGGTTCGGATCCAATCATCGAGCGTTCCCGTGAGATCGATCTCCTGCACCTGTGCGCGCGGAATCATCAGATCGTCCGCCCGCAGATCCGAGACCTCCAGGGCCCCTTCCATCATGGAGAGGGTCTCCTTGTCCATGACGTTGTGCGACTGGGCGTCGCGCATGAGACTCAAAAGTCGATCGCGGTCTTCTACCTCTTCCTCATGGAAGGCGGCGGCCAGTCGATCGAAAAAGGATTTCGGTTTCGGGTTAGGAGGTTCGTTTGACATATGGTCCTGGTCGAAAGGGAAGGTCCGTATAGTATTGCACGACCGTGCGTCAGTCGTGCGCCACGGCGGGCGTCGAATACGGATCGTCGAATCCGAGCGACGCGAGAATGCGGCGCTCCTCGGCTTCCATTTCCTCGGCTTCCTCGTCGGTCAGATGGTCCCAGCCCTGCGCGTGCAGAACGCCGTGCACGAGAAGGTGCGCGAGATGCGCGCGGAAGGTTTTGTTCTGTTCGGCGGCCTCGCGGTGGATCACCGGCACGCAGATCACGATGTCGGCCTCCACGGGGTCGTGCGAGTAGTCGAAGGTGAGGACGTTCGTCGCGTAGTCGCGCTTGCGGTACTGTGCGTTGAGCATCCGTCCTTCCTCTTCGTCGACGAAGCGGACGGTGATGCTACCTTCGGTTTCGCAGGCCCTGCGGATCCAGCGGAGCATCACCGAGCGCGACGGAAGCTCTTCATAGTGCGAAGCCCGCTGAATCGAAACGTTGACTTCAGGATTCACGTTTTTCCTCCTTTTTGTCCGCTTCGTCATAGGCTTCGACGATGCGTGCGACGAGCGGATGACGCACCACGTCCTTGCTGGTGAATCGGGTGAAGGCGATGCCGCGCACGCCCTCGAGCACCTCGCAGGCGTGCTTCAGACCGCTTCGGACGCCGCGCGGCAGGTCGATCTGCGTGACGTCCCCGGTGATGACGGCGCGCGAGCCGAAGCCGATGCGCGTCAGGAACATCTTCATCTGCTCGGGAGTCGTGTTCTGCGCTTCGTCGAGAATGATGAAGGCGTTGTTGAGCGTGCGCCCGCGCATGTAGGCAAGCGGCGCCACTTCGATCGAGTGGCGCTCCATGAGGCGCTGCGACTTGTCGAAACCCATCAGGTCGAAGAGCGCATCGTAGAGCGGGCGCAGATACGGATCCACCTTCTGCGTGAGGTCGCCCGGCAGGAAGCCGAGGCGCTCGCCCGCCTCGACGGCCGGACGCGTGAGAACGATGCGCTCGACCGTGCCGCGCTCGAAAGCGTCCACGGCCGCCGCCACGGCGAGGAAGGTCTTCCCCGTCCCGGCGGGTCCCACGCCGAAGCAGATGTCGTGCGAGAGGATGTCGCGCAGATAGCGGCGCTGATTGGGCGTGCGTCCCTGCAGGTCGCGCCGGCGGACCTTGAGGTCGATGTCGGAAACGGGACCTTCCGGATCCTCCGCTTCGCCCGAGCGGTATTCATCGTCCCGGGCCACGAAGTGCCACTGAATGTCGTCGGTCGAAAGTTCGCGCGATTCGGCCTCGACCCGCGCGAGCAGGGTTTCGAGCGCCTTGACGGCCCGGCGGCACTCTTCGAGCGCCCCCGTCACGCGAAAGACACCCCCGCGGCGCCGAATGACGACGCCGAGGATCGTTTCCATCTGCCGCAGATTTTCGTCGAGCGGGCCGCAGAGGCCCGCAAGCGACGTCAGGTCGGCGTCGGTCGAAAAGGTCAGCGTCTCTTTTCGTTCGTTCTCCATCTTTATTCCTTGACGAGTTCCCCGCCGAGCGTGTGCGGGAAGACATCCGTAATGCGCACCTTGACCATTCGGTTGATCAGGGAGGCGTCTCCCTGGAAGTTTACGATACGGTTGTTGTCGACACGGGCGGCCAGGACCCCTTCGCCGCGCTTGGCGGGACCGACGACGAGCACGCGCTGCACGGAGCCGAGCATCGATTCGCTGATGCGCTGGGCGTTGGCGTCGATTTCCGCCTGCAGGACCTGCAGACGGCGAAGCTTCTCCTCGTAGGAGACGGGGTCGGGCAGACGCGCGGCGGGCGTGCCCGGACGAGGGCTGTAGATGAAGGAGAAGCTCGCGTCGAAGCCGACCTCGCGCACGAGCTTCATCGTGTCTTCAAAGTCGGCCTCGGTTTCGCCGGGGAAGCCCACGATGATGTCGGTCGCAATCGAGATGTCCGGACGAACGGCGCGCAGACGGCGCACGATCGACTTGTATTCGAGCGCCGTGTAGCCGCGCTTCATGGCGGCGAGAATGCGGTCCGACCCCGACTGCACGGGAAGATGCACGTGATTGACGAGCTTCTCGTTTCTCGCATAGGCGTCGATCAGGCGCTGCGTGAATTCGCGGGGGTGGCTCGTCGTGTAGCGGATGCGCTCGATCCCGTCGATTTCCGCGACGTAGTCGAGAAGCGCCGCGAAGTCGACCGTCTCGCCGTCGGGGGCTTCGCCCCGGTAGGCGTTGACGTTCTGCCCGAGAAGCGTCACTTCGCGCACGCCCTGATCGGCAAGCTGCGCCACTTCGAGGAGCACGTCGACGAGCGGACGGTAGATTTCTTCGCCGCGGGTGTAGGGCACCACGCAGTAGGAGCAGTACTTGGAGCAGCCCTCCATGATCGAGACGAAGGCGGTCGCCCCCTGCGCGTGCGGCACGGGAAGGTGGTCGAACTTCTCGATTTCGGGGAAGCTCACGTCCACCTGCGCGCGGCCGGTCTCCTCGCGCTTGCGAAGAAGTTCGGGAAGACGGTGCAGGGTCTGCGGCCCGAAGACGGCGTCCACGTAGGGAGCGCGCTTCAGAATGCCGTCGCCCTCCTGCGTCGCCACGCAGCCGCCCACGGCGATGCGCATGTCGGGGTGAAGCTTCTTCACCTCGCGGATGCGGCCGAGGTCGGAGAAGACCTTCTCCTGCGCCTTTTCGCGGATCGAGCAGGTGTTGATGACGACGAGGTCCGCCTCTTCGAGGCTTTCCGTACGTTCGTACCCCTCCTCGTCGGCCAGAAGATCCGAAAGACGGGCGGAGTCGTAATCGTTCATTTGACAGCCGAAGCTGCGCAGATAGAGTTTTTTCGCTGACACGGTTTATATCCGGGGACAAAAAAAAATAGGTTCCGCATCCGATGGGACGAGGAACCTCGGTTGATCGCTGACCGAGGGAGAGACACCCGCTTCGGGGCGAATCCCGCAACCCTCTGACATGCCTGGGATTTCGGTGCGAATTCCAGGCGGTGCGATGAGGAATATACAAAAATATTCCGTCTCGGACGCTCAAAAAACGCGCATAAAAAAGAAGGGCATCCGACTGCTCGGACACCCTTCCCTCTTTCCGGAATTCTGGTGGCGCATCACGGACTCGAACCGCGGACACAAGGATTATGATTCCTCTGCTCTAACCGACTGAGCTAATGCGCCGTTGAGAATTGAGATTATGCACGAAGTCCCTTTAGTTGTCAAGGGACTGTTACAACTTTCTTACAATTCCCCGCTTCGCCACAGCGCGGCGAAGTGGTTCGTCGGGCCGTGTCCGTGTCCGACAGAGAGTTCGTCCGCGTGGGCAATAGCTTCGTACACATAGGCTTTGGCCTTGCGCACCGCTTCGGGAACGCTCTCGCCTCGTCCGAGCTGCGCGGCGATGGCGGCGGACAGCGTGCAGCCCGTGCCGTGCGTATTCTTGGTCGCGATGCGGGGCGCTTCGAAGGTGAGCGACGTCTCGCGCGAGAGAAGCAGGTCCGGGGACGCGGCCTCCGTGAGGTGTCCGCCCTTCAGATAGACCCAGGCGCCCGGAGCGAGACGCTCGAGAAGCTTTCGGGCGAGCGCGGGCATTTCCCCGCGTTCACGGATTTCCGCTTCGCCCGCGAGCACGGCCGCTTCGGGAAGATTGGGCGTGATGACGGTGGTGAGCGGGAGCAACCGTTCGCAAAGGGCCGATTCGGCCTCCTTGGCGAGCAGGCGGTCGCCGCCCTTGGCGACCATCACCGGATCGAGCACGACGAAGGGCGGGCGGTGACGCTCGAGCGCCTCGGCGACGGCGTCGATCACCTCGGGCGTTCCGAGCATGCCGATCTTGACGGCGTCCACGCGGATGTCTTCAAAGATCGCGTCGATCTGCGCGCGCACGAAGTCGGGCGCCACAGGCTGCCACCCCGACACGCCGCAGGTGTTCTGCGCCGTGAGCGCCGCGACGACCGCCATGCCGTAGGTGCCGCAGGCGCTCATCGCCTTCACGTCGGCCAGAATGCCGGCGCCGCCCGAAGGATCGAGCCCGGCGATCGTCAGTACGTTTGCAATTCGTTTCGGTTCTTGAGCGCGGTCTGCCATAGCGACTCCATTTCATCCATCATGCGCGCCGTAGCGCCCGCATGTTTTTGCGCGAACGCTTCGGCCCGTTCGCCCGCGGCCTTGCGCTCGGCCTCGTCGGCGAGCCACCCTGAGAAGACGTCGAAGGCCTCCTCGGGCGTCTCCACCTGCACCATCGCGCGCGCGGCGAGTCCGTCACGCACGATCTTGTCGAAATTGAAGGTGGAGGGGCCCACCACCAGGGGCGAGCCCGCCATGGCGGGTTCGATCATGTTCTGCGACCCGAAGGGCTCGAACGACCCGCCCATGGCGGTCATGTCGCCCAGAGCGCAGTAAAAGCTCATTTCGCCCATGCTGTCGCCAAGAAGCACGTCGGCGTCGGAGGGCACTTCGCGCGGCGACAAAACGCTCGAGCGGCGGTACACCTTGAGTCCCGCCTCCGAGAAAACCCGGGCGACCTCGTCGAAGCGCTCCGGATGCCGGGGCACCACGAGCAAAAGGGCGTTCCCGAGCTTTTCGCGCTTCGCGACGAAGGCGCGGGCAAAGCGCGCCTCTTCGCCGCGGCGGGTCGAGGCGATCGTGAGCACCGGACGGTCGATCGTCCTTCGCCAGCTCTTCGCCGCGGCCGACTGCGAGAGATTCGGCTTGATGTCGAACTTCACGCTTCCGCACACCTTGACGTTTTGGGCGCCGAGCGATTCGAGACGAACCTTATCCTCCTCGCTTTGCGCGAGAACCGCGGAAAAGCTCTCAAAGGCCGGACGCATCACCAGGTGAAACTTCTGCGCCTCGCGCTGCGACTTCGCCGACTCGCGCGCGTTGGCGAGCACCATCGGAATGTCGAGGCGCTTGGCTTCGCGCATGAGATTGGGCCAGACCTCCGTCTCCATGATGACGCCCATCGTCGGACGCGTCTGACGGAAGAACTTCTCCACCGCATAGGGCGCGTCGTAAGGGAGATAGCACTGACGGATCCGTTCGGGCCCCAAGGCCATGACGATCTTCTTTCCCGCCTCTCGGCCCGTCGGCGTCATGTGCGTGAGGAGCACGTCGATTTCGGGCCAGCGCTTGAGCATCATCTCGATCAGGGGACGCGCGGCGTTCGTTTCCCCGAGGCTCACCGCATGCACCCACACGCGGGGGCGGCTCGTGCGCGGCGGGAAGGTGCCCCAGGCGAAGCGTTCGTCCCAGAATTTTTTGTACGCGGGCTGTCTGCGCGAGCGCCACATGAGGTAGAGGCTCGCCAGAGGAAGCGCCACCACCGTGATGGCGCGGTACATGGAGGGAGTCAGCTGCATCCGTTTTCCTTTTGCTCTTGACGCACCGCATCGAGCGCCGTTTTGGCTTCCCGCCAGGTGGGAATCTCGCCGACGTTGCCGAGCGAGCGCACCGGGCCGTCGCCGACGAGATGAAGAATCTCCGTGGGCGTCGAAACGTAGAGCCCCACGGTCGGCAGTCCCAGCGCCGCGGCAAGGTGCGAGAGTCCGGTGTCGACGCCGACGAGCGCCTCGGCCTTCACGAGCGTGGCCGCCACGCGGTCAAGCCGCGCGCGCGGCGCGACGACGGAATCGGGAATGAAGCGGGCCAGACGCTCGACGCGTTCCCGCTCCTTGTCGTTGCCCCAGAAAAAGACGCTCCGGCGGCCCTCTTCAAGAAGCGAGCGTCCGAGATCGACCCAATGGTCTTCGGGCCAGAGCTTTTCGTCGCGGCTCGCGTTGACGGCGAGCGCCACCCAGGGGCCTTCGGGCACCTCGAGCGCCTCGCCCCGAGGAGAAAGCCGGAAGGCGGGAGCGTGCGCGGGCACTTCGTAGCCGAGCGTCTCGGCCGCGAGCAGGCGGTAGCGCTTCACGGCCCCCACTTCCTCGGGAATCCGATGGGGATGACGGTAGAAGAAGGCGGCCGCGGGCTCGCGCACCGTATCGCGGCTGAAGCCGTGCACGGGCGCGCGCGTCCAGGAAGCGGGCCAGGCCGAGCGAAGCAGTCCCTGCTCGTCGATCACCACGTCGTAGCGCTCGGCGGCGAGCGCCGCGCGCAGCGCCCGAACCTCGGCCAAGGTTTGGGCCGAGAAGACGTTCTTTCGCCAACGGCGAAAGGCGCAAACGTGCACCTTCGAGACGACGGGCGAGAGCGCGGGGATCTCCTTGAAGCTTTCTTCGGAGAGCCAGTGCACCTCGGCGTCGGGGAGGTTTTCACGAATGTCGACCGTGACGGGCAAGGCGTGAATGATGTCGCCCATGCTCGACGTTTTGACGACGAGAATCTTCACGCGGCGCCCTCCAGAACGGCCCGGAAGGCCGCGGCGGGATCCCCGCCCTTTTCCGCCCTGCGCGAAAGGCGCTTGCCGAGTTCCACGCCGGGCTGATCGAACGGATTGATGTGAAAGAGCGTCCCGAGCATCGTGGTCTTGTGCTCGTACATGGCCATGAGGGCGCCGAGACGGCGCGGATTCACGGCGTCGAGCACGATCGTGCTCACGGCGTTGAAGAAGGGACTCGACGGATCGCGCGCGACGAGCGCTTCGGCCTGGGCGCGCGCGTTGGCGAGAAGCACCTTGTAGTGTTCCGCGTAGCGGTGTCCGGGCATTTCGCTCCAGAGCATGTCGACGCTCGTGCGCCCCGTCCCCTGACGGAGCCACTGATAGAAGCTGTGCTGGCCTTCGTTGCCGTTGGCGCCCCAGACGCCCTGACCGGTGTGCCCTTCGATGGGTTCGCCTTCGGGGGTGACGGTCTTGCCGAGCGACTCCATTTCAAGCTGCTGCAGCCACGCCACGAGGACGCGCAGGCGCTCGTCGTAGGGGAGCATGCAGTGCGAGGAGATTTCCAGCCGCGTAGCGTTCCAGTACGAAATGAGCGCGAGAAGCGCGGGCAGGTTTTCGGAGATCGGCGCCTCGGAGGAGTGACGGTCCATTTCGGCCGCTCCCTGCAGGAATTCCCGGAAGACTTCCGGCCCGAGCGCCACGGCGACGGGGAGGCCCACGGCGCCCCAGACGGAGAAGCGGCCGCCCACCCAGTCCCAGATGCGGAAAAGGTTTTCTTCGGGGAGGCACATCTGCGCGGCCGCGTCTTCCTTGGAGGAAACCACCACGATGTGGCGGTTGCGGTCCGCCCCCACGATCCCGGCGTCGAGGAACCACTGGTCCACGGCCGCCGCGTTCACCTGCGTCTCGCGCGTCGAAAAGCTCTTCGACGAGACGATCGCAAGGGTCGAGTGCGGCTGGCAGGAAGCGAGGATGCGCTCGAGCAGCACGCCGTCGACGGAACTCAGGAAGTGTACGCGGATGTCGGGATTGGGACCGCGCAGGGCGTGATACACCGCGTGCGGCCCCATTTCGGAGCCGCCAATCCCCACGTTGATGATGTCCGTGATGCGGTCGGCGCGGCAACCGAGCCAACGCCCGCTGCGGACGTCTTCGGCAAACCGGAAGATGCGGCGGCGTTCGTGCTCGACCTCGTCGTAGTGCGGCGCCGAGGGGGAGAAGGAGCGAAGCGACGTGTGGAGCGCCGCGCGACCTTCGGATTCGTTCACGATCGCGCCCGCCATCATGCGGCGGTGCGCGGCGAGAATTTCGCGCTTCTCGCCGAAGGCTACGAGCCGTTCGAAGTCGGGACCGCTGATTCGCTGTCGGCCGATGTCAAGCCGAATGCCGCAGGCGCGGCGCTCAACGGCCGTGCCGGACTGACGCAGGAGCGGCAACAATTCGACGGTGGGATTGGGCATGGGAATCCTCTGAAACTCAATCAAAACGGAAGCGCCAGATCGGGCGCCACTTCATGGAGCGCCGCACCGAAACGCTTGCGGATGCGCTCGAGCGCCTCTTCCGTGTCGCCTTCGAGACGGATCACGACGACCGGGGTCGTGTTCGAGGCGCGGGCGAGCGCGAAGCCGTCCTTCCACTCGACGCGCACGCCGTCGATCTTGATGACGTCTTCGGCGTCGTCGAAGTGAAGCTTTTCCTGCAGGAGACGGATGAAGGCGTGCTGTTCGCCCTCGGCCATCGGAATGTGCAGTTCGGGCGTGTTCACGGCGCTCGGCAGCGCTTCGAGACGGGCCGAAGGATCCTTCTCGCGCGAGAGGATTTCGAGGAGGCGGGCGCCCGCGTAGACGCCGTCGTCAAAGCCCGGCCAGCGGCCGTCGTTGAAGAAGAGGTGGCCCGACATTTCGCCCGCAAAGGGCGCCCCCGTTTCGCGAAGCTTCGCCTTGACGAGGGAGTGGCCCGTGCGGCTGATCGTCGGAACGCCGCCGTGCTCGCGGATCCAGGGCACGAGCGCGCGCGTGCACTTGACGTCGTAGACGATCTGGGCGCCCGGATGGGTGCGCAGCACGTCTTCGGCAAAGAGCATCATCTGACGGTCCGGATAGATGATCTGGCCGGACTTCGTCACGACGCCGAGGCGGTCGCCGTCACCGTCGAAGGCAAGGCCCACTTCCGCGTCGGACGTGCGCACGAGCGCCTGCAGATCCTCAAGGTTCGCGGGCTTCGAAGGATCGGGGTGATGGTTCGGGAAGTGTCCGTCGACTTCCGTAAAGAGCGGCAGCACCCGGCAGCCGAGTCCGTGGTAGAGACGCTCTGCGAGCGGGCCGGCCACGCCGTTGCCGCCGTCGACGGCGATCGTCATCGAGCGCGAAAGCGAAACGTCGCCGAGCACCTTCTCAAGGTAGGGCGTCACGGCGTCCACCGTCTTGCGCGTCCCCGGCGTCTCGGCTTCGAACCATTCGCGCCGTTCGATGCGTTCGCGGATCTTCTGGATCTGGTCGGCAAAGAGCGTGACGCCCGCCACCATCATCTTGAGACCGTTGTACTCGGGCGGATTGTGCGAACCGGTGACGGCCACGCCCGTTCCCGTTCCGTAATAATTTGTTGCGAAATAAAGGACGGGAGTCGGCGTCATGCCGATGTCGATCACGTCGATGCCCGTCGAGAGGACGCCCTCGATCAGCGCATCGGCCAAACGTTCACCCGAGAGTCGTCCGTCGCGTCCGACGCAGAACGCCTTGACGTCGGCCTCACGGGCCATGGAACCGAGCACTCGGCCTACGGCGCGAACGACTTCGGTCGTCAGCGTCACGTCGACAACCCCGCGGATGTCGTACGCCTTGAAAATGGATGCATCCAGCATGTTCAATCACCCGGAATCTGGAAATAAGCTGAAAGGATGTATGTTAGCAAAGGCCCCTACCTCTTCGGAATGAGCCCCCTGACCATGGGATACAATGTAGCGCACCTGAGCTAGTTCCGAACGGGCGGCAACCGCCCACTTGCCCATGAAAAAAGCACAAATTCTTTCCGCGAACGTCCTCGTCACGGGCGACGCCATGCTCGACCGCTACTGGTTCGGCGACGCCGAGCGCATTTCTCCCGAAGCGCCGGTGCCCGTCGTGCGGGTCGTCCGCTCCGAAGAACGTCTCGGCGGCGCGGCGAACGTCGCGCTCAACATCGCCCACGTCGGAGCCCGCGCGACGCTCCTCTCCGTCGTGGGTGAGGACGCCGCGGGACGCCGCATTGAAGCGCTCCTCCAAAAGGAAGGGATCGAAGCGGCCCTGCAGTTCGATCCGACGCTCTCCACCACGGAAAAACTCCGCGTCGTCGCACGCCAGCAGCAGATGCTTCGCTGCGACTTCGAATCCCACCCCGACGCCGAAGCGCTCCTGCACCATCTCGACCTCTTCAACCGTCATCTCGAAAAGGCCGACGCCCTCGTTCTCTCCGACTACGGCAAGGGCGGCCTCACGCACATCACGAAGATGATCGAATGCGCCCGCGCAAAGGGCTGTCCCGTCCTCGTCGATCCCAAGGGCGACGACTACGAGCGCTACCGCGGCGCCACGGTGATCACCCCCAACCGCTCCGAACTCCGTCAGGTCGTCGGCGCCTGGAAGAGCGAAGCGGATCTTCTCGAGCGCGCGCAGAACCTGCGCGCCGAGCTCGACCTCCAATATCTCCTTCTCACCCGCAGTGAGGAAGGGATGACGCTCTTTTCCGACGAAGGCGCCATGACCGTTCCCGCGCAGGCCCGCGAAGTCTTCGACGTTTCGGGCGCGGGCGACACCGTCATCGCCGTCCTCGCCACGCTCGTCGCCGCGGGCGTTCCGATTCCCGACGCCGTCGCCACCGCCAACCGCGCGGGCGGCATCGTGGTCGGCAAACTCGGAACGGCCTCCGTCACGTATGAAGAACTTTTTTCCTAAGGTAGCATCATGAGCATCCTCGTCACCGGCGCGGCCGGCTTCATCGGCTGCAACAACGTTCTGGCTCTCAATCGCCGCGGCGTGACCGACATCATCGCGGTCGACAATCTCGAAAAGAGCGAGAAATTCCTCAATCTCGCCCAGTGCCGCATCTCGGACTACTTCGACAAGCGCGACTTCATCGCGCGCGTCCGCGCCGGAACCGCCCCGAAGCCCGAAGCGATCTTCCATCAGGGCGCCTGCTCGGACACGATGGAGCAGGACGGCGTCTACATGATGGAGAACAACTACCGCTACACGCTCGACCTCTACCGTTGGGCGCAGTCGCTGCACATCCCCTTCATCTACGCTTCGTCCGCCGCCACGTACGGCGCCAAGACGACCTTCCGTGAAGAACTCGAGTTCGAAGGCCCCCTCAACGTCTACGGGTACTCGAAGTTCCTCTTCGACCAGGTGCTTCGCCGCGAATTCGACTATCTGCGCTCCCCGGTGATCGGACTTCGCTACTTCAACGTCTACGGTCCGCACGAACAGCACAAGGGACGCATGGCCTCCGTCGCCTTCCACCAATACTTCCAGTACCGCCGCACCGGCAAGGTGAAGCTCTTTGAAGGCTGCCTCGGCTACGGCAACGGCGAACAGCTGCGCGACTTCGTCTACATCGACGACGTCACGAACGTCCTCATGCACTTCCTCGACCATCCGGTGTCGGGCATCTACAACTGCGGCACGGGCCGCGCCCAGCCCTTCAACGACGTGGCGCTTTCCGTCATCAACAGCCTGCGCCGTCACGAAGGGAAGAGCGCCCTCACGCTCTCCGAAGCCGTCGCCTCGGGCGAACTCGAATACATCGACTTCCCCGAAGCGCTCAAGGGCAAGTACCAGGCCTACACCCAGGCCGACCTCACGAAGCTTCGCGAAAGCGGCTGCGACGTTCCCTTCCGCAGCGTCGAAGAAGGCGTCTCGGCCTACATGGACTACCTTCTCGAAGCCCATCCGGACGTGGAAGCCTGATGCAGAAAGCCGCCTTTCTTGACCGTGACGGCGTGATCAACGCCGATCACGGCTACGTGAGCCGGCCCGAAAACTTCGAGTGGCTCCCCGGCGTCTTCGAGGCCTGCCGCGAACTCGTTCGTCTCGGCTACGCGCTCGTCGTCGTGACCAATCAGTCGGGCATCGCCCGGGGGTACTACGGCGAAGAGGATTTCCTGCGGCTTACCGACTGGATGAAGGCGCGCTTCGCCGACGAAGGCGTTTCGATCGCGGGCGTCTATTACTGTCCGCATCATCCGGAAAAAGGGATCGGCGCGTACAAGCAGGCCTGCGACTGCCGCAAGCCCATGCCCGGGATGCTTCTGCGGGCCGCCGAAGACCTCTCGCTCGACCTTTCAAAGAGCGTCATGTTCGGCGACAAGCCGGGCGACATGACTGCGGCCCTGCGCGCGGGAGTTCCCGTGCGCATTCAGGTCGGCACCGACGCCCGGGCCCTTCCCGATCCCGCTCCCGACGCCACGCACACGGCCCTGTCCCTGCTCGAAGGCGTCGGGCTTTTGTCCGATTCCCAACCCGCCGCCTCGTAAGGCGGCAACGTACGGCCGGAAGGTTTCCGGCCGACCGATTTCACGTCAACGACGGCGCGGCGTTTCGCCGCGCCCCAACGCATAGGAGGATGCGCCTCCTTGGGCAAGCCCGCCGAAGGAAAAGGCGCTCAAACCACCATGAAACCCGTTCGCAAAGTCGTATTTCCCGTCAACGGCCTCGGCACGCGTTTTCTCCCCGCCACGAAGGCGATGCCCAAGGAAATGCTTCCGATCGTCGACAAGCCCCTGATTCAGTACGCCGTGGAAGAAGCCGCCCGCGCGGGCATCACGGAAATGATCTTCGTCACGGGCCGCAACAAGCGCGCGATTGAAGACCACTTCGACGCCCACCCCGAGCTCGAACGCGAACTCGAAGAAAAGGGCAAGGACGAACTCCTTGAAATCGTGCGCAACATTCTCCCGCACAACATTCACTGCATTTACCTGCGTCAGCCCAAGGCGCTCGGTCTCGGCCACGCCGTGCTCTGCGCGCAGCCCGTGGTCGGGGACGATCCCTTCGCCGTGATCCTCGCCGACGACCTCATCGACGCTCCGAAGGGCTGCATCGGCCAGCTCATCGAAGCCCGCGCGAGCGTGGGCGGCGGCTCGGTCGTGGCCGTTCAGGACGTCGCGCCCGAAGAAACGAAGAAGTACGGGATCGTGAGCGTGGACGACGGTTCGCTCACGACGCCGCGCGTGCGCGGCATCGTGGAAAAGCCCGATCCCGCCGTGGCGCCTTCGCGCATGGCCGTCATCGGCCGCTACGTCTTCGAAGCCGACATCTTCGACCATCTCGCCCGTCTGCAGCCCGGCGTCGGCGGTGAAATTCAGCTCACCGACGGCATCGCCGCCTCGCTCGAGAACGTGCCGACCTACGCCCACCGCTTCGAAGGCACGCGCTTTGACTGCGGCAGCAAGCAGGGCTTCATCGACGCGACGGTTCACTTCGCGCGCAAGCGCGGCTTTGAAATTCACTGACCGCCGCGCACCTTGCGCAACAGCGCCGTGGTGGAGCGTTCGTGCTCGAACGTGACCGTCACGGTGCGCCCGCCCCAGGCGGCGACGAGCTTGGCTTCGGGAAGATCCTCGATGCGGTAGTCGCCGCCTTTTACGTAAATGTCGGGACGGGCCTTCTCCACAGCCTCGAGCGGGACCTTGTCGGGAAAGACGACGACGAGGTCCGTGCTCTCGAGCGCCGCCACGACGGCCGCCCGGTCGGCTTCCGTGTTGATCGGACGATCGTCTCCCTTTCCGAGCATCTTCACCGAACGGTCGCTGTTGACGGCGACGACGAGACTTGCGCCGAGCGCCCTCGCCTGCGCGAGATAGGTCACGTGTCCGCGGTGAAGGATGTCGAAGACGCCGTTCGTAAAGACGACGGGCTTGGGAAGCGCCGCCGCGCGCTCGGAGAGTTCCTCCATCGTGCAGATTTTCTTTTCAAAGGCGGGGGGCGGACAACGCGTGCTCATGACTCTCTGTTCCCGGGATTAGAATGTAGATCCCTTCATCTTACCGAAGCCGCAGCGCTCCATGACGAATCCTCCCCTTTTTGCCGTCGGCGACGTTCAGGGTTGCCTCCAAAGCCTGGACGAACTCCTCGGCCTCCTTCCTGAAAACGCGGAACTTCTCTTTCTCGGCGACCTCGTCAACCGCGGTCCCGAATCGCTCGGCGTGCTGCGCCGCATCCGCTCGCTCGGCTCCCGGGCGCGTTTTCTCCTCGGCAATCACGACCTGCATCTTCTCGCCATCGCCGCGGGCTTTGCGTCGACCCACAAGAAAGACACGCTCGACGACGTCCTCGGCGCGCCCGACCGGGAGGAACTCATCGACTGGCTTCGCCACGGACGTCTTCTGATCGAAGACCGGGGCGTCGTTTTCGTGCACGCCGGACTCAATCCCGCCTGGAGCGTCGGGGACGCCCGGGCGCTTGCGCTGGAAATGGAGGAGGGACTGCACGGCGACGACTGGCGCGAAATGTTCCGCGACATGTACGGCAACACCCAATGGTCGACGGGCCTCACGGGGGCGGAGCGCAGAAGGGCCGTCTTCAACAGCTTCTCGCGCATCCGTTTCGTGGACCGCTATACGGGAGAGATGGACTTCGATCAGAAGGAAGGGCTCGAAGGCGTGCCCGAACGCCTCGTCCCCTGGTTTGAATTCACGGACCGCCGCAGTGAAAACGTCCCGATCTGCTTCGGTCACTGGTCCATGCTCGGCCTCAAAAACGAAAAGACCCTGATGTCGATCGACACAGGGTGCTTGTGGGGCGGCGCGCTCACCGCCCTCAACATCGATACGCGGGAGATCGTGCAGGTGGCCTGCCCCATGTGGGCCGACCCCCTGCGTTATTCCTCGAAGAAGCGCTGAGCTCAGTCGTGCTTGAGCGCCGCCTCGCGGCGCAGACGGGCGGCCTCTTCCTTCGCCGCCGTGGCGTCGGGCACGCCGAGGGCCGCGGACATGACGGCGGAGGTTTGCGCGCAAAGGGTCTTGCGGTCCACGCCCGCCGACGAAATCGGATCGAGCACCCGCACTTCGGCGACGAGTCCCGAAGAAAAGACGATCCGCTTCATGACGGTGAAGAGCGGAATGTTGCCCGCATAGGAGGGAATCGTCGTGATTTCGCCCTTTTGCGTGTAGCGGATCACCACGGGGATGAGTTCCGCCTCGGTCGCGACGGCCGACGCAAAGAGGTTCGCGTAGAAGGGAAGAAGCACGCGCCCCTCGCCCGTCGTTCCTTCCGGGAAGAACAGCACGGATTCGCCCGCGCGGAGGGTCCCGTTCATTTTCTCCGCCATTTCGAGCACCGCGCGCTTGCGGCTTCGGTCAATGAAGAGCGTCCCCGCAGCGCGGGAAATCAAACCGAAGACGGGCCAGGACTCGATCTCCTTTTTGGCGACGAAGCGCACGGGCAGAATCGAGTCCAAAAGAAAGATGTCCAGAAACGAGATGTGGTTCGAGCAGATCATGTAGCCCGTCTTTCCTTGACGGCGCCCGAGCGTCACCGCATCCGCGTCGGGAATGCCGCCCGACACCCGAACGCGCACCCCCATGATGCGGGGCACAACGCCGGCGAGACGCCGGATCCACGCGGCGCGGGTCCCGTCGGTCAGGACGGGAAGCACCAGGACCGCGAAGAAAATCAGAAAGAGAATGTAGAGCGCGATGAGCAGAAAACGGAAACTGCCGATGAGATAACGCATGAAATAACTCGCTTAGGACTGCGCGGAGGATTCGTCGAAAAATTGCTGCAGCAACAGGGCGGCGGAACGGTCGTCGATTTTTTCCCGACCCGATTCCACCACGACGGAGGAATATCGTTCGTCCACTTCAAAGACGTGCCGGCGGAAACGCCCTCCCAACTGACGGGCGAAGCGCCGGCAGCGAAGCGTATGTTCGGACTCGCTGCCGTCGCCGTGCAGCGGCACGCCCACGACGAAGGCGACGGGGTTCCATTCTTCGAAAAGGGCCGAGAGCTGCTGCCAGCGGTCCTCGCGTTTGACGGCATGAAGGATGACGAGCGGTCGGGCCGACTGCGTAAGCGTGCTGCCCACGGCCACGCCGATGCGCGCAAGACCGTAGTCGAGCGCCAGGATCGTACCTTCCACGGCAGTTTTTTTCATAATGGCAGAAACAAAATAACCTTCCGAAACCGCGGTCATCGTCCCGGTCGGAGGGGAGAGCAAATCGAATTTCTCTGCGGGACATCCGTCCCCGAGAAAACAGAGCGGTATTTTATCCGATGCGGCGCGACGGGTCCGAAAGGTTTATACTCCTCGGCTCCTAAAAATACGCACTGTTTTCTTTTTCACGGCTCCTTTCTCTTCATTGCAAGAAACACCATGCCCGAAAACGTTCTCGACCAACTCTGCGAAATGTTCCGCGCGGGCAACGCGCAGTTCCGCGTGCTGCACCACGAAGCGGCCGGCAAGACCAGCCAGTCCGTCGCCGAAATCCGCGGCACCGAACTCGGTCAGGGCGCCAAGGCGCTCTGCTGCACCGTCAAGGGGAACGGCGTGAAGTGCCACGTGCTCGCCGTCCTGCCCGCCGACAAGCAAGCCGACCTCCCGAAGCTCGCCGCCGCACTCGGCGGTCGCCGCGCTTCGCTCGCGAGCCCCGACGAAGTCCGCGAACTGACGGGCTGCGTCTTCGGCGCCGTTCCGCCCGTGAGTCTGCACCCCGACCTGCGTCTCGTGGCCGATCCTTCGCTCTACGAACGTTACGACGAACTCGCCTTCAACGCCGGCGCCCTCGACACGTCGATCATCATCCGCACCGAGGACTACCGCCGCATCGTGGCGCCCGAACCCGTCTCCTTCGTAAAGGCCTGACCAACCGATTTTTCCCGACCCCCGATCCCTTCGCCATGATCACCTCCTTCAACGAAATCCTTTCGAGCGCCCTGACGCCGACCATGCTCATCTCAGGCGTGGGCCTCATGATGCTGTGCATGACCAACCGCTACAACAGCACCACCGACCGCATCCGCAAGCTCATCAAGCGCCGCGAAGCGTCGGGACTCAAGAACGAGCCCTGCATCGACACGGAAATCCGCTACGTCTTCCGCCGCGCCGCGCTCCTGCGCCACGCCATGCTCTGCATTTCGAGTTCCGCCGTCTGCACGGGCTTTCTCGTCGCGACGAGCGTGGCGAGCCACTTCCTTGACACGGACCTCACCTCTCTGGCGGTGCTGTGGCTCTTCCTCTCGATCGGCCTCATTCTGCTTTCCTCCCTCTTTTTCTTCTTTGAAGTGCTCACGTCGCTCAAGGCGCTCGGCATCGCCGTCTCGAATCTGCCCGGCAAGCGCAAGAAGCACTACGCGCGCTTCTACTAAGGAGAGGAAATCATGATTTTTTCCGAATTCAATTCGATCGTCGCGCAGGCCCTCACGCCGATCACCCTCATTTCGGGCGTCGGCATTCTCATGCTCTGCATGACCGCGCGCTACAACCACGCCACCGAACGCATCCGCCAGCTCATGGAAAAGCGCGAAGCGTCGGGGACGACCGTCGAACCCGACATCGACGCGGAAATCGACCTCATCTTCCACCGCGCGGCCCTCTTGCGTTCGGCCACCATCTCGGTCGTGCTCTCGGCCTTCTGCTCGGGCCTGATGGTGCTCGCCGGCGTGCTGAGCGGCATTCTTGACGTCTCGCTCGTAGGTCTGCAGTCCGTGCTTCTCGTGGCGGCCATCTTCTGCATCGTCGTCTCGACCCTCTTTTTCTCGGCCGAAGTGACGGTTTCCCTGCACGCGCTCGGACTCGTCGTCGAGCATCTGCCCGAAGACGCCCCCGCCGCCGACAAGGCCGCCTGAGGCTCAGCGCATGTAACCCCAGCGGAAATAGAGTCCGCTGTCCTCGCCGAAGGTCTTTCCCCAAAGGAGATACACGGGGCCGACGTAGGTGTCGAGCCCCACATAGAGGGACATGGCCTTTTTCCAGTCGTCGTAGGACGAATCGTACTCGGAAGACTCGGAGCGGTTCCAGGCGCGTCCCGCTTCGAGCGAGCCCCCGAACCACACGGGCATCCCGATGTCGAGCTGATCCGACATGTTCCGCGCGAGCCCGATCGATCCGAACTGTTTGTCCGACCCCGACCATCGGCCGTCGGGACTTCCTGACAGGCGCCCCGCTCCGCCCAACTGAAATTCGCCGTGGCGGGTGGAGCGTCCCGCTTCGATCGTGCCCGTGGCGGTCCAACGCCCGAAGGAGACGGGCATCTTGAAGCTCACTTCGTACGAATTGTGGCCGCCCGCGTCCCCCGCGGCGTCGGCCTCGGAGAGTTCCCAGGAAGCGGAAAGATTCCAGCCCCGGGTCGGGAAGGCGACGCGGTCGAGCGTGTCGAGATAGAGATCCGCCATCGCGACCCCCGAAGAGCGGCTTCCGCCCTCGGGCGCCGAGCCGATCACCCGCGTCGTGTCGCGGTTGACCCAGCCGATGCCTCCCGCTATGACGCCGAGATCCCACAACTCCCTTCCGAGCCGCACCTGCGCGCGGTACTCCTCATTGCTCCAGCGATGCCGGGCCTTTCCGTCCTGATAGACGTCGTAACTCGTCTCCTCAAAACTCAGTCTCGGCATCACGAACCAGGGCGATCCCGGACCCAGGGGCTGCACGAATTCGCTCGAAAATCCCTTGGTTTCACCGAGCTGCACCTGATTGCGCCACTGTCCGCCCCAGGAGTTCATCCACCCCCAGGTGTGCGAGAGAATCAGATTGAAGTCCGAGTGATCGCGAAAGTCCGATTCGACGGCCCCGCCGAAGCGGATGGAGGAATAGCCGGGCTTGAGTTCCTGGGGTTTCAGCACCAGCACCGACGTGCCGTCGGGACCGGGCTCGAAGGAATAGGAGACCTGCGTGAAGTCGCCTGAAGCCCAGATGCGGCGGGCCGAGTCGGCCACCTCTTCGGACGAAACCTCGCGGTCGCGCGGCAGATCGGCGCGCTCAATGACGGCTTCCGGATTGACCGTGGTAAGCCCCTCGACGCGCACGTCCGCAATGAGGACCTTCGTCTCCTCCGAATCCCGCCGCGGCATGCCCGCGAGATGCTCCTTATTCCAGGCCGCATAGAGGACGGGATCGGACGAAAGCTTCGCGAGGCGGTCCTTCACCTTGAGCGCCGCCTCATAGCCCGCGTCGATGATGGCGGGACTCTTTTTGAGGTCCGCGCTCGTGAAGGTCGACAAATCGGGCGTAATCAGGATGTCGCGTTCCGTGAGCAGCTCCATCGACCGGCGCACGCTCTGCTCCGTGAGCAGATTCACCATCTGCGCCGAAACGTCGAGGAAGTTCGTGATTTCCTCGCGCTTGGCCAAGGGGGTTCCGGCGTTCACGGCGATGACGATGTCGGCGCCGAGTTGCCGGGCGAGTTCCACGGGCAGATTGTCGACGAGACCGCCGTCCACGAGCAGCATGCCTTGGAATTCCACAGGGGCGAAGGCGGCGGGCACCGACATGGAGGCGCGCATCGCCTCGCGCAGCGTGCAGTTTTTCTGCATCACGACGCGCCGTCCGTTCACGAGGTCCGTCGCGGGTGCCGCAAAGGGAATGGCGAGATTCGAGAGATCCTGGATGTGGTTGACGGCGCCGACGTGCTTGGAGAGAAAAATGTCGAGTTCCTGCGAGGGGAAGACTTCTTCAGGGAGACGCACGTGACCGTCCCGGTCGATCTTGAGGCCGCCCGTGGTGAGGCCGGAATAGTCGTCGAGCTTCTGCAGCCACGGAATGTACCGGCGGGCGCCGCGCAGGGCGAGCATCTTGTCCCAGTCGACGCCGAGCACGATCTTGCCCACTTCGTCGGCGCTGTATCCCGCCGCATAGGCGCCGCCCACCATCGAGCCCATGGAGGTCCCCGTCACCACGTCGATCTTGACGTTCAGCTCTTCAAGGACCTTGAGGACGCCCACGTGCGAAAAGCCCCGGGCGCCACCGCCCGAGAGCACGAGCCCGACGCAGGGACGCCCTTCCGCCCGGCACGCGGCGCGCACCTCTTCGGGCGTTTTGGACCATGCGTCTTGTCCGCACACCAGGAAAACCGCCATCGCCGCCAACGTCGGGCCGGCCACCGAGCGAAAGTTCATAACGCTGTCGGGCGTTTTCTTCTCCCGCCTTCCGACGGGAAAAGGAACGCCGCCTCCTTTTCGGGTTCGATCGGATCGCTCCGTCGTTTCGGGGACGCGCCGCGCGGGAATCGGCCCCTCAAACGGATACAATCTCAGGGAATCTATTTCCTCTTCCTCTCCTCGACAACGACGAAAGAGAAAGAGCTCGATCTGACAAGTGTAATGGGGGTTGACGTTCTCGGACTTCGAAACGCCTCCCCGTCTACGGGATTTCATTCATGCGCATTCTTCTCACGGGCGGCACCGGCTTCATCGGTTCGCACACCGCCGCGCTTCTTCTCGAAGCCGAACACGACGTCGTGCTCTACGACAACCTCTCCAACAGCCGCGCCGAGGTCGTCGACCGGCTCGAGCGCATCACCGGGCGCCGTCCCGTGCTCGTGGTGGGCGACATCCGCGACGAAGAAGCCATGCGGTGCGCTCTCAACGAGCACCGCATCGAAGCCGTCATCCACTTCGCCGGCCTCAAGGCCGTCGGCGAATCGGTGGAAAAGCCTCTCGAGTACTACGACAACAACATCGTCGGCACCCTGCGGCTTCTCGAAGCGATGCGCGCCGAAGGCGTGAAGTCCCTCATCTTCAGTTCGTCCTCCACCGTCTACGGCACGCCCAAGTCACTTCCGCTCACCGAGGAGATGCCCACGGGCGAGGCCACCAATCCGTACGGCCGCACGAAACTGCACATCGAACAGATTCTCGCCGACTGCGCCAAGGCGGATCCCGAACTGCGCGTCGTCTGCCTGCGCTACTTCAATCCGATCGGGGCGCACCCCTCGGGACTCATCGGCGAAGATCCCAACGGCATTCCGAACAATCTTCTGCCCTACGTGGCCCGCGTCGCGCACGGACGCCTTCCCAAGGTCCGCGTCTTCGGCAACGACTACCCGACGCCCGACGGCACGGGCGTGCGCGACTACATCCACGTCATGGACCTCGCCGAAGGGCACGTGAAGGCGCTCCCCTACGTCACGTCGCATCCGGGCTGGATCGCGATCAACCTCGGTTGCGGACGCGGCTACAGCGTGCTCGAAGTGATCCGCGCCTTTGAAAAGGCGAGCGGACAGACGATTCCCTTTGAAATCGTTCCGCGCCGCGAGGGCGACATCGCCGCGAACTGGGGCGATCCTTCGCGCGCCGAAAAGCTCCTCGGCTGGCGGGCCCGCTACGACATCGACGACATGTGCCGCGACGCCTGGCGCTTCGAGTCGATGCTCGAAGGCTGATTCCCTCCCGGGCGTCACCGTCCGGCTTCGGACGGCGGCGCCTTTTTCGTTTCCGAGGAAGTTATCCACAGGTTCGCGGAAAGCGACAACCATTTGATAACAGAGTTATCCACACCTTTTTGCCAGCTCTCCGTTGGAATTTCCGAGATCCCTCTCGTTTTTCCACAGACGAGCCGGCAATTAGCCGGTTGCGCGGGATCGGTGAGCGGGGCGGGGCCGATCGCCTCGAGCGCCTTCTGCCAAACGTCGGCGTGCGCTTCGTCGTGACGTCGGGCCGAGGAGAGAATGAAGCGCGCCTCCTCGAGGCGCGAAACGTAGTCGCCCCGTTCGACGTAGTGTTCGATTTCCAGCCGCGAAGGCGCCGGACATTCCGTCAGGACGCGCACGAGCCACGCAGCGAACGCCTCCGTTTCGGAGGGCCTTCCCACCTGTTTGTCGACGACCCGCAGAGTTTCGCCCCGGGCTGCCTTGGTAAGGATCGCGTCGACGAAGTCCCGTTCGCCCGAATGCAGCCAGCCCGCGCGCACGATGTAGCCCGCGGCGCCCGAGCGCATCACGGCGTATTCTCCTTCCTCCTTGGAGCGCCCGTAGGGCCCCCGAGCCGAAGGACGGTCCCGTTCGCACCAGGGCGCTTCGCCTTCTCCCGAAAACACGTAGTCCGTGCTCACCTGCAGAATCCTCGCTCCCGCCGCCCGGGCCGCTTCGGCGACGAAGCCCGCGCCCTCGGCGTTCACGCGGTCGTATTCGTAGAGACGGTCTTCGGGCGCGCGCGTCACAGCGGCGGCGTTGACGACCCAATCGGGCTGAAACTCCCTCATGCACCGCTCGAGGGCGCTGCGGCTCGTAATGTCGAGCCGATCCTTCGAAAGCCCCCAAACCGTCAGATCGGGGCGTCCGGTCATCGCCCGCGTCAGAGCGCGTCCGAGTCGGCCGTCCGCACCGGTAATCAGGCACCGCATTCTTTGTTTTCCTCCAAAATTTCACGCAGATAAGGCGCCGTGGGCGTATCGCCCGCGGCCACTTCTTCGGGCGTCCCTTCGGCCACGATCCGACCGCCCGCGGCGCCGCCTTCGGGGCCGAGTTCCACCACTCGGTCGGCAAAGGCGATGACGCGCGGATCGTGTTCCACGACGAGCACGGTGTTGCCCGCCTCGACCAGACGGTCGAGCGTCTGCAAAAGCTTCGCCACGTCGGCCGGGTGCAGACCCACCGTCGGTTCGTCGAGAACGAAGAGCGTTCTTCCCGTACTCGGCCTCGCGAGTTCCGTCGCAAGCTTCAGACGCTGCGATTCGCCTCCCGAGAGGCTCGGCGCGCTCTGTCCGAGACGGATGTAGCCGAGTCCCACTTCCTCGAGCAAGGCGAGCCGACGCTTGAGCGCGGGGTGGTTGGCGAAGACTTCCGAAGCCTCCTCCACCGTGAGCGAGAGCACTTCGCTGATGTTGAGTCCCTTGTAGCGGACTTCGAGCGTTTCGCGGTTGAAGCGCTCTCCGTGACAAACGTCGCAGGGAACGTAGACGTCGGGCAAAAACTGCATGGCGACCCGAACGACGCCGTCGCCCGAGCAGGCTTCGCAGCGTCCGCCCTTGACGTTGAAGCTGAATCGGTTGGCGTCGTAACCGCGCTCCTTGGCCGTAAGCATCGAGGCGAACACCTCCCGAATCGGGCCGTAGAGGCCCGCAAAGGTCGCCACGTTCGAGCGCGGCGTACGGCCGACGGGCGAAGCGTCGACCGTGAGAATCTTGTCGAAGAGGTCGGCGTTTTCGAGCCGTTCAAAGGGGAGGACTTCCTCGCGGGCGCCCATGCAGCGGTTTCTGAGCGCCCGGCACAGCGTGTCGTTGACGAGCGACGATTTGCCCGCGCCCGACACTCCGGTGACGGCCACGAAAAGGCCCTCGGGAATCGTGAGCGTGACGCCGTGCAGATTGTGTCCCTTCGCGCCGACGAGGCGCAGGGCGCGACCGGGCTTGCGCCTCGGGCGCTTCTCGCCGAAATCGGCGCGGCCCGACAAAAACCGGCCCGTAAGCGACCGTTCATTTCGGGCCACGTCTTCGGGACAGCCCGCAGCGAGGAGTTCGCCGCCCGTTTCGCCCGCGCCCGGCCCCATGTCGACGAGCCAGTCGGCCGTCTTCATCACCGTTTCGTCGTGTTCGACCATGACGACGGTGTTGCCCTGCTCCTGCAGATTGCGGATCGCCCGGATGAGGCGGTCGTTGTCCCGGGGATGAAGTCCCACGCTCGGTTCGTCCAATACGTAGAGCACGCCCGTAAGGCCCGAGCCGAGCTGGCCTGCGAGTCGGATTCGCTGCGCTTCGCCTCCCGATAGCGTGTCGGCCGAGCGGCCGAGCGTCAGGTAGGGAACGCCCACCAGGAGGAGAAAACGAAGACGCTCGCGAATGAGCGCGAGAAGGGGCGCCGCCACGACGGCCTTGCCGCCCGGCACCGAAAAGTCGTCGAAATAGCGGGCGAGATCCGAGAGCGGCAGGAAGAGAATGTCGGGAAGCGTTCTGCGCATCGATCCCTCTCCGATCCAGACGCTTCGCCCGTAAAGACCGATGCCCGAGCCGCCGCAGGTCCGACAGGGCCGAAGCCGGCGGTAGTCCGAGAGTCCCTTTTGCAGGGCGGCGTCGCCGGTCTGCCAGGCCGTCTCGAGTTCACTGAGGATCCCGTCGTACACCGATTTCCGACCCGACCAGAGCGCGTCGCGCTCTTCCTCGGTCAAGAGTTTCCACGAACGCCCCGTGTCGATGCCGAGACGCCCGCAGGCTTCCTTGAGAGCGGCCCACCGCGCCCCCGAAGAGGGGTTCCATCCCCGAAGCGCCCCCGCTTCGAGCGACTTTCCCTCGTCCTCGACCAGCGTCTCGAGCGCAAAGGCCGACGCCTCTCCCGTGCCGCCGCACTCGGGGCAGCACCCCGAAGGATGGTTCGGCGAGAAAAGTTTCGGCTCCAGAAGCGGGGAGCGGTAGTCGCAGATGGGACAGGCATAGTTCGTCGAAAAGCCGTAGAGGGTCGACGAATCCATCTCCCGCACGAGAACGCGGCCGTTTCCGATTTTGGCGGCCGACTCGAAGCTCTCGGCGAGGCGTTCGCGCTGCTCTTCGCGCACGCGCAGACGGTCGACGACGAGTTCAAGCGACGCGATGCGTTCCGGAAAATCGGCCGCTTCCTCCATTTCGTGCGCGACGCCCTCCGCGACGAAGCGCGTGTAGCCCTTGGCGCTCCAGGGGGCGAGTCGGCGGACCGTCGGTTCGTCCGATTTCGCCAGCGGTGCGGTGATGAGAATCCGCGCTTCGCCCGAGCGCTCGAGCGTTCGTTCGACCATCTCCGCCACGGTCTGTGCGGAGAGGGGCTCGCCGTGTTCGGGACAGAAGGGCTGTCCCGTCCGGGCGAAAAGAAGGCGCAGCGCGTCGGAGAGTTCCGTGATCGTCCCGACGGTGGAGCGGGGATTTCTCACCAAGGTCTTCTGCTCGATCGCGACGGCGGCGGGGAGGTTTTCGATCGCCTCCACATCCGCCCTCGGCAGAAGGTCCATCGCCTGCCGCGCCCGAATCGAAAGGCTTTCCACATATCGTCTCTGCGCTTCGGCGTAGAGCGTGTCGAAGGCAAGCGAACTCTTTCCCGACCCCGACACGCCGGTGACGACCGTCACGGCGTTGAGCGGGATCTCCACCGAGACGTTCTTCAGATTGTGCGTGCGCGCGCCGCGCACGCGGATGACTTTGGGATTCGGCATCTCGGTTCCTTAAGGAAAAGGACTTGGCGGCTCCGCTAGACTTTGCATCTTTCCAACCCAAGCAGAAGCCGCAAATGAGCCAGGAACAGGAAATCGACGTGCAGCCGGGCAAAATGACCCGTACGGAAATCAAAGCGAGCGCCTCCCTCGCCGGGATTTTTGCGCTTCGCATGCTCGGGCTCTTCCTAATCTTACCCGTCTTCGCGGTTTACGCTCACAAGATCCCCGGGGGCGACGACGAGTTTCTCGTGGGGCTCACGCTCGGCATTTACGGTCTGACGCAGGGTCTTCTGCAAATTCCCTTCGGCGTCGCAAGCGACCGTTGGGGCCGCAAGCCCGTGATCGTCGTTGGGCTTCTCATCTTCGCCGCGGGGAGTTTTCTCGCGGCCGTCGCCGATCAGATCGGCCTCGTCATGCTCGGGCGCGCCCTGCAGGGGGCGGGCGCCATTTCGGCCGCCGTCACGGCGATGATTTCCGACAGCGTGCGCGAGCGCGTCATCACGAAGGCCATGGCGATGGTAGGCGCCTCGATCGGCCTCACCTTCGCGCTCTCCCTCGTCATCGCGCCGCCCCTGAACGAGCTCTTCGGCGTGCCGGGACTCTTCGTCATCACGGGCCTTCTCGCCCTTTCGGCCCTTCCCGTGATCCTCTACGTCGTCCCCAATCCGCCCGCGCCCGCCGCCGCAAGCGCCGAGAAACACGCGAGCCGCTGGCAGGACGTCGCCTTCGATCCAGAACTTCTGCGGCTCAATTTCGGGATTTTCTCGCTGCACGCTGTGCTCACGGCGATCTTCGTCGTCGTGCCGGGACGGCTCGAGTCGATGGATCTCCCCGTTCTGCACCACTGGTACGTCTACCTTCCCGCGGTCCTCTTCGGCTTTGCGCTGATGGTGGCGCCCATCCGCTGGGCCGAGCGCACGCAAAACGTCACGACCCTCGTTCGGCGGGCGATCATCCTCATGACCGTCACCTTCGGGCTCTTCACCTATCTGATGCACTCCATCTGGGAGATCGCGTTCCTTCTCGCGCTCTTCTTCACGTGCTTCAACGTGCTCGAGGCGACGCTCCCCGGCCTCATCTCGCGCTTCTCGCCCCGCGAAAGCAAGGGGCTTGCGCTGGGCATCTATAACACCACGCAGAACATCGGACTTTTCGCGGGCGGCGCCGTGGGCGGCTGGCTCGCGAAACACTTCTGCGCCGAAACCGTCTTTGTCGCAGCCGCTTTGCTCATGATCCTCTGGTACTTCATCGCCCGGGGCCAGTCGGAGCCCGGCCGCAAAAAGAGCACCGACGCGACGCAGTGACGAAGTGTGCGTCGATGCGCTACAAATTGTCGCATTCCTTCTGTAGAATGAACCTCGCTTCGGAAGATTTCCGAGCACAGGTTGGCTGACTCTCACGCCGAGCATGCCCTCCGTCCGAGGACATTCCGCCGCTCGAGAGACTTCGGCTTTGTTTTATTTGGGTACGTTACTTTGATTTTGGGTTGAATTATGGTCAACAAAGTCATTCTCATCGGCAATCTCGGTCGTGATCCCGAAATTCGCTTCACCACCGACCGCAACACCGCGGTCGCCAATCTCGCGCTCGCCACGACGCGCCGCTACCGCACGCCCGACGGTCAGACCACGGAAGAAACCGAATGGCACCGCGTCGTCTTCTTCGGCCGTCAGGCTGAAGTCGCCCGCGACTATCTGCGCAAGGGCCGTCAGATCTACGTCGAAGGCCGTCTGCGCACTCGCAAGTGGACCGACCAGGAAGGGCGCGACCACTACACGACGGAAATCATCGGCGAAAACTTCCAGATGCTCGGCCGCCGCAGCGACTATGAAAACGCCGGCGCCGCCGCTTCGAGCGACGGTTTCGAAAGCGCTCCCCGTCCCGCTCCGGCCGCCCGTCCGGCCGCCGCGCCCGCTCCGAAGCCGAGCGCCGTGCCGAACGACCCGCTCGACGAGGACGACGTTCCGTTCTGATCGAAAGCGATCCGATTTCTGATGAAAAGGCCGACGCCCGAGGGCGCCGGCCTTTTTCGTCATTCATGCCGCACGGCGTCGATGGGATCGAGCTTTGCGGCCCTTCGCGCGGGGAAGAACCCGAAGATCACGCCCGTCAGGGCGGAGACCCCGAAGGCGAGCAGATTGATCCCCGGACTGAAGAGGAAGGGAACCTCCATCACGTAGGCGAGGCCCTTCGACGCGCCGAAGGCGAGAAGAAGCCCCAGCACGCCCCCGAGCACGCCGAGCATGAGCGACTCGATCAGAAACTGCATGAGCACCTCGCGTTCGAGCGCGCCGATGGCGAGGCGAATCCCGATCTCACGCGTTCTCTCGGTGACGGAGACGAGCATGATGTTCATGATCCCGATGCCGCCCACGAGGAGGCTCACCGCCGCCACGGCGGCGAGAAGCGTCGTCATGATGTTCGTCGTCGAAGCGACCTTTTCGGCGATTTCAGCCGTGTCGAGCAACTGGAAGTTGTCGTCGTCCTCGGCCGAGAGCGAACGCCGCTCGCGCATGAGGTCCCGCACGGCCTCCTTGATGCGTTCGCGGTCCGAGTCCGCGTTCATGCGCAGAAGAAGGGAGCCCACGCGGGGCTTGCCGAGAAGACGGCGCTGCACGGTCTGTAGCGGCATCACAAGGAGGTCGTCCTGGTCGCCCCCCATGGCGGCGCTTCCCTTGGCGGCAAGAAGACCGATCACGCGGCAGGAAAAGCCCCCGGTGCGGATGCTCGCGCCGATCACAGAACTGTTTTCCCCGAAGAGTTCCCGTCGAATCGTTTCGCCGATCACGCACACGGCCGCGCCCGACTGAATTTCCCCGTCTTCGAAATACCGGCCTTCCGCCAGCGTGCGGTTGTCGATGTCGAAGTAGGCGTTCGTCGTGCCGATGATGCTCGTCGACCAGTTCCGGCCGTTCCCGACCACCGTGACGGTTCGCGAGGTCTGCGGCGCCACGCCCTCGATCCCGGCGATCTGCGTGGCGAGCGCACGCACGTCGGCGAGCTTGAAGTCGGGAGCGCCCACCGCCTGGCCGGGGCCGAGGCGCATGCCCGGGCGCAGCATCAGCTGATTGTTCCCGAAGGATTCGATCTGTTCGCGGATCGCGCTGCTCGCGCCGTTGCCGACCGTCACCATCGTGACGACCGCCGCGACGCCGATCACGACGCCGAGCACCGTCAGGAGACTGCGCATCGGATTGCGCGCGATCTGGCGAATGGCAAGCAAAAAGGCGTTTCCGATCATGGTAGCCCTCCCACGGTGTCCGAAATGAGTTCACCGTCGCGAAAAAGCAGATGACGTCTTGCGAACTTCGCCATATCCGGTTCGTGCGTCACAAGCGCGATCGTGATGCCGTCCTCGCGATTCAATTCCGTGAGGAGCTCCATGATTTCCACGCTTCGCGCACTGTCCAGACTCCCCGTCGGTTCGTCCGCGAGGAGAAGACGGGGATGCGTCACGAGGGCGCGCGCGATGGCGACGCGCTGCTGCTGCCCGCCCGAGAGTTCGGAAGGCGTGTGACGCGACCAGTCGGCCAGTCCCACGCGCTCGAGCGCCTCCATGGCCTTTTCGTGCCGTTCGGCTCGGGGAAGACCGCGGTAGAGAAGCGGCAGTTCGACGTTTTCGAGCGCCGTCGTGCGGGCGAGCAGATTGAAGCCCTGAAAGACGAAGCCGAGGTGATAGCGGCGCAGCATGGCGAGCTGATCGCGCGAGAGCCCCTCCACGTGAACGCCGTCAAAGAGGTACTCCCCGGCCGTCGGACGGTCGAGCGCCCCGATGATGTTCATCGTCGTGGACTTTCCCGAGCCCGAAGGCCCCATGATCGCCACGAATTCGCCCTCGTCGATGCGGAAGTTCACGCCCTTCAGCGCTTCGAAAGCCGCAGCTCCCACGCCGTAGCGCTTGTGGATGTTGCGAAACTCAACCAAGGGCGCCTTTATGTCGACATTATTCATACCCACTCCGTCAAGCTTCTCCCGAGCGGCGCTGATCGACGACGATCTTGTCACCTTCCCGGATTTCGCCCGACACGATTTCCGTTCTCGTGCCGTCGGTGAGGCCTGTGACGACCTTGGCTTCCACGGGCTTGCCGTCGCGAAGGACATAGAGGGTGCGTTCGCGCTCGCCGTGCTGCACTTCGTCGCGCACGGTCTTGCTCGAGCCCATGCGGTGGGGCGGCCCCATCATCACGGCGCTCCCGCCCTTCTTTTCCGTCGTGCGCGGCTTGAAGCGAAGGGCCGAATTCGGCACCAGGAGCACGTCGTCCTTCTGCGCGGTGAGGATCGTGGCGGAAGCCGTCATGCCCGGGCGAAGCAGCAGGTCCGAATTGTCCACGTTGAGGTAGGTCGTGTAGGTCACGACGTTTTCCGTGGTGGTCGCGCCGAAGGCGACCTTCTTGAGGGTCGCCGCGAAACGACGGTTCGGATAGGCGCTCACCGTGAAGTAGGCGTCTTGGCCGGCCGCCACCACGCCGATGTCGGCTTCGTCGACGTCGACCTGCAGCTCGAGCGTGCGAAGGTCGGTCGCAAGCGTCAGGAGTTCCACGGCCTGCAGACTCGCCGCCACGGCGTAGCCCGGCTCGACCGTGCGCGCCAGCACGACGCCGTCGATCGGCGACTTGATTTCGGCCTTCGAGAGGTCGGTCTTGGCGGTGGAGAGCGTCGCCTCGGCGTCGGCGATGCTCGCGCGGGCGACTTCCACCGTCGCCTTGGCGGTGAGCACCGTCGCCTTCTGCGTTTCGAGGTCCGTCTTCGCGGGCATGCGTCCGCCCGAGAGGCGGTGGAGTTCAAGCTGACGGTCGTAGCGGACCTGGGCTTCGTTGAGCTGCGCCTCGGCCTGGGCGAGCGACGCCTTGGCCGACTGCAGACCCGCTTCGCCGCTTGCGACGCGGGCGAGTAGATTGGCCCGGTCGAGTTCGATCAGCGTCTGACCGTTTCGGATCACGTCGTTCACGTCGACGTTCACCTTGCGCACGATGCCGGAGAGTTCCGAACCGAGCGAGACCGTGCGAAGGGGCTTGAGCGTGCCGTCCGCCGTCACGGTGACCGTAATGTCGCCCATGCGGGCGTCCTCCGTTATGAAGGTGACGACCTCCGTCTTCTGCGTGGCCTGCCAGCCGAAGTAGCCCACGGCGCCGACCACCGCAAGGCCCGCCCCCCAATAGAGGACGCGCTTGTACCAGGGTACGATCGCCGCATCGAGACCGAGCTTCTTCACGGCTTCCTTTTTTGCATTCTTTTCCGCCATCGTCATTCCTTGTCGCTCTGTGCTTCGGGACCGCCTTCGGGCGTCCAGCCGCCCCCCAGAGCCCGATAGAGCATGATGTAGTAATTGACCCGATTCGTATCGTTTGCCAGCGCCGTCTCACGGGCCGTGAGGAGCGTGCGCTCGGAGGAGAGAAGGGTCAGATAGTCGCCGATTCCCGATTCGTACTCGAGACGCGCGAGCTGATTCGACACTTCCGCGTGCTCGACCGCCTCGGAGAGACGCCGCACGCGTTCTTCCGAAGAACGGATGCCCGTCAGGGCGTTGTCCGTTTCCTCGAGCGCGCCCGTCACGACGGCGAGATAGTTGGCCTTTGCGGAATCCAGCGTCGCGCGAGCCGACTCTTCCTGCGCCACGAGACCGCCCCAGTTGAGAAGCGGCATGCTGAGTCCTCCGACGAGGGTCGCGATGCCCGTGCCCGAAGCGCCGAGCATGCCGATCGTCGCCGCCTGCGTGCCGAGCGATCCCGAAAGCGAAAGGCTCGGGAAGAAGGCGGCTTCGGCCGCGTCGACCGCTTCGGCGGCGCTTCGCAGTTGCATTTCCGCGCCGCGCACGTCGGGGCGCTGCCGCAGCGTGTCGGCAGGCAACCGCACGGCAAGCCCCTCGGGCACCGTCGGAAGCTCGGCCCCCGCGTCGGAGAGCGACTCGGGCAGGGCTTCGGGCGACTGCACCGTCAGGCGCGCCAGGGCGTTCTTGTACTCCTGAATGCCGCGGTCGATTTCCGGCAGACGCGCCTCGGCGCTTCGCAGCTGCGAAATGGCGTCTTCGGCGTCGCTTGCCGTGGCGAGCCCCGCGGCCACCTGCCAGCGGGCGAGCTGTTCGTTTTCGCGGTAGTTTCGGATGCTGTCCTCGACGATGCGGCGGTTGATCTGGGCGGAGCGCAGATTGACGTAGGCCTGCGCGGTTTCAGCGGCCACGGCCGCCTCGACGTCCTTGACCGTGAGCCAGGAGGCGAGCGCACTCCACTCGGCCGACGAATTCAGGCGGTACTCGCGTCCCGCCAGATTGATCGTCCAATCGCCCGCCAGAGTCACCTGCCAGGATTCGGTTTGATTGCCCGACGTGCGCGTGGTGCGTCCGTTGCCATCTCCCGTGAAGGTCGGAAAGAGCGCGGACGTGGCGCTCGTCACCTGCGCGCGGGCGGCCCTCAGATTGGCGAGAGCCGAGAGAACGTCCGTATTGTTTTCGACCGCCCGGCGAACGAGCGCGTCGAGCACGGGATCGTTCCAGGCCGACCAAAACGCCTCGGTTTCGAACGTCTCGGATCCCGAGAGCGCGGGATGACTCCAGTTCGCCGGCGTCAAGGGTTCCGAGAGCGCCAACCAGTTCTCCGACTGTACGGCGCATCCCGTCAGAACACCCGCCGCCGCAAGCGCCGACAAGGCGCGGATCATGCGACGCTTAACAAAAATCACCTCAGCTCCTTTGCACGTATGTTTTCATCGGAAGCGCTGCGACGCTCCCTTCACGGTTATTGTCTCGTATTGAAGGTAAAGGAAAGGAGAGCCTTCGTAACAAATGCCCCCCGGGCGGTTACGAATTGCCCCGAGCGGTCTCGCCTTCATTCTCGCGTTTTTCTCTGAGCGTTCGATTACGAAGCCCCGCAGAAAGCGCGATTTGCGCACTATTGGTACACTACCGACAAACCCTCCGCGCAAGGGAAGCGACCGTCCGGGCGGTCCGAAAAACAACGCTCTCCGGACGTCCGCCGTCCCCGTTTCTCTGACAAAAACGACAATTCAAGACCATGTTGGAACAGATTCCCGTTGCCCGCATCCTTTTCATCGACGACGATGTGGATTTGGTCACGCTCCTCTCGGACTACCTGTCCCTCGACAACATGTTGGTGACGCCCGCCTACAGCGGGCCCGAAGGCATCCGCAAGTTCGAAACCGGCGCCTTCGACCTGGTGATTCTCGACGTGATGATGCCCGAGATGAACGGCATCGAAGTCCTGAAGGTGCTGCGCGAAAAGTCGCACGTTCCCGTCCTCATGCTTACGGCGCGCGGCGACCCCGTCGACCGCATCATCGGGCTTGAACTCGGCGCGGACGACTACGTTCCGAAGCCCTGCCCGCCGCGGGAAATCTCCGCGCGCATCCAGGCGATCCTGCGCCGCACGCAGAACGCCTCGCACCAGTCGGCAGATGTCTCGTGGAAGGACTTGAAGCTCAACGTCTCGCGGCGCACCTGCCGCTACGGCGACGAGGAGATTCCCCTCACCGGAACGGAATTCTCCATCATGCTGCAGCTCGTTCAGGCCAAGGGCGCGCCCGTTTCCAAGGAAACGCTCTACATCAAGGCGCTCGGCCGCGTGCGGCAGTCCAAGGACCGCACGATCGACGTGCACATGTCCTCGATCCGCCGCAAACTCACGGCGGGCACGAACGGCAGACTCGAGGTCGCCAACCGCCGCAACGTCGGCTATCAGTTGGTCGACACGGTTGACGAAGGAGACTGAAAGTGTTTTCGCGGCGACCGAGACGAGGTCTTTTCGGCAAGCTTTTCCTGAGCTTCACCTCCGTCTTCATCATCACGGCCTGCGTGGTGGTGGCGGTCGCCTACTTCCTTCAACGCCCCGTCGGAAGCGGCATCGGCGAACTGAGCGACAGTCCCGTCGCGCAGCGTCACCTCGGCTCGCTCGCCTCGGTTCTGCGATACGGCGGTCCCGAGGCCGCGGCGGACTGGCTGCGCGAGAGAAGCCCCTATTTCTTCGAGTCCGTCCTCTACGTCACGGACGAATCCCTGCGGGACGTTCTGGACCGTGAAATTCCCGCTCCCGCCGCGGAACAGCTGCGCGAAATGCTGAAGACCGATCCCTCGGGCGCAAACTCCGGGGGCGCCGTGCGGCGCATCGAAACGCCCGAAGGCGACTATCTCCTTTTTGGCGTGCGCATTCAGGATCCCCCGTCCCTGCCGAGGCATCTGACGCACTTTCCGCTCGGCCTCACGCTCTCCTGCGCACTTCTTCTCATCGTCCTCGTGAGCTGGTATCTGGCGCGGCGCTTCACGCGGCCGCTCGAGGAACTCAACGACGCCATGCGGACCTTCGCGCGGGGCGAACTGCAGACCCGCATCGCGGAAAAACTTCAGAAGGACGACGCCGACATCGCGCAGCTCGCCGTGATCTTCGACGACATGGCCGAGGAAATTCAGGCGCTCATCAACCGTCAGCAGCGGCTCTTTCACGACGTGAGCCACGAAATCCGCAGTCCGCTCGCCCGCATCAACGTCGCTCTGGCGCTCGCCGACCGGGATCCGGCGCGCGTGCCGCAGTCGCTCGCCCGCATTGAAAAGGAAGTGGGTGAAATCGACCGCCTGGTCGACGACCTTCTCACCTACGCCCGGTTCGACGCGAAGGCGAGCCTTCGATTTGAGGATCAGACGCTCGACGAAGTCGTCCGGGACGTGGACGACGCGGTCCGCTTCGAAGCGCAGGACCGAAACGTCACGCTCGAGGAACATGTTCCGGAAGGGGTGCGCCTGGCGCACAACCGGCTCCTTCTCTCGCGAGCCTTTGAGAACATTCTTCGCAATGCGCTGCGCCATGCGCCCGAAGGATCCGTCATCGACGTGACCCTCACGGAGGACGCCGACGGCGTCCGCTGGATCTGCCGCGATCGGGGACCGGGCGTCGCGCCCAAGGACCTCGCCGACATGTTCCTGCCCTTCTTCCGGGGAGAGACACAGCGATCGGGCACCGGGTTCGGTCTCGGACTCGCCATCGCGCTGCGCGCGGTGGAGCGTCACCGCGGAACGATCCGCGCGGAAAACGCCGAGCCGGGTCTGCGCGTGACGATTTTCCTTCCGCGCTGATCCCAAAAAACGGAACCCAATTTCTCAGTTTGAGCTTTTTTCTTTCGCGCCGCAACTCTATTTGCACTTCCTTCGCCAAATGTCAAAGCCCCTCAAAAAAGCCCCTCGGATGCGGGGGAGGAGGGGGCAAAATGGTTGGACATGCACTCGACTACAAAGGGAGAAGCGCAATGAGTTACTTCCAAACTGAAAACCTCCGTACTCTAGCCCTGGTAGGGCACGGCTCCTGCGGCAAGACCACCCTCATCGAAGCCATGCTCTACCGCAGCGGCATGATTCCCGAACCCGGCACGGTCGAACGCGGGAACACGATGTGCGACAACGACGCCCTGGAAAAGGAAGTCGGACACTCCATCCGCCTGGCGGTCGCCCACATCGACACGGCCATGCCGAACCTCACCCCCGTGCGCATTCACGTGCTCGACACCCCGGGGTACCCCGACTACATCGGCCAGGACCTCTCGGCGCTTGACGCCGTCAAGTCCGTCGCCGCCGTGATCGACGCCACCAAGGGCGTGGACCTCTTCACGCAGCGCATGATGGACATGGCGGCCGAACGCAAGCTCTGCCGCATGATCGTCGTCAACAAGTTCGACGTCCCCGAAGCCAACCTCGAAAAACTCCTCGCCGAAATGCAGGCGATCTGGGGTCCGGGCGTCCTCCCGATCAACCTTCCCACGCAGAACCATGCGCACGTCATCGACTGCTTCGAACGTGAAGAAGGCGAATCCGACATCATGAGCGTCGCCGACGTGCACCGCGCCTTCATCGAACGCATCGTGGAGGAAGACGACGAACAGCTCGAACGTTATCTCGAACAGGGCTCCGTCGACCCGCGCACGCTCCATCCGCTCATCACGAAGGCCCTTCGCGAAGGCCACATCATTCCGGTGTGCTTCGTGTCGGCCAAGAACCTCATCGGCATCCGCGACTTCATGAAGGTCATCATCCGTCACCTTCCGAGTCCGGCCGAAGCCAACGACGCGCTCTTCGTGCGCGGCGACGGCGAACCCTTCTCCACGAAGCCCGACAAGGACGCTCCCGTCATCGCCCAGGTCTTCAAGATCGTCAACGACCCGTACATCGGCAAGATCGGCGTCTTCCGCGTCCATCAGGGCCAGATCACGAAGGACTCCGTCCTCTACGTCGACGACAACAAGAAGCCCATCAAGATCGCTCACCCGCTGATTCTGCAGGGCAAGAACACGGCCGAAACCGACGTTCTCACCTCGGGCGACATCGGCGCCGCCGCGAAGATCGACGAACTGCGCTACGGTTCGGTTCTGCACAGCGATCCCGACCACAGCGACGTGCGCATGCGTCCGATCCGCTTCCCGAAGCCGATGTTCGGCCTGGCCATCCGTCCGGCGCGCCGCGGCGACGAAAGCCGCCTCTCCGACGCCCTCAACAAGATGCTCGCCGAAGACCCGACCATGGCGGTCGACCACGACGTGGTGCTCAATGAAACGGTCATCCGCGGGATCACGGAAATGCACGTGCGCTCGATTCTCGAACGCATGAAGCTGCACTTCAAGGTGGAAGTGGAAACGACGGCTCCGTCGATTCCGTACCGCGAAACCATCAGCCAGCCCGCCGAAGGTCACGCCCGCCACAAGAAGCAGACGGGCGGCGCCGGTCAGTTCGGCGAAGTCTATCTGCGCGTCGAACCGCTCGAACGCGGCAAGGGCTTCGAATTCGTCGACCAGGTCAAGGGCGGCGTGATTCCGTACAACCTGATCCCCGCCGTGGAAAAGGGCGTGCGCGAAGTGCTCGCCACGGGCTACCTCGCGGGCTATCCCCTGCAGGACCTGCGCGTGACGGTCTACGACGGCAAGCATCACCCCGTCGACTCGAAGGAAGTCGCCTTCGTGTCGGCCGGCCGCAAGGCCTTCCTTGACGCGCTCGCCAAGGCCGCGCCGCAGATTCTCGAACCGATCGTCCGCGTGGAAATCGTCGCGCCGGAAAGCTACATGGGCGACATCGCCGGCGACCTTGCGAGCCGTCGCGGTCAGGTTTCGGGCACCGACAGTCTGCCGGGCGGTCTGATGGAAATCACGGCCGTCGTTCCGCTCGCCGAGCTTGACGGCTATGCGACCCGCCTGCACGCGCTCACGCAGGGTTCGGGCTCCTGGAGCATGGAACTCGAGGACTACTCGCCGCTTCCCTATCAGAAGCAGCAGGAACTCGCCTCGAAGTACCAGCGTAAGGAAGAAGACTGATTCTTCGTCCCCTTTCGGGCGTCCCTCTCTCTCGGGCGGGACGCCCGTTTTGTGTCTTTCGGCGCCGAATCTCCTTTTTCCCCGTCGTTCGTCCCCTACGGGAGGCCGTGCAGGACCTATAATTTTCCTCCCGCTCTTTTTTCGAACGATTCAAAAGAAATGCCCATTTACGCTTACAAGTGCACCGCCTGCGGGTTCGAAAAGGACTACCTGCAGAAAATCAGCGATGCCCCCATCAAGACCTGCCCGCACTGCGGTCAGGACACGATGAAGAAGGAATTGTCCGCCCCCGGCTTCGAACTGAAGGGCTCCGGATGGGCCGCAACGGACTTCAACGGCGGTCACAAGGCGTTGCCCGCTTCGCACGTCAAGTCCGAGAAGAAATAATCGGACAGCGAACCGCCCGCAAAGGCGCTAAACTTTAGAATTCATACGGTCGTTTCGCCGAACGTCCCCACGCTTCGCGCGATGTCGGAGAAACGGCGCACCAACCCTACTTGTCGGAGCTTTTATGCGTACCGTTTACTCTGGTCTGGTAGACGAAAAATACATCGGCCAGACCGTGACCCTTTTCGGCTGGGCCCACCGTCGCCGCGACCACGGCGGCGTGATCTTCATTGACCTTCGCGACCGAGAAGGTCTCGTTCAGGTCGTCTGCGACCCGGACCGTCCCGAAGTGTTCGCCACGGCGGACAAGTGCCGCAACGAATACTGCCTCAAGGTCGTCGGCGTCGTTCGCGCCCGTCCCGAAGGCACGAAGAACGAAAACCTCATTTCGGGCGGCGTCGAAGTGCTCTGCCACGAACTGGAAATTCTCAATCCGTCGGTGACGCCTCCGTTCCACCTCGACGACGAGAACCTCTCCGAAACGACCCGTCTCACCTACCGCGTGCTCGACCTTCGCCGTCCGGCCATGCAGAAGAACCTGCGCATGCGCTATCGCGCCGCCATGGCCTTCCGCAAGTACCTCGACAAGCACGGCTTCATCGACATCGAAACGCCGATGCTGACGCGTTCCACCCCGGAAGGCGCCCGCGACTACCTCGTTCCCTCGCGCGTTCAGGACGGTTGCTTCTACGCCCTGCCGCAGTCCCCGCAGCTCTTCAAGCAGCTCCTGATGATCGCCGGCTTCGACCGCTACTACCAGATCGTCAAGTGCTTCCGCGACGAAGACTTGCGCGCCGACCGTCAGCCTGAATTCACGCAGGTGGATATTGAAACCTCCTTCCTCTCGATGGACGAAATCCGCGCCATCATGGAAGACCTCATCCGCACGGTCTTCAAGGAAGTGCTCGACGTCGACCTGATCAATCCCTTCCCCGTCATGCTCTATGACGAAGCGATGGCCCGCTACGGCTCCGACAAGCCGGACCTGCGCGTGCACCTCGAACTCGTCGAAGTCACCGACGCGGTCATCAACTCGGCCTTCAAGGTCTTCTCGGGCGTCAAGTCGCTCCATAACGGCAAGGTCGTCGCCCTGCGCGTTCCCGGCGCCGCTTCGATGCCGCGCTCGGAAATCGACTCCTACACCGAATTCGTCAAGATCTACGGTGCCAAGGGTCTCGCCTACATCAAGGTCAACGAACTCGCCCGCGGCCGCGAAGGTCTGCAGAGCCCGATCGTCAAGAACCTCTCCGACGAAGAACTCCAGGCCATCCTCACGCGCACGGGCGCTCAGGACGGCGACGTCGTCTTCTTCGGCGCCGACAAGGCCAAGATCGTTTGGGACAGCCTCGGCGCCCTTCGTCTGAAGATCGGTCACTCCGAATTCGGCAAGGCCCACGGCCTCTACACGCCGGGCTGGCGTCCCCTCTGGGTCGTCAACTTCCCGATGTTCGAATACTCGGAAGAAGAAGGCCGCTGGATGGCTTGCCACCACCCGTTCACGTCGCCCCTCGACGGTCATGAAGACCGCCTCATCTCCGATCCGGAACACGCCTACGCCAAGGCCTACGACATGGTCCTGAACGGTTGGGAAATCGGCGGCGGTTCGATCCGTATCCACCGCGAAGAAGTGCAGGAAAAGGTCTTCGAAGCCCTTCAGATCGGCAAGGAAGAAGCCCGCAACAAGTTCGGCTTCCTCCTCGACGCCCTGCAGTTCGGTGCGCCTCCGCACGGCGGCATCGCCTTCGGTCTCGACCGCATCGCCACGATGATGGCCGGCGCCGATTCGATCCGTGACGTCATCGCCTTCCCGAAGACCCAGCGCGCCCAGTGTCTGCTCACGCAGGCCCCGGCCCCGGTCGAAGAAAAGCAGCTGCGCGAACTCCACATCCGTTTGCGCAACGAACCCAAGAAGGCGCACGACATCGCCGGTCAATAACCGATTCCGATTCGGTTTTCGATCCCCGAAGGGCCCCCGCCCTTCGGGGATTTCTTTTCCGCGAAACCGTCTTCGGTAGAATACGGTGAGGAAAACCGCTCTCTCCCGCTTTTTGCCATGACGCCACAGGCTCTTCACTTTGCCCTTCATCCGCGCTCCGTCGCTTTGATAGGAGCGAGTCTGCAGCCGCAGAGCAACGGCGTGAAGTTTTGGAACGCCCTGCAGCGCTCCGGCGTACGGCAACTGCACGCCGTCAATCCCAAATACGAGCGTTTGGGAGAGGCTCCCTGTTACGCCCACGTCAAGCAGATTCCCGGACGCGTGGACCTGGCCTTCCTGGCCGTTCCCCCGAAGCGCATGCCGGCGGTCATCGCGGAACTTCCCCAAAAAAGCATCCGCTTCGCCCTCATCCCGATCACGGACGATCTGCACGCAAGCGACCGTCCCTGGCACGCCGCCATTTTGGAGGCGGCGCGCAAGGCGGGCGTCCGCCTCATCGGTCCCGATTCGCTCGGTTTTGCGCATCCCGCCGAAAGCTGCAACATCGGCCCCTGGGACGTTTTGCCGCAGGCGGGCGGCGTCACGCTCCTCGCGCAGTCGGGACTTCTGGCCACGGCGCTCATGGACGACCTCGCCAAGACGGGCGCGGGCATCCGCTCCGTCGTCGTGACCGGGCTCGAGCTCGACATCGGGATGCCGGAACTCCTGCGGTATTTCTCGCACGACCCGGGCACCAAGGTGATCACGCTCCACATCGAGGCCCTGCGCGACGCGCGCGCCTTTTACACGGCCCTTCGGTACGCTGCCAAACGCAAGCCCGTCGTCGTGCTTCGCGCGGGCGAGGATCCGCGCTTCATCGCCGACCGTCTCGCAAGCTACAAATTCCACACGGCCGCGGGACGGGACGACGCCTTCGACGCGCTTCTCGAGCGGGCGGGCGCCCACCGCGTGCGGGACGTCTCGGAATGCATCGCCGTCACGACGGCCTTCCACTGCGGCCGCATCCCGAAGCGCAACCGACTCGGCGTCGTCGCCAACAGTTCCGCCTTCGCCGCGCTCGCCGCGGGCATCACGCACCCCTCGGACGTCGATCTGCAGGGCTTCGCCCCCGCCACGATTCACGCCCTGCAGTCGATCTTTCCCGGCGCCCAGCTTCCCGTCAACCCCGTGGATGCGGGTCTGCAGGCCAGGCCCGAACAAATGCAGGCAAGCGCCGAAGCGGTGTTGCGGGACCCCGAAATCGACGGTCTCCTCGTTGTCCTCGGACCCACGCTCTTTTCCACGCCGGCCGACACGATTCGGGCCGTCGCCAACGCCGCGCAGCGCACCCCAAAACCGGTCCTTCTCTCCTGGTCGGGGCATCGCCACGACGCGGGCGTAGCCGACTTACTCCCGGAACTCTCCCGTTCCCAGGTCATTGCGCTTCGCTCCTCCGCAAGCGCCGTGCAGGCCTTCGGCACGCTCGCGCAACACCGGCGCGCCACGATTGCCCGGCGCGAAGCGCCCGCACCGGGCCTGGACCGTCTGGACGCCCGCGCGCTTGCGTCCGTGCGAAATCTCGTGAAAACGGCCCTCGAAGCGCACCGCTATCTTCTCGAACCCGACGAAGTGGAGGCGCTTCTCACGATGGCGGACCTCCCGCACGAACCTTCGCATCGCGCGAGAACGCTCGACGAAGCGCTCCAGCTCTTTCGCGAAATCGGCGCCCCCGTCATTCTCAAGCGGCTCGGCCCGGGGCCGCTTCTGGAAGAGTCCGACGCGACGCTTCTCGATTTGCGCACCGAAGAGGAGGTTCGACAGGCCTGGCAGGCCGTCGTCGAAGAGGAACGGCGTTTCTTCGAAGGGGTGCTCGTCGAGCGATTCGTCGCCCACGACGCAAGGCGCGCCTATCGTCTGACGCTCGACACGGACAGCATTCTCGGCCCGATCCTCGAGGCGGGAGCGGGCGGCGTCGTCTACCGCGCGAAACCCGACCTCCGCACGGCACTCGTGCCCGCTTCGCGACGCGACGCCGTGGCGCTTCTCTCTGAAGCCCGACTGCAGGACACCGAAGCAAGCGCTTCGCTTGCGTACATGCTCGAGCGCCTCGCCGATCTCGCCGAAGCCGTTCCGGCTCTGCGCCGCATCGTACTCGACCCGATCGTGGAGACCCCTCGGGGGACCCTCGCGCTCTCGGCCTCGGTACACTTGCGCGAAGCGCCCGTCGAGTGCGACGCCCGCGCCTCGCACCTCACCGTGGCGCCCTCGAGCCGCGTTGAGGAGGAATGGAGCGCGGGCGACCGGACGCTTACATTGCGGGCGCTCCGGGAAAACGACTTTTTCCGGCTCGAAGCGTTTTTGGACCGCCTCTCCGACGAAACGAAATTCCTTCGCTTTCACACGAGAGCGCCCATCACGCAGGCGGTCGTTTCGGAACTCACGCAGCTCAACTACGATCTCGAAAACGCCTGGGGCCTCTTCGAAGGCAACGAAATCCGCGCGGTGGCGCGCTGGTCGGCCGACGCCGAAGGATCGTCGGCGGAATTCGGCGTGGTCGTCGAAGAGGGATTTCAGCGCCTCGGCCTCGCCTCGCGCCTGATGCGCCACATCGAAGCCGAAGCCTTCTCGCGCGGCATCGGACGTCTGACCGGACTCGTCTTGCGCGAAAACACGGGCATGAACCGCCTGATGACGAAGCTCGGCTACGCCGCCAACGAAAGCGACGAGCCCGACTCGCTCGTCTGGAGCAAAACGCTTCGCTACAAAGATTTCTCCTGAAATATTCGCTAGGATAGCCACCTCTTTATGGAAGGGATTCCCATGACCATTCGTTCCGAATTTGAATACGGCATTCTTCGCCTCACCATCGATCGTCCCGCCCAGCGCAACGCCTTCAACGCGGACATGTTCGATCAGCTCGCGGGCGAACTCGACGCCGCGCGCCAGAACGACAAGGTGCGCGTCGTCCTTCTCAAGGGGTCGACCGGCCTCTTCTCCGCGGGCGCCGACGTGCGCGAGTCGCTCAACGCCCCCGAAACGATCGACGCGGCGGCGGGCCGCCTCTTTGAAACCCTGCGCAGCTTCCCCAAGCCAATCGTGGCCGAAGTGGCGGGCCCAGCCGTGGGCGACGCCTTCACGATCCTTCTTTACTGCGACCTCGTCTACGCGTCCGACAAGGCGCTCTTTTCCGTGCCCTCCGTCGCGCTCGGCCGTACGCCGCGCTTCGGGACCGCCGCGCTCGTCTTCGGCTCGGCCGGCGCCGCCCGCGCCGCGGAAAAGCTTCTTCTCTGTGAACCCATTTCCGCGGACGACGCGCTCGCCATGCGCCTCATCTCGGCGGTCGTCCCCGAGGACGATCTCGTGAAGGTGGTGGCCGCCAAGGTTGCCCGCCTCGCCGTGCTGCCGCCGCAGGCCGTCGCCGCCACGAAGAGCCTTCTGCGCGACGCCCGAAACGGCTGGCTCACCGCCCAGATTGAAAACGAAGAGGCGGTCTATCGCCGCCAGGCGGCTTCACCCGAAGCCAAGGAAGCGCTCTCCGCCTTCGTCGAAGGCCGCAAGCCGGTCTTCGCCGCGACCGAAGATTGAGCGCATTCGGTGCATTCCGCACCATATCGAACGCACCAAAGAGGGGCATAAAAGCCCATCCCCTTTGGTGCGTTTTCACGACGTTTCTTCATGACGGCCTGCCCCGCAGGCCGTTTTCTTTTTTGGCACGTCCTTTGCTTTCATAGAAGACGAACCCTTTTCGCATCCCTATTCTCTAGAGGTTCTCTTCCATGAAAGTCTCCGCTCTCTTCCTGCCTCTGGCTCTTTGCTGCGTCGCCCTCAGCGCGGGCGCCGAAGATCTCTCGGGCACCCTTCTCAAGGTGAAGGAATCCGGCACCCTGACGCTCGGCTATCGCGAAAGCTCCGTCCCGTTCTCCTACCTCGACGCGGAAGGCAAGCCCGTCGGCTACGCCTTTGAAGTTTGCCGCGCCGTGGGCGAAAGCGTGAAGAAGCGCCTCAACATGCCGGACCTGAAGATCCGCTATCAGCCCGTCACCTCCGCCAACCGCATCCCCCTCATTCAGAACGGCACGGTCGACATCGAATGCGGCTCCACGACGAATTCCTTCGTTCGTCAGCGCCAGGCCGCCTTCGGCATCTCCTACTTCGGCATTCAGGTGAGCGCCGCCGTCAACAAGAATTCGGGCATCCGCTCCTTCAAGGACCTCGACGGCAAGAACGTGACCGTGACGGCCGGCACGACCTCCGTGGCGCTTCTCAAGGCTTATGAGAAGAAGGAAGGCATCCGCACGCGTCTGCTCATGACGAAGGACTTCGCCGAATCCATGCAGCTCGTCGCCAACGGCCGCGCCGACGCCTTCGTTCTCGACGACGTGCTCCTTGCCGGTCAGATCGCCAATCTGTCGAACCCCGACGACTTCATGATCCTCGACGCCTCGCTCAGCAAGGAACCCTACGGTCCGATGTTCCGCAAGGACGACCCGCAGTTCAAGGCGCTCGTGGACGAGACGATTCTCGAGATGATCCGCTCGGGCCGCCTCGCCGAACTCTACAAGACCTGGTTTGAAAAGCCGATTCCGCCCAAGAACGTGAACCTCGCCTTCCCGATGAACCAAACGACGAAGGACCTTTTCGCCCACCCCAACAGCGACGGAATCTGACCGAAAAGAGGGGGCGGGGATCCGGAAGACTCCGCCCCCATCTTTTCCGCACAAATACAACAAATAAAAGGCAACGAACATCATGGCGCTCAACTTCAACTGGGAAATGCTCCTTGAACCCTCCCTCTTCACGGAGGATCCTTGGTGGCTCTACATCCTCTACGGCGCAGGCTGGACCATCGGACTCGCCGTGAGCGCCTTTGCGCTCGCCCTCGCGGTCGGCATCGTCATCGGCACATTGCGCACGGTGGAAAACCGGTTCGTGCGGGGCTTCTGCGAAGCCTGGATCGAACTCTTCCGCAACATTCCGCTCATCGTCCAAATCTTCCTCTGGTACTTCGTGCTTCCCGAACTCGTTCCGCCCTACAAGGAATGGATGATTTCGGCGCCGCCCGTCGCCTCGCAGTTCCTTTCGGCCTTCCTCTGCCTAGGTCTCTTCACGTCCTCCCGCGTGGCCGAACAGGTCCGCGCCGGCATCGTGAGCATCCCGCGAGGCCTCTTCAGCGCCGCCAAGGCCCTGGGGCTTCGCGCCACGCAGAGCTATGCGCACGTGGTTCTTCCGATGGCGCTGCGCATCGTGCTGCCGCCCCTTACGAGCGAAGCGATGAACCTCATCAAGAACACGGCCGTCGCCCTCACGATCGGCCTTCCCGAACTCACGATGCGCGCCAACGAAATGGGCGAGAACACCTTTGAATTCTTCGCCGCCTATCTGTGGGCGACCGTTCTCTACATCGCGATTTCGCTCTCGGCCGGACGCCTCATGGCGGCCCTCGAACGCAAGAGCGCCATCCCCGGCTTCATCGCCGCCCGCTGATCAGGAAGGAGCGAATCATGGACTTTTCTTCGATCACCAATTCGTCGACCTTCTTGTTGAACGGCGCAGCCTACACGCTCAAGCTCACGCTCATCACGACCGTGGGCGGGCTCACGCTCGGGACGCTTCTCGCGCTTGCGCGCCTCTCGTCGAAGCCCCTGCTTCGCGAACCCGCGCGGCTCTATGTGAACTTCATGCGTTCCGTTCCGCTCGTTCTGATTCTCTTCTGGTTCTTCCTTCTGATGCCGGAAGTGCTGCGGGTTCTCTTCGGATTCGATCATCCCGTCATGATCGGTGCGGACTGGACGGCCATCATCACTTTCGTGCTCTTTGAAGCCGCCTATTTCAGCGAGATCATGCGCGCGGGCATCCAGTCGGTCAAAAAAGGACAGATTTTCGCCGCATACGGTCTCGGTTTGAGCTACCCTCAGACGATGCGCTACGTCGTGCTACCGCAGGCGATTCGCAACATGCTCCCCGTTCTTCTGACGCAGACGATCATTCTCTTTCAGGACACGAGTCTCGTCTACGTGATCAGCGGCAACGACTTCATGGGAGCCGTGACGAAAATCGCCCAACGCGACGGGGAACTGATTCTGATGTACTCGTTCGCGGCGCTGGCCTACCTGACGGTCTCCCTCTCTCTTTCCCTGCTGATTCGTCGACTGCAGGCGAGGATGGCCGTCGCGCGCTAACCACTCTCCCCCAGAGAAAAAACAAAAGGATTACTCCACCATGGCAATGATTGAAATCAAGAACATCAGCAAGTGGTACGGCTCTTTCCAGGTGTTGAAGGACTGCTCCGTCAACGTCGAGAAGGGTGAGGTCGTCGTCGTTTGCGGTCCGTCGGGCTCGGGCAAGTCCACCCTCATCAAGACGGTCAACGCGCTCGAACCCTTCCAGAAGGGCGAAATCATCGTCGACGGCATCTCCGTGGGCGACCCCAAGACCGACCTGCCGAAGCTGCGCAGCCGCGTGGGCATGGTGTTCCAGCATTTCGAACTCTTTCCCCATCTCTCGATCCGCGAAAACCTCGTTCTCGCGCAGATGAAGGTGCTCGGCCGCGGCCGCGAGGAAGCGACCGAACGCGGTCTGAAGCTCCTCGACCGCGTCGGCCTTCTCAAGCACGCCGACAAGTTCCCCGGCCAGCTCTCGGGCGGTCAGCAGCAGCGCGTCGCCATCGCCCGCGCGCTCGCCATGGACCCGATCTGCATGCTCTTTGACGAACCGACCTCGGCCCTCGACCCGGAAATGATCAACGAAGTTCTCGACGTCATGGTGCAGCTCGCCAAGGAAGGCATGACCATGATGGTGGTCACGCACGAAATGGGCTTTGCCAAGAAGGTGGCCGACCGCGTCATCTTCATGGACGCGGGCGAAATCATCGAAAACCTCCCCGCGGAAGAGTTCTTCGGCAAGCCCCATACGGACCGCGCCCAGAAGTTCCTCTCCAAGATTCTCTCGCACTGATCGACTCCGCCTTACGGTCGACGGTAGCCGCGGCACCCTTCGGGGTGCCGTTTTTGCATTTGCAAAAGAAAAATTTCGCCTGCGCTTCCGCCGAACGCAACTTCTTGAATCGGCGCCGCCTCCGAACGCGGTATCATTTACAAATTGACCTCCACACCGCTTTTCACGAAGTTCAACATGCCTTATCAGCTTGATCCCGCCGCAGCCCTTCGACTCGGACAGGCCGTCCTGCAACAGGAAGCCGAAGCCCTGCACATGCTCGCCGACCGCATCGGCGACGATTTCGTCGAAGCCGTCCGCATTCTTCTCGACTGCCGCGGCCGACTGGTGGTTTCGGGCGTGGGCAAATCGGGGCACATCGGCCGCAAACTCGCCGCGACCTTCGCCTCCACGGGCACGCCCGCCTTCTTCGTGCACGCGGCCGAAGCCGCTCACGGCGACCTCGGCATGATCACGTCCGACGACGTGGTGCTCGCCATCTCGTACTCGGGCGAGACGAACGAACTCCTGACGATCGTTCCGACCCTCAAGCGCGAGGGCGCCCGCCTCATCGCCATGACCGGGAACCCCAATTCGAGCCTTGCGAAGTACGCGGACGTGCACCTCAACTGCCACGTCGAACGCGAAGCCTGCCCGCTCAACCTCGCGCCCACCACCTCGACGACGGCCACGCTCGCCCTCGGCGACGCGCTGGCGGTCTCCTGCCTCTCCGCAAAGGGATTCAGCAAGGAAGACTTCGCCCGCAGCCATCCGGGCGGCGCGCTCGGACGGCGTCTGCTTCTCCACGTCTCCGACGTCATGCGCTCGGGCGACGCGGTGCCCTTCGTCACGGCCGATACGCGCGTTCTCGACGCCGTTCGCGTCATCACCAAGAAGCACATCGGTATGACCGCGATCGTCGACGACGACCACCGCGTCCTCGGCATCTTCACCGAAGGCGACCTGCGTCGACTCATCGAGGCCCGCGGCGACATCCGTCCCGTCATCATCTCGGAAGTCATGACGCGCTCGCCCGCCACGATCCGCCCCGAGGAACTCGCCGCGCAGGCCGTGCGCATCCTCAATCAGCGCCAGTGCAACCAACTTCTCGTCGTCGACGGCGAGAACCGCCTCGTCGGCGCCCTGCACATGCACGACCTCGTCAACGCCAAAGTCCTCTAAGGAGTCCCTATGGTGGCCAAGCTCCAGGAAAAAGCCCGCCGCATCCGCATGGTGATCCTCGACGTCGACGGAGTGCTCTCCGACGGCACGATCAACGTTTCCGGATCGGGGGAACTCTACAAGGCCTTTTTCGTTCGGGACGGTCTCGGCATCAAGATGCTTCAGAAGGCGGGCATCCCCGTCGGCATCATCACGGGGCGCTCGTCCGACATCGTGGCGCGCCGCGCCGAGGAACTCGGCATCACGGACCTCGCCCAGGGCCAGCGCTTCAAGACGAACGCCTGGGAAGCCATGCTCGCCCGCCACTGCCTTGAGAACGAAGAGGTCGCCTACATGGGCGACGACGTTCCCGACCTGCCGCTTCTCATGCGGGCGGGACTCTCCGCGACGCCCGCCGACGGCATCGCCGACCTGGACGGCCTCGTCGACTTCCGCTCCCGTTTCCCGGGCGGCCGCGGCGCCGTGCGCGAACTCGCCGAACTCATCCTCCGCGCCCAGGACCGCTGGGACGGTCTGATCCGCCAAACCTACGTGGAAGGAAAGTGAGATGGCCCATCGTCGCCTCGTCATTCAGGAACGCATCACGGCCATCGTCGGCGCCGCCCTGCTCTTCTCCCTCGTCGGACTGAGCTACTACTACTCCATCCAGATTTCGCTCGACGACCTGAAGTACGTTCCGAGCGCCTCGTCGCCCGACTTCACCGCGACCGACGTCACGATGTCGGACTTCAACGAACAGGGCGTCGCCTCACAGCGGCTCGCCGCCCAGAGCGTCGAGCACTACTCCGACGAGCGCATGATGGCCCACCAGGCCACCTACCACACCCTGGATCCGTCCAAGCCCCAGATCGTCGCACGGGCCGACAAGGCCGAAAGCCTCGACGGCCTGGAAACCGTTCAGCTCACGGGGAACGTCCGTTTCACCCGGGCCGCCTCCGAGGCGGAGCCCGATCTCTATTTCGAGACGGAATTCCTCAACGGCTTCCTCGACACGCACCAGTTTGAGACCGACCGTCCCGTCTTCATGCGGCGCGGAGAAGACACGACCTCCTCGCAAAACGGAATGCGCTACGATAACGTCGCGCACACCGTCGAGCTGACGGGAAGTGTCCAGACGGTCCTTCACCCGCAATCCCAATCGATCGCCCTGCCCTGATAACACGAGAACTCGTCATGTCCATCAAAGCCCTATGTCTTCTCGCCAGCGTCATGTTCCCGCTCAGCGCCTTTGCCCTTGCAACGGACCGGGAGCAGCCCATCGAGATTCACGCCGACGCCTTCAACGGAGATGAAGTCAAGCAGACCGCCGTGTATTCGGGCAACGTCATCGTGACGCAGGGCTCCATGACTCTGCAGGGCGCCCGCCTCGAACTGCGTCTCTCCGCCCGCGGCTATCGTCAGGGCACGATCACGGGAAACCTCGCGCGCTTCCGTCAGCAGCGCGATCCCAAGACGCCCGGAGTGGACGAATGGGTGCACGCCCGGGCCGAAAAGATCATCTATGACGAAGAGGTCGACACGATCACGCTCGACGGCAAGGCGCGCCTCGCCCGCTCCGAAAACGGCGTGGAAAAGGACATCACCGAGGGCGAGCGCATCGTCTACGACATGCGCAACGCCCGCTCGCGCGTCGAGGGCGGCGTCGTGAACGGCCAGAAGCAGCGCGTGAGCACCATCATCGCGCCGCGCAACAACAACGCCAAGGAAACCAAGCCCCGCGAAGGCGCGGACCTCTCGAACGCCACCTCTCTTTCGCCCGCCAAGAAGGACTGACGCACCGTGACCGAAACGCAAAACACCAATCCTATCCGCCACAACAACACCCACACGCTCGTGGCGACGGGGCTGCAAAAGCACTACGGTTCCCGACAGGTCGTCAAGGGCGTCGATCTGGCCGTGAAGTCCGGCGAAGTGGTGGGCCTCCTCGGGCCGAACGGCGCGGGCAAGACCACGTCCTTCTACATGGTCGTGGGCCTCGTCGTCGCGGACCGCGGCACGATCGAACTCGACGGCAAGTCGATCACGCACATGCCGATCTATCAGCGCGCCCGCCTCGGTCTCTCCTATCTTCCGCAGGAAGCGAGCGTTTTCCGCCGCCTCACGGTGGAGGACAACATCCGCGCCATTCTGGAACTCCAGGACGGCGAGGACGGCCGTCCCCTCTCGAAGCCCGAGATCGAACGGCGCCTCAACATGCTCCTTGAAGAGCTGCAGATTCAGCACATCCGCACGAGCATGGCGATGTCGCTTTCGGGTGGCGAACGACGGCGCACCGAAATCGCCCGGGCGCTCGCGGCGAATCCCCGCTTCATTCTGCTCGACGAACCGTTCGCGGGCGTCGACCCCATCGCGGTGATCGAAATTCAGCGCATCGTCCGATTCCTCAAGGACCGCAACATCGGCGTGCTCATCACGGACCACAACGTCCGCGAAACGCTCGCCATCTGCGACCACGCCTACATCATCAACGAAGGCAGCGTTCTCGCCTCGGGTTCTCCCAAGGACATCATCGACAATCCCGAAGTGCGCACCTTCTACCTCGGCGACAACTTCCGCATGTAATGCTCGGACTCGACCTCTCCGCCTCGCAACGTCTGCAGACGACGCTCAGTCAGTCGCAGCAGCAGTCCCTGCGCGTCCTGCAGATGTCGTCGGCGGAACTGCGCGACGAGGCGGAACGCCTCGCCGCGGAGAATCCCTTTCTCGAAGTCGACGCGGAAGGCGCCGAGCCGCCCGACGCTCCCGCCGAAGAGGGGCTCTCGCTCGAGCGCGCGGACGTTCCGATCGACCGCCTCTACGACCGATGGCCGGGGGCCGAGGAATCCTCCGCCGATCCCTGGGACGCCTCGGCGCGGGAAGAAACGCTCGGCGAACATCTGCGCGCGCAAATGGGCTTTCTTTCCCTCACGGACGACACCCGCGCGGCGCTTCTCTATCTGATCGACGCGCTCGACGAACACGGCCTTCTCCCCGCGCCCCTCGACGTTCTCCGAAAGGAGGCGAACGAAAGGATTTCGCCCGACGACTGGCAGCGCGCGCTCGAAATTCTGCGCTCCTTCGATCCGACGGGCGTGGGCGCCTTCAGCCGCGGTGAAATGCTCCGCCTGCAGGTCGACGAACTTCTGAAGGAGGGCGAAGTCGCCCCGCAAACCGCCGAGGCCTTCCGGCATCTCACGCAAACGGGACTCGAGGGCCTCGCCGAACTTCGGGCGCCCTCCTGCGGACTCTCTTCCGACTTGCGCGACGATCTCCTCGCGCTCCTCTCGAAACTCCAGCCCAACATCACCTCGGACTTTGCCGAGGCGCCCGTGCAGTACGTCCGCCCCGACGTGTGGGTGGAGGCGCTCCCCGAAGGGGGACTGCGCTTTACGCTCCTGCGGGGCGCCGAACCCGTCGTTTCGCTCGTGCAGTCGGGCGAGCGGGCGGCGCGCGACGAAAACCTGCGCGAACTCTGGCAGGAAGCCAGGGCCTTCGTGCGCGCGGTCGAAGCGAGAAAGGAAACACTCCTTCGGATCGTCCGCTTCGCCGGCATGCGCCAGGAAGCCTTTTTCCGCCGGGGCCCCGAGGCCCTCGTCCCGCTCACGCAGCAGGAGGCGGCCGCAGCGCTCGGTCTCGCCGACTCCACCGTCAGCCGTACCGTCACGAGCAAATATTTCCGCTGCGCGCACGGCACCTACGAACTGCAGACGCTCTTTCCGGGCCCCGGACAGACGGGCCCGAGCCGGGAGGCGATCGTCGAGCGCATCTACGGCTGGGTGAAAAATGAAGATCCCGCCCATCCCTTGAGCGACACGAAACTCACGGCCATGCTCACCGAAGCGGGCTTTGACGTCGCCCGCCGCACCGTGGCGAAATATCGGGCCGAAGCGGGCATTCCGAGTCCGAGCGAGCGGCGCCGCAAAGACTGAAGGGCGTCGTCGGACGCAGAGCTCTCTTTCAGCGAAGATTTCGTTTTGCCGTAGACTGAGCGAACGTCACGACCCTCATGGAGCGAGCATGCAAATCGTTTTGGTTACCGGCCTCTCGGGAAGCGGCAAGTCGATCGCCATCCGACAGCTCGAAGACTGCGGCTACTACTGCATCGACAATCTGCCCGCGCACTTTCTCGTCCCCGTCCTGCGCGACCTGCATTCGGGCGGCACGAACATGGCGGCGGTCGCCATCGACGCCCGCTCCCACGCCACGTTCGAAGGCATCCGCAACGGCATTGAAACCCTGCGCGCCGAAGGTCACGACGTGCGCGTCCTCTTTCTGACGGCTTCGACCACGGAACTCGTGCAGCGCTTCTCCGAAACGAGGCGCCGTCATCCGCTCACGACCCGCCTGCGCCAAAACGGACGCGAACCGACGCTGCAGGAGGCGATCGAGCGCGAACGCGACATTCTCGGCGAGGCGGCCGTCATGGGACACGTCCTCGACACGACGGGGATCCTTCCCAACGTTCTTCGCCGCTGGGTCCTGCAGTTCGTCAATCTCGCCAGCGCGCCGCTCACGCTGTCGTTCGAGTCCTTCGCCTTCAAGCACGGACTGCCCGTCGCCGCGGACCTGGTCTTCGACGTGCGCTGCCTTCCCAATCCCTACTACGACGAGTCCCTTCGCCCGCTCACGGGGAAGGACGAGCCCGTCGCGGCGTTTCTCGCCGCCCAGCCCGACGTCGTGCGCATGATCGACGACATCGAGGGATTCGTGCGGCGGTGGCTCCCCGCCTACCGCGCGCAAAACCGCCACTACCTCACCGTGGCGATCGGCTGCACGGGCGGACAGCACCGCTCCGTCTTCACGGCCGAAACGCTCTGCCGCCGCTTCGCCGCGGAGGGAGCGCTCGTGCGGCACCGGGCTCTCGAGAGCTACGGCCTCAACCGCACACAGACGCGTTGAGGAGAGAAGCGACGGCGTCCGCCTCGGGCCAGTAGCGCGCGATCGGGGCGGGCATGCCGAGCGTTTCCCGCTCTGAAAGCGGCACGATTCGCCAGCCCTCGCGCTCGACCTTCCGCACGCGCGCGACGACGGGCGTGATGACGAGGCGGTAGTGCGTGAAGTCGTGCGGCCAGGCTTCGCCCACGCGCTCCCAGAGGACGTCCTCCCGGGGAAGCGAAAGCGTCTCGGCCGTGCCGTACCCTTCTCCCGCGGGCGTCACCCAGAGTCCGCGCCAAACGCCGGGCGTCGTCTTCTTTTCCAGAACGACGCCTTCGTCCGCATAGAGGAAAAAGAGCGTCGCGCAGCGCACGGGGCGCTCGCGCTTGGCGCGGGGCGCCGGATAGTCTTCGACGCGTCCCTCGCGCAGGGCCCGGCAAAACGATCGGACGGGACATTCCGCGCAACGCGGCGCCTTTTTGCGGCAGATTTCCGCACCCACGTCCATGAGCCCCTGCGTATAGGCGGCCATGTCTTCGGAGGCGGGCAAAAGCGACTCGGCCGCGGACCAGACCTTCGTCTCGAAGGCGCGCTCTCCGACGGCGCCGGGAATCGCCATCACGCGCGCGAGCACCCGCTTGGCGTTGCCGTCGCACATGACGGCCCGTTCGCCGTAGCAGAAGGCCGCGATCGCGCCCGCCGTGCTCGGCCCCACGCCGGGGAGTTCGGCAAGGCCCGCAGCGGTCTTCGGGAAGACGCCTCCGAGCTCGGCCACCCGCTTGGCCGCCTTGTGCAGATTGCGCGCGCGGCTGTAATAGCCGAGTCCCGCCCAGAGCGCCTGCACTTCGTCATCCGTCGCCCGGGCGAGATCCTCCACCGTGGGAAAGGCCCGGAGAAATTTTTGAAAATACCCCTCCACCGTCGTCGTGCGCGTCTGCTGCAGCATGACTTCGGAGAGCCACCTCTCGTAAGGCGTGTCGTAGCGCTGCCAAGAAAAGGCGTGCCGGCCGTGGCTTCTCTGCCAATCCGCAAGCGCGGCGCCGAAACCCTCCGTCGGAAATTCCTGATGTTTCTCTGTCATGACGTGGCATTTTGGCACATCTTCCGTCCCGCTTCACCCGTTTCGACGGAGACGTTCTCGCTACAATGGCGAGACATTCCGCACTCGACACTCATAACAACATGCGTCCCTTCACTACGCTCGGCGCAACGCTTCTCACCGGCGTGAGCGCCCTTCTTTTCGCGGCGCCTCTTTCGGCTCATCCGGGCATGGGCGTCTCTTCGGAAGGCATGCCCGCGGGCCATCCCGCGGTGACGAAGGCGAACCGACAGCTCTTCGACCTCATCGCCGGCGGCATCGCCATGCACCGCGACGAACACGAATTCGCGGCGAACGCCTTTTACGACGCCTTCCGACAGACTCCCTCGACGGAGTTGGCCGAAATGGCCTGGCAGGCCGCCGTCTCGGCCCGCGATTCCGACCTCGTCGTGCAGATCGCCGAAGAATGGCTCAAGATCGACCCGAAGTCCGAAATCGCCCAACAGTCGCTTCTGGCGCGCGACATCGAGAAGGAAACCGTCGGCGCCGTGCGCGACCGCCTGGCCGTGATGTACCGGAACGCCGAGGACAAGGTCGCCTGGACGGCCCGCATGACGGAGCTTCTCGCCAAGAGCAAGCTCTCCTACGCCGTCGCGAAGAATCTTCTCGAGCCCTATCAGAGCCGCCACCGCAACGCCCCGCAGGTGCAGCTCGCCTCGGCCGTGCACGCCAAGATGAACAGCCGCTACGAAGAGGCCTGCCGACTCGCCTCGTCCGCGCAGAAGGGCCTGCCCGACGACGAAGAAACGGTGTCGCTTGCCGCCGACATCTGCTGGCCGGTCGCACGCAAAGAGACGCAGTCCATGCTCGAGCGCTTTCTGAAGCGCCACCCCGACGCCGACACCGTCCGCCTCATCTACGGCCGCGTTCTCGCCCGTGCGGGCCAGAAGGAGGCCGCCCTCAAGCAAGCGGACCGCGCCACGAAGGGCGACATCGAAAATCCGAATCTTCTCTACACGGCGGGCCTTCTCGCCAACGAGGCGAGAGCGCCCGAAGAGGCCCTCGCCTACTTCCGCCGCTACGTGAAGTACCTGCGCGAGGAAAGCCCCGGAATCGATCTCTCGCACACGGACGTGTGGCTACAGATCGGTCAGACGGCGCTCGCCCTGGAAAGGCCCGCCGAAGCGGCCGAAGCCTTCGCCGAACTCAAGGCCGGTCCCTTCGCCCGTCAGGCCCGCCTCAACGAAGCGCGCGCCTGGGCGGCCGCCGGAGAAATCGACAAGGCGATCGAATCCCTGCGCACGGCCCGACAGGATCCGCACGGCAACGAAGAGCCGCTCATCCGCGCCGAAGCGGAACTGCTCCTCGAAGCCGACCGCAAGGAAGACGCCCTGCGGGTGATCGACGAAGCCTACGAGCGCTACGGCAAGAGCACCGACTTCCTTTACGACGCCGCCATGATCGCGCAGGAGTCGGGCGACTCGAAGAAGTCGGAAACCTATCTCATCGAACTCCTCGACATCAACCCCGATCACGTGCAGGCCTCGAACGCGCTGGGCTACCTCTGGGCCGATCAGAACCGACGCCTCCCCGAAGCGCGGGCACTTCTTGAGGGTGCCTATCGCCTCGCCCCGCTCGACCCCTACGTGCTCGACTCGATGGGGTGGCTCTGCTACCGCGAAGGGAAGTTCGACGAAGCGGCGGAATTCATTCTCCTGAGCCTCAAGCGTCAGTTCGACGTCGAGGTGGCCGAACACCTGATCGAAGTGCTTGTCGCCGCCAAGCGCAACGACGAGGCGGCGTCGCTCTGGCAGGATCTGCGAAAGCGCACGAACGACGCCCCCGAAGTGCTGGCCTTCGGCGAACGCATGGGACTCAAGCGATGAAGCGCAGAACCCTTCTTCTTCTCCCCGCGGGTCTCCTGCTTGCGGCCTGCACGTCCCTCCCCGAGGGCGTGCGGGAGCGCCGCGGCCGCTTCAGCCTGCAGAAAACGGGCTACGGCGCGCCCGAACAGTTCACGGGGCGCTTTACGCTTCGCACCGGTCCGGGCCTGCTGCGCCTCGACATCCTGACGCCGCTCTCGGGCGTCATCGCGCGCATCGAATCCACGCCGCGCGGCGCCACCATCTCGCGCGGACTCGACGAAGTCGTTGCGCGGGGCGACTCGCCCGAATCGCTCATGGAGGAGACGCTCGGCTTTTCCATCCCCGTTTCGACGCTCGAAGCCTGGCTCGACGGCCGTCCCGGACCCGACGCCCTCCCGGCCGAGAGTTGGCGCGAAGGGGACTGGAGCGTACGCGTGAACGGACGCCTGCCCGATTCGACGCCCTCGCGCATCCTCGCGGTTTATGAAAACCGAGGCGTCAGAATGCGCCTCACCCTTCTGCTCGACACTCCGAAGCCATGACGAAAGCCTTTCTCGGCCTGCCCGCCCCGGCAAAGCTCAACCTCTTTTTGCACGTGACGGGGCGCCGCCCCGACGGAAAGCACCTTCTGCAGTCCGCCTTCGTTCTGATCGACCTCTGCGACACGATCGACGTCATCCTGCGCGAAGACGACCGAATCGTCCGGACGGGCGACGTCGTGGGCGAAGTGGAAAAGGATCTCTGCGTTCGGGCGGCCCGCGCCCTGCAGGACGCGACGGGCGTGCGCCTCGGCGCGGAAATCCGTCTGGAAAAACGCATTCCGAGTCAGGCGGGAATGGGAGGCGGCAGTTCCGACGCGGCCACCGTTCTTCTCGCCCTCAACCGGCTCTGGAAGCTCGGTCTCGCCCGAACGGAACTCATGCGGGTGGGCCTCACGCTCGGCGCCGACGTTCCCTTCTTTCTTTTCGGGCAAAACGCCTGGGCCGAAGGGATCGGCGAAGAGCTTCGCCCCCTCTCCCTTCCTCCCTCGCAATTCCTTGTCGTCTGGCCGGGACGGGGGCTTTCGACGGCGGAAATTTTCTCTCACCCTTCCTTGACAAGAAATACCAAATCAGAGAAAATGGAGGTCTTTTCCGACTTTGTCCGCCACCATGGTTCGCCGCTCTTCGGACGCAACGATTTGCAAGCCGTTGCCGAGCGACTCGAGCCCCGCGTGAGCGACGCGCTCTCACGAATTCGACGACGCGGATTCGAGGCGCGGATGACCGGATCCGGCAGCGCCGTGTTCGCCCTAGTTTCGGATGCTGATCGAGCCGCACGAGACGTGCTCTCTGATCTCCCGGACGACTGGCGGGGATTTTTGTGCCGCATGATGGCGGAACACCCCTTGGCGGCGTGGTGCACCGAATGATAAAAATACTCGGCTAGGGGTATCGCCAAGCTGGCCTAAGGCACCGGATTTTGATTCCGGCATTCGAAGGTTCGAATCCTTCTACCCCTGCCAACGCTTTGTTTCAATCTACGGGGAGGCAAAATGTTTTTGCTCTCCCTTTCGTTTTTGTGCGCCGTCTGTGTTACCCTGACGGCGTCCTTTTCGATGTGCGGCGCAAGCCGTTTTTTCACAGAGCATAATCATGGTCCATAAGGTGCCGGACAGCATGACGATCTTTGCGGGCAACGCCAATCCTGAGCTCGCCAAGGCCGTCGCCAACTCCCTCAATATTCCCCTCGGTCACGCCACGGTTTCCCGTTTCAGCGACGGCGAAGTCATGGTTCAGCTCCTCGACAGCGTCCGCGGTCGCGACGTTTTCGTTCTTCAGAGTACCTGCGCTCCGACGAACGACAACCTCATGGAACTGATGATCATGGTGGACGCGCTCAAGCGCGCTTCCGCCGCCCGCATCACCGCCGCGATCCCCTACTACGGCTATGCCCGTCAGGACCGCCGTCCCCGTTCGACCCGCGTGGCGATTTCCGCCAAGGTCGTGGCCAACATGCTGCAGGCCGCCGGCGTCAACCGCGTCCTCACGATGGACCTGCACGCCGACCAGATCCAGGGCTTCTTCGACATTCCCGTCGACAACATCTACGCGACGCCGGTCCTCCTCAAGGACCTCCTCACGCACAACTACCCCGACCTGATGGTGGTCTCCCCCGACGTCGGCGGTGTGGTCCGCGCCCGCGCCATGGCCAAGGCCCTCGAATGCGACCTCGCCATCATCGACAAGCGCCGTCCGCGCGCCAACGTCGCCGAAATCATGAACATCATCGGTGAAGTCAACGGCCGCACCTGCGTCATCACCGACGACATCGTCGACACCGCCGGTACGCTCTGCAACGCCGCCGGCGCTCTGAAGGAACGCGGCGCCAAGCGCGTCGTCGCCTACATCACGCACCCGGTTCTCTCCGGTTCCGCCGTCGAACGCATCACGAACTCGGCCCTCGACGAACTCGTCGTGACCGACACGATTCCGCTCTCCGACGCGGCCCGCGCCTGCAACAAGATCCGCCAGGTCTCCTGCGCCGGCATCATCGGTGAAACGCTCGCCCGCATCGCCCGCGGCGAATCCGTGAGCGACCTCTTCGCCGAATAAGAAGCGCTGCGTCCCCTTCGGACGACAACCCTTTCTTTTTCCGAAACATCCCGCCCACGAGCGGGATGTTTCTGTTAGAATCGGGTCCTTTCTTCAAACCGTTCCCTCGGGACGGTTTTTGCTTGTGAGGTTTTCGCCTCACGGCTTTTTACGATCCGCCGGCGATTGGTCGCGATTGCCGGCACACTACAGGAAACATTCCCATGAAGATCATCGCCACTACGCGTACTGCGCAAGGTACGGGTGCGAGCCGCCGCCTTCGCCGCGCTGACAAGCTGCCCGGCATCGTTTACGGCGCCGGCTTGCCCGCCACGCCCATCGAGCTCGAACACAATCCCATCTTCTACGCGCTGCGCAAGGAAAAGTTCCACGCCTCGATCCTGACGATGGAACTCGACGGCAAGGAAGAACTCGTCGTTCTCCGCGCCTTCCAGATGCACCCGTACAAGCCGCAGGTTCTGCACATCGACTTCCAGCGCATCGCTGAAAACGAAAAGGTCACGATGCGCGTTCCGCTGCACTTCTCGGGCGAAGAAGAAAGCCCCGCCGTCAAGGTGGACAAGGCCATCATCTCGCACGCCGCCGCTTACGTCGAAGTCACCTGCATGCCGCGCGAACTGCCCGAATTCGTGGCCGTCGACCTCTCCGGCATGACGCTCGGCACGACGCTGCGCGCCGCCGACCTCAAGCTCCCCGAAGGCGTCTCCGTGCATCATCCCGATGTCGTGATCGCCTCCGTGATCGCCAAGGTTGAAGAAGAAGTCACCGCCGCCGAAGGCGAAGAAGCCGCCGCTCCCGCGGCCGCCGCCGAATAATCTTCGGTCGACCGACTTTTCCCGACGGCTCGTTCAGGGGCTCCCTGAACGGGCCGTTTTGTTGTGGGGTGCCGCACCCCGCCCTTCCATTTGCCCCTTTCCTTTCGAGTTCGACGACGTGTACGGGCGAGTGGACCATCAGCATTACAGGACACCATGCCCGCTTTTTCCGATCTCGGACTCTCCGCGTCGATCGTCGACGCCATCACGCAGCTCGGTTTTGAAGAACCGACCCCGATTCAAACCGAAGCCATCCCCGCTCTCCTTTCCGGCCGCGACGTCCTCGGCATGGCCGCGACCGGCACCGGCAAGACGGCCGCCTTTGCACTGCCGCTTCTCGAGCGCTACGTCGTCGGCGAAGAAGCCGACCTGCCGCTCGTGCTCGTTCTCACGCCCACGCGCGAACTCTGTCTGCAGGTGAGCGAATCCTTCCACAGCTTCGGCAAGGCTTCGGGCGCGCACATCACGCCGATCTACGGCGGTCAGGAATACGGCCGCCAGATCCGCGCCCTTCGCCGCGGGACGCACGTCGTCGTGGCGACCCCCGGCCGCGCGCTCGACCACATCAGGAAGGGCACGCTCGACCTCTCGCAGGTCCGCGCGCTCGTGCTCGACGAAGCCGACGAAATGCTCGACCTCGGCTTCGCGGACGAACTCGAGGCGATTTTCGAATCCCTCCCCGACCACGTGCAGACGGCGCTTTTCTCGGCCACGCTTCCGCCCAAGATCGCGCACATCGCCGAGCGTCACCTCAACGACCCCGTGCGCATCCGCATCGCCCGCGAAAAGACGGCCGAGGGCGAAGCGCCCCGCGTTCCGCAGATCGCCTACGTGGTGGGCCGCAACTACCGTCTCGCCGCGCTCGGACGCATTCTCGACATCGAAAGCCCGGAACTCGCCATCATCTTCACGCGCACGCGCATGGAAGTGGACGACCTCACCGAGGCGCTTCGCGCCCGCGGCTACGGCATCGAAGCGCTCCACGGGGGCCTGGATCAGCCCACGCGCGACCGCGTCATGAAGCGCGCCCGTTCGGGCCAGATCGACGCCATCGTCGCCACCGACGTGGCCGCCCGCGGGATCGACCTTGAAAACCTCACGCACGTCATCAACTACGGCATTCCCGCCTCGGTGGAAACCTACGTGCACCGCATCGGCCGCACGGGCCGCGCCGGCCGAACGGGCACCGCGATCACGATTCTCGAGCCGCGCGAGCACCGTCATCTGCGCGCCATCGAACAGATCACCAAGACGCGCATCGAAATCCGCAGCGTTCCCTCGGCCACCGACGTGCGCGCCAAGCGTCTCGAAACGATGCGCAAGCGCCTCGAGGACGTCCTTGAAGCGGGCGATCTCGACCGCTTCCACGTCATCGTCGAAGCGCTCGGCGACTCCTACGACGTCTTCGACATCGCCGCGGCGGCCATCAAGCTCGCCGACGCCGTCGAAAGCGGCGAAGAGGACACCGCCGACATTCCGACCTTCGCGCCCTTCGAGCGCCCCCGACGCGAGCGCTCCGCGAAGGAGCGTCCGCACCGCGAACGCTCCCGCACGGCCGAACCCGGCATGACGAGGCTCTTCCTCAACGTGGGGCGTCTCTCGAACGTGCGCCCGGCCGACCTCGTCGGCGCCATCGCCAACGAAGCGGACATTCCGGCCCGCGCGATCGGAAACATCGAGATCACCGAGCGCTTCAGTCTCGTCGACGTGGCCGACGAACAGGCCGAAAAGGTCCTCGCCGCCATGACGGGCGTGCGCATCAAGGGTCGCGAAGTACAATGCCGTCGTGACAACGGACCCGTCCGTTCGGGCGACGACCGCTTCGCGCAGCGCGGCCGCTCGGACCGCCGCGGTCCCCGCCGTTGATTTCATTCATTACGCATTCGTCATGCCTCAAGACACGTCATCCATCCGCCTGATCGTCGGGCTCGGCAATCCCGGCTCGGAGTACGAAGCCACGCGGCACAACTGCGGCTTTCAGATGCTCGATCTTCTCGCCGAAAAGTACGGCGGCCGCTTCTCCGAAGACCGGAAGTTTTCGGGGGAAACCGCCCGCGTGCGCATCGAGGGCGAGGAAGTGTGGCTTCTGAAGCCCACCACCTTCATGAACCGCTCGGGCATCGCCGTGCAGGCCATGGCCGCCTACTACAAGATCGCCCCCGAAGAGATCCTCATCGTTCACGACGAGCTCGATCTTCTCCCGGGCACGATGAAGCTCAAGAAAGGGGGCGGCAACGCCGGCCACAACGGCCTCAAGAGCATCACCGCCCAGCTCGGGACGCCCGACTTCTGGCGCCTTCGCATCGGCATCGGGCACCCCCGCACCTTCGGGTGGGCGCAGCAGGTGTTCGACTTCGTTCTCGCAGCGCCCTCGAGCGAACACCGCGAAGCCATCCGCAAAATGATGCAGGAGGCGCTCGTCGGCATTCCCCTGCTCGTGTCGGGCGAATGGCAGCGGGCCGGCCGGCATTTCGGCAAGTTCGGCTCCCTCCCGAAGCCCAAGGCCGAACCGGGGAAGACTCCCGAAGGCAAGACGGAGAAAAAGCCCGAGGGAGAAGCCCGGTGAAGACCTGGCTCGTAAGCCGCTGTCTTCTCGGGGAACCCTGCCGCTACGACGGCAGGGCCAAGGGCAACGAACGCGTCCTCACCCTCGTCGCCGAGGGGAAGCTACGCGTCGTACCCATTTGTCCCGAGTGCGAGGGCGGCCTTCCGACGCCCCGCACGCCTTCGGAAATCCAAGGAGGCGACGGCGCCGACGTCCTGCGGGGCAAGGCGCGCGTTCTCTCCGTCGACGGCGAGGACCGCACCGAAGCTTTTGTGCAGGGCGCCCGTCTCGCCGTGGAAACCGCCCGGCGCGAAGGCGCCGAAGGCGCTCTCCTCAAGGCCAAAAGTCCCTCCTGCGGGATCGGCCGCATTTACGACGGCGGCTTCACGGGCACGCTTCGCGAGGGCGACGGCGTCGCCGCGGCGGCCCTCAGGGCCGCGGGCCTTACGATTCACTCGGAAACGGATTTCCCCGAAGAAATTTGAATCCCTTGCCGGGCATCGCCTTTACAATACGGGGAAACGCGTGACGCAACCTGCGGCACCTATTCAACATTGACATCCATTCAAAAGAGAACAAGATCATGGGTTTGAAGTGTGGCATCGTCGGCCTGCCCAACGTCGGCAAGTCGACCATTTTCAATGCACTCACAAAGGCGGGCATCGCCGCGGAAAACTATCCCTTCTGCACGATCGAACCGAACACGGGCGTCGTCGAAGTGCCTGATCCGCGCCTTGCGGCCCTAGCGGAAATCGTCAAGCCCGAGCGCATCGTGCCCGCGGTCGTGGAATTCGTCGACATCGCCGGACTCGTCGCCGGCGCGAGCAAGGGCGAAGGCCTCGGCAACCAGTTCCTCGCCAACATCCGCGAGTGCGACGCCATCGCGCACATCGTGCGCTGCTTCCAGGACGACAACATCGTTCACGTGGCCGGTCACATCAATCCGCTCGAAGACATCGCGGTGATCAACACCGAGCTTGCGCTCGCCGACCTCGCCACGGTGGAAAAGGCCCTCAACCGCTATTCCAAGCAGGCTCGTCAGGGCGGCGACAAGGAAGCCCTCAAGCTCGTTCTCGCCTGCGAGAAGCTCCTTCCCGCCCTGAACGAAGCGAAGGCCGCGCGTTCCGTCCCGCTCACCGAGGAAGAAATCGCCGTCCTTCGTCCGCTCTTCCTTCTCACGATCAAGCCCACGATGTACGTCGCCAACGTCGACGAACACGGCTTTGAAAACAATCCTCTCCTCGACGCCGTCAAGGAGCACGCCGCCGCCGAAAACGCGCCGGTCGTCGCCGTCTGCGCCAAGACCGAAGCCGAAATCGCCGACCTCGACGACGAAGACAAGCAGATGTTCCTCGAGGACATGGGCATGCACGAACCGGGCCTTGACCGCGTGATCCGCGCGGGCTACGAACTCCTCGGCCTGCAGACCTACTTCACGGCGGGCGTCAAGGAAGTCCGCGCCTGGACGATCCACAAGGGCGACACCGCCCCGCAGGCGGCCGGCGTGATTCACACCGACTTCGAGCGCGGCTTCATCCGCGCGCAGACCATTTCGTACGAGGATTACATCCACTACCGCGGCGAAAAGGGTGCGCAGGAAGCCGGCAAGATGCGCGCCGAAGGGAAGGACTACGTCGTTCGCGACGGCGACGTCATGAACTTCCTTTTCAACGTCTGATCGGCGTCGTCCGAGGCTCTGCATCATGGCTACGGCGGCCCCCTCCAAGAAACGCGCGGAAATCGGCGCGCGCCTCAAGAGCGAACGCGAACGGCTCGGCTACACGGCCAAGCAGATCGCGCAACTCATGGGCGTCACGCTCGACGTGTACGCGACGTACGAAACCGGACAGGGCGACCCGGGCATCTACCGTCTGCCCCGGCTCTCGGCCTGCGGCTTCGACGTCCTCTACATCCTGACGGCGGAAAGACACCGCCCGATGGAAGAGGAAAACGAGCTGCTCTCGCGTTTTCGGGAGCTCTCGCAACGGGGACGCGCCTCGGTCTTCACCACCATCGACGCGCTCGAGCGGCTCGCACCGAACCTGCGCAAGGAATTCAACAAGCGCTTTCGCAGTTGATTCCCCTCACGAAACGGCCCGAAAGGGCCGTTTCGCTTTTTCCCCTTCGGACCGACCGGCAGCAGGCTGCGTGTTACAAACAGCAATAGATTATTTTTCACGACGATTACACGCCGATAAAAATGTGCTAATATTCCTTCAACCGCAATAAAACACATTCTCATTTGGAGGAATGTCCCATGTCTCTCTTGAACACCCAGGTTCTCCCGTTTGAAGCCCAGGCCTTCCATCAGGGCCAGTTCGTGAAGGTCACCGACGAGGATCTGAAGGGCCGCTGGTCGATTTTCTTCTTCTACCCCGCCGACTTCACCTTCGTCTGCCCGACCGAACTCGAAGACCTCGCCGAACACTACGAAGAATTCCGCAAGCTCGGCGTCGAAATCTACGCCGTTTCGACCGACTCGCACTTCACCCACAAGGCCTGGCATGAAAGCTCCGCCGCCGTGGGCAAGGTCGCCTTCCCGATGCTCGGCGATCCGACGCAGAAGCTCTCGAAGAACTTTGAAGTGCTCATCGAAGCCGACGGCATGGCCGAACGCGGCACCTTCGTCGTGAATCCCGAAGGCAAGATCGTCGTGATGGAAATCCACGACGGCGGCATCGGCCGCAACGCCGCCGAACTCCTGCGCAAGGTCGAAGCCGCGCAGTACGTCGCCGCCAACCCCGGCGAAGTCTGCCCCGCCAAGTGGCGCCCGGGCGACGCGACGCTCACGCCCTCGCTCGACCTCGTCGGCAAGATCTGATCGTCCGCTTATGAGGCAAGGCCGCTCCTTCGGGCGGCCTTTTTCTTCATTTCCCTCTCTGCTCAAGGATTCCGCCATGCTTGACGCCGGCCTGCAAAACCAACTGCGCGCCTACTTCACGAAACTGCGCCGCCCCGTCCGTCTCGTCGCCACGCTCAACGAAAGCGAAACGGCCCGCGAAATGAAGGCGCTTCTCAAGGAGGTCGCCGCACTCTCAGAGCTGCTCTCCTATGAGGAAACGCTCGATCCGACCCTTTCGCGTCCGTCCTTTCAAATCACCTCTCCCGAACGGGAAATCGGCATTCACTTCGCCGCCCTGCCGATGGGACACGAATTCTCGTCCTTCGTCCTCGCGCTTTTGCAGGCGGGCGGTCACCCCGTCAAGGCGGAGGCCGAAACGCTCGAGGCCGTCCGTTCGCTCTCGGGTCCGCTTTCCTTTGAAGTCTTCATTTCGCTTTCCTGCCACAACTGTCCCGACGTCGTGCAGGCGCTCAATCTGATGGCGGTTGAAAACCCGAACGTCTCCGTCGTCACGATCGACGGCGCGCTCGCGCAGGAAGAGGCCAAGGCCCGCCGCGTAATGGCCGTGCCCACGGTCTTTCTCAACGGCGAACCCTTCGTGAGCGGAAGAAGGACGCTTGAGGAAATCGTGGCGCTCTTGGACGAAAGCGCGGCGCGGCGCAAGGCCGAAAAGCTCTCCGCGGCCCTCCCCTACGACGTTCTCGTCGCGGGCGGCGGCCCCGCGGGCGCCACCGCCGCCATCTACGCCGTCCGCAAGGGACTTCGCACGGGACTCGTTGCCGAACGTCTCGGCGGACAGCTCCATGAAACGAGCGAAGTCGCCAACTTCACGTCGATTCTCTCGACGCCGGGCGCAAAGCTTGCAGACAACATCGAAGCGCATCTCAAGAGCTATCCGATCGAACTGCACACGGCCGAACGCGCGGTTTCGGTCGAACGAGAAGGCGACCTCTGGGTGCTCGTCACCGAAAGCGGCGCGCGGCTTCGCGCGCGCACGCTCATCGCCGCCACGGGCGCGAGCTGGCGCCGTCTCAACGTTCCCGGAGAGGCGGATTTCCTCGGCCGCGGCGTCGCCTTCTGTCCCCACTGCGACGGACCGCTTTTCCGCGGCAAGCGCGTCGCCGTCATCGGGGGCGGGAATTCGGGCGTTGAAGCCGCGATCGATCTCGCCGGCATCGCCTCGCACGTCACGCTCCTGCACCGCCACGCGACTCTCAAGGCGGACAACGTGCTCAAAAAGAAGCTCGCCTCCCTTCCGAACGTCACGGTGCTCACCGAAGCGCATACCCGCGCCTTCGAGGGGACCGACGGGGTTCTCACGGGCCTTCGCTGGGCGGACGCGACGGGCGCCGAACACCGTCTCGACGCGGAGGGGGTCTTCGTGCAGATCGGTCTCACCCCCAACACGGCGTGGCTCTCCAACGCAGTCGAACGCAACGCCTACGGCGAAATCCCCGTCGACGCCCGATGCGCCACGGCCGCCCCGGGGCTCTTTGCGGCGGGCGACTGCACGGACGTTCCCTTCAAGCAGATCGTCATCGGCCTCGGCGAAGGCGCCAAGGCGGGTCTGAGCGCCTTTGAGCACCTGATCCGTCACGACGTGGCCTAAGGCGTATCGGATACAATGGCAGATACTTTTCTTCGGAAACTCTGCCATTCCCATGTCCGTGACGAAAACCTCCGCCCAGCGCTTTCTGCGCGGCCTTCTCTTCCTCGGCTGCTTCGCCGCGGCGCTTCTGCTCGCCGGAGTGGCCGCGCTCTACTTCCTCGTCACACCCGAGCGCGTCAGCGCGCGCATTACGGAAGTCGTCGAACGCGAACTCGGACTCGAGCTCTCCATGAGCGCGCCTCCGAGCGTTCGACATCTTCCGGAACTCGTCGTCACGATTCCCGAATCCACGCTCAAGAAGCCCGGTCACGACGACTGGCAGCTTTCCCTCAAGAGCGCGCAGATCACCCTCCATCCCCTGGCCGTTTTCGCGCAGTCCCCGAAGATCCGCGAACTGCGCGTCGTGAAGCCCGCGCTCGCCATGCCGGAGGAAGAATTCCTCACGCGACTCAACGAACCCTATCTCGTCTCGACGCTCGGCTTCGACATGGAGGCCTTCGTCGTCGAGTCGGGGTCCGTCACGCTGCTGAGCGAAAAGCCCTCCACGGCAAGCGACCTCTCGGTGCGCCTTGCAAACCTCTCCGAAACGGGCGCCCGGGCCTTCCTTTCGGGCCACTGCGAACGGGGCGGCTTTTCGGGCGCCTTTCAGTTTTCGGGCGACGCGCGCTGGCCGACGGGTCTGGGCGACCTGACGCTCGAAGCGCCGCTCGCGGAACTGAAGGGCCTTCTGAACGGGAAGGAATGGCAGCTTCGCTGGAGCGCCGAAAAGCTCACGCGCGAAAACTTCCGCGCCTGGCACATGACGCGCCCTGAGCTACGCACCGACGTCAACAGCCGCGTGCTCTCCCTTTCCGCCAACGCCTGGGACTGGAAGGAAGGCGCCTGGTCGAGCCGGGAAGCTCTCCTCTCGACCGAACTCTCATGGGACGGCAGCGCAATGAACTGGCGCGCCACGGGCAATCCCGCCCGCGACGCACAGGGCCTTCTCCACTGGCCTGACCTTCGTCTCGTCGCCTCGCACCCGAGCGGCGCGACCGAACTCACGGGCGCGCTCTCGCTCACCCGCGAACGGACGGGACGGATTTCTCTCTCGGGCACCCTTCTGGGAAGTCCCGCCAAACTGGACGCCGACATCGCCCGCGCCTTTTCCGAAACGCTCGACGAAACGCCCCGTCCCCGACTGGAGGGATCGCTTCGGCTCGGCACCCAAAAGGGCGAACTTTGGCTCGCACTCGAGCGCTCGGGCTTTTTCTCGCTCTTTGACTTCTCGGGCGACGTGTCGATCGCGGGCTTTGAGCGCGACGGCGCGCTGCGGGAACTCTCCGCCGCCCTGCAACTTCTCAACGGGGAGCTCACGCTCTCCGAAGGACGGGGCAGCCTCTACGGCGGCGCCATGACGTTTGACGCGCGAAAGCGCGCCGACGGCTCCTGGAGCGCCGCGCTGCAGGCGGAAAACGTCGAAACCGCCGACTTTCTGGCGCGCTCCTTCGGCCGGGCTCCCGTTTCGGGGAAGGCCGAAGTCAGCCTTCGCGCGTCGGGGCATCTGGGCCACCCCGAAGAACCCGTCGACCTGGCGGCGGAGGTTTCGGCGGCCGACGCGAGTCTTCACGGACTCGATCTTCGCCGCGCCTACGATCTTTTGATTGAAGAGCGAAGCGACACGCTTCCCGCCGAAGTGCTCGCAAACGACGCGTCGACGCCCGTTCGCGAAATGCGCTTCCGTCTTGCGGGGCGCCCCGCCGACCTGCTCGTGACCGACGGACGCATGGAGGGCGAAGGTTGGCGCGCGGATTTCGGGGGCTCTCTCCCGCCGCTTCGCCCGCAGTGGCTCGGCACCTTCCGCTGGGAAGCCGCGGGGTCGGTCCCCGCCCTGGAACTTCCCTGGCACTTTGAAAAGCCCGTCGAACGAAACGAAAGCGGCTGGCGCCTCTCCTGGGCGCAGACCGCCTCCGCCGTGCGCAACGCCCTGGGCGAAGATCCCTGGAGTCTCGACTCGATCGAGCGCCGCGCCAAGCGCGCCTGGCTCAATCTGCGCGACCGCATCGAAAACTTCGAATTTTCCGCGCCCGACTTTTCCGAACTGAAGGAAAAGTTCTACGACTGGCTCCCCTTCACGGCGAAGGAGACGCCCGCCGAGCCGACGCAGGGCGGCGCCATCTGATCAGCGGCGGCTCCCGCGGGCCCGCACGAGCGCCTCATAGACTTCGGGCGCGACGAAGCGCGAGGCCTCTTCGCCGCCGAGAAGCGCGATTTCGCGCACGAAGGTGCCGCTTACGAACTGATAGCTGTCCGAAGGCGTCAAAAACACCGTCTCCACGTCGGGCATGAGCTGACGGTTCATGCCCGCCATCTGAAATTCCGCCTCGAAGTCGCTGACCGCCCGCGCGCCGCGAACGATCACCTTGGCGCCTTCGGCGCGCACGAGATCCTTGAGAAGCCCCGAGAAGCTCTTCACCTCCACATTGGGGAAGGGCTTCACCACGATGCGCGCGAGCTCGAGGCGCTCCTCGAGACTGAGGAGGGGACGCTTCTTTTCACTCGCCGCCACGGCCACGAGCACCGTGGGGAAAATGCCCGCCGCACGACGGACGATGTCGACGTGACCGTTCGTGATGGGGTCGAAGGTTCCGGGATAAATGGCGAACGTCATGCCTCCTCCTTGATGGGTTTGGCCAATGGGGCGAGCGGGGAATCGATGCGGGTGAGAAGCTGATAGTGAACGACCCCCGCGCGGGAACCGCGCAGACGCAGCAATCCGAGCGCCGCGAGCTTCTCTTCGGAGAGGTAGGCGTCGGGCGTCTCCACATAGAGAAGCCCCGCTTCGCTCAGACGGGGAATCACTGCGGCCAGGGCCTTCTCCTGCAGATTCGCGTCGTAGGGCGGATCGATGAAGACGAGGTCGAAGGTTTCCTTCGTGCGGGCGAGAAATTCAAAGGCGTCTCCCGCATGCACGCGGCAGCGGTCCGCGGCGCCGAACTTCTCGACGTTTTTGCGCAGCGACGCCACCGCTCCGCGGTGCCGTTCGACCCAGTCCACGGACGCCGCGCCGCGGCTTGCCGCCTCAAAACCCAATACGCCGCTTCCGGCAAAGAGATCGAGCACCCGACACCCGGCAAGGTCGCCGAGGAGATGCCGCACCCAGTCGAAGAGCGTTCCGCGCACGCGGTCGGGCGTGGGACGAAGTCCCTCGGCGTCGGGCACGGCGAGCGGGCTCTGGCGCCACATTCCCGCCGAAATCCGCACGACGCCCGCTCCCCTGGAAGACGGACGGGTTGCTAAACTTCTTCTACCGACCTCACGGCCGGATTTTTCCGATTTTTTCTTATTTGCCATTCAATAACGAACACTTATGGGTTTTGGTTCTTCGGAAGGTTGGCTTTCCCGACTGAAAAAAGGTTTGGACAGAACGCGCGTCAACATCGTCGGTCTTTTCTCCGGCGGCGTCGTGGACGAGGATTTCCTCGAAGAGTTGGAATTCGCGCTCATTACGGCCGACATCGGCGTCGACACCTCCTCGCGTATCCTACAACGTTTGCGCGACGAAATTAAATTGAAGGGACTGCGCACGCAGGAAGAGGTTCGCCGCGCCCTTCGCGATCAAATCGAAGCGATTCTCGCCCCCTCGGAAGTCCCCTTCAATACGGAGCGTCCCGCGCCGCTCGTCATGATGATGACCGGCGTCAACGGCGCCGGAAAGACCACGACCATCGGGAAACTCTCGAAATTCTTCGCCGCCGAGGGCAAGACCGTGCTCCTGGCCGCGGGCGACACCTTCCGCGCCGCCGCGCGCGAACAGCTCGCCGTCTGGGGCGAGAGAAACCGCATCGACGTGATCTCGCAGGAAGGGGGCGACCCCGCCGCCGTGGCCTTCGACGCCGTCAACGCGGGCAAGGCCCGCGGCATCGACGTCGTGATCGTGGACACGGCCGGGCGTCTGCCCACGCAGCTCCATCTCATGGAGGAACTGCGCCGCATTCACCGTGCGCAAGGCAAGGCCCTCGAAGGCGCCCCGCACGAGGTGATCCTCGTCGTGGACGGCACGAACGGTCAGAACGCCCTCATGCAGGTGAAGGCCTTCGACGCGGCCGTGACGCTCTCGGGCCTCATCATCACGAAGCTCGACGGCACCGCCAAGGGCGGCGTCCTCGTGGCCATCGCCGACATGCGTCGCGACAATCCCCTTCCGATCTACTTCGTCGGCGTCGGCGAAAAGCTCGACGACCTTCAGCCCTTCCGCGCCCGCGCGTTCGCCAACGCGCTCGTCGGGCTCGAGGAAGACGAATCCGCGGAGTAAACCGTGTTGCCCGCAGACCTCCTCGCCGTCGTGGATCTCGGAAGCAACAGCTTTCGTCTCGAAGTCGCCAGGCTCGAAGAAAACCGCCTTCTCTCGCTCCTCTACCGCAAGGAAACCGTGCGGCTTGCGGGCGGTTTCGCGCCCGACGGCACGCTTACGCCCGAGATGCAGGACCGTGCGCTCTCTGCGCTCGCCCGTTTCCGCGAGTGTCTTTCGGGCGTCGCGCCCGAAAACGTTCTCGCCGTCGGAACCCACGCGATGCGGCGCGCCTCTCAGAACGCCGCGTTTCTCCGCGCGGCCGAGCGTGCGCTCGGCGTCCCCATCGAGATCATCTCGGGGGAACGGGAGGCTTCGTTCGCCTTTTCCGGCGCGGTGCGCTCCCTTCCCTACAGCGCCGAAGAACGGCTCGTGGTCGACATCGGGGGCGGAAGCACCGAGATGGCTTCGGGGCGCGGCACCACGATCGGGCGCTCGGCAAGCTATCCCGTCGGGTGCGTGAGCGCCTCGATCGGCTTCTTCCCCGACGGCCGGATCACGCCCGACCGACAGAAGGCGGCGCTCAAGCACGCCATGACGGTCTTGGGCGACGCGGCGAAGACCTTCCCGAACGCCCCGTCGTCCGAAGCCTACATGACGGCGGGCACCTTCCGGGCCGTCGTGGAGACCTGCCGCAACCTCGGCTGGACGAAGGAGGAGGTCCGTCTCGAACACATCGAAGAGCTCATCGCCCGGCTTTTGCGCTCGAAGGGGCGCTTTGCCCAGGCCTTCCCGGGCATGCGCGCGGACCGCTACGAAGTCATCGCCGGAGGACTCACGGTCCTGCAGGCCGTCTACCGTACGCTCGGACTGCGCGAAGCCCGACTCTCGCAGGGCGGCGTCCGGGTGGGCCTACTCTACGAACTTCTGGGAAATCCTCCCTATCGGGACGAACGCGAAGCGTCCGTTCGGGATCTTGCGCGCCGTCTTTCGCTCGACGCCGCGCAGGGCGAGCGGGCCGCCTCCTGGGCCGAACGCATTCTCTCGCTTCTCGCGCCCGAAGCAACGGACGGCCTGCGGCACAATCTGCGCGCGGCGGCCCTCCTTCATGAATCGGGTCAGGCGATCACCGGCCACAACGCCTCACGAATCGCCGCGCAGTTCCTTCGCAGCTGGACGCTTCCGGGCGTGGCGCGCGCGGACCGGCTTGAAGCGGCGAATCTTCTGCAGTGGCAGGAGGGACCGCTCCCCGAAGATCCGCGCCCCGACGAGGGCGCCCCCTTCTGGCGGGCCGTTCTGGCGCTGCGCCTCGCGCTCGTCTTTCTTCAGGCCCGCACCGAGCCCTCCTTCCCCGACATGCGGTACGATGAACGTTCGGGCACGCTGACGCTGCCCGCGGTCTGGCTTCAGGACCGACCGTTCACCGACCAATGCCTGCGCGAAGAGGAGGAGCGTTGGAAAAACGCCGGCCTCTCCCTTCGCATCGACCGAGAATAACCCGTGTACAGCGAACCGCCCCTTTTCGAATTCCGACAGGTCGGCGTATCGATCGACGACGTCGTACGCCTTGAGAACCTCTCGTTTTCCGCGTTCCGCGGAGAATTCGTGCTGCTTCACGGCGCCACGGGGAGCGGCAAGACCCTCGTTCTGGAAATGCTGAGCGGTCTGCGAAAACCCACCGAAGGCGAAGTGATCGTGGCGGGCGACCGCATCAACGACTACAACGAACTCGAGCGGCGGTCGCTGCGCCGCTCCATGGGGATTCTGATGCAGAGCGGCCTGCTGCTCGACGACCGGAGCGTGCTCGAAAACGTGCTGATCCCCGCCGTCGTAGCGGAGGAATCCTTTCGCGAAGCCCGCGCCAGAGCGCGCATCGCGCTCGAGAAGTGCGGCCTTGCCGCGCTCGCGGACCTTCGTCCCCACGAACTTTCGGCCGGACAACGGCAGCTCGCCATGCTCGCGCGGGCCGTCGTGAACCGCCCCGCCCTCATTCTCGCCGACGAACCCGCGGCGCACCTCGACGACCGAAACGCGCAGACGCTCATCGATCTTCTCGGCATGTTCGCCCAGGCGGGCGTCACGGTCTTTCTGGCGAGTCACCGCATTCCCCGGCCGCGCCACGTCAAGGTGCGCGTCATCGAACTCGACGCCGCCGCGAGGAGAGAATGATGTTTACCTCCTACGCATGGGCCTTCAAGGAAACCTGGCGCGGATTGTGCCGCGACGGACGGATGCTCGCCCTCGCCACGGTGCTCGCCGGATTCGCGCTCTCCGTGCCGCTTTTCATCTTCACGGTCGTCTACGGGATTTCCGAGCCGATCCGCTCTCTTCCCACGGCGGTCGAAATCAGCGTCTTCACGACGGACAAGGCCGACGTCAAGGCGCTCACCGAAGAGATCGAAGCGCTCCCGGAAATCGAATCGGTCCGACACATCCCGAAGGAAACCGCCTTTCGGGAGCTGAACGAAGGCCTCGGCGTCAAACGCAGCAAGATGCACAATCCCCTTCCGGACCTGCTCGTCGCCACCGTTTCGGACCGGGCCGATCCCGATGAGATCGAGAAGACGGCCGCCGCCATGGAAAAACTCGAAGGCGTCGACATGATCGCCTACGAAAGCGAGTGGCACACCAAACTCACGGTCCTCACCGACGTGGTCCGCACGGGACTTCTCTTTCTCGGCGGCACCATCTTTCTGCTCGTCTCGCTCGTCCTCTGGGCGGCCCTTCGCATGACGACCCTTTCGGCGCGCGCCGAAATGCGGGCGCTTTATCTCTTCGGCGCCACGCCCCTCTTTGCGATCCGGCCCTGGGCCTGGCGGGGCACGCTCGTCATGCTCGCGGGAGCGCTCCTTGCGATTCTCATCACGGCTTCGGGCATTCATTTTCTCTCCGGCCCGATCGCCGAGGCCGCGGCGATTTACGAAACGCCCCTGCGTCTGGCGCTGCCGCCCGCGCCCTGGTGCGCATATTTCGTCGCCTTCTCCGCCTTTGCGGGCGGACTCATCGCCGCCTTCTCTGCCTTGGGCTCCTGGCGCTCGGTCCACTGAGAGTGGTGGTAGCATAAGGTTCGACTTTTCTTTTATCCCGAACGCATGAGCCAAAAGACACAGGACACCACGCCGCTTCTCCCGGCGCCGCCGACCGGAGAGGCTCCGCTTCTCGCCGCGCCGAAAAAGGCGGCGAGCCGCGCCGTCGTGCCTTATCGGGCCCCGAAGCCACCCACTCTGGTGGGAATCGGCGACCTCGAAGCCTATCTTCGCTTTGCCGAAGCGGCGCCCATGCTTTCGCCCGAAGAAGAGCATTCCCTGGCGCTCGCCATTCACGCGAGCAACGACCGCGAAGCGCTGCAGAAGCTCATCATCAGCCACCTGCGTCTCGTCATCTCCATCGCGCGCGGCTATCTCGGCTACGGCCTGCCCTACGCGGATCTCATTCAGGAAGGCAACATCGGTCTCATGAAGGCCGTCGCGCACTTCGATCCGAACCGCGGCAACCGCCTGATGACCTTTGCCGTGCACTGGATCCGCTCCGAAATTCAGGAATACGTGATCCGCAACTGGCGCATGGTCAAGATGGCCACGACCAAAAACCAGCGCAAGCTCTTTTTCAATCTTCGGCAGCTCAAGGAAGACACGCGTCTCGCGCTCACGAACGAGCAGGCCAACCGCATCGCGCTCACGCTCGACGTCAAGCCCAAGGAAGTCTTTGAGATGGAAGAGCGCATGTACGGGCAGGACACGAGTCTCGAAACCCCGTCGTCCTCGTCCGACGACGACCGCGACGCGATGACGCCCGCCGACTGGCTTACGAGCGAGGACGACACGCCCGAGGCTATGCTCGAAGCCAAGGAAAGGGAGCGTCTCGAAGACGAAGGCATCTACACGGCGCTCCATGCGCTCGACGAACGAAGCCGCCGCGTCATCGAGGCGCGCTATCTGCACCGCAACGCCGACGGCGTCGCCAAGCCCGTCACGCTGCAGGAGCTCGCCGACGAACTCGGCGTGTCCGCCGAACGCGTCCGTCAGATCGAAAAGAACGCGCTCAAGAAGATGCGCCTCGCGCTCGAAGAAGAAAATCCCCTCTGAAAACCATGTTTCACGTCGTACTCGTCCACCCGGAAATTCCGCCCAACACGGGCAACGTCATTCGCTTGTGCGCCAATACGGGCGCGGAACTGCACCTGATCGAGCCGCTCGGCTTTTCGATGGAGGACAAGCACATGCGCCGCGCGGGACTCGACTATCACGAGTACGCCGACGTGCGCACGCACGCTTCGTGGGAAGCCTTTCTCGAAGCCTGCCGCCCCGATTTCGGGCGCATGTTCGCCATGACGACGAAGGGCTCGCGCCCCTTTGCCGAGGTTTCCTTCCGGGACGGGGATTGGTTTGTGTTCGGAGCCGAGAGCAAGGGGCTCCCCGAAGCGCTGCGGGAGTCGTTTCCGCCCGAACAGCGCATTCGCCTTCCCATGCGGCCGGGCAACCGTTCGCTCAATCTGAGCAACACGGTGGCCGTCACGGTGTTCGAGGCGTGGCGTCAAAACGGGTACGAGGGCGGCGTCTGAGCCGCCCAGGGCGGAAGAATCAGTTCTCTCCGAGTTCTTCCTTGTCGATTCCGTGCTCGATGGCGTAGACCGCCGCCTGCACGCGGCTCGTGAGGTTGAGCTTGCGCAGAATGCTCTGCACGTGCACCTTCACGGTCGATTCGGCGAGATTCAGGCCGCGGGCGACCTCCTTGTTGGAGAGACCGCGCGCGATCCAGGCAAGCGCCTGTCTTTCGCGGCGCGTCAGAACGGAGGGATCCACGGCCGAGGGCAGACTCGTCGAGCGCACCGGACGGGCGGCGGGCTTCGCCGCGGGCGCCGCCTGCTGCACGACGGCGCTGGGCTGCTGAGGCATGTGGCTGAAGGTCGCCTTGAAGCGCTCGAGGAACTTCGTCATCATCTGCGGCGACATGATGCTCTCCCCTTGCGCGGCCGTGCGCACGGCGCGCAGGAGGAAGTCCTGATCGATGTTCTTGAGAAGATAGCCGCGCGCGCCCATCGCGAGACATTCGCTCAGAAGCGCCGTGTCTTCGCTCACCGTCAGCATGAGGATCGCCAGATTCGGATGCGCCTCGTGCACCTGCTCGAGCACGTCGCGGCCGTTCATGCTCGGCATGTCCATGTCGAGCAGCATCACGTCGGCTTCCACCGTGTCGGCCAGCTTTACGCCCTCGAGGCCGTCGCTCGCCTCGCCGACGACTTCAAAGTCGTCCTGACGCTGCAGAAGCGCCTTGACGCCGCTGCGAAACAACGTGTGGTCGTCCACGAGAAGGATTCGGATGTGATTCATGCCTTGCCTCATTACTGATGTTCTTCCTCACGGCCGTCCGAAGGTTCGGCGCGCGGTGCGCCCCGTTCGAACTCCGCCGTCTCTCATGGCCCGGAAACGGTCATCCCGGAGCTAAAGAGCAAACTTTTTCCATTTTACCAAGGGCCGTCCCCGTTCATCAGAACCGAGGCGCCCCTCTTTGTCCGAGGGCAAAAAATGGCAAAACCCGCAGGGCGGGAGCGCTGCGGGTTTCGTTGGCCGTCGGAGACGGAAATTAGCTCGCCTTGGCGGCGTCGGCCTGGGCGGCCTGCTGCGCGAGACGCTGCTGATAGAGCATTTCGAAGTTGACTTCGGGCAGATGAACGGGCGGAACGTTCGCGCGCGTCATCAGGTCGGCGAGGTTGCCGCGCAGATACGGGTAGACCATCGTCGGGCAGAGGACGTTCGTGACGTGCTGAACGGCTTCCTGCGGAATGTTCTGGATGACGAAGAGCCCGGACTGCTTGCCTTCGACGAGAATGATCGTGTGTTCGCCGGCCTTGACCGTGATGGTGCCGCGGACGGTCACGTCAAAGAGATTTTCCTGAACGAGCGTCTGGCTCACTTCAAACTGAATGTCCACCTGCGGCTGTTCCTGTTGCGGCTGCATCAGAATCTGCGGAGCGTTGGGCATTTCGAGCGAAGCGTCCTTCAGGTAGCAGCGCTGCATCTGGAAGACGGGCTGCTGGGCTTCCTGCTGTTCGTTTTCGGCGTTCTGAATCTCGTTTTCAGCCATTTTTTCTTTCCTTTCTGGTGTCCGGCTCAGCCGGGACGAAAATGGGGAGGGACGCCCGGGCGGCGTCCCGCGTTCTTTTCATATGGGGACGATTCCCCGGATTTCAAGATTAATCGAGGGGCATCCCTTCCTTCTGCCAGGCGAAGAGACCGTTCTCGAGGATGTAGACCTTCTCGAAACCCACGCCGCGCAGCAACTGGGCGACGGTCTTGGAGAGACCGCCCGTGCGGTCCACGAGCACGACGGGGCGGGTCTTGTCGAGTTCGCCGAGGCGGTTCTGGATCTGGTCGGCGGGAATGTTGCGGGAAGCGGCGATGCGCGTGCGGCGGTAGTCGTCGGCCTTGCGCACGTCGATGACGACGCCGTTTTCCTTGTTGACGATTTCCGTCAGGCGCTTGGGCGACACCATCGGGGCGTAGCGGCGCGTGTTGATGACGGGCAGAGCGAGGGCGATCACCGTGATGACGATCACGATGAGCAAAAGGGAATTGTCGAGAAGAAATTGCATTTGATTCTGTGCTTTGAGAGTGACGGGTGATCCGTTCACGCGATTATATCGGCTTTCTCGCGCCGTCCGCCCTTTTGCCGAGACGCTCGGGAAGTCGACGTGTTAGAGTTTTTCCTATCGCTTCACTTTTCCTTCGGGGTCTCACTGTGCCGCTCTTTCGGGTGCTCACGCTCGCTACGCTTTCCCTCGTCCTCCTCGCGGGGCCGGGCGTCGTCGACGTGTCGGAAGCGGCCGCCCCCTCGAGCACCCGGCAGAAGGCCGACGCCGAATCGCAAAAATCGAAGGTGCAGTCGCGCCTCTCCACCCTGCAGAAGTCGCTCAAGGCCAACGAAGCCAAGAGCGAGGAAACCGCCAGGGCCTTGAAGGAGGCCGACCAGGCGATTTCCCGCGTCAACCGCAAACTGAGGGATCTCAACGCCAAAAAGGAAAAGGCCCGCACCCGCCTCAAGGACCTCGAAGACGACCGAAAAAACGTGGACGGGCGCCGTGCGCAGGCTTCGCAGCACGTGCGAACCATCGCCCGCGCGCAGTACCTGAACCTCAAGCAGCCCGCCTGGCAACGTTTTCTTGAAGGCGCCAATCCGAGCGAAGTCGTTCGGGAACGGGCGTCGCTGCGCTATCTCGCGCGAGAAGAAACGCGTGCGCTCTCTCTTCTCGACAACCGTCAGAAGGAAATCGACCGTCTGACCCGGGCCGCGCAGGACGAGCAGAAGAATCTCGACCGCATCGCGCGGGAGGAACGGGAAAGCCGGCAGGAGCTCGTGCGCGAGAAGTCGGTCCGCGAGAAGACGCTCAAGACCCTTCAGGGCGAGATCCGTTCGCAGCAGGCCGACATCAACAAGCTCCGCAAGGACGAGCAGCGCCTGGGCTCCCTCATCGCGAACCTCGACAAGAAAATCGAGTCCGAGCGCCGGGCCGCCGAGGCGCGGCAGCGCGCCCTGCAGGCCGAAAAGGCGAAGAAGGCCCGAAGCGGCGGCTCGAAGAAGACGGCGCCCGTGCGGCACCGCGGCGGATCCGCGAAGTTCGCGTCGCTCAAGGGAAAACTCACCCGTCCGTCCACGGGCCGCATCGTGGCGCGCTACGGCGCAAAGCGCGGCGCCCAGGCCAAATGGCAGGGGCTCCTCTTTCGGGCGCCCGAAGGCTCCGACGTGCGCGCCTGCGCCGACGGAACGGTCGTCTTTTCCGACTGGCTGCGCGGATTCGGCAACCTCATCATCGTCGACCACGGCGGCACCTACATGACCGTCTACGCCAACAACGAATCGATCTTCAAAAACGTGGGGGACCGCGTTAAACAAGGCGAAACAATTAGCTCCGTCGGGCGTTCAGGAGGCGATCAGGACGCGGGCTTATACTTCGAGCTCCGCTACAAAGGGAAACCCGTGAATCCCAGCGCCTGGCTCTCGTCAAAATAATTCGCGGCACCGACACTCTTACCGAAACAATACGAGAACATGTTCAACAATTTTCGCGCCCTAACTCTCATCGGCATCGGCGCCGTCGCCGGCGCCCTCGGCTCCGTGGGCCTGCAGGCCTGCGCCGAGAACAAGGTTCTGGACCTTCCGCTGCAGGAAATCCGTCAGTTCACGAGCGTCTTCAACGCCGTGAAGGACTACTACGTCGAAGACGTCTCCGACAACAAGCTCCTGCAGCTTGCCGTGGAGGGGATGGTGAGCGGGCTTGACCCGCACTCGAACTTCCTTGACGTGGAAGGCTTCAAGGACATGAACGAGAGCACCCAGGGCGCCTTCGGCGGCCTCGGTCTGGAGGTGACGAAGGATCCCGCGGGCGTGCGCGTGATTTCGCCGATCGACGACACGCCGGCCGCCCGCGCGGGCGTGCGCGCCGGGGACATCATCACGAAGATCGATGGCGAGTCCGTCGCCGACGTGACCCTCAACGACGCCGTCAAGCGCATGCGCGGCGAGCCCGACACCAAGATCGAACTCACCGTCGCCCGCAAGGGGGAAATGAAGCCCCTCACCTTCCACTTGACGCGCGCCATCATCAAGACGCAGTCGGTCAAGATGCAGAAGCTTGACGGCGGCTTCGGCTACATCCGCATTTCGCAGTTCCAGGAACGCACGACCGAAGACCTCGCCAAGTACCTCAACGAACTCGCCGAGGCGAAGTCCCTCAAGGGGCTCGTTCTCGACCTCCGAAACGACCCGGGCGGCCTTCTGCAGGCGGCCATCGGCGTTTCCGCCGCCTTCCTTCCCGCCAACACCGACGTGGTGTCGACGAAGGGCCGAGCGCCGCAGTCCGACTACGTCTTCAAGGCGATCGAATCCGACTACCGCAGCGGCAACGCCGTGCGCGCGCTCGCCGATCTCACGCCGCTCGCGAAGACCGTGCCGATCGTCGTGCTCATCAACTCCTCCTCGGCCTCCGCTTCCGAAATCGTGGCGGGCGCCCTGCAGGACCACAAGCGCGCCGTCATCATGGGCGACCGCTCCTTCGGGAAGGGCTCCGTGCAGACCATTCTGCCGATGACCTTCGGCGACAAGACGGTCGGCGTGAAGCTTACGACGGCCCGCTACTACACGCCCTCGGGCCGCTCGATTCAGGCCAAGGGCATCGTTCCCGACGTCTTCGTGGACGACACCCCCGTCGGCAACTATCCCTCCTTCCAGGTCCGCGAATCCGATCTCTCGCACCACCTCGTCAACGAAAACGAGAGCGAAACGGAAGCGAAGAAGAAGCTCGACGAACTCCCCTACGGTGACGAAGACGTGGTCGACATGCCCGACTACACCTACTTCTTCGGGGACGAAAAGGACTGGCAGCTGCAGCAGGCCGTGCGTCAGCTCAAGGGTGAAAAGGTCGAGGTTTCGAAGTACCGCGGCAAGCCCAGGAAGGAAGTGGCCGCGCTGAAGAAGGCCGAAGCCGAAAAGAAGAAGGCCGAGGAAGCGAAGGCCGCCAAGGCGGAAGCCAAGGACGCCAAGAGCGACGAAAAGAAGAAGGACAAGAAGGACGAACCGCAGAAGAAGTAAGGTTTCCTTCTCCTTACCCCCACGGGGCGTGCGGCATTCCAGCCCGTGCGCCCCTTTTTCTTCTCCTTAGGACGAGACACACGATGCATCCCGAACTCATTGAACGACTGAGCCGACAAACCCTCCTGCCGCAGATCGGCGAGGAAGGCCGCGACCGCATCGCCGCCGCCCATTTTCTCGTGATCGGCGCGGGCGGACTCGGCTCCCCCGCCCTGCAGTACCTCGCCGCCTCGGGCGCGGTCCGCATCACGGTCGCCGACGGCGACGAAGTGTCGGTATCGAACCTCTCGCGCCAGCTTCTCCATGACGAAAGCCGTCTCGGCATGAACAAGGCCGAAAGCGCCGCCGCGGCGCTCTCGCGCATCAATCCCTTTGCGGAGGTCACGAGCGTCGCGCGCTACGTTTCGGCGGAGGAACTTGCGACGCTCGCCCGTGAAAGCGACGTCGTTCTCGACTGCTCGGACAATCTTGCCACGCGCTTCGCCGTAAACGACGCCTGCGTAAAGGCAGGCACGCCGCTTGTCTACGGCTCCGCCGTCGGTTTTTCCGGCCAGGCCTCCGTCTTTGACTTCCGACGGGAGGACTCCCCCTGTCTTCGCTGTCTCTTTGAGCCCGACGCCGCCGAAAACGACGTCAAGGCGGCCAAGGCCGGCGTTTTCTCGCCGCTGACGGGCTTCATCGGCGTTCTGCAGGCCTCCGAAGCCCTGAAGCTTGCGGCGGGACTCGAATCGCCGCTCTGCGGGAAGTGGTTCTCGGCGGACCTGCTGACGATGCGCTTCTCGCAGATCCGCTTTCCCCGCGACCCGCACTGCCCGGCGTGCGCTCAGAGGGAAGCCGGGAGCGGAACGAGGGCCTGAACCCGCCCCGTGTCGCTTTCGAGCATTTCCTCGGTCTCCATCCACTTCGAGAAGAGCGCCCGCGCGGCGGGGAAGCCCGAAAGGATCGGCTGCCACCAACGCACGGCCCGGGCGTCGAAGTGATAGACGGCCGCCTCGGACGGAAGCTTGGCCGCTTCCTTGGCGAGCTTCACGGCGGTCTCGAGCGTGCCGAGCTCGTCGACGAGCCCGAGATCAAGCGCCTGCCGTCCCGTCCAGACGCGTCCCGCCGCCAGACGTTCGACGTCGGTGAGGGCCATCTCCCGCGCCTCGGCGACGTGCGACTTGAAGGTGCGGTAGACGAAGTCCACCGACGACTTGAGGGCGTGACGCCGCACGGCCGAAGTCTCCCGCCAGGGGGCGCCGTCCGAAAGTTCCCCTTCGGTCGCGTACCCGCCGTAGCCCACCGACAGGGCCTCGCGCAAATCGACGAGCTTCGGGAAGACGGCGAACACGCCGATCGAACCCGTCAGCGTCATCGGATCGGCCACGATCTTCTGCGCGCCCGTCGACACCCAGTAGCCGCCCGAAGCGGCGGTGTCGCCCATGCTCACCACGACGGGCTTTCCCTTTTCCTTGAGTCCGAGGAGCGCCGAACGGATCTTCTCGGCCGCCATCGCGTCGCCTCCGGGGCTGTTGATGCGAAGCACCACGGCCCGGACGTTTTCGTCCTCCTTCACGAAGGCGATGCGCTCGACGAGTTCGTCGGCCACGAGGCGCCCCATGCGGGGGTCGTCCACCATCTCGCCTTCCGCATAGAGCACCGCGACGCCCGGTCCCGTGCCTTCGGCGCCGTCCGACGAATCAAGGAAATCGTAGAGGTTCGTGAGGGCAACCTCCTTGCCGTCTTTCGCGTAGGCTTTCCGAAGCGCCGTCCGGAAGGCCGCCTCGTCGCCCGTTTCGTCCACGAGCCCGTAGCGGCGCTGATGCCGCGCCTCGCCTTCGGGCATGGGTTCGAGTGCGTTCTGCGCCTCACGGTACGTCTTCCAGGCGTCGTCCTTCCAGCCCCGTCCCACCTTCCACGCCTCGAGCATCGTCGTCCAGGCGTCCGACAGGTAGGAGCGCTGCGCCGCGAGGTTTTCCTTCGTCGGAGAAGCGCGCTCGAAAACTTCCGGAGCGCTCTTGAAGTCTCCCGCCTTGTACACTTCGGCCTCGACGCCGAGGTGCTTCAGAAAGCTTCCCCAATAGAGGGTTTCGCCCGAGAGCCCCTTCACGTCGACGCGCCCCATCGGATGGAGCCACAGACGGTCGGCGTGCGCCGCCACGGCGTACTGCGCCTGCGTGAAGTTCCACCCGTAGCACCAGACGTGTTTGCCCGTTTCCCTGCGGTACTCGTCGAGCGCCTCGCCGATCATGCGCGCGGAAGCGCCGCCGATCCCCTCGAGGTCGTCGACCCTCAGAAGAATGCCCGCGATGCGCGCGTCCTTCTTCGCGTAGCGCACGGCGTCCGTCACGTCGCCCAACAGCGTCACGGGATCGGCTTCGCGGATCATCCCCGCAAGACCGCCCGCGACCGGTCGGGTGTCGGCAATCCGTCCCGCGAGCGTGAGTTCGAGAAGCGACCCCGCCTGCGGCGCGGGCACCGGAACGGGCCGCAAAAAGTACAGGGCGAGCAGAAAGCCCGCGAGCATCGTGAGCACGATGCAGACCTTGGCGACGCCCCAGACGAAACGTCCGAAGCCGCACAGGAGCCGTACGATCATTCGCCTCTCCTTTCCTCACCCGTTCTCGTGAGGTCCTGCAGCTGGGCGATCATTCGGTCCACGTACGCGGGCTTTCGCATCGGATAGCGCGCGTGGGCGCGGTGGTGTCCGTAGCAGCAGACGGTCCGAAGCCCCGCCTCCTTGGCGATGCGCAGATTGAAGAAGCTGTCGTCCACCATCGCCGCCTCGGCCGCGCGGACGCGGTATCGGGCGAGAAGATGCGAGAGCATGCGCGCCGAAGGCTTCGGCGCCCAGTCCCCGAGAAAATGCGTGTCGGTGGAGCAGACGAGGTCGTCAAACACGTGCGTGAGGCGCAGATGCGTGAGCGCGGCCTCCGCATAGTTGCGGGGCGCGTTCGTGTAGAGCACCTTGCGCCCCGGGAGACGCTCGAGCGCCCGTCCGGGGTCGCCGGTCTTGTGCAGATAAGGCCGCACGTCGAAATCGTGCGTTTCCGTCAGAAACCGCAGGGGGTCGACCCCGTGTCGGCGCCAGAGGCCCAGAAACGTGGTGCCGTACTGCGCCCAGTAGCGCTGCCGCATCTCGGTCGCCTCCTCTTCGGAGAGACCGAATTCCTTCATCAGAAAGCGGTTCATCCGATCGTGCAGGGCGACGAAAAGACCGCCCGAGGAACGCAGAACCGTATCGTCGAGATCGATGAACCAAAGCTTCACGGCGGTGCGCTCCGTCGTGGCCGGCATCCTTCTTTTTTCGCGGCCGAGAAGTACCGTCATACGCATTCCTTTCGAAAAAAAAAGAAAAAACCCGACAGAACAACGCATCCTCTTCTCGTGCGTTCTTCTGCCGGGTTCGGGGTGATGCGCGGGAAAAACTTAGTCCCCGTACATCTTCTGTTTGAGTTCGCGACGCTGCTGCGCTTCAAGCGACAGGGTGGCCGTCGGACGCGCCATCAAACGCGCCACGCCGATCGGATCGCCCGTTTCTTCGCAGTAGCCGTATTCGCCTTCGTCGATGCGGCGGATGGCCGCTTCGACCTTCTTGAGAAGCTTGCGTTCGCGGTCGCGCGTACGAAGTTCAAGGGCATGTTCCTCTTCGATCGTGGCGCGGTCCGTCGGATCGGGCGCGACCGTCGTTTCGCGAAGATTCACGGTGGTCTGGTCCGCGTTCTGGCGAAGCTCATTTTCCATCTGCACGAGGAGATTACGGAAAAAGGCCAGCTGGCGCTCGTCCATGTAGTCGTCGTCGGACATCTGCAGAATTTCTTCTGCGGTCAGCAGTTTGTTGTTTGCCATACTTATTCTTCAAACGATAGCCGGAAGGAGAGTTCTTCCGAGGAGAAAGGAGCATAGCAAAAAAAGCGCAAGTTCGTCGCTCAGGGATTTACCCTTTCCCGCGAACTTGCGTTTTTTTGTTGCCGAACCTCCGTTGTCTAGGGATAAACCTTAGGCAAGGCAGGTGTCGAGACCCCGGCGAATGGCGTCCTCAGGAAGATTGCGTCCGATGAAGACCATTCGGGAGACGGGCTTCGCATCGCCCCAGGGCCCCATCACGTCGGCGCCCGCGAGCATGTGCACGCCCTGGAAGACGACGCGGCGGTCGCTGCCCTGCATGTAGAGAACGCCCTTGTAGCGAAGAAGATCCTCTCCATAGACGCTCGTGAGCGACATGATGTAGCGGTCGAGCTTGGCGGGATCGAACGGACGCTCGCTTTCGTAGTAGAAGGTCCGGATGTCGTCGCGGTGATGGTGATGATGCCCTTCGTTGAAGAAGGCCGGATCGACTTCCAGGATGTCGTTCATGTTGAAGCCCGTGATGTCGAGGACCACGTCCACGGGGCAGTTCCCCATGTCGACGCGGCGGATCGGCGCGCGGGCGTTCATCTGGCGAAGACGCGCTTCAAGCGCTTCGCATTCCTCGGGCGTCACGAGATCGCACTTCGAAAGCAGGATGCGGTCGGCAAAGCCCACCTGATCGCGCGCGGCGGCTTCTTCGTCGAGCGTCTGCGGACCGTGCTTGGCGTCGACCACCGTCACGACGCCGTCGAGGCGATAGAAGGCCGCCACGGCGTCGTCCATGAAGAAGGTCTGCGCAACCGGACCGGGATTGGCCACGCCCGTCGTTTCGATGACGACGTAGTCGAACTGAATCTCGCCGCGGTCGCGCTTGTGGCGCAGATCCGTGAGCACCCGCGAGAGGTCGCCGCGGATCGTGCAGCACACGCAGCCGTTGTTCATCGAAATGATCTGCTCCTTGTCGGACTGCACGATCAGTTCGGTGTCGATGTTTTCCTGACCGAACTCGTTTTCGATGATCGCGATGCGGTGATTGTGGTTTTCCGTGAGAATGCGGTTGAGCAGGGTCGTCTTGCCCGCTCCCAAGAAGCCCGTCAGAATCGTGACGGGAATGTCGGGACCGCGAGGTTCTTCCACTTCCATTTCTTTCTCCTTACGGCCGCACCAGAAGGTGCAGGCCCTTCAAATATTCGCCTTCCGGGCAGGTCATCATCAGCGGATGATCCTCGCCCGCTCCGAATCGGCAGAGCGCCCAGGCGTCCGATCCGGCGTCAAAGACGGCGCCGGCGACGATCTTCTGGAAGAGATCCACGTCGATCGCTCCCGAACAGGAGAAGGTGAAAAGATGTCCGCCCGCGCGAAGCAGACGGATGCCGTTCAAATTGATGTCCTTGTACGCACGCGAGGCACGCGCCACGTGATGGTGGTTCGAAGCGAACTTGGGCGGATCGAGAATGACGAGGTCGAAGGTCTCGCCCGCTTCGCGCAGCGTGCGCAGATAGGAAAATACGTCTTCGCAGACGAATTTGGCGCGGGACTCGTCAAAATCGTTTCGGCGCAGATTGCGCTTGGCCATCTCGATGGCTTCCTGCGAGGAATCGACCGAGATCACTTCGTCGGCGCCGCCCTTGAGGAGGGCGAGCGAGAAGCCTCCGGTGTACGAGAAGCAGTTGAGCGCGCGAAGACCCCGCCCGTGTTCGGCGCGGAAGGCTTCGGCGAGCTTCTGCGCGGCGAGACGGCTTTCGCGCTGGTCGACGTAGAACCCCGTCTTGTGGCCGACTCGCACGTTCACGCCGTAGCGCACGCCGTCCTCCACCACTTCGATTTCCTCGGGCGGTTCTTCGCCGCAGAGGCATTCGGAGCGGATTTCCAGACCTTCGCGCTGGCGGGTCGCCGCGTCGGAGCGGTCATAGACGCCCCGCGCGCCCGTGAGCTTCATGAGGATCTCTCCGATGACGCCGCGGAAGCGCTCGACCCCCGCCGACTGGAACTGCGTCACGAGGTACGGTCCGTACTGATCGACGATGAGGCCGGGCAGTCCGTCGGCTTCGCCGAAGACGAGGCGGATGGCCGACGTTCTCGCGTGAAGCGAGCGGCGCGCCTCCACGGCGTAGCGAAGGCGCGTCTCGAGCCAGCGCTCGTCGATGACGTCCTCCTCGCGGAAAGACCACACGCGCGCGCGGATCGTCGACTTGGGCGAATACGCCGCCCACGCCAGAAAACGACCGTCCTTAGTTTTCACCGCCACCGTGTCGCCCGCGGCCGGATGACCGACGACCTTGTGCACGGCGGTGTCGTACACCCAGGGGTGACGACGCAGAAGGGAACGTTCCTTCCCTTGCTTGAGAATGATTTCCATGGCAATTCCTAATCGAGAGGGAGATCTCCCTCAAAAACGTATTCCGCGGGGCCTTCCAGAAACACCGGTCCGTCCGGATCGGGTCGACGGACCCGAAGGATGCCGCCCCGGGTATGAAAAGTCACGGTGCGTCCGAACCGGCCCGTAAGCATACCCGCAACGGCGGCCGCGCAGGCGCCGCTGCCGCAGGCGGGGGTCTCCCCCACCCCGCGCTCCCAGACGCGAAAGTCGGCTTCCGAGTCGGAACGCGGGCAAACGCACTCGAAATTGATTCCTTCCGGAAAGGCCGGATGTTCCTGCAGACGCTCCCCCGTCCGACGGAAAAGTTCGTCCTCGGGCATGGGGCCGAAACGCACGGCGTGCGGATTTCCGACTGCCAGAACACAGAGTTCGTCGGTTCCGGAAAGTCCGAATCCCCGCCAAGATCCTTCGCGAAACGACAGTCCTTCGGTTCGGAAGGGAAGTTCCTTTGCTTCGAGAATCGGCATTCCCATTTCCACCGAAACGAGACCGTCCTCTCCGATCGATCCGCGGATGACGGCGCGCATCGTTTCAAAGCGTACGCACGCTCCGGGCAGGATGCGCTCGAGCACCCACCTCGTCATGCAGCGGGCGCCGTTTCCGCACTGCTCCACCTCCCCGCCGTCGGCGTTGAAGATGCGGTAGCGAAAGTCCGCGTCCGGGCGTCGGGTCTCTTCGAGAACGAGCAGCTGATCCGCACCGACGCCGAGTCTGCGGTCGCACCAGCGGCGCAGATGAAGGGCGTCGAGCGGCCAGAGTCCGCGGCGATTGTCGACCAAAATGAAGTCGTTGCCGGCTCCCTGCATTTTCACGAAGTGTCCGTTCACTTCACACTCCTGTCAGTAGAGAGAAGGCTCCCCTTCGGGACGAGTCTTGAAGCGGCGGTGCACCCACAAATACTGGTCGGGATGCTGTCGGATCCAGGCTTCGAGTTCCCGGTTCACGCGCTTCGTGTCCGCCTCGAAATCGGCCGTCGGAAAATCCTTCCAGGGTTCGCTCACGTGCACGAAATAGCCTTCGTCCGTCATCGTGGCGATGCACCAGACGACCTTCGCCTTCGTGACCCGGGCGAGCCGGCTCACCATCGGAAGCGTCGCGGCGGAGACGCCGAAAAACGGCACGAAAATGGAATGCTTCTTCCCGTGATCCATATCGGGAAGATAATAAAAGGGAAGTCCCTTCTTCATTTCGCGGATCACGGGACGCAGATCGCTCGCCTTGCTTTTCGGAATGAGCACGGGATTGGAGAAGCGAAGCCGCCCCTCGAGCGTCGCCTTGTCCCAGGCGGGATTGCTCTGCTTCTGATAGAGCGACACGCCCCGGACGTAGGTGTTGAGCGCGATCCCCGCCGCATCGAGCCCGGCGAAATGCGGGGCCACCACGATGAGCGGACGGTTCTCCTCGTTGAGGATGTGCTCCACTCCTTCGATGCGCACGAAGGAGCGGATCTCTTCGGCGCTCGCCTCCCACAGCACGCTGTGGTCGAGCGCCGCGCGCCCGAGGCGCACGTAGACGCGCCGCGCCAGACGTTCGCGCTCAGCGTCGGAGAGCTCCGGAAAACAAACGCGCAGGTTCGTGAGCGTCACGTGGCGGCGCTTCGGAATGCACCACCACAGCACCCATCCGACGAGGCGCGCAAGCCGCTCGCGCTGTCCGACCGACAGAAAGCGAAGCTTCTTGACGAGCCAAATCCAGCCGCGGGCCATCCATTCGTTCACTTTTTCGTCACTCCCTCTAATTTCTTTCGGGCCGCCCTCGGCGCCTTGTAGCGTTTGTAGCTCCACGCATACTGCGAGGGCGCGCTCAGAACGATCTCCTCGATCTGGCGGTTCATCGCGGCGGCGTCCTTTTCCAGGTCGCCCGTGAGCGGTTCGCTCCATTCTTTGCCGTGAATGTGCCAGCCGTGCGACTCGCGCACGCCCCAGGCAAAAATGCGGATCGCGTCGAACTGCCGCGCCACCCGCACGGGCAGGGTCATCGTGTAGGCGGGCTTGCCGAAAAACGGCGCCCAAACCCCCTCTCCGTGCGAAGGCACCTGATCGGGAAGCGCCCCGAAGGTATGGCCCGCACGAAGGTTGCGGATCACTTCCTTGACGCCCGCAAGCGTCGTGGGACAGGCGACGATCCCGGGCGCCTGTCGGGCTTCCCCGACGAGACGGCGCAGGAAGTCGAACTTCGGCGGCCGATAGAGAATGGAAATGTTTCGCCCCGACTCTCGGTAGAAGGTGTGGGCGAACCACACGGGCAGGACTTCGAAGCAGCCGACGTGGGGCGTCATGAAGACGATCGGACGGCCGCTCTCGACCGCCGTGCGGACGATTCGTTCGCACTCGGGATCGACCCGAACCTGCGTCATGACTTCTTCGGGCTTGCGATACCACACCCAAAGGCTCTCCATGGCCTGTCGGCCGGCATTGCGCCCGACGCTGCGGTAGAGCCTCTCGTCAAAGAGCCCGGCCTGCCGCAGGTTCGCTTCGGCCTGCTCGCGGGTTTCCCGCGACAGGCGAAAGGTCAGGCTGCCGAAAAGGGTTCCGAGCGACTGCAGGAACCCCAGGGGCAAACGGGCCAGCAAGGCGAAAAAACGTTGCATGCTCTTAGCGTAAGTATCGTCCAAACGGGATATTTTACCCCCGTCACTTCGGAATCCTCTCCTCCGGCGACGGGTTTTCACGCAAACGAACAACTTTGTTGGCATTTTCCCTTCGAGAAGCGTATGATGCGGAAATTCGCCGAGTTAACAAGACAACTTGCGGGGCGAATCTGAAGAAATACCGCTAAAGCGTCTGCCGCAACGTACTTCATGCTTCATTGCGCTAGGCGCTGTCCCCAATCCATTGGAGTGTGAAGAATGGCCAGCGAATATCTGTTTACTTCCGAATCCGTCAGTGAAGGTCATCCCGACAAAGTGGCCGACCAGATCTCTGACGCCGTCCTTGACGCCTGCCTTGCGCAGGACCCCATGAGCCGCGTCGCCGCGGAAACCCTCTGCACGACCGGTCTCGTCGTGATGGCCGGTGAAATCACCACCGGCGCCAACGTCGACTACATCGACCTCGCCCGCGGCGTTTTGAAGCGCATCGGCTACGACAACACCGAATACGGCATCGACCACAAGGGTTGCTCCGTTCTCGTCGGCTACGACAAGCAGTCCCAGGACATCGCCCAGGGCGTCGACAAGGCCATGGACGACGAACTCAACCTCGGCGCCGGCGACCAGGGTCTCATGTTCGGCTTCGCCTGCGACGAAACGCCGACCCTCATGCCCGCCCCGATCTACTACGCCCACCGCCTGATGGAGCGTCAGAGCCTCGTGCGCCGCAACGGCACGCTTCCCTTCCTTCGTCCCGACGCCAAGAGCCAGGTGACGCTGCGCTACGTCGACGGCAAGCCCGTCGGCTGCGACACGATCGTGATCTCTTCGCAGCACGCCCCGGAAATGTCCGACGGCAAGAAGATGAAGCCCGAATTCACGGAAGCCATCGTCGAAGAAATCATCCGTCCGGTGATCCCGGCCGAATGGCTCGTCGGCACCAAGTTCCTCATCAACCCGACGGGTCGCTTCGTCGTGGGCGGTCCGCAGGGTGACTGCGGTCTCACGGGCCGCAAGATCATCGTCGACACCTACGGCGGCTACTGCCCGCACGGCGGCGGCGCCTTCTCCGGCAAGGACGCCACCAAGGTCGACCGTTCCGCCGCCTATGCCTGCCGCTACGTCGCCAAGAACATCGTCGCCGCCGGTCTCGCCCGCGTCTGCCAGGTTCAGGTCGCCTACGCCATCGGCGTGGCCGAACCGATGAACGTCACGGTCTTCACGAACGGCACCGGCGTCATCCCCGACGCCCGCATCGCCGAACTCGTCCGCGAACACTTCGACCTTCGTCCGCGCGGCATCATCAAGATGCTCGACCTGCGTCGTCCGATCTTCTCGAAGACGGCCGCCTACGGCCACTTCGGCCGCGAAGAACCGGAATTCACCTGGGAAAAGACCGACAAGGTCGCCGCTCTGCGCGCCTCCGCCGGCCTCTGATCCGACGTGATTCCGACGCGCCCGACCGCCTGAGGGCGGGCGCGCGCACTCCCCCGTTGCAGAACTTGCGGCGGGGGATTCTTTTTTCCGCTTCCCGCCGCCCCGTTCCGAACGGATTCGCACGGCGGAATTTCGTAGAATGGACGGATTCGTCGCCCTATCGGGGCTATAGAGGACAGACTACATATGACCAAACGAGTGCTTACCGGCATCAACACGACCGGCACGCTTCACATCGGCAACTACGTCGGAGCCATCCGACCCGCCATTCGGGACAGCCGAAATCCCGACGTTCAGAGCTTTTTCTTCCTCGCGGACCTGCACGCGCTCATCAAGTGCCAGGACCCCGCCCGCATTGAAAGAAGCCGTCGCCAGATCGCCGCGACCTGGCTCGCCGCGGGCCTCGACCCCGACAAGGTGGTTTTTTACCGCCAGAGCGACATTCCCGAAATTCCGACTCTCAACTGGCTGCTCACCTGTTGCACGGCCAAGGGCCAGATGAACCGCGCCCATGCCTACAAGGCTGCGACCGACGCCGCCGTCGAAGCCGGACGCGATCCGGACTCCGACGTCTCGATGGGGCTTTACTGCTACCCCATTCTCATGGCGGCCGACATTCTGATGTTCAACGCCGACGAAGTGCCCGTCGGACACGATCAGTTGCAGCACCTTGAAATGGCGCGCGACGTGGCGACCCGCTTCAACTATCTCTACGCGAAGCCCGACGCCCCCTTCTTCACGATGCCGCAGGCCACGGGCGGCTCCGCCGTGGAAGTGCTCCCCGGTCTCGACGGACGCAAGATGAGCAAGTCCTACAACAACGTGATTCCCCTCTTCGAAGGCGGCCGCAAGGCGCTCGACGAGGCCGTCTCGCGCATCGTCACGGACTCGAAGCTCCCGGGCGAACCCAAGGATCCCGACAGCAATTCGCTCTGCGTTCTCTACGCCGCCTTCTCCACGCCCGAAGAGCTCGAAGCCTTCAAGAACGAACTTCGCGCAGGTCTCGGCTGGGGTGAAGCCAAGAAACGTCTTGCCGACAAGATCGACGCCGAAATCGGCCCGATGCGCAAGCGCTACGAAGAACTCATGGCCTCCCCCGAAACAGTGGAAGCCATCCTGCAGGAAGGCGCCCGCAAGGCCCGCGCCTACGCCGTACCCTTCCTCGCCCGCCTCAAGGAAGCCGTGGGACTTCGCGCCTTCACGGCCCCCGTCGAGGCCGCGGCCGAAGAAAAGACCGTCAAGCAGGCCAAGGCCCTCTTCAAGCAGTACCGCGAAAAGGACGGGCTCTTCTACTTCAAGCTCGCGATGAACGGCCGCGAACTTCTCCTCTCCGAAGGCTTCGCTTCGGGCCGCGACGCCGGCCAGTGGGTGGGCCGCCTCAAGAAGGAAGGCTACGCCGCCCTCGAAGGCGCTCCCGTTAAGCGCACGGAAGGCACCACGGACGACGACCTTCGCGCGGCGCTCGACACCTTCCGGGAAGACTGATTTCCTTCGGTGAAGAGTTCCCTCTTCGGAAAGGCCGAGGCTATAATGCCTCGGCTTTTCTTTTGATCCCGAGGAGCGCTGCGACGAACCTCCTTCGCCAGGCTCGGGATTGTTCCACGTGAAACATCCGCGTTCACGTACCTCTCTTTCCTTCAACGGCGCTCATTTCCTCTTTTCCCATCAAGGAGTCATTCCGAATGATTAACGTTGAATCCGCCATCGCGGACCTCCGTCTTGCCGACTGGGGCCGCAAGGAAATTCAGATTGCCGAAGTGGAAATGCCCGGTCTCATGGCCATCCGCCGTGAGTACGCCGCCTCGCAGCCGCTCAAGGGCGCCCGCATTTCCGGGTCGCTTCACATGACCATTCAGACGGCCGTTCTGATCGAAACCCTTCTCGCCCTCGGCGCCGAAGTGCGTTGGGCGAGCTGCAACATCTTTTCGACGCAGGACCACGCCGCCGCCGCGATCGCCGCGGGCGGCACGCCCGTCTTCGCCAAGAAGGGCGAATCCCTCGACGAATACTGGGAATACACGCACCGCATCTTCGAGTGGCCCGACGGGGGCTTCTCCAACATGATCCTCGACGACGGCGGAGACGCGACGCTCCTCCTGCATCTCGGCGCCCGTGCGGAAGAAAATCCCGACCTCGTCGCTCATCCGACGAATGACGAAGAAAAGGCCCTCTTCTCCGCCATCCGCCGTCATCTCGAAGCCGATCCGAAGTGGTATTCCAAGCGCATCCCGCACATCAAGGGCGTGACGGAAGAAACGACGACGGGCGTCCACCGTCTCTATCAGATGCACGCCCGCGGCGAACTCCGCTTCCCGGCCATCAACGTCAACGACTCCGTGACGAAGTCGAAGTTCGACAATCTCTACGGCTGCCGCGAATCCCTCGTGGACGGCATCAAGCGCGCCACCGACGTGATGATCGCCGGCAAGGTCGCGGTCGTGGTCGGCTACGGCGACGTGGGCAAGGGTTGCGCCCAGGCGTTGCGCGCGCTCGCCGCTCAGGTCTGGGTCGTCGAAATCGACCCGATCTGCGCCCTGCAGGCCGCCATGGAAGGCTACCGCGTCGTCACGATGGACTACGCCAAGGACAAGGCCGACATCTTCGTGACGGCCACGGGCAACGTTCACGTCATCACGCACGATCACATGATCGCGATGAAGAACGAAGCCATCGTCTGCAACATCGGTCACTTCGACAGCGAAATCGAAGTCGCCGCCATGCGTAAGTATCCGTGGGAAAACATCAAGCCGCAGGTTGACCACATTCTGCTTCCGTCGGGGAACCGCATCATCCTCCTCGCCGAAGGCCGCCTCGTCAATCTCGGTTGCGCCACGGGCCATCCCTCCTACGTGATGAGCTCCTCGTTCGCCAACCAGACGCTCGCGCAGATCGAACTCTTCTGCCACACGGAAAAGTATCCGCTCGGCGTCTACATCCTGCCGAAGATCCTCGACGAAAAGGTTGCCCGCCTGCAGCTGAGCAACTTCAACGCCGAACTCTCCGAGCTCACGGACGAACAGGCCGCCTACATCGGCGTGCCCAAGGAAGGCCCCTACAAGTCGGACGCCTACCGCTACTGATCTCCGCGGTTTCCGCGAACAAGAACCCCGAAGGGCGCGAACCCTTCGGGGTTTTCTTATGGAAAATTCACGAGGCCTTTTTCCGTGATCAGCGCGTCAAAGCGGAGGTCGTGCGCCGCAAAGATCGATGCGGGCACCTTCTGCGCCTCGAATGCGACGAGAACGCAGCGATTCGGACGACTCTCGGCGAGAAAACGGTCGAAATACCCGCCCCCGTAGCCGAGACGGTGTCCCTGAGAGGAAAAGCCGAGGGCCGGCGCGAAAATCAAATCGGGGAAAACGGCCTCGGCGTCGGGTACCGTCAGACCGGCCCGATCCTTCGTGAGGGGCGTGTCTTGCCTCCAGAGGCGATAACGGATGCCCGTCTCTTCGACGGCCGGAACCGCGAGACACCGGGCGGGATCGTCCCCGCACCAGCGAAGAGCCGCGGCACGCAGATCAGGTTCGCTCCCGAAGGGCCAGAAAATGCCGATCGTCCCCGCCTGCACCTCTTCCAGACAACGTTCAAAAGCCTCTTCCAGCATCGGACCCGCTTCGCGCGCCCGAGTCCCGCGAATCTCCCGGCAGCGTTGCCGCCAAAGTCGTTTCTCGTTCATCTCTCTCCTTGGAATCCTTCTCTCATCCGTTATAGTTGTTCCATCTTATGCGATGCGAAAACATTCCGGTTATGGTCAAGTCTAGGCTTCTTCTGTCGTTGCTCGGCACCCTGCTCGCGCCCGTCCTTTCGACGGCGGTTTCGTCCGATGCCCGGGCGACGCCCGTCGACGGGACGCTCGCCGTGCGGCGGGCGCCCGTGCTGATGGAGGAGCGTCTGCACAATCTGAGAAGACGGGAGAGCCCCGTCATTGAGGACGAAACGGCCGCGACCATCGATTTTGCCGAAGTGATCCGCTCGGTCGACGCCCTCTTTCGGGACCCCGCCGCCCCGGGCGAAAACTCGAAGGAGGAGACGGAGGCCGTCACGACGGCGGGCCGCATCACGGCGGAATTGCTCGACAATCCTCCTCAGGAAACGGATCGCTTTCCGCTCGCACAGCCGCCGGAGGAACCCGAGGACAAGTGGATCCGCATGGCCCGCGAAGGCTATCGGAAAAAGGACCTGGAACTCCTCATGGCCGCGGCCGAGACGGCCGGGCCCAACGCCGTCGAAGGCTATTGGGCGTTGTGGGGGCTCGAACTGCGACTCGAAGCCGATCCGGAGAATCCGCTTGTGCACGCGGAGTTCGAGCGCTTTCTGCAGCTCCACGCCGGCGAGTACCTCGGGGAACTCGCCACGGTGCGCTATCTGAAAACCGCCGCCGAAGTGCTGAACCTCGAAACCTTCGAGCGGCACTTCAACAGCCTCGCGTGGAACCGCGACGATACGGAACTTCTCAACTGGCTCTACCTCTATCGCCTCGAGGACGCCCTCACCCGCGGTCCCGTGCCGGCGGCTCTGCGCAAAACGGTGAAACTGCACCTGCGCGACCAAAAGGCAACCGACGAAAGTTTCCAACGTCTCGGCGATCTTCTGGCCCGTGTCGACCGTTCCTGGTCCTGGGATCGGGTGCTCATCGCTCTGCAGAAGCGCCAGTGGACGGAGGCCAAGCGCAATCTCCGTGCGGTCCCCCGCCCGCTCCTTCCCGCCTCCATCGCCGCGCTCGAGCGCATTCTCGAGCATCCGCACGATTGGTACCGAAAAGCGATGAAGAAGCCCTCCACCGTATCGGCGCGCGTCGGAGAGTTCGCAACCCTGCGTCTCATTTCCTACAACCGCCAGGAAGCGGCGAAATTCCTCGACAAGATCGAGGGAAAACTCCCCGCCGGACGGCGTTCGCTCCTCTGGTTCCGGCTCGGCTACAGCGCCGCGGTCGACCGTCGACCGGACGCAACGAAATGGTTCCGACGCGCCGACAAGACCCGCATTCCCCGGGAACTCATGGCGGACTACGAAAACGTTCTCGCCTGGGAGGCCCGCAACGCGATTTTCGAAGGGAATCTCTATTCCCTTCTCAACATCCTGCGCGGCATGCCCGATGAGGTTCTCAAGCGGGAGGAATGGATCTATTGGCTCGGACGCGCCCATGCCGTGCGCGGCAATCACGAGGAGGCGAAGAAGCGCTTCGCCGCCATCGCGGGCAACTGGAGTTTCTACGGAAAGCTCGCCTGCGACGCTCTCAAGCGTCCCTATCCGAAACCGACGCTTCGGGAGGCGCCTCCGGAAGAGGCCGTCGAACGTTGGGGAGAGAACGCCGGCATACGCCGCGCGGAAGTCTTTTATCGTCTGCACTGGTACGCGGACGGTCATCGCGAATGGAACTGGGCCATGCGGGGTCTTGACGACGAGGGACGCGCCTCGCTCGCCGAATACGCCCGTCGGCAGGGCCTGATCCACCGGATGATCAACACGTCCGACCGCACGAAAAAATCGGACTTCCGGCTTCGCTACCCCACGCCGCTCTTCTCCGTGATCGAACGCAGTTCCGAAGGACAGCAGCTCCCGACCGAGTGGACCTACGGCCTCATCCGACAGGAGTCCCGTTTCATTCCCCAGGTGAGTTCCTCCGTGGGCGCGCGCGGCCTCATGCAGCTCATGCCCAAGACCGCCGCCTGGATGGCCAAACAGCTCGGGCTCAACCGATACGAAGCGCACCGCATCAGCGACATCGAGATGAACCTCATCCTGGGAACGGCCTATCTGCGCACGCTCTACGAGTCGCTCGACGAGAGCTTCCCGCTTGCGACCGCGGCCTACAATGCGGGTCCCTCGCGCGCAAGGATCTGGCGCACGACCCTGCGCCGTCCCATCGAAGCGGCGGCCTTCGTCGAGTCCATTCCCTACTTTGAGACGCGCGACTACGTCAAGAACGTCATGTCGAACACCCACACCTATGCGCTGATGCTGCACGGCTCCGCCCCGAACTTCAGCAAAATGCTCGGGACCATCCGGCCGAGCCCGGCGTCGCGCACCCATTTGCCCTGAAGAAGATGCCCAAGGTCTACACCGTCGGCGGCTACGTCCGCGACACCCTGCTTCACGAAACCCATCCCGACATCGTGCCGGGCGACCGCGACTGGGTCGTGGTGGGCTCCACGCCCGAAGCCATGCTCGAGCGGGGCTTTCAGCCCGTGGGAGCCGACTTTCCCGTCTTTCTGCACCCCGTCACGCACGAGGAATACGCCCTCGCCCGAACCGAACGCAAGACGGCGCCGGGCTACAAGGGCTTTGTGTTTCACGCCGCCTCCGACGTCACGCTTGAAGAGGATCTTCGGCGTCGCGACCTCACGATCAACGCCATCGCGATGGACGAGGACGGTCGTCTCTTCGATCCGTTCGGAGGACAAGAGGATCTGCGCGCGGGCATTCTGCGGCACGTCAGTCCCGCCTTTTCCGAAGACCCCGTCCGCGTGTTGCGGATCGCTCGCTTTCAGGCGCGCTTCCCCGATTTTTCCATCGCGCCCGAAACCCTTCTTCTCCTTCGCCAGATGGTGGCCGGCGGAGAAACCCGCGCACTCGTTCCCGAACGCATCGGCATGGAATTCAAAAAGGGCCTCATGACGAAGGCCCCAGAAAAGATGTTCGAAACGCTCAGGTCGATCGGCTTTTTGGAGAGCTTCGCCCCCGATCTTCCCTGCACGAACGAAACCCTGTCGTTGCTCCGGAAGACGGCCCAAGAGAATCTCGCCTATCCCGAACGCTTTGCGGCGCTCACGCTCGAAGCGCAGGACGAGGAGACGATCGCGCGCTTCATGAAGTCCGTTCGGGCGGATCGGGAGAGCGCCGACCTGGCGCAGGCTTTTCTCTGCGCCCGGCAGTTGCTCACGACGGCTCTCGACACGGAGGCGCTCTGCCGCTTTTACCGTCGCGCGGACGCCGTTCGCCGTCCGGAACGGGTTCGGTCCGCGGCGCATCTCTGGGCGCTCAATGCGGACCAAAAAGAAGAACGGATTCTGCAGGGACTCTCCGCCTGGAACGGCGTGGATGCGGGAGCCGTCGCCCGCAACTGCCCCGACAAGCGCGGCATTCCCGAAGCCGTCCTCGCCGCCCGCAGGGCGGCGGTGAAGCAATGTTTCACGTGAAACACGTCAGAACAGTTTGATGAGGAGGAGCCCCACCACGGCGAGCAGCATCGTGCTCATGAGGGGGAGCTCCACCTTGCGCCCGAAGGCTTCGAAGTGAATGTCTCCGGGCAGGCGTCCGAGCCCGAAGCGCCGCAGTTGCGGCATCCAGGTGAGAAGCACAAAAAACAGTACGAAAATGACCAGGGCCCAACGCATAATCTTCCTTTCTCGAGAGAGGCGTTCTGCTAGAGTACCTCTCTTCTTATCTTCACTCCCTATTGTTCATGCTTCCGAACCGCCTTTTGCGTGCCCGGCGCCTTTTTATCCGTAATGTAACGATTACCGCGCCGATCGGCGCCTACGAACACGAAAAAAAAGCGCCGCAGCGTCTGATTCTTTCGTGTGACGTCTGGGTGCCCGACACGCCCGTTTGCCGAGATTCGCTCGACGAGGTCCTCAACTACGACCAAATCGTCGACGTGCTCAAGAGCACGGCGCTCGCCCGTCATCACGACCTGCAGGAAACGCTCGTCGCGGAAATTGCCGAACGCCTCGGCCAACTGCCCGGCGTTCTCGCCGTGCGCATCGCGTCGGAAAAGCCCGACGCCTACGAGGAGGTCGAAGCGGCGGGCGTGGAAATCTGGCGTTTTTTCTATGAGGAGAGTGCCTCTTGATTCCCATTCATTCCGAAAACAATCCGTTCTTCCGTGAGGACGCCGCGGGTTTCAAGCACAACGAACGCAACAAGCAGAGCGTCTCGCAGAAGAAACTCACGAAGCGGATCATTCGGCAGACGGCGCAGGCCATCACGGACTTTTCCATGATCGAAGAGGGCGACAAGGTGATGGTGGCCATGAGCGGCGGCAAGGACAGCTACGTGCTGCTCGACGCCCTGCGCACCCTGCAGAAGCGCGCGCCCATCTCGTTCGAACTTCTGGCCGTGACGGTGAATCCGCACATTCCGCAGTTTCCCGCCGAGACGCTTCGCGCCTACTTTGAAGCCGAGGGGGTTCCGTATCACATCGAAGATCAGGACATCTACTCGATCATTCAGAAACTGATTCCCGAAGGGAAAAGCGTGTGTTCGCTCTGCGCGCGCCTGCGCCGGGGCGTGCTCTACCGCCTGGCGGGCGAGCTCGGCTGCACGAAGATCGCCCTGGGACATCACATGGACGACATCGTCGGCACCCTTCTTTTGAACCTCTTCTACGGCGGCCGCCTCAAGGCCATGCCGCCCGTCCTGCGAAGCGACGACGGCAAACATACGGTCATCCGACCGCTCGCCTACGTTCGGGAGTACGAAACGGAGAAGTTCGCCAAGTTGCGCGGCTATCCTCTTGCCCCCAAAGGTCTTTGCGGCGCAGGGGAAAATCTGAAGCGACAGGAAATCAAGGAATTGATGCGCAGCTGGGACCGCGAGTTCCCCGGGCGCGTCTACAACCTCTTCATGAGTCTGCAGCGGGTGTCGCCCTCGCACCTCATGGACAAGTCGCTCTACGACTTCCACAACTTCGTTTCGCTCGTTCCCCGAGAGGAGGAAGCGGAGGATCCGCAAGAATGAGGGCCCGCGCCGAAACGGAGAAATCCTATTTGGCTACAATGCTCTCAATTCATTTGACATTCAAAAGGGTGATTTGGAACTATGAGAACCCGCTCCATGAAAGTCATCGACATGGCCGTGCACAAGGTCGCGACCATCACCGATGAGAAGAACATTACGGAATGTGCGGCCCAGATGCGCCGCGAACACGTCGGCAGTCTCGTAGTGGTGGACCGCAACAATCGCCCGATCGGCATGATCACGGACCGTGACATCGCCATCGAAGTGGTCGCCCGCAATCGGGATCCGAACAAAGTGACCGTGCATGAAGCCATGACGGCGCCCGTCGTCACCGCGGCCCCCACCGAAAGCATGGTGGTGGCCCTCGCCCGCATGCGCGAGTTCGGGATTCGTCGTCTGCCGATCGTGGATGAGGAAGGCGCGCTCGTCGGCGTGATCAGCAACTCCAATCTCGTGGAGGAGCTCTCGAGTCTTCTCGACAGTCTCGTGCGCAACATCCACTCCTCGAAGACCCGCGAAATCGCGTTGCGCTCGGACGAATAAGACGTCCTGCCTCCGAACTAAAAGATCCCCGGAAAAGCATCGGCTCTTCCGGGGATCTTTGTTTTGTGGGACAGAACGTCCCCCGTTTACTTCTTGGTGAGGAGATCGTAGAGGGCGGAACGGTCGTTGCCCGTCGCCTTGGCGGCGGCCGCGGCGAGTTTCGAGGCGGGAAGCAATTCGCGCAGGACGTCGAGCCAACGGCGGTCCCGTTCGGTGAGGCCCTCCTCCCGATGCGGCGCCTCATCGACAAGAATCACGTACTCGCCGCGCGGTTCGTGATCGTCGAGCCAGGCGGGCAATTCTCCGGCCGTGAGCGACACGATCGTTTCAAAGCGCTTCGTGAGTTCGCGGGCCACCACAATCCGACGTTCGGGATCGAGCGCCGCGGCGAGATCGCGCAACATGTCGACAATGCGGTGCGGCGCCTCGTAGAAAACAAAGGGTTCGTGGCGCGACGCCCAACGTGCGATCGCCGTTTTGCGCGCCTTCGACTGGGGCGGCAAAAAGCCGACAAAGGAAAAACCCTCTCCGAGCAGACCGCCTGCGGAAAGCGCCGTGACGACGGCGCTCGCCCCCGGAATCGGGATCACGCGGTGACCGGCTTCGCGGACGGCGTGCACCACCCGGGCTCCGGGATCGGACACGGCGGGCGTGCCCGCATCGGTCACGAGCGCCACGCGCTCGCCCGCTCCGAGCAGGGCGACGACCTGTTCGGCGCCCTTCACTTCGTTGTGTTCCCGAACGGAGAACAAACGAACGTTGATGCCGAATTTATCAAGCAACTTGCGCGTCTCTCGGGTATCCTCAGCTACTACGGTGTCGGCATGGGAGAGAACCCACAAGGCACGTAGCGTGATGTCTCCCATGTTGCCGATGGGCAACCCCACCACGTAGAGCGCCCCCGCGGGGAACTCCTGCTCGGCCACCCCTGCCGCCGTCATCAACGTATTGTCTTGCCACCGTTCCGATAAAGAAGCCATGTTCACCCTTCGTAGATTTGTTTCCGCATGCCTGATCGCATCGGTCGGCTCGGTCGTCCTTGCGGAACCGGTTACTCCGCCCGATGCAGGTGGAAATGATACCCTCGAAGCACGTTCCGACGAGGGGAATGCGGTCGAGACGTCGATCGCCGCGTCCGAAGCGCCCGGAATGACGACCGAGGCCTCCGCGGTCGATCCGGCCGCGGCGCCCTTCTCGTCCCTCCTGCCCGAAGAATCGGACCGCCTGACGATCGCGTTGGTGATGCCGCCCGACGGCTCTCCCTTCACGGCCGCCTCCAAGATCGTCGGAAACGGGCTTCTCGCCGCCAGTCAGACGAGCCGCGAACCCGCCGAAGTGCTTCTGGTGGAAGCCCCCGAATCGACGTCCCTTACGGAAGTGCTGCAGAGCGCCGTGGTGGCGGGCGCCGACGTGGTGGTGGGACCGCTTCAGAAGGAGCGCGTGACGGAACTCATCCGAATCGGCGCCCTGCCCCTCCCCGTCGTGGCGCTCAATCATCCCTCGGAAGCGGTCCTCGACTCGGAAATCCCGGCCAATCTCGTGATGATGTCGCTTTCGACCGAAAACGAAGCCGAATACATCGCGCGGCTCGCGGTCGCGGCGCTCGAAAAGAGCACTCTGGAAGCGCCCGTGCCGGCGGCCCCCGCGCCGGAAACCTCCGCACCGACCGACCCCGTGCCGGCTCTCCCCGATGCGACCGCGCCTCTTTCAGGCGAAACGGCCGCCCTGCCGACGCCCGAACGGCAAAAGATTCTGATTCTCTCGCAGTCGGGCGCCTGGGAAACGCGCATCGCCGAGAGTTACGCCAAGGTTCTGACGGCCTCGGGCACGCCCTTTGAGATCTACCGCATCGACGACATGGACCTCAAGCGCCTTCGCGAGAAGGTGCAGCCCGTTCTCTCCGAAGAGGACGAACGGCGCTTTGCGCAGCGCCGGCAGGAACTTCGCCATCTGCCCGGGACGACCGAAAGCGAACGCCGCATCCGTGACCAGGCCCTCAAGCGGTTGGATTCCGACATGGCGGTGCGCCGCGCCGAATCCACGCCGCCCTATGCGGGCGTCCTCCTCGCGCTCGACGCGCAGTCGGCGAGCATCGTGCGTAGCTCTCTCCCTAGAAAGAGCCGCGTCTGGGGCACGTCCACGTCCAATCCGGGCGACCCCGCGGCGAGCTCCGCCGCGACGGCCCTCGCCTTCGACCTCGAAGGCCTCGTCTTTGCGGAATGTCCCCTGCTCCTGCGCTACGACGCGCAGAGCTTCACGGCGCGCTTTGCCGCCGCCATGCCTTATTCGCCCGCTGCCAAGCGGCTCTTTGCCTTCGGTGCGGACGCCTTCGGCGTAGCCGAACGTTGGGCGCAGTCGAACCGCTCCTTCGAAATGGAAGGGGAGACCGGACGTCTCGTCCTCGATCGCGACCGCTCGCCCGTCGTGGAGCGCACGCCCGAAACCGTTCTCGTGCGGGAAGGGCATCTGATTGAAGTTGCCTCGGAGAGCGTGGCCAAGCCTGGTCCCCTGCCGGAAGTTTCCATTCCTTCGCGCCAGACGCTCACCGTCAAGGAAGTGCTGCCCGCCAAGGCATCGGTTACGGTGGTGCCCGTCATCATCGAGGACGTCGGCCCCGAACAGCCGGCGCCGAGTAAAATGCTTCCCGCTCCGGTCCGCACGGAACCCTCCGCGCCCGCCGCGCCGGAAGCGACGCCTCCGGGCATCGAAACGCGTCCCTTCGAGACGCCCTTTGAGGAACCCGGCGCCGCCGCTGCGGCTCCGATCGCGGACGCTCCCGCTTCCGACGGGGAGGAAGCCCTCCCCGAACCGAGCGTTCTCTGACGAGCGCTGACATTGGTTTTTCCCGCGGGCGGACGGTCACCCATACCGGCCGCCCCTTTCTTTCCGAACGACTCTCATGGCTCTCTTTACCCTTCTCAACGCACATCTCGCCTGGGGCGATTTGCCGCTGCTCGACGGCGCCCAACTCACCATCGATCCCGGCGAACGCGTCGGATTGATCGGTCGAAACGGCACGGGGAAGAGTTCGCTTCTCTCCGTTCTGGCGGGCAAGACCAAGCTCGACGACGGCGAACTCCAATTCACTGACGGCCTGCGCACGGTGTTTGTCGAACAGGAGCCCCTCCTGCCCGAGGCGCCCACCGTGCTCGAAAGCCTTGCCCTGCGCGGCCGTCTTCAGGAGATTTCCGACGAACGCGAAGTCTGGCGTGTCCGCGCCCGCATCGAGGAGATGCTCCACCGCTTCGACCTCGACGTCAACACCGATCCGGCCAAGGCTTCGGGCGGGGAAAAGAAGCGCGCCGCCCTGGCGCTCGCACTCGCGCTCGAGCCGGATCTGCTGCTTCTCGACGAACCGACGAACCACCTCGACATCCGCGCGATCGCGACGCTTGAAGAGCTCGTCAACACGCAGTGCCGCAATCAGCGCTCGCTCATCGTCATCACGCACGACCGACAGTTCCTCGACAACGTTTCGACGCGCATCGTCGAACTCGACCGCGGCATTCTCCGCTCCTACCCCGGCAACTTCGCCGCGTACGAAAACCGCAAGGAAGAGGAGCTCGCCGCCGAAGAGCTCGCCCGGCAGCGTTTCGACAAGTTCTGGGCGCAGGAAGAGGTCTGGATCCGCAAGGGCATCGAAGCGCGCCGCACGCGCAACGAAGGTCGCGTGCGCCGACTCGAGCGCCTGCGCAGAGAACGAAGCGAGCGCCGGGACCGCATGGGGTCGATCCGTCTGCAGATCGACGCGGGCGAAAAGAGCGGAAAAATCGTGGCCGAAGTCGAGAATCTCTCCAAGTCCTTCGGCTCGAAGACCGTCGTGCGCGACCTGAACTTCACCCTGATGCGCGGCGACCGGCTCGGACTCATCGGCCGAAACGGCGCCGGCAAGAGCACGCTCATCAAGCTTCTTCTCGGACAACTGCAGCCCGACGCCGGAACGGTTCGGCTCGGCACCAATCTGAAGATCGCCTACTTCGATCAGCTTCGCGAACAGCTAGACCTCACGAAGACCGTCGCCGAAACCATTTCGCCGGGGTCCGACTGGGTCGAAATCGGCGGCGAGAAAAAGCACATCGTCGCCTACCTCGGGGACTTTCTCTTTCCGCCGCGGCGGGCGAACGTCCCGGTGAGCTCGCTCTCCGGGGGCGAGCGAAACCGCCTGCTTCTCGCGCGCCTCTTCGCCCTGCCCGCCAACCTGCTGGTGCTCGACGAACCGACGAACGACCTCGACATCGACTCGCTGGAACTCCTGGAGCAGACGCTTCTCACCTATCCCGGGACCATCATCCTCGTGAGCCACGACCGCCGCTTCCTCGACAACGTGGTGACCGAAGTGCTCGCCCCGGAAGGCAACGGCGTCTGGCGCGAATACGTGGGCGGCTACGAAGACTGGCTGCGCCAGCGCCCCGCTCCCGCGGAACCCGCCCCCGTCAAGGCGGCTCCGAAGCCCGTGGAGCGCACGCGTCAGCGCACCCTGAAGCTGAGCTTCAAGGAAACCCGCGACCTCGAAGAGATCCCGACCCGTCTTGAAAATCTCGAAGCCGAGCAAAAGGCGCTCTACGAAAAAATGAGCGGCGCCGAGTATCACCTGCTCGACGTCGCCGAACGGAAGGCCGACGCCGCGCGTTCCGCGGAGATCGAGAAGGAAACGGAGGAACTCTTCGAACGCTGGGAGGCGCTTGAAGAAAAGCGCCGCCAGATCGAGGAGGCTTCGGGGTCCTGAAGAAGACCCGAGGCGCTCCCGGTCTGCGCCGAATGAGGGCTAACACTGAGAAAATCCCCTTCCTCACGGGCTCCGTGAGGAGGGGAAAAGACCTATAAAAGAAAAAGACCTTGGCCGCCGGCAGGAAAAGGGCGGTCACATACGCTGGGAAACAAATGGATCGTGCACAAGAATTGAACGGCAAGAATACCTTGCCGGAACTCCTTTTCTCCGCCTGCAAGACGTGGGGACCACGGGAAGCCCTTCGGGAGTACGACCGAAAGAGCGCTCAGTGGCAGTCCGTCTCGTACTCGCAACTCGCAACCCGCATCGACGCGTGGAGGCGAAGCTTCGCCGCGCTCGGCCTGGAAACGGGCGACCGCGTCGGGATTCTCTTGCCCAACGGCGTGCATCACGTCTGCGCGGACATGGCCGCCATGGCCAACGGTCTCGTTCCGGTGCCTCTGCACGCCATCGATACGCCGGGGGCCTGCCGCTTCCTCCTCTCCGACAGCGGCGCCCGAATTCTCGTCACGAACCGCCGCAGCCGCTGGGAGCAGATCCGCGCGGTGCCCGAGGGCGAACTCGCCCTGCGCCACGTCGTTCTCACCGAAGAGGAGAACGAAGAGAGCGATGCGGACCGCCTGCCCCTGCTTCCCCTCGCGAACTTCCTGCACCTCGGCGAAGCCTTCGCCGGAGAGCCGCCGCTCGCTTCCGACCCCGAGGCGCCCGCCTGCGTCATCTACACGTCGGGCACCACCGGGCGCCCCAAGGGCGTGGTTTTGTCTCAGGCCAACATCGTCGCCAACGTCCGGGCCACGCTGCACTGCGTCTCGCCCAAGGTGGGAGACGTTTTCCTCTCCTTCCTGCCTCTCTCGCACATGTTCGAGCGTACGGCGGGCTACTACCTCGCCCTCGCCACGGGCTGCACGATCGTCTACAACCGTTCGGTTCTGCTCCTCGCGGAAGATCTCCGTCAGGTCCGCCCCGACGTCATCATTTCGGTGCCCCGGATCTACGAAAAGATCTACGGACGGATCCGCAAGCGTCTTGAAAAGGCCGGCGTTGTCGAGCGCACCTTCTTCGAGTGGGCCGTGCAGACGGGGTGGCGCGACTTCGCCCGCCGCAACGGCATTCCCTTCGACAAGACGGGCGCCTGGCGCGACGGCTTCGTGCGCGCCTTCGTGCTCCCGAAGGTCTCGCAGCTCCTCCTTTCGCAGTTCGGAGGCAAACTGCGCATCGCCATCTCGGGCGGCGCCGCCCTCAACATGGAGGTGGCCAAGCTCTTTTGCGGGCTGGGACTCCCCATCATTCAGGGCTACGGCATGACGGAAACGAGTCCGATCATCGCCGGCAATTCGCTCGAGGAAAATCACCCCGACACGGTGGGACGTCCCTTCCGCGGCGTTGAAGTGCGTCTCGGCGAAGGCGACGAAATTCAGGTGCGGGGCCCCTCGGTGACGAAGTCCTACTGGCGTCGTCCCGACGCCGTCGAGGCGGCCTTCACCGAAGACGGCTGGTTCCGAACGGGGGACGTCGGCGAATTCACTCCCGAAGGGCTCCTTCGCATCAAGGGCCGCATCAAGGAAATCATCGTGACGTCGACGGGAGAGAAGATCGCGCCGACCGATCTGGAAAACGCCCTCGAAACCGATCCCCTTTTCGAGCAGACCTACGTGGTGGGCGAAAACCGTCCCTTCCTCACGCTCATTGCGGTGCTGCAGGGAGAAGAGTGGAAGCGCACGGCCGAGGGACTCGGACTCGACCCGCAGGATCCCGCGTCGCTTTCGGCTCCGGCCGCGAAGACGCTGGCTCTGCAGCGCGCCAAGGCCGCCGCGAAGGGCTTCCCCTACTATGCGCTGCCGCGGGCCGTCATCCTCACGCTCGAGCCGTGGACCGTCGACAACGGTCTTCTGACGCCGACCCTGAAGCTTAAGCGCGGACCGCTCTCCAAGCACTTCGCCGAAAACATCGAACACATTTACGCCCGACGCGGTCAAGCTTCTTAAGAAGCAAAGAGGGCGCGCAATAGTACAATGCGGGGACTTGTTTTTTTCATGCGACACGATCCATGACCACCTCGAACTACGTTCCCCGTCCCCGCAAACTCCTCCCCGACTGGATGATCGGGGCCACCGACCGGGTGATGGACTACTACATCAAGCGCTATCTGCACTGCGATCCCATCATCCTCAAGAACCCTCCGCCGCCGCAGGAGGGTCACCGCTATCTGCTTTACGCGCACATTCCGTTCTGCCACACGCTCTGCACGTACTGCACCTTCCACCGCTTCCTTTTCAAGGAGTACAAGGCGCGCGAATACTTCGTCAACCTGCGCAAGGAAATGGAGTACGTCCACGCCCTCGGCTACGACTTCCACTCCATGTACATCGGCGGCGGCACGACGACGATTCTCGAGGACGAACTGATCAAGACGATCGAGCACGCCAAGAAGCTCTTCCCGTCGATCAAGGAAATCAGCTGCGAAACCGACCCGCAGATCATCACGACGCCGCAGTTCCGCAACCTCAAGGGGCTCGTGGACCGCATGTCCATCGGCGTGCAGAGCTTCAACGACGAAATCCTGAAGCTCTCGGACCGCTACGAAAAGTTCGGTTCGGGCGAACAGATCTTCGAGCGTCTGCAGTACGCGCAGGAACTCTTCCCCACCTGCAACGTCGACATGATGTTCGGCTTCCGCGGACAGACCCTCGACATGCTCCATGACGACATGGAAAAGATCTGGCAGCTCAATCCGCGCCAGGTCACGACCTACCCGCTCATGGTCACGTCCCAGACGCGAAAGAGCGTGAAGAACGACATCGCCGCCAAGGGCAATCAGCTCGCCGATCAGTACCGCGTGATTCTCGACACGCTCGGGAGCCGCTACAACCACCTGACGTCCTGGACCTTCGGGCGCACGAACGACGAAGGCTTCGACGAATACGTGGTCGACTACGACGAATACCTCGGGGTGGGCTCGGGGGCCTTCTCCTTCCTCGGCGACAGCCTCTACGTCAACACCTTCAGCCTTCGCCGCTATGCCGAACGCATCGCGCAGGGCAACACCGGGGTGGAACGCCGCCGTCAGTTCGACGCGCACGCCATCTGGCAGTACCGCCTGATGCTCGGCCTCTTCTCGCACCGCCTCTCGCGACGCTACTTCCGCGAAGTCCACGGCATCAACGTCGACCGCGCGCTCTTCAAGGAAATGCTCGGGCTGCGCCTTGCGGGCGCCATCGAGGACGATCCGAACGATCCCGACCACATCATCGTGACCGACGCCGGGAAGTTCCTCGGCCTCGTCATGATGAAGGCCTTCTATTCGGGCATGGACAACGTCCGCGCCGAACTGCGCGCTCCGCTCAAGGAAGCCGACATGTAACCCTTCCGCGCCCTCCTCCCGGAGGGCGCTTTTTTCCTGCATCGGAAATGCTGAATAACCGAGTGATTCACTCGGAATCTCAACAACGACAAGGCATTCGATTTTTTGTAAAGAGAATTTCTCAAAGATTGATTCTCGTCAACTTTCATCGAAAAAGTACCTTGTTTTCCCTCGGACTACCTCTTTCGATCTAGATCTCCGCCCCCCCTCGGACGATGTCACTTCACGGGGATTCCCCGTAAAATTCAAGCTTGATCCTCGAAGGTCTCGCCCGGCATTTTGGCGCGGGCGACCCGCCTTCGTTTCACAAAATTGAGCGTTGTTCTTTTCCGAAGCTCCGACGACCCCCGCCGTCCCTCTCTGCGGCAGTCGGCCAGCGGGAAAAGGACGCTGGAAACGGTTTTCCCCGCCTTCCGACCTCAACTCTGGAGAACTTTTCAATGTCCAAAGATACGATCACGGTCCAAACCTTCCTGCCGGGCGCCAACGCCCACGGGGAAGACGGTCCCGCCTACGTCGGTAATCTTCGCAAGGGCGAACTCCGCGGGATTATCCACATCAACAAGGAGAACTGCGTCGGCTGCGACACCTGCCGCAAGTTCTGCCCGACCGACGCCATCAAGGGCGGTCTCGGCGCCAAGCATGAAATCACCGAAGACGCGTGCCTCTACTGCGGTCAGTGCCTGATCGCCTGCCCGTTCGACGCCATCGAACAGATGAGCTTCGTCGACCAGGTCGAACACGTCCTCGATCAGAAGGAAAAGATCGTCGTGGCGCATCCGTCGCCCGCCGTCCGCGTTTCGCTCTGTGAAGAATTCGGCGGCGAACCCGGCGACCTCTCGACCGAACAGATGAACAACGCTCTCGAAGCGTTGGGCATGACGGTTTACGACTGCAACAGCACGGCCGACCAGACCATCATCGAAGAAGGCACGGAATTCGTGAAGAAGATCCAGTACTGGGTCCTCGGCGAACGCGGCCCGGAAGTCGACGAAATGGCTCACCATCCGTTCCCGCACTTCACGTCCTGCTGCCCGGCCTGGATCAAGAACGCCGAAACGTATCACGCCGACATGCTCCCGCACCTCTCGACGGCCAAGTCGCCGCTGCAGATGGGCGGTACGCTCGCCAAGACCTGGGCTGCCAAGCACATCCTCAAGGTCGATCCGCGCAAGATCTTCTTCGTTTCGGTCACGCCCTGCACGGCCAAGATCTTCGAAGCCTCGCGCCCCGAAATGAACACCGCCTGGCGTTATCTCGTCGCCACGAAGGAAATCCCGGCCGACACGCCCTCCTTCCAGGACATCGACGCCTCGCTCACGGCCCGCGACATCGCCGAACTCATGCGCCGCAAGGGCATCAACCCGCTCAACATGCCCAAGACCCGCGAACGCAAGGACCTCGAAGTCTACACGGGCGCCGGCACGATCTTCGGTTGCTCGGGCGGCGTGATGGAAGCCGCTCTCCGTACGGCCTACTTCGCTCTTTCGGGTGAAGAACTCAAGAACGCCGACATCGAAATCGTCCGCGGCTACGACAACGCCATCGTCGAAGCCACCATCCCCGTGCCCGTCAAGGCGCTCGGCGGCAAGAAGTTCGAAGTCCGCGTCTGCGTCGTCAACGGCGCCAACCAGGGCCTCAAGGAAGTTCTCAACCGCGTCCGCGTCGACAAGAATCGCTATCACTTCATCGAAGTGATGAACTGCCCGGGCGGTTGCGTCAACGGCGGCGGTCAGCCGGTTCAGCCCAAGGGCACGGCCTGGCTGCATCCCACGATGCCCCTGCCGCTGCGTGTTTAAGAATTCCTGACGCGAGGTTATACAAATGCTGTCTGAAAATTATGATTACGCCGAGCGCCCCGCTGCATTGATTCTGGGTCGTCGCGGCTTTCTGAAAGTCTGCGGTCTCTGCGTCGGCGCCGTCGCCGTCTGCGGTTGGGCCATCGGTGACCTGATCGCCCGTCGCGGCGTCATCATCAAGGCCCGTCAGGCCGGTCTCTACAAGGACGACAAGCTCTGCCAGAGCATGGGTTTGACGAGTTCCCACCAGAACTCGGTCGTCATGCGCGTCTACAAGGACTTGAACACCAAGCCCGTGGACCACACCATGCATGAACTGCTCCACACCCATTACTATCAGCGCACTCTGCTTGCCGCCACGACCTCGGAGGCTAACCATGGCTAACAATCGCATTCTCCGCTTCCATGCCCCCGACAAGGTCTTCCACTCGCTCAACGCGATCACGTGGTTTGCCCTTCTCTTTACGGGTGCGTACGTGTATTTCTGTGAACCTTCCGCGGAAGCCGCTGAAGCGAACATGATCGCCCACCTGATCCTCGGCGCGATCTTCACGTTCAATCTGCTCGGCTTCATCGTGGTGGCTCCGGACCGTTTTGCCCTCATTCTTCGCGCCTGCCTGGAATGGGACCGCAACACGATCTACTGGTTCCGCAACTTCGGCGGCTATCCCCGCCGCTTCTTCAAGATCCCGTTCGGCCCGGTGGAAGTTCCCCCGCAGGGTCGCTACAACGGCGGTCAGAAGGCCTCCTATCTGCTCTTCATGGGCATGATCGCGGCGCTCGCCGTCACGGGCTGGATGCTCTGGATCGGCGCTCCGCTCATCGGCAAGCAGGTCTATGCTTGGACGTTCTACTTCCACGTCTGGGGTTCGATCATCGTGTCGGTCCTCGTCGTGTGCGCCCACATCCCGCTCGCTCTCCTTTCGATGGAACACTTCAAGGGCATTTGGCGTCTCGGCCCGGGTACGATCTCGTACGAAGCCGCTGAACACCATGCTCCGATTTGGCTCGAACGCGACGTCATTCGCACCAACATCGAAAAGTAATGGTTTCGAGCTACCTCTTCTGAGGAGCGCATAACCGCGAAAAGGTCGGATAAGATGTTTGTCCGACCTTTTCTTTTTTTTCTCATTCGGGTGACGCAAACATGTCCCTACTCAACACGCCCAAGGGCCTGCGGCTGCACATCGGGCTCTTCGGCAAACGAAACGCCGGGAAAAGTTCTCTCATCAACGCCCTGACGAACCAGACGATCTCGATCGTCTCGAACGTGCCGGGCACGACGACCGATCCGGTCGAAAAAGCCTGCGAATTTCTGCCCCTCGGGCCGGTCGTCTTCATCGACACGGCCGGCGTGGACGACGTGGGAGACCTCGGTCTCGCCCGCGTCAAGCGTTCGCTCTCGGTGCTCGAATGGGTCGACATGGCGCTCATCGTCACGACGCCCGCCACCTTTGACGAAGAGGAAAAGCGGATCATCGAGCGCACCCGCGCGCTCGGCACGCCCGCCGTGCTCGTCGTCAACCGCACGGACGAAACGCCCGACTTCGACCGCGCCGTCTGGGAGAAGACGGGGCTGCCCGTCGTCTTCACGAGCGCGCGCGAACGCACGGGGCTCGAAGAGCTCCGCTCGGTCATGGTGCGTCTCGCTCAGGACCGCATCGCGCCCGACCGTCCGCTCGTGGGCGACCTAGCGGGTCCGGGCGACACGGTGATCCTCGTGACGCCGATCGACACGGGCGCCCCGAAGGGACGTCTGATCCTGCCGCAGGTGCAGGCGATCCGCGAACTGCTCGACGCGCACGCCAAGTGCTTCGTCGTCCAGGAAGACCGCGTCGCCGAGGCGATCGCCGACCTCAAGCACCCCCCGAAACTCGTCATGGCGGACTCCCAGGTCATCAAGACCGTCAACGAGCAGACGCCCGAAGGCATTCCGCTCACGACGTTTTCCACGCAGATGGCCTACAGCAAGAGCGACATCGTCGAGATGGCGCGCGGCGCCGCCGCGCTTTCCCTTCTCAAGGACGGCGACCGCATCCTCATCGGCGAGACCTGCAGCCACCATCCGCAAAAGGACGACATCGGCCGCGTGAAGATTCCCCGGTGGCTTCGCGAGCGCACCGGGGCCGACCTCAAGATCGACGTTGCCGTCGGCAAGGACTTCCCTGACGACCTCACGCCCTACCGCATCGTCATTCAGTGCGGCGGCTGCGTCGTGACGCGCGCGCACATGCTCGCGCGTCTGCGCCAGGCGCACGAACAGGGGGTTCCGATGACGAACTACGGCCTCACCATCAGTTATCTGCAGGGCGTGCTCGAAAGAATTCTGAGCTGCCACCCCGAAGCCCTGCAGGCCTATCGAAACGCTCTCGAAGAAGGACGGAAAGCCCCGTGAAAGCTCTTGACGACCTCCTCGCGCAGACCGAGTTCACCGACGAAGAAGTCGCGAGGATTCTGCGCATCCGCACACCCGAAGAAGCCGACCTTCTGCAGCGCCGCGCCTATGACCTGACGACCCGGGAAATGGGTCCCAACGTCTATCTGCGCGGGCTCATCGAGATCAGCAACGTGTGCACGGCCAACTGCCGCTACTGCGGCATCCGCAAGGCCAACCACGGCGTGGAGCGCTACACGCTCCCGCGCGAGACGATTCTCGAGTGCGCCCGTCTCGCCCTCGAGAACGGATACGGCTCCATCGCCATTCAGGCGGGGGAACGCCGGGATCCGAAGTGGGTGACCTTCATCGGCGAGCTCCTTCGGGACATTCACGAAATGAGCTGCACGGAGGCGCTTCCGCAGGGGCTCGGCATCACGCTCTCGCTCGGAGAGCAGTCGCCCGAGGTCTACGAATACTGGGCCGAAGCGAGCGGCAATCCCGACGGGCTTCGCTATCTGCTTCGCATCGAATCGAGCAATCCCGAACTCTTTCACCGTCTTCACTGCACGCCGGGCAAGCATGAAAAGGTGCTCGAACACCGCTACGAAGCGCTCGCCAACCTCCGCAAGGCCGGCTATCAGGTGGGAACGGGCGTCATGATCGGCCTGCCCGGACAGACGATTGAGGATCTGGTGCAGGACATCCGCACCTTCGAGAAGGTGGGCGCCGACATGATCGGCATGGGCCCCTATCTCACGAGCCTCGGCGCCGACATGGTGTCGCTCGGACAGATGCCGCACGACGATCTTCTGCGACTTTCCCTCAACATGATCGCCGCGACGCGCCTCGTTCTGCGAAACGTCAACATCGCGGCGGCCACGGCGCTCGAAACGCTCGAGCCGCGCGGCCGCATCATGGGGATTCTGCACGGCTGCAACGTCGTCATGCCCAACATCACCCCGCAGATGACGAGAGCTTCCTATCAGCTCTACGACAACAAGGCGGGCACCGAAGTGGGGGCGGAGTCGAACATCTTCGTGGAAAACGACATCGTCCGCATCGCGCACCGCACGCTCGGCCTCAACCGCCTCGGCTCTTCGCTGCGCTGGGTCGAACGCACGGGACGTCCCGCGAACTGAAGCGCCGCACCAAGACGAGGAAAGGCCGCCAATTTTCGATTCGGCGGCCTTTCTCTTTAGAAGCGTTGCGTCATTTCACGCGTGGTGTGGAATTTTACCTGGGGCCAGTGCTCCATCGTGGTCTCCAGGTTGTAGATCGACGTGGCGAGGTAGACGGTGTTGCCGTTGACGTCGGTCGCAAGACGCGCCCCCTGCTCGCGCTCGAAGTCCTTGCGGGTCGCGTCGTCGGGGAAGGAGAGCCACCGGGCCGTCGAGACGTCGGTGCTCTCGTAGATCGCGTCGACCTTGTACTCCGTGGCGAGGCGCTGGGCGACGATTTCAAACTGCAGCTGTCCGACCGCCCCGAGGAGAATGTTCCCGAACTCTCCGGTGAAGACCTGAATGGCACCCTCTTCGCCGAGCTCCTGCAGACCCTTCTGAAGCTGCTTGGCCTTGAAGGGGTCCTTGCTGCGTGCCGCGCGGAAGAGTTCCGGAGCGAAGTTCGGAATGCCCGTAAAGAGCATGCTCTCGCCTTCGGTGAGTGTGTCGCCGATGTGCAGCTGTCCGTGGTTGTAGATCCCGATGATGTCGCCCGCAACTGCGTCGGTCATGACGACGCGGTCCTGCGCCATGAAGGTGAGCGCGTTGGCGAGCTTCATTTCGCGGCCTTCGCGCACGTGGTGCACCTTCATGCCCTGGCTGTAGCGGCCCGAGCAGACGCGGAAGAAGGCGATGCGGTCCCGATGGCGCGGGTCCATGTTGGCCTGGATCTTGAAGACGAAGCCGGTGAAGGGTTCTTCCACGGGCTCCACGAAGCGCGTCGTCGTTTGACGCGGACGCGGCGACGGCGCCCAGGCGACGAGCGCGTCGAGCACGTCCTGCACGCCGAAGTTGTTGACGCCGGAACCGAAGAAGACGGGGCTTTGTTTGCCGGCGAGGAACTTCTCGAGATCGAAGGGTTCGGTCGCGCCCTGAACGAGTTCGATCGACTCGCGCACATAGGGCATTTCCATCGGGAAGAGACGGTCGAGCTCGGGATTGTCGAGCCCTTCGATCACTTCCTGATCCTGCGTGAGACGCTCTTCGCCCGGAGTGAAGCGGACCAGACGGTTCTTGAGGAGCGAGAAGACGCCGCGGAAGGTCTTGCCCATCCCGATCGGCCAGGTGATCGGCACGCACTGGAGCTTCAGCACGTTTTCGATTTCCCCGAGCAGATCGAGCGGATCCCGCACTTCACGGTCGAGCTTGTTGATGAAGGTGATGATCGGCGTGTTGCGCATGCGGCAGACTTCGAGGAGCTTCACGGTCTGCGCTTCCACGCCCTTGGCAGCGTCGATCACCATGACGGCCGCGTCCACGGCGGTGAGCACGCGGTAGGTGTCTTCCGAGAAGTCTTCGTGCCCCGGCGTGTCGAGCAGGTTGATCACGTGTCCGTCGTAGCGGAACTGCATGACCGAACTCGTCACGGAAATCCCGCGCTGCTTTTCCACTTCCATCCAGTCGGACGTGGCGTGGCGCGCGGCTTTGCGCCCCTTCACGGCACCGGCCATCTGAATGGCGCCTCCGAAGAGAAGGAGCTTTTCCGTCAGCGTGGTTTTCCCCGCGTCGGGGTGGGAAATGATGGCGAAGGTGCGGCGTTCTTCCACGTCGCGCACCAGCGCCGGATTCGGACTCGTCATAGCCACTATCCGCAGAATCGCCCGAAGGCGCCGCGGCCCTAAAGAAAGAGTTGAAAGAAGAGATTCGCCGGACCCTCCTTCTCGGATCCGACGTCCTGAAGCTTCGTGTCGTGTGCGTGTGCGCACGAGGGGAACCTGGTCTCCCGCGGCACGTGCGCGGCGAGGGGTTCGGAGAGCACACATTCTATAGAAATCGCGCCCCTCGGATTCGATTTGCGGCCCTGAATCTTCCTCTCTGGGCAAGCGCTTTTCGCGAACGGTCCACACGAAGGAAAGAAAGAGTCCTACAATGGAACGATTTCGCTGAAAAAACGTCCTATCCCCTCAGGACGCTCAACCGGAGTTTACAGATGAGTTACTTTCCGACCTGGAAACTGAAAACAGAAGGCATCATCGCCCCCGACGAAAGACTTCCGACGGGACAGACGATCGCCCTGGGTCTTCAGCACGTCGTGGCCATGTTCGGCTCCACCGTGCTGGCACCGATTTTGATGGGTTTCGACCCCAATTTGGCTGTATTGATGAGTGGCATCGGGACACTCATTTTTTTTGCTTTGGTGGGCGGCCACGTGCCGAGCTACCTCGGCTCCTCCTTCGCCTTCATCGGCGTCGTGATCGCCGCCACGGGTTATGCGGCGGGAACGGGGGCCAACCCCAACATCGCGGTCGCCCTAGGCGGGATCATAGCCTGCGGCGCGGTCTACGCCCTCGTGGGGCTCATCGTGATGTTCACGGGCGTGCAGTGGATTGAAAAACTCATGCCGCCCGTCGTGACGGGCGCCGTCGTGGCCGTGATCGGGCTCAATCTCGCCCCCACGGCCGTGCGCAGCGTCGGCGGCACCGACTTCAACGCCTGGATGGCCGTGCTCACGGTCCTCTGCGTGGGCGGCGTCGCGGTCTTCACGCGCGGCCTTCTGCAGAAGCTCCTGATCCTCGTGGGCCTCGCCCTTTCGTACCTGATCTACGCGCTTCTCTCGAACGTGCTCGGTCTCGGCGGCAAGCCCATCGACTTCTCCGTCATCGCCAACGCCCCCTGGTTCGGGATGCCCTCCTTCACCTCGCCCGTCTTCAGCGTCGACGCCATCGCGCTGATCGTGCCGGTCGTCATCATTCTCGTCGGCGAGAACCTCGGCCACATCAAGGCCGTCACGGCCATGACGGGCCGCAACCTCGACCCCTACATGGGCCGCGCCTTCCTCGGCGACGGGATCGCCACCATGGTGTCGGGCGCCTGCGGCGGCACGGGCGTGACGACCTACGGTGAAAACATCGGCGTGATGGCCGCCACGCGCGTCTACTCCACCCTGATCTTCCCCGTGGCCGCTCTCTTTGCGATCGTGCTCGGCTTCTCGCCCAAGTTCGGCGCCGTCATCCAGACGATTCCGCAGGCCATCCTCGGCGGCACCTCCATCGTCGTCTTCGGTCTCATCGCCGTGGCCGGCGCCCGCGTGTGGGTGGTCAACAAGGTGGACTTCGGCGACAACCGCAACCTCATCGTGGCGGCCGTGACGCTCATTCTCGGCGGCGGCGACTTCACGCTCAATCTCGGCGGCTTCATGTTGGGCGGCATCGGGACGGCCACCTTCGGGGCCATCCTTCTGAACGCCATCATGCAGTTCGGCGAAAAGCGCCAGAACCGCTGACGCACGCCTCCCCGATCCCCAGAAACACGTCGGCCCGGCTCAGGTGAGTCGGGCCGACGCGTTTTGTCGGGACTTCAGTGACGATCCCTTTCCTCCAGAAGGTCGGCGAGAACGCCGAGCGCAAAGGCCTCGTCCTTGGCTCGATAGGCCTTCTCCCGAATCGCCTCGATCCGTTCGTCGGGGAGTTTCGCCGACGGGATGAGCGAACAGACGTGCGTCACGCGGGCGTCTTCACCCTTGCGCTCGAGCGCGATTTCGTTTCGCCCGTGCACCTTGCCCTCGGCGTCGAGAATCCAGTGCGTGAAGCGCTCCCCGGACCCTTCGATGCAGTCCGTGGCGGTGGCGCCGCCGCCGAAGTGAAGGCGCCGAACGAGGAGCGTCGGCGTCTCGGAGACGACCGTCACGTTCTCGATGCCGTCCCAATACCGATGGGCCCTGTGGAAACCCGCCTGAAACGCGTCTCTGTAGTCCTCAAAGCGCACGCCGTAGTTCGAAAGCGGCACCTCGACGGAAAACTCGTAGTAGGGATTCAGAGCGACCCCGCGAAAATCCTTCGTATCCATGAAATCTCCTTAACGCACCTCAAGGGCCGAGGCGCTTCGCTTGGCGCCCGTGAGATAGCCCTCGAGCCATTGACTGTAGCGGGACATCGCGAAGCTCGACACGAAATAGACGGCCGCGATGAAGACGTAGCCCTCGACAAAGTAATTGCGCCACACGGCGTCGCCGAGCGCCAGACGGAGGCTTCCCGTCAGGTCGTACATCGAGACGACCGTCACGAGCGACGTGTCCATGAAGCAGGAAAGAAGACTGTTGACGAAGGCGGGAATGACGGCGACCAGGGCCTGCGGCAGAATCACGCTCACGTAGGCCTGACGCTTCGTGAGTCCCAGAGAGTACGCGGCGTTGAACTGTCCCGTCGGAATCGTCTGCAGACCGCCTCGGACGGTTTCGGCCATGTAGGCGGCCTGAAAGAGAACGATCGCCACGGTGATGCGCCAGAAGGCGTCGATCTGGATCTGCGAGGGCATCACCAGGGGGAAGATGAAGGCCGCCACGAAGAGGACGGTGATGAGGGGCACCCCGCGCACCAATTCCACGTAGCCCGTCGCGAGAAGGCGCACGATCGGCATGTGGCTGCGCCGTCCGATGGCGAGCACGATCCCGAGGGGAACGGAAAGCGTCATCCCGAAAAGCGTGAGGAGCACCGTGAGGGGAAGCCCGCCCCACATGTCCGTCGAAACGGGCGTGAGGCCCCCTACGCCGCCCGAGAGAAGGGAGAAGAAGACGACGAGCGTCGCGGCCCAGCCCGCGGCGAGACCGCGCACGCCCCGCTGCGTCCAGAAGGCGGGGACCGCGCTCACGACGGTCATGCCGAGCAGAAGCGCCATGGCGACGCCCGGACGCCACTGTTCTTCATAGGGGTAGCGTCCGAAGAGGATGAGGCGCCACTTTTCCGTGACGAACCCCCAGCAGGCGCCGTCCGCCTGCGCGCAGGCCGCGGGATCGGCCGCCCATTCGGCGTTCAGAACGCCCCAGCGGAAGAGAAGGAAAAGCACCGTGCAGACGACGGCTCCGACGACGAGCGTCAGAAGCGTCGCCCAGGGCGAATAGCAATAGCGTTCCCGAAAAGTCTGCCAAAGTCCGGGACGGCGGATCGTGTGAATTTCCATGTTGACTCCGGACGAACTTCAGAAGGAACTCTTCATGACGGCCCGGTTGATGCGGTTCATCACCACGGCCGTAATGAGGTTGAGAAGAAGGTACACAAGCATGATGAGGCTGATCACTTCGAGGGCCTGCGCCGTCACGTTGATCGCCGTGTTGCCCACGCTCACCACGTCCGGATACCCCACCAGAACGGCGAGGGACGAGTTTTTCGTGAGGTTCATGTACTGGCTTGCGAGCGGCGGAATCGCCAGCCGCAGGGACTGCGGCACGACGATGTAGCTCACCGTCTCGGAACGGGTGAGGCCGAGCGCGTACCCCGCCAGCCACTGTCCGGGCTTGACGGCGAGCACGCCCGCACGGACGATTTCGGCGATGGCGGCCGAAGTGAAGAGCGTGAGCCCCAACCAGAGCGTGAGAAATTCCGGCGTCCACTGCCCGCCTCCGCGCAGCGCAAAGCGCGTCGCCTTCGGGTGCTCCCACCCGCCGACCGCGCCCGCCGCGATCCAGGCGAGGGCGAAGACGAGAAAAAAGACGGCCACGGCCAGAAGCGAGGCGTTGAGCGAAGTCGTCTTCTTGGCGCGCCACCAGCGCACGGCGGCCGCCGCCGCGCCCGCCGTACCGAGCGCTCCGAAGACGGCCCACCAGCCCCAGAGGGGCTTGGCGTACTGAAGACCCGCCTTGGAGAGGAACAGCCAGTCCCCGAGATGCCAGGCGCGGTTCCCTGCGGGAAGCCATTCGGTCACGACAAGGTAGATCGCAAAGAGCAGCACGAGAAGCGGAATGTTTCGGTACGCTTCGACGTGGGCCGTGCCGAGCAGACGCAGCATCGGGTGTTTGGAAAGACGCATGAGCCCGACGACGAAGCCGAGGACGGTCGACGTCACGATCGCCCAGACGGACACGTAGAGCGTGTTGAGGGTCCCCACGCCGAAGGCGCGCAGGAAGCTGTCGGCGCTCGAAAAGGGAATCAGCGTCTCGCCGATTTCAAAGCCGGCCCGCGCGGAGAGAAAGTCAAAGCCGCTGCGGATGTTGCGCTCTTCCAGATTGGCGCCCACCGTCATGACGACGGTCGCGACGACCGCCACGAGGAGCAGAAGCAAAGCCGCCTGCAGCGTGTACTCACGACGCTTTCTGACGCTTTCCCGCAGTCGCCAGGCCTCGTCGCCGCCCGACGTAAAAACGTCTCGAATCAACACTCTTAGAGATGTCCCAAGAAAAGGGGGTCCGTCACGGGACCCTGGTCAAAAAATCGAAAAGGCGAAGTCTCGCACGGACTCCGCCTTTGCCCGCAGTGTTTCTCAGCGAATCGGCATGGCGTACATCAGGCCGCCGTCCGTCCAGAGGCGATTGAGGCCGCGCGGCAGATTCAGGGGCGATTCGGGGCCGAAGAATTCGGTCCAGGACTCCCCGTAGTTGCCGACCTGCTTGATGATGCGGTACGACCAGTCCTTGTCGAGTCCGATCATCTGGCCCATGTCCTCGCCGACGCCGACGAGACGGCGCACGTCGGCGCTCTGGCTCGTCTTGCGGACTTCGTCGACGTTGGCCTTCGTCACGCCGAGTTCTTCGGCGCCGAGCATAGCCGCGAAGGTCCAGCGAACGATCTGGAACCATTCGTCATCGCCGCGGCGAACGGCGGGGCCGAGGGGTTCCTTGCTGATCGTTTCGGGAAGGATTTCGTAGTCCTGCGGATTGCCCGAGCGCAGACGGGCGCCCGCAAGGTCGGACATGTCGGTCGTGTACGCGTCGCAGCGGCCCGAAAGGAAGGCGCTCTGCGTGGCTTCGGTCGTGTCGAAGACGACGGTCTTGAAGCTCATGCCGTTGGCGTTGAAGTATTCGGAGAGCGTCTTTTCGGAGCTCGTTCCGGTCTGCACGCACACGGTCGCGCCGTCGAGTTCACGCGCGCTCTTGAGGCCGAGCGACTTCGGCACGAGGAAGCCCTGGCCGTCGTAGTAGGAAACCGCCACGAAGACCGAGCCCTGGCTCGCGTCGCGGGTCATGTTCCAGGTCGTGTTGCGCGCGAGGATGTCGATTTCCCCGGACTGCAGCGCCGTAAAACGCTGGGGCGAATTGAGGGGGACGTACTTCACCTTCTCCGAGTCGCCCAGAACGGCGGCCGCCACGGCGCGGCAGACGTTGACGTCGAGCCCCTTCCACTTCCCCTGGCTGTCCGCGGAGGAAAAGCCGGGGGCGGACGTATTCACGCCGCAGAGCACGAAGCCGCGGGACTTCACGGCGTCGAGAACCGCTCCGGCCTGGGAGGGGAGAGACCAAGAAAGCAAGGCGGCGCTCACGGCGCCGAACACGGCGATCTTCTTCATCATGATGGTGGTGTCCTTTTGTTTTGCGTGGGGTTTCGGAGACAAGGCGTCCGTTCTCAACAGTCTACACAGAGCCGCCTCCCGCATTGCGCCGAGCGTCCCGAAAATGATGCTTTTTTACGAGAAAGAACCTAGACCGGTAGTCTGACTCTATGGAGAATTTCCACACAAATAACAAAAATCATTGCCGTGATAAAATCAACGGGTTGTCATTTCCTGAGGGTTCCTTATGGTCTCGTTCGGACAAGTTTTTCTGCTCTTAGCGCTGGTGTGCATCAGTGCCTTCTTCTCTTCGGCGGAGATTTCGATTGCCGCCTCCCGCAAATCGCGACTGCAGTCGCTCTACGAAGACGGGGAGCGAAGAGCCAAACTCGTCCTGGATCTGCAGGAACATCCCGGTCCCTTCTTCTCGGCGCTTCAGGTCGCCGTCAACGCGGTGGCGCTCTTGGGCGGCATCGTGGGGGACGCCGCCTTCTCCCCCTTCTTCGACTGGTGCCTCTCCTTCGTTTTGAAGCCGGAACAGTTCCCGAACCTCGGATTCATCCTCTCCTTCATCCTGTCGACGTCGCTCTTCGTCATCTTCGCGGACCTGCTCCCGAAGCGCCTGGCGCTCATCAAGCCCGAGCCCGTCGCCATGTTCGTCGTGCGCCCGATGCGGCTCTTCATCCGCTTCCTGCGCCCGATCGTCTTCCTGTTGTCCAAGCTCTCCGACAGCGTCCTCAGGGCCTGCGGCTTCCCGACGCAACGTCAGGACTCCATCACGCCGGAAGACATTCTCGCCTCGGTCGGCGCGGGCGCCAAGGCCGGCATCATCGCTCCGCAGGAAGAGGCGGTGATTCAGAACGTCTTCGAACTCGAAAGCCGCCTCGTGCCCTCGGCCATGACGCCGCGCGAAAACATCGTCTTCTTCACGCTCGACGAAGAAGAGAGCAGCGTGCGCGCCAAGATCGCGACGGTTCCCTACAACCGGTTCCTCGTGTGCGACCGGGATCTCGACCACGTCGTGGGCTTCGTCGACTCGAAACACCTGCTGCGCTGCGTGCTCGAGGAAAAGCCGATCGTCTTCAAGGAGCACGGCCTCGTGCAGAGCTGTCAGTTCATTCCCGACTCGCTCACGCTCTCGGAAGCGCTCGACGTCTTCCAGCGCACGAAGTCCGACTTTGCGATCATCCTCAACGAATACGCGCTCGTCGTGGGTCTCATCACGATCAACGACATCATGAGCACGGTGATGGGGGATCTCGTCATCACCGCCGACGAGCAGCAGATCATCCGCCGCGACGAAAACTCCTGGATCATCGACGGCTCAACCCCGGTCGACGACGTGCAGCACGCCCTGCAGCTCGGAGACTTCCCGGAAGACTCCACCTACGAAACCGTGGCGGGCTTCATGATGTACATGCTGCGCAAGATCCCGAAGATCACCGACAAGGTCACCTGGAACGGCTACACCTTCGAAGTGCTCGACGTGGACAACCACAAGATCGACCAGGTGCTCGTGACGCACACGCCGGCGTCCCTCGTCTCGGACCCGCAGGGGAGCGCCGCAGCTGCCGCGCCGACCGCCGTACCGGCCGACGGAGCGGCCGCCGAGAAGGCGGACTGATTCCACGTCCCGTCCGAAAAACGAATGAGGCGCCCCGAGGGGCGCCTCATTCGTTTTCGGAACCGTCACGCCGTCAGGCTTCGGTCTTTTTGCGGGTCGTGCGGCGGGGCTTTGCTTCCTTTTCCGCCTCGCCCTCGGTCTTCTTCGAGCGGTCCGACTCGGGGAATTCGAAGACGACCCCCTTCTTGGGATGGAGCTTCAGCATGGCCGAGAAGGGACGGTTGGTGCGCTTCGAAACAAAGCCCGAAAGGAGAGGACTCGTACCCTTCGCGAGGATTTCCTCGGCTTCCTCTTCGGTGATTTCCCGCTGCAGAATGGTGCGTCCCATGCGGAAGTCGCACTTGTTGCGGTCGCGGTACGCATTTTCGCAGGCGTAGGAATTTTCAAAGGCGCGGACCTTTCCGCCGCAGATCGGACAGGTGCCGAGCACGCGGGCGTTTTCAATGGTCTCTTCGTCGACGGACTCCTTCTTGGCGTCGTCGAAGTCGAACTTCATGCGAAGTTCCCCCGTCGCTTCGTCGTGATAAAGCACGAGTTCCGCGTCGAAGGGGAAGCCCTGACGGGCGACGAAGCCCGAGAGTGGTCCCACGTGCCCCGTTGAAAGAAGCGTCTCGACTTCCTGCGCCGAGAAGATTCGCGAGCCCGGATGCTTCGAGATGGAGAAGTAGCACGACGGATTCGTGCACGAGAAGTGGCGGTAGGTTTCCACGACTTCGCCGCCGCACACGGGGCACGGCGTCTTGATGTGGATCGGGTTGATCATCGGGACCGTCGTACCGTCGTAGCGGCGCGCCACCTCGACGATCGAGGTCGTCAGCTCCCGAATGTCGTTCATGAACTGCTCGGGCTCCACCTGACGGTTCTCGATGAGCGAAAGCTTGTGTTCCCACTCGGCCGTGAGGCGCGGGTCGCTGAGCTGCTCGAGCTTGAGCCCGCGCAGAAGCGTAAAGAGCTGGAAGGCCTTGGGCGTCGGGACGAGTTCGCGCTCCTCGCGGCGCAGATACTTCTGCTCGAGAAGGCCTTCGATGATCCCGGCGCGCGTGGCCGGCGTGCCGAGCCCGCGCTCGGCCATGGCGTCGCGCAGTTCGCCTTCCTCAATCTTGCGGCCGGCGTTTTCCATGGCCGAAAGAAGCGTGGCGTCCGTGAAGCGAGCGGGCGGACGCGTGACGTCCTCCACCGCGAGCACCTCGACGGTCTGCACGGTCTCGCCTTCGGCGACGGGCGGCAGATCCCCCTTGGTCGCCTTCGCGGGCAGACCGCGCACGACCATCCAACCCGGATCGACGAGCACCTTGCCTTCGGAACGGAAGGATTCGTCCTCGACGACCGTGATGCGGGTCGTCACGTCGTACTCGGCGGCCGGGTAGAAGACCGAGAGGAAGCGGCGCACGATGAGGTCGTAGACCTTCTGCTCGACTTCCGTGAGGGTCTTGGGCGTTTCCCCGGTCGGAATGATGGCGAAGTGGTCGGAAATCTTCTGATTGTCGAAGATGCGGCGGTTGGGCTTCACCCAGGCTTCCTTGAGGATCTTTTCCGCAAAGGGCGCATAGGCCGAAGAGATCTGGGGCAGTTTCCCGAGCACCTCGCACACGGTCCCGAGATAGTCCTCGGGGAGCGCCCGGGAGTCGGTTCGCGGATAGGTGACGGCCTTGTGCTTTTCGTAGAGGGACTGCGCCACGGCGAGCGTCGTCTTGGCGGAAAAGCCGAAGCGGCTGTTCGCTTCGCGCTGCAGGGACGTTAGGTCGAAGAGAAGGGGCGCGGACTGACGGGTGCGCTTTTTCACTTCGGTGACCTTCCCCGGACGGCCCGTGCAGCGGCGGACGATCCGTTCGGCCTCGTCGAGCGTCCAACGGCGTTCGGCCTTGGCCTCTTCGTCGGCGGGATCCTTCTTGAAATCCGCGTCAAACCACTTGGCCTCGTACGTTCCGTTCGCGCACTCGAAGGTGGCGTGCACCTCCCAGTAGGTGCGGGGCACGAAGGCGTTGATCTCCTCCTCGCGCTGCACGACGACCGCGAGCGTCGGCGTCTGCACGCGGCCCACCGTCGTGAGGTAGAAGCCACCGTCCTTGCTGTTGAAGGCCGTGAGCGCGCGCGTGCCGTTGATGCCGACGAGCCAGTCGGCCTCGGAGCGGCACCAGGCGGCCGCTTCCAGGGGCTTCATTTCCTCGTCGCTGCGAAGGTGGGAGAAGGCTTCGACAATGCTCGCCTTCGTCATGGACTGCAGCCACAGACGGCGGCAGGGCTTCTCCTTCTTTCCCTGGAAGGCGGCCTTCATGATGCGGCGGAAAATCAGTTCACCCTCACGTCCCGCGTCGCAGGCGTTGATGACGTCGGTTACGGCGCGGCTGCGAAGCTTCTTGCTCAGCTTCTCGAAGCGCTCCTTCGTGCGGGCGCGGGGTTCGAGGTCGAAGTACGTGGGGAGCACAGGCAGATGCGCGAACGTCCACTTGCCGCGCTTGGCCTCGAACTCTTCGGGCGCCTTCATTTCCAGGAGATGACCGACGGCGGAGCCGATGATCATGTTTTCGCTGACCCAGAAGTCGCCGTCTTTCTTAAAGCCTCCGAGCGCCCGGGCGATGTCGCCCGCGACGGAAGGTTTTTCTGCGATAACGAGCGTGAGGCTCATACAAATTCCTTTTCGATACGGAAGTTTTTCACGGGAAGCTCTTCGGTCAAATCGCGAACGGACTCCACCAACTTCGCCCCCTGGCGAATCAACAGGTGGGGTCCCTTGCTCGAAGGAGCGTGAATGCTGCCGGGAACCGCAAACACGTCGCGTCCCCAACGGGTCATTTCAGCCGCCACTTCCCGGACGAAAGAATTTCTTGCGCACCCCGGCACAAGCAGGGCGTCGGCTCCCGCCGCCACGTCCAGATAAAAGGTTTCGTCGTCGGTCCTGTCGCCGTCGAATCCGGGAGGCCGGAAGCCGACGAAGAGACCGCCCCTTTGCAAAAGCTGGGTGCACAGGGGCAGGTCCGATCCGGCGATTCGGTCGGGCGCCCCCGGCGTCCAAACGACGGCGGAAGAATAAGGGGAAGAGATTATCGCACGGATGCCGACTTTTTCAAGAGCGCTCCGATTGGCGTACGACGGAACATATCCCGCCTCCAGAACGCTTCGGGAGAATTCGGCCGTGTTGTAGAGCGTCTCTTCGTCCGCGCCGTCTCCGGCCACCAGAAGCACCGTGCCCGAGAGAAGACGCCGGTTTCCCCGCACGAAGAGACAGAGGGGACTGCGCTCGGCATGAAGGAAGCGGACGGGAAAATCCTCGTCGAGCACCGTCCAGACGTGCGCGTCGGGACAGCGTTCGAGCCAGGCCTTCGTGGCCTCGAAAACCTCCTCGTCGCGTGCGCGCCGCAGGGCGTCCGCCCCCTTCGCCCCCAAGATCTTGAGGTGCGTCGCATAGGGAGCGTCCGCCGCTTCCTCGGGGCCGCCCGTTTCGCGGATGAGACGCAGAAAGTCCCCCATCGGCAACCCCGAAACGGAGCCGAAGGCGCACCAGGCCCGTATCCAAGCGCCGTTCTCAGTCATGTCGATGTCGTCCTCCTCAAACCGTTTGAGGCCGTTATAGCAAATGCCCGGAAAACGCGGCGGAGCCCTTTTCAAAAAAAGTTATAATTTTCGACCGCCCAACGGTTAACAGTTTCCTTTTATCGAGAATCCGCACGCCATGGCTCTTCTCAACATTCTTCAGTATCCCCATCCCACGCTCGCGGCCAAGGCCGCCCCCGTGACCGAATTCAACGACGACCTCAAAACCCTTGCCGCCGACATGCTCGAAACCATGTACGCGGCGCCCGGCGTCGGTCTCGCGGCCAATCAGGTCAACGTGCTGCGCCGCATCGTCGTGCTCGACGTGAGCGAAGACAAGAGCGGCCAGATGGTCCTCGTCAATCCGGAAATTCTGTCTTCGGGCGAGGAACTCGTCGATCACGAGGAAGGCTGTCTCTCGCTCAAAGGACTCTACGAACACGTCAAGCGTCCGTCCGCCGTGAAGGTGCGCGCCCAGGATCTCGACGGGAATCTCTTCGAATTCGACGCGGAGGGCCTTCTCGCCGTCTGCGTGCAGCACGAACTCGATCACCTCGACGGCAAGGTCTTCATCGACCACCTGAGCCGCATGAAGAAGGAGCGCGCCCGCATGAAGCTCCTCAAGATTCGCCGCAAGCGCGAACACGAACGCGAAGAGGAAGCCTGATCCTTACGCGGGATGCGCGAAGACGTGGGAGAGCACGGCTTCGCCGATCGTCCCGAAGAGCGCCTCGGGAATCTGATGTCCGAGGCCGTCGATGCCGATCAGTTTCGCCCCTTCGATCAGCCGGGCCGTTTCTTCGCCCGCGGCGAAGGGCAAAAGCGGATCGTCACGGCCGTGCACGACGAGCGTCGGAACGGTGATTTGCCGCAGTTGATGACTGCGGTCTCCGCTCGCCAGAATCGCGAGCAGCTGCCGGTTCGTCGCGACGGGATCGAAGGGCATTTCGGAGGCGATCGAAACCTGCGCTTCGAGCTGCTCCTCCGAGGCGGGATACCGCTTTCCTTCGAGCGCGCGCAGCACCCTTCGGTAGTAGCTCCTTCTCTCTTCCGGACTTTCGCCCGGCGCCTTGAGGAGCGTATAGATCGTCATGAACTTTCCGATCCCCGTCGAGGGATTGCCCACGGCCGACGAAAGGCTCGAGAGCGTCGCCACGCGGTTGGGGCTGTGCGTTGCAAGCACCTGCGCGATCATGCCGCCCATGGAAAATCCCACAACGTGGGTGCGCCGCACGGCAAGGTGGTCCATCAGGCGCTCCACGTCGATCGCCATGTCTTCGAGCGCATAGGGCGCCGACACGGGCCGGCGCAGAACGGCCCGGCCGATGGCCGTCAGAACGTCGCGCTCCGTCACGGGCGACTCCGTGCAGTGCACGCTCTCGCCCGAGTCGCGGTTGTCAAAGACGATCACCCGCAGGCCCGCGCGCAGAAACGGCACGAAAAAGGCTTCCGGCCACATGCTGCCCGCCATGCCGAGTCCCATAAGAAGGATCAGGGACGGCGCGTCGTCGGATCCGTAGGTTTCGTAGTGAAAACGTTTTTCGTTGTATTCGAAGAAGGGCACGGCGACTCCTTGGGAACGGGCCGTTGCGGATCGCAACACGGCATAATGAAATAATAATTTGTCGGCGGCTTTCGGAAAGCCGCGAAAAACCTTCATTTGGAATCACTATGCGTCTGATTTTTGCCGGAACTCCGGACTTTGCCGCGGTGGCTCTCGAAGCCCTGATCCGCGCGGGTCACGAAATCGCACTGGTGCTCTCGCAGCCCGATCGGCCGAGCGGCCGCGGGATGAAGCTCACGGCCTCGCCCGTGAAGACCCTGGCGCTAGAGCACGGCCTCCCCTTGCTGACGCCGCAAACGCTGAGCCTCAAGCGGGACCCCGAAGGGGCGGCCGCCGTGCACGAAACCCTGCGCAATCTCGAGGCCGACGTGCTCATCGTGGCGGCCTACGGGCTCATTCTTCCCGCGCCCGTGCTCGAATGCGCCAAAGGCATCGGTCGGGACCGGGACATCCGCGCGATCAACATTCACGGCAGCCTGCTGCCCCGCTGGCGCGGGGCGGCGCCCGTCGCCCGCGCCATCGAAGCGGGCGACGCCGAGACGGGCGTCACCCTCATGAAGATGGAGCTCGGACTCGATACGGGCCCGATGATCTCCGTGCGCTCGACCCCGATCACGAAGGAAGACACGAACGCGACGCTCATGGACCGGATCGCGCACATCGGCGCGGATCTCCTGGTCGAGGCGCTTGAACACCCCTACGACCTCACCTGGACGCCCCAGCCCGAGGAAGGGATCGTGTACGCGGAAAAGCTCCAGAAGAGCGAAGGCCGCATCGACTGGACGCAGAGCGCCGAAGTCATCGCCCGCCGAATCCGCGCCTTCACGCCCTTCCCGAGCGTCTACTTCGTGCACGGCGACCTCAACGTCAAGGTCTGGGAAGCCGAACCCGTGGCGGGCGAAGGCGCCCCGGGCACCGTTCTTTCCGTGAAGGACGGCCTCACCATTGCCTGCGGCGAAGGGGCCCTGCGCGCCACCGTCCTGCAGCGTCCGGGCAAACCCCGCATGCCGGCGGAGAGCTTCCTGCAGAGTCTTCCCCTTGAGGTGAACGAGGTTCTCGCATGAGTGAACAGCTCCCGCTTTCCCAAGTGGCCCGCTGGGTGGTCGAAGCCCAGCTGCGCCTCGGCGAGGGACGAAGCCTCGCGGGCGCCCTCGAGGGCGTTCCCTCCTCGCACCGATCGGCCGTGCAGGCGCTTCTCTATCTGACGCTTCGTCACCGGGCGCTCTGCGACGCCGTGACGGAAGACCTGGTCGACCGCCCCCCGCAGCCGGCCCTTCGGGCGCTCCTTCACCTCGGGATCGCCGCCCTCTGCGAGAAGACCTTCACGCCCTTCACGCTCGTCGACCAGCTGGTCACGGCCGCCAAACGCCGTCCCGACACGCAAAAGGGCGCGGGCTTTCTCAACGCCGTTCTGCGCCGGCTCATCCGGGAGGAAAAGGAGCGTTTCGCGCGCGCCATGCGCCTGGAGACCGTCCGCTTCAACGCGCCCGCCTGGTGGATCGAACGAATGAAGCGCGCCATGCCGGAGGACTGGGAACGCGTCCTGACGCTCGTGCAGCGCCATCCCCCGATGACGCTGCGCGTGAATCTGCGCAAAACGACGCCCGAAGCCTACCGGGCTTTGCTCGCCCGCCAGAACCTCGCCTCGGTGCAAAGCGGCGCGGAAGCGCTCACGCTCGCTTCGCCCGTGCCCGTCACCGCATTGCCGGGATTTGCCGAAGGACTCGTCTCCGTACAGGACGCCGGCACGCAGCTCGCCGCCCACCTGCTTCCCGTCCGTCCTGGCGATCGGGTGCTCGACGCCTGCGCCGCTCCGGGCGGAAAGACGGCGCATCTGCTCGAACGTTGCGACTGCGAAGTGACGGCTCTCGAAATCGATCCGAAGCGCGCGGAGAAAATCCGCGGCACGCTCGATCGCCTCGGTCTCTCGGCCGAGCTTGTCACGACTGACGCGGCCCGCACGGAAAAGTGGTTTGACGGACGCCCCTTCGACGCCGTCCTCCTCGACGCGCCCTGTACGGCCAGCGGCATCGTTCGCCGTCAGCCCGACGTTCCCTGGATCCGCCGCCCCGAAGACATCGCGTCGCTCGCCCGTCAGCAGCGCCGCCTTCTGCGCGCGCTCTGGCCCGTATTGAAGTCGGGCGGCCATCTTCTCTATTGCACCTGTTCGGTCTTTCCGGAAGAGGGTCCCGAGCAGATCCGGGCCTTCCTCAAGGAAAACGAAGATGCCGAGCTCGTGCCACTCGGGGAGAAAAACGAGGGTATGATGCCCTTGTTTCCCCGGGAAGAGCCCTGGACGGGGGACGAAAAGCGTCCGGGGATTCACGACGGGTTCTTTTACGCGCTGATTCGAAAGAAGTGAGATGCTGATTCCCGAGCGAAAAAACGTTCGCCGATTCGTTCTCGCCGCCGCGGCGGCGGGAACGCTTCTGGTTTCGGCCGCCGCCCTGGCGGCCGAGGCCACGTTGATGCGCGCGCAGCTCACTCGGGACGAGCCCGGAGAAAGTCCGGGACTCTTTTTGGCGGCCTCCTACGAGTTCGATCTTCCGCAACCCCTGCGGGAAGCCCTGCAGCGGGGCATCGCGCTCTATTTCCGACACGACTTCCAACTGCGTCAGGAACGCTGGTACTGGCTCGACCGCACGCTCGAGGAGCGCCACTTCTTCGTGCGTCTTTCCTACGACCCGCTCACGCAGCGCTACCGCGTCTCCTACGGCGGTCTCTCCCAGAACTTCGACACCTACGAACAGGCCCTGCCGCTCGTCAAAAACATCCGCCGCTGGCGCGTGGGACCGTCCGACATCATCCGCGATCCCAACGACTACACCGCCGAAGTCCGCTTTTCGCTCGACGCGAGCAAACTTCCCAAACCCATGCAGGTGACGACCGCGGGAGCCGACGAGTGGACCCTCACCTCCGAGTGGACCCCCATCGAGATTCCTCCCGAAGTGGCCGAAACGGAGTGAGGCGATGCATCACAAGCTTCGTTTTGCCGTCGCCGCAGCGCTTGCCTTCGGGTGCATCGCGCTCTTCGGCCTCGCCATCTCGAGCGCCGACCCGACTCTCTTTGACGGGTACTACCCCGTCCTGCTGATCCTCAACGTCTTTCTCGTCATCACGCTCTTCGGCACCGTGGTGGCGATGGGCTGGCAGCTGATGCGCCGCTACCGGGCGGGGATCTTCGGCTCCAAGCTCACGGTTCGCCTCACGCTCTCGACCATGGTCCTCGCGGTGGTGCCGACCATCGTGCTCTTCTTCATTTCGAGCGCCTTCATCGCTCGAAGCATCGAGGCGTGGTTCGACGTGCGCGTCGAGCGCGCGCTCGAGAGCGGCGTCACCATCACCCGAAGCATTCTGTCGCGGCAGCAGGCCGACACGGAGGAGGAGGCCCGACGGATCGCCCAAACCCTGCGCAACGTCCCGCAGTCGCTTCTGATGGGAGAGCTTCTGCAGCAGGTCGAACATCTTCAGGGGGCCGACGCCCTCGTTCTGACGGGCAATCTCACCGCCGTCGCGGCCGCTTCGGGCTCAAAGCTCGACCTCATTCTTCCGAGCATGCCCGGACACCTGCAGATTCAGGCCGCCAAAAACACCGGCATCTACTCGACGGTGGACGGCGACATCTTCGAGGCGGGCGAGCAGAATCCCGACGCAGCCCTCTCGATCCGCGTCATCGTGCCGATTCCGAACGACGGCTACCTCTCGGACTCGTTCGGCGGCGGACTTTTGGGAAATGCCCGCACGGAACCGCTCTACCTGCAGCTCATCCGCCCGGTCGAATCCTCCGTCACCGAAAACGCGGCCGAACTGCTTGCGGGCTACCGCGACTATCAGGAGCTCCTCTTTTCGCGCGATTCGCTGCGCACGATTTACGGCACGACCCTCACGATCACGCTCCTTCTCACCGCCTTCGGCGCCATCGTCGCGGCCATCTCGTTTGCCAAGCGCGCCGCCCAACCGCTCGCGCAGCTCGCGCGCGGCACGCGCCGCGTGGCCGAGGGCGTCTTCCAGCCGATCCGAGAGTTTTCCGGGAGCGACGAAATCAACACGCTCACCCAGTCCTTCAACACGATGATCGGGCAGCTCTCCGAAGCCCATCAGTCGCTCGAACGGCAGCGCCGGACGGCCGAACAGGCGCAGGCCTACCTCGAGCGCGTCCTCGCCACGATTTCCTCGGGCGTGATCGTCTTTGACGCGGACCTCACGCTCGTGACGAGCAACGACGCCGCCCACCGCATGCTCGGCGACCGCTGCTGCGCCGTCGGTTCGCAACTGCGGGAGACGGAGCCGACGCTCGCAGCGTCGCTCTGCCGCGAGCGCGACAAGCGCCGCGCGGACGAACCCTTCTCGTTTGAGTTTGAACTCCAGCGAACGCCGCGCAACATGCCGCTTTTCCTGCGCATCGCGCCCATGCCGCTCGGCGCGCAGACGGGACTCGTCGTCGTGTTCGACGACATTTCGCCCATCGTGGAGGCGCAGCGCTCGGCCGCCTGGGGCGAAGTGGCCCGCCGTCTCGCGCACGAAATCAAGAATCCGCTCACGCCCATCCGGCTCTCCGCGGAACGTCTCGAGTGGAAGCTTGCCGACAAGCTCTCCGATCCCGCCGATCTTTCGCTTCTGCAGCGAACGACGGGCACCATCATCACGCAGGTCGACGCCCTCAAGACCATGGTGGACGACTTCCGTCAGTTCGCCCGGATTCCCGACGCCCGTCCGGAAGCGGTCGTTTTCGACGAGTTCCTCTTCGAAGTGGTGTCTCTCTACCACTCGGCGGGCATGCCCGTCATTTTCCGCCCCGGCGCCCTCGGATGCCGCGTCATGATCGACGTCGGACAGTGGAAGCAGATTCTTCACAATCTCGTGAGCAACAGCGTCGACGCCATGGCGGATGTGGAAAAGCCCCGCATCGTCATCACGACGGAGGCGCTCTCCCGGGACAACGAACCCGCTCCCTACGCCATTCGTCTTCTCCTGAAGGACAACGGCTCCGGATTCAGCGAGACGATTCTCTCCCACGCTTTTGAACCGTACGTCACCACCAAGGAAACGGGTACGGGGCTCGGACTCCCCATGGTCAAAAAGATTTTGGACAACCACGGCGCCTCCATCCATCTCTCGAACCGCACGGACGCCCCCTGCGGCGCCCAGGTGGAAATCATCGTCCAGGCCGTTCAGGACGCCGACGGCGGCACGACCGAAACCGAACCCGAACCCGACCGCACCATACGGTAAAATCGAATTCTTCGAGTTCCGTGACGACCATGATCAAGATTCTCATCGTTGACGACGAAAGCGGCATCCGCTCCCTGCTCTCGGAAATCCTTTCCGAAGAAGGGTTCCTCGTGTACGAGGCGCCCGACGCGGCGCACGCGCGGCAGATGCTCGCCAAGGAAACCTTCAACCTGATCCTTCTCGACATCTGGATGCCCGACACCGACGGCATCACGCTGCTCAAGGAGTGGGTGGGACGCAATCTGTTGCGCACCACCTCCGTGGTCGTCATGTCGGGGCACGGCACCATTGAAACGGCCATGGAGGCCGTCAAGCTCGGCGCCAAGGACTTCCTGGAAAAGCCGATTTCGATGAAGCGCCTCCTGGAGACGGTGCACGGCGTCATTCAGGAGTGGATCGCCACGCACGCCCAGCCCGCGCCCCACAAGCCGACGCCCGCGATCAATCCCGCGGTCAAGCCCCGTCACGCCCCGGCGGGCGAGACGAGCGTTCGGCCGGTCGCGGCTGCGCCCTCGCACCCCCGTCACGCCGCCGTGCGCGACTTCACGATCAACGGCAAGAAGGTCCCCGCACGATCCGACAAGAAGCTGCGGCAGCTCTTCAACAACTTCCGCCGCAGCCTCAACGAAGATCTGACGCGTTCGCGCTCCCCGGAAGACCTGTACGGCGAAATCACGGAGCGCCGCAAGGAAACGCGCGGCGGCCCGAACTATATCCTCAAGATGCTCGCGGGACTCCTGCGGGACATCGTGTGCACGCACCCCGAGTACGAATCGGCCGACTGGATGCTCAGTTCCGCCAACCGGGCCCTCAAGCGCCGGTATTTCTCGCGCTTTCTCTCGATCATGAGGGGCCGCATGAAGTCCCGTCAGATCGGGCTTCCGCACGGGCGCTACCACGACCAGGCGATCCGCACGAAGGCGGACGGCTCCCCGTCCGGTATGCCGTCGGAACCCGAACTGGCGCTGCAACGGTCGCTTGAATTCCTCTCGAATATCAACCGCATCGACAGTCCCCTGCCCGGCGTCAAGGACATCACGGTTCTGCCCGAACCGGTGTACAACGCCGAATCCGAGCGCGACTACGCCGAAGTTCGGGACGTAAAGGACGACGACCGCAAGGACGACGAACTCTTCGACACCAAGGATCAGTTCTGCGTCGATTTCTCGGAACGCTTCTGTCCCACGCCGCTCGCCTTCCCGGAACTCAACCCCAAGAGTCTGCACAGACAGCTGCGCGACGCCGTCGCCATGACGGTGCTCCCGAAGATGCCGCTCGTCTACGTGCGCGCCTACAACCTTCTGCTCGACTACAACATGACCGCGCGGAAGGTGCGCGATCAGGTGGAGCGGAGTTATTTCCTCACGCACCTTCTGCAGGCGAACCTGCGCGTGGTCGAGGCGGCGCGCACGGTCGGCGTGGAACGCACGCACCTCTACCGCAAGCTCAAGCGGCACGGCATCGTCCCGAAGGAACTCAATCAGGAAGCCAACGGACGAATTCGAGAACTCCGGGAAGAGCGCGCCAAAGCGGAGAAGGAAAGGCGCGAACAGGAACGGGCCGCCGCGAGAAACAACAAAAAATCCGGCGGCGCGGGCCGAAACGCTCGGTCGCGCAAAACCGCCGGAAACAAGAAATCCTGAGCCAGCGCTCTTCGGGGAGGCCTCAGTGAGGCTTCCCCCACATCACCGGCTCTTCATGCCGGATGGCGCGTTCGATCATGCTGCGCAGAGGCTGCATGCGCTGAAAGAGCTGCACGATGTCCTTGCGGGCGTTCTGACGGTCCTCTTCGTCCATGCGCTCCTCCTCTTCGAAGCTCGCCGTGCGGCGCTCCGAATCCCGAGCGGCCTCACTCTGACGAAAACGTTCCTTGTCCCGCTCGGAAACTTCGTCAAGCCGACGCAGCACGTCGGGCAGTTCTTCGGCGGACCAGGCGCCTTCGTTTCGCCAGGGCTCCCCAATTTCCTTGAAGATCTTCCGGACCACGTCCTCGAAAATGATGAAGGGGCCCGTTGCGCGGCAACTGAACATGATCAACGCCATATCGTCTCCGTAAATTTCAGTACACTTGGCCTGTATTGTAGGCCCGACGGGCCTCTTTGAACGACTTTCGAGATCTTCATGGCAAATCCCTTCGACAAGCCCCTCACCGACGACGAATTCGTGGAAATCGGCGAACTGCTCGCCTCGATTCCCGAACCCTTCGAACCCATGGAACCCGACCGCATGGACGGTTTTCTCACGGCCCTTCTGCTCCTGCCCGAGGAACCGAGTCCCCAGGCCTGGATGCCCTGGATTTTCGACGCCGAAGGCCGCCCCGAAGCGAAACTTGCGGACGAGCGCGATCAGGACCGCCTCGAAGAGCTCGTCTACCGCCGCTACCGCTCGATCGACCGAACGATCTGCCAGCGCAAACCGCTCGATCCGATTCTTTACGAAATCGAAGACGAACGCGGGCACGCCGTGCGCGGCTGGGAAGGCATCGCCGCGGTCGAACCCTTCGCCGTGGGCTTCTGGGAAGCGGCCGACCGCTGGCCGGGACTGCTCGACCACGAGGATCCCCTCGTACAGAGCGCGCTTCTCGGCATCCTGCGTCATCTCCCCGACGATCTCGCGGGCGACCTTCTGGATGTGAAGCGCGACCTCGAACTGGAAAGTCCTCTGGAAAACCTCGATCAGACGGTCGAAGACATCGCCGTGAGCGTGGCGGAAATCGCTTCGGTCACGCGCGGCATCTCGCTCGACGCCCCCGAACGGACGCCGAAAAAGCCCGTCCGAAAGGGGCCCGCGCGTCACGGCCGACGCTGAGCGTCGAAGTCCGGAAGCGACTTGGCGAGCCGGGCGATCAGGAAGACGACGGGCAGCCCCAGAAGCGCGGTGAAGAGAAAGAATCCCGAATACCCCAGGGCGTTGACGGCCACGCCCGCAAAGCCCGCCAGGAATTTCGGGATGAGCACCATGATGGAGCTCAAAAGCGCGTACTGCGTCGCCGAGTAGGCCCGGCTCGTGAGACCCGCCAGAAAGGCGAGGAAGGCGACGGTGGCGAGCCCCGCCGCCAGGTTGTCCGCGCAGACGACGGCGATGAGTCCGTAGCGGCTCGGCCCGATCGTGGCCAAAAAAGAAAAGAGCAGGTTCGTGCAGGCCGCAAGAAGGCCGCCCAGCATGAGGCTTCGGAGGACGCCGAGGCGATAGGTCACCACGCCCCCCGCAAAGGCGCCCAGAAGCGTCATGAGGACGCCGAACACCTTGGAGATCGCCGCCACTTCTTCCTTCGTGTAGCCGAGGTCGGCGTAAAAGGGATTCGCCATCACCCCCATCACCACGTCGGCGATGCGGTAGAGCGCCACGACAGAGAGAACGAGTCCCGTGATTTTCCCGTAACGCTCGGCAAAGTCCTTGAGCGGCGCGACGAAGTCCTCGAGAAACTTCTCCCGCAGACCTCGCGAGGGCGCCTGCACCGCCGGGGCGGGCGCCTCCTTCGAGAGAAGGGTCGCAACGATCCCCGCGACGGACGAAACCGCCATGACGGCGTAGCTCACCTGCCAGGCGGCCGGGTCATAGCCTTCGGCCGTCGACGCCCAGGCCGCAACCGCCAGGGCGCCCGCGCCCGACCAGATCATGGCGAGGCGATATCCCGCCTGATACATGGCGGCGAGCGCCGCCTGATTCTTCACTTCGGAGGATTCGATACGGTAGGCGTCGAGCGCAATGTCCTGCGTGGCCGAAGCAAAGCCCGTGAAAAGGGCCCAAACGGCGGTCAGCGTCAAACTCTCGGCCGGGTCGCTCGCGGCCAGGGCGCAGAGTCCCGCGACAACCCCCGCCTGCGAGAGGAGCATCCATGCCCGGCGCCGCCCCAAACGCGCCGTGAGAAAGGGAATGCGCTTGTGGTCGACCCAAGGGGCCCACATCCACTTGAGCGCGTACACCATCCCCACCCAGGAGAGAAAACCGATGGTGGCGAGATCGACGCTCGCCTCGCGCATCCAAAAGCTGAGGGTCCCGAAAATCAGAAGGTTCGGCAGTCCCGTGCTGAAGCCGAGACAGAGCATCAGAATCGACGGACGGTTTCCGTAGAGGCGCCACGTCGAGAGGCAATACGCGGAGATTCGCTGCACCTCAGCCCCCCAGCACCGCCTCGGCCCCCGCGAGCCAAACCCATTTTCCGGGTTCAAGATCCTCGGGCAGGCGATAGGCGCCGAAGGCCGAGCGGTGAAGCGCCTCCACACGGTTCGAGGCCGCCGCCACCATGCGTTTGACCTGATGGTATTTCCCTTCGGTGAGGGTCATGCGGATGTGGCGTTCGTCCACGAGTTCCACGTCCTTGGCGCACACGGGTTTGGGCGAGTCGTCGAGCACGACGCCCGTGCGGAGCTTTTCGCAAAATACTTCCGTCGCCGGGTGCTTGAGCGTCACCTCGTAGACCTTGGAGACGTGACGCTTCGGATGAATGAGCCGGTGCAGAAGACGACCGTCGTCGGTAAAGAGCAATACGCCCGTCGTATCGACGTCCAGACGTCCGACGGGCTGCACGCCGCGGCGACGCAGGGGTGCGGGAAGAAGCGTCATGACGGAGGGATGCGCCGAAGGCTTGAGCGAGCACTCGTAGCCCGCGGGCTTGTGCAGGGCCAGAATCGCCTTTTCGCAATAGGGCCAAAGCTCTCCGCGCACGGAGAAGATGAGACCTTCGGTTTCGAAGTCCTCGTCCGGATCGTCGCGGACCTCGCCCCCGATCTCCACGAGACCGCCTCGGACGATCGCCCGGCAGTCGTGGCGCGTGCCGAAACCCTGGGTAAAAAGGATGTCTTCAAGGATCATTGCGCATTCCTCGGCTCAGAGGGGCCAGTCGTAGCGGATCGTAAGCGGAGCGTGGTCGGAAAACTTTTCCGACGCGTAAATGTCCGTCTCCCGGGCCTTTTCGGCGATTCCGGGCGTTCCGACCTGATAGTCGATGCGCCAGCCGACGTTCTTTTCCCGGGCGCGGCCGCGCTGACTCCACCAGGTGTAGCGGTCGGGATTCGGATCCAGACGGCGGAAGACGTCCACCCAGCCGCATTCGTCAAAGAGCTTCGTCATCCAGGCGCGCTCTTCGGGCAGGAAGCCCGAGTGATCGCGGTTGCTCTTCCAGTTCTTCAGGTCGATTTCCTTGTGGGCGATGTTGAAGTCGCCGCAGAGGAGAAACTCCCGCTTTTCTTCGCGAAGCCGATCGAGATGCGGCAGGAAGGCTTCGAGAAAGCGGAATTTCGACGCCTGACGATCTTCGTTCATGGAGCCCGACGGGAAGTAGACGGAAATGATGCTGAGATTTTCCAAATCCACCCGAACGTAGCGTCCTTCATTGTCGAACTCCGGAACGCCGAAGCCCGTCGCCACCGACACGACCGGAAGGCGCGTCCAGACGGCGCAGCCCGAATACCCCTTGCGCGCGGCGAAGTGGAAGAAAGGTTCGTAGCCGGCGGGACAGCGGACGTCGCCCGAGAGATCCGCGTCCTGAGCCTTGAGCTCCTGAAGGCAGAGCACGTCGACGTCGTGCGAGAGGAACCAGGGAAGAAAACCCTTGGTGACGGCGGATCGGATGCCGTTGGCGTTGAAGGAAGTTACGGTGAGCATGGATCAAATCAAAAAGCGCTAGAATAGACGGATTTTAATCGTTTCCCTCTCCGTCGGCCCCAGCGGGAAGACGGTTCTTGCAGACCTTTAGCCATGACGATTCAGCAACAATTCATCGAATTTGCGCTTCAGTCCAACGTTCTCCGCTTCGGAGAATTCAAAACCAAGGCCGGGCGTCTTTCTCCGTACTTCTTCAACGCCGGCTTGTTCAACACCGGCTCCCTTCTGGACCGCCTCGGTGAGTTTTACGCGAAGACCCTGTTGGCCGCCAAGGAAGAGGGCCGCATCGAATTCGACATGATCTTCGGGCCCGCCTACAAGGGCGTTCCGCTCGCCGCGTCCGTCGCCATCAACCTCTCGCGCCTCGGCTGCGACGTGCCCTGGGCCTTCAACCGCAAGGAAGCCAAGGACCACGGCGAAGGCGGCGTCATCGTCGGCGCGCCCCTCAAGGGGAAGGTCGTCATCATCGACGACGTCATCAGCGCGGGCACGTCGATCCGCGAATCCGTAAAAATCATCCAGCAGTGCGGCGCCGAACCTTCGGGCGTTCTGATCGCGCTTGACCGTCAGGAACGCGGCGGCAACGCGGAAGTGCTCACGGAAACCTCCGCCGTGCAGGACGTCGAAAAGACCTTCGGCTTCCACGTCGCCTCCATCATCACGCTCTCGGACCTGCTCTCCTTCATGAACGGCGACTCCGCCGCCGCGCAGGCCGTCGCGGAATTCCGTCCGGCCGTGCGCGCCTACCGCGACCGCTACGGCGCCTGATTCCCGGACTTCGGGGTTCGCCCGGGCGAACCCCCGCCGCAGCCGTCAAAAAACCCGCTTTCTCTCCAGAAAGCGGGTTTTTCGTTGGTGGCAAACCTCTTCAGGTTCAGCAGCCGAGCTTCGAGCGGAGCATGGCGTTGACCTGAGCGGGATTAGCCTTCCCCTTCGTCGCCTTCATGCACTGACCGACGAGGGCGTTGAAGGCCTTCTGCTTGCCGGCGCGGAATTCTTCGACCGACTTCGCATTGTTGGCGAGCACTTCGTCGACGATCTTTTCGAGGGCGCCGGCGTCGGAAATCTGCTTGAGACCGAGCTTTTCGATCAGGGCGTCGACTTCCGTGCCTTCCTTGGCCCAGAGCGCCGCGAAGACGGCCTTGGCCCCCTTCTGATTGACGGTGCCGTCGGTGATGCGGGCGAGAATCTTGGCGAGAAGGGCCGGCGTCACGGGCGCCGTCGCGTAGGAAGCGTCTTCGCTCGCGTTGAGCGCGGCCGACACTTCGCCCATCACCCAGTTGGCGGCCATCTTCGGTTCCGCACCGTCGGCCACGACGGCGAGATAGTAGTCCGCCACGTCGCGGGAAGCGGTCAGGACCGAAGCGTCGTACTCGGGCAGGCCGAAGTCGGCGATCAGACGGGCGCGAAGCGAATCGGGAAGCTCGGGCATGTCCGCGGCGACCCGTTCGATCCATTCGTCCTCAATGACGAGCGGCAGCAGATCGGGATCGGGGAAGTAGCGGTAGTCCATCGAATCTTCCTTGCTGCGCATCTGACGCGTTTCGCCCTTGTCGGGGTCGTAAAGGCGCGTCGCCTGCACCACCTTGCCGCCTTCTTCGATCAGTTCGATCTGACGGCGAACTTCGTAGTCGATGGCTTCCTGCAGGAAGCGGAAGGAATTGAGGTTCTTGATTTCGCAACGGGTGCCGAACTCGGTCGAGCCGACGGGGCGCACCGAAACGTTCGCGTCGCAGCGAAAGTTCCCTTCCTGCATGTTGCCGTCCGAAATGCCGAGCCACACGACGAGCGCGTGGAGCGCGCGGGCGTAGGCGACGGCTTCGGCCGAACTGCGCAGTTCGGGTTCCGTCACGATTTCCAGAAGAGGCGTCCCCGCGCGGTTGAGGTCGATCCCCGAATGTCCGTGGATGATCCCGTGAATCGACTTGCCCGCGTCCTCTTCGAGGTGCGCGCGGGTGAGATGAATCGTCTTCACGTAGGGATCGCCCTTCTTCGGGTGCACCGGGAACGTGAGTTCGCCGCCGATCACGATCGGCAGTTCGAACTGACTGATCTGATACCCCTTCGGAAGATCGGGATAGAAGTAGTTTTTGCGGTCGAAGACCGAACGGTTGGCGACCTTCGCCTTGATCGCGAGACCAAAGCGGATCGCCTTTTCCACGGCGCCGCGGTTGAGGACCGGAAGCGTGCCCGGAAGGGCCAGGTCCACCACGCAGGCGTTCACGTTGGGCTCGTCGCCGAAGTGGCGGGCGGCGCCCGAAAAGATCTTAGAGTTCGTCGAGAGCTGGACATGCGTTTCCAAGCCGATGACAACTTCCCACTGCATGAATCGTGCTCCTTATCAGTAACCGGCGGGATGACGCAGATGCCAGTCCGTCACGGACTGCCACGCGTGGGCGATGCCGAGCAAACGAGCTTCGGAGAAGTTTTCTCCGATCAACTGCACGCCGATCGGACGGCCGTTGGAGTGCATACCGCAGGGCATGGCCACGCCCGGAAGGCCGGCAAGCGAGGCGGGAACCGTGTAGAGGTCGGAAAGGTAGGCCGACACCGGATCGGCGTTGGCGCCGAAATCGTAGGCGGTGCCCGTCGTCACCGGCGTGACGATCACGTCCACCTTGCGGAAGGTGTCGTGGAATTCCTTCGCGATCAGGCGGCGAACGCGCTGGGCCTTGAGGTAGTAGGCGTCGTAGTAGCCGTGCGAGAGAACGTAGGTGCCGATCATGATGCGGCGCTTCGGTTCGGGCCCGAAGCCCTCGTCGCGCGACTTCTTGATCATGTCGAGGATGTCCTCGTACTCGGCCGCGCGGTGGCCGTAGCGAACGCCATCAAAGCGCGAGAGGTTGGAGCTCGCTTCGGCGCAGGCGACGACGTAGTAGACGGGAACGCCGAGCTCCGCCATCGGGAGCTCAATGTCCACCACGGTCGCACCCATGGCGCGGTAGGTGTCGAGCACCTTGTCGATCGACGCGGCGACTTCTGCGTCGAGGCCCTTGCCCATCCAGGAGCGGGGGACGCCGATGCGGATCCCTTCCATCCCCTGCGTGAGGGAGCGGGAGAAGTCTTCCGTCGGACGATCGACGCTCGTCGAGTCGGCCGGATCGAAACCCACCATGCTGCCGAGCACGGCGGCGCAGTCTTCGGCGCTGTGCGCGAGAAGCCCGGCCGTGTCGAGCGACGAGGCGAACGCGATCATCCCGAAGCGGGAGGGACGCCCGTAGGTGGGTTTCACGCCCGTCAAGCCCGTGAAGGACGCGGGTTCGCGAATCGAGCCGCCCGTGTCGGTCCCCGTGGCGATGGGGGCGAGACCCGCGGCCACGCAGGCGGAGGAACCGCCCGAAGAGCCGCCCGGAACGGCGTTGGGATCCCAGGGATTGTGCACGCGCCCGTAGGCGGAGTTTTCATTGCCCGAGCCCATGGCGAATTCGTCGCAGTTGAGCTTGCCCAGGCACACCATGCCGGCCTCACGCAGCTTGCGCACGACCGTGGCGTCGAAGGGGCTCATGTAGCCTTCGAGCATCTTGCTCGCGGCGGTCGAAGCCCAGTTCTTCGTCACGAAGATGTCCTTGTGGGCGATGGGAATGCCCGTGAGCGGGCCGGCGTTGCCCGCCGCGATGCGTTCGTCGGCCTCGCGGGCTTCGGCGAGCGTCGCCTCGGGACGGACGTCAAGAAAAGCGTTCAGGTCGCGGTGCGCCTCGATGCGCTCGAGGTAGTGGCGGGCCAGTTCGACGGCCGACACTTCACGCGCCTGCAGTTTGCGGGAAAGCTCCGTAACGGAGCAGAACGTAAGATCTTCCATAGCGTTTTCCGAAACGGGGATTACTCGATCACCTGCGGAACGAGGAAGCAGCCGCCTTCCTGTTCCGGCGCGTTTTTCATGTTCTCTTCGCGAGCGTTCGTTTCCGTAACCACGTCGTCGCGAAGACGCTGCACGCCGTCGTGGGGATTGGGCATGGGTTCGATCCCCGTCGTGTCCACGGAACGGATCTGCTCGATCATGCGGAAAATGTCATTGAGTTCGCCCTGCATCACAACGGCCTGCTCGTCCGAAATTTCGATTCGGCCGAGATCGGCGATGCGGCGAATGTCCTCAAGGGTCAGAGACATTCGAATTCACCTGATTGGACCCGCCTCCATTCTCCGGAGTCGCTTGTCGCCCGGGAAAAGACGGGTTGGGGTATTGATGAGGATGCCGTCCCTCAAGGGACGGCGGAAAAAAGCATCTGCGTAGTGTAACAGAAGGGCCGGACCGGCATTCGCCGGAAATCCCGCGCGGGGCGCGGATCGGTCCGCCGCCGCACTGTAATCGTTCGTAAGGAGAAAGCCCCGTCAAAAAGGGGGCGGGCGGCTCTTATGCTATTATGTTCGCCTTGAAAAAAGCGCCCGCAAACCTTTTCCAACGCGCCTTTCCGCACGGACGACAAACAGCTCGCCGCAGGGGTTTGCATGGGTTTCGCACGGCCAGTTCCATCCTATCTCGCACCACTATGTTCGGTTTCCTGCGCAATTATTTTTCCAACGACCTCGCCATCGACCTCGGCACCGCCAACACGCTGATTTACGTGCGCGGAAAGGGGATCGTCCTCAACGAACCGAGCGTGGTGGCCATTCGTCAGGAAGGCGGTCCCAACGGCAAGACGACGATCCACGCCGTGGGCAAGCAGGCCAAGCAGATGCTCGGCCGCGTGCCGGGCAACATCACGGCCATCCGTCCGATGAAGGACGGCGTGATCGCCGACTTCACGGTGACCGAACAGATGCTCAAGCAGTTCATCCGCATGGCGAGTCCCTCCCGACTCTTCGCCCCGAGCCCGCGGATCATCATCTGCGTTCCCTGCGGCTCGACGCAGGTGGAGCGGCGCGCCATCAAGGAAAGCGCTCTCGCGGCCGGCGCCTCGAACGTGTATCTGATCGAAGAACCGATGGCCGCCGCCATCGGGGCGGGTCTTCCCGTCAATGAGGCGGCCGGCTCGCTCGTCGTCGACATCGGCGGCGGCACGACCGAAGTGGGCCTCATTTCGCTCGGCGGACTCGTCTACTCGGGCTCCGTGCGCGTGGGCGGCGACAAGTTCGACCAGGCCATCATCAACTACATCCGCCGCAACTTCGGGATGCTCATCGGCGAACCCACGGCGGAACTGATCAAGCAGGAAATCGGCTCGGCCTTCCCCGGCGAAGAAGTCCGTGAAATCGAAGTGAAGGGCCGCAACATCGCCGAAGGCGTTCCGCGCACCTTCACCGTGCATTCGAACGAAATCCTCGAAGCCCTCAACGAACCGCTCAATCAGATCGTGGTCGCCGTGAAGAACGCTCTGGAAAAGACGCCTCCGGAACTCGGCGCCGACATCGCCGAGCACGGCCTGATGCTCACGGGCGGCGGCGCGCTTCTGCGCGGTCTCGATCAGCTCCTGATCGAAGAAACGGGCCTGCCCGTCTACGTGGCCGAGGAACCGCTCAACTGCGTGGTCAAGGGCTGCGGCATCGCGCTCGAAAACATGGACAAGCTCCACACGGCCTTCGCCGTCGGTTGATTTCGCCTCGACTCTCTATGGAAGAATACGGGCCTCCACCGCTCTTTCGACAGGGCCTGCCGGCCCGTCTGAGGTTCATTCTCTTTTTGTTCGCCTCCGTCCTTCTCATTTTGATCGACGGACGCTTTCGTGCGCTCGACGATTTCCGAAGCGCCATCTCCGACGTGACGGCTCCGATGGTGCGCGCCCTCGAGTGGCCCGGTGAGGCCGTCTCCTCGGCGTCGGAATATTTCGTCTCCAAGGCGCGTCTGCGCGACGAAAACCAGCGCCTCACCGAAGAAAACCAGCGTCTCTCGCTCGCCGTGGCGCACCTCACGGAAATGCAGCAGGAAAACGAACGGCTGCGCCGGCTCGTCAACGCCGTTCCCCGTACCGCGAGTCAGGTCGTCACGGCCGAAGTGCTCGGCCACATGCCCGACCCCTTCACGCGGAGGCTTCGCATCAATCTCGGGAGCGACGACGGTCTCCTCGTAGGCATGCCCGTCATCGCCGCCGACGGCGTCGTGGGACAGGTGTCGCGCGTCGTGCACAAGAGCGCCGAAGTGAATCTCCTCACGGACCACCGTCAGCAGCTCTCCGTCTTCGTCGCCCGCACGGGCGAGCACTACGTGCTCGGCGGAAACGGGTCCGATCTGACGAATCTCCTTTTCGTGCTGCCCGGCGCCGACCTCAAGGAAGGCGACACGCTCCTCACTTCCGGGCTCGACCACATTTTCCCGCGAAACATTCTCGCGGGCACCGTCCGTTCCGTCACTCACCAGCCCGGCGAAACCTACGCCCGGGTGGAGGTCGCGATGCCCGACTATGACGACGCGCAGTTCGTCACGGTGATTCTCGTGGATCCCAACCCGACGGCCGAGCTCGACGCTTCCGACAAGAAGGATTCGTCCCTTCGCAGAAGGAGGGAGCGATGAAAAAGCTCGTCACCCCGATTCCGCAGAACACCACGGAGCTCGCCACGCCCGCGCCGGTCTCCTGGATCATTCTCACCTTCGTGTTGAGCTATCTCCTCAACCTGTCGCTCTCGCGCTATGCCTGGACGCCGGACTTCCTCGCGCTCAGCATGGTGTTCTGGGTCGTCCATCAGCCCCGCCGCGTGGGCATGACGGTCGCCTTCGTCTGCGGCATTCTGATGGACGTGCACAACGGAAGCGTTCTCGGACAGCAGGCCCTCGTCTACGTCATCCTCACGTACTGCGCCTTCTCGCTGCACCGAAGACTGCCGTGGTTCAACCTCGTCGGACAGGCGCTGCACGTTCTGCCTCTCCTCCTTCTCTCGCAGGTGATCGTGCTTCTCTTCCGACTGTGGTTCGACGGTCTTTGGCCGGGCTTCGGATGGTTCCTGCAGAGCATTGCGGGCGCGATCCTGTGGCCGCTCTGGGTCGCCATTCTTTCGCGCTTTTTCCGCTACACGGCGGTGCAGCGCAATCATTGATCGTTTGAGGTTTCGGTGCAGTTTGATTTTCAAGAAAAGGAAGAAGGCCTGACGCCCTTTCGCAAGAGACTTCTCTTTGCGTTCGGGGGCGTTCTCGTCCTTTTTCTCGTCTTGGTCGCGCGCTTTGCCTGGCTGCAGATCCTCAACCGCGACGCCTACGTCGAGCGCGCCGAACGAAACCGCACGGTCACCGTCACGACGCAGGGTTCGCGCGGTCTGATCTTTGACCGCAACGGAGAGGCCCTGGCGAAAAACGACCTCGGCTACTCCCTGGAAATCGTTCCGGACCAGGTGCAGAACCTTTCGCGCACGATCGACGAGCTTTCCCGCGTCATTCCGATCACGCAGAGCGACCGCAGACGTTTCCGCCGCCTCCGCGAAGACCTGAACCGCTACGATTCCATTCCGATCCGTCTCGACCTCACCGACGAAGAGGTCGCCGTATTCATCGCGCAGAAACACCGTTTCCCCGGCGTTTCGGTGAATCAGCACGAATACCGCCGCTATCCGGCGGGATCGACGGGAAGCCACTTCCTCGGCTACATCGGCTCGATCTCACAGGGAGACAAGCGTCGCCTCGAATCCGAAGGGACGCTTCCCCTTTACGAAGGGATCCGCCAGATCGGCAAGGTGGGGCTCGAGCGCAGTTACGAAAACCTTCTGCACAGCACGCCGGGCTTCGAGACGCTCGAAGTGACGGCGAGCGGCCGCTCGGTGCGCACGCTCGAAGCGAAGGCGCCCAAACCCGGCAAGAATCTCGAACTCACGATCGACATGAATCTGCAGAGGCTCGTGGAGAAGTCGCTCGAAGGACGCGAGGGCGTCGTGATCGCCATCGATCCGCGTACGGGCGGCATTCTCTCGTTCGCCTCCCTTCCCACCTACGACCCGAACCTCTTTCCGGAGGGAATCGACCCGGAAAGCTGGAACGAACTGAGTTCGTCGGAGCGAAAGCCCCTTTTCAACCGCGCCGTGCGCGGGCTCTACCCGATCGGTTCGACCTACAAGCCCTTCATGGCGCTTGCGGGCCTCGCCATGAACGAGACGACCGTGGACTACGTCTTCAACGACACGGGCGTCTTCACCGTCGGCAAGCACCGCTTCCGCGACCTGACGGGCGCGGGCAAGGGCCGCGTGGACGTGCGAAAGTCCATCCAGGTGTCCTCCGACGTCTACTACTACTGGCTCTCCATGCAGCTCGGCGTCGACCGCATTCACGACTTCATGTCGCTTTGGGGATTCGGTCAGAAGACCGGCATCGACCTGGTGGGCGAACAGGCGGGCGTTCTGCCGAGTCGGGAATGGAAGGAGCGGCGCTTCGGCGAGCCGTGGTATCTCGGCGACACGCCTTCGATCGGCATCGGACAGGGCTACAACGCCTTCACCATCCTGCAGCTGGCGAGCGCCACGGCCACGCTTGCGAGCCGTGGCACCGTCATGACGCCGCATCTCGTGAACCGCATCGTGGATCCCGTGACGGGAGAAGCCACGCAGGTCGCCGCGTCGCCCGTGCGCAAGATCGATCTGCCGCGCGCCTACTGGAACGCCGTGATCGGCGGCATGCGCGACGTCACGACGAAGGGAACGGCCCGAAGCGTCTTCAAGGACGTCCCCTACAGCGTCGCTGGGAAGACCGGCACGGCCCAGGTCATCACGATCGCGCAGGACGACAAGTATTCCGAAGAAAAGCTCGAGCGTCGCTATCACGACCACTCGCTTTTCATCGCCTTCGCCCCGGTGGAGAATCCGAAGATCGCGCTCGCCGTGCTCGTGGAAAACAGCGGCTTCGGCGCGAAAACCGCGGCGCCCGTCGCCAGGGAAGTGCTGGACTATTGGCTGACGGGCAAGAACCGCTTCGGTCTGCCGTATCCGAAACACCTTCCGCCGCCGCGCGCCGCAGCGACCCAACCCCGTAAGAAATCATGAGCAACAATCTACTGAACTCGGGATCGGGCCTTCTTCGCTACGTGCTCGGCCGACTGATCCGATGCGACCTGATGCTCGTGAGCCTCGTCATGACGCTCTCGACGATCGGCTTCATCACGCTCTTCTCGGCGGGCTACAGCTTTCCGTGGCGCATCGAGGACCAGCTGCGCAACATTCTCGTGGCGGGGACCGTGATGCTCCTCTTCGCGATGATTCCGATCCGCCTTCTGAAGAAGGTTTCGCTGCCGATCTTCCTGGCGGGCTGCCTCCTTCTGCTCGCGACGCATTTCTTCGGCGTCACCGTCAAGGGCGCCACCCGCTGGCTCAACGTGGGGATCCGCATCCAGCCTTCCGAAATCATGAAGCTCGGCGTTCCGCTCATGCTGGCCTGGTACTACCACGTGCGAGGAGAGCATGTCGCCTGGTGGGACCACATCGTGGCCTTCCTCTTTCTCGCCGTGCCGGTCGGATTCATTCTCAAGCAGCCCGACCTCGGGACGGCCGTGCTCGTCGCCATCGCGGGCTTTTCCGTCATTTTCTTCGCCGGCCTCAACTGGAAGGTCATCGCGCTCGGCGTCACGGGCGTGCTCGTGTCGCTTCCCGTCGTCTGGAATTTCCTCTACGACTACCAGCGCGAGCGCATTCTGACCCTCATCGACCCCACGAACGATCCGCTCGGACGGGGGTTCCACACCCTGCAGTCGCTCATCGCCATCGGTTCGGGCGGCGTTTTCGGCAAGGGATGGATGGAAGGGACGCAGGCGCATCTCGACTTCATTCCGGAGCGCACGTCCGACTTTCTCTTCGCCGTCTTCAGCGAAGAGTTCGGCTTTGTCGGCAACATCGTGCTGCTCGTTCTCTACACGCTCTTGATCGGACGAAGCTTCTTCATCGCGGCGACGGCGTCGTCGCGCTTCGCACGACTGCTCTCGGCCTCGATCGGCGTGATTTTCTTTACCTACACCTTCGTGAACATGGGGATGGTGAGCGGCATCCTGCCCGTCGTGGGCGTTCCGCTTCCCTTCATGAGTTACGGCGGCACGGCGCTTTTGATTCTCGGCATGTGCTCGGGCATCCTTCTCTCCGTGGGCATCGATTCGGAAGCCTGAGGGCGCCCACCCATCTTCGATCGGTGCTATTTTGTCCTTACGCTGCGGACGATCCGCCGAGCGGCCTGAAAGGCCGCTTTTGCGGATCCTCCGGGTCTTTCCACCCACTGAAACCGATTGTCTCCATGCAGCTTCGCACACTTTCCCTGAGTCTCGCCGCCGCGGCCCTTCTGAGCGGCTGCGGCATCTTCGACAACTCCCCCTACTACGACCAGGACGGTCCGCCCACCTTCAGCTTCGGCACGGAAACGGAAAGCGCGACGCCGCGCGTGGAAAGCTTTCATCAGGCGTCCCTGCGTCCCTACACGGTGATGGGCAAGCGCTACGTCCCGATGACGACCGATTCGCCGCTCGTGCAGACCGGCATCGCCTCCTGGTACGGAAAGCAGTTTCACGGCAACAAGACGTCGATCGGCGAAACGTACGACATGTACGAGATGAGCGCCGCGCATCCGACGATGCCGCTTCCCTCGTACGCGAAGGTGACGAATCTGCAAAACGGCAAGACCGTCATCGTCCGCGTCAATGACCGCGGTCCCTTCCTTCACGACCGCATCATCGACCTCTCGTACGCGGCCGCCAAGGCGCTCGACTACGCCGACAAGGGTACGGCCCGGGTTCGGGTGGAACGCCTCACGGCCGCTGACATCGAGGGCGGACGCACCGCGTCGAGCGCGCCCGTGACGCCCGCCGCTCCGGTCGCTCCCGTTACGTCGGCCGCCGCCACGGGCGGCTGGGGCATTCAGGTGGGAAGCTTCACCGAAGAGAGCAACGCCATGCGCTTTGCCGGCCACACGGAAGCGGTGCTGAGCTCGAACGGCAGAAACGAACCCGTGCGCGTGGTTCGCGACGGCTCCCTCTGGCGCGTCATCGTTTCGGGCAACCTTCCTGAAGCGCAGGCGCGCTCCCTGATGCGAACCGTCGTGCAGGTGCTCGGCGGTCAAGCCTTCATCATCCGAAAATGATTACGACGAAAGAACTCACCGAGGAGCGGCGCTTTCTCAACGAGGAGACGCTTCCCGCCCTCATGCAATTCATTCGGATCCCGTCCAAGAGCCGCTTTTGCGACCCCGATTGGGAACGAAACAGTCAGTTGCTGCGTGCGCTCCGGGAAGGAGCGCAATGGGGAGAAAAGCTTTTCCCGGAAGGCGTCTTTGAGATTCTGACCCTGCCGGGAAAGACGCCCGCGCTTTTCTTTGACATTCCGGCCGCGGGCCGAGACGGACGTCCCGCCTTTTTCTACGGCCACTTCGACAAGCAGCCCGAAGCTACGGGCTGGTCCGAGGGACTGGCTCCGTTCGAGCCCGTCGTGCGCGACGGAAAACTCTACGGCCGGGGCGGCGCAGACGACGGCTACAGCTTCTACACGGCCCTTTCGGCCGTCCGAATCCTTCGCGACCGAACGGGTCGGTCCCCGCGCATCACCGGCCTCATCGAGACGGACGAAGAAAGCGGCTCGCGGGACCTGCCGGACTACCTGAAGATGGTGGCTCCCCGCATCGGCTCTCCGGCCGTGCTCTGCATTCTCGACCTGGGCGTTCGCACCTGGGATCGTCTTTGGACCACGCGTAGCCTGCGCGGCGTCGCGCAGGTCACGGTGAAGGTTTCGGTTCTGCAGCACGGCGTTCATTCCGGTTCGGCGAGCGGGACGGTTCCGAGCTCGTTTCGGATTCTTCGGCGCCTGCTCGATCTCATCGAAGACGCGGAGACGGGAGAAATTCTTCTTCCCGAATGCCACGGCGTCATCCCCGAAGATGTGCGCCGGACGCTTGAAGGCGAAACGGAGCCCGCGGACTTTCCTTGGGTCGGACATACCCGCCCCATGGCCGAAACGCCCGCGGAGCAGCTTCTCGCGAGCACCTGGAAGCCCGCTCTTTCCGTCGTCGCGCAGGAGGGTCTGCCGCCGCTCTCGGCGGGAAGCGCGCAGTTGCGCCCCTACACGACCCTGATGCTTTCCATGCGTCTTGCGCCTACGGCGGACGCGCAGAAGGCGCTCGACGCCATGATCCGGACCCTTACGACCGACGTTCCCTACGATGCGGACGTGGAAATTGTCCATGCGAGCTACAGTCCGGGGTTTTACGCCGGAGAAACGCCCGCATGGCTCGAGCGCGTCTGGAGCGCCGCGGGCGAACGACTCTTCGGCCCCAAGCCCGGCGTCTTCTTCGAAGGCGGCACGATCGGCATTCTCGAGCACTTCCGCGAAGCCTTCCCCGACTCTGCCTTCCTGATGACGGGCATGCTCGGCCCCAACAGCAATGCGCACGGTCCGGACGAATCGCTCGACCTCGCCTATTGGGAAAAGCTCACGCAGGCGCTCTCCGAAGTGCTCGCGGCTTTGCCCGAGGAACATGAACGCTCGGAGGTTCCATGAGAAGGGATTGCGTCACGCAGGTCATCGTTCGCTGGCCCGACGGGGAATGGGAGAACTTCGCCACGCCCTTTGAGGCCGAACGCTACATCAACGCCATGATCGACGAACTCGGCGAGCCCGAGGCCGCCTGGCTCGAAGACATGACGGGCAAAAAGAAGTGGGATTATCGAATTGAAGAGGACGAAAGCGGCGTCCTCCGACTCGTGGATTAAGGAGAGAACATGCAGGACTGCGAACTCTGCCGTCCCGACAGCGATCGGGTCATTTGGAAAAACGAACGCTTCTACATCCTCGACGCGGGTTCCGAGCGTTTCCCGGCCTACATCCGGATCGTCAGCGTCGCGCACGTCGCCGAAATGACGGATCTGCCCAAGGCTGAGCGTGAAGAGCTGCGCGCCATCATGGACGCCTCGGAAGAGCTCATGCGGGATCTTCTGCATCCCGACAAGGTGAACTGGGCGCAGTTCGGCAACATGGTGCCCCACCTGCACTGGCACCTGACCGCCCGCTGGCGCGACGACGAAGTCTTTCCGGACAACCCCTGGGGCAAGCCCGTGCGGGAAGTGCCCGAGGACATTCGAAAGGAACGCGCGAAGGCGTCGAAGCTCTTCCTGGAGCGTCTCCCCGACGCACTCGACCGACTACTGAGGGCCCGATAAAGCAAGGCCGTGCGGTTCTGCGCCGCACGGCCATTTTCCTTGGCGGGGATAGGGATGCGGTTTAAAGGCCGAATCCGTGCGAAGTGCTCGAGAGGAAGGCCTGAATGAGCGCGCCCGTCGTAAAGAAAAGCGCGAACTTCACTTCCAGGAGAACCGTTGCGAACATGGTTCCGTTGAGTTCTTCGTGACGCTTTCTCGTGAGCTGCGGCGGCAGATGCAGGGCGTCGGCGAGCGTGAAGATCACGAGGAGATACGGCCAGTAGGAAAGATCGCGCAACACCATGACGAGCACGAGGAAGTACGGCAGCAGAAGCATCGCCTCGTAGAGCATGACGAAGAGCTTCGCCGGGCACACCACGGCGAGGGTGCGGCGTCCCACGCTCGCGTCATGAACGTGGTCGCGCCAGTTGTTCACGGCCAGCACGGCGGCCGCCACCGATCCCAGGGCCACGCCGAGCAGCACGGAATTGAAGGAGAGCGCTCCGGCCTGCAGATAGTAGGTCCCGCACACGGCCGTAAGACCGAAGAAGATCAGGACGACCAACTCCCCGAAGGGCGTGTAGGCGATGGGCTTGGGGCCGCCCATGTAGGCGTAGGCCGCAAGAACCGAAGCGACGCCGACCGCAAGGAACACGATCCCGCCGTACCACACGAGGACGGCGGTGTTGAGCAGGGCCAGAAGGACGGCTCCGATGAGCGCGTAGCGCGCCGCCTCCATGGAAATCCAGCCGCTCGCCGTCGCGCGGGGAAGTCCACGGCGGTTGCCCTGCTCGAGCTTTCGCTGCGTATAGCCGCGGTCGTTCTGCATGTTCGTGATGATCTGCATCAGCACGGCGATGGTGAGCGTGAAGAAGGCGACGTCCCACTGAAAACTGTGGTGTTCGCTCACGTAGAGGGAGAGCGAAGCGAGGACGGGCGCCACGGCAACGCCCCAGGTTTTCGGACGCACGTAGGCGAGCCACGAAGCGAGCCGCCCCGGCGCCTGTTCGGTGTTTTGCGTTTCCATTCTGTTAGAGAGCCACTTTGACCTGGGGATGCGCCACGACGCGGCGATAGAAGTCGTCGAGCTGTTCGCGCGAATCCGCGAGCACGACGAGCGTCACGGACATGTATTTGCCGGTCCGGGAAAGGTTCGTCGAGGTGCGGGCCGCATCAAACTCCCGAAAGTGTCCGCCCGCCAGGGCATTCATTTCCGCAAGCAGCGCCTCGTCGTTCACGCCCATCACCTTGATGGGAAACTCCATCGGAAATTCCATTACTTTCTGTTCTTCTTGCATTTTCATTCCTCAGTGAAGCCGCCTTCGTCGGAAACGGCCAGTAGTACGGTATCGCGCAGTCTCTGCCAGAACGAACCCTTCTCGAGCGACTCGAGCGCAACGACGGGGATCTTCTTGAAGATCTCCCCGTTGTACGTGAGGGTGAGCGTTCCCAAAACGTCCCCTTCGCGAACGGGCGCCATCAGGGGCGTGGGATGTTCCAGACGCAGCGACAGGGCGGAGAGTCCGTTGTCCATCAACTCTTCGCGCGAGAGCGTAATGTGACTTTCGTCGCGCACGGTGTAGGCGAGTTCGGGGCGGTCTCCGCCGTACGCATGAAGGGTTCCGATCGAATCGCCCGGACGATAGAGGGTGACGGTTTCAAACTGCCGCAACCCGGCCTGCAGAGATTCCCCCAAAGTGGAAATCAACATCTTCCTTGAAGCCTGCGAGACGGAAACCGAAAGCAAACGCCGCACGGAGCCGTCCGGAAGCGGGTTTTCCAAAACGGCCGCGCCGCTCCAGTTTTTCTCCTCACCGCCGATCACGAGTCCGCTGACGGTGTGGTCGTTCGGAAGGACGACGTTGCCGTTCTTAAAACTGCGCCCGCCCGCCTGCACATCGGTTTGCGACCACCAGCGCCTTGCCTCGGGGCGTCGGTTCCAAAAGCCTTCGATGAAGACCGCCATGTCTTTCGGCGACACGTTCGGGACCGGAAAAAGCGAAGTCTCCTTTCGCTCGAGCCCCGAATCCTTCACGCCGGCTGCGCCCAAACTGGCGGCGAGCGAGGCGGCAAAGGCCGTGTCGTCGGGAAAGAGCGTTCGGACCGCTTCGCGCGCCGCCCTTTCATTTCCCTGCGCCGCATAAGCGACGAGCAGGGTTTCAAAATCCACCGATTCCCCCGCCTTCAGGGAGAGGGGCGCGGCATGCGCCTCCTTCACGGTCAACGTGTCCGAGAGGGAGAGCTTTCGACGCTCCAGCTCGGTAAACAAGGCGTCGAGCACGACCAGACGGTTGAGCGCCCCCACCGATGCGCGTTCGTCGGCCCGATCCTCCAGGATGGCCTGTCCGCTCACCAAATCCACGAGCACGCCCGATTGGGCACGCGCGCACCAGGGAGTCAGGGCGAGGCACAGAAGTCCCAGCAGGGACAAAAGACGGGGAATCAGAAGTCTCCGAAGAGGCATCGTTGTGAAAAGCGGAAATATGACAAAATGAGCGGACACTTCCGAAGTCCGCGCAATGCGGAAAATCGGAAACCTCATATTGTAACCAACCCTTTTTCCCTCAGCCGATTTTTATGCCGCAAACGACGGATTTTGCCGATGCGCTCCGACGGGCGTTGCTCCATGCCGAGATCTCGGTGGAATGCGTCGAAGAGACGGGCAGCACGAGCGACGATCTGAAGCAACGCATTCGAGAACGTCCCCTTGCGCATCCGGTCCTGCGAACGAGCGAACGTCAGACCGCGGGACGGGGCACGAGAGGAAAATCCTGGAAAACGCCCCGCGAATCCCTCCTCTTCACGCTGGCCCTTCCCTATGCGACGCAGGGAGACGAATGCGTCCGGCTGCCGATCGTCGTCGGCATTTCCGTCGCGGAATCCCTGCAGCGCCTCGGCTATCCCGTGGCGCTGAAGTGGCCCAACGATCTGTGGCTCGCAGGCGGAAAAACGGGCGGCATTCTCTTTGAGCAGCTCAACGGATGCGCCGTCATCGGCATCGGCATCAATCTCGACGCGGATCCTGGCGTCACGACGCAGGGCTGGCCGGTTCGTTCGCTTTGCGATCGGGGACCGCTGGTTCGGCGGCGTTCCGCCGAAGCGGGCCGCATGCTCGGCGTCATCGTGCGGGATTTGCTCGACGCCCTCGGCGCCTTTCCCAAAACGCCCGTGCATTGCCTGCCGGCGTTGTGGCGGGCGGTAGACGCCTTCGACAACCGAAGCGTGCGCCTGTGCGCTCCCGACGGTCACAGCGCCGTGCAGGGCGTCGTCCGCGGCATTACGGAAGAGGGCGCCCTGTGCCTCGAAACCCGGGACGGGATGCGAACATTCCGAAACGGCAGCCTTTGCCCGACAGAACCATGACGACTCTTTTGATTGATCTCGGCAACACGGCCCTCAAGTGGACGACGCCCGAAGAGGCGGACACGCCGCACACCGTCGTTCACTACGGAAGCACCCAAGGGAAGGACGAACTCTACCGAAACTGGCTCGCCCTGCGGCCGAGCCGCGTCATCGGCTGCACCGTCGCCTCGCCGACGCTCGCGTTCTCCGCGACGAAGTTCTTCAACGACCACGGCATTCCCTGGGAATGGGTCCGATCCGAGTCCGCGCACGAGGCCGAGGATTTTACGCTCACCAACGCATACGAAAGAACGGGACAACTCGGTCCCGACCGCTGGTACGCTGCCATCGGCGCGCTCTCCCTCTTTCGCGGAACGCCGCTTCTGGTCGTGCACGCCGGCACCGCCACGACGGTGGACAGCGTCTTTCAAACGGGCGACGGGGAATACCGCTTCATGGGCGGTCGCATCGCTCCCGGCCCCGCCTTGATGCACAAGGCGCTGATTTCGGCGGTGCCTACGCTCGACAGCGGTCTGACAGAACACAAGGACTTTCCGCTTTGTTCGTCCGACGCCATTACGACGGGTATCATTGACGCTCAGGTCGGTCTCATCACGCAGGCCTACGAAAGCATGTGCGAAGCGGGACAGCGGCCAAAAATCATCTTGGCGGGCGGCTCCTCCCGTTTTCTGGCGCCCCGCCTGAGGGCTCTGCATCCGACGCTCATCGTTCGGCACAATCTCGTGCTCGGCGGTCTGGCACAAAAGGCTCGGGAATCGAAGAGGTAATAAGAGGTAATAAATGAAGGGTTTTGCTCTGGTTTCGTGGCTCGCGCTGGCCGGTCTCACCGCCGCACTGTACCTTTCCCCCGACGAACCGCTTCGAGCCGTCCAGTCCGGAGCGGTCGCCGTGACCCTGCGGAACTTTTCCCTTCAGCGCCCCGAACTCGTGCAGATGTCGCACGTCGCGCCGCAGGCGCCCGCCGTCAAGGAAGAAGAATCTCCCTCCACCGACGAAAACGCGGCGAACGCCGAGGCTCCCCTGCCGCCGCAGGCGCAGGCCGCGGCCCTCGAAGAGGCCGCTACGGTGGAAAGTTGCCGTGTCTGGGGTCCCTGGAGCGAACGGGATCTTCCGCATCTGCACACGTTGCTCGGTCCTAGAGGACTGGAAAATCACATGCAGATGGTCCGCACTTCGCTTGCGAGCGAGTTCGGCGTCTACACGATCGTGGGACAGACGCGAGGCGCCGCGGAGCGCCGTTGGAAGGCGCTTGAAAAGGAAGGCGTCGCCGGACACGTCGTCACCCACTTTCAGGACGAGGGATGGGGCATTCTCTTCGGCCGTTTCGGCAACGAAGGGGACGCACAGAAAACCGCCGAGTCGCTCGCCTCGGAACACGGCGTGAAGCGGCTCAGCATCCTGCAGTTCGGGAACCGAAACGAAACGCTCGTCGATCTTCTTTTCCGAGAACTCAACGAGAAAGACATCCGTTGGTTGGAAAAGGAGGCGGCGCGCCACACGGGGACGACCCTCAGGGCCTGTCCGCGCGAGTGACGCCTCCGCCTCACGCCAAGGTCCGCCGGTGCAAAACCGACGGACCTTTTCTTATCGGACGTCAGCTGGCATCCGTTTTCGTTTGAGCGTTGTTGAGATTCTTCAGACGTTCGCGGATGTACTCTTCGGATTCGATGTTAAAGACCGTCACCACCATCTGAACGCCGGAAACGCCCGCCGCCACGTTGGCCGCACGCCGGGCTTCCTCACGGGTGACGATCCCCATCAGGTAGACGATGCCGCGGTCCACGGTGACCTTCATCTGATTGAGCTGGACCTCTTCCGTTCCGAAGAGCGCGGTGCGCACCTTGGTGGCCAGCATGGAGTCCGAGAGACGCGTGGAAAGAGAGGTCGGATCCATTACGGCGAGCTCGTTGACCACGGCCGCCACGTCCTGGCTGCGGCTCGCAATCTGCTCGGCCGTCTTGCGGGCCTCTTCCGTCTTCACTTCCCCGGTGAGGAGGACCTTCCCTTCATAGCTCGTCGCCGTAATGTGATGGTTCTTTTCGCCGAGGACGCGGTTGATTTCATACACCACGCGGGACTCGAGCACCTGGTCGTTCACGATCGTTCCGGCCGAGCGGCGGTCGGTCATGACGGAGGCCGTGCCGATGGCGGCTCCGCCCACGACGATCGGCGCCAACACGCACCCCTGGAGCAAAACCGCGGAGCCGAGCGCGACCGCAATCAAAGAAAGACGCCCCTTTAAAAGAGAACAAAAATGTTGTTTATTTTGGTGCATAACTGTGTTGAAACTTCAAAAGCAAACTTTCTTGTTTGTGGATAACTGCGGCGCGAACGCGTTTCGAGCGAAAGTTGTTCTTTGTGCTCAACAAGCAATCCACCCTCTTTCCTCAGGCTTGTCCACGTGCTTTTCCTAACCCGAAAGAGTTTTGAAAACATTGGGTTAAGCGGGTTTTCCACAAAAACGCGTCCGCCTGTTTACTACTTACTACTATTATTAAAAAATCAATAATAGTATCTATTGTATGGATAAGTGGAGGATGGAAGGTAAGGAAAGCGCCCGGAGTGGATAACGAAGAGCAAGAAACGAAAAATTTAGGAAGCCAAAAGGGAGATTTTTCAATGAAAACGGTCGGTGTACAACCTGTTGACAGACTGTTGGCAAGTTTATGTGTCGAGAAAATTCTTGGCTACGTAATAACTGTACTATCAACGGGTTCCGTATTTATTCCGCTTTGGTCTCGTTGTGAATGCCGAAGGGAATCAACACGCTCGGAACCACCGACGCCGTATCTTCGAGATGGCGCAGCTGGTCGTCAAAGAAGATGTGCGGCCGTATGGCTTCGAGGACGGGACGCTTGTTCAGGCCGTCGAGCAAAACGAGTTCGGCCGCGCTCATGCCGAAGGTCTTCAGCGTCTTGATGAGGCGCTCTTCGCTCGGCGCGCCGCGCGAGGTGACGATCGAAATCCGCAGGGCGGGATGAAAGTAAGGATCGTCGCGTCCGTGCAGGTCGTAGTCGAGCCGCTGCAGAGAGGAAAGCTTCTCGAAGAGGCCGCGCAGCGGACCCGCCTGATGGGGACGTTCGGCGTTGTGTTCCTCCCATTCGTGAAAGGCGGCGAGGCCACCCTGTTGGAAGGCGCGCTCGCTTTCGTCGCCGGCGATCACGCCGTCGAAGTCAAAGGCGATGCGAAGGGAGGAATCGGTGTCGTCTTCGATTTCCTTGTGTCCGGGCAGGACCAGGCCGGCGGGAAGTCCCGCCTCGATCGCCCTTTTCACGTTCTCGCGGTTTGCGCTCAGAAAGAGCGACACGTTGAAGGGACGGATGTAGGGGAAGGTGGAGTGCCCCGAGGTGAAGGCCCCTGCCAGGATCGGAAGTTCGTAGTGCCGGCAGGAGTAGAAGAAGCGCTGCGCCGTTTCCGGGGAATTCCGTGAAAGAACGACGACGCGCAGGGGACGGTAGGGAGCGAAGCGCTCGTTGAGGGAGAGAAGGCGGCGCACAAAGGGAAAGGCGACGCCGGGCTTGAGCACGTCCTTCTTGTGCGCGAGCTGAAAGTCGCGGAAGGCGCTGTAGCCCTTTTCTTCAAAAAGACGGTGCTCCTCCTCGAGGTCGAACAAGGCCCGGGAGGAAATCGCCACGACGAGTTCGTCCGGAGTTTTTTCAACGCCTTCCTGCATGCGGTTGCCCTCTTGAAAAGAGGGAACGGTCGGCCGACCGTCCCCTCCGTTTTTCTTAGGTGTCGATGTTGCTCACGAAGAGCGCGTTGGCTTCGATGAAGTCGCGGCGCGGTTCGACCACGTTGCCCATCAGCATCGAGAAGATGGCGTCGGCGTTGGCCGCGTCCTCAATGCGGACCTTGAGCATGCGGCGCACGCTCGGATCCATGGTCGTTTCCTTGAGCTGCTTGGCGGACATTTCGCCGAGCCCCTTGTAGCGCTGGCGGGTGAGACCTCGCTCGGCCTGCTTGAGAAGCCAGTTGACGCCTTCGCCGAAGTCGCGGATGGTCGCCTCGTTGCCGCCGCGGGTCATGCGGGCCCCTTCGCCGATGACGCCCTTGAGCATCTTGGCGCAGGTGCGAAGCTTCTCGTAGTCGTGCGAGAGCAGGAATTCCGGATGAACCGTGTAGGTCTTGTAGTTCCCGTGACGCAGACGGTGAAGCTTGAGCTGATGACGTTCGCGCTCTTCGTCGTATTCGGCCTCGATCTTGAGGTTCGCATCCTGAATCATGTCGTTGAGCGTCGCGGCCGAGCGCTCCGTCGTGAACGCGTTTTCCAGATTGAGTTCCGCGCCCGAGGCGATCGCCATGAGGACGTCCCGGTCGATGACGTTCTGCAGGCGCGCAATGACGTCGTGCGCCTCGAGGTATTCATCCGTCAGCGTTTCTAGTTCGGTGCCGCGGATCCCTTCCTTGGCGTCATAGGCCGCCTGGTTGGGATAGAGGACGGCGCCCTCGAGGGCGAGCTTCAGGATGTAGTCGTTCCACTCCTTTTCGTCCTTGAGGAAGGTGCCCTTGTCGTTGCGGCCGCGCTGCACCTTGTAGAGAGGCGGCTGCGCGATGTAGACGTGACCGCCCTCGATGAGCTGCGGCATCTGACGATAGAAGAGCGTGAGCAGAAGCGTGCGGATGTGCGCGCCGTCGACGTCCGCGTCGGTCATGATGATGACGCGGTGATAGCGGAGCTTCGAAATGTCGAAGTTCTTGCCGATGTTCGTCCCGAGCGCAAGCGTCAGCATGCGGATCTGTTCGGAGTCGAGGAGCTTGTCCTGAGCCGTTTTTTCCACGTTCAGAACCTTGCCGCGCAGAGGCAGGATGGCCTGGAACTGGGAGTCGCGTCCCTGCTTGGCGGAGCCGCCTGCCGAGTCCCCTTCCACCAGGAAGAGTTCGCTGTTGGCGGGGTTCTTTTCGCGGCAGTCCGCAAGCTTGCCGGGCAACCCGCCGCCCGAGAACTTCTTGCGGCTCAGATCGCGGGCCTTGCGGGCCGCATCGCGCGCCTTCGCGGCGGCGACGATCTTTTCGCAGATGATCTTGGCGTCGGTGGGGTTCTGCTCGAGATAGAGTTCAAATTCGCGCGCAACGACGTCTTCGACGGCCGGACGCACTTCGCTCGAAACGAGCTTGTCCTTGGTCTGGGAACTGAACTTCGGCTGCGGAACCTTGACCGACAGCACGCAGGTGAGACCTTCGCGCATGTCGTCGCCTTCAAAGGAAATCTTGTCCTTCTTGGCGATTTCGTTCTTTTCGATGTAGTTCTTCAGAACGCGCGTCATCGCAGCGCGCAGGCCCGTCACATGGGTGCCGCCGTCGCGCTGGGGAATGTTGTTCGTATAGGCCGAGAGCGATTCGTTGTAGCCGTCGTGCCACTGCATGGCGACTTCCACCTCGATGGGCGAGCCGTTGCTCGTGACCGTTTCGCGGGCATGGAAGATCTTCGGGTGCAGGACGGTGCGGCTCTGGTTCTTGAATTCCACGTAGGCGACGAGACCGCGCTCCGTTTTGAGTTCGGCGTGGTGTCCCGTGCGCTGGTCCGAGAGATTGATGGCGACGCCGGAATTGAGGAACGAGAGCTCGCGCAGACGGGAAAGGAGCGTGTCGTAGTTGAATTCCGTGACCTGCTCGAAAATCTGCGTGTCGGGAAGGAAGTGCACTTCCGTTCCGCGGCGGGCGGTGTGACCGAGCAAACGCATGGGCGAGACGACTTCGGCGACGCCCGTGTGGGGATTCACGAGCGTTTCGAGCTGACGGTCCTTCACCTTTCCGCGTTCAAACTCCAGAAGACGGGCTTCCCCGTCGCGGCGCACGGTGAGGCGCAGCCACGTCGAAAGCGCGTTCACGCAGGAGACGCCGACGCCGTGCAGGCCGCCGGAGATCTTGTAGCCGTTGTTGTCGAACTTGCCGCCCGCATGCAGTTCCGTCAGGGCGATTTCCGCGGCGCTTCGCTTGGGATCGTGCTTGTCGTCCCATTTGATGGCGGAGGGAATGCCGCGCCCGTCGTCCACGACGGAGATGGAGTTGTCGGTGTGGATCGTCACCTGAATGCTCGTGGCGAAGCCCGCGAGAGCTTCGTCGATCGAGTTGTCGACGACTTCGTAGACGAGATGGTGCAGACCGGAACCGTCGGCCGTGTCGCCGATGTACATGCCCGGGCGCTTGCGTACGGCCTCCAAACCCTCCAGGATCTGGATGCTTTCTTCGTTGTACTGCGAGGCGGCCTTCGGAGTGGAGTCCGCCGCGCCCAGAGGCTCTTCAACGTCGCTCATAAATTTCCTTCTAACTGTATTTCTTTTCCTTGTTGCGCCGCGCTTTAGATGCGGATCGGCATCACGACGTACTTGAAGCTGTCGGAATCGGGCATCGTGATCAGAACGGCGCCCGACGTGTTGCCGAACTTCAGGACAACGGTGTTGTTCTTGAGAAGCGACAGCACTTCCAGCAGGTAGGTCACGTTGAAGCCCATTTCGGCCTCGTCCCCCGTCCAGTCGATTTCAATCGATTCCGAAGCCTCTTCCAGGTCCGGCGAGGAACTGTGGATGGTGAGCAGATTTTCGTGCACCTTCCAGCGGATGCCGCGGTACTTGTCGGAGGTCATGATGGCCACGCGGCGAAGCGTCTCGATAAGCTGCTCGCGGTTGAGCTCGAGGCGGTGCGGATGAGCCGAGGCGGTGTTCATCACGGTGCGGTAGTTCGGGAACTTCCCTTCGACGAGCTTGCTCATGAATTCCACGTCGCCGAAGCGGACGCAGAACTGCGTTTCATTGAACTGGCACTCCACGACCGTGTCGTTGTCCGGCAGGATGCGGCTGAGTTCGCGAACCGTCTTCTTCGGGATGATGCAGGAAAGGGGCTTGTCGAGCAGTTCCTTGTCAAGACGGGTTTCGCAGCAGGCCAGACGGTGCGTGTCGGTGGCGACCGCACGGATGATTTCCCCTTCGATTTCCAGAAGGACGCCGTTGAGGAAGTAGCGGATCGGCTTGGCCGGCATGGCGAAGACCGTCAGCTGAAGCAGATGGTGCAGCGTGGAGGCGGGCAGCGAGAACTGAACCTTCCATTCCCCGTGCGGCAGCGTCGGAAAGTCTTCCGCGGGGAGGTTCTGCAGGGAGTAGCGGGCGCGGCCGCTCACGAGCGAAACCTTCTTGTCCGTCACGTCGATCGAAACGGTCGACTGCGGCGCGAGAGCGTTGAGAATGCTCGAGAATTTTTCGGCCGAGACCGTGAACGATTCGTTGACGCCGGGAATGCCGCCGAGCGACGTCGTGCGGATCTGAATGTCGAGGTCGGTCGTGACGAACGTGATCTTTTCGTCGGCCACCTGAATCAGCACGTTGCTGATGATGGGGAGCGTTTGACGGCGTTCGACGATGCCTTCGACGCGCTTAAGCGGCGTGAGCAGCGATTCGCAGGGGCATTGAATGAGTTGCATGGCAAATTTTCCAGTGAATACCGTAAGGACGGTCCGTTAACCGATGATGATTTGTTTGAGAACGTGGAGCTCGTGATTGAGATCGGCGTCCGTTTTGCGTTCCTGAGCGATCTTGCGCACGGCGTGCATGACGGTCGTGTGGTCGCGCCCGCCGAAGTTCGCGCCGATTTCCGGGAGGCTGTGCTGCGTCAATTCCTTGGCAAGGTACATGGCGATCTGACGTGGCAGAGCGATGTTCCTTGGACGGCGCTTGGAAAACATATCGGCGACCTTGATCTTGTAGTAGTCGGCCACGGTCTTCTGAATGTTTTCGATCGTAACGGAATTGTTGTTGACGCTGAACTGGTCGCGCAGCACGCGCTTGGCCACGTCGATCGTGATGACCTTGCCGAGCGACGGCTGGAACTGCTGGAAGGCGATGACCTGCTGCAGGGCGCCTTCGAGTTCACGAACGTTGGACTTCAGGCGCTTGGCGATGAAGGTCGCCACCTCCTCGGGAAGGTCGATGTTGAAGGCCTTGGCCTTGTTGAGGAGAATGGCGATGCGCATCTCGAATTCCGGGGGCTCGATTGCCACCGTGAGGCCTTGCGTCAGACGGGAAATGAGTCGCGGCGCAATGTCCTTGAGCCCCTTCGTGTACGTATCCGACGTGAGGACGAGCTGCTTGCTGTGCGGCACGAGCGCTTCGAAGGTGCGGAAAAACTGCGCCTGCGACCCCTTGGCGCCCGAGAAGGACTGCACGTCGTCGATCAGGAGAAGGTCGAGCGTGCGGTAGCGTTCGTCAAACTGCTGCAGGGCCTTCTGACTGTTGGTCGCGCCCGACTCGCGCGTCGCGGCCGCGAATTCGTTGATGAAGTCCTGAGCGGAAACGCAGCGGACCTTGGCCTTGGGGTGAAGGTCGAGATAGCGGTGCCCGATGGCCTGCATGAGGTGGGTCTTCCCCAGACCGACGCCCCCGTAGATGTAAAGGGGGTTGTATTGTCCGCCCGCGGAGGTGGCGACGTGCTCCGCCGCGGCGACGGCCAGCTGATTGGCGTTGCCGTGAACGTAGTTTTCAAAGGTGAGGCCGGGCAGAAGACCGGTCTTCTCGAGGCGCTCTTCATCCGACGAGCGCTTGTCGCTCGCCGCGGCTTCGGGTTCCGCCGCGGAGGCGCCGTTGGAGATGATCTCCACGGAGAAGGGCTTGATGCCGAGCTGCCCCCGCCCGAGCTGCTCGATGACGGTGCGGTAGGTTTGGCGAAGCGTGTTGACCTTGGCCGAAGGGGCGGCCAGGGTCAGTTCCCCCGTTTTTTCGTTCCACTGAACGGGCTTGATCGGCTGGAACCAAATCTCAAAGGCCTGCGGAAAGAGGGTGTTGAGTTCCTGAAGCAGCTTTTGCCAAAGTTCGAGCATGATAGAGGTGTTGAGGGTAAGGGGGCTTGAAAAGAGCTCAGGGAACCGATCCGCCGCTTCGTGCGGGGAGGGTTCCGATTAACGGAAAGAGAACTTCCTATTGTACATGAACTGCACAGATTTATCCACAAGTGCTGTCTGGCAACTTTAATTCTTGAAATAGGCGTTAAAAACGAAGTGAGCATTAACAAACTTTTTGTTATGCACAAGAAAACACAAAATCCTGATGGACTGAAAAAGCTCTTTACTACATCTAGTGTCGGAGAGGCGGACGAAACGACATCCTGTGTGTACGCAAAGAAAAATGTCGAAGGAGATTGACAAATACCTTGTTTTTAGGTTCTAATAACAGGCTTTTCGCGGGATCTGCGTTGTCGACGCTTGATCCTCTTGACGAAACCGCACAAGAATGTGATTTCGGGGAGCATTTCCCGGTGCGCCGAACGTACCGGAAGGAGACCCCGTCCATGAACAACGTCTCTCTCGGATAACGCTGCCTCGGCAGGTTCTCCGAACTCTGCTAATTGAGGTTACTAGAATGGCTACGAAACGTACTTACCAGCCCTCCAAGGTCAAGCGTGCCCGTACGCACGGCTTCCTTGTCCGCAGCCGCACGAAGGGCGGCCGCCGCGTCCTTGCCCGCCGTCGCGCCAAGGGCCGTCACACGCTCGCTCTCTGATTCTCGTCCGAGACGCCGTGCACGGCGTTGAACGGCCGTGTAGAGACGAACCGTGGCAACGTATGGCTTTTCCCGAAACCTCCGTTTGATTCGAACGGAGGATTTTGGCGTTTTGCTGAAAACGAGAAACGAACGGACGTTTTTCGCGCGGAGCCGCTATTTTTCTCTCCAGGCCATGTGCACGGAGGTGCCCGAACGCTTGCGTTTCGGCATCACCGTGGGCAAAAGGAACGCTCCCCGTTCCGTCGACCGTGCACTGATCAAGCGAATTTTGCGGGAAGCCGCAAGACACCAAGCTCCGAACCTGCTTCCGTTGTTGCGTGAAGCGGGGGCGGGGCTTGACGTATCTTTACGACTAAAGGAACCGCTCCACCGAATCGCCGGCTTCGACGCGGGCGTGACGGCTCTGAAAAAGGCTCTCCACGAGGACGCGAACCTCCTGATGCAGGAGTTGTCGCGCCGTTCGGCCGGAAAGCTGAGGAGCCTTCAGCCGTGAAACGGGTGCTTCTGGCCTTGATCCGCCTTTATCAGCTGACGCTTTCTCCCTGGTTCGGGAGAAGCTGCCGTTTCGTGCCGACCTGTTCGGCCTACGGCATGGAGGCGATCGAGCGTCACGGCGCATTGCGCGGCGGATACATGACGTTCGTGCGCATTTGCCGATGCCACCCCTTCGGCGGGAGCGGATACGATCCGGTTCCGACTCGCTTTTCTTGGTGCTGCTGGCGTCATACGGACCAAGACGTCGGCACGAACGAATTCAACCACAAAGCGTAACGAGTTCTATGGGAAAAGATCTGCAACGAGCCCTTCTGTGGGTCATTCTGTTTACCTCCTGCTTCCTCCTTTGGGACAACTATCAGGTTTACCAGGGCAAGCCTTCCTTCTTTCACACCGAAGAGGTGCATCAGGAAGCCGCCGCGGAGAAGGCCGTCCCCGCTGAGACCGCGCCCGCGGCCGAAGACGTGGCGGCGCCCGTTCCCGCAGTGAAGGATCCCGTCACGGTGACGACCGATCTGCAGAAGGTCACCTTCGACCGCGAGGGCGGCGTGATCGTCGGCACGGAATTGATCCGCGTGCCCAACCTGTCCGACTGGAAGGACATCGGCCTGGCCGGCTTGATTCTCGGCAACGAGGAAAAGTCGAAGGAAGAGCTGGGCAACGTGGTGCTGCTGCAGGCCGACGGTCGCCGCACCTACACCTCGCAGACGGGTCTGGCCGGCGGCGACTTCCCCAACCACAAGGACCGTTTCGAACTCGTCAGCCAGAAGCTTGACATGGGTTCGGACAACAACCTTGAAGTGGTCTTCCGCGCCGAAAAGAACGGCGTCGTTCTGACGCGCACCTACACGTTCACCCGCGGCGAATACGCGGTGAAGGTCCGCACCGACGTGGAAAACACGACGGCCGCCGCGATCAAGCCCACGGTTTACTACCAGCTCACGCGTGACGCGAGCAAGCCCGACGGCGAAAGCTCCGTGTACTCGACCTACACCGGCATGGCCTTCTACACGGACGAGGACAAGTTCCAGAAGGTTCCGTTCGAAGACATCGCCGACCAGAGCGCCTCGCTCGAAAACAAGACCGACAACGGTTGGTTCGCCGTCGTGCAGCACCACTTCGTGAGCGCTTGGCTTCCGAAGGAAGGCGAGGCCCGCGACAACTACGTTCGTCCCCTTGCGAACGGTCTTTATGCCGCCGGCACCCTGATTTCGCTGCCTGAAGTCGCCCCCGGCGCCAAGGTGAGCGACGAAGCCCGCTTCTATTCGGGTCCGCAGACGCAGACGCGTCTTGAAGCGCTCGCCCCCGGCCTCGAACTCGTGGTGGACTACGGCTGGCTCACTTTCCTTGCCAAGCCCATTTACTGGCTGCTTTCGTTCCTGCACGGCATCGTCGGCAACTGGGGTTGGGCGATCGTGCTCCTCACCTGCATCGTGAAGGCGATTCTCTATCCGATCTCCGCGGCCGGGTACCGCTCCATGGCCCGCATGAAGGAAGTGACGCCCCGCATGAAGGCGATCCAGGAAAAGTACAAGGACGACAAGCAGCGTCTGAATCAGGCCATGATGGAACTCTACCGCTCCGAAAAGATCAATCCGGTCGGCGGTTGCCTCCCGATCATGCTGCAGATTCCGGTCTTCCTGGCCCTCTACTGGGTGCTTCAGGGCAGCGTGGAACTCCGCGGTTCCTCGTGGATCTTCTGGGTGCAGGACCTTGCCCTGCCCGATCCCTGGTTCGTGTTGCCGGCTCTGATGGCCGCCACCATGTTCCTGCAGATCCTCCTGAATCCGAAGCCCACGGATCCGGTTCAGGCGAAGGTCATGTACATCATGCCGCTCGTCTTCTCGGTGATGTTCTTCATCTTCGCTTCGGGTCTGGTGCTCTACTGGTTGACGAACAACGTCCTGTCGATCATCCAGCAGTGGTGGATCAACAAGACGATCGCGGCCGAGCGTCAGAAACGGATGAAGTAACCACCCCAACGGGAACGGTTCAGCGAAACGGGATGCTCCGAAAGGGGCGTCCCGTTCGTTTCAGTGCCCCGTGAGATTCACTCTTTTTCCGTTTTCTTTTGAACCGCAGCGGCCGCGGCCATTAGCGGCCACAGCCAGCTCGAAACCGTCCACAGAAGGATTCTCTTCAGAGTCGGACGGCTCGTCGAGCGGCGCGTGAGGTAAAGAAGTACGCCCGCGCCGACGACGCTCCAAAGAAGCAGCGACACGTAGACGAGCGCTCTTGTCTGATAGTCGTCTCCGACGCGCGAGCCGATCAAAGCCGCGACGATCAGGGAAAGCAAAACGCTCAGGACGGCGCTCAGGAGCGCGCCGAGACTCGGACCGGACGGATTGGGTCTTTGCAGGGACATGGAAAGAGACGGAAAAACAGGGGAAGATTTTCGATTCCGCATTAGAATGCACGCGAACCGAGACACATCAACAGAGTACGCGAACATGCACAGCGATAAGGATCCGATTGTAGCCACTGCCACGGCCGCCGGTCGCGGAGCGATCGGCATCGTTCGCCTTTCGTTTCCCGAGTGTTGGAACGAAGCCGTTTTGCACGCCCTTTTCGGCGACCGGGTCGTTCGGGCCCGCCATGCACATCTCTATCCCGTTTTGGACGAGAACGACCGCGTGCTCGATCATGCGATCGTTCTCTTCTTCCCCGCTCCCGCAAGCTACACGGGAGAGAGCGTGCTCGAACTGCAGGTTCACGGCGGACCGGTGCTTCTGCGCATGGTTCTGCGTTCGGTGCTGAAAAAGTGCGCCTTCTGCGGCATGCGGCTCGCCCGCGCCGGCGAATTTACGGAACGCGCCTTTCTGAACGGACGCATCGACCTCGCCCAGGCCGAAGCGGTGACGGACCTGATCGACGCGGCAAGCGAAACCGCGGCCCAGGCCGCGCAGCGTTCGCTTTCCGGAGACTTTTCCCGGGCCGTTCGAGAGGTTGGAGGCGAGCTCGACGACGTGCGCGCCTACATCGAGGCCATTCTGGATTTTCCCGAGGAAGAACTCGATCCCTCTTTCTTTGCGGATCTCGGCAATAGACTCGAGAAAGTTCGGGACGGTCTGGCGACGCTTTTGAAGAACGCGGGCCGCGGAAAGGTGCTGCGCGAAGGTATCACGGTGGCCCTTGTCGGAAGCCCCAACGTCGGGAAGTCGAGCCTTCTTAACGCGCTCGCTCAGGAAGACGTCGCCATCGTCACCGACATCGCCGGGACGACGCGCGACCGCGTGGAGCACTGGGTGAATCTCGGCGGCGTTCCCATCCGCATGGTGGATACGGCGGGGCTTCGCGAAACGGAGGATCTTGTCGAACAAAAGGGGATCGAGCGAACGCTCGACGCCATCGTCAAGGCCGAAATCATTCTTCACCTCACCGACGCTTCGGGAAACGTGGAGGACAACCGCGAGGTTCTCGAACTCGTTCGCTCGCGGGCGCGGCGCGACGCCGTGCTCGTGCACGTCGCGAACAAGACCGATCTCTTGCCCGAGGGCGCGTCCCTGCCGGTCGACGGCATCGCTCTCTCCGTCAAGACCGGAAAGGGTCTCGAAGAACTTCGGGAAACCCTCCTTCGGCACGCCGGCATGAACGCCAACACGGAAGGTCTCTTCATCGCCAGAGAACGTCATTTGGCCGCGCTCACCCGAGCCCGGGAACATGCGGATTGGGCGCTTGAGCGCCTCCGCCACAACGAGGGTTGGGAACTTGTGGCCGAAGAACTGCGTCTTGCGGGCGAAGCGCTCGGCGAAGTGCTCGGGCGCACGTTGCCCGACGATCTTCTGGGCAAAATTTTCAGTCAATTCTGCATCGGCAAGTGATGCAAACGAAGTCTCTCGGACGGAGTCGATTTTTTTATGCTTTTCCCCGAATCCTTTGAAGTCATCGTGGTCGGTTGCGGTCACGCCGGCGCGGAAGCCGCGCTCGCGAGCGCCCGCATGGGGAGAAAAACCCTTCTCATCACGCACAATCTCGATACGATCGGGCAGCTCTCCTGCAATCCTTCCATCGGCGGCATCGGCAAGGGACATCTCGTCAAGGAACTCGACGCCATGGGGGGCGCCATGGGCGTCGTTACGGACGAAGCGGGCATCCAGTTCCGCATTCTGAACCGCTCCAAGGGCCCGGCCGTGCGCGCGACGCGCGCTCAGATCGATCGTCAGCTCTACCGAACCGCCATGCGGCGTCTGGTGGAGTCGCAGCCGAACCTCTGGCTCTTCCAACAGGCGGTCGACGATCTCGTCGTCGAAAACGGACGCGCCGCGGGCGTCGTGACGCAGACGGGCATCCGCTTTGACGCGCGGGCCGTGGTGCTTTGCGCCGGAACCTTCCTGAACGGTCTGGTGCACATCGGTCTGGAACACTATTCGGCCGGCCGCGTGGGCGATCCCGCGAGCATCCGTCTTGCCGAACGCCTCAAGGACCTCGGCATGCCGCAGGGGCGTCTGAAGACGGGGACCCCGCCCCGCATCGACGGGCGCTCCATCGACTACAGCCGTTGCGAAGTGCAGTGGGGCGAACTCGATCCCGTGCCCGGATTCTCCCTCTTTTTGCCGCAGCGTCCCCACCCCGAGCAGGTTCCCTGCTGGATTACGCGCACCAACCGCGAAATGCACGACCTGATCCTCGCCAATCTCGATCGCTCCCCCATGTACACGGGCGTGATTCAGGGGATCGGACCGCGTTACTGTCCCTCCATTGAGGACAAGGTCAAGCGCTTTGCGGACAAGGACAGCCATCAGGTGTTCCTCGAGCCCGAAGGGCTCGCCGTGAACGAGATTTATCCCAACGGCGTGTCGACGAGCCTCCCCTTTGACGTGCAGATCAAGATGGTTCGGATGATGCCGGGTCTCGAACACGCGCATCTCCTGCGTCCGGGCTATGCGATCGAATACGATTACTACGATCCGCGCGGCCTCAAGAAGAGTCTCGAAACGAAGGCCATGCCCGGTCTTTTCTTCGCCGGGCAGATCAACGGTACGACGGGGTACGAAGAGGCGGCCGCCCAAGGGTTGTTGGCAGGCCTCAACGCCGCGCGCTTCGTACGTGACGAGGAGCCTTGGGTGCCCCGCCGCGACGAGGCCTACCTCGGCGTGATGGTCGACGACCTCACGACGCGCGGCGTGACGGAACCCTACCGCATGTTCACGAGCCGTGCCGAATTCCGCCTGAGCCTGCGTGAAGACAACGCCGACGAACGTCTCACCGAGATCGGACGCTCGCTCGGCCTAGTGAGCGACGAGCGCTACGCCTACTTCGAAGCCAAAAAGAAGGCGGTCGAGTCGACGCTCGAGCGTCTGGGATCCGTGTGGGTGCATCCCAAGAAACTGCAGGACGGCGAGGACGAGCGCGTTCTTTCTGTGAAGCTCGATCACGAATACAACCTTCGTACGCTCCTTTCCCGTCCGGGCATGGATCTTCGGACGCTTGCCTCGATGAAGCTCGAAGAGGGAAATGCGGTTCTCGACGTTTCTGAGCTTGCCGACGACGTGGTGGAGCAGATCGAAATCGCGGTGAAGTATTCGGGCTACATCGACCGTCAGCGCGCCGAAATCGCCAAGACGCTCGCCAACGAAACCCTGCGCATTCCCGCGGATCTGAATTTCGACGACGTTCCGGGGCTCTCCTTTGAGGTTCGACAGAAGCTTCGCGCCGTGCAGCCGGAAACGATCGGTCAGGCCTCCCGCATTTCGGGCGTGACGCCCGCCGCCGTGTCGCTTCTCCTCGTGTACCTGAAGCGCAAGTACTATTACAACCGTCAGAAGGGAACCAAGGATCCCTTCAAGGAGACGAAGGAATGACCGCTCGGGAAGAAATGCTCGCCCGCGGACTCGAAGGACTGGGACTGCCTTCGGACGAACGGACGGTGACGCTCCTCGGACGCTTTGCGGACCTTCTTTTGCGTTGGAACCGCACCTACAATCTGACGGCCATTCGGGAGGAGTCCGAGGTGGTGACGCACCATCTTCTCGATTCGGCCGCGCTCGTGCCGATGATCGCGAAGATTGCGCCCGAAGCGAAGACGCTTCTCGACGTGGGAAGCGGCGGGGGGCTTCCCGCCGTTCCGACGGCGCTTCTGCGTCCGGACCTATCCGTTCACGCGGTCGACACGGTGAAGAAGAAGGTCACCTTTTTGCAGCAGGCTCAGATTGAGCTGGGCCTGAAGAATTTTCGCGCGCATCACGCGCGGGTGGAGAATCTGCGTCTTTCCCCGTTCGACGTGATCACTTCGCGCGCTTTCGCTTCTTTGGCGGACTTCACGAGTCTGACGGAGCACCTTCTGAAGCCTTCCGGACTGTGGCTCGCCATGAAGGGCGTCGTCCCCGAAGAGGAAATCGCCGCTCTTCCCGGTTTCGTGCGGGTTCGGGAAATTCTTCCGCTCACGGTGCCCGGACTGAACGAATCCAGACATTTGATCGTTTTGGAGCGCAACGCTGATTGCGGACTGTCATGATTTCAGCCTTTCTCAGTGCATTCGTTTTCGCGTACTCGACGTTGGTGCCGGTGATCAACCCCTTCAGCGGGGCGATGTTCTTCACCACGATGACGCGTGACGTTCCGGATCGGGACAAGGGGTACGTGTGTAGGCAGATTGCGATTTTCTGTCTGATCATCATGCTCGTGTGTCTCTTTGCCGGACACTTCATTCTGAGTTTCTTCGGCATCTCCGTGGGCGCCCTGCGCGTGGCGGGCGGCTGCGTGCTCTTTGCCGCGGGCTGGACCGCGATGAACGCGCCCGCTCATGACGGTTCGGAGGAAAACGGTCGATCGACGCGTTCATACTCCCGCATTCAGTTGAAGTCGATGGCCTTTTACCCCTTCACGCTGCCGTTGACCACGGGCCCGGGGTGCATCGCCGTGACGGTCGCTCTCGGCACGAGTCTGCCGTACGACATTCCGAACATTGCCGGAACCGTCGCCGCGATCATCGCGACGATGGCCACGATTTGGGTTTGTTATCGTTATAGCGACCGAATCAGCAAGGCGGTGGGCACGGCGGGTGCCGACGCGTTGGCAAGAATCATGGCCTTCATCCTGATCTGCTTGGGCGTGTCCGTTTTCTGGCAGGGCTTCTCGGAACTTTGGAAGACCTTGTAAAACCACGGGAATTGAATCAATTTCGGATGTTCTGATGGCGAAGATTTTTTGCATTGCGAATCAAAAGGGAGGCGTGGGGAAGACCACCACGGCGCTGAATCTGGCTGCGGCCTTGGCGCAGAAGAAGCGCCGCGTGCTGTTCGTGGACCTCGATCCGCAGGGAAACGGCACGACGGGCGCGGGTTTTGACAAGGGAGATCTTCCGGCTTCGGTCTACGAGCTCCTCATCGGTACGAAGTTTTTCGACGAGGTGGTGCAGCACGCCGAGTCCGGTTTCGACGTTCTTCCCTCCAACCGGGAACTTGCTGGAGCCGAGGTGGAACTTGTCGGCATGAAGGATCGCGACGCGCGTCTGCGCGTGGTGCTCGACGCCGTGCGCGACCGCTACGACTACGTTCTGATCGACTGCCCGCCGAGTCTTTCGATGATGACGATGAACGCCCTCTGCGCGGCCGACGGCGTCGTGATTCCCATGCAGTGCGAATACTTTGCGCTAGAAGGTCTCACCGACCTTGTGGGCAGCGTGCGCCGCGTGCACGCGGAAAAGAACAAGTCGCTTCGCATCATCACGCTTCTTCGCGTGATGTTCGATCCGCGCATCACGCTGCAGCAGCAAGTGAGCGAGCAGCTCATCAAGCATTTCGGCGACAAGGTCTTCGAAACCATCATCCCCCGCAACGTCCGTCTCGCCGAGGCGCCGAGCTACGGCAAGCCCGGCGTCGTTTACGACCGCTCGAGCAAGGGGGCGAAGGCGTATCTCGCTTGCGCGGACGAATTGATTTCGAGGATGGAAGGCAAACGCGCGTGAGGGCTGAGCAATGAACAAAAAGGAAAAGAACAAGGGATTGGGACGCGGTCTCGACGCGCTGTTCGGCGCTCCGCTCTCCGAAGACTGGATGGACGACGACAAGGACGAACTTGCCGTGGAGAAGCTTCCTCTTTCCGAGGTCACTCCGGGACGCATGCAGCCGCGTTCGCACATGGAGCCCGAAGCGCTCGAGGCGCTCGCCGCCTCCATTCGTGAAGAGGGCATCCTGAGTCCCCTGATCGTGCGCAAGACGGAAGCGGGCTACGAAATCGTGGCCGGGGAGCGTCGCTATCAGGCCGCCAAGATGGTCGGGCTCGAAACCGTTCCCGCCATCGTCCGGGAACTCGACGACCGCCACGCGCTCGCCGTGGGGCTCATTGAAAACATCCAGCGCGAAAGTCTCAATCCCATTGAAGAGGCGCTCGGCGTTCGCCGCCTGCAGGAAGAGTTCGGGCTCACGCACGAAGAGTGCGCCAAGGCGATCGGCCGCTCGCGTTCGGCCACAACGAATCTTCTGCGGCTCCTGGGGCTCAACGAAGAGGTTCAGGCGATGCTCGCCCGCGGCGAACTCGAGATGGGTCACGCCCGTGCGCTCCTCGCTCTGGAGGGGGCGATGCAGGTCGTCGCCGCCAAGCGCGTCGCGCTCGAGGCGCTCTCGGTGCGGCAGACCGAAAACCTCGTCAAGAAAATGAAGGAAGGCGGCGTGCGCAAGGAACCCAAGAGCCGCGTCGTCATCAAGACGCGCGACGACGAGCGTCTTGAAGAGGCTCTGGCCCACACGCTCGGCACCGTCGTGAAGTTGAGCGCCTCCCCGAAGGGCAAGGGGAAGATCGTCATCGAATTTTCCAACTTGGAGCAACTTCAGGGCATCGTCGATCGGATTCAACGTTGAGTAGTTCTTTAAGCTTAGTTACTACGACGTAGTTTCGTAACGGAAAGTCCCCCTTCTCCTCTTTTTGACTAATTGTGAAGGGATGCAACAGAACTTTATACTCCATCCGTTTCAAATTTCCCTAGTCTGTGCAAGTCATGTACGTCATTTCTGATATGATGCGCGTTTCTCTTGCGCAGTTCGTTCTGACCTTTTTGGTTGCCGCTCTTTTTGCTGTTTTCGTAGGGCAGGAGGCAGGGGTTTCGGCACTGATCGGCGGGATTGCTTACGCATTTCCGACGGCGCTTTTCGCGCTTTATTTGGTGACCGCGGGACGAAGAACTTCGGGACGGTTCAGTCCGTACCGGGTACTCGTAGGGGAATTTGTAAAGATCTTGGCGGTCCTGCTCATTTTGGGCTTGAGCGTCAAGTACTACGAAAACTTGTATTGGCCCGGCTGGATTCTCGGAATCGTGGTCGTCGTCAATGCAAACTTTATCGTGCTGTTCAAGAGAAACTAAGGATCGGTATCCATGGCAACCAACGCCCCTACCGCTACTGAGTACATTCAACACCATATGGCGCATCTGTCTTCCATGAAGCAGGGCGTCATTGTTGATTTTTCCGTGCTGAACTACGACACCATCTTCTTCTCCATTTTGATGATGGTCGTCATGTTCTTCCTCTTGAGAGCCGGTGCCAAAAATGCAACCTCCGGGGTTCCTGGTAAGGTTCAGTGCGCGGTGGAAATGCTTGTGGAAATGGTAAACAACCAGGCCAAAAGCATCGTCCACGGCGACCGCACCTATATCGCTCCGCTTGCATTGACCGTGTTCTGCTGGGTCACGTTGATGAACTCCATCGACTTGATTCCGGTGGATCTGTTCCCGATGATTGCGGGCTGGTTCGGCCTGCACTACCTCCGTCCGTTGCCCACGGCCGACCTGAACGGCACGCTGGGGATCTCCTTCGGCGTGTTGCTCTTGATGTTCTACTACGGCATCAAGGTCAAGGGCGCGACGGGCTTCGTCGTGGAACTCTTTACGGCTCCGTTCGGCAAGAACCCGCTGCTTTGGCCGTTCAATCTTCTTTTGAACCTGATTGAATACCTGGCCAAGTTCGTTTCTCTGGGCATGCGACTTTTCGGCAACATGTATGCCGGCGAGTTGTTGTTCTTCCTTCTTGCCTTGCTGGGGGGCTTCGCTCTCGAATTCGGGCCCATCGGGGCTGCGAGTGCCGGACTCGGCCAGATCGCCGCTGGGTTGGTCTGGTGGCTTTTCCACGTTCTGATCGTTCTGTTGCAGGCGTTCATCATGATGATGCTCACGCTTGTCTACATCGGTCAGGCCCACAGTAGCCATTAATTAGGCATAACATCTTTTCTTTTTCACTACTCCCTTTTTTCTTTCGGTTTAGGAGTTCTTTCAAATGACCAACGTCGCTCTCGTTGCTCTTGCCTGCGGTCTTATCGTGAGTCTTGGTGCCGCTGGTGCTTCCATCGGTATCGCCATCATGGGCGCTAAGTACCTTGAATCGGCCGCTCGTCAGCCGGAACTCATGGAACCCCTTCAGACGAAGATGTTCCTTCTCGCCGGTCTTATCGACGCCGCCTTCCTTATCGGTGTCGGTATCGCCATGATGTTCGCCTTTGCCAACCCCTTCGTCGGTTAATTCTTTCCGGCGCGAAAGTTACAACGTCTTTTTCTTAATGACGACGAGGCTGCGCTGAATCCCTTTCTTTTCGCCGCGGCCTCGTAACGGGGTTCAATAATGAATATCAATGCCTCTCTGTTTGTACAGATGGTCGTGTTCTTCCTTGGTGCCTGGATCACCATGAAGTACATCTGGCCGCCGTTGATCAATGCGATCGAAGAGCGGCAGAAGCAAATCGCAGACGGGCTCGCCGCCGCCAACAAGGGCGAACGCGCGCTGGCCGTCGCCACGGAGCAGGGCAAGGCGATTGAAGCCGATGCTCGCGCCCGTGCTTCCAATCTTGTGGCCGACGGCGAAAAGCTGGGTCAGAAGATTGTCGAGGACGCCAAGGCCCAGGCTCAGATCGAAGCCGACCGCATTCTCGAAGCCGCTCGCGCGGAAGCCGCCCAGGAAATGGAGCGTGTTCGCGAACAGCTCCGCAGTCAGGTTGCGGTGCTCGCCGTCGCCGGTGCCGAACAAATTTTGGCCCGCGAAGTGGACAAAACGGTTCATGCTCAGTTGCTTGAACAATTGAAGGCGAAGCTCTGATTATGGCTGAACTTTCGACGATTGCGCGCCCCTACGCCTCGGGCCTCATGAAGGCCCTTCAGGAACGTAAGGCCGGCGCTGATGAAGTGGCGGAGGTGCTCCAGGCGCTGCAGGCGATTTGTGCCGTTGCGCAGGACCCTCAGGTCGCCACGTTGGTGGGCGATCCGAAACTGACTGACGATCAACTTTTCAATCTGATCGAGGATGCTTGTGGCGGCTCCCTTCCCAAGGACGCCGCGAATCTTCTTCGAGTGGTGGTGGAAAACGATCGTCTGGAAGTGATGCCGGAAATCGCTCGTCAGTTCCATGAACTGAAGAATTTGTCCGAGGGCGTCGCCGACGTCCACATCGAGACGGCCTTCGAGCTCAGCGATGAAGAGCTCAAGGGGCTTTTGGACAAGCTTGCATCGAAGTTCCCGGGAGTGAAACTCACGCCCATCGTTCGTGTTAATCCCGAACTGATCGGCGGTGTGGCGGTAACGGTCGGCGACCAAGTGATCGATGCGACGGTCCGCACCCGTCTCGAGCAGATGAAAACGATGCTCACCGCTTAAAAAATTCGGAGCTGTAAGATGCAACTCAATCCTAGTGAAATCAGCGATCTGCTGAAGAAGCGTATCGAAGGCCTCGGCGTTTCCGCTGATCTTCGCACCCAAGGCACCGTAGTTTCGGTGACCGACGGTATTTGCCGTGTTCACGGTCTCAGCGACGTGATGCAGGGCGAAATGTTGGAATTCCCCAACAACACCTACGGCCTGGCTCTCAACCTTGAGCGCGACTCCGTCGGTGCCGTTATTCTCGGTAATTACGAACACATTTCCGAAGGCGACGTGGTCAAGACCACCAAGCGTATTCTTTCCGTTCCCGTCGGCCGCGCTCTGATCGGCCGCGTGGTCAACGCCCTCGGTCAGCCGATCGACGGCAAGGGCCCGATCCAGACGGAAGAATACGACGTGGTGGAAAAGGTCGCCCCGGGCGTGATTGATCGTCAGTCGGTTTCGCAGCCGGTTCAGACGGGTCTGAAGTCCATCGACGCCATGGTGCCGATCGGACGCGGCCAGCGCGAACTGATCATTGGTGACCGTCAGACGGGTAAGACCGCCGTGGCCATCGACACGATCATCAACCAGAAGGGCAAGGACCTCGTCTGCGTTTACGTCGCCATCGGCCAGAAGGCCTCGACCATTGCGAACGTCGTTCGCAAGCTCGAAGAATCCGGCGCCATGGCCTACACGATCGTCGTGGCCGCCACGGCTTCCGAATCGGCCGCCATGCAGTACATCGCTCCGTACGCCGGCGCCACGATGGGCGAATACTTCCGCGACCGCGGTGAAGACTCCCTCATCGTTTACGACGACTTGACCAAGCAGGCCTGGGCTTATCGCCAGATCTCCCTGCTGCTGCGTCGTCCGCCGGGACGTGAAGCCTATCCTGGCGACGTCTTCTACCTGCACAGCCGTCTGCTCGAACGTGCCGCCCGCGTGAACCCCGACTACGTCGAACGCTTCACCAAGGGTGCCGTCAAGGGCAAGACCGGTTCGATGACGGCTCTGCCGATCATTGAAACGCAGGCCGGTGACGTGACCGCCTTCGTGCCGACCAACGTGATTTCGATTACGGACGGTCAGATCTTCTTGGAAACCGACCTCTTCAACGCCGGTATCCGCCCCGCTATCAACCCGGGTATTTCCGTGTCCCGCGTCGGTGGCGCCGCTCAGACGAAGATCATCAAGAAGCTCGGCGGTGGCGTTCGTCTCGCCCTGGCTCAGTACCGTGAACTGGCTGCCTTCGCGCAGTTCGCTTCCGACCTCGACGAAGCGACCCGCAAGCAGCTCGAACGCGGCCGCGTCGTGACCGAACTCATGAAGCAGCCTCAGTACCAGCCTCTGCAGGTTTGGGAAGAAGCGCTCGTGCTCTACTCCGTCAACATCGGCGCTTACGACGATGTGGCGGTGGCCGATGCGCTGCGTGTCGAACGCGGCATGCGCGAATACGTCAAGACGCACTATCCCCAGCTCGTCGAATCGATCGAAGCCAAGAAGGAACTCGTCAAGGAAGACGAAGCCGTTCTGAAGAGCGCGATCGAAGAGTTCAAGAAGTCTGGCGCTTACTAAGCGTTTAACCGATCTTAGAGGACCAAAAATCCATGCCTAGTACTAAGGAAATTCGCGGGAAGATCAAGAGCGTACACAATACGCGCAAGATCACCAAAGCGATGGAAATGGTTGCGGCCTCGAAGATGCGCAAGGCGCAGGATCGGATGCATGAAGCTCGTCCCTACGGCGATAAGATTCGCCTGATCTGCTCGCATCTGGCTCAGTCCCGTACGGAATATCATCATCCGTTCCTCGCCGAAGATAAGGGCGCCAACAAGAAAGTCGGTCTGATCCTCGTGACGACCGACAAGGGGTTGGCCGGTCCTTTGAATACCAACATCCAGCGTCTGGTCCTTCAGCAGATCAAGACCTGGACCGCCGAAGGCAAGAAGATCGAAGCCACGGCGATCGGTAACAAGGGGCTCGGCTTTCTTCAGCGCCTGAACATGCCCGTGGTCAGCCAAGTCGTTCAGCTTGGCGACCACCCCAACCTCGATCGTCTGATCGGCGCCATCACGGTGCAGATTCAGGCGTACATGGAAGGAAAGGTTGATTCTGTGCATCTGGCCTACTCGCGTTTCATCAATGCCATGAAGCAGGAACCGGTCATTGAACAGTTGCTGCCCATCACGGACCGGATGCTCGACGCTCCGGACGAAAAACGCGATTACTCGTGGGACTATCTCTACGAGCCCGACGCCCAATCCGTTCTCGACGACCTTCTGAAGCGTTACGTTGAGGCTTTGATTTATCAGGCGGTTGCCGAAAATATGGCTTCGGAACAGAGCGCCCGTATGGTGGCCATGAAGGCCGCTTCGGACAATGCCAAGAAGCTCATTGACGAACTGCAACTCGTCTACAACAAGACCCGTCAGGCCGGCATTACCAAGGAAATCACCGAAATCGTCGGTGGTGCCGCCGCCGTGTCTTAACGAAACAAGTATCGATAACTGAGGAAATCCCATGAGTATCGGACAGATCGTTCAGGTTATCGGCGCCGTGGTGGACATCGAGTTCACCGGCGGTGAGATGCCTAAGATTTACGAAGCCCTCGTCCTCGAACAGGATGAGAGCAACACCCTGGCCGAAGCCGGCCTCACCTTCGAAGTCCAGCAGCAGCTCGGCGACGGCGTGGTTCGTACCATCGCCATGGGCTCTTCGGAAGGTCTGCAGCGCGGCATGAAGGTCAAGAGCACGGGCCGCGGCATTTCCGTTCCGGTCGGCCCCAAGACCCTCGGCCGCATCATGGACGTTCTGGGTCGCCCGATCGACGACGCCGGTGAAATCGGCGCCGACGAATACCGCGAAATTCACCGCGAAGCCCCGAAGTTCGACGAACTCTCCCCGTCCGTCGACCTCTTGGAAACCGGCATTAAGGTTATCGACCTGATCTGCCCGTTCGCCAAGGGCGGTAAGGTCGGCCTCTTCGGCGGTGCCGGTGTGGGCAAGACCGTCAACATGATGGAGCTCATCAACAACATCGCCAAGCAGTACGGCGGTTACTCCGTGTTTGCCGGCGTGGGCGAACGTACCCGTGAAGGTAACGACTTCTACCACGAAATGGGCGAATCGAAGGTTCTCGACAAGGTGGCCATGGTGTTCGGTCAGATGAACGAACCCCCGGGCAACCGTCTGCGCGTCGCCCTGACGGGTCTGACGATGGCCGAAGCCTTCCGTGACGAAGGCCGCGACATCCTGCTCTTCGTGGACAACATCTACCGCTACACCCTGGCCGGTACCGAAGTGTCCGCCCTGCTCGGCCGTATGCCGTCCGCCGTGGGCTACCAGCCGACGCTGGCCGAAGAAATGGGTAAGCTGCAGGAACGCATCGCGTCGACGAAGACCGGCTCCATTACGTCGATTCAGGCCGTGTACGTGCCTGCCGACGACTTGACCGACCCGTCGCCTGCGACGACCTTCGGCCACTTGGACGCCACGGTCGTTCTGTCGCGTGACATCGCGGCCCTCGGCATTTACCCCGCCGTGGACCCGCTCGACTCCACGAGCCGTCAGGTTGACCCGAACATCATCGGCGAAGAACACTACAAGGTTTGCCGCCGCGTTCAGGAAACCCTGCAGCGCTACAAGGAACTCCGCGACATCATCGCCATTCTCGGTATGGACGAACTCGCTCCGGAAGACAAGATGACGGTTATGCGCGCTCGTAAGATCCAGCGCTTCCTGTCGCAGCCCTTCCACGTTGCCGAAGTCTTTACCGGCGCCCCGGGCAAGTACGTTCCCCTCAAGGAAACGATCCGCGGCTTCAAGATGATCGTCGACGGCGAATGCGACGAGCTTCCCGAACAGGCTTTCTACATGGTCGGTACCATCGACGAAGCCTTCGAAAAGGCCAAGACTCTCAAGTAATGCTTGTCGGGCCGAGCAATCGGCCCGCATAAGCGCCCGACAAACGGAGCAACATGTATGGCTACTCTTAAAGTCGACGTCGTCAGCGCCGAAGAAAGCATTTTCTCCGGTGAAGCTGAGTTCGTCTCGCTGCCCGGTAAGTCTGGCGAATTGGGGATTCTGCCCGGACACCTTCCGCTCATTACGCTTGTGAAGCCCGGCTTCGTCCGTATCCGTACGGGCAAAGAGGTTGATGAAGTGTTTGTTGCCGGCGGTGTTCTGGAAGTGCAACCGCATCACGTGACGGTGTTGGCCGATACGGCGATTCGTACCAAGGACCTCGACGAGGCCAAGGCTGCGAAGGCGCTCGAAGAAGCCCGCGCGCAACGTGCTCAGGTTACCGGTGAACTCGCGATTGCCAAACTCGAAGCCGAAATGTCCGCCATGGCGGCTCAGTTGGCGGCGATCAAGAAGATTCGTCAGCGCCAGCATCATTGATCGAGGGCGCTCGATCGGAAAAACGGAGTTCTCCCGAAAGGGACGGACTCCGTTTTTTTTCGGACGCAGGGCCGATTTGCGGTAGGATTACGGATATGACGTGCGGGTTTCCGCAACACTGAACAGAGAGGCAAAAATGAGCGATGTTAAGGTATTGGTAACGACGGACGGTTCTAATTTGAGTGAGCAGGCCGTCGATACGGCCGTCAAACTTGCCAAGGCGTTGGGCGGATCCGTCGTCGGCGTGACCGTCGTGATCGCTCCTCCTCCCGCCGGCGGCTTCGAATGTGAAGATCCCTCGGTTCGCGAGCGTCTGACGAAGATCTCCGAAAAGGCCCGCGAGAGCGGCGTGGAATGCGAAATCGTGGCGGAACACGCCGGTACGGTTTGGGAAGGCATTCTCGAGTGCGCGCATCGCCTCGATGTGGACTACATCGTCATGGCGAGCCGCGGCTTGGGTTCCTTCGGTTCGCTTCTTCTCGGCAGCGAAACGCAGAAGGTTCTTCATCAGGCGGACCGCCCGGTTCTGGTTGTTCGCTGAGCCGCAACGGATTTCAATTGACTGCGGAGGCTTCTTCCCCTCGGGGCGGAAGCCTCTTTTCTGTCACTTGGGCTTGATGGCGAGGGCGGCCAGAGCGTTTTCGCCGCAGCGCACCGCGACGCGTTTCTCCCGGCTGGTTTCGCCCGCGATCAGCGTGACGCCGGACTTGGCGATGCCGAGGGACTTGGCGAGAAACTGCACGAGCACCTGATTGGCCTTTCCGTCCACGGGCGGCGCAGCAAGTGCGATTTTGAGCTTTTCGCCGTACAGACCGACCACCGCGGTGCGTTTCGCACCGGGTTGCACGTGAAGCGACAAAACGAAGGTTTGCGCGTCTTTTCGTTGCACCCAGGGGGCGTTGCCGGCCGGCGTATTGAGGTTTTCCTTCATTTTTCAATCCTTCTTCCTAATTTCATCATGCAACCGATCAACGACTGCTTCCTGCGTGCGCTTCGTCGCGAAAAGACCGATTTTACGCCCCTTTGGCTCATGCGCCAGGCGGGCCGCTATCTGCCCGAATACTGCGAAACCCGCGCTCGGGCGGGCAGCTTCATGGGACTCGCCAAGAACCCCGACTACGCGACGGAAGTCACGCTGCAGCCGATTGATCGCTACGGTCTCGACGCGGCCATCCTCTTTTCCGACATTCTGACGATTCCCGACGCCATGGGGCTCGGTCTCTCCTTCCGTCAGGGGGAAGGCCCCGTCTTCGAGCGTCCCGTCCAGACGGAAGAGGCCGTGCGCAACCTCTACGTGCCCGACCCCGCCGGGGAACTTCGCTACGTCACCGACGCCGTGACGAGCATTCGCCGCGCCCTCAACAACCGCGTGCCGCTCATCGGTTTCTCCGGCTCTCCCTTCACCCTCGCCTGCTACATGGTGGAAGGCCGCGGCAGCCGCGACTTCCGCACGGTGAAGACGATGATGTACCGCCGTCCCGATCTCTTCGAGAAGATCCTCGAAGTGAACGCCGAGGCGGTGGCCGTCTACCTCAACGCCCAGATCAAGGCCGGGGCGCAGGCCGTTCAGATTTTCGACACCTGGGGCGGCATGCTCGCCGACGGTGATTTCCAGCGCTTCTCGCTTCGCTACACGAAGAAGGTCGTGGACGCGCTCATCAAGGAAAACGACGGCGCCCGCGTGCCGAGCATCGTCTTTACGAAGGGCGGCGGCGAATGGCTTGAAGACATCGCCTCGATCGGCTGCGACGCCGTCGGTCTCGATTGGACGACGAACATCTCGCGTGCCCGCCGCGTCGTCGGGGACCGCGTCGCCCTGCAGGGCAATCTCGATCCCTTCGTGCTCTTCGGCAGCGAAGAGGCCATCCGCCGCGAAGTGCGCCGCGTGCTCGACGGCTACGGCGAAGTGGGCGCGGGCGGCCACGTCTTCAACCTCGGCCACGGCATCAATCAGTTCACCCCGGTCGAGAGCGTGCAGATCGTGGCGGACGAAGTGCATGAATACAGCCGCCGTTATCACGGATAATATCCGTCGATTCTTTTGCCGCGAACCCCGACGAACGGAGTTTTGCACAGGGTTCGAAAAGAGTTGACAAATGAAGAAAAAAGGGCGGGAGTCATCTTCTCGTCCTTTTTTCATCTTTCTTTATTCGTTGCGGCAGAAGCTGAGGGGTTGGGTGCACCTCTGTGAAACACCCGGGTGTTTCACAGGTTCGGCCTGAAAAAGGAAGTCCGCCGAAACCCTCTTAATCCACAAAGTTATCCACAACCACTGAGGAGCCATGAAAAGCAACGACCTGATCGCCAAGGTGATCGTCGACGTGCCCACCCTCGGGGAACTCGACTACAAGGTTCCCGAGGACATGCTCGTCGCGCTCGGAGACCGAGTGCTCGTCACGCTCGGCCGACGCCGCGTGGTCGGGATCGTCGTGAACCTCGTGCGGGGGTCGGAGATTGCGGAGAACCGTCTGCGAAGCGTCACGGCCGTCCTGAACGACATGCCTCCCCTGCCCGGCGAATGGCTGCGCCTCACGCGTTTTGCGGCGGGCTACTACCAGCGCTCCTGGGGGGAGGCCGCGCTCTCGGGCCTGCCCCTTTTCCTGAAGCGCGCGCCCGGAAAGCGCCAGGCCGCCGTGATGGAAAGGATGAGAAAACCCCTCGAAAGAGGCGGTCGTGCGGTGGCGGTGCCGGAATTGAACGACGAGCAGAAAACGGTGCTCGACGCTCTGAATCGGGCCGAGCACTTTGAAACCTTCCTTCTCTTCGGCGTCACGGGATCGGGCAAAACCGAGGTGTATCTGCGGTGGATGGAGGAGACGCTTCGCCGCAAAGAAGACGGACAGATTCTCTTTCTCGTCCCCGAAATCAATCTGACGCCGCAGTCTGTGGACCGGATTCGGAGCCGCTTTCCCGAGCGAACCGTGGCCGTGTTGCACTCCGAACTCTCCGACGGAGAGCGGGCGCGCAACTGGCTCGCCGTCCATGAAGGGCGCGCCGACATTCTCGTAGGCACCCGCACCGCCGTTTTTGCAAGCTTCAAGCACCTCGCCCTCGTTATCGTGGACGAGGAGCACGACGGCTCCTACAAGGCGGGGGACGGCCTGCGCTTTTCGGCGCGCGACCTCGCCGTCTGGCGGGGAAAGGCCAACGACGTTCCCGTACTGCTCGGCTCTGCCACGCCGTCGCTGGAGTCGTGGATGAAGGCTTCGGCGGGACAGTACAGACTTCTCACCATGGCGCACCGCGCGTCGGGCCGCGCCGTCTTGCCCGAGGTCACGCTCACGGATCCGCCGGAGAAGGGCTCCCGTCGCTCGCTCACCGACTTCACCGTCTCCGCCATGACGAAGGTGCTCGAGGCGGGACGGCAGGTGCTCGTCTTCATCAACCGCCGCGGCTACGCGCAGGTTCTGAGCTGTCCGAGCTGCAATTGGGTGAGTACGTGCCGGCACTGCTCCACCTTCACGGTTTTTCACAAGAGCGACCGCTCGCTTGTCTGTCACCACTGCGGTTGGCGCACCCAAGTTCCCGAAGCCTGTCCCGTCTGTGGAAACGTCGACATCCTGCCTCGGGGCAGCGGAACGGAGAGAATCTTCGAGGAGCTCGAGATCCGCTTTCCCGGAAAACGCGTCCTGCGCATCGACCGCGACAGCGTCTCGCGAAAGCACGAGGCCGAGGAGGCCTTCGCCAAGGTGCATGCGGGCGAGGTGGACATTCTCGTCGGAACGCAGATGGTCGCCAAGGGGCACGATTTTCGCAACGTGGGCCTCGTCGTGATCCTCAACGCCGACGCTCAGCTTTTGAGTCCCGCGACGCGCGCAAGGGAAATGCTCTTTGCGACCCTCATGCAGGTGGCCGGCCGCGCCGGCCGTCACGGCGAAGCCGGCCGCGTGGTGATTCAGACGCGCTTTGCGACGGATCCCTTCTTCGAGGCGCTCGCCAAACAGGACTACCGACTGTTTGCCGATGCGCTCCTCGACGTGCGGCGGGAGAACTTTCTCGTTCCCTTCACGCACCAGGCCCTCCTTACGGCGCAGGCGCCCACGCTCGCGCAGTCGCTTCGGTTCCTCGAAGACGCGGCCGAGGCGGGACACGCTCTCGAGGGAGACGCAGTGCGCATCTACGATCCGGTTCCCATGAACATCGTGCGCCTCAAAGAATTGGAGCGCGCGCAGCTTCTCGTCGAGTGCGACGACCGCCCGGCCCTCAACCGTTTCCTTCGCGCCTGGCAGTCGACCTTCCGCGTCCCCGCGGGCGTGCAGTGGACGCTCGAAGTGGATCCCGCGGAAGTCTGAGCGGCCGAAAAGATTGGAAAGCTTTGCGTCAAAAGCGGACTTTTCGCTATAATTCACCTCCTCTCCACGTGGTGAAATGGATATCATGCGGCCCTCCGAAGGCCGCGTTACAGGTTCGATTCCTGTCGTGGGGACCATTTCGATCCGTCTCGAGTTCTGATTCGGAGAAGCTGTCCCGGCGCCGAGTGCGGTGTCGGGTTTTTGTTTTTTAGCGGGGTGAAAGCATGCTGGTTCCCGAATCCGTAACGGTCTCCCAGAACGGGACCCGGATGGAGTTGACCTATCCCGGCGAAGCGCCGGTCGTACTGAGCGCTGAATTTCTTCGTGTTCATTCCCCTTCGGCCGAGGTGCAGGGGCATACGCCCGACGAGGCCGTGCTGCAGGTCGGCAAGGCCGACGTCCGCATCGAAGGGGTCGAGCCGGTGGGCCTCTACGCCCTGAAGCTCGTTTTTTCCGACGGTCACGACAGCGGTCTCTACAGCTGGGATTATCTGCGCCGTCTCGTGACGGAACACGACCGGCTTTGGGAAGAGTACCTTCAGGCCCTGAAGGAAAAGGGCGCCTCGCGCGACCCGAACGACCCCGCCAACGCGCCTTTCCAGCCCAAGCCCCGTCATACCTGTTCGCACGCCTGAGAGCCAGTGAAGATGTCCAACGAAAAGATTTCGGAAAAAACGCAAGAGGAAAACGCCTCCCACAAGATTGACTTCGGCTATCAGCTCGTCGAAGAGAACAAGAAAGCCGATCAGGTCCGCGAGGTGTTCGACAGCGTCGCCGCCAAGTACGACGTCATGAACGACGTACTGAGCTGGGGCTTTCACCGTTGGTGGAAGTTCGTCTGCGTGCGCCGCGCCGCGGTGCAGCCGGGCATGAAGGTGCTCGACATCGCGAGCGGCACGGGGGACCTCGCCCTGAAGTTCGCCAAGAGCGCCGGCGCCGGGAACGTGACGGCGAGCGACATCAACCATGAAATGCTCGCCATCGGCGCCAAGCGCCTGCGCGAAGCGGGTCTGCCTTCGCCCGTCGTGGAAGCCGACGCCGAAGCGCTTCCCTTCGCCGACAACACCTTCGACGTGGTGACGGTTTCGTTCGGCGTGCGCAACATGACGCACAAGGATCGGGCGCTCTCGGAAATGCACCGCGTCCTCAAGCCGGCCGGCCGTCTTCTCGTGCTCGAATTCTCCCGCTGCTGGAAGATCATCCGCCCCTTCTACGACTTCTACTCCTTCTGCGTCATGCCGCGGTTGGGCAAAATGATTGCGGGAGACGCCGATTCCTACCGCTATCTCGCCGAATCCATCCGCATGCATCCCGATCAGGAGACCTTCGCGGGCATGATGCGTACGGCGGGGTTTGCCAAGGTGACCTACGAGAACTTCACCTTCGGCATCTGCGCTTTGCATATTGGTACGAAATCTTCGGCCTCCTGAACGGGCGGGGCCGACGAGATCGTTTACCATCAGCATTCCCGGTCCGCTTCGGCGGACCCTTTCTTCACCGTTACTGATACGTGAACCGAACCGTGAAAAACTTTCTGGCCGCTTTCGTTCTTTGTCTCGGTCTGATGACCGCCTCCGTGGATGCCGATGCCGCCCGCCGTTTTGGCGGTGGCGGCAGTTTCGGGCGTTCCGCTCCGACCTTCTCGCAAAAGGCCGCTCCCTCGACGCCGGGGGTGCAGCAGCGTGCGAATCAGGCCCGTCAGCAACAGCAGCAACAGCAGACGCGTCCGCAGCAGGCTCCGCAGCAGCGTCCCTCCATGATGCGCAGCGTCCTCACCGGCCTTGCCGCCGCGCTGGGGATTTCCGCCCTGCTCTCCATGCTCGGACTCGGCGGCGCCGAAATGGCGAGCCTTGTGATGGGGGCGATTCTCGCCGTGGTGGCGTTCTTCGCCATCCGCTTCCTGCTCGGCGCCTTCCTCGGCCGCAAGACGGCCACTGTTCGCGGCGCTTCGGTGGAAATGCCCCGCGAACCCGTGCGCCCCGCCGAACCCGAACGCGCCTCCGAACCGCTTCGTTCTTCGCCCGTCGAACCGATGCGCGAAGAGCCCGTTCGCCGCGGCAGCGTGATGGATGAATTCCGCTCGGGCCGCTTCGGCGCTGCCCCCGAAGAGGCGGCCGCCGCGGACGCCGGCACGGCCGACATCACGCCCGACGACTTTGACCGCGAAGCCTTCCTGCGCGTGGCGAAGGAAAACTTCGTGAAGTTCCAGAAGGCCTGGGACACGGGCAACGTGATTGAACTCTCCGACTTCACGACGCAGGATCTCTTCATCGAGATCACGCACGCCCTGCGCGAGCGCGGCGCGCAGAACTACGAAACGACCGTTCTGCAGCTCGACAATCAGCTCGTGGGCATCGCCCAGCAGGGCGAAGAGTACGTGGCCGTCGTGCACTTCACCGGGAAGCTCTCCGTGAGCGGTGAGGAAGAAATCGTCGACGACGACTGGATCCTCACGAAGCCCGTGAACAAGGAAGGCGGCTGGCTGCTCGCCGGCGTGTCCGGCAAGGCCTGAGCCTGACGTCTTTTTCCCGTAAAGGACCCGGAACCGATCCGCTCGGTGCCGGGTCTTTCCGTTTTCGGGGACCCTTTGTAACAAGGGATGACCCCGCGGAAAGCCCCGAAGGGTGCGGGGGCGCCCTCTGATAAAATGCCCTTCCGACACAAGAACGGATCCCCCGTCCGCCGATCGGCGCGATCGCGAGGGAGTTTTCGGAGCATTTCATGAACATCGTGATTCTCGCCGCCGGCATGGGAAAGCGCATGCATTCCGTATTGCCGAAGGTGCTGCAGCCGCTTGCGGGCCGTCCCATGCTCGAGCACGTGCTGGAAGCGACGTCCGGTTTTTCCTCGTCTCCCCGCGTCGTGGTCGTGGGCCATCGAGCCGAAGACGTGAAGGCCCGCTTCGGCGGGCGCGACGACGTGACCTTCGCCCTGCAGGAGCCTCAGCTCGGCACCGGGCACGCCCTCAAGGTGGCCTTCGACAGTCTGGATCCGTCGGACCCGAAGACGTTGGTGTGCCTCGGCGACGTGCCGCTTCTCTCGCGCGAAACGATCGCCGCGATGCAGGAGGAGGCTTCCGGACAGGACCTGGTCCTGCTGACGGTGGAGCTTCCCGATCCGACGGGGTACGGCCGCATCGTGCGCGACGAATTCGGACGCGTCACGGCCATCGTGGAGGAAAAGGACGCCACGGTTCAGGAAAAGGCCATCCGCGAGGTGAACACGGGCATCATGGTTCTGCCCACCGACCGTCTTGAGCGCTGGCTCTCGAACCTCTCCAACGAGAACGCCCAGGGCGAATACTACCTGACGGACGTGATCGGTCTCGCCGCGGCGGAAAACGCCACGATCTCCACCGTTCATCCGCGCCACGTCTATGAAGTGGAGGGCGTGAACTCCAAGGTTCAGCTCGCCCGACTCGAGCGCATGTGGCAGCGCGCGCAGGCGCATCGGCTCCTCGAAGACGGGGTGACGCTCCTCGATCCCGAACGCATCGACATCCGCGGACGCCTCACCTGCGGCCGCGACGTGGAAATCGACGTCGGCTGCGTTTTCGAGGGCGACGTCGTGCTCGAAGACAAGGTTCGCGTGGGCGCCTACTGCGTTCTCAAGGACACGGTCGTGCGCCGCGGGACCGAGATTCTTCCCTTTACGCACAGCGACGGCGCCGAAGTGGGCGAAGACTCCCGCGTGGGTCCCTACAGCCGCCTTCGTCCGGGTGCGCGGCTCGCCGGAGAAAATCACATCGGCAACTTCGTTGAAATCAAGAAGTCTTCCGTCGGTCTGCAAAGCAAGATCAACCATCTCTCCTACGTGGGGGACGCCGAAGTGGGCGCGCGCGTGAACATCGGCGCGGGGACGATCACCTGCAACTACGACGGGGTCAACAAATTCAAGACCGTGATCGGCGACGACGCCTTCATCGGTTCGGACACGCAGCTTGTGGCGCCCGTCACGGTGGGCGCCGGCGCTACGCTCGGGGCCGGGACGACGCTCACGCGCAACGCGCCGGAAGGAAAGCTCACCCTTTCGCGCGCCCGTCAGATGACGGTGGAACACTGGGTTCGCCCGAAGAAAAAGGAATAAGGAGACGCAATTATGTGCGGCATTGTGGCTGCGGCGAGTCGCCGCGACATCGTTCCCACGCTCGTGGAGGGGCTTCGCCGTTTGGAATACCGCGGCTATGACTCCTGCGGCGTGGCCGTTCTCTACGAAGGCGGTCTGCGGCGCGCCCGCAGCGTGGCCCGCGTGAAGGAACTCACCGAACAGATCCGTAAGGAAGCGCTCACGGGCACCACGGGGATCGCTCACACGCGCTGGGCGACGCACGGCGCTCCGGCCGTCTGCAACGCGCACCCGCATTTTTCCGGAAACCGCATCGCGCTCGTTCACAACGGCATCATCGAAAACTACGAGGAACTGCGCGCGGAACTTCTCGAAAAGGGCTATGAATTCCAGAGTCAGACCGACACCGAGGTCCTGACGCACTACATTCACGAGAAGGTGAAGTCCGCCCCCTCGCTTCTCGACGGCGTGATGGCCGCCCTGCCGCAGCTGCGCGGCAGCTACGCCATCGCCGTGATGGACGCCAAGGAACCCGGTCACGTCGTCGTGGCCCGTCAGGGTTCGCCCCTGGTGCTCGGACTCGGTGAAGGGGAAAACTTCGCCGCCTCGGACGCCATGGCCGTCGCCGGCATCACGGACCGCTTCGTCTACCTCGAAGAGGGCGACGTGGGCGAAATCACGATCGACTCCTGGCGGGTGTTCCGCCGTACGGAAGAAGGCGGCTACGCGCCCGCCGACCGTCCGGTCAAGGTCGTGCACGCATACTCGGGCGCCGTGGAGCTCGGGCCCTATCGTCACTACATGCAGAAGGAAATCTTCGAACAGCCGCGCGCCATCGCCGACACGCTCGAAGGCGTGATGGGCGTGACGCCGCGTCTTTTCGGCGAAAAGGCCGAGGCGATCTTCCCCGAAGTCCGCCGGCTCCTCTTCCTTGCCTGCGGCACGTCCTACTATGCGGCGCTCACGGCCAAGTACTGGATCGAAGAGCTCGCGCAGCTTCCCTGCGACGTCGAAATCGCGAGCGAATACCGCTATCGTCCCTCGGTGCCCGATCCCGACACGCTCGTCGTGACGATTTCGCAGTCGGGCGAGACCGCGGATACGCTCGCCGCTCTGCGACACGCCCGCGACGAGCTCGGCATGAAGAAGACCCTCACCATCTGCAACGTGGCCACCTCCATGATGGTCACCGAGTGCGAACTCGCCTACGTGACGCGCGCGGGCGTGGAAGTGGGCGTCGCCTCGACCAAGGCTTTCACGACGCAGTTGACGGCCCTCTATCTGCTCGCCCTTACGCTCGCCAAGGTGAACGACCGCCTCGACGCCAAGACGGAGGATGAGGAATTGAAGCGTCTGCGCCACATCCCGACGGCGCTCGGCGCGGTGCTCGCTCTCGAACCGCAGGTGATGGCCTGGGCGGAACATTTCGCCTCCAAGCCCCACGCTCTCTTCCTCGGGCGCGGCATGCACTATCCGATCGCCCTCGAAGGCGCGCTCAAGCTCAAGGAAATCAGCTACATCCACGCGGAAGCCTATCCCGCGGGCGAACTCAAGCACGGGCCGCTTGCGCTCGTCGACAAGGAAATGCCCGTCGTGACGGTGGCGCCCAACGACGAACTGCTTGAAAAACTCAAGAGCAACATGCAGGAAGTGCGTGCGCGCGGCGGGGAGCTCTACGTCTTTGCCGACGGCGATTCGCAGATCGAGGCCAAGGAGGGCGTGCACGTCATTCGTCTGCCCGAAAACTACGGCCGACTCTCGCCGGTGCTCCACGTCGTGCCGCTCCAGCTTCTCGCCTATCACACGGCGTTGCAGCGCGGAACCGACGTCGACAAGCCCCGCAACCTCGCCAAGAGCGTGACGACGGAATAAGGAGGCCGTTCGGCGCGTTGCGCCCCATGCCTCAGGGGAGCCTTCGGGCTCCCTTTTTCATTGGGCGTCTCAGGCGCCCGCCATGAAAGTTCGGATGCCCGAACCCACGAACTGCACACCGATGCAGATGAGAATGAAGCCCATGAGCTTGCCGAGCACGAGCGTGCCCGAGGGGCCGAGTCGGCGCGTGAGGAGGTCGGAGTAGCGCATGACGGCCCAGGAGGCCGACGCCGTGACGACGATGGCCGCGGCCGTCCAGCCCAAGGCGACGGCGAGGTCCACGTAGTCCTTGAGTTCGGCGATTTCCGTGGAAAAGCCGATGACGACGGCGATGGTCCCCGGACCCGCGATGCCGGGCATGGCGATCGGGAAGAAGGCGTAGTCGTCCTTGTCGCGCCGCACGATCGGGGCGTTGTTGGGGGTGTTGCCGCCGAAGAGCATCTGATAGCCGATCATCGCGACGACGAGCCCGCCCGCGATACGCATGGCGCCGTACGAGATCCCGAAGAAGGCGAGGAGCATGTTCCCGCCGAGCAGGCTCACGAGCATGATGGCGGCGGAGTAAATGCCCGCCCAGAGGGCCTGCTGTCGGCGCCGTTCCTCGGACATCCCCTGCGTAAGACTCACAAAGAGCGGAAGCTTCGAGAGGGGATTCGTGATGACGATGAGGGAGACGAGCGCCCCGAGAAAATATTGGAGGTGAAGCGTTTCAACCATGACGAAGCATCGGGCTGAGTAGGGATGGGGAGAGCCTTGAAGGGCGAGTCATTCTAGTGGGAAAACGCCGAAAAGGATACAAGTTTTTTACCTAGAACTTGCCAAAGGCGGGGAGAATTCGTGGATAATACTGAACGCTCATTCAAAAACTGAACGTTCATTCAGTATTGAGATTTCATAAACAAGAAAAACACAAGGAAAAGCCTCTTATGTTCTCTAAGAAAAGCCAGTTGGCGTTGGCCTTGGTGTGCGTTTTGGGTACGGGCGCTCTCTTGACGGGCACTCAGGAACCCCAGGCGGCCGATGCGCCCGCCGCAGCAAAGGCGGCGGCTCCTGCCGTGGAAGTGACCGTCATCACCACCAAGGCTTCCGACGTGGCCATGGAAAGCACCCTTTCCGGCCGCACGAGCGCCTACCGCGTGGCGGAAGTGCGTCCCCAGGTGAGCGGCATTCTGATGAAGCGCCTCTTTGAAGAAGGCGCGGAAGTGAAGGAAGGCCAGCCTCTCTATCAGATTGACGACGCCACCTACAAGGCCGCGCTCGAAACGGCCAAGGCGCAGCTCGCGCAGGCGCAGGCCACGCTCGTTCAGGCCCGTGCCGACGCCAAGCGTTCGGCCGAACTCGTGAAGATCAAGGCGGTTTCCGAACAGAGCAACGACGCGGCGCAGGCCGCGAAGAAGACGGCCGAGGCCGCCGTGCTTTCGGGCAAGGCCGCCGTCCGCACGGCGCAGATCAATCTCGACTACACCAAGGTCCGTTCCCCGATTTCGGGCCGCATCTCCCGCTCCGAAGTGACCGAGGGCGCCCTGATGCAGGCCTACAGCGGGCTGATGACGACGGTGCATCAGCTCGATCCCATTTACGTCGACGTGACGCAGACCTCGGAAGATCTCATGCGCATTCGCCGTGAAATCGCCAACGGCACGCTCAAGACGAACCCCGACGGCAGCGCCCGCGTGCAGCTCGTCCTCTCCGACGGCACGACCTACGAGCACGAAGGGAAGCTCACCTTCACGGACGCCTCGGTGAGCGAGTCTATGGGCACGGTCAATCTGCGTGCCGTCTTCCCGAATCCGGACCGCTTCCTCATGCCCGGCATGTACGTGCGCGCCAAGCTCTCCGAAGGGGTGCGTCCGAATTCGATTCTGGTCGATCAGCAGTGCGTCATGCGCGACAACCTCGGCCATGCCTACGTCTACGTCGTGACGAAGGACAACAAGGTCGAGCAGCGCATGGTGGAAGCCCTGCGCACGATCGGGACGACCTGGGTGATCGGAAGCGGTCTCTCCGAGGGAGAAAAAGTGATCTTTGAGGGCATGCAGCGCGTGCGCGTCGGCGCGACCGTCGCGCCCAAGGAACTCGACCGCTCGAAGATGACGCCGACCCGCGCTCTCTTCTGATTCCCGGGAGGCTTGAGAAATGTTGTCCCGTTTTTTCATTGACCGACCGGTGTTCGCATGGGTGGTGGCCATCGTCATCATGCTTGCCGGGCTCCTGTCGATCTTCAATCTGCCCGTGAGTCAGTACCCGATGATTGCGCCGCCGCAGGTGGCCATCTCGGCGACCTATCCGGGGGCTTCCGCCGAAACGATTGAAAACACCGTAACGCAGGTGATCGAACAGAACCTGACGGGTCTGGACGGTTACCTCTACATGTCGTCGACCTCCGACTCCTCGGGCCGCGTGAGCATCACCGTGACCTTCGAAGCCGGCACGAACCCCGACATGGCGCAGGTGCAGGTCCAGAACAAGATTCAGACCGCCTTGTCGACGCTTCCGCAGGTCGTGCAGCAGCTCGGCGTGGAAATTGAAAAGACCTCCGCCAACTTCCTGATGGTGGTGGGCTTCATCAGTACCGACGGCAAGCTCACGGCGGGCGACCTCGGCGACTTCCTGGTGTCGAACATGCAGGAACCGCTCTCGCGCGTTCCCGGCGTCGGTGAAGCGCAGGTGTTCGGCGCTTCCTACGCCATGCGCATCTGGCTCAACCCGGAAAAGCTCGTCGAATACGCGCTCAATCCTTCCGACATTGAAGCGGCGATCAGCGCGCAGAACGCGCAGATTTCGACCGGCGGTCTCGCGCAGCAGCCGACCGACGGCAAGCAACAGTACTCGGTGACGGTTTCCTCGGCGAGCCTTCTGCAGACGCCGGAAGAATTCCGCAACATCTTCCTCAAGGTGCAGGAGGACGGTTCGGAAGTTCGCTTGGGTGACGTCGCCCGCGTGGAAATCGGTCTGCAGAGCTACACCGCTCTCGGCACTTATGAAGGAAAGGCTTCTTCCGGCATGGCCATCAAGCTCGCGTCCGGCGCGAACGCGCTGAGCACGGCCGAAGCCGTGATGAACCGCGTGGAGGAACTTCGTCCGACCTTCCCGGAAGGCGTGGACGTGGTCATTCCGTTCGATACGACGCCTTTCGTGCGGGCCGCTCTGCATGAAGTGGTGAAGACCCTCGTCGAAGCCATCGTGCTCGTCGTCATCGTGATGTTCCTCTTCCTGCAGAACTGGCGCGCCACGCTCATTCCGACGATCGCCGTGCCGGTCGTTCTGCTCGGCACCTTCGCCGTGCTGGCGGCGGCGGGCTTCTCCATCAACATGCTGACGATGTTCGCCATGGTGTTGGCCATCGGGCTATTGGTGGACGACGCCATCGTGGTGGTGGAAAACGTCGAGCGCGTGATGCGCGAGGACGGATCTTCACCGCGCGACGCGACGATCAAGTCCATGGGACAGATTCAGGGCGCTTTGATCGGCATCGCCATGGTGCTTTCCGCCGTGTTCGTTCCGATGGCCTTCTTCGGCGGTTCCACGGGCGTGATTTACCGTCAGTTCTCGATCACGATCGTGTCGGCCATGGTGCTCTCCGTCGTGGTGGCCTTGACGCTCACCCCGATGCTCTGCTCGAAGATCCTGAAGCCGATCGACCATGAAGAGCACGCCGCCAAGGGCGGTTTCTTCGGTTGGTTCAACCGCGGTTTCCAGAGCTTCACCGACGCCGTGACGGGTTTTGTGGGCCATTCGCTCAACGCCAAGCTCATCATGGGGGCCGCCTACCTCGTCGTGGTCGGCGCCATGGCGCTCGGCTTCGTGAAGTTGCCCACGGGCTTCATGCCGAGTGAAGACCAGGGCGTTCTTCTCATGCAGACGCAGCTGCCCGACGGCGCGTCCATGGAACGAACCGACCGGTCGCTTCGCAACATCGAAGCGTTCATGAAGGAGTCGGAACAGGACAAGACCCTTTCCTCGGTCTTCACGGTGCGCGGCTTCTCGTTTGCGGGCACGGGCTCGAACATGGCCATGGGCTTTTTGAAGCTCAAGGACTGGGAAGAACGTCCCAATGACGATCAGTCCTACGAAGCGGTCATGGCGCGCGTGCAGCCGCCCCTCATGATGGATCCCCGATTCCAGGACAGTCAGACCTTCGTCTTCCCGCTTCCGGCCGTGCCGGAACTCGGCGTGGCCGACGGTTTCGACTTCTTCATCCAGGACGGCAGCGGCCAAGGACACGCCGCTCTCGTGAAGGTCATGAACGACTTCCTGCGGGAAGCCAACGCGGATCCCCGTCTGCGTCAGGTGCTCCACAACGGCATGGCCGATACGGCCCAGATGCGCATCCGCTTTGACTATGCGAAGCTCTCCGCGCTCGGTCTCGACATCGCGACCGTCAACAACACGCTTTCCACCGCGATGGCGGGCAGTTACGTGAACGACTTCCTCGACCGCGGTCGAATCAAGGAAGTCTGGGTGCAGGGCGACATCGACACCCGCATGCAGCCGGAAGACATTCTTCGCTGGCACGTGCGCAACAACAAGGGTGAAATGGTTCCGCTCTCGGCCTTCTCGACGATCAGCTGGGAATACGGCAGCCCGCGTCTGGAACGCTTCAATGGTCTTGCCGCCGTGAATATCCAGGGCAACCCAGCTCCGGGCTACGCCTCGGGTCAGGCCATGGAGGCCGTCCGCGAAATCGCCGCGCGCGTTCTGCCGGTCGGCTACGAAATTTCGTGGAACGGCGTTTCCTACCAGGAAGAACAGACCGGCAAGCAGGGTCCGACCCTCTACGCGATCTCGCTGCTCGTCGTCTTCCTGTGTCTCGCGGCTTTGTACGAAAGCTGGTCGGTACCGATTTCGGTGCTGCTTGTCGTGCCCTGCGGCGTGGTCGGGGCTCTGGGTCTCACCTACGCGCTCGGCATGAACAACGACATTTACTTCCAAGTGGGTCTTCTGACGACCATCGGTCTGGTGAGCAAGAACGCCATTCTGATCGTGGAATTCGCCAAGGATCTGATGGAAAAGGGTGAGGATGCGCTGCACGCCGCAACGCACGCCGTGCGTCTGCGTCTGCGTCCGATTCTGATGACGTCTCTCGCCTTCGGTCTCGGCGTGCTGCCGCTCGTCTACGCCCACGGGGCCGGTTCCGGCGCCCAGAATGCCATCGGCGTCGGCGTCTTCGGCGGCATGGTGACGGGGACGATCCTCTGCGTCGCCTTCGTGCCGGTTTTCTACGTCGTGGTGGCCCGTCTCGGTCATCTCGAAGGCAAGAAGAAAGCGCAATAACATGATGCGAAGGACGGTCGGGTTGAGAGGCCCGGCCGCCCCGCAACAAGGAACAGAACCATGATCAAAAAAATTCTCCCCCTTGTCGGCGCTCTGATGCTCGCGGGCTGCGTGAACCTCGCGCCCGAGTACGAACGTCCCGAAGCGCCCGTGGCGCAGGCCTGGCCGACGGGCGAAGCCTACGAGGCCGCTCAACTCAAAGCCGAACAGCTTCCCTCCTGGAACGAATTCTTCGTCAACGAGTCGCTCAAGGAAGTGATTCGTCTCGGTCTCGAAAACAACCGCAGTCTCCTCGCCGTGGCGCATACGGTCGAGCAGATGCGCGCGCAGTACCGCGTGCAGCGCTCCGAACTCTTCCCGACCGTGGCCGCCGCCGCGCAGAACGCCGTGACGAATACGTCGCGCATGACGCAGGCGCAGGGGCTTGACGTCACGTCGCACAACTACACGGCGCAGCTTGCGATGGCGAGCTACGAAATCGACTTCTTCGGCCGGATCCGCAACCTGAACGAACAGGCCCTGCAGGCTTATCTGGCGAGTGAGGACGCCCATCGTTCTGCGCGCAGCACGCTCATTGCGGAAATCGCGATGATGTGGCTGCAGCTCGGCGCCGACCGCATGCAGCTCGCTCTGCAGCAGGAAACGCTCAAGAGCCAGGAGGAATCCTTCCGACTCATCGAAGAGAGCTACAAGATCGGCTCCGTCAGCCGCCTCGACTACGAACAGGCCCGTTCGACGGTCGCCACGGCCCGCGCCTCGATCGCGAGCTACGTGCGCGCCGTCGCGCAGGACCGCAACGCGCTCGAACTTCTCGTCGGCACCAAGATCGACGACTCGCTCCTGCCCGAGAAGCTCGACATCGACGCGACCCTCGTGCCGACCCTGCCGCCGGGACTCCCCGGGGAGGTGCTCCTCAACCGTCCGGACATTCAACAGGCCGAGCGTGAGCTGATCGCCGCCAACGCCGCGATCGGCGCCGCGCGCGCTGCCTTCTTCCCGAACGTGTCGATCACGGCGGGTGCGGGCTCCAACGTGCTCCATCTCTCCGATCTCTTTGAATCGGGTTCGAGCATGTGGACTTTCACGCCGAGCGTGAACATCCCGATCTTCACGGGCGGCCTCAATCTCGCGAACCTCGAAGCGGCCGAGGCCGGGCAGAAGATCGCCGTGGCGAACTATGAAAGCGCCATTCAGAGCGCCTTCCGTGAAGTCGCCGACGCGCTCAGCACCGAAGGCACGATCGAAAACGAACTCAAGGCCCGCGAGGACCTCGCCGACGCTTCGACCCAGGCCTACGGGCTTGCCGACAGCCGTTACCGCCACGGCGCTGCGACCTACCTCGAAGTGCTCGACGCCCAGCGCTCCATGGTGAGCGCCCGTCAGGCGCTCATTTCCACGCAACTCTCCCGCGCGGCGAGCCGCGTGACCTTCTTCAAGGTTCTCGGCGGCGGAGCGGAACTTCCGGCGACGGAAGAGACGACGAAGCAGGCGAACGGTTGAAATGAGGTACGACAGAAACAAATCGGACGAACTGACGAAACGCCGCCGCCTTCAGATCATTGAGGCGGCGGAGCGGTCGTTTCGAAAGCGCGGCTTTCACGCGACGACCCTGCGTGAAATCGCGGCCGAATTCGGCATGAGCGTCGGACACATCTACAACTACTTCTCCGGAAAGGATGCGATCCTCGAGGCGCTCATTCATCAAAAGATCGACGATTTTCTCTCGATTCTGACGCGTCCTCATCCTGGCGCGAACACGCTGCGCGACCGCCTCGGACGAATCGTGGACATGTACATCGATCCCGAGGTGGCGCCCATCGTGCTCGCGGTCAACAGCGAGGCGCTCATCAACGAGAGCGTGCTTCGGATTCTGAAGGCCTCGCGCCAGAGAATGGCCGAATTCATCGTGGATCTCGTCCGCAAGGACGGAGAGCAGGTGGGCGAGTGGACGGCGGAACGCACCGCGGTCATCCGCCACCGCGTCATCGCCACGCTCGCCATGCTCGAGGGCCTGCACATTGCGGTGCTCTTTGACGACGTGGACAGCGCGGTGCTTCGGGAGGTCGTGATCGATCGACTGATCTCTCTTCGGGACGTCGAAAAGGAACTCGATTCGAAGCGGTTTGCCGCCTGATCGACCGGCTTCAGGCCGCCTGCAGGGAGGAGTCCGACGACTCCTCCTTTTTTTTATTGTCGTTTTCCCTTGAACAGCGGGAGAAGTGGTATCTTTTGAGGGTTTTTGAAGAGGCGTCCGCCACAACGACATTCAACACGGAGAACAACCCTCATGACTACGGCCAAAAGAAAAACGCCGATCTACAAGGTGCTCTATTTCCAGGTGATCTGCGCGATCGTCATCGGCATTCTGCTCGGGACCTTCATGCCCGAAGTCGGCGCCAAAATGAAGCCTTTGGGCGACGGATTCATCCGTCTGATCAAGATGATCATCGCCCCCGTGATTTTCTGCACGGTGGTGACGGGGATCGCCGGCATGGAAAACATGAAGACGGTGGGAAAGACCGGGGGCTTGGCGCTCCTTTACTTTGAAGTGGTCTCGACGATCGCCCTCATCATCGGGCTCGCGATCGTCAACACGGTCGAACCCGGTTCGGGCATGCACGTCGATCCGAGCACGCTCGACGCAACGGCCGTGGCCGCCTATACGGGGCCGGGCAAGATGCAGTCGACGACCGAGTTCATCATGAACATCATCCCGAATACGGTGGTCGGCGCCTTTGCGGACGGCGAAATTCTGCAGGTGCTCTTCTTCTCCGTTCTCTTCGGTTTCGCCCTGCACAAGTTCGGCGGCCGCGGCACGCTCATTTTCGACGTGATCGAAAAGAGTTCGCACGTGCTCTTCCAGATGGTCGGCATGATCATGCGCGTGGCGCCCGTGGGCGCCTTCGGCGCCATGGCCTTCACGATCGGCAAGTACGGCATCGCCTCCCTCATCCCGCTCGCGAAGCTCATGGGCACCTTCTATCTGACCTGCCTCCTCTTCATTCTCGTCGTGCTCGGCGCCATTTGCCGCTGGCACCGCTTCTCGGTGCTGCGCTACCTCGCCTACATCAAGGAAGAGCTTCTCATCGTGCTCGGCACCTCGTCGTCCGAGTCCGTGTTGCCGCGCATGATGACGAAGATGGAACAGGCCGGGGTTTCGCGCTCCGTCGTGGGCCTCGTGATTCCGACGGGCTACTCCTTCAACCTCGACGGCACGGCGATCTACCTCACCATGGCCGCCGTCTTCATCGCGCAGGCCTGCGACGTGTCGATGACGCTCACGCAGCAGCTCACGCTTCTCGCCGTGCTGCTTCTCACCTCCAAGGGTGCGGCCGGCGTCACCGGGTCGGGCTTCATCGTGCTCGCGGCGACGCTCTCCGCCGTCGGGCACGTCCCCGTTGCGGGGCTCGCCCTCATTCTCGGCATCGACCGCTTCATGAGTGAAGCGCGCGCCATCACGAACATGATCGGCAACGGCATCGCCTGCGTGGTGGTCGGACACTGGTGCAAGGAAGTCGACAACGACAAGCTCGCCCGCGTGATGGGATTCAAACGCCCGTAACGCACGACGACGCACAAAAGAAAGCCCCGAGGCGATCGAAAAATCGCCCCGGGGCTTTGTCTTGAAGGGAACGCGCGTGCGTTACTTCGTCTTCGTGCGGATCGGGATGAAGATGCGGCCGCCGTCACGCTGCACGAGGAGCAGCACCTGATCTTCCTTGGCGGCGTTGGCAAGATCCCGTGCGCTCTTCAGGGGCTTGCCGTTGGCGGAGACGAGAATGTCGCCCTTGCGCACGCCCGCCTTGGCGGCGGCGCCCGTGACGTTCGCGACGAGGAGGCCCGACGTTTCCGCGGTCTTCGCCTCTTCGGCCGTCAGGGGACGAACTTCAAGTCCGAGACGGGGCGTCGTCTTGGCGTCCTGGCCGCCCGCGTTCTGATCCTGGTTCGGATTCGTGCCGATCGTGATGTCGATCGCCTTTTCCTTCTTGTCGCGAATGACGGTGAGAGTCGCTTCATCGCCGGGCTTCATGGCGCTCACGAGCATCGGGAGGCTCACCGAGGAGGTCACCTTCTTGCCGTCGAGCGCCGTGATGACGTCGCCTTCACGCAGACCGGCCTTTTCGGCGGGACTGTCCTTTTCGATCTTCGTCACGAGCGCGCCCTCGGGCGTCTTGAGACCGAAGGTTTCGGCGAGTTCCTGGCTCAATTCCTGAATGTAGACGCCCACGTAGCCGCGCGTCACGTAGCCGTCCTTGACGAGCTGGTCCTTGATCTGCATGGCGAGGTCGATCGGGATGGCGAACGAGAGGCCCATGAAGCCGCCCGACGTTGAGAAGATCTGCGAGTTGATGCCCACGACTTCGCCCTTCATGTTGAAGAGCGGGCCGCCCGAGTTGCCGGGATTGACGGCGACGTCGGTCTGGATGAAGGGAACGTACTGATCGCTCGGGAGATTGCGCGAGAGGGCCGAGACGATGCCGGCCGTCACCGTGTTGTCGAGACCGAAGGGGCTGCCGATGGCGGCCACCCATTCGCCGACCTTGAGGTCTTCGGAGCGGCCGATCTTGAGCACGGGAAGATCCTTGGCCTCGATCTTCACGATCGCGATGTCGGTCTGCTTGTCGGTGCCGAGCACCTTGCCCTTGAATTCGCGTTTGTCCGTGAGGCGCACGATGATTTCGTCGGCGCCTTCCACGACGTGCGCGTTCGTCATGATTGTGCCGTCGGCGGAGAGAATGAAGCCCGAACCCGTGCCGCGCTGTTCGGGAATTTCGCGCTCACCCGGGAAGAAGGGGAGCGGGAAGCCGAAGCGGCGGAAGATTTCCGCGTGCCGCTCGTCCATGCCGGGAATGCCAGGCGTCTGCACGACGCGGGCGTTGCGGATGATCTGAATGTTGACGACGGCCGGACCGTTTTCCTCCACGAGTTTGACGAAGTCGGGCAGCGTCGCCTGCTTTTCATCCTGCGAGAACAAGGCCGCTTCGGCCGTGGGGGCCGTAAAGGGCGCCGTGGCGAGCGCGGCGCACAGGGCCGCGGCAAGGGCCGTGGTTTTCAGAGCGAAAGACATATTGCAAGCTTCTCCCAATGGAAAGATGGATGGCGGCGCGGTTGTTGGTCTTAAACGAAGGACGTCGCCTTATAGGAAGAAACTTTAGAACGATTTGCCCATCAACGTTTAACGCCCTGTGCAACGGGTTGTGCACAGGGCGTTAAAGTTGTAACAGAAAGGAGGGGCTCAGAGTCCCTCGTTCAATTTCATGCCGAGCCGCGGGAAGACGAGTCGGAAGGTCGTTCCGCGTCCGTCGAGGCCGTCGTCGATGGCGATCTTGCCGCGGTGAATGTCGACGATGCGCTTCACGATGGCGAGGCCGAGCCCCGTGCCCGAGGTCTTCGTGCCGAGCGCGCGGTAGAAGCGGTCGAAAACGCGCTCGCGCTCTTCGGGCGCGATGCCCGGACCGTTGTCGGCGATTTCAAGGAAGGTTTTCTCTCCCTTGCTTCGGCAACGGATTTCGATGCGTCCGTCTTCCGGGGTGTACCGGATCGCGTTGTCCGTGAGGTTCGTGATGAGAAGCCGCACGGCGTCTTCCATCCCCTCGACCGAAGCGCGCGACGTGACGGCTTCGATGCGGATGCGCTTTTGCGCGGCAATCGGCGTGAGATCCTCGGCAACACTTCGGCAGAGTTCATCAAGCCGCACGGTGCTCGTAGGCTTGTCGCTGGCGTCGGGATCGAGTCGGGCGAGCGTGAGGAGCTGCTGCACGAGCCGCGTGGCGCGGTTGATGCCCTCGTTGAGGCGGACAAAGCACTTTTGCTGTTGCTCGGGCGTCTTGGCGCGTTGGGCGAGCTGCACCTGCAGCTTCAGGGCGGTGAGGGGCGTACGCAGTTCGTGCGCCGCGTCCGACGCGAAGCGCTGCTGCGCCGAGAGACTTTCCTTGAGGCGCGTGAGAAGGTGATTCACGGCGCTCACGAGCCCTTCGAGTTCCGAAGGGAGTCCCTTGGTGGAAATGGGGGCGAGCGACGTGGGGGAGCGTCTTGCGACCGAACGGGCGGTCTTCTCAAGCGGAGCGAGGCCCTCGCCCACGATGAACCAGATCGCGATGGCGATGAAGGGAAGGAGCAGGCAGAGCGGTTGCAGCACGCGGAAGGCCGACGAGGCGGCGAGGCTCGTTCGCACGGCCATGTCCTGTCCCACCGTGATGATGAGGGGACCGACGCCCACGGAATAGGTGCGCCAGGTCTTGCCGTCGAGCTTCTGCAGCCCGAAGCCCGGCCCCTCCGGGAAGGGAAGGGGAGGCTTTCCTTCGCGCTGCCAGAGACTGTTCGTCATGGAGTCGTAGACCTGCACGACGATCTGATAGGACTGCGCGTCCCCGACGATGGTGAGGTGCGTGGGGTTCTGCACCGGCAGGGAATTGCGCACGGATTCGCCGAGGGACTCCGCGGTTTCCTTCAGATGGGTGTCGAGGAAGGCGTTGAATTCGGCCTGCGCCGAAAAGAAGGTGGCCGCCGTGGTGGTGAAACCGGCGGCCAACAGCGCCCCCATGAGGGTGATGAGGAGTTTTCTGCGGATCGAGCGCATGTCGTATTAGGTTTCGAGAAGATAGCCGACCCCGCGGACGGTCTTGATGGCGCTGTCGGAGAGCTTCTTGCGAAGGTGGTGGATGTGCACTTCAATGGCGTTGGAGCCCACGCCGTTGTCCCAGTTGTAGAGCTTCTCTTCGAGCTGCGCACGGCTCCAGACGACGCCCTGGCGTTCGGCGAGCGCGGCCAGAAGCGCGTACTCCTTGGAGGAGAGAATGACGGGAACGCCCCGGTAGACCACTTCGCGCGTGGCGGGGGAAATGCGCAGGTCGCCGCGGACGATCACGGGGTCGGCCCGGCCCGCCGCACGGCGCACGAGGGCGCGGATGCGCGCGGAGAGTTCGTCGAGGTCGTAGGGCTTGATCAGATAGTCGTCGGCGCCGCTGTCGAGCCCCATGATGCGGTCGTTCACCGTGTCGCGGGCCGTCGTCACGAGGACCGGAGTCGGATCGCGGCGGGCGCGCATCTGGCGCAGAACCTGCAGGCCGTCCTTCCCGGGCAGGCCCAGGTCCAGGATCATGATGGAGTAGGTGTGGGTGTTGAGGGCGAGCAGGGCGGAATTGCCGTCGCGCACCCAGTCGACGGCGTTGTCTTCACCCTCGAGACCGGCCATAACGCTCTCGCCGATCATTTCGTCATCTTCGACCAATAGGATTCTCATGTTCACTCCAACGATGGGACAGGCGGACCCACAAGAGGCGGACGGTGAAGGCCGTCAGGCCGGCAAGACACACGAGTCCCGCCGCCTCGAAGAGGTCGGGTTGCGCAGGCGAAGGCTTCAGGACGGCGCCGGCCAGACAGCCCGCCGACGCGCCCAGAAGGGTGCCCAGAAGGGCGCCCGCAAAAAGGGCGGTTCGGAGGGCCGCGTCGGAAAGCGCGGCGCCGGCGGCCGAGGCGTCCCTGCGTGAAAAACCGAAGGCGCAGAGAAAAAGAACCGTGCCCAGGGGATGCCGTTTCGCCAACGAACGTATTGTATCGGTGTGCAGATGCGTGGGGGCGCCGTCCGTCTGAAAAATCTCGGGACGCGTCGTGCGGCGCAGTGTGAAAAAGTCTGCCGCCCAACCCAGAAAAAGCGCGAGTGCGGCGCACAGTAAGCCCGACTCGGGGAAGAAGCGTGCGCAGAGTCCCGCCGCCAAACCCGCGCTCAGGCGGTCAAAGGGCGCCAAGAGGGCGACGCAGACGAAAAAGAGGACTTCGCTATAATCCATGCGACATGCAAATCGGGAAAGGATGACACCATGTGGACGGAACCGCCGAAATCGAGTACGAGACTGATCGCGCAGATCGTGTACGGTCTTCACGCCGTGACCATCGTCACGGGCATCTTCACGGCCGCCTCCATCGTGGGGATGTTTCTTTTTTCCTGGCCGTCCATTCTGGCCGTCATTCTAAATTATGTGTTCCGCGGAGATGCGCGCAACACCTATCTGGAGAGCCATTTTTCCTGGCAGATCCGGACCTTTTGGTACGCGGCCCTCTTCGTGGGGCTGACGTGGCTTCTCTCCACGCCGCTTCTTCTCGTCGGCGTGGGATTCTTCGTCGCCGTGCTCGGCTTCGGCATCACGGGCATCTGGGTGGGCTACCGCATCTTCAAGGGGTGGCTGCGTCTGCAGGACGACGAACCGATGCCCGATTGAGAAAAATCAGAGTAAAGAAGGAGAAAAGAACAGCATCATGGCGCTCGGTTCAACGGTTTACAAGGCGACGCTCGACATTTCGGACCTCGATCGGGGGTATTACGCGACTCACGTGCTGACGGTGGCGCGCCATCCCTCCGAGACGGAGGAGCGCCTGATGCTGCGCATTCTCGCTTTCGCTTCGCTTGCGGGCGAACATCTGGAGTTCGGTCGGGGTCTTTCGACCGAAGGGGAGCCCGCGCTCTGGGAGATCGACGACACGGGAACGATCGAACGGTGGATTGAAGTGGGCTGCCCCGATGTGCGCCAGGTGCGCCGGGCGGCGGGGCGAAGCAATCATGTCACGGTGCTCGCCTACGGAGAGGACCGGGTGGGACCCTGGTGGCAGAGCGTGTCGGGAGATTTTTCCAAGATCGACAAGCTTGCCGTGCTGAACGTGTCGGACGAAGAGGTTGCGAAACTCACGACGCTTTGCGAGCGCAACATGCGCTTTGCCGTGACGATTCAGGACGAAACCGTGTGGGTCAACGGCGAAAAGACAAACGTGCAGATCGACTTTCAGTGGCTCAAGCGCGAGGAGAGCCGTTGGTGACGCTCGCCTGTTGCAGGTGATCCGCCATCTGCCAGAAGGCGCCTTCGAGAGAAAGGCGCAGAGACTCGTCGGGCACCGTTTCGCGGAGGGCGTCGCGCATGCATTCGAGCCAGAGAAGCGCAAGTTCCCGGTTGACGGGGAAGGCGCGGTGCTTTTCCACGATCATCGGAAGTCCGAAGCGCCCGGGATATCGCATGGGGCCGCCGAGCCACCCCGAGAGAAACGCCGTCATGCGGCAGGCGTAATACGAAAGATCCTCCCGATAACAGGCGCGAAGAGGCGCCGAGCGCTCCTTTTCGAGCGCCTTCAGAAAGGCGTTGACCAGGGCCGACACCCCGGCCTCGCCTCCGATTTGTTCGTAAAAGGTTTTCATGCCAGAAAGACCTGCCAGGCTCCGACGAGCATGAGAAGCCAGGCCGTTGCGGGATGAAAGAGAGGACGAAGAAGACGGTGTTGGGGCTCGAACCCGAGGCCGTAGACCCAAGCCGAACTCATTCCCAAAAGAAGCACGACGAGCCAACCGTGCGGAACGGTCGTCATGTCGGTTGCGATGGCGCGGGGATAGAGCACGATCAACGCGGCGAAAAGCAGCGCGACCGCGAAAGAGAGCGCGCGCAGAAGGCGCGCTCCCTTTCCCGAGGACGGAGACTTCCCCGTCACTTCGCTTCCTCGTTCTTGGCGGCGATCGTCTCGAGCGTCACCGCAAGCAGGATGGCAAAGCCGAGAACCGCGATCCAGTAGAAGTAAGCCATGGATATTCCTTTGATGCGTTGGGCGAAACGGGGCGCGGCCCCGTTTCGCGGAGAGAACGTCAGTAGAGCGAGTGCGTGTTCTTTTCGATGTACTCGGCCGTGAGCTTGCCGCTCATGACCTTGTACGCCCAGGCCGTGTAGCAGAGAACAAGCGGCAGGAGGATGAGCGTCACGAAGAACATGACTTCAAGCGTCAGCTGCGAGCTCGTGCAGTCCCACAGGGTGAGACCGGCGTTGGGCATCACCGAGGAGGGCATCACGAAGGGGAACATGGCGCCGAGCGGCGTCAGGATGATGCCGAGCATCGCAACGCCCGAGGCGACGATCGCCTTGCCCGCGGCGCCCTTTCGCACGAGGACGGCCGAAGCGAGCGTGCCGAGAAGGCCGAGCGCCGGAAGCGCCCAGAGGACCGGGCAGGCGCCGTAGTTGGCGAACCAGGCGCCTTCGCGGATTTCCACCGTCTTGGCGAGCGGGTTGGCGGGACCGGCCGGATCAAGACCCGAGACGGCGACGTAGCCGTCGATGCCGAGGTAAACCCAGACGCCGCCCAGGAGGAAGAGGACGAAGGCGAGGAAGGCTGCGGCGGAACCGACCTTGCGGGCCTTTTCCTGGAGCGTCCCTTCGGTGCGCAGCACCAGGTAGTTCGCGCCGTGCGCGACGATCATCGCGAGCGAGAGCACGCCGCAGAGGAGGCCGAAGGGATTGAGAAGGCCGAAGAAGCTGCCCGTGTAGACGGGGCGCATCGTGGCGTCGATCTCAAAGGGAACGCCCTGCAGGAGGTTGCCGAAGGCGACGCCGAAGATGATCGGCGGGACGGCGGATCCGAGGAAGAGGAGCCAGTCCCAGTTCGTGCGCCACTTCGTCGAGGGCACCTTGCTGCGGTAGTCGAAGGCGACCGGACGGAAGATCAGCACGAAGAGCACGATCAGCATCGCCCAGTAGAAGCCCGAGAAGGCCGTCGCGTACATGAGCGGCCAGGCGGCGAACATGGCGCCGCCGCCCGTGAGCAGCCACACCTGATTGCCGTCCCAGTGCGGGGCGACGCTGTTGATCATGATGCGGCGTTCGCTGTCTTCCTTGGAGAGGAAGGGCAGGAGCGTGCCCACGCCCATGTCCTGGCCGTCCATGACGGCGAAGCCGACGAGCAACACTCCGATGAAGACCCACCAGAGAAGTTTCAGGATTTCATAATCGATCATTTTTTGGACTCCATCGGCAACTTAGTGCTGTTCAAAGTGATAGCGGCCCGTGCCGAGAGAACTCGGTCCCTTGCGGCCGAGACGGATCATCAGCCACATTTCGACGACGAGGAGGGCCGAGTAGAGCACGACGAACCCGATGACGGAGCCGAGCACTTCGCCCGCGGAGAGCGACGAAACGGAAAGGTGCGTCGGCAGGATGTTGTAGATCGTCCAGGGCTGACGGCCGTATTCGGCGACGAACCAGCCCGCTTCGCAGGCGAGCCACGGAAGCGGCAGCGCGAGGAGCGTGAGCTTGAGGAGCGTGCGCTTTTCCGTGATGACGTTCTTGACCGAGTAGACGGCGCCCAAGACGAAGACGAGCGCCATGGCGAGGCCGCAGCCCACCATCAGACGGAAGGACCAGAACATCGGCGCGACGCCCGGAATCGTGTCGGCGGCGGCCTGAGCGATCATTTCCGGCGTGGCCGCGGAAACGTCTTCCGTGTAGCGCTTCAAAAGAAGACCGTAGCCGAGGTCGTCCTTCACGGCGGTGAAGGCTTCGCGCAGTTCGGCGTTCTTGGGATCCTTGCGCAGGGCTTCGAGCGTCGTCACGGCCTTGATGCCGTTTTCAATGCGTTCGCGGGCCTGGGCTTCCAGCTGGTTGATGCCGGGGATTTCCGTCGAGAGCGAGCGCGTGCCGATGAGGCCCATCACCCAGGGGAAGTCGATCTGCGCGTGGTTCGTGCGGGCTTCTTCGTCGGGAAGGGCGAAGAGCGTCATCGGGGCGGGCGCTTCATGCGTGTCCCAGATGGCTTCCATGGTGGCGATCTTGGTCGGCTGATCGCGCGTCACGAGGTAGCCCGATTCGTCACCCATGTGAATGGTGAGGAGCGCCGCGACCGTGCCGAAGACGGCGGCGAGGCGGAAGCTCGACTTGGCAAAGGAGACGTCCTGACGGCGCAGCATGTAGTAGGCGGAGAGCGCCATGACGAACATCGCGCCCGTCATGTAGCCGCCGGCGATCGTGTGGGCGAACTTGGCCTGCGCCCATTCGCTCGTGACGACGGCCCAGAAGTTCGTCATTTCCATTCGCATGGTTTCGAAATTGAATTCCGAACCCACGGGCGCCATCATCCAGGCGTTGGCGACGAGAATCCAGAGGGCCGAAAGGTTCGAGCCGAGCGCCATGAGGCAGGTGGCCAGAAGGTGCTTGCCCTTGGAGAGACGGTCCCAGCCGAAGAAGAAGAGGCCGATGAAGGTCGACTCCAGGAAGAAGGCCATGAGCCCTTCAATGGCGAGCGGGGCGCCGAAAATGTCGCCGACGTAGTGGGAGTAGTACGCCCAGTTCGTCCCGAACTGGAACTCCATGGTGATGCCCGTGGCGACGCCGAGGGCGAAGTTGATGCCAAAGAGCTTGCCCCAGAAGCGGGTCATGTCCTTGTACATTTCCTTGCCCGTCACGACGTAGGTCACTTCCATCACGACGAGCATGAAGGAGAGCCCCAGCGTAAGGGGCACGAAGAGGAAGTGGTACATCGCCGTCAGCGCGAACTGCAGGCGTGACAGGTCAACAAGATCAGAGGGGATCATTGAGGACTCCGATGAAGGTGAGGGTTGTTATGGGGAGACGGAGGTCGTCTGCGTATCGGAGAAAAACGCGTCGCTTATGACCTCGGGCGTCACCTCCGTACGGTGTTCGGGACTGAAGAAGAAGTACCAAAGACAGAAGATGAAGAGAAGCTTGCAGGCGATGACGAGCGCAAGTTCCAGCGTCACTTTCGTCTCTTTGTGCTTTTGTTCCATGAGAAAACCGCTTTTTCAGTCCAAAATCGAGTGTATGGTAAGGGAGCCGCGCGCAAAGGGCGCGGAAAGGCGATCGTTTTTTGGCCGGATCCTCCCGTTTTCGGGAGAAGAAAGAGATAGACTGTCATAATCTGACAGCTTGTCAGTTTTTGTGACAGAGGATGGTGAAGTGGTCGAAAGCGAATGGAAATCCCTTTTGGATGCCCTGCCCGACGCACGGCTTCTCGTGCGGGAGGACCGCACCGTGGCCTATGCCAACCGGGCCTTTCGGGAGCGGTACGGCTATTCGACGGCGGAGGGAAGGCGTTGTCACGAGTTGATTTTTCATGATGCGCACCCCTGCGACGCCTCGGGACGCGGTTGTCCCCTTTTCGAGGCGGGTCTCAAGAATTCCGCGGTTTGCCACCACAAGATCCCGGGCCCCATGGGGGTTCGGTACGTGGAGACGGAACTCACGCCCGTTCGGGGCGCGGACGGCAGGGTGCGCTTCTACATGGAGCGCGTTTCGGAATCGCGCGGCCGCGGCATGCGCACCGGAGACGAGGCGGTGGCGCAGTCCCGCCGTCTTGCCGGCGTGCTCGAAAAAATCGCGGCCCGCGCCTCCGACGACGCGCCCGTCGTCTTCGCGGGGGAAAAAGGATCAGGGAAGTCGCTTTTCGCCCGTCTGCTGCATGAAAATGGACGTCGCGCCGCAAGACCCTTCGTGTCGCTTTCCTGCCGACACCTGACGGCCGACGACCTCGAGCGGGAGTTGCTCGGCGACGGCTCGAACCAGGGGCTTCTCGACACCGCTTCGGGCGGCACGCTCTTTCTGTCCGACGTCGACCGTCTCGATCCCTCGCTCTACGAATTCGTTCTCGATCTCGCCGTGCAGCGCACGTATCGGGCCCGCGGCGCGTCGCAGATCCATTTCTCCGGCCTTCGGGTCGTTTTTTCCTGTGAACGCTTCGACGTGTCGCGCGCGTTCCCGAAATCCTTTCTCTACGCGCTTGCGCCCTACGTCATCCGCATTCCGCCGCTTCGCGAGAGGCTCGAGGACGTTCCGTTCATCGCTTCGCACTTTCTCTCGGAGCGTTGCGCAAAGACGCTTTCGGAGGAGGCCTCCCTTACGCTGCTGTCGTATGCTTGGCCGGGGAATCTCCCCGAACTCGAGGCGGTGCTGCAGACGGCGGCCTTCTCCGCGAGCGGTCCCGTCGTCGGGCGGGAGGATCTGGAAAAATCCCTCAAATACGTCACCGAAACCTGCGGCGAAGAGGCGCCGAGCGAAACCCCGGATCTTGCGGCGCTTGCCGCGGGATGGCAGGGCTCCCGAGCGGAACTCGCGCGCTTCGTCGGCGTCAGTGAAAGAACACTGTATCGAAAACTTCGCGCCGCCAACGGCCGAAAAAAGGAGTCGTGAAAATGGAAGCCTACCGAGAGGAATTGGCGTTTGAACTCGTGCCCGGAGAAGAGAGGCTCGTCGTCGAAGGCGAAGGCGTGAAGCTCTGCGCCGCGGTGAAGAACCCGCCCGGCGCGGTCCGCGGCACGCTTTTCTTCCTGCACGGCGTGGCGTCCAACGCCAGCCGGTGGGAAGAGTTCGTGGAAACGACGCCGCTCGGCGCCGACTGGCGCCTCCTCCGCTATGATCTTCGCGGGCACGGCGCGAGCGTCACCGCCGAGCCGCCCGTGATCGAGCGCCACGTCGAGGACGTGCTCGCCGTCATGGACGCGGTCGGGGTTGAGCGCTGCGTCTTGGTCGGCCACAGCCTCGGGGGACACATCGCCATGTATGCGCTTGCACAACATCCCGAACGCTTCGAGGGGGCGATTCTTCTCGATCCCCTCGTGACCGAAGCGCTCACGCAAAAGGCGGAGGACTTCAAGCGGCGGCGTCCCCTCGTTCGGTTTCTGGAAATCTGCGGGCGCGCCGCGAACGCCGTGGGGCTTCGCAGAAAGTTGCCGCACTACAGCCTTCGCCGGCACGACGAAGTGGCCCGCGCGATGCTCGCAAAGGGCGGCGTCGCGCTCGAAGCCTTCATTCGGGAGTTTTCCGCGCCGACCAAGGACCTCGGGCACATCCACCTTGCCTACTATGCACGGGATCTCTTGGAAACGGGACGTCCGAGTCCCGATTTGTCCGGACTGCAGCTTCCCGTTCTGGTCGTCACTTCGTCGGCGGGAAGCTTCACCGATCCCGACCGCCTCGCCGCCTGGGCGCGCCGTCTGCCTCGCGGCAGCGCCACGTCGGTTCAGTGCCTCCACTGGCCCATGACCGAATGCCCCGACGAGGTGGGCAGGAATATGGCCGACTGGTTGAACGCCGAATTTCCGGCGTCTCGAAACTGAAGACAAAAATGGGTATGAAGGCATGACCTTCACCCTACATGATGAAAGTCAAACTCTTTCTTTCATGTAAAAAGAGCGGCGCGTCGAAACGCGCCGCTCGGATTCGTAGACGGGACCGTCAGGTCAGCTCTCCTTCGAGTCGTCCTGCGTGTCCGTTCCGCGGTTGATGCGCACGATGGGCGGCGCCACGGCCAGGGTTTCCTCCTTGATGCCCCACATCTCGACGAGCTCTTCCTGCGTGGGGATGTGTCCCTGCGGTTTCTGGCGGCGGAGCGCCAGCGAGAGACGAACGATCTTTTCCACCACGTCGAGGGGCATGCAGTTGAGGTCGGTGAATTCGGCGCAGCAGCGCTCCGTGTTGATGGTCTTGAACTTGTCCTTGAGTTCTTCAATGACGGAGCGTTCCGCGGCATAGAGGCGAAGCGACTTGTCCAGGGATTCGACGGCGAAGATGGGCGCGCCGTCGAGTTCGTAAAAGGCGATGCCGAAACGCATGCTTTCACGCACGCCGCGGGCGGAACGACGGATCATGCTGCAGACGCGGGCCATGGCGACGCGGCGCTCGTTGGGCAGGCTTTGCAGATAACCGCCAACAGTGGTAGGAACCATTCCGATCTCTCCAACGGTAAAGTAAGACCATTGATTTTACCAAATTTGAGGTTCCCTCAGAACGTTCCGGCGGGGAGAGGTCAGCGATAGACGATGAAGCGCGCGGAGAAGGGAATGCGAAGCGTGGTGTCGCGCTGCGAGGCCGAACAGGACGCAAGCGGCATGCCGCCCGTCGTGCGGATGCGGGTGAGATAGCGCACGCCCCGCAGGGCGCCCGAGGCGGCGCTTTTGTCCACGAGATAGCGTACGTCGCCCGCGTTGCGGGACGTGGCCGGGGAGAGACTCTTTTCTACGTGCGCGGAGACGGACGAGCCGTCCCGGTGGGTGAGCCTGAGATTCCCCGAGAGCGTGGCGACGGCCTCGCGGTTTTCGTTCGTGAGCGTTCCGCTCTGCGAGACGAAGCGCCAGAAGAAGCCCTGCTCGTCGTAGTCGCAGCGGAAGGTCATTTTGCCTTCGAGCTGCCAGCTGTGGACGGCGACGCTTGCGTCGAACGGGTCCGATTCCATCGACGGCAGGAGACTGCAGCCGCCGAGGGCGAGGGCAAGCGCGAGCGGAAGAAGACGACGCATGGGATGCTCCGTAAGAGGGAGGGATAGGCCTAACAGTCTACTTGGAAAAGGTGAGAGACACGAGGGCAAATTTTCGAGATACTTGATAGAGTTTGCATACTTTTCCATAAGAACAGGACCGGACTCTTCCCTCCCGTCCCGCGGCGGGGGAGACGAAGGTTTTTCATTGACTCTAAGGAGATCGCAGTGTTTCAAATTCGAATTCACGGTCGCGGCGGCCAAGGGGTTGTCACCGCGGCGGAAATGCTTGCTCTCGCGGGCTTCATGGAAGGCCACAAGGCGCAGGCGTTTCCGAGCTTCGGGTCGGAACGAACCGGGGCGCCCGTGGTGGCGTTCGCCCGGCTCTCTTCTCAGGAAATCCGACTTCGGGAACCGGTGCTCGAACCCGACGTCGTCCTGATTCAGGACCGCACGCTGCTCGACAGCGTGGACGTGTTCGGCGGGCTCAAACCCGAAGGCTACGTGCTCATCAATTCCTCCCAGTCCGTGGAGGCGCTCGGTCTCGAAGATCTCGCCCGCCGTCTTCCCGCGGGGCACGTCCTCACCGTTCCCGCCACGCGCTTCGCGCTCGAGAAGATCGGCCGTCCCCTGCCCGGCGCCGGGATGTTGGCGGGCTTCGCCGCCATGACCGGCATGATGAAGCTCGAAAGCGTTCAGGCGGCCTACAACGAAAAATTCTCCGGCCGCGTGGCGCAGGCCAATGCGGAAGTGGCCGCACTCGCCTACGAATCGATCATCCGTCAATTGGGAGGAGAGCATGCTTAAACAGCTTGAGGGCAGCCAGGGCGTAGCGCAGGCCGTGGCATTGTGTCGTCCGGACGTCGTCTGCGCCTACCCGATTTCGCCGCAGACGCACATCGTCGAAAACCTGGGCCTTCTCTGCCGCAAGGGCGTTCTGCAGAACTGCGAATACATCAACGTCGAAAGCGAATTCGCGGCGATGTCGGTGGCGATCGGCGCCTCCGTCGCGGGCGGCCGCGCCTACACGGCCACGGCGAGCCAGGGTCTTCTCTTCATGGTGGAGGCCGTCTACAACGCGGGCGGCCTCGGTCTGCCGATCGTCATGACGGTCGCCAACCGCGCCATCGGCGCGCCCATCAACATCTGGAACGACCACTCCGACTCGATGAGCCAGCGCGACAGCGGCTGGCTGCAGCTCTTCGCCGAAACCAATCAGGAAGCCGTGGACCTGCACATCCAGGCCTTCCGCATCGCCGAGGAACTCTCCCTGCCCGTGATGGTCTGCATGGACGGCTTCGTTCTGACGCACGCCTTCGAACGGATGGACATTCCCGAACAGGCGGAGGTGGACGCGTTCCTGCCGCCCTATGAACCGCGTCAGGTGCTCGATCCCGCCAATCCGTATTCGATCGGCGCGATGGTCGGTCCCGAGGCCTTCACCGAAGTCCGCTATCTTGCGCACCGCAAGATGTGCGAGGCGGTCGGCACGGTCGAGCGCGTCGCCGAGGAATTCCGCGAACGCTTCGGGCGCGAGTCGGGCGGTCTCGTCTCCTGCTACCGCATGGAAGACGCCGAAGTGGCGGTCTTCGCCATGGGTTCGCTTCTCGGGACGATCAAGGACACCGTCGACGAAATGCGTGAAAAGGGCGTCAAGATCGGGGTCGTGGGTCTGAAGTGCTACCGTCCCTTCCCGTTCGAAGCGGTCCGCAAGGCGCTTGCGAACGTCTGCGCGGTCGTCGTGATCGAACGCATGGTGAGCGCGGGCTGCGGCGGCGCTCTCGAACTCGACGTCATGCGCGCCCTGCGCGGCCTCGACGTCAAGCAGCACTCCGTCATCGCGGGGCTCGGCGGCCGCGCCGTTACGAAGGCCTCCCTGCACAAGGTCTTTGACGAAGCCGTCAACGGGAGCCTCCCGACCGAAACCTATTTCCTGGATCTCGATGTCGAACTCGTGGAGCGTCAGCTCGAGCGCGAAGCGAAGGGGCGACACACCGGCCCTCTGCCCGAGGCGCTCAATCGGGACGTGAATGACCGCAAGCTCGCGCGCGGCGAGGAGATTTGAGAATGTCGGAAAATCTGATTCATTTCTACCAGACGGGCACCTATACCGTCGGCAACCGTCTGTTGTCGCCCGAGGAACGTTCCGGACAGGCGATGATGGACCGAAACAATTCGCTCACTTCCGGACACCGCGCCTGTCAGGGCTGCGGCGAGGCGCTCGGCGCCCGCTACGCCGTGGACGCGGCCGTCCGCGCCACGGGCGGCAACGTTGCGGCCTGCAACGCGACGGGCTGTTTGGAAGTCTTCTCGACGCCCTACCCCGAAACGAGCTGGCGACTCCCCTGGTTCCACTCGCTTTTCGGCAACACGGCCGCGGTCGCGACCGGGATGGCGGCGGCCTTCCGCATGCGCGCCCGCCGCGCGGGGAAGGAGACCGAGGCCACGCGCGTCATCGCCATGGGCGGTGACGGCGGCACGACCGACATCGGCTTCGGGTGCCTTTCGGGCATGTTCGAGCGCAACGACGACGTGCTCTACATCTGCTACGACAACGAGGCCTACATGAATACGGGCGTGCAGCGTTCGTCCGCGACGCCGCCCGCCGCCCGCACCGCCACGACGCAGATCGCCGGGGACGAACCGGGCAATCAGTGGGGACAGGGCAAGGACGTTCCCCTGATCGCGATGGCTCACGGGATTCCGTACGTCGCCACCGCGACGGTCGCGGACCTGCGCGACCTCGAACGCAAGGTCACGAAGGCCATGTCGATGCACGGGGCCCGATACATTCACATCCTGGTTCCCTGCCCGCTCGGCTGGGGCGCCGCCTCCGGACAGACGATCCATCTGGCGCGTCTCGCGCAGCAGACGGGGCTCTTCCCCGTCTTCGAGGCCGAATACGGTGAAGTGACGCACGTGAGCCACATTCGCCGTCAGGAACCCGTGGAGAGCTACCTGAAGCTTCAGAAGCGCTTTGCGCATCTCTTCGGCAAGAAGGCCGACCCCGAGGTTCTCGCCCGCATTCAGGCCATGGCCGACCGAAACATCGAAAAATTCGGACTGCTCGCCGCCGATGAGGATGAAGGGACGATTCCCGTCGCCATCCAGGCCGACGAACGTTCGCACAAGATCTAAAGGGAAGTGACATCGTGACCAAACCTTTTGCTATTACTTTGGACGTCGGTTCGTCCCTGGCGAACCGCACCGGATCGTGGCGTACGGTCAAGCCCGTCTACGTGAACCGTCTGCCGCCCTGCAACGCCAAGTGTCCCGCGGGCGAACAGTGCCAGGCGTGGCTCTTCCACGCCGAAAGCGGCGACTACCGCGGAGCCTGGGAAAAGATCACGGAGGACAATCCCTTCCCCGCCTGCATGGGCCGCGTGTGCTATCACACCTGCGAATCCGCCTGCAACCGAGGGGAACTCGACGAGAGCGTCGGCATCAACGCGGTCGAACGCTTCCTCGGCGACCATGCGCTCGAAAAGGGCTGGGCCTTTGAAAAGCCCGCGAAGAAGACCGGAAAGCGCATCCTCGTCGTCGGTTCGGGTCCCGCGGGGCTTTCCGCGGCCTATCACCTGGCCCGCATGGGGCACGACGTGCACGTCGTGGAGTCGTCCGAACAGGCGGGCGGGATGATGCGTTACGGCATCCCGAAGTACCGTCTGCCGCGCGAAATCCTCGACCGTGAAATCGCCCGCATCGAAGCGCTCGGCGTGGAGATCGAAACGGGCCGCGAAGTGAAGAACCTCGCCGAAGAGATGGAAAAGGGCGGCTACGACGCCGTGTTCCTCGGCGTCGGAGCGAGTCTCGCCCGCCGCGCCTACATCCCGACGGGGGACGCCGCGCACGTCTTGGACGCGGTCTCCGTTCTGCGCAGCATGGAAGGGGAGGAACCCGCCATGCTCGGGCGCCGCGTGGTCGTCTACGGCGGCGGCAACACGGCCGTCGACGTGGCGCGTTCCGTGCGCCGCATGGGGGCGGAGCCCATCATGGTGTACCGCCGCACGCGCGATAAGGCGCCTGCGCACGCCTTTGAAATCGAGGAGGCGCTCGAAGAAGGCGTGTCGATGAAGTGGCTCTCGACCATTGCCGAGGCCGACGCCGGAGAAATCCGCATCGAGAAGATGCGCCTTGACGAAAACGGCTATCCGCAGCCCACGGGCGAATTCGAAACGATCGCCGCAGACAGCGTGGTGCTCGCCCTCGGACAGGAAACCAACCTCTCCTTCCTCGAAGGGATGGAAGGCCTGAAGATGGAGCGCGGTGAAGTCGTGGTGGACGAGCACATGATGACGAGCCGTCCCGGCGTTTTCGCGGGCGGCGACATGGTTCCGGGCGACCGGAACGTCACCGTTGCGATCGGTCACGGAAAGCGCGCCGCGCGCGCGATGGACGCCTGGCTGCGCGGCGAAACCCTGCCCGAAGAAAAGCCCGCCGCGCCCGCCACGTTCGCCCGTCTCAACACGTGGTACTACGCTGACGCGCCCAAGCAGATCCGCCCGCACCTCGACATGATCCGCCGTCAGACCACGTTTGACGAAGTTCTGCAGGGGCTCTCCGAAGAGAACGCTCTCTTCGAGGCCCGCCGCTGCATGTCCTGCGGCAACTGCTTCGAGTGCGACAACTGCTACGGGGTCTGTCCCGACAACGCGGTGATCAAGCTCGGTCCGGGCAAGAAGTTCGCCATCAACTACGACTACTGCAAGGGCTGCGGCATCTGCGCGCAGGAATGCCCCTGCGGCGCCATCGACATGGTGAGCGAAGACATCTGAGGACGCTCAACCCGTAAAACGCAAACCCGCCTGCGGAACCGAAAGGTTTTCCGGGCGGGTTTGTTGTTTGAGGGATCGGAAGGATTACAGGTTCGGCGGTTCGATCGGCACGTCGTCGCGGTTCGTGAGGGTGGCCAGGGCGAGGTGAAGCGAAAGCGCCAGGGCGACGAGGAGCAGGAGGGCGGCGAGGAAATAGGGAAGGCCCGCCGTGAGGCTCGCGGGGTCGTGTCCGGCCGTATAGAGAAGAAGCGGCGTTCCGAAGAGGGGACTGATGCCGCGCGCAAAGCTGTTGAGGCTGTTGAGGCCGCCCATCGTGGCGCCCTGGTCGTCGGCCTTGGCGATCTTGCTGACGCTTGCCTGCAGGACGGGTCCCGCCACGCCGACGACGGCGGAAAGGCACAGGAAGGAGGCGCCCCAAAGGGGATGCTGCGTGAGGGCGACGCCAAGAAGCGAGGCAAGCCCGATGAAGACGCCGAGGCGAACGACGAGGGTGGGGGAGAGGTGCCGCAGCAGGGCGGGCAGAAGCAGGGCCTGCGTAACCGTGATGGCCGCGCCGAGCGCAAAGATCGAGAGCCCGATTTCCATGGGAGACCACGCGTAGCGGAATTCCGCATAGAGCGACCAGGTGACCTGCACCATGCTCTGACTCAGGAGAACGAGAAAGAGGATCCCGAGGAGATTGGGCACGCCCGCGTGCGAAAGAAGCCGCTTGAGGGCGGGAAGGGGGCTCGCAGCATAAACCGCGTTTTTGCGGCGCTCGACGGGAAGACTTTCCGGAACGAGGAAGAGGCCGTAGAGGAAGTTCCCCGCGCAGACGGCGAATGCCGTGAAGAAGGGAAGCCGCTCCGAAAAGTCGCCGAGCACGCCGCCCAAGGCGGGGCCGAGGATGTAGGCGAGGCCGAAGACGGCGCCGATGCGCCCGAAGGATTTGGCTCTCTCCGTCACGGGCGTGATGTCGGCGATGTAGGCCTGCGCGACCACGACGTTTGCGCTCAGGGCGCCGCCGAGAATGCGGGAAATCAGAATGGCGGCGGGAGAGGTCGTGAGCGCCGGCACGAGCGACATGACGCCGAGCCCGAGAATGCCCGAAAGAAGAAGCGGACGACGACCGAAGCGGTCCGAGAGGGCGCCGAGAATCGGCGCGCACAGAAACTGCGTCAGGCCGTAGCCCACCATCACCGCGCCGTACCAAAAGGCCTGTTCCTCGCGGCTCACCGTGAGCACGCCCAAAAGGCGCGGCAGCACCGGAATGATCAATCCGATGCAGAGTGCGTCAAGAAACACGCACAGAAGGACGAAAAACAGGGCGGGACGACGGGACATACGTAAATTGCGAGCAAGGTGGATCAATCATAACGATTTGAGAGGCAAAAAGCCTTACGGCGCGGTCCGAGACAATGCACGTATGCGCTTTGTCGAAAGACAAAGAGAGAGCGCTCCTTTGCAAGAAATGGCTTATGCGCGAAAGCCTTTCCGTTTTTCTTTGCTAAGGTAGTTCGAAAACCCTCCGGGCTCACCCCCCGAATTACAGCTATCCCACAGCGGAGACAAAAAAATGAAAGGTGTATTTAAGTTTGCGATGCCGTTTCTGCAGGCTTCGCTAGTCAAGCAAATTCTTGTCGGCCTCATACTCGGCATCGGCCTGGGCATGGCCGCGCCCGAAATGGCGCAAAAAGCTGGTTTCCTCGGCACCATCTTCGTGACGGCCCTGAAGGGGGTCGCCCCCGTGCTCGTCTTCGTGCTGGTGATGAGTTCCATCGCCAATCAGCAGGCGGGCGGCGATCTGCACATCAAGCCCATCCTCGCGCTCTACGCCACGAGCACCTTCCTTGCGGCCGCCTTCGCCGTGGTCGCGAGCTTCGCGTGGCCGACCACGATCGAGCTCGTCGTCAATGAAAACGACGTGTCCGCGCCGGGCGGCATCGGCGAAGTGTTGGGCAACCTGATCCTCAACGTGGTCGACAATCCCGTGCACGCCGTTGCGAACGGAAACTACATCGGCATTCTCGCCTGGGCCATCGCCATGGGCGTCGTGCTGCGCCGCGGCACCGAGTCGACGCGCGAAGTGCTCACCGACGTCACGAAGGGCGTGGAATTCATCGTGCGGCTCGTGATCCGCTTCGCTCCCTTCGGCATCTTCGGGCTCGTCGCCAACACGCTTGCCACCTCGGGCATCTCGGTGCTGGCGGGTTATGCGCAGCTCCTCGCCGTGCTGCTCGGCACGATGTTCTTCGTGGCGCTCGTCGTCAATCCCCTGCTCGTGTGGTTCTGCACGCGTGAAAATCCCTATCCCGTCACGCTCATGACCCTGCGCGAATCGGGCATCCCCGCTTTCTTCACGCGTTCCTCGGCCGCCAACATTCCCGTCAATCTGGAAATCTGCCGTCGACTGAACCTCCCCGAATCGACCTACGCGGTTTCGATTCCGGTCGGCGCTACGGTCAACATGGGCGGCGCGGCCATCACGATCACCGTGCTGACGCTCTCCGCGGCCTTCTCGCTCGGCGTCCCCGTGGACATTCCGACGGCGATCTTCCTCTCCTTCGTTGCGTCGATCTGCGCGGCGGGCGCCTCGGGCGTTCCGGGCGGCTCCCTGATGCTGATTCCGCTGGCCGCCGGTCTTTTCGGCATCGATCAGTCGGTCGCGATGCAGGTCGTGGCGGTGGGCTTCATCATCGGCGTTCTGCAGGACTCCTGTGAAACGGCGCTGAACTCCTCGACGGACGCGCTCTTTACGATCGCCGCCTGCAAGCGGGCCGAACGCCTCAACGAACCGATGAATTGATGTGAACGATCACTTCGGATAAATCGATTCTTTTCAAGGAAATCCAGGCGGTGTCTCTCTTCGGAGGACGCCGCCTTTTCCATTCGGCGTTCCAACGGTTCGGGCGGCGAGATCTGTACAATGGAGGCTTTCCGTTCCCCGTCTCTCGTCCCCATTCATGCAACGATTCCGCACGCCCGAAGAAGTTTTGCTGCAGGTATTCGGCCACCGATCCTTCCGGCCGTACCAGCGCCGGGCCATCGACGAATTGCTCGCGGGGCACGACGTCATGGTTCTGGCCGCGACCGGGGGCGGGAAGAGTCTCTGCTACCAGGTGCCCGCTCTGTTGCGCGACGGTCTGACGGTGGTGATCAGCCCCCTCGTCGCCCTGATGCAGGACCAGGTGCGCGCCCTGCAGGCGCGCGGCGTGCGCGCGGCCTGCCTTCATGCGCAGACTTCGCCCGACGAGATGTGGGAGATCCGCGGACAAATCGACGCGGACGAACTCGATCTTCTCTACCTCACGCCCGAGCGCGTGCTTCGCACGGGACTGCCGCCGCGCACGTCCCTCATCGCAGTGGACGAAGCGCACTGCGTGTCCCTCTGGGGGCACCAGTTCCGCCCCGACTACGGAAAACTCGGGGAGCTTCGAAGCCGACGTCCCGACGTGCCGCTCATCGCGCTCACCGCCACGGCGAGCTGCGAAGCGCAGGAGGACATGGTCCGGGTGCTCCATCTGCGCGGTCCCGTCATTCGAACGACGTTTTACCGTCCGAACCTTCGCTACGACATTCAGGACCGGGCGGACGAGGAGGAGGCGCTCTTTTCGTTTCTCGCGTCCCGACACCGGGGCGACAGCGGCGTGGTGTACTGCCAGACCCGCAGACAGTGCGAAGAGATAACGGCCTTCCTGCGGGAGCGCGGGCTGCCCGCCTGCCGCTACCACAGTCAGGTGGACATGGTCGAGCGAGAGCAAAGCGCCTCGGCCTTCCTGCACGGGGAGGGCGTGATCATGGTGGCGACCAACGCCTTCGGGATGGGAATCGACAAGCCCGACATCTGCTTCGTCGTCCACATCGGCATGCCGACCTCGGTGGAGGCCTACTTTCAGGAGACGGGGCGCGCAGGACGCGACGGCAATCCCGCGGACGCGCTCCTCATCGTGAACGCGGCCAAGCGACGGATGCTTCATTCGATTCTCGAGACCGAAGAGACGGCGCTCGAGGCGGGGCCCGAGGAACGCGCCGAAAGGGAGCGCCGCGCCAAGGCCATGACGGGACTCTGCGAAACCGGGAACTGTCTCGTCGAGACGCAGCTGAGGCTTTTCGGCGAAAAACGCCCGCCCTGCGGACAGTGCGTAAACTGCCGGCATCCGGAGGAAACGAAGGACGTGACGGAGGACGCGCTTCGTTTTTGGGCCTGCGTGAAGGAAGAAAACGAAAAGACCGGGAAGGCCTATCCGCGGGACTACTACATCGCCCTTTTGCGCGAGCGCAATCCCGACCGATCGGCCCTGCACTGGCAGCACATCGTTCGTCTTCTCATCCTGGAGGGACTTCTCTGGATGCGGGACGCGGGGCTGTCGGAGTGCGAGTCGGTGCTCGAGGCCCGGGAAAACGACAGCTATCGGGACGTCTTGGCGGGAAAACGGAGAATACGCTCGCGAAGAATCGAGCCGACGGGAAAACGTGCGCTGAGCCGCCCGCTGTCGGAAGAAGAGAGAAGACGCGCGCAGGCTTTGAGGAAGTGGCGCGAAGACGCGTCGCGAAGGGAGGGACGCGCGCCCGAGAGGATTCTGACGGACGCGGAGATCCTGCGTCTGGCGAAGCGGCCGCCGCGCAGCGCCGAGGCGCTTTGCGAGGCGCTGCACGGTGCGGCCGAGAGAGCGGGAAACTGGACGGACGAAGTGCTCGCCGTCCTGCGGGATCATTCTTCGGGCTTCTTCTGAAGACGCGGCTTTTGCTTGCGCTTGGCGAGGATGCGGTCGAAGAGCCAGTTCGGCAGAAGCCGAAGGATCTTGGCGAGCACGCCCATTTGCCAGGGAATGACCGCATAGGTCTTGCGCGCGAGGATGGTTTCGACGCAGACCTTGGCGAAGTCTTCGGGTTCCATCAGGAAGGGCATCTTGTAGGGATTCTGCGCGACGAGGGGCGTGCGCACGAAGCCCGGACAGATCGTCTGAACGAGAAGGCCCACCTTCTTCAATTCCACGCGAAGGCTTTCGCAGTACGTGATGACCGCGGACTTGCTCGCGCAGTAGGCTTCGGAGCCCGGAAGCCCGCGAATGCCCGCGACGGAACCGATGCCGACGAGCTGACCTTCACCGCGGGCCTTCATCGGCGCGATGAAGGGATGGAAGGTGTTGGCCATGGCGAAGACGTTGATTCGATAGACGTTCTCGAGCACTTCGAGGTCTTCGTAGAACTCCGTTTTCACGCCGTGCGAGATCCCCGCGCAGGCGATGACGATCGTGGTGCCCCCCGAAAGACGTTCGAAAACCCGGGCGGCTCGGATCATGTCGTCCCGATCCGTGATGTCCGCCACGATCGGGTGATAGCGCGCCGGATCGCCGGGGAGGGACTCGATGAGTTCCTGAAGTTTTTGCGCGTTGCGCCCGACGAGACCGAGCGTGGCGCCGCGGGCGGCGAATTCGTGGGCGAGCGCCGCGCCGATGCCGCCGGTGGCGCCCGTGAGGAAAACGTTCAGCATGATGACCCTGCGTAAAAAAGAGGGGAGCTTCGCTTGCGACGTGCTCCCCCGGTTGAATGAAGCGCTTTCGATCAGCCGCGCAGACGACGGGCCTCTTCAATGAGGTAGTCGAGGCAGGCGGGGGTGGCGTTGCGCGTGCCGACGAGATGCGGGCCCGTCGTGAAGCGGCCCGCCACGCCGATCATCGGCGTCGAGTCGATGCGGTAGGCCTGCCAGAGCTGCGTGGCGATGCGGGCCTTGTTCTGAACGCCGAAGGAGCGCATGGTGCGTTCCCACTGCTTGGCGTCGACGCCTTGTTCGGCCATGAAGGCCGTGATGTCGGCGACGGGGTTTTCAAAGTCGTACACGTGCGTCTGGTAGATGACGCTTTCGAAGAAGGGCTGATGGAGTTTTTCGAGGAGCCCCATGGCTTCGAGAGCGAAATACACCTGCGTGAAGGGGAGAAACTTTTCGTTCCAGGCGACCGGGCAGACGCGCACGACCACGTCTTCGGGAAGACGCTTTTCCCACTCGTGGAAGACCGGTTCGAAAGCCAGGCAGTGCGAGCACGTGTAGGCGAAGAACTTCACCACTTCGATCTTCTTCGTATCCGTCGGAAGGGCCGGTTCGAGCACGAGATACTCCTTGCCGGCGGTGTAGGTCTTGCCGGCGGCGAAGGAGGGAAGGGAAAGGCTCGAAGCGGCGGTCGCAAGGAGCAGGTTGCGGCGAGAAATCATGTTGGCCTCACTCTTTTATTTTTCAACAATGGACGTGCCGATGCTGTCGTCGGCGTTTCGGATTTGTTCCTGGATTTCGCGGGCTTGTTCGGGCGTGTCGAAGGGACCGACGCGCACGCGCCAGACGTTGCCCGCGCGCGAAAGATCGGCCTGAATGCCGAGCATGGCGAGCTGCGCCTGCACGTTCTGGGCGCGGTCCTGCGACTTGAAGGCGCCGGCCTGCACCCAGAGGGTGGAGGTCTTCACCTGGCCGGGAGCAACCGCCTTGCCGCTCGCGTCGCGGGCGGGTTCGGCGTCCGACGTCCCCGCGGTGACCCGCTTGACGATGGAGTCGATCGTGTCGACCGGCCCTTCGGAACCGGCCGCGGTCATTTCGTCGGGACTCTGATTGAGCTTTTGGTTGGGATCCACGCTGCCGGCGAGGGCCTCGGCGGGATCCACGTCGGCCGTCACCTTGTCGACCTTGTCCACGAAGGGAAGGGGCCCCGTCGTGAGGCAATAGGCGGCGCCCGCGCAAATGCCCATTCCGAAGACGACGCCGAGGACGAACGAGGCGAACTTCGAAGAACGGTTGCTGCTGGCCATAGACGAACTCCGGGAAATCAATGGGCAGTTTCGTTGCGTTCCATGCTTTCGGGCGCGGCGATGCCGAGAATGGCGAAGCCGTTGCGCAACACCTGGCGGGCGGCGCCGAGGAGAGCAAGGCGGGCGTTTCGCACGGCCTCGTCGTCGACGAGCACGCGTTCGGCATTGTAGAAGGCATGGATGGCGGCGGCGAGATCCTTGAGGTAGTAGCAGACCACGTGGGGAGCTTCGTCGCGGGCGGCGAGCGTGAGGACGCCGGGGTATTCGGCGATCTTGTTCATGAGCTGCACGGCCTGTTCGCCCGTGAGGGTCGAAAGGTCCGCGTCGGCGAGCGTCTCGTCGGCGGGCACCGCGTAGCCGCGTTCGGCGGCGTTGGCGAAGACCGAGCAGATGCGCGCGTGGGCGTACTGCAGGTAGTAGACGGGATTCTCGTCGCTCTTTTGCTGCGCGAGCGTGATGTCGAAGACGAATTCCGCGTCGGACTTGCGGGCGACGAGGAAGTAGCGGGCGGCGTCGCGGCCGGCCATGTCGACGAGGTCGCGCAGGGTGACGTAGTTGCCCGAGCGCTTGCTCATCTTGACGGGTTCGCCGTCCTTGATGACCGACAGCATCTTGTGGAGGATGTAGTCGGGGAATTCCTTTGGAATGCCGAGGTGGCGCACTTCGGAAACGGCCTGCAGACCGGCGCGGACGCGGGCGATCGTGCCGTGGTGGTCGGAACCCTGAATGTTGATGGCCTTCGTGAAGCCGCGTTCGAACTTCGCGAGGTGGTAGGCGACGTCGGGCACGAAGTAGGTGTAGGTGCCGTCGGCCTTGCGCATGACGCGGTCCTTGTCGTCGGTGATGCCGTGGCCGAGGTCGTCAAAGCTCGTGGTGCGAAGCCAAAGGGCGCCTTCGGCCTCGAAGGTCTTCCCGGAGGCGATCATGTCGGCGACGGCCTGCTGCACGCGGCCTTCCTTGTAGAGGGAGCTCTCGAGGTAGAAGTTGTCCATGTGCACGCCGAGGGCGGCAAGGTCGTCGTCCTGCTCGTTGCGCAGATAGGCGACGGCGTAGCGGCGGACGCGGTCCGTGTCGTTGATGTCGCCCGTCGATTCGATGGTTTCACCGCCGTGGGCGTGAACGGGCTTGCGGTCGAGATAGTCGCGGGCGATCGAAATGATGTATTCGCCGTGATAGGCGTCCTTGGGCATGTCGAGTTCTTCGCCCTGCAGTTGGCGGGCGCGCAGCTTCACCGATTCCGTCAGGTTGAGGATCTGCACGCCGGCGTCGTTGTAGTAGAACTCGCGCGTGACCTTCCAGCCCTGCGTCTCGAAGATGTTGGCGAGCACGTCTCCCAGGGCGGCCTGACGGGCGTGACCGAGATGAAGCGGGCCCGTGGGGTTGGCGGAGACGTATTCGAGCAGAACGCTTTCGCCGCGGTGCGTCTGGTTGCGGCCGTAGAGCGCGCCTTCGCGCAGCACCTGACGGACGATTTCCTGCATGGCGCTTTCCTGAACGCGCAGGTTGATGAAGCCCGGCCCGGCGATCTCGACGGAACGCAGGAGCTTGTCGGTTTCGGGATCGGCCTGGAGAGCCTCGACGATCTTCTGAGCGATGGCGCGGGGATTCTGCTTGAGCTGTCGCGCGAGATGCATGGCGACGGTGCAGGCGATGTCGCCGTGCTCGGGATTCTTGGGGCGCTCGAGAACCACTTCCGCATCATGAACACCCATGGCGGAGAGGGCGCGGCCGATCAGGGCGACGATGGCTTCTTTTTGTTGCAACAACATGTTCGAGAATGAAAATAGGGGAAAGAGAAAAACTCTTTGAAGTCTAGCGGACTTGGACTGGGGCGGCGGACCGCAATCCGCCGTCAGGCATCACAAAATGTGACGGCCCGACGTTGCGGGAACTTCGGGCCGGTTTCGCGGGGATTACGCCTTCTTGTTGCGCTCGATGTAAGCGTAGGCGGAGTGATTGTGGATGGATTCGAAATTTTCCGCTTCCACGAGGTAGTAGTCCACGCGGTCGTCGGCGTTGAACGCCTTGGCCATGTCGCGAACGAGGTCCTCCACGAACTTCGGATGATCGTACGCGTATTCGGTCACGTACTTTTCGTCGGAACGCTTGAGACGGGCCCAAAGCTGGCAGCTCGCGGCTTCTTCGGCGAAGGAAATCTGCTCTTCGAGCGACATCGGCACCGAGAGAACGAGCGAGGAGCGCAGGTGAGAGCGCTGGTTGTGCGCGCCGTAGCGCGAAATTTCCTTCGAGCAGGGGCACAGGCTCGTCACGGGAGCGGTGACTTCCTGTCGAACGCGGATTTCACCGTCCTTCGCGTCGGCGATCCAGGCGGCCTGATAGTTCATCAGACTGTCGAGGCGGCTGACGGGAGCGGTCTTGCGAACGAAGAAGGGGAAGGAAATCTTGATCGTGCCTTCGCTGGCTTCGAGGCGTTCGAGCATGCGCGTCATGAGCTTGCGCACGACGTCGGCGTTGAGGGGCTCGTCGTTTTCTTCAACGAGGGCGATGAAGCGCGACATGTGCGTTCCCTTCTGGTCGGCGGGAAGCGAGACGGTGGTCTCGAGCGAGGCGACGCTGTGCTGCGGGCCGTGTTTGCTCTCCACCGTGATGGGGAGTGTGACGCCGCGGATGCCGACTCGCGTGATGGCGATGTTCCGGCCGTCGTGCAGTGACTGGACGTCGGGAAGGGCGTTCTTTTTATCGAGTTCCATAGGTTCTTTCTGGGTGTGCCGATGATCGGACGAGCGTCCTGGAGAAGAAAACATCGGCAAAATCGGAAACGGCGTCCGAACGGCCCCTGATATGCGTGTCGGTCGGGGCGTGGGGATGCCGTCAAAGGGAATAGTGGGCAGATATCTTACTAAAAGACCGCCCGCCTGTGCAGGCGGCGGCGCTCGGAAATGCCCGCGAGAAGCCGTTGCGCGGGCCGAAGGACCATAAATTGTCACATTTGAAGCGCACGAGAAACGGAAGTCTCCCTTTAGAATCACTTGCAAAGGAGAGGGCGGCGCATGCGCCGCACGTCTCCGATGGATGAATCCGCTAGGACACGACAATGATCTTTTATTTCCCTCCCCGCATGGAGAACCCTTTCGTTCGCATTCTGCTCGGCGTGGCCGCGTTCGCCGTGATCGTCGGCGTGGCGATGGTGGCACTGCCCGTCATTCTGGGCGTGATGGCCTTCTGCTTTGCGGCCGGACTCCTCTATTGGCTCTATCTGAAGTTCACCGGGAAGCTCTCCGGGGCGGCGTCGATGGAAGAGACGATCCGCGAATCCATGAACCGCGCGGAAGCCGAATCAAGAAGCCGTTACGAGTATGAAGAGCGCGTGGAGGTCGGGATGATCGAAACGAGCGACAAAAAGCGCTGGAAGATGAACGACGTCGAGGACATTGAAGAGTCTCCCAAGGGGACGAAGTAAAAATTTTTCGGCTTTTTGATAAAAACCCCTTGACAAATTTTTCTGGTTGAGGCATAATTCGAATCCTCGCTAGGACGGGTGCCCGAGTGGCTAAAGGGGGCAGACTGTAAATCTGTTGGCTTACGCCTACGATGGTTCGAATCCATCCCCGTCCACCAGCGAACTTCACCGCTTGCAACTTTCGCTTAGCAAGTACGTGCGGAGCGGAAGGCCCCTTGATAGGACGGTAGACGGCGTCTCCCCTCCGATTTCAAATCTCCTTCTCCCCTCCGAAATTTTTCCTTTATGCCCATGTGGCTCAGTGGTAGAGCACTCCCTTGGTAAGGGAGAGGTCATGCGTTCGATCCGCATCATGGGCACCACAGAATTTCTTCAGTCTCTTTCCGGGTATCCGGGATTGCTTTCAGGAGCCAAACATGGCCAAGGGTAAGTTTGAACGTACCAAGCCCCACGTCAACGTGGGCACGATCGGTCACGTGGACCACGGTAAGACCACGCTGACCGCCGCCATCACGACGATTCTTTCGCGCCACTTCGGCGGTGAAGCCAAGGCGTAC
>CASEFX010000033.1 GCA_949287305.1 uncultured Sutterella sp. | reverse complement strand
CCATCTAGCTTTGATATGCTAACCTAATTATAAGCTAGGTTTCAAGGAAAAGTAAAGCCCTTGCAGACAAATTTCCTATGTTGCAAGGGCTTTACTAAGTTTTACAACTAGCTTGAACGAAATTTACGGGAGTTCAGGCTTTTGCAACGGGTTCCCTTTTGACGAGGGAGCCCGTTCGTTTTTCCGAATCTTCAATCCCTGAACGGGATTTCTTCGACCATCTCGGCAAAGGTCACGAGCTTCACGTTGGGAAGTTCCGCCGCACGCCTGCGACACGCATCGGTGAAGCCCGAGCGCGAGAAGAGATAGAGTTGCCGCTCGGTGTAGTGGAAAAGGCGGCGTGATCGGTTTTCTAGTGTGTCGAGAACGCTGACGTCCACGCGGGCATTTGTCCACTTGCACTCGGCAAAGAGTGCCTTCTGTTTGTTTTCTTCACCGATGAGATCAATTTCTTCTTCTCGTTTCGTTTCCGGATCGGTGCCCCACCAACGGCCAAGGCTCGTGAAGAACACGGGGGTGCGGCCGCATGCGAGTTTTCGCAACAGGTACTCGCGACATATCTCTTCGAAGATCGGCCCCATGTACATGGAAAAGTGCGGTGCGATTCGTTGTAATACCACGTCTTCCGTGTCACCTCGCGCCAGAATCGAGCTGTTGGGAGCGACGAATGTAAACCAGAATCGGAACATGTTGTCGGCAATACGGTAGAGCGAACGGCGTGATTGCTTCTCTCCGTAAGGTGTTTCTCGCGCAACAATGCCGAGCAGCATCAGAGTGCGGAGGACCCCTACTGTGGCTGCGCTTTCTTTTTGAAGTCGGGTTGCAATTTCGTTCAGACGCGATGCACCATCGGCAATCGCCTGAATGGCAGAGAAATAAGTTTCTGGCGTACGCGTTTCCTGCCGCAGGAACGTGATGGGTTCTTCCGAGAAAAAGGACGAACTCGAGAGCCAAGCATTCTTCAGAACTTCGTCGATGTTTCCACTTTCTCCGACCTGCTGTAAATAGAGCGGCGTTCCTCCAACTGCACCATAGAGAAGAGCCGATTCTTCCGGGGTTCGATGCGGTAGAAGTTGTCGGGCGTCGAAAAAATCGAAGGGTTCTACCCGTAATTGTCCTGTTCGGCGACCGTAGAGAGGTGATCGATAGGCAAGCACCTCTTCCTCCATGTATGAGATGGAGGAACCGCAGAGAATGAGCATCATCTTCGAGCGGTCGTGATGAAGATCGATCAAGCGCTGCAGAACGGAGGCGAGACTGCGGTCTGCTCGGGCGGCAAAGGGATACTCGTCGAAAACGACCACGATTCGCTCGTCGCGGCTTCGTTCGAAAAGATACTCGAAGGCCGTTTGGTAGTCGGGAAAGACGGCTCCCTCTGGTTCGCCCAGGCCAAACTGGATGGCACGGCTCAAGTTCCTAATGTTGATGGCATTGTCGGTCTCGAGACTCATGAAGTACACGGCCTTCTTATGCTCGATAAAACGACGTAACAATGTACTTTTTCCGACGCGGCGACGACCGTATACGACTAGAAATTCGAAGCGTTGCGACAGGAAATGGCGCTCGAGAGCGCGGAGTTCGTTTCTGCGACCGATAAATTGCATGGCGATTCGCATCTTACATGGAATAAGAGAGGAAGCGTAGTTACTAAGATACGTTTTACTAAAGCACAACTTAGTAAAATGTATCTTACTAAAATCAAGCTTCTTTGTGTTGAATTCGGAGTGAGGTGATCGAGCCTGACACGACAATGTCGAACCTAAAGAAGGTGAAATTCGATGTATGCCGCGTACGTTGCCGTCGATGGTATAGACGTTTGAGGTGGTAACACGGAGAAATCTTTGGACTCCAAAAAACCACATTTCATTCACGGTCATCCCGCTACAATGAGGCGAAGAGTTTTTTCGAAAGGGCATCGGGAGAAGATCCCGAGTCGAAGGCGTGGAGGTGCGATTTGTTTTTTTGCAGAGGTGGGGCGGTCGTCGTCGGTCTTCTTCTGCTCGCCTGTGCCGTGGGCGTACGGGCGGCCGCGTATCGCGTCGACGTCAAGGGGTTGGAAGGGAACCTCGCGCAAAATGTCGACGTTCAGGTCAAGACTCTGCTCGCGGGGAGCGTCCCCGAAGAGCGGCAGGCCTTTCGCGCTCAGCTTCACCGCGCGATCCGCACGGGTCTTCGCGCGCTCGGCCACTACCGTCCCGAAATCCGCTACGAATGGGAGAAGAACGCCAAGGGAGAGGAAACCGATCTTCTCCATGTGACGGTCGACCCGGGCGACCCCGTCGTCGTGTCGGAGACGAGCGTCACCTTCCGCGGCGGTGCCGAGAACGACCGCGCCTTTGAGCGCCTCAAGAGACGGTTGCCGAAGAAGGGAACCGTGCTCAACCACGGAGAATACGAAGACTTCAAGTCGCAGATCGAGGCCGTTGCCGTCCGAAAGGGGTACTTTGACGGCGGCTTCAAGCGAAAGGTTCTGGGTGTCGACGCCGAAAAGCGCGAAGCCTACTGGTGGCTCGAATACGATTCGGGCGAGCGCTACCGCTTCGGGAAAACGACCTTTCAGGGTTCGCAGATCGACGACGATATTCTGCAGAATCTCGTTCCCTACAAGGAGGGGGCCTACTACAACTCCAACCGCGTCGCCGAACTCAACAGCCGTCTTTCCGAAACGGGATGGTTCAATTCGGTGGTGGTCGTTCCGCAGATGGAGGAGGGACGCGAATCGAAGGTCCTTCCGATGGCGGGCAATCTCACCCCCAAGAGTGCGAATTCCGTGGAAGTGGGCGCGGGCTTCAGCACCGACGTAGGACCGACCTTCAAGACGACCTGGCGCAAGCCCTGGCTCAACAGCCGCGGGCACAGTTTGACGGGCGTCTTGGACCTCTCGAGCAAGGAGCAGGAGTTGGGTTTCGGCTACAAGCTGCCGCTTGCCGAAAACGCGCTCGAGCAGTACTGGCTCTTTCAGGGGGGCTACAAGCACGAAGACCTGAACGACACGAAGTCCGACTCGACCATGCTGTCGGCAAGCCGCAACTGGAATTACGAAAACGACTGGCAGCGCACGGTCAATCTTCGCTGGTCGCTCGACAAGTTCACGCAGGCCGACGTCACCAACACGACGATGCTCATCACGCCGGGCGTCTCGATTTCGCGCACCCGAACGAAGGGCGGCATGATGCCGACCTGGGGCGATTCGCAGCGCTACAGCCTCGACGTCTCGAACGAGTGGTGGGCGTCCGACGTCGACTTCGTCGTCCTGCAGGCACAGGTCGCGATGATCCGCACTTACGCCAAAAAACACCGTTTCGTGCTGCGTTCCCACTTCGGATGGATCGAAACGAATCAGTTCGATCAGGTTCCGCCGGACCTGCGCTTTTTTGCGGGCGGCGACCGGAGCGTGCGCGGCTACGACTACAAGTCGATCTCTCCCGAAAACGACGAAGGAGAACTCACGGGCGCTTCGCGCCTGGCGGTGGGAAGCATCGAATACCAATACAACGTAACGGGGAAATGGTGGGGCGCTGTCTTCGTCGACGCGGGCGAAGCCGTCAACGACTTCAACAGCCGCGACTTCAAGATCGGGGCGGGCGTCGGCGTGCGCTGGGCCTCGCCTCTTGGTCCCATCAAATTCGACATCGCCCGCCCGGTGAGTGACCGGGAAGAAAAGGGCTGGCAGTTTTACATCGGACTCGGGCCCGAACTATGAAGTGGAAGCGTTATCAGTTGATCGGCATGGGAGCGGGCGCCTTCGTCTTCGCGACGGTGGCGGCGGTTTCCTTTTTGCTCGGCACGTCGACGGGGCTTCGCGTCCTCTCAAGCGGCGCCGAATGGGCGGTCGACGGGCTCAAGGTGGGCGACGTCTCGGGGTCGCTTCTGCACCTGCAGCTCTCGGACGTTCGGTACGAAGCGCCCGGGATCTGTTTCAAGGCCGACCGTTTTTCCTACGACGTGGCGGGCCGCGCGGTCTTCTCGAACCGCATCGTCGTCGACGACGTGCGTCTCACGGGCGCGGAAGTCGTGGTGCGCACGAAGGAGCTTCCGCCTTCGGCCGACACGCCCGCGGAGCCCTCGACGCCGCTGACGGAACTGCGCGCGCCGATTCCCTTCTTCCTCCACAACCTCACGATTGCCGACGCCTCGGTGGACGTCGACGAAACGCGGGTTGCGTGGCGAGACTTCCAAGTGGCGGGCCGGTGGTTCGAGCGCAATGTGACGATCTCGAACGCGGCGCTCACGGGCGTTCGCGTCTCGATGCCCGAAGCTAAGAACGAAACGTCGAATTCCGCGCCGGAGGTCGATAAGCCTGCCGTTCAGACCGAAGAACCGACGCCCGTCGTGACCGTCGCCGTTTCCGACGGAAAGGAAACGGTCGGTGCGCCGATGCCGGAAAACGCGGCTTCGACCTCGGCCAACGAAACGAATGCCGCCGCTCCCGAAAAAGCCGATGCGACCGCCGCGGCGTCGCCGGACACCGCTTCCGACAAGACAACTCCAACGCCCGCCGAAGAACCCGCCCAACCCCTGGGCGAACGCCTTACGGCGCTTTTCTCAAAGCCCTTGTTGCCGGCGCTTCCCGAAGTGCGTCTCCCGGTCGACATCGCGCTCGAAGACCTCACGATCGCCGACGTCGAGGCGATGGGCAATCGCCTTGAAACCCTGCATGCGAAAGCCTCCTGGCAGGCGAACGTCCTCACGGTCTCGCGCTTTGACGTAAAGGGCGAAGCCTCGGGCGCGAAGGCCGAAGGCTCTCTTACGGGGAACGTGGCGCTCACGGGCGCCTGGACGAGCGATTTGACGTTGAACGCCCGCGCCGCCTTCGGGACGCCCGAAGCGCCGCAGTCGGCCGTCGTGAAGGCGCGTCTTGCGGGCGGGTTGCTCGAAACGATGCGGCTCGACACTGAGATCGACGCGGCGATTCCTGCGCCGATCAAACTCCACGTGACGGGCGAAGCCTCGCCCGCCAAGGCGGGACTCCCGTTGTCGCTGACCATCCGAAGCCCCGGCTTCTCGCAGGACGCACTCACGCTCTCGAACGTCGACGTCGAACTCGCCGGAGCGGCGGTCGACTACACGCTCAAGGCCCGCACGCATCTGAAGGTCGACAAGATCACCAAGGGCGATCTGACGGTCGAGGGGAAGGGAACGGAACTCGCGGCGTCGCTCACCGCTCTCACGCTTGCGACCGACCGCGGTACGGCGGTCTTTTCGGGCGACGTCGACTGGCGCGACGCCGTGCGTTGGCAAACGGACCTCAAGATCGAGGGGCTCGACACGGGTACGCTCATCTTCCCGAAGGCACCGATCCGGCTTTCGGGCGACATGCAGACCAAAGGCATCGTCAAGGGTTCGGAGTGGGCCGCTTCGCTCACGGGCGTCGACCTCCAAGGCACGATTCAGAAGGCGCCCCTCGGACTCAAGGGCTCCTTCGGAATGACGAGCGACGGGAGTTTCCTCTCGCCCGGGCTCGATCTGCAGCTCGGCATCAACACGGTGCATCTGCACGGCGAAGTGAAGGTGGCCGACGGGAAGCAACGCTTCAACGTCGAGTCGACGATCAACGCGCCCGACTTCAGCCGGGCCATTCCCGGGGCGACCGGCCGCGCCGAAGGGCACTTCCATCTCAAAGGGCGTCCGACCTTCCCGATTCTCGACGTCGACATCCGTGCGTCGAATCTCTCCTTTGCCGACTATGCTCTGAAGAGCCTGCGCCTCAAAGGCGGCATCGCGCAGGGAAAGGAAATGATGGGGGACGTCACGCTCACGGCGGATCATCTCACGATTCCGGGCGTGACGCTCACGCAAGCAAACGCCCGTCTTCGCGGCAAGGAACGAAAGCACGATTTGACGCTCTCCTGGTCGGGAACACCCGTGAGCGGCGAAATGAAGCTTTCGGGCGACTTCCTTCGCGACGCCGCGACCTGGGAAGGGGGCGTCACGAGCGCCGCCTTCCAAACGCCCGCGGGCGACGTGAAGCTCGCCAAGCGTCTGGCTCTTCGCTATCAAAACGCCTCGCAGTCCCTGCGCGTGGGCGCACACTGCTGGCGCCACGAAAGCGCCGAGGTGTGCCTCGCGCGCACGGCCGACGTGGACCTGAGCGGGAAGAAGGCCTTCCCCGTGCGGCTCGCGCTCGAGCGCTTTGACCTCGGCTACCTGCGTGACAAACTGCCCCGCAGAACGCTTCTCGAAGGCGTCGTCAAGGGTACGGCGGACCTCACGGTGCCGGCGGGCTTCTCGGGTGTTCCGCAGGGCCGCGTCACGCTTGAGAGCGTCGGCCTCAAGGGAACGATCCAGATGCCCGAAGAAGACTTCGTGCTCGGGTTCGACGCCTTCACCGTGGCGGGCGAGTTGCGCGAAAAGCGGATTTCGCTCGACTGGCTTCTCGACATTGCCGGGAACGGCAGTCTCTCGGGTTCGGCCTCGGTGACGGAGCCTCTGGGTGAAAAGAAGCTCCAGGGGACCCTCCGCATGGAAGACCTCTCGGTCGCGATGGTGAATCCGCTCTTGTCTGCGGGTGAAAAGGCCGAGGGCGTGATCTTCGGCGATCTGCGCTTCGGCGGGACGCTTTTGGCGCCCACGCTCACGGGTGAAACGGGGATCCGCGACGCGCGCGTCGACAGTACGAAGCTTCCCTTCGAAATGCTGCCGAGCTATGTGACGCTTCGCTTCGGCGGACGCGATTCCGTGCTCGAAGGACTGTTGAAGACCCCGAAGGGCGAAGTGAACATCGCCGGGAACGCCTCGTGGGAGACGCTCGAAGCCTGGCGCGCGAAGGTGTCGGTAAAGAGCAAGACTCTGCGCCTCACGATCCCGCCGATGGCGGAACTCGATCTCTCCACCTACGTGAGCTTTGAAGCGCTTCCGGAAAAGTACCGCCTCGAAGGGCTCGTTTCGGTGCCCTGGGCGCGGATCACCGTGCAGGAGCTCCCCGAATCCGCGGTTGCGGTCTCCGAGGACGAGGTGCGGCTCGACCGTCCGGGATCCTGGCGCAAGGCCGCGGACGCCAACAAGAAGTCCGTGCCGCTCGAGAGCGCGCTCTTCATCGTCGTGGGCGACCACGTGCGCGTCGACGCCATGGGCCTCAAGGCGCGGCTCACGGGCAAACTCAACGTCGCGCAGACGCAGAATTCGCTCGGGTTGAACGGCCAGATCACCGTTCCCTTCGGACAGTTCCGCGCCTACGGGCAGGACCTGATCGTGCGAAAGGGCGAATTCCTCTTCTCGGGTCCCATCTCGAATCCGCTTCTCACGATCGAAGCCGTGCGCAATCCCGAACGCACGGCCGACGACGTCGTCGCGGGCGTGCGCGTGACCGGAACGGTGCAGCGCCCGAAGGCCGTGATCTTCTCGGAACCCGCCTTGAGCGAGCAGGAGGCCTTCAGCTACCTGATCCGAGGCGAGGGGCTCGATCCCTCGGGCGACACGGACAACTCTGCGATCACGTCGGCCCTGATCGGGCTCGGCCTGAGTCAGGGTTCGGGCCTTCTCACCGAAGTGGGCGACGCCATCGGCCTCACCGACTTCGGAATCGACACCGAAGGGGCGGGCGACAGCTCGCAGGTGGTCGTGAGCGCCTACGTGCTCCCGGGCCTCAAGGTGAAGTACGGCGTCGGACTCTTCGATTCGCTCGCGACGATCACGCTTCGCTACCGGGTCCTCCCGAGGCTCTACCTCGAAGCCGCCTCGGGCGTCGATCAGGCGCTCAATCTCCTCTATCAGTTCGACTTCTAAGGGCTAACCCGTGGAAAATCGGCGCGAAGACCGCGGTCCTTCGCACCGATTTTGTTAGACTGTTTTCTTCTTGGTTCCGGAACCCCTCCGGCGCAAACCGCTCATCCCGCTCGGGAGAAGACGTTTCGCGAAAGCTTCGTGCCGCGGCGCTTTCGCGAAACAACTTTTAGGAGCCGTTCATGGAAACCAAACCCCATTCCGACGCACTCACGACCGCCGAAGTCTTGGAAAAAGTCCTCACGGGCGCCGTCGTGAAGACCTCTCTTCCGCTCGGAAGACAGCTTCCGCTCGCCTTTCTCGCGGGGCTCTACATCGGGTTGGGCGGGCTTTTCGCCACGCTTTTTCTCTCGGATGCGAGTCTCTCCTTTGCCGTGCAGCGCTTCGGCGCGGGCGCCGTCTTTTCGCTCGGCCTCTCGCTCGTCCTCGTCGCGGGCGCTGAACTCTACACCGGCAACACCATGATCGCGGCGGGCGCCGCGGAAGGCCGCATCACCTGGGGCGCGACGATTCTCAACTGGGTGCGCGTGTGGCTCGGAAACGCCCTCGGCGCGCTCACGTTCGTGGCGCTCGTCTTCTTCGCACACACGGCCGACCTCGGCCCCATGGCAAACGGCATGCTCGGCGTCGCCGCAGGGAAACTCTCCGCGGGATGGTTCACGATCTTCGTGAAGGGGATCCTCTGCAATCTCCTCGTGTGCCTCGGCGTCTGGATGGGCTATGCGGGCCGAAGCGTCGCCGACAAGGTGCTCGGCGTCCTCCTTCCCGTCTCGGCCTTCGTCGCGCTCGGCTTTGAGCACTGCGTCGCCAACCTCTACTTCCTCCCGCTCTCGATGGCGCTATCCGCTTCGGGTTACGTCGTCGAAGGGATCGATCCGGCGCTCTTCACCTGGGCGAACGTCGCGAAGAACCTCACGGCGGCGACGCTTGGCAACACCGTCGCGGGCGTCACGCTTGCGATGCTCTACCGCGCGGCCTGCGCAAAGCGTTGAGAAGGGGCCCGCTGACGCGCTCGGACAGGAATCGGGCGCAATGCGGTATCATCTTCTTCATCTTTTGCGCAGAAAACGCGGAGCGAGGGGCTCGGTCCGCGACAAGAACGATGACTTTTGCCAAATCGACCCTCTCTCTCCTTTGTTCGCTTCTTTTCTCGGGCAGCCTTTCGGCCGCCATGCTCGGCGAAATGACGGTTCGCTCGGTGCCGGGCGAACCCTTGGACGCGATCCTCACGATCGAGGACGTGGACCTTTCGTCGACCACTTCGATGGTGCGCGTGGCGCCTCCGGGAACCTACCTGCGCGAAGGCGTCGCCTGGCCCGAACAGGTCCAGGACCTGAAACTCAAGCGCGACGCCTCGGCCGACAACAACGTCACGGTCCGCGTGGTCGGAAGCGAAACGCTCGGCGCGGAAAGCTTTCCCCTCCTGATCGAACTCAACGTGGGCGGCAACGTCACCGTTCGGCAGTACGTTCTGCACGCCGAAAACGGTCATTTCTCGGTGACGGCCGACCTGCCGCGCCGCACGGTGACGGCGCCCGTCGCCGCGCCCGAGACGACTTCGACGCCCTCCGTCACGATGGCCGCCGCGAGCGACCCGAAGGAAGTGAAGGCCCTGAAGCGCCGCTTGGCGAAGAAGGGGCGCTACGCGCCCTCCGTCGTGCGCGACTACGTGGCCCTGAATGGGTTCGACTCGACGCAGCCCTTCAACGTGATCGCGGACATGACGATCTGGTCGATCGCGAAGCTCTACTGGCCCGTCTTTGAAGGCTGCACGATGGAGCAGCTCGTCGTGGGCTTTGAAGAAAAGAACCCCGACGCCTTCCTTCGCGACGATCCCTCGAAACTCGTGATCGGCTCGAAGCTCACCGCGCCCACGCGCGCGGAAGTGCTCGCGATCGATCCGGTGGAGGCCTTCCGCCGCGTGCACGGCAACGACACGGCGATTCCCATGCCCACGCAGAACCTGATCGACGCGCAGGCGATGAGCCTTGAAACCGCCGAAAAGACGGCCCGCGCCCAGACGGAAGCCCGCGAACGCGGTCTTGCGCCCGCTGAAGTGGCGGCGGCCGGCCGTGCGGCGATCGAAGCCGATCGGGCCGAGCGTACCGAGGAGCGCGAACTGATGGGCGAGGAACGTCCCGGGACCGCTCCCGCGGCCGAATCGGCCGAAGCGTCCGTGACGCAGGAAAAGACGGCGAAGCCCGCTGAAGAACCTGCCGGCGAGGCCGCAACCCAGACCGCCGCAACGGACGCGAACGAAACCGCGCCCGCCGAGCCCGTCGCCCAAACGTCTACTGAAACGACGGCCGATGCGACCGCGGCCGCTCCGGAAACGGCTCCCGAGCCCGCGGCCGCCGAAGAGGCGCCTGCCGCTCCGGAAGAAATCCCGAATCCCGACGACGCGGCCGATCAGAGCGTGACGCAGGAATCGCTCAACCGTCCGGCGGACCCGGCGATCGCCGAAGCGGCCGAGCAGAATGCCGAGGCACCCGCTCAAGAGCCTGCCGAAGAAAGGCCCGCCGAAGAAGCCGCTGCTCCGGCCGGGGACGAAGCCGCGCAGGATGCGGCGAAGACCGCCGAACCCGCTCCCGCGGCCGAACCTCAGAAGGCCGCCGCGACCGAAGAGAAGAAGGACGAATCGTCCGACATCTCTGGCGGCGTGATCGGCGTGGGCGTGCTCATTCTTCTGCTTCTTTTCTGGCTTTTGCGCCGCAAGAAGGCGGACGGAGACGATCCCGAACCCAAGCCCGAGCAGACCGTGACGCTTTCGAAGGACATTCCTCCTTCGTCGCCCGCGCAACTGAAGGCGCTTGAGCGCACCGTCGACGAAGCCGTGAAGAACGGCACGACCGCGGGCGCGATGGGCGTGGGCGCCGCCGCCTTTGCCGAAGAAAAGGCCCGTGCCGAAGAGACGCCGTCCGTCGAAACGACGCCGGAAACGCCCGCTTCCGAGACGCAAGTCGAAGCAAAACCGACGGAACCCGCGGCGCAGCCCTGGCTCGAACCCGACGACGAAATGCCGCCCGTCGACGAAGAGGAATGCAACCGCACGAGCGACAAGGCCGTCTCCGACATGGTCGGGGACCTGACGCTCGAACTCGACGAACCCGAAGAGAAGGCCCCTGAACCCGAGGCGCCGGAACTTCCGCCCGTCGCGGCGGAAGAACCCGTCCCGCATCTTCGCAGCGAACGCGAAGTCGCCCAGACCGCCGCGATCGACGGCAAGCTGAAGCTCGCGCAGGCCTTCGTGGGCTTGGGCGCCCTCAAGGAAGCCCGGGAACTTCTCGCCGAAGTGCGTGAGAAGGGGACGGCGCAGCAGCGCGAACACGCGAAGTTCCTTGAAGAGCGCATCGCCGGAGAAAAGGCGTGAGGATCGCGCTCGGCATCGAGTACGACGGCAGCGCCTTCTGCGGCTGGCAGATTCAACCCGACATGCCCTCGGTGCAGGTGACGCTCGAGGGCGCCGTCGGACGCTTTCTCGCCGCGCCCGCCTCCGTCATCTGCGCGGGCCGCACCGACACGGGCGTGCACGCGACGCATCAGGTGGTGTCGCTCGACACCGAAGTCGTTCGCCCCGAGCGCAACTGGGTGCGCGGCGTCAACACGCACCTGCCGCCCACGGTCGCGGTTCTCTGGGCCAGGGCCGTGCCGGACGAATTCCACGCGCGCTTTGACGCGACCGCCCGAACCTACGAATACTGGCTCTACAACCACGCCGTGCGCAGTCCCGTTTATGCGAAACGCGCGGGCTGGGTGTGGCGGCCGCTTGACGTCGACCGCATGCGTGAGGGCGCCGAGTGTCTTCTCGGTACGCACGACTTTTCGAGTTTCCGCGCGGCCGAGTGCCAGGCGAAGACCCCCGTGCGCACGATCGAGTCGCTCGACATCGTCCGCAAGGGCCGTCTCGTGGGCCTTCGCATCGCCGCGAACGCGTTTCTCCACCACATGGTCCGCAACATCGTCGGGACGCTCGTCTACGTCGGCACGGGGCGCGAGCGCCCCGAATGGGTGAGGGAAGTGCTCGAAGCCCGCTCCCGGACGGTGGCCGCGCCCACCTTCTCGCCCGACGGACTCTATCTCACGGGCGTTCGCTATCCCGGCGTCGACATCCCGCAGTCGGGGATGAGTCCCTTCGGATTCGACGACTGACGTCAGCCGTTTGTGCTAACGCGTTTCGGCCTTCGACAGGGCGGCGCCTCCGTATAATGTTTCTTTCCGCGGGTGCGAATCCGCAGCGGTCCGCTTTCGGACCGAAAACCGTTTTTTTACGAAGCTCAGGTCACACCGATGAGTTGGTTGAATCACATCCTCCCGAAGATCCAGCGCAAGCAGGAACCCCAAGACGCAACGCAGCGCAAGGTCAGCCCCATTCCCGAAGGGCTGTGGACGAAGTGTCCCGGGTGCGAACAGACGCTCTACGCCGAAGAGTTGCGCGGCAGCCTTCAGGTCTGCCCGAAGTGCGGTCACCACATGCGCATCGGCGCGCGTGCGCGCCTTGAAGCCTTCCTCGACCCCGAAGGTCAGGTGGAAGTGGCGGCGAACGTCCGCGCGGAGGACCCCCTTCACTTCGTCGACAGCAAACCCTATCCCAAGCGCCGCGAAGCGGCTGAAAAGACGACGGGCGAAACGGATGCGATCGTCGTGATGTCCGGGACGCTGCGCCGCGAACCGATCGTGGCGGCGGCCTTCGAATTCAAGTACATGGGCGGCTCCATGGGCTCGGTCGTGGGCGAGCGCTTCTCGCGCGGCGTCGACGAAGCGATCCGCCGCAACTGCCCCTTCGTGTGCTTCGCCGCTTCGGGCGGCGCCCGCATGCAGGAAGGTCTCCTCTCGCTCATGCAGATGGCCAAGACCACGGCGGCCGTGACGCGCCTGGCCGAAGCGGGTCTTCCCTTCATTTCGGTCTTGACCGACCCGACGATGGGCGGCGTGTCGGCGTCCTTCGCCTTCATGGGCGACGTCGTCATCGCCGAACCCAAGGCCCTGATCGGCTTTGCGGGTCCGCGCGTGATCGAGCAGACCGTGCGTGAAAAGCTTCCCGAAGGCTTCCAACGCGCCGAATTCCTCCTGCAGAAGGGCCAGATCGACATGATCGTCGACCGCCGCGACATGCGCGCGCGCATCTCGGTGATCACGCAGCTTCTCATGAAGAAGTCGCCCGTGAACGGCATCTGAGGCGGTTTTCCCTTTCGACAGATTCACATTCGCGGCGCGGCGTCCGATTTCCAGTCGGACGCCGCGTCTCCTCTTTTTTGGAGGTCTTTTCCATGACCGAAACGCAAAACTTCACCACTCTCGACGAGTGGCTCCATCACATCGAAACGCTCCACGCCAAGCCCATCGACATGGGACTCGAGCGCATGCAGATGATGGTGAAGAAAATGGGCATCCGCTTTTCCTGCCCCGTGATCACGGTGGGCGGCACGAACGGCAAGGGTTCGACCGTCGGGATGCTCGAGTCGATCTACCGCGCCGCGGGCTACAAGACCTGTGCGCACACGTCGCCGCACCTTCTGCGCTTCAACGAGCGCGCCCGCATCAACGGGGTCGAGGCCCGAGACGAAGACCTCATGGCGGCCTTCGCCGAAGTGGAGGAGGCGCGCGAAGGAACGCTTTCCTACTTCGAATACACGGCGCTCGGCATTCTGCGCCTCTTCCAACATTCGAATCCCGACGTGGTGATTCTCGAAATCGGTCTCGGCGGACGCTTGGACGCCATCAACACGATCGACAGCGACGCGGCCGTGATTTCGACGATCGGGATCGACCACACGGCCTTCCTCGGAAACACCCGCGAGGCGATCGCCTCGGAAAAGGCCTGCATCTACCGCCCGGGCTGCCCCGCGGTCTGCTCCGACGCGGACGTTCCGTCGACCCTTTCGGCCTACGTCGAGAAAATCGGCGCGAAGGGAATTTATGCCGGCCGCGACTTCCGCACGGTCGTCCGTGAGGACGGGACCTTTGACTGGGAAGGCGAGGGCGTTCGTCTGGAAAAACTCCCGCGCCCGGCGCTTCTCGGCGTCAATCAGTACCGCAACGCCGCGGGCGTGCTCGCGGTGGTGACGGCGCTCCAAGGGAAGCTTCCCGTCGCGCGCGAAGCGATTGAAAAGGGGCTCGAAACGGTGCGTCTTACGGCGCGCTTCGAGACGGTGTCGCAGGACCCCTGCCCGATCGTGCTCGACGTCGGACACAATCCGGAAGCCGCGGCGGTGCTCGCCGAAAACATCCGCTTGACGAAGCGCGAGGGCGAACGCACGATGGCGGTCTTCGGGATGCTCGCCGACAAGGACATGGAGAGCGTCGCCCGTCTTCTGAAGGACTCCTTTGACGACTGGTTCATCGCGTCGCTCACGGGACCGCGCGCCGCGTCGGCGACGCTTTTGAAGGCCGCCATGCTCCGAGCCGGCGTTCCGGAAGAACGGATCGAAAGCTACACGACGGTCGAAGCCGCGCTTGCGCAGGCGCGTTTCGTTGCAAAAAATCTCTCGGAGCGCCCCAACGGCACTGTTAGAATCATCGTGTTCGGGTCCTTCGTGACCGTTACGGCCGCGCTTGAAGCGCTTGCCGCCCACGCGTAAAACGATTCATTCGCCCGTCCCCTTGTGCGGCGGGGTTCCGAGGAGAGAAGCATGTTCAATTTCTTCAAGACCGGCGGCAAGGGGCCCGCGGATTCCGATTCGAAGGATCCGTGGGAGGAGGTGCGAACCGAACCCGTGTTGGGCGACCGCGTGCCGGAAGATAAGGACGCGCCCAAGGTTCCGGCCGAGGACGTTTCGCCCTTTGAAGAAGTGCCGCCTTCGGTCTCCGAGCCCGTGCCGCCACGGGACGAAAAGCCGGGCGCTCCTTCCGACCCCGTCATTCCCGTCTGGGCGACGACGCCCGAACCCGAGGAGGAACCCTCGCGCGAAGCCGCGCTCGAGGCCGACCGGCCCGAACCCATGGTGACGACGCCCGTGCCGCGCGAAACGGTGCGGCGCGTGCGCGATCGCGAGCGCGAAGCGCAGCCCGAGGAAGAGTCGGCCCCGATTCCCACGCCCGAAGAGGTGCTTCGCCACAAGCGCATGCGCCACCGCATGATCGGCGCGGCGGCCCTTCTTCTCGCGCTCGTTCTCGTGACGCCCTTTGCGCTCGACGACGAAAAGAGTCTCGACGTCGAGAAGATGAATCTCGACATTCCCGATCCGCAGGCGGTCGAAACGACGATCGCGCCCGAACCGGAACCCGCGGCGGAAAAGCCCGCCCACGGGGACGTGGTGGTCGCGGGATCGGGAAAGAGCCCCTCGACGGGGGCCGCGAATCTTGAAGGGGAGGCCGCCAAGGAAAATGCCTCCGACGCCAAGGCGAAGCCCGCCGAAGAGACGAAGGCGCCCGCCAAGGCCGAAGAGGCGGCAAAGCCCGCCAAGCCCGCGGAACCCGCCCACAATGATGCGGCGCCCACGGGCGAGGGCTACTACATTCAGGTGCTCGCGACAAGCTCGGAACTCTCCGCCGAAAAGCTCGTCAAGGACATGAAGCTGCAGGGCCTTCCCGCCTACAAGATGAGCGTTCGTCAGAACGGCAAGACCCTCTGGCGCGTGCGCGTCGGGCTCTTCAAGACGAAGGCCGAGGCCGAGAGCGCTTCGGGTCTTCTCATGCTCAACAACTTCGCTTCGAAGCCCATCGTCTCGCACCAGAAGGCCTCGAAGAAATAAGCGGCGAAAATCGGGCGTTTCGGCGCGGAAAATCTCCGCGCCGCGCCCCACGCCGCACGGTCCTTCGCTACAATAGCGCATCTTCGAAACCCTTCGGGGTTTCCCTTCCTTTTCCCGTTTTCCGTTTCGCTTCATGACCGAAATCGACTGGCTCATCGTCGGCCTTCTCGTTCTCTCAAGCGGCGTCGGCATCACGCGCGGCGTGGTGCGCGAAATTCTCGCCATCGTAGGATGGGTGGCGGGCATCATGCTCGCGCTCGCCTTCTCGGGCGACTTCGCCGACATGATTCCGCTCGAGAGCCTCGGCTATCTTCCCCGCGTGCTGATCGCCTCGATCCTTCTGATCGTCGCGGCGCTCTTCTGCGTGGGTCTCCTGGGGCTTCTCATCCGCAAGCTCCTCGAAGTGGCCGAGCTGACGTTTGAGGACCGCGCGCTCGGCGCCGTCTTCGGTTTTCTGCGGGGCGCCGTCGTGGTGTGCGCCGGGGTCTTCTTCTTCGGCCTCATCGACGACGTGAAGACGAGCAAAATGTGGCAGCAGTCCTCCCTCATCGCTCCGGCGGAGACGGTGATCGACTGGTCGCTGCCCTATCTTCCCGACTGGTTCGCTTCGTTGCGAAACGGATCCTCGTCGCCGCTTTCCGCGGCGGGATTCCTCTCGCGAGCGGGCGGGGGAGCCAACGAATCATGAAAAGGGGCGTGCATCGAGCACGCCCTTTTTTAATATCTTTCTGAAAAGCAATCGGGCCCTAGCGCCCACACTTCCTTTACGAGGGACTCGACTATGTGCGGTATCGTTGCCATGATGTCTTCGGAGCCGGTGAATCAGCGCATTTACGACGCGCTTCACCTTCTGCAGCATCGCGGTCAGGACGCGGCGGGCATCGCCACGCTCGACGGTTTGGAATTCCATATGTACAAGGCCATGGGCCTCGTGCGCGACGTCTTTCGCACGCGCAACATGCGCGACTTGACGGGGAACATGGGGGTCGGGCAGGTCCGCTATCCGACGCAGGGCTGCGCGAGCTCGAATCAGGAGTCGCAGCCCTTCTACGTGAACGCTCCCTACGGGATCGCCTTTGCGCACAACGGCAACCTCACGAACGCCGAAGCCTTGAAGCAGGAGCTCTATGAAACCGACCGCCGTCACATCAACACGACGAGCGACTCGGAAGTGCTCCTGAACGTGCTCGCGACCGAAATCTCCCGCGAAACCGTCTCGAAGTCGCTCGACGCCGACGGGGTCTTCGCCGCCGTCTCGCGCGTTCACAAGCGTCTTCGCGGCTCCTACGCGGTGGTCGCCCTCATCGCCGGCAAGGGCCTTCTCGCCTTCCGCGATCCCTACGGCATCCGTCCGATCTGCTTCGGCTCGAACATGCAGGAAAACGGCAAGCTCGAATACATGGTGAGCTCCGAATCCGTGACGATGATCGGTCTGGGCTTCAAGGTCGAGCGCGACCTCGCCCCGGGCGAAGCCCTCTGGATCGACCTGAAGGGGAACGTCTCGACCCGTCAGTGCGCCGAACACCCGATGCTCTCGCCCTGCGCCTTCGAATGGGTCTATTTCGCCCGTCCCGACTCCACTATGGACGGCATCAACGTCTATGCGGCGCGCCTGAAGCTCGGCGAATACCTCGCCGAAACGCTCAAGCACGAACTCGACCTCTCGGAAATCGACGTCGTCATGCCGATTCCCGACAGCTCGCGCCCCTGCGCGCAGCAGCTCGCCCAGGTTCTCAATCTTCCCTACCGCGAAGGCTTCATCAAGAACCGCTACGTGGGCCGCACCTTCATCATGCCCGGTCAGGCCGTGCGCAAGAAGAGCGTGCGCCAGAAGTTGAACGCCATGCCCGTCGAATTCGAAGGGAAGAACGTTCTCCTTGTCGACGACTCGATCGTGCGCGGCACGACGATGCGTGAAATCGTGCGCATCGCCCGCGAGTCGGGCGCGAAGAAGGTCTTCGTCGCTTCGTCGGCTCCGCGCGTCATGTTCCCGAACGTCTACGGCATCGACATGCCGACGCGCTCGGAACTCCTCTGCGGCGACGGCCGCGACGCGAAGGCCGTGGCCGAGAGCCTCGGCGCCGACGCGGTCGTCTATCAGACGATCGACGGCCTGAAGAACGCTCTGCACGACCTCAATCCCTCGATTCCGCGCTTTGACTGCTCGTGCTTCGACGGCGACTACGTGACGGGCGACATCACCGAGGAATACCTCGCCCGACTCGATGCGGCCCGTGCAAAGCCCGCTCCCCAAAAAGATGACGCGGAAGAGGGCGAAGGCACTCAGCCCATGTGCTAAAGTCTCCTCTTGCACGCTAAGCAAGTAAACGAAGTCGGTTCGTTTTTTCCGCCCTAGGCGCGTGCGGAAAAGGCGGACCGATTTTTCTTTGTCCACTCCGACTTTCACCGGCCGTTTTCTCGGAGCACCGTTCGACATGCACTCTCTTCCCCTCATCACGACGCTGGTTCTCGCCTTCGGTCTTGCGCTCGTCTTCGGCTTTTTGGCGGAGCGTTTCGGCCGGGCGCCGGCGCTCGTGGGCTTTCTCCTTGCCGGGATCGCCGCCGGGCAGCACACGCCCGGGCCCTTTGCCGATCCGGAACTCGCGCACCAGCTCTCCGAAATCGGCGTGATGCTCCTGATGTTCGGGGTTGGGCTCCACTTCTCGGTGCGCGACCTCATGAGCGTGAAGGGGATCGCCATTCCGGGCGCGGTCGGACAGATGGCCTTGGCGACCCTTCTCGGGGCGGTCGCGGCGCACTGGTTCTGGGATTGGAGCTGGGGCGCGGGGATCGTCTTCGGTCTGTCGCTTTCCTGCGCCTCGACCGTGGTGCTCATCAAGGCGCTTGAGGTGCGCGGACAGCTCACCAACCGCGACGGGCGCATCGCCATGGGGTGGCTTGTCGTCGAAGACATCGCGACCGTCCTCATCCTCGTGCTCCTTCCGCCGCTCTCGGGGCTTCTCGGCGCGCCGGGGAGCGAAACGGCGGGCGGCAACGAGCTGATGAAGGACATTCTCATGACGCTCGTGAACGTCGCCGCCTTCATCGCGGTGATGTTCATCGTCGGACGCCGCGCGATGCCGTGGCTCCTCTATCAGGTGGCGAAAACCGGCTCGCGCGAACTCTTTACGCTCTTTGTTTTGGCGGCGGCTTTGGGCGTCGCCTACGCCGCGGCCGCGATCTTCCACGTGAGCTTCGCGCTCGGCGCCTTCTTTGCCGGCATGGTGATGCGCGAGAGCCGCTTTGCGCACCGCGCGGCCACCGAGTCGATTCCGCTTCAGGACGCCTTCTCGGTCCTCTTCTTCGTGGGCGTCGGGATGCTCTTTGACTGGCACATCCTCATCGAAGCGCCCGGACAGGTTCTGGTCGCGCTCCTCGTCGTGGTGTTCGGGAAGAGCCTCGCCGCCTTCGGGATCGTGCTCCTTCTGAAGCGTCCCCTGAAGACCGCGCTCACCGTCGGCGCGTCCTTGGCACAGATCGGCGAATTCTCCTTCATTCTCGCGGGGGAAGCCGTGGCGCTCGGTCTCTCCGACAACCGCATGGTGAACCTCATCGTGGGCGCGGCGATCCTTTCGATCGCGCTCAATCCGGTGCTCTTCGAACTCACGGGCCGCGTGGAAAAGCTTCTCGTCAACCGTTGGGCCTGGGCGCGCCGCGCGGCCGAAATCGGCGCGGAAGAAACGGTCGAGGAGGAACGCCCCGACACGTCGACCCGTCCCATCTTCATGGCCGGGGACGGTCCGATGGTGCTCGATCTTGCCCGTCGCTGGCGCAAGTCCGGCATGAAGCCCGTGGTGCTTACGACGCACCATGAGGTGGCGCAGGAACTCGAAAAGGCGGGCGTCGACTACGTCGAGTGCGAGCCCGACGACGCAACGACCCTCGAAAATGCGGGTCTCGGCAAGGCTCTGAGTTACCTCATCTTCGCCAACGGCGCCGAAACGCTTCGCTATCACGCCGTCGCCGAACGAATCGCGCCGAACGTTCCCTTCATGATCGTCGCCGACGATCCGGGCGTGTGGGTGGACATTGCCGAGAAGGAGGGATCCAAGGTTCGGCTGCTCACGACCGGCGAACTCATCGAAGGAAAACTCTGGGAAGTCGTTCTGCGTTCGGCCTTCCGCAAGCAGGCGGAAGAGGGGGCGCAGAAACAAAACGCGCCCGAGGGCGCGTCTGACAAGGCGGAATCCGCCGCCCAAATTGTGCAGAACTAGTTCACTAAGAAGTTCACGCTAAGGGACGGGCGGCCGACAAGTCTTGAATTTCTAGGCGAAAGGACTTGACGGCCGCCTATTTTAGCGTTAAACTAGTTACGTATTTGAGCGTAACTAGCT
>CASEFX010000032.1 GCA_949287305.1 uncultured Sutterella sp. | reverse complement strand
CCGTTCAACAGCTACTTCAAGAGCTTCTGCCCGGCTTGCGGTACCGAAGGTTCGCAGTCGCACTACACGAAGCACTATCAGAAGGGTATGCGTTGCACGACCTGCCACGATCCTCATGAAGTGACGAGCAACGACTGGGCTTCCCAGTACACGGTTCCGACCCTCAAGAAGAAGTGCCAGGACTGCCACACCACGGCTGCTGAATTCTTCGCCCAGGGCGGTACGCACAGCCGCAACGACTGCGCTTCCTGCCATATGCCGAAGATGGGTTCCTGCGAAAACTTCGCTTCGATCCAGCGTCCTGACATGGCCGGCTTCGACAACGTCCGCGCTTCGCACATCTGGCGTATTTTGGTCGACCCCGAAAAGAAGTCGATCAACCCGCCTGACGGCGCCAAGGATCGTAAGCTGACGAGCCCGAAGGGCTGGAAGCTCACGAAGGACGACGGTCGTCCCTACATCGACCTGATGTGGACCTGCGGTCGCACGGCTTATCAAGACAAGCACCAGGTTGAAGCTCTGGGCTGCCACAGCCCGATCCAGTCGAAGTTCCCTGAAGCTCTCCGCTTCAAGGATCAGAAGACCATCTACAACAAGGTTGTCGCCTGGCAGACCCCCGTTAAGGAAGGCTATGCCAAGATCACGGCCGACCTCGTCACGATCACCGACATGTTGAAGGTTGCGAAGCTTTCGAACACGGATCGCGCTCAGGTCCAGCTCCTCGCTGAAAACGCTCGCCGCGTTGCCGCCAAGGTCAAGGACGACGGTTCGTGGGGTGTCCACGCTCCGCAGTATGCCAAGCAGCTCGTTGACGAAGGCGTCGTCTTCGCGAATGAAGCTCTTGCCATCCTGAACAAGGGCGCCAAGACCGCTGCGAAGTAATCCTGACGTAGGGATTAGCTTCACCTCAGGCAACTGAGGATAGGCTAGGGGAGGCTCGGAGTTCGCTCCGGGCCTCTTTCTATTGGGGGCGGCCTGCTTTGTCCGCCCGATCGAAAGCAGAAAATTCTCCGGAGTGCGTGTCGGAAAATAGTCTGACACGCACTTCATCACCGGCGTCCCGGCTCGAACAGAGCTCGGCCGATTCCGCCGCAATATTGCCGAGCTTTTGCCCGTTTTGACCCTCGGCTACAATGTCTGGAAATCTTTTCCGCTTTTCCTTCCCATGACTTTCGTTCTGACGCGCCCGAATTCCGATCCCGGTTCCGTCGTTTCCGAGGAATCGGGGTCGCTGCGCGTCGTCGCGTTCGACCTCGAAATCAATCCCGAGACGGGAACGTGTCTCGACATGGGAGCGGTCGACTCCGAGAACCGAAGGCATCACGGCTGCGTCGCGGCGGATTTCCGCGCCTTTCTCAAGGGCGCCGACGTCGTGGGCGGACACAATGTCGTCGACTGCGACATACGGGTCTGTCCGGCTTTGTTTGACGTGCTGAAGGCGCCGATTTTCGACACCCTGCGCCTTGAAACGCTACTTCGCCCGCTCTCGCGCCGTCACGCGCTCCAAAAGGAGGCGCCCGCGGAACCCGGGGCGCGAAGCAATCCGCTCTCGGACGCGGAGACCTCCTTTCGACTGCTGATCGAACTCGTCGACGACTGGCGAAAGCTCTCCGAGGACGTGCGGCGCATTCTCGTCGAGCTCCTCGGCGACGTGCCGGGATTCTCCGGCTTTTTCCGGCTTCTCGACGTGAAACCCGCGGGACTTGCGAATCCCGCGGCCGAGATCCGCCGGGTGTTCGCGGGAAAGCTCTGCACCTCCGCGCCGATCGAAGCGTTCGTCGATGAGCATCCCGTGGAACTCGGCTGCGTTCTCGGCTTCATCGCCGTCTCGGAAGCGGAACATTCGGCGTTTCCCGCGACGCCCCTTTGGCTTTCTCATCGCTATCCGGAAACCGACCGCATCGTCGAGGCGCTACGCGGAACGATCTGCCGAAATCCCGAGTGCGAATACTGCCGTCGCCGCTCGAACCTCACGGCGGCGCTCAAGGAATACTTCGGTTTCGACGGCTTTCGCGTCTACGAGGGCGACAAAGAGTCGCTACAGGAAGCAGCGGCCGCGTCGGCCGTCGCAGGGGAGTCGCTTCTTGCGATCTTCCCGACGGGCGGCGGCAAGTCCATCACTTTCCAGTTGCCCGCACTCATGGCGGCCCGCGCGACGGCGGGGCTCACGGTCGTTCTCTCGCCCCTGCAGTCGCTCATGAAGGACCAGGTGGACAATCTCGAGAAAAAGGAGATCTTCGCCGCCGTCACGATCAACGGGCTCGTCAATCTCCTGGAGAGAAAGGCGGCCTTCGAAGAAATCGAAAGCGGTCGGGCGTCCCTTCTCTACATCTCGCCCGAAGCCCTTCGGTCGCCCTCGATCGTGCGGGCGCTCGAAAAGCGCCGCGTCGAGCGCTTCGTGATCGACGAAGCCCACTGCTTTTCGGCCTGGGGTCACGACTTTCGCGTGGACTACCTCTACATCGGGGAGTTTCTCAAGGAATTCCAAGAGCGCGTCGGGCGCAGGATTCCCGTCTCGTGCTTTACGGCGACGGCCAAGGCGAAGGTCGTGCAGGACATCTGCGACTACTTCGAGCGGACCGTGGGCGTGCACCTGCGGGTCTTCCGGACGTCGGCCGTGCGCAAAAACCTCGAGTACCAGATCAAGCACTTTGACGACGGCGACGCAAAGTACGCCTACATGCGAAGCCTCATCGAGAGCCGCGGCTGTCCGACGATCGTCTATACGGACCGCGTTGCGACGACCGAAGCGCTCGCCGAGAAACTGACGAAGGACGGCTTTCCTGCTTTGCCCTACAACGGGAAGATGGATCCCGAGCAGAAGATCAAAAACCAGAACGCCTTTCTTTCGAACCAAGTGAAGATCATGGTGGCGACCACCGCCTTCGGGATGGGGGTCGACAAGGAGGACGTCCAGCTCGTCATTCACCACGACATTTCGTCGTCGCTCGAAAACTACGTGCAGGAGTCGGGGCGCGCCGGGCGAAAGGCGGACCTTCACGCCGAGTGCTACATCCTCTTCAACGAAGAGGACATCAACCGGCACTTCTCACTTCTTTCCGCCACGAAGCTCACGCTCTCCGACGTGCAGCAGGTCTGGAATGCCGTGAAGCGCCTCTCCGCGGGACGGCGCGAATTCGCCGTGACGGACTTGGAAGTCGCGCGCGAGGCGGGCTGGGACTGCGACGCCGAACAGATCAAGACCAAGATCACCGCCGCGATCGGGGCGCTCGAGAACGCGGGCTACGTGAAGCGCCGAAGCAACACCGGGCGCGTCTACGCGACGGGTCTGCGCGAGAAAACCTTTCTCGACGGACAAAAGCGGATCGAAGAGGATTGGAAGCGGGGGACGGCGAGCGTTTTTCATTCGGACGAGGAACGAATCGAAGCGGAACGCGTTCTGCAGTCGCTCGTCTCTCGCCGCAAGACGGGCGCTGCGGTCGGGGCCGTGAAGGCGGACGACAAAAAGTCCGTTGAGGCGCGCGTCGACTACATCGCCGATCGTCTGGGGCTTGAAACCCACGCCGTGGTGCGGGCGGTCACGAATTTGCGGACGCTCGGCATCCTCACGGACGAGCGCGACATGCGCGCGACGCTCGCGGGGAAACCCGAGGCCCTCGAGCGGCGGCTCTCGCGTCTCGCGGACCTCGAGCGCAGAATCCTCGACTTCGTCGTGTCGGCCCGTCATCCCGACTGGGCGGACGGGGACGTCGTAAGCCTCGTCGAAATGAACGCCGCGCTCGAAGACGCCCTCGGGAAGGCCGTGGGGCTTCCCGTCATTCAGCGCCTTTTGCAGAGCCTTCGGCAGGCGGATCTCGTCGAAGTCGAACGCACGTCGTCGAAAAAGCACTGGCGCATCCGCCTCAAGACGCCCCGCGGGAAGGCGTTGGCGAAAATCGAAAAGCTCGCCGGCGTGGGCGAACGTGCGCTCGGAACGCTCTGCAGCCTCGGAGACGACCGCTCGTCCTGCGCCGGAGAAAAGACGGAGGAGGGGAGCGACGCAAAGCGCACGGTTTCCTTCTCCTTTACGGAACTCCTTCGAAACGTCAACGATCCTTCGGGCCTCTTTCGCGAGAAGACCACGTCGGACGAACTCGAGAAGTCGCTCCTCTTTTTGCACCGAAACGGTCTGGTGTCGGTCGACGGGGGCTTTTTCGTCGCTTATCTTCCGATGCGAATCGAACGGCTCATCGCAGACAACCGCAGAAAGTACCGGCAGAAGGACTACGCCTTCCTCGACGACTACTACAAGGAGCGCATTCAGCAGATCCACATCGTGGGCGAATACGCAAACCTCATGGTCCGCGACCGCGAGGCGGCAAAGCGCTACGTTCGCGACTACTTTGAGCTCCCCTACGCGGAATTTCTCAAGACCTACTTCAAGGGCGGAAGGGAAGAGGAACTGAAGCGCAGCATGACGCCCGCGCTCTACGAGAAGCTCATCGGAACGCTTTCCGACGCACAAAAGGACATCCTCTTCTCGAAGGCGCAGTACATCGTCGTGGCGGCGGGGCCGGGAAGCGGGAAGACCCGGGTGCTCGTTCACAAGCTCGCCCACCTGATGCTCGCCGAAAACGTCCGGCCCGAACAGCTCGTGATGCTCACTTTCTCTCGAGCCGCGGCCCTGGAATTCAAGACCCGCTTGATCAAGCTCTACGGGACGGGCGCGCGCTTCGTCACGGTGAAGACCTTCCACTCCTACGCCTTCGAGCTCCTCGGACGTCCGGGTTCGATCGAAGCGGCGACGGACGTGGTGCGCCGCGCGGTCGGGGCGATCCGCGAGGGACGGGTGGAACCCTCGTCCCTGGCCGCCACGGCGCTCGTTCTCGACGAAGCGCAGGACATGGACGCGGACGAATTCGCGCTCGTCAAGGCTCTGATCGAACGCAATCCCGAGATGCGGGTGCTCGCCGTCGGCGACGACGACCAGAACATCTACGGCTTCCGCGGGTCGGATTCCAAACATTTCGCCTCGCTCAAGACGGACCCCGCCTTCGACGCCGAGTGGCACGAACTCGTCGACAACTGGCGCAGTCTCCCCGCGATCGTGCAGACGGCCAATCGGTATGCGAAATGCCTCAAGGACCGCCTCAAGACGCGCGAAAACCGGTCGGTTCGCGAAGGAACGGGGGAAGTCCGCATCATCCACTACGCGTCGGAAAATCTTGAGACAGCCGTGGTGGAAGCGGTCCGTGAGGAAAAGCGCAGGGGCACGACGGCGATCCTCGCGCACACGAACCGCGAGGTGGAGACGATCGCGTCGCTCCTCGTGGAAGCGGGGATCCCCGTGGAACTCGTGCGAAGCGACAAGAGCTTTCGCGTGGGGAATCTCCTCGAAGTGCAGATTCTCACGAACGAACTGCGCAAATCGAAGAAGCCCGTCTACGGTCCGGAAATCTGGGCGACCGCCCAGGAAGAGCTTCGCCGCCGATGCGCGGGGAGTCCCTGGGTCGAACCCGTGATCGAGTTTGCGAGGCGCTTCCGAAAGACCGCGGCGGGCGACGTCTTTGCGAGCGACTGGGAGGAGGCCGCGGCGGAGAGCCGCCTCGAGGATCTCTTCCCCGAGGAAGTCCGCACCGTGGTCGTCTCAACCTATCACGGCGCGAAGGGGCGGGAATTCAATCGGGTGCACTGTCTCGTGCATCCCGACCGGTTGAAGCGCATGCCGCTCGGACTCTCCGCGGCGGAGGCGCAAAAGCACTTGGGCGACGTTCACCGTTCGCTCTACGTGGCGCTCACCCGCGCCAAGGACGCGCTCACGGTGCACACGACCGGAGACTTCCTTCGCAATTTCACGACGGAGGGGCTCGAGCGCTTGAGAGACGACAGGCCTTATCCCGAACCCAAAAAGATTCTCCTTCGCATGGGCTTGAGCGACGTGTGGCTCGATCACGTCAAGGACAAGAAGCTTCGGATTTTCGCGGAACTCACGGCGGGCGACGAACTGCGGGTGGTACGGAACGGCCGGACGGAATTCCGTGCCGGGGGACTCTGCTGCGCCAAAGCGTCGGCGAAATTCGACAAGACGCTCTCCGAAAAGCTCGGGGAGGGCTTCGAAATCGAGTCGGCCGCCGTCTGGGCGATCGTGCGCCGGGACGTCCCCGACGAGGACCGAAGCGACGCGGTCGTGCTCCCCGTTCTTACGCTTCGCCGCATCGACGACGCTTCGGAACGCTGATTCCGGAAACCAGCGATTCCGAAAAGAGGAAAACGACATTTCGAAATTCGCGAACTATCGAATGCGATGATGCGATTGTATGAATGTATCTTATCGTTTTATTATCGACCATCCCGCTCGGAATTGATCGCTGTTACCATTTGGAATAGCGTTTGGTTGCGACGGCGAAAAAGACGAAGGATTTTATGGAACGGCAATCGTTTGGGGAAAGGTGAGAGAAAATTGCTCTCCGCGCGGGACGCGGCATGCGACCGTTTTCTATTGAGTGGCGGACTGAACGGGATCTATAACCGATCGGGAACCAAACGGAAGGGTACGGAAGAAAAAGAGGATCGGTCGGTACCGAAAAGAAGGTCTATCGTCGGGCAAGTTTTTATCCATAAGGGATGAGTTGTAAGGGATAACACTAGTCAAAAAGATGTAACCGAAACATTTCTTTTCGATGAGGTAGTTCCATAGAATGAGGCTCCCTTTCGGTCGATTGACTGATATCAAATCCTAAGGAGACCTCATTCATGTCCGAACTCGAGAAGACCGGAGCGCCGTGTCTGAGTCGACGCACCTTCCTCGGTGCGGCGGCCGCGGCGGGCGCCACCGCCGCCACGATGGCACCCTGGTCCAACGTCGAAGCTGAAATCGCCCGTCTCAAGGACGAAGGCTGGACGCCCCATCCCGTCGCCTGCAACATGTGCGGCGGCTACTGCGGAATGCTCGCCATGCACAAGAACGGCACGGAGCCGTCGTTTGACACAGTCCGCATCTATCCGAACCCCTCGCATCCGCAGCGCGGCTACTGCGCCCGCGGCTCGAGCGCGATGTACGTGTGGAATTCCCCGATTCGCCTGAAGAAGCCCATGAAGCGCACAGGCGAGCGCGGCGAAGGGAAGTTCGTGGAAGTCTCCTGGGACGAGGCTCTGAACGACATCGCCAAGCGCGTCAAGGAAATCGTCGAGAAGCACGGTGAACACGCCGTCGCGATGACCTCGCACAACTTCAGCGCCTTCCAGAACTGGTTCGGTTTTGCGCTCGGCACCCCGAACATCATTTCGCACTCCTCGACCTGCAACAGCGCCTCCGTCATGGGCCGCCGCCTCGTGCTCGGCAAGGGCTTCGACGGCGCGGGCAAGGTCGAACCCGACTACGCGAACTGCCGCTATCTCCTCTTGATCGGCCGCACTCTCAACTGCGCCATGGGCGTGCAGGCGACCTTCGCCGAAGCCCGCAAGAAGGGCTGCCGCGTCGTCTTCGTCGACCCGCGCATGCCGGAATCGGCCTTCGGCGACGCCGAATGGCTCCCGATCCGTCCGGGCACCGACTCGGCTTTCGTGCAGGGCCTCTTGAACGTCGCCGTGCGTGAAAACCTCGTCGACCTCGACTTCCTCGCGCGTCACACGAATGCTCCCTACCTCATCAAGGCGGACGGCAAACCCTTGACCGAAGCCGACATGGTCGAGGGCGGCGCGAAGAACCGCTACGCGGCCTTCGACAAGAAGACGTCCGCCATCGTCTGGCGCGGCGTCGAAATGAAGGACGGCAAGGCCGTGGGCTTCGCCGAAGATCCTTCGTCCGAACTCGCGCTCGACTGGACGGGCGACGTGACGACGCTCTCGGGCGCTTCCGTTCGCCTCACGACCGCCTGGAACCTCTTCATGGCGGAAGTCAACCGCTACACCCCCGAAGAGGCCGCCAAAATCACCGGCATCAAGGCCGACGACATCGTTCGCGTCGCCCGCGACTTCTTCCAGCTCGGCGGCGTCTGCGACGACGGCTGGTATTCGTCCCGCTGCGGCAACGACTGTGAAGCCTATGCGCTCATGACCCTTTTGAACGCGTTTGCCGGCAACTTCGATAAGAAGGGCGGCTTCGTCGTCACCTCGGGCGGCGGCTTCAAGGGACCGGGCGTCTCCATGGGCAAGGGCCCGCAGGGTCAGAAGTGGACGCTCTCCGACACGAAGCGTCTCGACCGCGTCTTCTATCCCGAAGGCTCGGGCACGTTCTCGGCGATCTTCGACGCCGTGCACACGGGCAAGCCCTATCCGGTTCGCGCCTTCTTCATCACGGGGACGACGATGTTCCACCGCGAGGCGAACTCCGCCCGCCTGGCCGAAGCCCTCAAGGCGCTCGACCTCGTCGTCGTGCAGGACATCTTCCCGCACGAAGTGATCGACTACGCCGACTACGTGCTCCCGTCCACGTTCTTCCTCGAATGGGACGAATACGCGGGCGTCAAGTGGGCTCTGAACGGCAACGTGCAGCGCAACTGCGCGGGTCTGCAGCCTCCGAAGGGGAACGACTCCCGCCACGAAATCTGGCAGTTCTGCGAAATCCTTCGCCGCGCCTTCCCGGAACGCGCCGCCGAACGTCTCGGCTACGACCATGAAATGTCGTACGACGAATTCCGCGCCTGGCAGAAGGACATGATGGAAGCCGCCTGGAAGAAGTTCATCGACGCGAAGAACGCCGCGAAGCCGGGCGAGGGCGACCGCATCGCCCGCGAAGTGGCCGAGCAGGGCTGGTCGCAGACGGCCGCGAAGAAGTACGGTCAGTATCCCTTCAAGAAGCCTTTCGGCACGGCGACGGGCAAGATCGAAATCATGAGCTTCCTCCTGGCCGAGAAGTATCCGAACGGGGGCCTGCCCGCCGTTCCGACCTATCAGCCCGTCGAAGCCTTCCGCATTCCGAAGGCCCGCTCCGACGAGTTCTACTTCGTTTCCGGCAAGGATTCGAGCGCTTCGTCGGGCGTCACGCTCTTTACGCAGCCGTCGAAATTCCTCGGCGACCGCTCCGTCTGGATGAACCCCGTCGACGCCGAACGTCTCGGCCTCGAAACGGGCGACGAAATCGAAATTGAAGGTCTCGACAACGGTGTCAAGGGCCGCGCCAAGGTGAAGGTCACGAACCGCGTCATGGCGGGTTCGCTCTTTGCCTACGGCTTCCAGGGCGGCGTTCGCACGAAGAACCTTCCGAAGAACTACGAGTGGGTCCGCGAAGGCGTCAACTCCCACTGGTTCGCCACCGGCTGGCGTCAGCCCGTCTGCGGCAACCTCGCCAACAACTCGTCCGTGCGCGTGAAGCCCGTCAAGTAAGGAAAGAACATGTCTCAATCGAAAAAACAGCTTGCGCACCTCTTTGACGCGACGCAGTGCATCGGTTGCTCGGCCTGCATCGTCGCCTGTGCGCAGACGAACTATCCGGAAATGGTCGAGCGTGCAAACGAAGGCTGGAATTGGCTTGCCGCCAACATCCGCAAGGTGACGCTCGAGCGCGCGAAGCGCCCCGTGCAGATCCTCGTGCAGTGCCAGCAGTGCGAGAACGCCCCCTGCATCGACACCTGCCCCTTCGGCGCGAACTACCGCGACCCCGAAACGGGTCAGGTGAAGACCGACGCGAGCCGTTGCGTCGGCTGCAACTACTGCATCGCGTCCTGCCCCTACGACGTTCGCTGGTCGCACCCGGATTCGGGTCTCCCGATGAAGTGCATGGGCGACGGCTGCGAAAAGCTCATCGCCGAAGGCCGCGATCCAGCGTGCGTCTCGGCCTGCCCGGTGCAGGCCCGCATGTTCGGCGACATCAAGGATCCGAAGTCGGCCATTTCCGAGCGTCTTCGCACGTCCAAGACCGAAACCCTCCTTCCCCATAAGGGAACGAAACCCAACTTCTTCGTGGTGGTACAGAAATGATGATCTACGAAAACATCGAACTGACCCGTCAGGTCGCGACCGCCCACTGGGGCTGGACGATCGCCTTCTTCCTCTGGTTCGTGGGTCTGGGCGGCATGACGCTCGTTCTCAACGCCTTTGCGAAGAGCCGTCATCTCTTCTTCGCCGCGACCGCCGCGATCGTGGTGGGCACGCTCCTCGTGGTCTCCCACCTGGCGCGCCTCCTGAACCTCCCGTTCGCCGCGATCAACGCGCTTCTCGAGTGGAAGTTCAACTTCGGCAGCTGGATGTTCATCGGCATCTGCATTCTCGCTGTCACCTGCGTCGTGACGGTTCTGCAGGCCTGGCTCTGGTGGAAGGGCAGCCGCGTCGCGGATTCGAAGGGCATGCTCTTCATCGACGCCGTCCTCGGCTTCGCCTCGACCGCGTACTCGGGCTTCCTTCTCACGCAGGCCGTAGGCGTGCCGCTTTGGACGACCGCCGTCCTCCCGGTTCTCTGGGTCTTCTCGGGCCTCTCGAGCGCCGTGGGTCTGATGGAAGTCGAACGCCTCTGCCCCAAGTCCGACACCAAGAACATCACCTGGCTCGGTCACGTCGCCCATCTGGCGCACTGGGGTGAAGCCTTCGTGCTCTTCGCCTTCGTGTCCGTCGCCTTCTCGGGCACGCCCGCCGCGGTGGCCGGCGCTTCGTCCCTCGTTTCGGGCGACAACGCCGCGCTCTTCTGGAGCGGTGCGGTCGGCATCGGCATCATCGTTCCGATCCTCGTGTCGTGGTTCGCCCACGGCTCGAAGCAGATGGGCGCGATCGCGGGCCTCTGCGCCATCCTCGGCGCTCTCGCTCTGCGCGCTTCGGTGCTCTTCGCGGGCGCCTTCGATCCGGTGATCTTCTAAGAGTTCGCTCCTAGAAATCTGTGATCAAACAACGGCCTTCCGGCATGACGTCGGAGGGCCGTTTTCTATGGGCGTCAGGTTTGATCCTGTGGGCCAGCGCTACAGCTTCTAAAAGCTTCTGACCACAACACGATGCAGTGGCGATCCTTAGGGATCATTACCACAAACACTCGAACGCTCGGTTCCGCGTTTTTTTGCGGGCCGGACGTTTTTCGTGGACCGGAAACGACTTCGCCCCGCACGGGGCGGGGCGAAGCGGTGCCGTTCAGAGAGCCTATGGGATCGGGCTCTCGTTTGAACTCGGTTAGCCGAGGATGGCCTTGAGGTCTTCTTCGGGCGTCGTGATGGGCTTCACGCCGAACTTCTCAACGAGGACGTTGAGGACGGCGGGCGACACGAACGCGGGGAGGCTCGGCCCGATGCGGATGTCCTGGATGCCGAGGTAGAGGAGCGTCAAGAGAATCGCCACGGCCTTCTGTTCGTACCACGAGAGGATGAGCGAGAGCGGAAGGTCGTTCACCGAGCACTTAAAGACTTCCGCGAGGGCGGAGGCAACCTTGATCGCCGAGTAGGCGTCGTTGCACTGGCCCATGTCGAGGAGGCGCGGAATGCCGCCGATGTCGCCGATGTCGAGGTCGTTGAAGCGGAACTTGCCGCAGGCGAGCGTCAAAACGAGTGTGTCCTTCGGCGTGGCCTTCACGAAGTCGGCGTAGTAGCTGCGGCCCGACTTGGCGCCGTCGCAGCCGCCCACAAGGAAGATGTGGCGAAGGGCGCCCGACTTCACGGCGTCGACCACCTTGTCGGCGACCGAGAGAACCGTCTTGTGACCGAAGCCCGTCAACATCTTGTCGCCGCCGTTCGCGCCCTTGAAGTGCTGCGCTTCCTGGAAGCCGCCGAGTTCGAGGGCCTTTTCAATGAGGGGCGTGAAGTCCTTCTTGCCGTCGGCGTCCGTGCCGATGTGCGTCATGCCGGGATATTCGACGACGGACGTCGTGAAGACGCGGTCGGCGTAGGAGTCCTTCGGGGGCATGATGCAGTTCGTCGTAAAAAGGATCGGCGCGGGAAGGTTCTTCAATTCCTTCTGCTGGTTCTGCCAGGCCGTGCCGAAGTGACCCTTCAGGTGCGGGTACTTGCGAAGGGCCGGATAGGCGTGGCAGGGGAGCATTTCGCCGTGCGTGTAGATGTTGATGCCCTTGTCCTGGGTCGCTTCAAGAAGGAGCGCAAGGTCATGGAGGTCGTGACCCGTCACGACGATGAAGGGGCCGGGTTCGACCGTGAGCGTGACGCTCGCGGGTTCGGGGTCGCCGTAGGTTTCGGTGTTGGCCTTGTCGAGAAGCGCCATCGTTTCGAGGTTGATGCGGCCCGCTTCCATGAGAAGGCCGAGGAGCGCATCGACTTCCGAGACGGTGCGAACCGCATCGAGCGCCTTGAAGTAGAAGGCGTCGATTTCAGGGGACGAATACCCGAGAATGCGGGCGTGGTAGGCGTAGGCGGAGATCCCCTTGAGACCGAAGAGAAGGAGCGAATGAAGGCTCTTCACGTCTTCCTGTTCGCCCCAGAGGGTCACCATGTCGTAGGGACGGGCGTCGGGAGCCAAGGCCTTCACTTCGGCCGTGAGCGCGTCGATCTGGTCGCAGTCGAAGTTGACGTTCGTGAGCGTCGCAAAGAGCGCCTTTTCAAAGAGGGCGGCGTTCTGGGCGTTGGCTTCCACAACGGGCGCGGCGGCGATGAGGGCGGCGACGAGTTCGTCCTGGGCGAGGGCAAGCTTGGGGTCCTTGCCGCAGGTGCCGATCTTAACGCAGCAGACGCCCTTGGTCGTCTGTTCGCACTGGTTGCAATGCATGAGCATGGGGAGGGTCTCCTCTCAGTGTTGTACCGAACGCCTACGAGGCGCGTTCGGCGGGGATGATTCGGTGACGGGATCAGAGCTTGTCGATCGTGTGGCCCGTCATATATTCATAAAAGGTTCGATTGATTTGCTCGAGCATCGGCCGCATGGCGCAGCAGCAGGGCGCCTTGCGGGGGCCGTTGAAGAGACAGTGACGCGGCTTCCAGGGGCCGTCGATCGCCTCGTAGACCGTCATGAGGGTGGCAGTCCGCGCGGCGTCCGTGAGGTAGTAGCCGCCCTTGGGCCCCTTGACGGACGCGACGATTCCGGCCTTCGCGAGCTTCTGCAGCACCTTCGAGAGGTGGTTTTCCGAAACGTCGGACGAAGCCGCGATCGTCTTCAGGGACTGCGGCTCCTGTGCGTTTCGCGAGAGAAAGACGGTCGCGTGGATGGCGATCGCCGCGGCTTCGGAAAGTTCAATCATGGGGTCTGGCTCGAGAAAAAATTCGTAGTGAGGGCATTATATACGCATATCGGTACCGCAATACCAATATAGAGAAGGATTTTGTTCGCAAACGTATCAGGATGGGAGAGAGGGATCCGATTCGACTCTTGCGACATTGTGTGTCGTTTGGAAGAGATTCTTTGCGAAGGTGTGAGTGTGTCGGTCATACTTCCGGTGTCCCGCAGAGAAAAAGGAGAAACGATCATGAGCATGACGACGCTCGAATTCGAGGTCGACACCGAGCTTTGGGAAGCCTTCTGCAAGCTGTGTGAAGCAAACCGCGTGACGCCGGAAGAAGCCTTGCGTCGTTTAGTCGAAGAATTCGTGAGGCATGGAGGATTTCCGTTCGAACCCTCTCTGGAGGATCTGGACACCTATCCGAAGCTCCGCGAGCAAGTCGAAAAGAGAAGGGGGTGTGAGGCCGCAGAGAAGGTCTGAGTGCACCTGAAATCGAAAAAGGGGACGCCGTCCCGTTGAACGACGTCCCCTTTGTGGGAGAACAAGGGAGAAGGATTACTTCTTGCCGAGGGCTTCGGCGATGGCGTCCGCCGCCACGCGGCCCGAGGTGAGGGCCCAGCCGACGTTCGCGCCCGCGGGCGAGTCGTCGCCCATCACGCCGCCCACGAGTTCACCCGCGGCGTAGAGGTTCGGAATGACCTTGCCGTCCTCGCGGATGATGTTGAGGTGGTCGTCCGTGCAGACGCCGCCCATGGTCGTCGCGAAGCGGGGCTTCTGCTCGACGATGTAGTAGGGGCCTTCGGCCGCAATCTCGGCCTTCATGTATTCGACCGGACGGCCGAAGTCGGTGTCCTTCTTGGCCTTGACGAAGCCGTTGTACTTCGCGACCGTCGCCTTGAGGTTTTCGGCGTTGATGCCGGCCTTCTTGGCGACTTCCTCGATCGTCGCGCCCTTCACGAAGAGCGGCGCGCTCTTGCCGTCGTTGGCGAGGTACTTGTCCATGTCTTCGTGCGAGACGCCCGTTTCGGGAGCGCGCTTGTAGAAGCCTTCCCAGGACTTCTGGTCCATAAAGACGTAGCCCTGACCGTTGGAGTTCTTGAGCATGGGCTCGAGAATGTGGCGGTTCGAGGCCTTTTCGTTCACGAAGCGCTTGCCTTCGACGTTGACGAGAATGCCCGCCTGGTCAAAGGCGCCGACGTTCGCGTAGATGGTGGACTTGGCCTTGCCCGGAGCGACTTCGATGCCGTTCGGATAGCGCTTCCCGTACTGAAGAAGCTGGGTCTTGGCGCCGAGGCCCTGCGCCATCTTGAGGCCGTCGCCCGTGGAGGAGACCGGACCGTAGTAGAGGACCTTCTGCATTTCGGGCGTGAGCATCGACTTGTTGTTGCCGTAGCCGCCCGTCGTCAAGAGGGTCTTCTTCGCGCGGATCGTGTAGGTGACGCCCGAATTCGCGTCGACCGCCTTCACGCCCACGACCGCGCCGTTTTCAACGAGGAGTTCCTCGACCTTGGTGTTGTAGAGCACCTTGGCGCCGTTCGAGCCGATCACCTGACGGAGGTGTTCGGCCATCTTGCCGGCACCGCCCTGGAATTCGACCGCGCGGCGGTGCGAGTATTCGGCGAGGAAGGGAAGGTTGTTCGGGACGATCTTGACGCCCACGTCGTCGTGGAGCCAGTCGATCGTGGCGCCCACGTTTTCGGCGTAGAGGCGAAGCTTTTCACGGTCGTTGAGATTGTTCCCGTTCGCAAGGAAGTCCTTCATCATCGATTCGACGGAGTCGTCCTTGACGCCGAAGGCCTTCTGAAGCTTCGAGCCCTGGGCCACGACCTGACCGCCCGAAATCGAGGCGGCGCCGCCGATGAAGGGCATCTTTTCGACGAGCACGGCGTCGAGACCGTTCATGCGCGTGCGGATCGTCGCCGACATGCCGGCTCCGCCGCCCCCGACGATCACGACGTCGGTCGTGAGCGTTTCTTCACGGGCGGCCTTCTTGAGGGCGAGCGGAACGAGCGTCGCGGGATCCACGCCCGCCTGCTTCACGCAGGCTTCGACGGCCGTGCGGATGGCGTTCGAGGTGATCGTGGCGCCCGCCACGGCGTCGACCTTGGGCGACTGCACGGCGACCATCTTTTCGGGAAGCGCGTCGACGGCGAGCGTGCCGATCCCCGGAGTTTCCTTCTGGCTCACGACGGCGATCTTTTCAATCTTGTCCTTCGAGAAGGTGACTTCGACGGCGACGGGGCCGTGAATGCCGGCGGCCTCGGCCTTGTAGGTGCCGGGCGTAAAGGTGGGCGCGGCGTACGCGGTGGCGCTCAGGGCGAGCGCGACGGACGCGGCGAGAAGGGTCTTCTGCATGGTGGTTTTCCTCTTCGTGTGTGACGCGGCACCGCGGTGCCGCAACGCCTTTCATTCTGCAGCGAAAAATTTCGGGCGGCTACCTCCCTTGGTATGTATCCGCCGCGATTTTTCGCCTTGCGGTGCGCTATCCTTGAGTCTTTCGAAAACGATTTTTTTCCCGACGCATGGCTTCTCCTTCGCTTCGCACGCTTATGGCCTCGGCCGCGGGCGCGCTCGTCTTTCTCTCGGGCGTCGCGATCTGCGGCGACGAATTCTTCGGCTTCTGGGCGCATCCCCTGGGCTTTGCGCTCCTCGGTCTCTGGTGCGCCAACGTGATTCATCCGATGACGGCGGACGCGGGCTCGTCGCAGCCGAGCGTCTTGCTCGAGCGGCTTCTCTTCGTCGCGGCCTTCTTCGTCGCGATGGGGGGCGTGACGGTCTTTTGTTCGAAGAGCGATCCGAGTTTCGGCGTGTCGCTCTATCTGCTCTCGGTCGTTCTGGGGCTCTCCGCCGTCATGCACGCCTGGATCGACCGCCGCTACGCGCGGCCCTTCCTGCAGCTGGTCGAACGAAGCCGAGGTCCGCGGAGCTGGGCCGCCGAGGCGCGCGAAATCGCTGAGGCGATCGATCATCAGGAACTGCGCATCAAGCTGTTGGAACTTGCGGGCCGCTGCGAATTCGCGGTGAGCGACCTCGGCTACCCGACCCCCATGGAAAACGAACAGATTTCGATGAACTTCACCCGCATGCACGCGGCGGGCGAGTCGAGGAACTGGACGGTGTTGGGCGAAATGGTCGAGGACACGACGCGCCTTTTGTCGCTTCGCGAAAACTATCTGCGCCGCACGGTCGACGAGGAGGAGGGCGGAGACGGCGCGGTGGAGCGCTGGAACGCGCTCTGAGCCGCTCGGAAGAAGAAGACAATCCCGACGTCGAAAATTCGGCGCCGGGATTCTTTTTGCCGGACGATCGTGGAAATCAGCCGCGGATGAGCTTCGCGATCTGCGCGATGTCGGCGGGGAGAGTGCGGCAACAGCCGCCGATGCAGCGGGCGCCCCTACGCTCCCAGAGCGGGACGAAGGTGTCCCAGCCTGCGCCGTGCACGGGCGAGTGCCAGGTCTTCGTCGTCGGGTCGTAGGTTTCCCCGGAATTGGGGTAGACGATCAGGGGCTTGCCGCTCTCGGCAAGACGATCGAGCGCGGGCGAGACGATTTCGCGCGGACCGCAGTTCATGCCGACCGCGTCCACGCAGGCGCGCTCGCCCACCTTCTTTGCGGCTTGCGTGAGCGACGTGCCGTCCGCAAGACGTTCGCCGTCTTTGATCGAGAAGGTCACCCAGGCGGTCTTCCCGACGCGTTCGATTTCGTCGAGCACGACGAGGACTTCCGAGAGCTTCGGCTGCGTTTCGACGGCGAAGAGATCGACGCCGCCCTCGGCGAGGGCTTCGATGCGGTCGCGGTGGAAGGCGGAGAATTCTTCGTCGGTCAAGCGGTAGTCGCCGCGGTATTCGCTTCCGTCCGCGAGATACGCCCCGTAGGGTCCGACGGCGCCCGCCACGAGCAGGTCCGCCGCACGGTCGGGGTGTTTGACCGCGGCCTCGTCGCGGGCTTCGCGGGCGAGCTTCGCGGTGAGGGCGATGATTTCACGGGAACGCGCAACGTCGAGCCCCTTTTTGGCAAAGCCCGCGGGCGTCGCCTGATAGGAGGCCGTGATTGCCACGTCGGCGCCCGCTTCGTAGTAGCGGCGGTGCACTTCCGTGATGAGTTCGGGCTTTTCGAAGAGAACCTTCGCGGTCCAGAGCGGGTCGTTGAGGTCGGCGCCGAGCGCTTCGAGCGCCGTCGACATGGCGCCGTCGATCACGACCGTGCCGCGTCGGGCCATCAGGTCGGCCAAGGGATGAAGATTCGTTGTCATGATTTTTTCCCGGTTTGCGAGTCGAGTGATTCGGATATTCTATCGACAGCGCGAAGGAAACCGTTCGGTCGTTTCGCTAGTTCTTTGGACCTAGCGTTTGGACGGGAGGGGTTTCCCGAACGTAAAGATTTTGCAAGGCGGGAGTGGACGCAGAAGTCCCTGCAAGCCTAGAAGTTGTAAGGAAAAGACTACAAATCCGACGGAGGCGAGGGAAAGCCTTCATGATTTTTGATCGAAATCAATATAAGTGGATTTGTGTACGGAATGGGGGGTAGGGATGCTGTAGGATGATGTTCGAACGGACGGTTACGCTCCTCTCTCTCTGAGCCCGCACCCGATAGGTCGAGCTTTATCACGGTCTCTCTCGCTCGACCGGTGTTCCGACTCTCCTCTGGAACACGCTTTTCCTCCTGGCATCCTGGGTGCCGGTGCTCGCGTAAATCAAAACGTCCGTTCGTTGTACCCGCAACGATGCTCGCGCCTCTTCCCAATTGAGCTCGTTGCGGGCTTTTTTTGTTTTTTCGGCCGGGATCTTCCTCACATTTTCCTTTTCATTGCGCGGCAGCGCGTTTCGCCTGCCCTACGATCTTTGTCCCATGGCATTTGCGCGCCGCAGGCCGTATTCTCCAAAGATACTCACAAATTTCTGAGGAAATTGCCATGGAAACCCCGGACTTTACACGATTTTCCCAAGCGCACCGCGTCTACGCGGAGTCGCTCTTTGCCAAAATCCGCGCGCTCTCGGCGTCGCCCGCCCCGAACCGGGGCGTGACGCGCTTCGGCTATTCGGAAGTGGAGGACCGCGTGCTCGACGCCCTAGAAGAGGAAGGCCGCGCGCTCGGACTGGAAACTTCCCGCGACGCCGCGGGCAATCTTCTGATGCGCCTTCCCGGGCGCGACCGGACGCTGCCCGGCCTCTTTTGCGGCAGTCACGCCGACAGCGTCTTGGACGGCGGCAACTTCGACGGGCTCGCGGGCATCACCGCGGCGCTTCTCGTCGTGCGGGATTTGCAGGCGCGGGGCGTCACGCCCGCGCGCGACATCGTCGTGACGGCGCTTCGCTGCGAAGAGCAGGGCCTCATCGGCTCGCGCGCCATGATGGGCAAACTCTCGGAAGCGGACCTCGGCCGCCGTTGGACGCCCGACTCCCCGACCCTGGCCGAGCGTCTCACAGCGCAGGGCTACGACGTGGCGCGCCTTTCGTCCGGGACGCCCGTCGTCGACCCGAAGTCAATCGCGGCCTTCCTGGAACTCCATATCGAACAGGGCGTGCGCTTGACGCAGCCGAACGGTCCCCGCGTGGGCCTCGTCACCGGGATCCGCGGCATGGTCTACCACCGCATGATCCACTGCTGGGGTGAGCCCGCGCATGCGGGCGCGATCGACTTCCCCTTCCGGCACGACGCGCTCGCCGCGACGACGCGCCTGGTTGCCGGAGCTTGGGAGCGTTGGAGTCAGCGGGTCGCAAAGGGCGAGGACCTCGTCTTTACGACGGGCATTCTCGAAACCGACCCCACGGCGATCTTCAACAAGGTCCCCGAACACGTCCGCTTCAGTCTCGATGCGCGGTCTCTTTCGGCCGAGACTCGCGAAGGCTTCATCGAAGAGTTCTACGAAGACGCCAAGCGTCTCGAAGCCTTCCACGGCGTTCGCTTCGAATTCGACCCGGCGGGCCGCAACGAACCGATGGAGAGCGACCCCGCTCTCCTGGCGAAGCTTGAAGAAGGCGCGGCCCTCCTCGGCATTCCCGTGATCCACGAACCTTCGGGCGCGGGACACGACGCGCAGACCTTCGGGCTCGAGAAGATTCCCTTCGCCATGGTGTTTATTGCCAATGCGAACGGCTCGCACAATCCCGACGAAGCGGTCGAGACGGACGACTTCCTCGCGGGCGCGGCGGTGCTCACCGAGGCCGTTCGTCTTTACACGGCCTGACGGGGATGACCGCCGGGGAGGGCGTTCGGCGGGCGCCCTCTCGGCATTTCGCCATAAAGCAAAACGGACCGTCCTCTTCGGAGGCGGTCCGTGCTGCTTGGGGGGTAGCGTTTTGTCAGTCGAGCGGCGGGAGTTGGTTTTCCACGACGCGCTTCAGAATGGCTTCGGCGTCGTCGCGGCGGAAGTCGATCCCGGCGAATTCGGCGTCGGCCATCGTCGTGACCGTCACGCTGCGAAGGCGAACGCCTTCCTTGTCCGCGGCCCAGTACACCTGGAAGATTCCGCCCGGAACGAGCTTGCAGGAGAATTCGATGCTGCCCGGCTCGAGCTCTTCCCAAAGCCGAGAGGGCGGTTCGCAGAACTGATAGCGGTCGAAGGCTTCGCCCAGCGTAAGGGTCGGGTTGTAGGCGGTCGTCGAGGCGCGCACGCGTTCGATGTCGGGCGTGAAGGGTTTCTGTTCGTAGTGAATGACCGGAACGCCCGTCTTGGGGTTGGACGTCATCTGCGACGCGCAGCCCGCGAGAAGCGAAAGGGCGGCGGCCATGGCGAGAACCGTACGTTGCATGGCTTACCTCAGAAAAGAAAAGTGACGATATTGTCGCGCGGAAAACTTACGGCAGACTTTCCTTTCGGACGGGCTCGGAGGGCGTGAGCGTGATTTCGGAGGTTTCGCCCCGCGGATTCACGATGACGCAGGTGTCGGGGACGTCGTCTCCCGAGAGCCGAAGCTCGCGGATGAATTCGCGAAGGGTCTCGCTTTTGGGATGCGCGGTGAGCGTCACGCGGCCGTCCTTTTCGTCGGCCGAGAGGTCGAAGCGTTCGGAAAGACGCGCGACGTCGCCCGAGACGAGCGCGAAGAAAAAGCCCGCCGCCTCCGTGCTCGGCAGACGCTTTTCCGAAGTGCCGCTTCGCGTCGTCACGCTCACGCGGTCGGGGCGGACTTCGATCATCGTGGGAAAGGGCTTCTCGATCGCCCAGAGAATCCGCTCGCCCGGCACCGCGTCGTAGCGTCCTTCGGAGCGAAGGGGCTTCGGAAAGCCCGGAATGGTGCGCAGTTCCGTGAAGCGGCCCGCGGACGGAACGGTGTCCGCGCCCCAGCGCTTCACCACCTCGTCGGGCGTAATCGCAAAGGCGCTTCCCGCAAGACCCGCCCCGAGAAGAAGTGCGGCGACGAGGCGCAGAGACCGGACGTTCGAAAGAGAAGCCGTCATCGTTGTTCCCAAAAATCTAAGAAATTGAACCAGTCGTAGGGGTGCGCGCGCATTTCGGCTTCGAGATGCGCCGCGTACTTCCTCATCACGGCTTCGAGCCTCGCCTTCCTTTCGGAACGCGGGCCCGAGAGGTCGTCGGAAAGCAGCTCGAAGCGCACGCGGTAGCGCGGTCCTTCGGGCGCGTCCGTGCGCGTCGCCGTCATCATGCGAAGCGGCACCTTGAGGAGCATCGCCAAAAAGGCGCCCCCCGAAGGAAAATGCGCGTTGCGCCCGAAGAAGGGACATTCGACCGTAGCCTTTTCGCTTCCCGTCGGGACGCGGTCCCCCGCGATCACGAGGTAGGCCCCGCGGGAGACGAGATCGTCGAGTTCCACGGCGAGCGCGGGCGTCACGTCGCCGACCTCGTAGAAGGTGAGGTTCGCCTTGGGGGCGCCCGCCTGCGCGAGGAGTTCGTTGAAGCGCCGCGCGTGCGAAGTGTACTGAAGCACCACGATCGGGTGGTCGGTGGCGGTGCCCGAGGCAACCTGCAGGATTTCGCGGCAGCCCGTATGCGAGGTGAGAATCACGCAGCCCCGGTCGGGCGGATCGTTTCGGAAAATGTCGTTTCCTTCGACGAGAAGGTCGGAGGGCTTGAGCCTTCCGGCCGCAGCGAGAAAGCCGTCCGTCATGGCCTCGGCAAAGTGCGTGAGGCGCTTCAGACCCTCCCGGTGCGTGGCGGGCCGGCCCGCCGCTTCGAGCCACGCAAAGGATGTGCGGCGCAGGTCGCTTCGCGTCGCCCAGTAAAAGAGAAGAACGGGCGCCAACACCGTCAGAAAGGGCGCGCGCCCGAAGAGACGGTGCACGGCGAGAAGAAAGCGAATCCCCGCGACCGACGTGCATTCAGCGCGGCGCGACCAGTGCTCGGCGTTCGGGGTCACGAATCGGCTCCGGAGAGCGCGTGGCGGAGTTTGCGCGCGAGCAGGACCAGGAGGCGAATCAGCATCCCGCAGCAAAGCTTCGTGTGCATGAGGCTGATGCGGACGTTGTCCTCCACCATGTCGAAGTGCGAGACGCTGTCTTCGGGATAGGTCACGTGCACGGGAACGTTTCGCACCGTGACGGGAAGCCACAGCAGCCGCACGAGGATTTCCGGATCGAAGTCCATCCGCTGGCCCATGCGCACGCCCCGCAGGCGCTCGAGCGCCGCGACGGGATAGACGCGAAGGCCGCACATGGCGTCCTCCACCCCGAGCGTGAGGCCGTTGACGGCCACCCAGAAGTTCGTGATCTTGCGCCCGAAAAGCCGGGCCTTCGGGACCGTTTCGTCGTAGATCGGATAGCCGCACACGAGGCTCTTCGGGTGATTCTGGGCGATGCGCAGGAAGTTCGGAATTTCGGTCAAATCGTGCTGGGCGTCGGCGTCCACCTGCAGGACGTGAGTGAAGCCGCGTTTGGCGGCCGCGCGAAAGCCCGAGAGACAGGCTGCGCCCTTGCCGCCGTTTTCCGGACGGTGAATCACCATGATGCCGCAGTCTTGTTGGGCGAGGGCGTCGAGCACCGCGTGCGTTTCGGCGTTCGAGCCGTCGTTGACGAGAAGGACCGGAAGACCGAGGCGGCGCAGGGCGGTCGCGACCTTGCCCACCGTTTTCGGGTGGTTGTAGCAGGGGACGACGGCGGCCGGGCGGAAGGCGGACTGCAGATCAGACGACATGTGGCGAATCGACTCAGGCGAAATGAATGCGAAGGGTACCCTGTGCGGTGATTTCGGCGTTTTGGGAAAGCCGATCATACGCCATTTGCGCTTCGTTTGGCGGCAGGTCCGAGAGGGACTTCCAGGCGTCCTTCGGGGGGCGCGCCCAGGTGAAGGCGACGTCGTGGCCGTCCTCCTTGGGCGTGAACCGAAGCGTCAAAATCACGCGCTCGCCCGGGAAAAGGGGCGACTTGAATTTGAGGTTGCGAAGCGACAGCACTTCGGCCGAAGCGCCGCGGAGCGTTTCGACGGCGCGCCGCACGAGTTCGAGCGAAGCGACGCCCGGGAGAATCGGAAGATCCGGAAAGTGTCCCGAGAACCATTCGAGCGTCGGGCGCATTTCGGCCGTAAGCCGCACCGTGCGCACGCCGTCCGCGACGCCGTCCGTGAGCGTGAGCCACTCGGGGCGGGTTTCGTCAAAGAGCGCCAAAAGGGCGTCGCGCGTGACTTTCGCCTGGGCGTTCACGGGAAAGGCCGTCACGAGCCGCAGGCGGCGCGGAAGCGTCACGGCGTCGAAGGATTCGGAAAGGACTCGCCGCAGATCGCGAAGGATCGCAGACTTGCCCGAGGCGAGCACCTGAGGCAGAGCGTCTTCGGCAAGGACCGCCGCGACGGCCGTTTCTTCGCGTTCTCGCTTCGTCACGAGGACGCGGGCGTCTGCAAAGAGCGGTCGGCCGTCGGGCAGCCTGGCGGCCTCCAGAATCGCACGCTTCATCGCGTCACCCGAGAAGCGCTTTCCTTCGACCTTGAGAATGCGGTCGGCGCGCCCGAGGAGCATGAAGGCGAGCACGGCGCCCCCGCGGACTTTCGTCGCGCGGATGCGGTCGGCCCCGGTTTCGGTCGGGTGTTCGAGCTGTGCGGACGTAAGGGTCAGAAGGCCTTCGTCGCCAGTTTTCGGTTCGGCGTTTCCCTCGATACCGACCGTCATGCCGGGGGTCGGCACCCAATCGGGCGTCTCCACGTCGCCTTCGGGCGTCACGATGCGGCGGCGTCCGGCGATCCCGCCCGTTTCGGTCGAGCCGAGGATTTCGTAAGGCGTGGCGCCGAAGGCGCGGTAGGCGGCGAGCGCCCCTTCGGGCGGCAGGGGCCCCGCGGACGAAACGCTCAGGGCCACGCAGTCGCGCACGTCGGCGAAGAGTTCCGGCTGCGTAAAGCGCGTCAAGTGGGCGGGAGAGGAAATGAGGAAGAGAGGGAGTGCCCGGTCTGCTTCTTCAGAGGGCGCTTCGCTCATCGCCCGAGCGAGCATTTCGGGGAAGTGGTGGCGGCGGTTCGTCACGATCCCGCGCCCGAGGAGCGGCCATCCGAGACGAAAGAGGAGCCCGTAGATGTGCTGATGCGTCACCGTCGCGAAGACGAGCGCCGTTTCGTCCGCGGCCAGGCCCGACTCGATCGAAATCGTGCGGTCGATCGCCTCGCACTCGGTAAAGAACTGCGAAAGGCGCTTGGGAACGCGCTTGGGTTCGCCCGTGCTCCCCGAGGTCCAGAGGGACAGAAGAACGCGGTCCGTGTCGATCGGCTCGGGACGGTCGACGAGCGTCGGATGTTCGACGGGGCGAATGACGGCGTCGTCTGGTTCGGCGAAGCGCTCGAAGTCGAGCCCGAGCGCGATGCAAAGGCCCGAGCGGCGGACCTCTTCGAGAATTTCGCGGTCGGCTCGGCCCGTGAGCAGCGTCTCGAGTCCCGCCGACCAGCAACCGAAGAGCGCGGGTGCGATCGCGAGCGTTTCTTCCGAGTGAAGGAGCACCGCTTCAACGCCTCGGGAGACAAGAGCCGCGGCCGCTTCGCGCCAGGCGAAGGCGCGCAGACGGAAGTCGTCGTTCGTGAGAAATACCCGTCGGTCTTCGTCCCAGCCCCAGGGAAGGTCGGACGCGGCGAAGTCGGCGTCGAGTCTGCGCGCAAGGCGCAGTTCGGCAGGCGTAAAGAACGGGCGGTCGGTATCGGCGCAGGACATGATCGGAACTCAGGAAGTGGGGGCCTTCGGGCGCAGGAGCCATTCGCCCGCGAAGAGAAGACCCATGAGAAGGTAGCTCACGAACCCGTTGTAGAGGGTCCAGAGGTCGCGGTCGCCCGAGAGCACGGTGGCGAGCGCCGCGGAGCCGTTCAGAACGAAGAAGACGCACCAGACGACGGTGACCTTGCGGCACCAACGCACGCCTTCGGGCGGAAGGTTGGGGTGATTCATGCGCGCGAAGCGCTCGATGATCGGGCGCGTCCTGAGGCTCCCCGCAAAGAGGACGAGCCCGAGGGCGTTCATGAGAACGGGATAAAAGAGAAGCGCTTCGTCGCGCTCGGTCGTAAAGCCCGCCGCGGCGAGAAGCAGGGCGAGAACGCCCGAAGCGAGCGTCATCGGATCGCGGGAAAAGGCGGCGCGCCCGAGCGCCATGAGGGCGAGAAGTCCCGCCACGGGCGCCACGCCCCAGTTTGTCAGGCCCCAATGGGCCCAGAAGGGGTAGAGGATCGCCAAAAGCGCAAAAAGGGCACCCGCCAGGACGGGTGCCCACTTCGAGGACGTTGCCCGCTTCGTCATGAATCGGAATCAGGCGGCGGGTTCGTCGAGAACGCGCGCGATCACGCGGACGACGTCGCCGAGGGTCTTCACGGACTTGAAGTCTTCCGGGGCGAGGCGCTTGCCGTTCAGGTGCGGGCGCATCTGAACGATCATGTCGACCGCGTCGATCGAATCGATGTCGTAGTCTTCGTAAAGAAGCCCGTCCCAGCGAAGCTTTTCGGCGGGGATTTCAAAGTCGCCCGTCAGGATTTCGCAGATCGCGTCGTAGACCTTGGCTTCGGTCGGGGTGAGGTTTTGCATTTTGTTTTCGGTCATTTTCAGCAACTCAAGCGCGGTGGGCCGCGATGTATTCGGCAAGCGTGGCGACGGAGGTAAAGACGCGGCGGGCCTCTTCGCTTTCCGCCGTGAGCGTGATCCCGTAGGCCTTCTTGAGCGCGAGGCCGAGTTCGAGTGCGTCGATGCTGTCGAGCCCGAGCCCTTCGCCGAAGAGCGGCGCGTCGGTTTCGATTTCTTCGGGGCGAACGTCCTCGAGGTTGAGCGAACGCACGATGAGGGCCTTGATTTCGTCTTCCAGGGTTTGCTGATCGTTCATTTGAAGTTTCAGGTCTCAGTGGGTTTCCGGCGTGAAAAGCGCCGAGGAACAGTCCCGCATCAGGGAGCGGGCCGCCAAAACAATCCGTCCATTATAGCGGTTCAGATGGGGTTCCACGGGTAGGCTCGGAAGGGCTTCGACGGTAAGCGTCATCGGCGTCTCGGGAAGGTGCCACCAGGCCACTTCCTTCGTGAGCCACCGGGGTTCGGCCGTGATGCGAACGGGTGTCAGAGGCGTCTTCGTTTCAAGGGCCAGCACGGCGACCCCGCGGTGTAGCCTCGGCGCTTCGCCCGGTTTCAGGTCGTGGGGCGTGCGAGTGCCCTCGGGAAAGATCACGAAGGACGCGCCGGAAGCGAGTTCTTCGCGGGCGCGATCGAGCGCCTCGGTGCCGAGGTCGTTCGCGAGATACCCCGCCGCACGGATCGGCGCGCGGGTGAAGAAGTTCCCGAGAAGCGCCTTCTTCACGACGGTCGTTCCGTTCGGAAGCAAAGAGAGGAGCACCACGACGTCGATCAGGGACGGATGGTTCGGAGCGAAGATCTGTCCGGGGCGTTCAAAGGCTTCGGGGTTCTTCACGACGACCCGCACGGCGCCGAGCCGGTCGCAGAGCTTTACGAAAATCCCGAACCAGGAGCAAACGATGCGGCGCGCCGCGCGCGTGCGCTCGCCCGGGTCATTGTGGCGCAGACGAAGCCAGGGCCCGAAGGGAAAGTAAAAGAGCAGGCCCGCGAGCCCGAAGACGAGAAAGAGAAACCCCGTGCAGAGCAAAAGGAGAGGTCGCGGAAGGCGGCGCGGTCGGGTCATTGCGTGGGGTCCTGTGAGAAATTGCGTCTGTTGGAAGAGCTTCGGGAAAAAGAGGAAAGATCGGCCGGTCAGGCAAGCACTCGGAGATTCGTGAGCGGTGCGTTCTTCGCGAAGACCCGCCGGGCGTCGCCGCAGGGCGTCGCAAGGGCGGGCGCTTCGGCGTCGACAAGCCAGCGGATCATGGCAAGCACTTCGGAAGCGCCCGAATCGTCCTTCGCGGCGGTGTCGACGGGATCGGGGAGGCCCTTCAAGTCCGTCTTTCGCTCGAGCGTCAGAACCGGACCGCGCAGGTAGTCGGCGTAGCCCTTTTCGTCGGGCGTGGGATCGAGCTTCGCGAGCGTGAAGGCCGCGGCATAGCGCTTCGGATCCTCGGGAACGACGCCCTGATCATAGAGCACGAAGTGCACGCGCGGATGGTCGACGAGGAGCGCCGCGGCGGTCTCAAAGCCCCGCGCAAAGGGGGCGTCGCCGCCCGCGATTGCGGTCACGAAACCCGTGTGCTTCGCGGCGATCGAAAGCTGTCCGGCGATCCCGTTGTGCACCGACGTCGCAAAGGCCGTGGGGGAGAGATCCTCTCCGCCGGCGAGCGACCGAAGTTGGGCGACGGAGGCGTCGAGGTCTCCCCAACGGGAGGAAAAGACCCAGGCGTCGTCCTCGGTTTGGGCTTTCGTCTCGTTTCGGAAGGCGTCGAGCGAGAAAAGCGCTTCGGCGGCGGCCTTTCCGAGGGGCGAGAGACGACGGCGCAGTCCCGCGGGGACGGCCTTCGCGCCCGGGACGGCGTCCGCCTGCGGATCCCAGGAAAAGTCGGCGGTCACCGGAGCCGAAACACCGGGCAGAAAGAGAGCCGCATCGAGAATCTGGGCGCAAAAGGGCATGAGTCGTCACCTCGGAATGAAAACGGGGCCGAGAGGCCGGATCGAACTCGAAAGTATAGCGGCGAAACGCTTCGCTTAGGGATGCCCTTTTCGCGGATAAAACCGCGAGACGACTGCGACGGAAAGGAAGGCGAGAAAAAGCCCCACGACCGCGCCGATAAGGACGTCGCTCGGGAAGTGGACGTAAAGGTAGAGCCGCGAGAGTCCCATGAGGAGCGCCGCAAGGAAGAGCCACGGGGCCGCCGGATGGCGGTTGAGCAAAAAGACGCCCGCCACGGCGAAGGCCGCTCCGGTGTGCCCCGACGGGAAGGAGCCGTCGGTCAAGCAGGAGAGGAGGGGATCCGTGAGCGGCGAGAGGTCGCAGGGACGAGTGCGGTCGATCCAGGGCTTCAAAAAGAAGTTCACCGTAAAGAGGTGCAGGACGAGTGCAAGGGAAATCTCCCAGCCGATTTTTCGCAGGCGCGGAAGAAAAAGGGCGACGAGGGCGAGAAGGATCCAGACGGCCCCGAAGTTTCCGAGTGCGGAATAGCCGTACACGATCGAATCGAGCCAGGGCGTGCGAAGCGACTGGATCGACGCGAGAATCGGGAGTTCGGCGCTGGAGAAAAAGCTCATGGGCGAATGGAAAGTGGGAACAGGTCGGGATCGTGCGGGCTTTCTTCATCCTGCCCGAAAAGACAGGCGGTCGCAAGAACAAGGAGGCTCCCGCAAACACGGGATACGTCGGAAACAAATCTTCACAAAGCGCTGTTGATAATCATTCTCAAATATGGGAAGATACTTCTCAACAGGAAGCGCAGGTTCCGCGAAGCTCGCTGAGGGGTCGGCGAGGGGAACGACGGCAAGGAAGATTGGATGGCTTTGCCGAGCGCTTCCGGGGTCTCCTTTCCTCCCGATCGGCAACGGTCGGGAGTTTTTTCTGTCCGGGTTTGCGCCGGGCCGCGGGCGAAATGCGGGCGAAAGAGAGCGGCGCGTCGATGATCCGCTCGTGACCGGATACAAATGCAAACAAATCGCACTTGATAATCATTCTCAGATATGAGAAGATTCTTCTCAACAGGAAGCGCACGCTCCGCGAAGCCCGCTGAGGGGTCGGCGGGGGGAGCAACGGCAAGGAAGATTGGATGGCTTTGCCGAGCGCTTTCGGGGTCTCCTTATTTCCCGGTCGGAAACGGCCGGGATTTTTTTTCCTTCCGGCACGTCGATTCGCTCCGAGGATGTTTCCAACGGCGCATTCCGCAACGATTCCTTGCAGATTGCGGGTGGTCTCTTTACCGTTCTTTTGAGAAGATGCAGAGAAGGAAGGCGCCCGTCGCGATGCTTTTGGCGGCGGGGCGCACTCTTCCGAACGATTTTCAGAAGGAGACGCAGATGCAGAAATCGAGACGCCTTTTCTTCGCTTTCGCGGCCGCCACGGCTTTGGGCGCCACCACGCTTTTGACGGGCTGCCATCATTGGGGCCATCGTCCGCCGCCTCCGCGGGGTGGTCGTCCGAGTGGCGGTCCCGGCGGTTCGGGAGGTCCGGGCGGTTCCGGCAGACCCGGTCCCGGTTCGGACGGACCCGGCGGTCCCGGTGCGGGTCCCGGCGGGCGGCCCGGTCCCCGCTGACGGCCATTTTCGAGAGATTTGACTTTGCGGTCGGCGGTTTGCCGGCCGCGTTTCGCATCGGGCGGTTTTCGAGCCGCCTTTTGCGTTCCGGGGAGGGCGAAAGCCGGAAGTACTTTGGGCATTTCCGCTCGGCGAGGTCGACGGCAAACTCGGGGGCCTCTTCGAACGCAAGGGAAGACGCAAGAAAAAGGGCGGAGCCCCGTTGAGGAGTTCCGCCCCGATTTTGTCCGCAGACTTCGGATTATTCGACCTTGGCCTTCTTGGCGAGGTCGAGGAAGTGCTGCTGCATGCGCTGGTTCGTGAGCGCATTCTTGAGCTGCGGAGCCTGGCTTTCGTAGGCCGGGAAGAGCTGCGCCGGACGCTTGGCGTCGAGCTTCACGACGTGGAAGCCGTACTGCGTGCGGATCGGCGTCTGGGCGACTTCGCCCGGCTTCAGGGCCGAGAAGGCCACGCCGAAGGCGGCGGGGTAGGAGCGCGGAACGACCCAGCCGAGGAGACCGCCCTGGTTCTTGTTGCCCGTGTCTTCGGAGAATTCCTGGGCGAGCTTGTCGAAGTTGGCGCCCTTGTTGCCGAGACGCTTGATGAGGTTCTTCGCTTGTTCTTCCGTCTTCACGAGGATGTGGCGGACCTGGTATTCGGTGTCGCCGTAAGCAGCCTTCTGACGGTCGTAGGCGGCCTTCACGTCCTTGTCGGAAACGGGATTGGCCTTGGCCCAGTCCTGAATGAGCGCGTTGATGAGAACCTGTTCGCGGGCGGCGTTGATCGCTTCCTTCACGTCGGCGCGGCTTTCGAGCTTGGCCTTCTTGGCTTCCTGCAGGAGAACCGTCTGCTGGATGAGGGCGTTCTTCACCTGACGTTCGAGTTCGGGGCTCGCGGGCTGACCCTGACGGACGGCGCGGTCGTATATGGCTTTCTGTTCGGCGACCGAAACGGTTTCGCCGTTCACCTTGAAGGCCTTCAGTTCGGCGTTGGCCGCACCGGCGGTCATCAGGGCGGCAAGGCCGAGAACGAGAAGTTTGTTCTGCATGATCTTTTCTCTTTTGTTGGGTCCGACTCGGGGCGGCGGTTCCGGTTCGGGGTTCGCCGCCCACCGGGTCCGGCGGGATAAAAGATGGGAAGTCCTTTGTCAGGCCTTCGTATCCGAAGAATTTTGCCCCTCAACCATGTATTTTGCCAGACAGAGGGTTACGCCAATTGTAAAAATGAATGTCATCCCCATGAGGCCGAAGAGCTTGAAGTTGACCCAGGTGTCGGTCGAGCACGTGTAGGCGACGAGCAGGTTGACGACTCCGGTGACGAAGAAAAAGCCGATCCAGGCCCACTGCATGATGTGCCAGCCGCGCTTTTGCATGACGATCTGGCCGCCGAGGAGCGACTGGATGAAGTTGCGGTTCGTGGCGCGGCCGTAGAGCAGGATCGCTCCGAAGATCCAGTAGAGGATCGTGGGCTTCCACTTGATGAAGAGTTCGTTTTGGAGCCAGAGCGTCAGGCTTCCGAAGACGACGATCACGGCGAGGCTGATCCAGAGCATCGGCTTGATCTCTTTGCCGCGTACGAGGAGCCATGCGACCTGAAGGATCGTCGCGAGAATCGCCACGATCGTCGCGACGAAGACGGGGATCTGTTCGGGCGAGGGGTTGGTGAGAACGAGCGAAGCGAATTCGGCGCTCGCTTCGGGGAAGAATTCGGAGCCCTTGAAGGACGCGAAGAAGAGAATGACGGGAAAGAGGTCGAAGAGGAACTGCATGGCGGGCCGCTTTGACGGTCGTGGGTTCATCGAAAGGAGCAAATTATAGCAAGGGGCCCGACGGGCGAATCCGACGCTTCGGACGCGCCCGACTCTCCTCTCTGAAAATCCGAGCGTTTTGGTAACATTCGCAAACGATTCGATGAAGAGCCGTAAGCTTCTCGCGCGCTGCATCCCGTAGAGTGAGCGTACGAAGCAGAATCGTTCGCCCTCGGAGACTGAGACCGGGCGGACGGTTCCTTTTCTTTTGGGAAGGATCGTCTATGCACGCATTCAAACAAATATTGCTGTTGAGCGCACTCGCCGCGGTCGGCACGACCGTGACGGTGCAAGCCAAGGAGAAAGACTTGAACGCAGAGAAACGCCCCGAAGCCGTCGTGACGGTGGAGGGCATCACGGAATACCGACTCGACAACGGCCTGCGCGTCGTCCTCTATCCCGACGAAAGCAAGCCGACCGCGACCGTCAACATGACCTACCTCGTGGGGTCGCGCCATGAAAACTACGGCGAGACCGGCATGGCGCACCTCCTTGAACACCTCATGTTCAAGGGGTCGAAGAACTATCCCAACCCGACGGCCGAATTCACGAAGCGCGGCTTTCGCATGAACGGCACGACGTGGCTCGACCGCACGAACTACTTCGTAAGCTTCACCGCCAACGACGACAACATGAAGTGGGCGCTCGGCTGGCAGGCCGACTCGATGACGAACGCCTTCATCGCGAAGAAGGACCTCGACACCGAAATGACCGTCGTGCGCAACGAATACGAAATGGGCGAAAACCGCCCGGTTTCGGTGATGTTGAAGCGCATGCAGTCCGTCCTCTTTGACTGGCACAGCTACGGGCGCAACACGATCGGCGCCCGCTCCGACATCGAGAACGTCGAAATCGAAAACCTCCAGGCCTTCTATCACCGCTACTATCAGCCCGACAACGCCGTGCTGACGGTTTCCGGGAAGTTCGACGTCCCGACCGTTCTCGGCTGGGTGCAGGAATACTTCGGGCCGATCCCGAAGCCCACCCGCACGCTTCCGCACGAATGGACGGTCGAACCCACGGCCGACGGCGAGCGCTTCTTCACGATCCGTCGCCCGGGCGAACAAAAGCTCGTGGCGGTCGGCTACCGCATTCCCGCGGCGCTCTCGCCCGACTACGAACCGCTCGCCATGGGCGTTTCGATCCTCGGCACGACGCCCACGGGCCGTCTCTACAAGGAACTCGTCGAAACCGGCATGGCCTCGCAGGTCTTCGGCTGGACGACCCCGGGCTCGCACCCGGGCTTCGTGATGTTCGGCGCGATGGTCGACAAGGATAAGGACCTCGCTCCGGTGCGCGAAAAGCTCGTCTCGACGATTGAAAACGCCTTCAAGGAAAAGCCCGCCGAAGAGGCGGAGCTCAAGCTCCAGCAAAACGAACAGGCCCTGATGTTCGACCGTGCGCTCGCCGATCCGGAACAGTTCGCCGTGGGGCTGAGCGACTACATTGCGCTCGGCGACTGGCGTCTCTTCTTCGCCGACCGCGAGGAAGTCGCATCCGTCACCGTCGACGAAGTGAACAAGGCCGCGGCGAAGTATCTCGTCCGCGACAACCGCGTCGTGGGTGAATACATCCCGACCACGGAACTCAAGCGCGCCGAAATCGCGCCCGCGCCCTCGGCCGAGGAAGTGTTGAAGAAGTACGACTTCAAGGCGGAAGGGAAGGCCGTGGCGGCCTTCGATCCTTCGCAGGAAAACCTCAACGCCTCGACGAAGCGCGTCGAAATCGACGGCATCAAGACGGCGCTCCTTTCGAAGGCCGCGCGCGGCGAAACCGTGACGGTTTCGATGCAGCTCCAAAACGGAGACTTCGAGTCCGCCAAGAAGACGGCCGTCTCCATGCTCGGCGCCGCCATGCTGCAGCGCGGAACGGACGAAATGACGCGCGACGACATCGACCGCGCCTTCACGGAAAACCGCATGGAGGGCTCTCCCTTCACCTTTACGACGGACCGCGAACACGTGGCGGGCGCGATTGCCTTGGCCGGTCATCTCATGACCCGTTCGAACTTCCCGGAAAAGGAATTCGAAACGCTTAAGAGCCAGATGATCCAGGGCCTCAAGGCGCGATCCGACGATCCGCGCACGAAGGCTTCCGACGCGATCACGAAGCACTTTGACACCTATCCGAAGGGCGATCCGCGCCACACCGAAACGAGCGAGGAACTCCTCGCCGAAATCGAAGCGGTGACGCTCGATCAGGTGAAGGACTGGTACAAGAACGTCTTCGGGACGACCGAAGGGAACTTCGCCGTCGTGGGCGACTTTGACGAAGAAACCGTGAAGAAGGCCCTCTCTGAGAAGATCGTCGGCGAAAAGACGAAGACCGTGAAGTTCGAGCGCGTCGTGCGCGACTACCGTCCGGTCAAGGCCGAACGCATCACGATCGACACGCCCGAAAAGGAAAACGCGGTGCTCTATGCGCGCGTCGCCTTCCCGGCCAATCAGAAGGACGCCGACCGCGCGGCGCTCCTCGTCGCCGACCACATTCTCGGCGGCTCCTCGGGTCTTTCGAACCGCATCGTGACGCGTCTGCGTCAGAAGGAAGGCCTCTCCTACGGGGCCGGTTCGAGCATCCGCATTCCGTTCTACGGCGATGCCGCGAGCTGGAGCGTTCTCGCCATCGTGGCGCCGCAGAACATCGCGCAGGCCGAAGCGAGTCTCAAGGACGAACTCGCCCGCGCCGTGAAGGACGGCATCACCGAAGAGGAACTCGCCGACGCGAAGAAGGGCATGCTCGATGCGCGCGCCATCAACCGCGCCCAGGATTCGGTCGTGGCGCAGGCCTGGACCTCCTACCTCGAACGCGGTCTCGACTGGACCGAGTCGAAGAAGGTCGAAGAGCAGATCCTCGCGCTCACGGTTGAAGACGTCAACAAGGCGATCCGCCGCTTCGCCGATCCGGAAAACCTCACGATCGTCCTCGCGGGCGACCGCGAAAAGGCGAAGGAGGCCGGCAAGGACTTCTTCGCGAAGTAACGGCTGAAAATTTCGTCTGATCAGCTCGGGGGCTCCGATTCACGCGATCGGGGCCCTTTTTCTTGTGGGGCGCAAAGATGACGGGCCCTTGCGGGCGGGCGAGCCGCTATACTTCGGTATCGATACGAACAACGCCCCCAAAGAGAGGCCCGAATGGATCTTCACGCAGACAATCTTCACGATCTCACGACCTTTTTCTTCACCTTCGGAAGCGAGTTTCTCGACGGCTTCGCCTACATCGAATCGAACGACGCGGCCGTGAACCACATGTCCGAAATGTCGGGCGTGATGGGGGCGCTGCTCTCCGAATCGCACCGCGGGGAATTTCTCGCGATGCCCGACGACTGGGTTCTCGCCGAAATCGCCAAGGAACTGCGAAAGGACCGCAAGCTCTTTGACTCGATGAAGGGGCAGTTCGATTCCGACGACGTTCTCGCCGAAACCGAAGACGAACACGTGCCGCATCTCTTTGGCATGTGCTTCCTCCTGAACGTCATGGACTATGCGCTCACCCAGGCCGAAAAGAAGAACGTCGAGGACGACAAGGGACAGTTCTTCCGCCTCGACGACCCGATCGCCCACTCGATCTGCGAAGAATTCGCGGCGACGCTTCTCAAGGCCTACCGCGCTTCGCTTTTGGCAAGGAGCTGATCATGGCGCGCTGTGACACGAGCTGCCGCACTTCCTGCCGCCGTTGCGGCGACTTCGGTTCCCGGGCGGAACGCAAACCCGACCTTCTCAACATCGAGGTGACGACGGGGATCTTCCGCAAGGCTTTTCAGAACTTCATCAAGCGCCGCCGGGCGCTCGGCATCGAATACGACCGCGACGACATCGCCGCGGCCGACCAAAAGCTCGTCGACTGGCTCGTCGAAACCTACGGCGGGCGCAATCCCCACTACGAAGCCTCCGACGAATGGCACGGCTTCGGGATTCACGAACAGTTCGCCGAGTGGCTGCCGGCCGTCGCGGACCTCGAGGGGGACGATCTCCTTCGCGCGGCCTTCAAGCGCTTCGTCGCGGACATGGAGGACGCCTACGGGGTGTTGAAGGACACACCCCGCTGGTTCGATCCCTCGGACGGACTCGACGAATACGTCGAGACGCTCGCCTCGATCTGGGGCGCCGTGACGGCGGGCGCGCCCCTCACCGAAATTCGGGGGGAAGCGTGACGGTTCCCGATCGGGTGAGGGAGGCGGCGCTTCGCGAGGCGAAGGACGCGGCCGTGCGCGAGGCCATGGGACGCCTGAGCCCCGGGACCGTGCACGCCCTCAGGGCCGCGGCAAAGCTTCGGAACTCCACGCCGGAGGAGGTCCTCCGCGAGGAACTGCGCGACTACGTCGCTTCGCAGATTCCCTACGTCGACGTCGAAGGGATCATCCGCAACATGGCGGGGATCTTTTATACGGCGGGCTATGCCGTGGGAACTTTGAAGGGGTGGATTTCCCGGGACGAGGATTCCTGAGAAAGCGTCCTTCCTGCGTCCTGCGCAGAAAAAAAACGAAACCGCGTCAAACGATCGAACGTTCGGCGCGGTTTCGGTGTATTTGGGATTAGGAAGATCAGAGCCCGAGCATGCCCGTCTTGAGCGTGTCGTCGATGGGCTTGTCGCCCAACCAGATCGCGAGCACGGCGTCGTAGAGGGCCTTCCCCGGGATCGGTTCGGCGACGGGCTTGCCGTTGCGCAGAATCACCGTGCCCTTTTCGGGAACGTAGTCAAAGTCGATGAGGTCGCCCTCGACCACGTCGCCGATCGTCTGCATGACGGTCTTGAGCGTCGCGACTTCCTTTTCGATCGCGGCCTTCTTTTCGGGCGTCAGGTTGGCGTTGAGGCCGTCTTCAAGGGCTTCGACGAAGTCCGCGCCGTCAACGTCGCGCAGAAGCCCCAGACGCACGCGGCGGGCCTTTTCGTCCGTGAAGACCTTGGCGGCGTCCGTCGTCGGATCCGAGACGTAGAGACCGCCCGCATAGACCTTGAAGAACACGATCTTGCGAAGGCCCGCGCCGTTCAACTTCAGGGGCGTGCCCGCAACCTCGCAGGCGGTGTCGTAGGTGATGTTGCCGATCGTGACGGGTTCCGTCGGAGCGGCGCAAAGGCTCCCCGCGCAGAAGAGCGCGGCGAGCGTGAGGCTCAGTTTCTTCATGTTTGTTCGGTAAAAAATCAATCGTCTTCTTCGGGCTCGTCGGGGAGTTTCGCCGCGGCCCGTTCGAGTTCGTCGTAGTCTTCTTCGGGTTCCTCTTCGTCGGGACCTTCGATGCGGAACATCAGGTCGTCGTCGATGAAGTCCTCCATCCAGGCGAAGCGGCTGTCTTCCGACAGATCCTCGCCCGACAGGTCGGCAAAGAGGATTTCCGTTTCGAGCGTGCGCAGCACGTCCCCGAGGGGACCGTCGGCTTCGGCGAAGAAGGCCTCTTCGTCCCCGATCTTCTGATCGGCGAGGAAATACTGCAGCTTCGGTTCGTTGCCGTAGTCGATGATGTCGATGCGGCGCAGCTCCGGCGTTTCGCCGTCCGAAACGGTGCGGACGTCCCCCGCAACGGTGAATTCCTTGCATTCGCCGTGGATCTTCCCGATGTAGAAGGACGCGCGCTTGGCCTTGGTTACGACGTTCAGGAAAGCGTATACGAGCGACTGATCGACGGGGAGCGTGCGCAAACGGGGGTTTACCCAAACATGCTGAATGAAGGGCGTGAAGTCGTCGCCGTTCACCTTGCGGGCTCTACGGTCCTTTGCGTTGGCGGCTTCGGCGCGCGCCTGCAGGCGTTCGTCCTCGGCGGCGAGGCGTTCGACTTCCGCGAGGGCGCGTCGGCCTTCCTCCGTTTCCCAGAGGCGCTTTCGCACCGCGAGCGTGAGGGCCTCCCAGTTCGGAACCCGGCTCGAAATCACCGGAATGAAGGTCGGGTACCACGCGACGATCGAACCCAACACGGCGCCCGTGACGCCCGAAACGGCGAGAAGGGCGTAGTTGACTCTGGGGAGTCGCCAGAGGGCGCGCAGGAACCTTGCGTCGCGGGCGACTTCGGGCGACCAGTCTTCGTCGGGAAATTCGTCCTTGGCGGCTTCACGGAGCACCCGCACGAGCAGCGCCGGGCGCGGCATCGTGAAGTAGCCCGAGGAATTCCCCGCCAGGAAGCAGCTTCGGCGGATGTCGTCGAGGTTGAGCGAGAACCAGTCGAAGAATTCTTTGTCGCAGGCCTTCTCGATCACTTCGAGCTGACGGCGGTATTCGGGCTGCGCTTCGGTCGTCTCCCAATATTCGCGGAAGGCCTTCGCGACGGGATCGTCGGGGCCGACCGGGGCGAGAAAGGAAAGGGACGCCTCGTCGTCGGCGTCGTCTTCAAAGTCTTCCTCTTCGTCGAAGTCGGGCGCTTCGGGAAGGAATTCCTCGTCTTCCGAGGCCTCGTCGAAGAAGTCGTCCGATTCGTACTCCTCTTCTCCGTTTTCCCCGAGATCGGGGTCGAAGCTGAAGTATTCGGGGACGGCGTCGGTGTGCGGCGCCGTGCGGCCCGCGCCGCGGCGCAGGTCCGTGAGCAGAAAGCCGCTCGCCTGCTCGACGTAGCCCGGATCCGAAAGGGCGGTGTTTTCCGCCGCGAAGGCGCGCTCGAGCGCATGCCCGAGCCGGTTTCGCCAGTAGGGATGGCGAAAGATCTTAGGAAGGGCGTCAAGATGCGCGGGGGCGGCGCGGAATTCCTCTTCCTCGCGCTTCAGGAATCTTTCGCGTCCGAGATGCCAGTCGTAGAGCGGCCTTCTCACGCTTGACGAGCTCGGAACCGAGACCGCCTCGCGGCGGGCGCGCGGGCCCGTCGCCATCGTAATCGATCGGGGCTTTTTCTCGGTCGGGCGTCCGACGGGATCGAAGGGGATCGCGGACGATCGTTTCGAGTCCGGTTTCAACGGGATTCCTCCTTGGCGTTTTGTCGCTTTATGAGATTGCGGTGGCGCCGTGAGAGCTTCGTCACGGAAAGGGTCTGCAGAAGGACCGACAGAATGATGAGGCCGACCCCGGCGTAGAACGAAAGACCGAGGTCGCGGGCTTCATGAAAGATCACCATCGCCAACAGAATCGAGTATACGGGTTCGAGGTTGTAGGAGAGGTTCACCGTGAAGGCCGAAATGCGCTCGAGCGACTGAATCTGCAGGATGTACATGCCGAGCGTGCAGAAGGTCCCGAAGATGAGAAGGTAGAGAATGTCGAGTCCTTCGGGGAAGAAGGGTTCGGGCGGCATGAAGTGCCGGTAGACGGGCATCAGCAGAGCGATCGCGACGAAGCCCCCGGCGAGCTGCCAGGCCATGCAGGTGTTCGTCGAATACTTCGCGCGGTAGTGCTTGAAGAAGATCGCGAGCAGCGCCGCGCCGAAGGCGGACAACAGTCCGAAGACGATCCCGAGGCGGTACTGCGTGTCGAAGTGAAAGATGAGATAGATCCCGAGGATCGTGAGAAGCGAAATCCCGAGCTCCTTGACGCTCGGACGGCGCCGGTGAAAGAGCGGCTCGAGAATCGCCGTGAAAAAGCCGATCGACGAGAAGGCCACGACGCCGATCGAGACGTTGCTCGCCTTGATCGAGGCGTAAAAGAGCGTCCACTGCAGCATGAGGAGCGCGCCCACGCCCATGATGCCGAGGCGGTCGAGCTTTTTGACGGCGTCGAGCTTCTTCGTCGCCGCGGCCCAGAGCCAGATGAGTCCGCCCGCGATGACGATGCGCCAGAAGACGATGAGGCCGGGCGACAAGGAGATGAGCTTGCCGAAGACGCCCGTCCACCCCGCAAGAAGAATCGAGAGGTGGAGCTGAATGAAGGCTTTGGTTACGGGATTCACGGTCGAGTCCGTTTGGTTTTGTTGAAATGCCGCGGAGGGTTGCGCCCGTGGGCGGGGCGGTGCGCCGCTCGCGGGGCGAAGCGGCAAGGAATCTTAACAAATGCCGCGCGTGCGCGGGATCTCTTTGAGAGGCCGTTTGCCTGTCGCCCTGCGACAGGGTTTTTCGAGCCGCAGACGTTTGGAAGGAAACTCGATGGAAAAACTTCGGGATTCGGAACGATAAAAGATTGAAAACGCTGAAAATCCCTGCGGAGGATAAGGGGACGGCGAGAGGAGGGAAATCGCGCAAAAGTCTTGCGAATCTAATGAACAAGCGTTCAGTAAAGAGGCAGGGAAACTTCCGATTCGAGGGCTTGAAAAAGAAGGTGACAAGTCGTAACCGGCGTGAGAAAATACAAGTGAAGCGAGAATATTCGTTCTAGCTCCTTTTGGAAAAGGAGGTTTCCATGACGACGCGTAAAGAAGGCAAGAGCTCTCAGGTTCTGTCGGTTGTTCTTTTCATTCTCTTTTTGATCGCGCTCGTCGTATTCCTCAAGGGCTTCGGCTGGTGCGTGGGGGCGGTCTGCGACGTCGGCGTCGAGACGGTTCTTCCGGGCGGCGCGGGCTGAGGAAGACTTCCCTTTTCCGGTCTTTTGCGCTAGGATGAAGGTAACAAAACAGGCAAGGTGAGGTTTCGCTCCGCCCCGAGCGGTGCGCCCTCAGAGCCGGATGTCCCCGTAAGGCGTCCAGCTTTTTCGTGCCCTGTAAAAAGATGTGCGCCGCCTTTTGAAAGCGGGGCGGACGGCTTTCCTTGCGGACGGTGAAAATCCTCCTACTGAAAAACGGGAAAAATTGCTAGGATCGTGAGCGACGACAACGAAACGACAAGGCGCGCCGCCCGATCATGCATTTCGACTTTACCGACCTCGAAGCCTTTCTCACGCTCTCGCGCACGCTCAACGTCACGCACGCCGCGGAAGAACTCCGCGTCACGCCTTCGGCCGTGAGCCTGCGCCTCAAACGCCTTGAGCGCGAACTCGACACGACCCTCTTTTTCCGCGAATCCCGCGGTCTCTCCCTTTCGCCGGCAGGGCACGCCTTCGAGCGCCATGCCCGCGAACTTCTCGCACTTGCGACCGCCACCGAGGCGGACATGGAAAACTACCGTCCGCATCACGTGCCGATCCTTCGCATCGCCTCGAACAACGCGGGGATCCAAAGTTTCATCGTGCCGATCCTCGGACCCTTCCTCGCCAAAGAGGGGGTGCGATGCTCTTTGCTCGACCGAAGAAGCGACGAAAGCTGTCGGCTTGTCGCCTTCGGGGAAGCCGACCTCGGCTTCGCGCTTGAAACGACGGCGAAAAACAGCGGCCTCCCCGTGAAGATTCTTCCTTTTCTGCGCGACCGTCACGTCCTCATCACGCCGCCGGGCCACGAACTCGCCCGGAACGAGTCGATCCGATTCATCGACACGCTCGGACATCCCTACGTTTGTCTTCAGAAGGGGGCGCCCATGATGCGGGCGCTCCATGAGCGGGCGCGCGCCGTCGGCGTGCGGCTTCGTCCCGCGGTGGAGGTGAAGTCTTTCGATCTCGTCATCCGACTCGTCGCGGGCGGGGCCGGGGTCGCCGTTGTTCCGAAGTCGGCCGTGCGTCCCGACGCCGGGGTCGAGACCGTAAATCTTTTGGACGGCTGGGCCGTACGGCCCCTGGCCTTCGTGCTTCCCGCCGAGCGGCCGCCCCTCAAAATCGCGGAGCGCTTTGTCGAGCGGTGTTTCGCCGCATTCGCTTCCGACTAGCGCGTGATGAACGTTTGCTTCACGTTGCGTTTACTTTTCTTTAACGGAGAGCGCCTTCAAGTCGCCTAGAATTCACCGCGGTCTTGAAGGAAGACCTCAGTTACAAGGAGAGTGAAATGAAGAAGCTTTTGATTGTTTCCGCGCTTGCGACCGCCATGGGCGGTGTCTGGGCCGCCGACTACACGACCGACGTCGTCGTGATCGGCTCGGGCGGTGCCGGCCTTTCCGCGGCCGTGACGCTCCATGACGCGGGCAAGAAGGTGATCGTCCTCGAAAAGATGGCGATGGTGGGCGGCAACACGCTTCGCGCCGAAGGCGGCTTCAACGCTGCTGAAACGGCTCAGCAGAAGCGCGACGGCATTCCCGACACGATCGAACAGTTCATCGCCGATACGATGAAGGGCGGCCACAACATCAACGATCCCGAACTCGTCCGCACGCTCTGCACGAACGCCAAGGACGCGCTTGCCTGGCTCGTCTCCCTCGGCGGCGACTTTGAAACGGTCGGCCGCGCCGGCGGCGCCAAGTACAACCGCGCCCACCGTCCGCACGACGGCTCGGCCGTCGGTCCCGAAGTGATCCGCACGCTCTGGACCGCCACGAAGGACCGCAAGATCGACGTCCGCACGAACGCCCGCGTCACCGACATCGTGACGGGCAAGGACGGCGCCGTTTCTGGCGTCAAGTTCACCTCCAAGGACGGCAAGACCTACACGATCGACTCCAAGGCCGTCGTGGTGGCCGCCGGCGGCTTCGGCGCCAATCAGGAAATGCTCGTCAAGTACAAGCCCATGCTTAAGGGCTACGCCACGACGAATCATCCGGGCGCCACGGGCGACGGCATCGTTCTCGCTGAAAAGATCGGCGCCGCCACGGTCGATATGGACCAGATCCAGGCTCACCCGACCGCCACGCCCGAAGGCGTTCTGATCTCCGAAAGCGTCCGCGGCGACGGCGCCATTCTCGTCAACGCCGAAGGCAAGCGCTTCACGAACGAACTCCTGACGCGCGACGTCGTGTCCGCCAACGAATTAAAGCAGCCCGGCAAGTTCGCCTGGATCATCTGGGACGACGGCATCCGCGCCAAGGCCAAGCTCATCCAGGGCTACATCAAGATGGGCCTCGCCGTCACGGGCAAGGACGTCAAGGAACTCGCCGCCGCCACGAACCTTCCGGCCGACGCGCTTGAAGCCACGCTCAAGCAGTACGCCGCCGACCAGAAGTCCGGCAAGGACTCGCAGTTCGGCCGTCCCGACATGCCGTCCGCTCTCGACAAGGCTCCGTACTGGGCCGTCAAGGTTCAGCCCGCCGTTCACCACACCATGGGCGGTCTGAAGATCAACACCAAGGCGCAGGTCCTCAACAAGGAAGGCAAGGCCATCCCGGGTCTCTTCGCCGCGGGTGAAGTCACGGGCGGCGTGCACGGCGGCAACCGCCTCGGCGGCAACGCTCAGGCCGACATCGTGACCTTCGGCCGCATCGCCGGCCAGTCGGCCGCCGCTTACGTCAAGTAATCGGTCCGACAACCGAAACCGTGCCGGGGCGGTTCTCCCAACGCGCCGGCACGCATCAGAAAGCAAAGACAGGGGTCGTCTTCCGAAAGGAGGGCGGCCCTCTTTTTGTCTGGCGGGGCCGCTTGGACTTTAAGGGCGTTTTCAGCTTCGGAGCGAAGAATACCGTTGTTCCCATTCGTCCCTAATAAAGGAGATTCATCGTGAAGAAGACGCTTGCGGCCACCGTCGCCGCCGCGCTCGGCGCACTCATGCTTTCCGGCTGCTCGACCGTCGCCGACAAGGAAACGACGCTCAAGTGGGCGGGTCACTACAACGGCACCGGCCTCACGATGAGCGGCGAAGGCCAGCCCGTCGAAGTTACGCTCGATCAGTATCAGTGCTTCGTCTATTTCCCGAAGAAGCAGGGTGAACTCCTCACGGGCTTTTATTCGCTGAAGGGCGACGTCATGGAACTCAAAACCTCGGGCGAAGGCCGTACCTTCTACTTCCGAACGACGGAACCCGGCAGGATGGAGCTTCTCGACGACGAGGGCAATCCCGTCGCGAACCCGCCCGAAGGCTGCTGCGTCTTCGAGCGAAACTGATTGATCCGAGCATTTCCAATACGAACCCCGGCACGCATTGCGGTCGGGGTTTTTGCGTTGGGTAGTGGTTAATCCTTAGGCAAAAGGCAGAGAAAAGGGTGAAAAAGAGGGAGGGTGGAAAGGGCGTTTTCAGCTACACTTGAGTCCATTTGAAATCATTCACGGCTGGATCCCGCATTGGGGAACGCAAGCGGGTCGAGCCCAACATTTTTTCTCAAAACAAGAGTAGCTTCCCATGGAACACACAACTTTTGCCAAGAAGACCGTGGTGCTCGCCGCCCTCGGTGCGCTTTCGCTGATGGCCGCGACGGCCCGTGCCGACGGGACCGAAACTCCGTCAGACCCCAAGCCTAAAAATATCGAAGTAACGGTCGGTCCTAATGGTGTCTTGGGTATTGCATCGGAGATCAAAGACGCAGAAACGAGCGTCACTTGGAACGACGAGTGGTTGAAAAAGGAAGGCGTTCTCGGTGAAAACGAGAGCTTCGGCGGTCTCAAGGTCCAGGGTAAAGACGGCTCCAACACCACCATTACGGTGACGAGCGATGGTTCGCTCACGATTGATCTTCCGACGAAGGAAGCGACCGAGGCCGGGAACGACGAGAAAGTAGTGACGTTCGATGACGTCGATCTCAATGTCAAGGGCGGCGGCGCCTTCAGCAACTCGTCTCACGTTACCTTTCAGAACGGCTCCCTGACGGTCGAGGACGGCGACTTCACGAATGAGGAAGGCGGCGTGATTAAATTCGTCGGTTCGTCGGATTCGCAACAGGCTTCGTTCACGCTTTCCGTCAACAACGCGGACGCGGTTAAGAATTTCACAAACGAGGGGAAAATTGTCCTTGGCTCGAACGCGCAAATGACCGTCGGTTCGGACAGCATTCTTGCCGTGGAGACGGAGGATGCGCTTGCCCTCAACGTGGGGAACGTGGAAATCGGTAAGGGTGCTACGCTCACCAACCAGGACAAGGGCTATCAGGTCACAGAGGAACCCAAAGGCGAGAGCGACGGCGAAGGCGCCAAACCGGGTGAAGTTCAGACGCTTGTTCACTTCGGGACGGTCACCGTAGCTGAAGGCGGCAAGTTCGTGAACGCTTCGGGTGCTCTCTCTGAAGGGGAGACGCTTGTTCTTCAGGCGGAAAATACGGCCCAAATCGACGGAGAATCGGTTTGGGAAACGTTGCGTATCTCGGCCGTGAATGGAGAAAAGTCCGTCTCGAACTACGTCACAGGTGTAGCCGAAAATGACCGAGGAGATTTTCGCGTTACCGGTGATTTGCAAATCAATGAATTTGCATCGGACACGAGCACTTTCACGATTGATGGAAAGACCGACGCCGAGGTCTTTGCCGACGGCATCGACATTTCCGCGGGCTCGCACGTTGCCGCGGACGACCTCCAACAGCCGTCGGACGACGGCGGGTTTACCTGGGGTTCCAAACTGCACGTCGGCACCCTGGCAATCACGGGCTATGCCGCGACGTTTACGCCGGCGAACGCGTCCGAGGAAGATGGCGAGACGGAAACGCAGGACGACGATACGAACGGTTCCTGGTCCTACAAGAAGTTCGGCGACGTCACCGTAGTCAACACGAAGCTCGACATTCACCAAGTCCGTCCTGAGGGAACGGATCCCTACGACGGTCACGGCTACACGCCGTCCCTTGAGATGTCTTCGCTCAATCTCGTCGGTACGTCGATGAAGATCGCCTACGACGTAGACGTCGAGAGAATCAAGGATGCGATTACTGATAATTGGAAGGGCGACCCTATCGACATGGAAGGTTGGACAAAGGACAACATCCTTGAAGAACTCGAAGCCCTCCTGGAAGAGGACGAGTACTCCGAATTCAAGAATACGCTCGAAGGACTGCGCGACGAGTTTGAAAACAAATTGGCAGGGGATCTGAACAAGAACGAACTTTCCGTCAACTCCGAGATCTTAGGGAGCGACCTCTCCATCGGCACGCTCACGATTGCTCGTAACACAAAATACGAGAACACTACGGTCCAGGTTGAAAAGCCTTTCCAGTACGAAACGAACGAAGGCGAATCCGGCGATGGCACAGCCACTACGGCAGATGATTCTTCCGAAGATGGAACGACTTCCGAGCCCGAAACCGTCACGATTACGGGTAATGACGTTTACGACCTCGGCGATCTGACACTCACGGTTACGAAGAGCAACCTCGACGTCGGTACGCTCGATCTTCAGACGGGAGCGATTACGCTCAAAGACTCGAAGATGATGGTGGACAATGTCAAGACGCTCAACGGCAGCCTGACGTTGGAAAGCGGTTATCTCGGGCTCAACGTAACGAAGAACATTGCGGACCTTGTGGACAAGAAGGACGAGGCTGAAACAAAGGCGGATCCCGCCGGCGCCACACTGGAAGTGGGTTCTCCCGTCGCGATCGGGGAGAGCGGCAAGCTTACGATCGGCGGAGATACCATTAAGCAGACGGACGGGACGGAAGTCGACTATGCGATCGGCATCGCCGGTACCACCGACGTCGTGTTTGACGGCAGAAACTTCGGCTCCGAAGCGCTCTTCAGTCAGACGAGGAGCGACGGCGGCAAGGGACTCGTCGTCGCTAACGGTACGGGGACAAAGCTCAACGTCAAGGGCGTCAACCTCTCGTGGGGCGTCTACAGGCTCTTTGACGAAGATACGCTCGACACTTCCGCTCTGGATGGGGTCACCATCGATGCGGGCGGTTCTTCTGCCAGCGATCTTTGGAAGGCTGCCTTTGAGAACGGCGCCGAAATCACGGTGAACGACGACAACCAGATCGTCGTGGGCGGCGACACCATCGAGGGCTCGGGCCTCGAAGACATCGGCGCCGTGAACCTCATGAACAGCGTCTTCGGAGGCGACCGAGGCAGCGCCCTCGACAAACGGCTCGTCGACGCCGTTTTGTCGAACGCCACGAGTCTCGAAGAGATCTCCAATACGATCAACTCCGTCACCGGACTCGGTGCCGTAGCGGGTTTTACGGCCATGGCGGTCGATTTCGGCAATTACGTGGCTGATCAGGTCGAACACCACGCCGTGACGATGCCGCGTCAGGCCGAAGGCTGGTGGGTGCAGCCGATCGCGGGCAAGCTCAAGTCCGACGACCTTGCGGTCGGCGGCATGAAGGGCGGCTATTCGATCGACACCGTCGGTATCATGGGGGGCTTCGACAAGAAGCTTCGCAACGGCGACACGATCGGCGTGGCGGCTTCCTACCAGTCGGGCGACGCCGACAGCGAAGGCGAAGGCCTTCCCGTCACGACGGACGTCACGAACTACGGTCTCCACCTCTGGCACGCCCGTCAGTTCGACGCCTACCGCCTGATGGGCATGTTCTCGTACTCGAAGACGAGCGGGGACGCCAAGATGAACTATGTCGGCAACGAGATCACGAGCGACCTCGGCGCCACGGAAATCTCGATCGGCGCCCGCGCCGACAAGGAGTTCAAGTGGGGTACGGTGCGCATGATTCCGCATGCCGGCGTGCGCGCTTCGATGATCGACGTCGACGACTACACGATCGAAATGGGTTCGGAAGAGCTCTTCAAGGTGAGCGAAGACAAGCTCTGGATCTTTGAAGTGCCCGTGGGCGTCACGTTCGCCTCGTCCTTCGAATACGCCCGCTGGAACGTCCAGCCCTACGTCGACCTCACGGTCCGCGGCCGCTTCGGCGACACGGACTCCACCTTCACGCTCGAAGGCTCCAACACGTCCGACAGCATGAAGTACGACGTGACGGGCGATGTGATCGGAGACCTGCGCATCGGCTACATGTCGACCTTCCAAGACCTCAACCTCGGCATGAGCTACGGTCTTTCGGCGGGCGACGGCGGCCGCCAGAATCATCAGATCGAAGCGACGCTGCGCATCGACTTCAACTGAGCTTGAGTTCTCCCGACGTCCTTCGGGGACGTCGGAATGCTTCTCGCAAAAGCGGGGATCGGTTTGGGCCGGTCCCCGTTTTTAGTTTTCGGCGGTGCGGTTACAGTTTCCGTCCGGAATTTCAGGCTTTCTTCTGTCCGCCGGAAGAATGCTCCACGGCCGCGCTCTCGATGGCGGCGCCTTCGGACGCGCACTTGAGGCATGCGGTCTCGCCCGCGGCCATTCGGTTTCGCACGCCCCGCAGGTAGGCTTCCGTTCGATCGAGGTCGGTCCGAAGCTTTTGGATGCCGTCGATGTATTCGTCGATTCGCTCGAGGAGCCACGGAGTTCCAAGCGAAGGATCGTCTTCGTAGGCGAGAAACCGCTCCACGCACTCGAGCTTCATGCCCGCGTTGCGGCAACGCATGATGAAGCTAAGCCGCTCGAGGTCGGACGCACCGTATTCCCGCTGTCCGCCGGGACCGCGCCGGGGCTTGTTGAGAATCCCGCGCGCTTCGTAAAAGCGGATCGTTCCCACCGCCGCTCCGGATCGGGCGGCCAATTCACCTATTTTCATCGTCACCCCAAAAAGTTTGAATTCATACTTGAAGCTAAAGTAACTATAGGTATTATCTTGCTCCGCAAGCCAAGTCCGCAAGCCCGCTTGTCGGCGCCTTCGGACCCGTGTTTCAACCTTATTTTGCGGACCAGAAAGGGTTCGCACACAAGGAGCAGCCATGAAATTCCAACAGATCCGCAGCGCCCTTTCCATCGTCGAATTCGCGGGCGTGCGCTTCATGATCGACCCGATGCTTGCGCCGAAGAACACCTATCCGGTCTTCCCGTACACCTGTGTGACGGGCGAGGGGAATCCTACGACGGACCTCCCCGTTTCGCTTGAGAGTCTCTTTGACGTCGACGCCGTGATCGTGACGCATCTTCACCTCGATCACTTCGACGACACGGCGCGTGAAGTTCTCCCCAAGAGCCTCGTTCTCTTCGCGCAGTCGGAAGAAGAGGCCACGCAGCTTCGCGGCTGGGGTTTTGCGGACGTGCGCGTGCTTCTCGAAGAAGGCGTCGAATTCGAGGGTGTTCGTCTCTATAAGACCCGATGCGAACACGGCGAGGGCGATCCGGTGACGAGCGACGCCTATGACTTCATGGGATTTTCGGGGAAGGCCTGCGGCGTGGTGTTCGAGGCAACCGAATCGGCGCGCAAACCCGAAAACTTTCGCTTCTACCTCGCGGGCGACACGGTCTTCTGCGAATACGTGGAGGAGGCGATCGCGAAGTTTGCGCCGGCCGTGGTTGCGGTGAACGCCGCGGGCGCGCAGTTCCCGAAGGGCCATCCCCTCATCATGAACGAGTACGACGTGCTCACGCTCATGCGCCGTCACCCGGAATTGAAGGTGATCGCGACGCACCTCGACGGCGTTTCGCACGCCACGGTCACGAGCGAATCGCTCCGTGCGTTCGCAAAAGAAAAGGGACTCGAGAAGCTCGCCGTTCCCGCGCAGGGCGAAACGATCGAACTCGCGGCCTGAGACCGCTGAGGAAAGCATGTCGGGGCGACCTCGGGACCGACGAACAATCGTGAGATTTTGTCAGTCTCGGGATTCCGTCGACGGGAATTTCCGTAGAATGGACGCTTTCCCACACACAACGCGCCTGCGGGGGGCACTGGGCTCAGCCCGGTTGAGAAGCACCCTTGGCACCGGATCCGGTTAATACCGGCGGCGGGACTGCAGGACGTTCGCGTCGGGTCTTTCTCGAGAAAACGGGAGAGGTCCGGCCGTTCGTCACCGTCCGTCGTCCGACTCGGCGCACGGAGACGACACACGATGAAACCCATTTCTTGGATTCACGACGATACGCCCGGCAAGGTGAAGCGCCTTGCGGGCGAGCGCGACTATCTCATCAGCGAAGCGGGGGAAGAGATTCCTTTTCGCCGCATCGACTTTTCCTGCGCTCCCCCGAACTTCGGGGGACGCGACTATCCTTCGATTTATCTTCCCGACGTGACGGGACCTTTCGGCGAGAACTGGATCGATGAAAACGCACCCGTCACCGATTTTCATCCGAAACTTCGGCGCGAGCGCGCGGTAGGGAGCGATACGCAGCTAACGGCCGCGAAGAAGGGCGTCGTCACGCCCGAGATGAGCTTTGTAGCGGGCCGTGAAAACTCGGGACTCCGGGCCACGAAGGCCATGCTCGACAAACTCGAAGACGAGGCGCTCTCCGAAAAACTGGCTCCCTTCTTCGACGTCAAACCCTGGACGGGCGAGGACGTGCGCGCACTCGTCGCCTCGGGCCAAGCCGTGATTCCCGCGAACGTCCGTCATCGCGAGGCCGAGCCCACGGTGATCGGAGAGAAATTCCGCACCAAGGTGAACGCGAATCTCGGGACGACAGGGAAGATTTCCAATCTGGATGCGGAACTCGAAAAGCTTCGCGAAGCTTTGCTGTGCGGCGCCGACACGGTGATGGACTTGTCGGTCGGAGAGGATTCGGGGCGCATCCGCCGCGCGATGCTGCGCCACAGTCCCGTGCCGCTCGGAACCGTGCCGATCTACGAGGCGCTCGAGAAGGTGAAAAAGCCCGAGGCCCTCACGTGGGACGCCTTCTACGAAACGCTCTGCCAACAGGCGGAAGAGGGTGTCGACTACATGACGATTCACGCGGGCGTTCTGCACAGTCACGTGGAACTCACCCGTAAGCGCCTCACGGGGATCGTCTCGCGGGGAGGCGGCATTCTCGCCGCCTGGATGCATGCGACAGGGAAGGAAAACTTCCTCTACGAAAGATTCGACGAGATCCTCGACGTGGCGCGCAGGTACGACGTGACGCTTTCGCTCGGCGACGGCCTTCGTCCGGGATCGATTTATGACGGCAACGACGAAGCGCAGTTCGCGGAGATGAGGACGTTCGGAGAACTCGGCTGCCGTGCGAGGGAAAAGGGCGTGCAGGTGATGATCGAGGGTCCCGGACACGTGCCCTACGGCGGAATCGCCCGCAATCAGAAGGGCGTGCGGGAGTGGTGCGACAATGCGCCTCTCTATACGCTCGGGCCCCTGCCCACGGACGTGGGCGCGGGCTACGACCACATCACGGCCGCGATCGGCGGGACGGCCTTGGCGTCGCTCGGCACGGCGATGCTCTGCTACGTGACGCCGAAGGAGCACCTGGGACTTCCCGAGGCTCAAGACGTACGCGAAGGGATGGCGGCCTTCCGGATCTCCGCCCATGCGGCGGACATCGCCAAGGGAATCCGCGGGGCCGCGCTTCGGGACTTCATGATGAGTGCGGCCCGCTTTGATTTTCGTTGGGACGATCAGTTCGCGCTCACCTTTGATCCGGAGCGCGCGGCCGCTTTTCACGACAAGACGATCGGCGGCAATGGCGGACGACAGGCGCACTTTTGCAGCATGTGCGGACCGGGCTTCTGTCCGATGAAGCTCGCCCGCGACTGGTTCAAATAAGATTCCCGAAGAGGAATGAAAGAAAACCCCGTTCGGTTCTGCCGCAACGGGGTTTCATGTAAAGGCGGGACTTATTCGTCCTTGGCTTCGGCCTCTTTTTCGTCGAGGTTGAGGTACTTGCCGAGTTCGTCGAGAACCGAATCGTCGCCCTTCTTGAAGCGGCGGAAGAGTTCACGGAAATGGCAGTACCAGCCCCAGGTCATGCCGTATTCGACCTTGAACGTGACGCGGCGCATGTGCTTACGCATGGTGTTTCCTTTCAAAAAGCTTGGCGGAGAAGTTCCGCGGCCCCCGAAGTATAGCCTGCGGCGGCTTCGGGGACGGCAAATCAGCGCATCTTGCGCAGAAGTTTCGCGGCGATTTGCCGTACGAGGGTGCGCGGTGCGATCTGCGCGACGACCGCGACCAAGCGGTTGAGCCAGCCTTCGATTTCCACGGGAGCGCCGCGGAAGGCGGCGTCCAACGCCGCTCGGGCGACGGGCCGCACGTCCTGGGCGTATTCGTCAAAGGGAGAGTCCTCTTCGAGCCCCGCCGCGGTGCCGAAGTTCGTGCGCGTGGGACCCGGGCAGAAGGCAGTTACGGTGACGCCCGTCCCCTTCAGTTCCTCGGAAAGGGCTTCGCTGAAGGAGAGCACGTAGGCCTTCGTGGCGCCGTAGACCGCAAGCCAGGGGCAGGGTTGGAAGGCGCCCGTGGAGGCGATGTTGAGGATGCGGCCGTGTCCGCGCTCCCGGAAGCGCTTTGCGCAAAAGAGCGTGAGGCGCGTCACCGCTTCGATATTGAGGCGAAGCATCGTGCGCACGCGCTCTTCGGGAACGTCGAGGGCCGAGCCGAAGGCGCCCACGCCCGCGTTGTTGACGAGAAGCGTGAGCTCGCGTTCGTCCTCTTCAATGAGTCGTTCGAGCTTCCCCCAACCGTCGGACTCGGAAAGATCGAGCGCAGCGGTGCGAACGTCGACGCCGAAGCGTTCCGTAAGTTCACGGGCCACTTCTTCGAGCACGTCTCCCGAACGGGCGACGAGCGTCAGATGCATGCGGCGCGCGGCGAGCTGACGGGCGATCTCGAGACCGATCCCGCTCGAAGCGCCGGTGATGAGGGCATAGGTTTTGGACATGCCGTCTCCTTCAAAGGTGTTTTGGTGCATTGTGCCACGAAGATCAGTCTTCGAAGGCGTCCGCCATGGCTTCGATTTCCCGCGGGGGGATGCCGTACTCGCGGGCGTCGGCGTCCCAGTCGAGAAGACGACGGCGCACCGTGAGAACGAAGCGTTTCGCCTCCTGAATCGAAAGATCGAAGTAGGGGGCGTAAGTGATCGCCTCGTCCGTCGTGAAGCGCGACGATCCCGCGCGAAGACGCATGCCGCCCCGGGGCGACAACGAAGGCGACGTGAAGGTGAGGCTGTGCGCGGGAGCGAGCCGCCAACCGTCCGAATGACGTCCGACGGGGCGGATGAAAAGCCACCGTTCGGGATGGTCTCCCGTGGGACCGGTGAGAAGCGTAAAGGCCATGCGGCGCCAGACTTCGGGGAGGTCCTCCTTGGGCGCGGCACCTTCCTGCGTGAGAAAGTCGACGATGTCGGAATAGGTGATCGTCTTTCTCAAGCCCGTTCCCTTGGGCGCGATCAGGGACTTGGCGGAAAGCGCCGCATAGGGACGGTTCGCCTCGTCTCGATCCGCTCGGGTGCGAAGCAGCACGGGCTCGCCCATCAGCATTTTGAGCGTGGGTGTTACGGTGCGGATCCCGACGGCACGGGCCGTTTCCAAAGAAAAACCCTGCCAGAGCGCGGCGTGAACGGGTTCCGAGGAGAGGCCGAAGGTCGCTACCGCAGGACGTTTGTCGACGAGGACCGAATAGACGGGCGAGCGTCCGGGAAGCGTACGGGCGGAGAGAAGGAGTTCGAGTTCGGCCTTTCCCGCACGGTTTCGTTCCGCCGCATGATGGGCGTAGAGAAGTTCGTCGCCTTGGGACTGAAAGACGGGAAGCGCGGGACGATGCGAGAGAATCTTCGCAAGAAGGGCGGGAGCGAGCGGTTTGACGTCGCCCTCAAGCGCCGCCGAGAGAGCGCCAAGCGAGGAATTCTCCTCCAGAAGAGACGTGAATGCGGCCTCTTCCGGCTTGACGCCGAGCATCCAGTCGAGTGAAACGCCTTTGTCACTCGCCTCCTCGACGAGGAAACGAATCTCGGAATCGAGTCGAAGGTCTTCGAGAAAAGCAAAGAGACGCTTTCCCTTTTTCGGCAGGATCGGACCATCCTTCAAAGGGAGGTCGTGGGAGAGGGCGAAGCCTTCGGACAACCACGCTTCGTCGTACTCGAACCAGAGGGAGGGCTGCGGCGCGAGAACGGTACGCCGTTTGGTCTTTTTGGAGGCCTTCGGGTCCGAATTTTCATCGCCTTCCAATAAAGATCCCGATCGGGACTCCAATTCGGAACGACGAAGCGTTGACGCATTGTCGTCACGTACATGAAGACGGCCGACGGGAATTCTTTTTTCCAAATCGCTCTCAAAGGTGAGGGGATAGGAGAGCTGCCAGATGCGGTGGTCCGAGCGCAACATTTTTGTTATTCCTCCTTCACCCGGCGGCGACGCACACGCCGAGGAAGAGGGCGGTCCGTCAAAAAGCCGTCGTAAAGCTCGTCGGTACCCAAAGAAGAGAAGGGGTCGTCCACGCCGATGGCATGCAGGACGGAAACGATGTTCCCAATCGAAACGCCGCAGTCGCCGAGTTCCATTTTCGAGAGGGTGTTGACGGAAATACCCGCACGCTCCGCCACGATTTTTTGCTGAAGCTTTCTCTGAATACGAAGGAAGCGTATCCTTCGGCCGAGAGCTTCAACGGCCTCCGCCGTCGCGAACGATGGTCTCATAAACGTAGAATCCTGTGAGTAAAGAGTGTTAAAACGGTTTATGAGATGAATTATACGATTTTGAAGGGCCTCTGTCAGAAAATCCGGAAGATGGTTAAAATCGGACAGTTCAATGCGGATTTGAATGGATATGTGAAGAATGTCTAAAACCGCACAATACATAGGATACGATGAATAACGGCTATAAAACCTAATATTCTGCGCCTTATATGATCGTAATATGTCGTGTCGATGTCAGAAAACAGCATCGACTTTGGAGAATTTGAAAAACGTTTTTCACGACTAAGAACAGTATGCTTTGTCTCTAGATTGATGTTCTTCTCTCGTCGAACCGGTCTCCTCTCGTGTGTGGGGTTCTTCATGCCCTCGTATTCGGGAACACTCTCCTCAACGGATCGTTTTGAAAATTGCAGATTTGCATCTTTTTGTCTTACATATAGTTCCCGATCGGAACAATCGTTCTCTCCCCTTTCAAGTTTCCTTCGTGCGGTCTGCGTTGAGCGCTACATTTCTGTAGGTTCAAGGAAAATGATCCGGGGCCTTTGCCGTCTTGCCGGGCGATCTCCGATGCCTCCTTCAAAAACCAAAAAGAATTCACCGCATTCTTTTGTAAAGACACCGATCGGGGCATTAATGCCGTTCGCCTCCTTTTGCGTTGGTTTTCTGAGGATTCGTCGGTCTCCATTCGTGTCTCGCGCCGTCCTTGCGGAGTGCTTCCCTCCCGAAGGTCTTGCCGCTCTTGACGGCCGTTGCCTCGTCAAAGTTCCCGAACGGACGGGAAAGGAGGCCGGTCGCGAGCCGGGGAAGGCGAATTCTTCCTGCCGGAGCTGAACCCCGTCTTAAGAGAATCGGGCAAAAATCGAACTCGGCGAAGACGGCTTCCGTGACCTTTTCTCCGGCTTCCGACGACCTCCGACAAGGGCGTTCATCCGACAAAAGGGACGCCCCGAACCGTGCTTCGGAACACCGATCCCGGTGGCCGACCGCGCCCTGCGAGGCATGCATGCCCGCGACGGGTGGTTTTGCCTAGGCGCTCCTTCGCGTCGATGCCTGAAGGCCTCCCGTAATCACGTTCATCCGAACGGATGCGAAACGTTTGTTTACGTTGTCCGAAAGCCTTGTGCTGCCGCTTTTCCTTCGAGGAAACGCATTCTAGCGGACTTTTCTTCTCCGTGTTTACCCGCATAAAAAGGGCGTTCGAAAGCAGTCCTCCCTCCCGCAGACTTTCCCCCACGTTTTTTCGCCGCTCTGTTGCGGCCCACCACACGACTGCCATGAACGAATCCATTCTCGACAAGTGTCTCAACGACTACCGTCTCTTTCTCGGCAAAAAGGAGCTGCTGCCCATCGTCCTCGGCGGCATGGGGGTCAACATCTCCACGAAGGAGCTCGCGCTCGAGGTCGCCCGCTGCGGCGGCATCGGCCACATCTCCGACGCCATGATGCCCGACGTCTCGGACCGTCTTCTCGGGACCCATTTCACGGCTGCCAAGGCCAAGCTCTGTAAAGCCTTTGCCGGGCTCGCCCCGAAGCCCGACATGCACTTTGATCTCGAAAGCATCCGCCGCGCCACCAAGGGCTACGTGGAAGACGTCATGAGTGCGAAGAAGGGGGACGGACTCGTATTCATCAACGTCATGGAAAAGCTCACCATGAACGACCCGCTCGGTTCGCTCAAGGCCCGCCTCAACGCGGCGCTCGACGCCGGAATCGACGGCATCAGCCTTTCCGCGGGTCTTCATACCTCGAGTTTCGGACTGATGGCGGATAATCCCCGTTTCCGGGACGCAAAGCTCGGGATCGTGGTCTCGTCCGTTCGCGCGCTCAACATCTTCCTGCGCCGCACCGCGAAGACCGAACGTCTTCCGGACTTCGTCGTGGTGGAAGGGCCCCTTGCGGGCGGACACCTGGGCTTCGGCTTTGACTGGGCAAACTTCAAGCTCTCCGACATCGTGCGTGACGTGAAGCAGTACCTGACGGAGAAGGGCCTTTCGATTCCCCTCATTGCCGGGGGCGGGGTCTTCACGGGCACCGACGGCGTGCGCACGCTCGAAGACGGGGCCGACGCCGTGCAGGTGGCGACGCGCTTTACCGTCGCCCGCGAGTCGGGCATCCCCGACGAGGTGAAGGAGCGCTACTTCAACGCCGAAAAGGACGAAATCGTCGTGAACGGCATTTCCCCGACGGGCTATCCCATGCGCATGCTCGCCTGTTCGCCCGCCATCAACGCCAACACGAAGCCCCAGTGCGAGGCCTACGGCTACATGCTTGACCACGGCGAGTGCCAGTACCTCAAGGCCTACCGCGAGGCCGTGGCGGAACACCCCGACGTCAAGCAGCCGGCGATCGCCGAGAAGACGTGCCTCTGCGTTCAGATGCGCAACTACAAGCTCTGGACCTGCGGGGCTACTGCTTGGCGCCTCAAGGAAACGAGCGTGAAGCTCCCCGACGGGACCTGGTATCAGCCGCCCGCCGAACACATCTTCCGCGACTATCTCACGAGCCGTCGCGACGAAATTCTCCTTCCCGTGCCGGCCTGATGCCGCAGGGAGCGGGAAAAGCGGACGCTCCGGGAAAGTCGAAAGGCTCTCCCGGAGCGTTTTTTTCCGGATCTTCTGATACAATCGCCTTTCCTTTTCACCGTCCACTTTTTCTAGCGATGGAATCCTTTTTCGAACGCGCCATGTATGCGGGCCGCTGGCTGCTCGCGCCGATCTATCTCGGTCTCACGCTCGCGCTCCTTTGTCTGGGCATCAAATTCTTCCAGGAAGCCTTCCACATCATCCCGCACGTTCTCGAGATGAAGGAGGCCGATCTCATTCTCGGCATCCTCTCGATGATCGACATGGGCCTCGTGGGCGGTCTCATCGTGATGGTGATGTTCTCGGGCTATGAAAACTTCGTTTCCTCGCTCGACATTCACGAGTCGAAGGACAAGCTCGAATGGCTCGGCAAGATGGACGCCGGGTCCTTGAAGAACAAGGTGGCCGCCTCGATCGTTGCGATCTCGTCGATCCATCTTCTTCGCGTCTTCATGAACATCCCGACCACCGAAAACGACAAGCTCTTCTGGTACGTGATCATCCACCTGACCTTCGTGCTTTCGGCCCTCGTCATGTGCGGGATCGACCTCCTCACGAAGAAGGCGCACTGAAAACGCAACGCCTTCTTGCGTTTTCCCGCGGAAACCTCTCGAAACTCCCGAGTCTTCGGACGGCGGGAGTTTTCTTTTGCTTTGTCCGATGGCGCTACAATCAGTAAGTCTTTGGTTACAAGGCCGCCATAAGAGCCTTCGGCCGAGGTAAACCCTCTTCAAAACAAAAGGATCCCCCTCATGCGCACATCGCTACGCAAAGTCTTCCGCTTTGCCATGCCTTTTCTGCAGGCATCTCTCATCAAGCAGATTCTCGTAGGTTTCGTTCTCGGCTGCATTCTCGGCCTTTCTTCTCCCGAACTCGCCAAGTCCGCGGGCTTTCTCGGCACGATCTTCGTCACGGCCCTGAAGGGCGTCGCCCCGGTCCTCGTCTTCGTCCTCGTCATGAGCTCCATCGCGGGCCGAAGCGACCTGAGCGAATCCGTTCACATCAAGCCCATCATCTTCATCTATCTCGTCGCAAACTTCTCCGCGGCCCTCGTTGCTGTGGCGGCGAGCTTCATGCTTCCGTCCTCGATTCAGCTCGTTGCGCAGGGTGCGGACGTGAACGCTCCGGGCGGGATCGGCGACGTGCTTCGCTCGCTCGTCCTCAATCTCGTCGACAATCCCTTCCACGCGCTCGCTTCGGCCAACTACATCGGCATCCTCGCCTGGGCCATCGCCATGGGTCTCGTCCTTCGCAAGGGTACGGACGAAACCCGCAAGGTTCTGCAGGACGCCTCCCGCGCGGTGGAATTCATCGTTTCGCTCGTCATCCGCTTCGCGCCCTTCGGTATCTTCGGTCTCGTCTCCGAACTCCTCGCCACCGAAGGTCTCGGCGCGATGGTCGACTACGCGCACCTTCTCGCCGTCCTGATCGGCTCCATGGCCTTCGTCGCGCTCGTCGTGAATCCCTTCATCGTGTGGCTCTGCACGCACGACAATCCCTATCCCGCGACCTTCCTGACGCTTCGCGAGTCGGGGATCTCCGCCTTCTTCACGCGCTCTTCGGCCGCGAACATTCCGGTGAACCTGGAACTCTGCCGCCGCATGAATCTTCCTGAAGCGACCTATGCCGTGTCGATCCCGGTCGGGGCCACCGTCAACATGGGCGGCGCCGCGATCACGATCACGGTCCTGACGCTCTCGGCCGCCTATTCGCTCGGCATCACGGTCGACATCCCCACGGCGCTCTTCCTCTGCGTCGTCGCCACCATCTGTGCGGCGGGCACCTCGGGCGTTCCGGGCGGCTCCATCATGCTGATTCCGCTGGCCTGCGGTCTCTTCGGCATTGATCAGCACACCGCCATGCAGGTCGTGGCCGTGGGCTTCGTGATCGGCGTCCTGCAGGACTCCTGCGAAACGGGGCTCAACTCCTCGACCGACGTCCTCTTCACCTATGCCGCCTGCAAGCGTGCGGAGCGCATCGCCAAGGAGAACGCCTGACGAGCATCCGCTCCTGAGCGCATAACCGTCTACAACGGCCCGTCGAACTCGATTCGGCGGGCCGTTGTGCGTTCGGGTGTGGCAAATCGAGGGCGGGGCCTTGGATTGCTCTCTGAGGGCCGCAGAGCGGCCGTATGGGGGGATGTTGGTGCGAACGGTGCCGAGTTTGCGCCTCGACGGGGGACGGCTATGGGAGCGTTTCCGGAGCGTGGATCCTCACGAGGTGTCTGCAGGTGAGCGAGCGGTTCGATTCGAGGGGCTCACGGTACACGCAACGCCTTCTACTCGCCGAAGATCGCAAGGGAATGGAGGGATGAAAGCCCAGGAGGTTTCGCTCCCAACACGCGGGAGGAAGATGACGGGCCGTCGGACTGAACGGTCATAGGTTGTTGGCTGACACCTTAGTTTGAACAGGCTCCGACGAGAAAACCTGAACATTCCGACAGGTAAACCTGAACGCAAAACTGAACACTCAGCCCCAACAATCTCGTCGCCCAGTCCATCAGACGACGTCTCCTTCCTCCACAT
>CASEFX010000031.1 GCA_949287305.1 uncultured Sutterella sp. | reverse complement strand
GCCTCCGCCACTTCCGCCCGCATTACCACGACGACCAGGATCCGTCTCTCCGTTGCAAGAGAAGGCCCCGTCGGCAAAAAAGTAGGCGCTCCATTTGTCATAAACCCCATTGATTGCATTGAATCCGCCACTGATGTTCGGCAACCCCGCTTCGACGGTTTTGCCGATTTCCGAGAGCGTCGTCGAGAACTCCGCGAACCGCCGATGGAGGTTCGGCAGAGTGAAGGTCGTCGAACCGTCGCCCGCGCCGCACTTCGTGCCGATCACGTTGAAAAGATTGGCATAGGTCGTGCGCGAGACGTTCGCGCCATTGCACAGCAGAAAGCCTTCCGGGACGGACGTACCGAGGAAAGGAAGGATCATGCCCGTCGGGACGGCGGGAGGCATCATCGCGGCCATGGCCTGCGCGACGGCCCAAGGCGTCATGATCTTCACCTTCGAGGTGCCCGCTTCGGCCTCTTCCTTCGTCGCGATGGCGGCAGAGGCGAGGCGGTCGAAGGTGATCGTCCCGGCCAGAATCTTCGCGACCGTGACGGCGTCGTCCGCGAGCTGAGTCTCGGTGACTGCGGCGTCCGCGAGCTTGGCGGTCGTGACGGCCTTATCCTTGATCTTGGCCGTCTCCACCGCATTGGACGCGAGCTTCACTGCGGTAACGAGACCGTCGGCAAGCATCGCCGTAGCGATCTTCTTGTCTTGCATCCATGCCATGGACTGCAGGGCCGTAAGGAACTGCAAGGGGTCAGGCGTTTTCGAAGGGGTGAGCCCCGCCGCCTTGATGACAGAGACGCGCATCGCCGCGACAAGGTTGAACCACGCAGCGCCCATGAGCGTGGCACGTCGGCCTGCCACGGGGTCGCCGTCTTGGATGAATCCGGTCGACGTCAGCACCGAAAAGTCGGGCATGTCTTGAGTAGCGTCTGCCTGGTAGTAGTCGGTCAAATCCTTCAGCTGAACAGTTGTAGCCATGGCCTTTACTCCTCGTATTCAAAGATGACTTCTGCGTGCGCCGGAGCGTTCTTGCGCACCAAGCACTCGAGAAAAGAAATTCCCCACGTCGCCATGCGCTCATTAGCCCGCGACGTGGCGCGAAAGTAGACTTTTTCGGATGTGAGAGACGTCCTTACGACGATGACATAGGCGTGCGCCCAGTCCGGCCCCCAGCAAGGAGAGTCCGCCCGGGAGTCGGCCCGGAAGGGTTCGTACCCTCCAGTGTCCACATCAATGTCGAAGATCGCCCCCAGTTGCTTATAAAAGTCATGAGTCAGTCCGCTTCGCCTCACAAGAAGGAGAAGCGCCTGGCGCTTTTGCTCGTCGGTCAGTCCTTCGATGCCGATCATGCACTCGTCGGGAATCCCGTAAACCCTGAGCCAGTCCTCGAAGGTCTCGGCGCAGGTGCGCGGATCGGCTTCCTCGATGAGCTTCATCGCGAGCGCGTCGATGCGTTGCAGTTGGCTCGCCCCGGACGTGAGCACCGCGCTCCCCGGAGAGCCCGTCGCGCGATTCCACGCGGGCCCCGGGGGTAGCAGGTACGTCAAGGCGAGGTCGTAGTCACGATCACTCATAGGTCACGCTCCCGACGACAAGCAGCTCGTCCACGTCCGCGCCGATGTCCTCGGTCGGCGAGACGAGCGTGTAGTCCTCTTCGCCGGCGGCGGAAGAGATCGCCTGGCGGACGTGAGAGATCAGAAGCGCCTTCCCCGGCTCCGCCTCGCGGATGAAGAGGCTCTTCAGCTCCGCTTCGATCTGGGCGCGAACGGACGGGGTGTCGGGGTAAAGGTCCTCGATCACAAAGTCCACCGTCTTCGCGACGGGCGCCACGACCGTAGTCGCCGCAGTGACCGGCGCGTTTTCGGCGATGTAGTCCGAGACGATTGAGACCATGCCTTCGGTCGGCACACCGTTTTCGGTCAGGCCGTCGGTCGCGAAGCGCACCGTGACCGTTCCGATCCCGAGCTCCTTCGGAAAGCACCAGGCGCGGGTCACGCCCGGAACTTCCATCGCCCACGCGACGTAATCCGTTGCAGTGCCGCCACGCGGAGGATTTTGCAGGCGGTAGATGAGCCGGTCACGGAGACTGTCATCGCTTTCCGCTTCGGCGCCGCCCGCCATTTCGCTCCCGATCGCTTCCGTCGACACGCCGGAGAGAGGAGACACAAGCGTGTACGTCTCGCCGGCCTCGCGGTTCCCGCCCGTGCCGGTCGTCATGCACTGCACGGGGACTTCGCTTTCGCCGACTTCGGGCTCTTCCGTCGTGGCAAAGCGCGTCTCGCCGTCGGCCGCAAGAAAGACCGTCCCGACCGGGATCGTCGCCCCGGCGGTCCGCGAAATGGTGAGCGTGCCGGTGGCCGCCGTCGCCTCTCGGCGGTAGATGCCCTGGATCGACGCATGCCGCTCCAAAAAGCTTTTCTCCGCAGAGTCGGGAAAGAGCTGCTTTACTACCCAGTCGATATAGGCATACAGGCCATGTACCGCGAAGGCGAAGACCTTCGGCAGCACGCGCAGGTTCGACTGGCGCAGCTGTGTCGCGCCCGCCTCCCGCTCGGCGTCGGCCTGCATCTGGGAGATCAGCTCCCTCAAAGAAGGTCTGTCAAAAGCCATGCAAATTCCTCCACACATCTTCAAAGCGCAGCGTCCTGCTGTCGCGGTTTCGCATCACGGTCACCAAAAGGTCGACACGGTCCAGCGCACCGCGCTCCGCCGTCACCTCCACGGCATCGGCCACGCCGTCGTCGACGAGCCACTCGAGCGCTTCGGCCGCGTACTGGCGAGCGCGTTCGATCGTCGTGGGCGCGATCTTCTGCCGACAAAGAAGCCAGAGCCTCGAGCCCGTGACCTCCCCGGCGTCGGCGTAGGAATCGCCCCAAAAGCCGTGGCGCCTCGAGCCGTCCACTTGGTCGTCGTCATGCGCCCGCGCCCAAGAAAAAAGGGAGATCAGCACAGCCCGCGCCAAGTCGTCCGAGGCGAAGAAGGAGAGCTCGGACTCTCTCCCGTGAATCAAAAGGTCGTTTTTCATGGTCAGTGCGGCGGCGAGGTGTCGTTACCGTCGCCTTGTTCCTGATGGACGTGGTTCTGCAGACTGATCGAGCCCGCCTGGATGTCGCCCGTCGCGGTGATCGAGCCGGTGACGGCCGCCCCGGACCCGCCGGAGACGGCGAGGCCGCCCGTGCCCGAAATGTGTCCGTCGACCGAGAGCGTCCCCGTGATGTGGACCGACGGCGCGTCGATCGTCACGGCGCCGCTCTTGAGGGTCGTAGTTCCGCTCACCGTGGCGAGAGCGTTCCCGCCGACCGTCGCGGTGAGGTTCTTCGGGGTCTCGACGAGGATCCCGTCACGCTTCAGGACGACCTTCTGGCCCTGATCGTCGAAGACGGCCACCTCGCCTTCCTCGACGTGCAGCCGAAAGCGCCGGTCCGCCGTCACAAGGACGACGCCGTGGCTCCGGTCCCCATTGAAAAAGGCGCCGATTGCCTCAGCGCCTTCTTTGACCCGAGAGGTGAAGCCGTAGGGCTCGAAATGCTCCAAGCCCTCGCGCACGTCCCCGGGGAGAAATTCCGCCTGCACGGTGCGCATCATCGGGGTGTCGTCCACCGACTCCACGACGCCGCGTCCGAGCAAGCCTCTTAGCATCGCTCCGATGTTCATTTCACCTCCGATACCCAAGAGGCTTCCGCCGCCTCGGTGCTTTCGTCGACGGGCGGCTCGGCCTCAAAGGCGTCCTGCGGCGCGAGGTTGAGCGTCGCGCTCATCCCTTGTTCGGACAGGGTGTAGGTCACCTCCGAGAGGAGAAGCGTCCGCTCGAAGCCGAAAAGACCGTCCCTCACCGCGACGAGCGTGTTCGGCCGCCAGAGTTTCCCTTGCGCGTCGCGCCACCCGACGACGGTGTAGGACACGGCCCGCAAGAGCGCCCGTCGCCGTCTCTGCTCGAAAGAGGCGATCTGCCGGCAGAGGTCGGGGGTGAGCGATCCCGAGTGCGTTAGCGCCAGCATCCGATAGCGCTTTGTCTCCGCATCCTCGGCCTCGGCCCGAAGGTGTGCAGCGGCGGCCCCGAAAGCGAGGTCCGAACCGGCGCGCTGTCCCTCGACGATGTAGCTCGAGAAGACGTTTGAAGCGTCCCGCTTCATGCTTCCGGAAAGGATGTTGACGCCGAGCTCCAGTCCGCCCGATGCTTCGCCGAGCGCCCCGGGCTTCGTGAAGACCAAGCGCCCCGCTTCGTCGTCGGTCGCCATGAGCTGACCGAGAGTAAGAAGGCGCGAGATGCTTTCGAAGACCGTCTCGCCCGGCTGCACGGCGTGCTGCGCGATCGGGTCGCCCGTCGAGACCTGGGCGACGACCTCGACGCCGTAGGGCGCACAGAGGTCCGCCGCGATCTGCTCGATCCGCTGATTCTTCCACTGCGCGGCCTTGGGGGTCGCGGGCGTGGAGACGGGGCCAGAAGGTCCGACGAGCTTCATGCTCGCCCAGGGCGAGGAGTCCTCCGAAGTCGCACTCGACACGGCTGCGGCCATCGGGCAACAGTCGATGATGTCGGCCGTCTTGGATCGCCCCGAGACCTGCACCCGCACGAAATTGGCCCCGTAAGAGATGGGGTTCGCAAAGATGTACCCGGTGATGACGGGGTCGCTTCCGATCCAGACTTCGCACGGGTCCCCGAGCTCGAAAGCGTTGAGCACGGTCTTCGCCTCCGGCCAGCGATAGGTCACGCCGACGCTGAAGGACCGCGCGGCCATGGTGATCCCGGCCGTGATCGTCACGTCCGTCCACCCCTTTAGCTCGCGTCCTCCGGTGCGGATCGTGACCAAGTTCTTGTCGACCTTACTCATTGAGCACCTTCAGAACGTTCGGACAGAAAAGAGGATTCGTCACGCCGTTTCGCACGACGATTTCCTGCGCACGAGTCGCGTCGCCGTAGAGCTCCATCGCCGTGACGCACGACGGGAGCACGGCCCCGGCGTCGTAGTCGTACAGCCTGGCCTGTTCTTCCGCTCGGGAAGAAAGGTCCTTGCTGACGGCGGTCGCCGCTTCTCGAAGGGCCATGAAAACCTGATCGTCCTCGACGTCGAGCATTTCCTCTTCGAGGCGGCCGACGATCCGTTCACGCGCCTCGAGCATCTCGTCGTAAGAGATCGTCGGGGAGGTGGAGAAGGATCCGGAGGAGGTGACCGTGCCGACCTGGGCCGCGCCGGACTCCGAGTCGACGACGGTCTCGCCTTCATCCGGGAGGATGGAGGAGCTCGCCACCGTGGAGTCGACGTCCGTGCCGATCAGCGTCGAGACGCCGACCGCCTGCACTAGGACGGCCTGACGGCAGAGCGAATAGACGGCCTTGCGGTTCGATTCGATGACCTCGGCGCTCTTCGGTTTGACGGTCGAGAAGTAGGGCTCCTCGTCGTCCCCGCGAAGATCGTCCGCGAGAGCGCAGAGGCTTTTGCCGACCCTCTGCCACCCCGCGACGGTCGTCGCCAGGCGGGAAAGGCCGAGCGCACCCATGAGCTTCGTCGCGAAGGCCATGGGACCGCCCCGGACCAAGCCGATGGCATCTTGAGCGAGGTCGGAGACGCGGTCCGCAAAGTCGAGGACCTTGGCGATCTCGCTGTTCGAGATGATGTCGAGCGCGTCGAGAAGATCGCCGCTCAAAGCGTCCTGCACGAAGTCCTCAATATTGTCGAGCGTGAGCGAGTCTTCGAAGCTCTCGGCCGCGGCTTCACTCACCTTGTCGGCGGCCGCGCGGCTTGCCTGCTGGCTCGCGCCCTCCGGAGTCGGAAACGCGTTGAGACCGGCTTCGACAAAAGCGAGCGCGAAGTTCACCCGCCTCATCGACTGCGAGAAGCTCATCGAAGCGCCAGGCTGGGCGACGACCTGGATCTCTCCGAACTCCGGATGTACCAAGGTCGCGGCGCCGGGCTTTTCCAGTGCCTCGCGCAGCTTCTTCGCTTGCTCGATGTAGTCGTCTCCGAGGACGAAGGCCGAGAAGCGGTATTCCCGCGCGGCTCGGCCGAGGTCTTCAGTGAAGGGCTCGTCACGCTGTGGATACTGATGCGTGACGGTTCGGCGGCCTACGGAGAGGTCACTCGACTCCACCCAGAAGGAGACGCCTCTGAAAGATGCCGGCAGTTTTGCCATAAGTCCCCCTTAGAAGGAATCGAGGTCGTAGGCGTAGGGGCCTCGACCCACACGGGCGTAGTCGATCGACGTGTCGACCTGCGCATCCTTGTCGCCCTGGATCGTGTCGACGTTCATCCCCTGCGGAGCGTTCGAGAAGGAGACGCCCACTCGAGCCTGCACCCGCTGAGTAGGAGCGGCGGGTGCTTCGGAAACGGCCCGCACGTCCCGAGCGGAGAAGGTCGGATCGTAGGAAAGAGAGCCGGATGCTGCGCGTTCGCGGTCTTTCTTCAGCGGGATCGGCGCACCGAAGCCGAAGGAATGACGCTCCACGCGGATGCCGCTGTCGGGGTCCTCTTCGTCTTCAGCGTCCTCCGGCTTCAGGAAGCTCGCGTCGATGCTTTGAGCGCCCGCGCCGTCGCCCTCGACTTGGACCTGCTTGAGAAGTTCCACTTCGGGACGCTTCTCCTTGAGGAAGTCGGGGATGATGGCGTCGAGCGCCTCGGAGACCGTCTCGGAAATGCCGGAGAAAACGCTTTTGATGCCTTCGATCATCTCGGAGAAGAACTCCAGGACCGGCTCGAGCGCCTTCTTGATGCCCTTCACGAAGCGAGTCGTGACATCGACGATGTCGTCCCAGTTCATCACGACTGCCGTCGCGAGACCGGCGATCATCGCGCCCCAGAGGACAAAGGGACTTGCCGCGCCGACAAGAGGCCCAGCCGCTTTGATGAGCGTCGAGACCCCGCCGCCGAGTGTCGTGAAGGCGCCGTAGAGGTCGTAAGCGGCCTTTACCCCCTTCCCGCCGAAGTAGATGCCGGCGATTTCGGCGATGTGCTCCATCGCGAAGGAGAGCGCTTGCCCGACGACGCCGAACTCCTCTTTGAGCGCCTCGCCCCCTTGGATGAGGGCACCGATCTTGTCGGCGATCGTCTCCCAAGGAATTCGCGAGATGCCCATAGCCAAAGAGTTCGCCCACTCCTCGGCCTTCGCCTGGAGAAGCGGGCGGATGCGCTCGAGCACGAGACTCAGGCCTTCCGACACCGCGCTCAGAGAAGGCGCGAGCGTGGAGAGCATCGAGGTCGAAGCGTTGGAGAAGGTCATCTTCACCGACTCCCACTCGGCCCGGAAGGACTTGAGGGAGTCGATCTGACTCTGCGAGATCGCGGAGCCGGCGGCCTTCATCGCCTCTTCGCTTTCGCGGAAGGCGGCGCTTCCCTTCTGGAGCATCGGGAGGAGCTTCGCGCCGGTGTCTTCGCCGAAGGCGGAGATCGCCATGCGGAGTTGCACCGCGCTGTCGGTTTGTCGGGCCACCGCGTCGGCGAAGTCAAGGAAAACCTGGTCGGCGGTCTTGATGTTGCCCGAAGCGTCACGCGCCGAAATCCCGACCTTTTCAAGGAGTTGCGCGAGCTCGTCCTTGCCGCCCGTGGCCGCATCGGATAACTCTATGTTCATGTCGCGAAGGGCTTCGGCAAACTCCTCGCCTTCCATGCCCGACTGAACCGCCACGGCCTGCCAGGCCTGCAGCCTTTCGGTCGCGACGCCCGTCTGCCTCGACATCATGTCCATCTGGGTCGCGGTTTCGGCTGCGGCGGTCGTGGCGTACCACACGCCCGCGCCGGCACCGGCCAGAGCGGAGACCCCCGCCCCGGCGGCGATTGCCATGTCCTTGATGCCGCTGAAGCCCTTCTGGATGTTGCTGGAGGCGGAGCGGAGCTCCTTTTGCACCTGATTCAGGACCGGACTCATCTCGTCGACGAGCGACAAGACTGCGCGAAGATTTGTCTCTTGAGTTGCCATCACTGTGCTCCTTCAAGCTCTTCGCGGATGTCGACCATCTCCTCAAGAGCCACGATCAAAAGGTCGATCGGAGTCGCCATGAGCTCCGTCGGTGTCATGTGCCAGAAAAAAGCGGCCCGGAAGGCGACTCGACGAAAGAGCTTCAAGTCGTCGAGTCCGAGCCGTCGCGAAAAGCCAGGGCTTGCGTGATCCATGCGCACATGTCCTTGAAGTCGGCCAGGTGGAGCTTGAAAATCTCGCGCTCCGTCAGGCCGCCCAAGCGGATCAGATACTGCGTGAATGCCTTACGGTTTTCGATCATCGAAGTGCCGGCGTCCGTCTGCAGGATGTTGTAGACAGGGCCGATTTTGATGTAGTCCTCAGTCGTGATCCCTCGAAGGGTGACTTCCGTGAGGACCGTGTCGCCGCGCTCGATCTGAGTGCGAAGCTGAAAAGTCTTGCCATCCATTTTTTAGCTCCAAACGCCCTTCTCACCGGCAAAGTCGATCGAGCATTCCCCCGTCTCGGAGACCGTGGGATTTCCGCGAACGAAAGCGTTGGACAGGGTGTAAACCTTCCCGTTGGCAAACTCTACGCGAACCGTCATCGACGTCGAGGCGCAGATCGACTCGAAGTCGGTCTGATCGGTGATGCGGATGGTGGCCTGGATGTAAGGGGCGATGTGCTGCTCGTCGTAGCCGAGCATTTTGTCGCCGCACATCACGTCCGTTCGGTTGACCGTGGTGATCGGGACGGAAAAGGATCCGGACGCGTTGATCGTCGTGCCGTCGACCGTCATGTAGGCGACGCCGCTGATGCGCTTGCTGGGCATGAAATTCTCCTAAAAGAAAGGGGAGCTTGCGGCTCCCCCGTTGGATCAGTATTGAAGTCGGAACTGCACCAAAGTCGCAAAGACGCGCAGCTGATTGATGAGATCGGGCGGGAAGAGGACGTCCAGACGGTTCGGGTCGGTCGCGTTGCGCTCAACGATCAAGTTTTCCTTGAACAAATCCATGTTCTCGACCAGTCCGGCGGTCTCAAGCTCGCTGTAGGCGGCGATCAGCTCGGAGCGGGCGATCGCAGGCGTCACGACGGCCTGACCTTCGCCGAAGGTGGTCCCGTCGTTGGCGAGCTTGTGGCGGCCGAACTTCGAGGTGATGCGCGTCCGGAGGAAGCGGATCACGTACCCCAAGGTGTGTAGCGTTTCAGCGTCCTGGTAGGAGTTGTCCGTCGCGCCGTAGCTGTTCTTGATGTACGTCGTGACGGCACGCTCGATCGCGGTCGCCGACGTGGAGTCCGTGAAGGTCGCACACCCGGCGGCGAGCAGGCTTTCGCGGTCCGCACGCGAGAAGCGATCGGACAGGCGAGGAGCCGAGAGGCCCGTCAGCTCGAGCGTCTGGAAGGGACGCGCGGGGTCGGCCTTCACCGACACGGCGATCTGACCGACGGCCGCGCCCAGGCGGTCCGCCGCAAAGTTCGGGTCCGTCTCGCTGACGGCGAAGCACGTGAGGTGCTCGTCGTTCTGTGTGTCGCCGATCTGGAGGAGGTTCGTGACCGAGTCGCGCTTCGCCGTGTAGACATGCCCGTAGAGCTGCACGTCGTAGGCCCAGCGCTGCGTCATCGCGGCCTTTGAGGCGTCGAGGCTCGTCTTGTCGCTGTAAAGCAGGCCGATGAACTCGAAGGGCTCATCCTTGAGCGCTTCGAAGGCTTCCTCGATGTCCGGGACGCCCGTGCCAGACGTGCCCTTCGCGACGACGGCGGAGATGCCGGCCGGAAGAACCTGTCCGTTGCTTGCGCCCAGAAGGTTCAGGTTGACCGCGAAGTCTTCCGAGACGAGGCCCTTGTGCTTCGACGTGATAGTGAGAACCCCTTCCGAAGCGGTGGCGGTGACCGGAAGATCCGTGTCGGCGTTGATGGCGGCCATTACGGCGCCGGCGATGTCGGACACCGTGTCGCCCGCGTCGACGCCCGCCTGGACGAGGTCAAAGCCAATGTAGAGGTTGATCGTGCCCGCTTCGGTCGCGCTTCCGGTGAAGGTGACCGTCTTCGTCGCGGCGACGCCCGAGCCGGGATCGGCGAGCGGCAGACAGTAGAGCGTGCCGCTTCCGTCCTGGTCGCGGTAGGCCTTCACCATGCGGTGCAGAAGCGAGCCCGCGCCGAAAAGCTCCGCAGCCTGCTCGGCCGAAGAGACATAAGTCACTTCCGAGGCGGTGGCCGTCCCGGTCGTGAGCATCGGACCGATCAGAAGCGCCTGCATGCTGTCGGTCGTCGTGTTGGCCGCAGAGTTGTCGACTTCCGCGTAAAAGAGCGGCGTGTAGATCTTCTGCGGGATCGTGTTGAAAGAGACAGCCATCTCCTTCCTCCCAAAAAAAAGCGGGCGTCACGCGCCCTTTTCAAAGTCAATCTTTAGCTTCGCCTCGGCGGTGCCGTCGGGCTTCTGCGTTTCGTGTCGGATCACGTCCACGTCGATGTCCATACCTTCGAACTCTCCGAGACGGTCGTAGCTCACCTGCTGCCAGGTGTCGTCCGTCGTCAGCGTGCAGGTCGTCTTGAACTCAAAGAGATAGATGAGCCGATCCCCGGTCATCTTCTGCACCGAGCCGCCCTCGAACTCGATCGGGTCGTGGTCGTCATCCGGGGACCATCCGACGATCGCCTTGAAGATCTGGGCTCGGTAGTCGTCCAGAAGGTCCCCGACCGTCTGCCCGCGCCGATCGGACGCCGCGAAAATCACGATGCCGAAGTGCTCGGTAATCTCTTGCTCGTAGGAGTTCCCGTACTGAGAGACTTCCGCGAACTCGGCGTCGACGTCGAGCGTGACGACGTAAGCCGCAGGGAGTTCCTTCTGCCGAACGAAGCTTTCGAGCACCTCGTCGGACAGCGTGCCCGCGATCTGCTTGAAGCAGGTCGTCTCGGCTTGGAGCTGTTTGATGATCGGTGAAAGTTTCATTTTTCAAAGATCCCCTTGAGGCTTTCGTCGATCGCTTCGCTGACAGCCTGAAAGGCAAAATCCCGATTCGCCTCCCCGGTGTCCTCGATGTAGTTCTTACGAGGTCGGAGAAGACCGCCTCGCTTTCGACTTGCGCCGTAGCGAAGGAACGAAGGGTAATACTCAAGCCACTCGCGAGGCTCGCCCTTCTTCTTCGGCTTGCTCGGCCGATCTTGCATAAGCACAAGGCCGTAACCGGACCGAAAAATTTTGTATTTGATCGCGGCTCTCAGTCGCCCGTCGCCCAGCCCCGGATACTGTCCCGGCGAGGAAACTCCGATTTTGGAGACCTTGTTTCGCGCCTGTTTGACAAGCGTTTTCCCGATCAGCTGAAGCTTCGGGCGAAAGGCCTTCACGTCGATGTCGGTCCGCCGAAGGTTGAGCTCCTCCATGTCGAAGACGACCTGGATTGATCCGGTCTTACGAGCCATTAGGTTCCTCCAAAGAGCAGTCGAGGACGGTGAAGCGCTCCGCGCCCTCCAGGTCCGAAGAACGAAGGATCTTGAAGCGGGCGCCCTCGACCTCGACGACGATCTGCGAAGTGAGCTTTTCGGGCTTCGTGCGCTCGGTGCGGCGGACCGTGATGCGGTGCGTCACATCCGTGTCGAGCTGGACTTTCCCGAACCAGTAGGTCAGCGCCCCGGTAGGCTCGAGCTTGCACCAGGTCGAAAAGAGGGCTTTGTACTCATCGCGGATGTCTGTCCCGTTCTGGGCGGAGTTCCACTCGAGAAAAGTGCAGCGCTTTTTAAGCAGCCCCGGATTCGTCAGCATCTTTCCCTCCCGTCCAGTCAATGTAGGCGTCGAGCATCATGGACCGCATCACGCGATTTCTGAGCTCTTCGTCTGAGGCGTCGCGGTGCTCGTACATGTAGCTGACGAGCATGCACGCGGCGAGCTGGATGTCTTGAGGGACCTCCTCGACCGACGCGCAGACGGCACCGGCTTCGACGTCGCCGACGACGGCCCTGCGAAGGCGGGTTTCGATGAGTCCCGTAGCCGCGCCGATCATGAGCTCGAGCATCGGCTTTTCGACGTCGTCGTCCACCCGTACAAAGAGTTTCACGGTGTCCAAAGTCACACAGGGTGTCATGTGTCAAAGGCTCCCGTTTCCGAGAGCCTCCCCGTCAGCCCGCGGAACCTGCACCGATCTCGAGATCGCCGCCGATGAAGGCGTTCGCCGTCTCGACCGCGAAGGCCATGCGGCATTCGCAACGGATCGTGTAGAGGTTTTTCGTGACGTTGTTTGCGTCCTGCTCGAACATTTCGATGACAGGGGCCTGACGGTCGTAGATCGTGGCGCCCATGACCGTGTCGGCAACCATGAACTTCCCTTCGGCCACTTCCGGGCTTTCGATCACGCGAAGACCCCAGGGGCGGATGTCCGTGCCGGCCTGAAGCGGGCTACCCATCAAGTAATTCCCGTTCGTGTCCTTCATGCCGCGAAGCGTGTCGAAGTCCATCGGGTTAAGGAAGACCACGTTCGGCGTGTAGCCGCTCTTGCGCATCGTCGCGGCACAGCGGCGGATGAGGTCGAGGATCGTGTCGGTCGCCTGCATGTTGTCTTCCGTGAAGCCGTGCGCGGTGAAGTTGCCGGTCTTGAAAATGCCGGAGAGGTTCGAGCCCGTGCCGTCCCCGTTCAGGAGCTGCTTTTCGATGCGACGGTTGAGACCGTACATCATGCGGCTGTTGATGTAGGCCGCGAGAGCCGGAGCGTCGTCGGCAAGCTGCTTCGTGACGCGGATGAAGTGCGCGATCGTTCGGACCGGAGCGTCGGCTTCCGTGAACTCCATCTTGGACCCGGGCTTGTCGCCGCCTTCGGCGGTTTCTGCGGCCGAGTTCGTGAAGGCATTTTCCTTCAGGTAGGAGATCGCGTTCGACGTGGTCGGCACGCGGGCGAAGGCATACGCCACAACGTTGGGAAGCTCGGGCTCACCCTTGATGCCCTGGTAGTCAACCGGGACGGAGCCGGCCGGCGTGGTGACCGGAGACGCGGCGGCGAGGGTTGCCTTCGTGATCTTGCCTTCCTTGAAGGACTTGAAGGCATCCGATTCGACGAAGCGCTGACCGAGCGTCATGTGCTTCTGACCGTCGGCGAGCTTGGCCGTGCTCTTCTGCTCCACTGCGAGGAGCTGACGGGCGAGCTTCACCTGCTCGTCACCGAGCTCCGACATCTTCTTTTCGATGTCGGAGAGGTTGGCGCCTTCCTTGGATCGAGCATCTTCCAGGGACGAGAGCTTCTTCTCGAGCGCCTGCACCGCTTCCAAAACTTGAGAGAATTCAGACATTTTTTACTCCATTTTCTTGAGCATTCGTGAAAGGATTTCCTGCGCCTCTTGCAAGGCTTTCTGCTCATCATCCCGACGAGTGTCAGCGGCGAAGCAGGCCTTCGCCTTGGACAGCAGCCATCCCGACTGCCGCTTTGAAAGGCGTGCGACTTCCTTGAGGAAGACTTCGAGGTCTCGGACCGTGGCGAGCGCTTCGATGCGCTCGTCGATATCGTCGGCCGAGAGAACCTGAGAAATGCGGGCCTTCGAGTCGGACGGCATCGTCACGATGGAGATCTCGTCGAGCGACGCGATCTTCGAGAGCGTGAGCACGCCGTCTTGCTCCTGCTGATCTTCGGACCGCCATCCGATCGAGACCGACAGGCCATCGACCGTCCCGGCACGAAGCGCGGCGTAGACGTCGGACGCAAGGGAAACCCCCTGAGTCAAAACGCCCGAGACTTTCAAGCCCCGGGCGTTTTCTTCGAGCGTGTCCCATCGACCGATCGGAACCGCAAAACTTTCGTGGTTGAAGAACATCAAGGGCTTCACGCCGCTCTTGATAAGGTCCGAATAGGCTCCCTGGGCGATCTTGAAACCGTAGGAGTTGACGTTCCCGAATTTCGTGGCGTAGCCGTTTACACGCCACTCATGCTCTCCGCCCGAGAGATCGATCTCGGCCGCCGAGAGCGAAAGTGAAAGAGTTTGCTTTCTCATCATTGCTGTACTGCCTCAGGAATAGGGGTCTGATCGACATTCGGATCCGCACCCGCGCCGAGCTTGTCGAGCGGGGCGAGGTTCGTCTGCGCGGTGAGCACGTCTCCGCCTTCGAGCGGCGGGTCGTTTTCGAGCTGCCGGACCTCGTTTCTGGTCTTAAAGCCGTTTTGGACGGCCGTCGCATAGGCCGAGTAACGGGAAGCAAGGTCCCCGCGCATGAAGGCGTCGAGATTGAACTCGACCGTCACGAGGCTCCGGTCTTCGATCGGGACGACGCGAGAAAGGATCGCCTGCTCGATCGTCTTCAGAAGCGGGTTCAGCGTGAACTTGTGGAAGCCGGAAACGATTTCCGCGATCCCGCTTCCCCAGGTCGTCGCGCCGCTCGCGCCGATCAGGACGGGCGGGACGCCGAACCAACGGCATAGCTCTTCGACGCCGTACTTGCGGCTTTCGAGAAGCTGAGACTGTTCGGGCGTCAGCGCCACCTGTTGGAATTTCATGTCCGCTTCCAAAACGATCATGCGCCCCGCGCCGTTCGTGAAGCTCCCGAGCGCTCGGCCGACCGCCTCGGCTTGGCCCTTCTTCCGGTCGAGCACATGGTCGACCGTCAGGATGCCCGACGGCCGCCCGAAATTCGAGGCGTTGGCCGTCGTGTACTTTTGGGTCTCCATCGACTCGCCGATCGAGGCGTTCATGAACTCGAGCTTTGAGAAGCCGACCAAGCCCGTGCCGATGTCTTTGATGTGAAGAACGTCGGAGGGCTCCAGGTTGAAGGTCACGCCGTCTCGTGTGTACTGGTAGACGACTTGGTTCGTCTTCTTGTCCGCAAAAACGATCATCTGATCGGACGAGAGCGGCCAGAGACTTACGAGCTCTCCGTCGTCGTTCCGAAGAATCTGCGCGTAAGCGTTGCCGCGAAGCGCCCACTGCAGGATCATCGCCTGCCAGAAGTCCGAAGCGGTCATCTGGTCATTAGGTTGGTCGTGCAGGATCATCCACAAGCGGGAGTTCCGGTCTACAGAGCGGCGGCCCTGCCGATCCTCACGGTAGACCATGAGGGGTAAAGAGCTGACGGTGCCGGCCAGAAGACGGGCGCAAGCGTAGACCGTACTGATCTGCAGCGCGCCGTCGACTGAGGTCGGCTTCGTCACCAAGTGAGAAGGAACGTCGAGCTGCTGACCGCTCAGGTCACCCAGGACGCCTCCCCACCCGAAGCGAGAGAAAAAGCGTCGGATGAAAGTCATGGTCAAATCACGATGATGTCGTCGAGAAACTCGTCAAAGTCCCCGCCGCTGTCCTCGCGGTCGGAGAGATACATGGCAAGGGCATAGATCAAGGCTACGGGACCGTCGATCTTCGACTCGTACCGCTCTTTCCGCGGGAAGATGTTGTCCTTTGCGTCGACCTTGGCCACGACGTTCCCCATCATCCATGTCATGGCGGGGTTGCCGTCGTGGTCAATCCGACCGTCCTGCACGAGCGCTTCGAGCCACTTCATCGGTTCGGAGACGTTCTGCACGGTGTTGCGGTACTCAACCATCGGAGCGCCGTCTTCGGACAGGTCGTTCGCGAGCTGAGTGGCCTGCCAGGGGTCGTAAGCAATGGCCTGAACGTCGAAACGAGAGAGGTCCTCACGAAGCTCCTCTTCGATTCGCGTCAGGTCCGTCATCGCCCCGCCCGTCACCTGGATCACGCCGGTGTCTGCCCATCCGGAGTATTGGGAGACGGTTCCCTTGTCGATTGCCGTCTGGGGAAGGTAGAGCCGACTGAAGACCTGGTAACGCGGCCGACCGTCGTCGCCTTCGGTCTTGAATACGTAGACCTTGGCGGTCAAGTCGTTCTTTGCGCCCAAATCGAGGCCGATCACACACGGCCGCCCCTCGAAATCGTCGAGGTCGACCGTCCGCTCGCCCTTGTGCCACGCGGTCATGTCCATCCACGCCGCGCCAGCCTGACACCAAACATCCAAGTGCTTGGTCTTGAAATTGTTCGCGGCCGAAGCGAGGGTGATCGCTTTCAGCTGCAGAGGGAGCACCATCTTGGGCATGACGCTCACGCCCCAGTTGGGATTCGCCTTGATGAGGGCGGCTTCCGTCTTCCAGTCGTCGCCCTCGTCGATCGTGTAGATGATTCCGAACTGGGTCTCGTCCTCGACGGTCTTCGCGAGGACCTCGCGGACCATCGTCCGGACTTCGTAGCAGATACCGGCCGTGTCGAATCCCGCCGTCGTGATAACCCAGAGGATGGGGTTGAGTCGCTTCCCGATGGAGGTTTCGACGACGTCGTAGACGGCTCGCGTCTTGTGGGCGTGGAGCTCGTCGATGCAGGCAAAGTGAGTATTCAGGCCGTCGAGCGTGGAGCCTTCGGCCGACTTCGCTTGAAAGGTGGAGTTCGTGCCCGGGACATAGAGAGCCTTGGCAAGCACCTGAAGGCCGAACTTCTTTTGAAGCGGCAGGCACATCATCGCCATCTGCTTGGCGTCCCCAAAAACGATCCCCGCTTGATCGCGTGTCGTCGCGAAGGAGTAGACCTCCGCACCGGGTTCGCGGTCGGCGAGCAGGCAGTAAAGGGCGACGCCGGAACTCAGGGAGCTCTTTCCGTTCCCCCGGGGCACCTCGATATAGACCCGCCCAAAACGCCGGCGATTGTCGGAGCGGCGACGCCATCCGAAGATGGTCGTCAGGATCCAGCATTGCCAGGGCTCGAGCTTGATCTTCTGGCCGCGAAGGGCGCCCTTGGTGTGCGGCAAGAGTTCGATGAACTTACAGACGCGGTTGCCTTCCGCTTTGTCAAAGTAGAAGGGGCTGTCAGGCTTGCTCCATCGCTTGAGGTCGTCCCTCTGGCGGCGAATCGCCTGCTTCACGTAGATGCACGCGGGGATCTTGCCGGAGAGAATCGCGTCCTCGTAGGCCTTCGCCTTCGCGTAGTGATCAGAAGTCTGCAAAGTCGCCTCCCTCATCGGGTTCGTCATCGCCCGCGCGACGCACGCGCGCGCGCGAGACAGGCGTAAACCCTAGCTCCTTCTCGCACGCACCCAGGATCTGTTGGATCTTGATGAGCGGCGTGAAGAGAGGGTTCAGCTGCGTCTCGCCCGAGTCCATGTCGAGAAGGATCACGCCTTCGGCCTCGAGCTGTTTCGATATCTTGCGGTAAAGCGCGTAGTTCCGCGCCCACCTCTCAAGAACCGTTGCGTCCAAAGCGGTGAGGTGTCCTTTTGGTGCGCACTCGATCGCCATCGCCCAAGCCTCGCGAGCGTCCGCCGTCAAGTTGACCGGCGGCTCGGGCGTCAGCATCTTGTCCGACGCCGAGACCTGGCGCATCTTCCGACAGGGCTGCGACGTGCCGCGTAATTTTTTCGATTTTTCGCTCACGACGACAGCCGCCATCCGAAAACTCCCCGATGTGCATGCGCAAAAAATTGGCTGGGACCCGCGGTCATAAGGGGTTAAGCTAGGAGTTTTGGATCCCCCTACCCCTTTGGAGCTCTACCATGGGATTTTTCAGCCTTCTGGGTGCCTTGTTCGCACCCTCGAAACCGAAATCAAGACGCTCGTCCATCGAACGAGAAGAACTCGCAGAGCTCGACGAGTATGACGCCGCGAGTGCGAGGCGCCTGAAGAAGGTCGCCTATCTTACCTTCGATCTTGTCGAAGGGATTGACGACCGAGCCAAAGAGCGCTTGGTCAGGACCTTCGAGTTCTCGGAGAAAGATGAACTGACTTTCGATGACCTGTTCAATTTCACCGCCAGAGAACTCAAAGGGAAGGATTGGCACTGGCTCGAGTGGGAGTTCTGGGCTCCCATCTGCCTAGAGCATCACCTCGCCACAGACGGAATGAATGCGTCTTGTAGGCCGTGGCCTGACGTGCTTGATATGGATGCAGAGCGGGCCGCCTACACCGTGGAAAAGGTTGTGAAGACGACGACGCTCAAGGCGTTCCACGAAAAGCTGTCCTCTTCATTTCCAGAGGTACTGGAAATCAAGAGGAAAGCCCAAATGACCGAGTTCCTTACAGAGCACAATGAGGCGCTCCTCGCGATCGTTGATCCTCTTATCCAAGAGAAGTGGAATAAGAAGAAACACAATCCCGGCTTTACGGAAGACGGCCTCATCGAATTGCTATGCTCAACGATCCTCGCCAGAGCCAACGATTTGGAACAGTTGGATGAAGAGCGCGGAAGCGGGTTTAAGTACGCGATCGTCTTTGGAGATGAAGACAAACCCACGCCATCCGAGGACCATCAGCTGTACGACATAGCCAAGAAGACCAAGAACAAACCTTGGAAAAATCGGATCATGCCGAACATCCCTGGACTTTTCTTCGAGCGCGACTACCTCTGAGGATTCCCGAAGCCGCCGTCTTCCTTGGCGGTCTTCCTCGAGTGGCACTCATGACAGAGTGACTGAAGATTCGCCTCATCGAAGAGAAGCTTCGCGCATCCACGGTGAGGAACGATGTGATCCACGTCAGTGGCCTCGACGAGCTTCCCCTGCTTTAAGCATTCCTGACAATAGGGATGCTGAAGAATGAAGCGTCGGCGAAGTGTCTGCCATCGCCCACCATAGCCACGCTGCGCGGTCGATCCTCGCGCCTGGCGCCGGCGGGCATCGCGTGCAGCCTTTGCCTTGGCCTCGAGTTCGGCGTCGCGCTTTGCCCCGGCCTTTGCGTGGAGATCACAATAGCGATCCCCGCGAGGTACGGGTCTGTGACAGCCGGGGTAAGCGCATAGGGTGAGAAGAGGCATAGCAGTGAAGAAGAAAAGGCGGGGTCTTCGAGAGACCAATGAAGACCCCGCCGAGGGCCAGGGCCAAACCACGAAACGACCCTAGGGTAGCGAACCGCTTCTTGCTAAAAGGGGACCGACGTCCGCAAGACGCCAGTCCCCTTTGAGCTACGAAGAAGATGCATTTTCTCTGGGCGCACGAAGGGGAGAGCACAGCCCCCCGTTCCCGCGTTTCCGCCTCAGATTTTTCAAAGGGGATCATAACAGACTCCATTTTTCAGAGAATAGAGAGTCTGTTTCTGACGAAGCTTTTCGCTACGGCGAGAAGCCTGTCGGCGTCACGCGCCTCGATCCGAATTGAGTACGTTTTCCGGATCCTCTTCAAAAGGGCGCTTCTGGGGAGGTCTTCGCAGTAGGTGAGACCGAGAAGGATCTTCGCCCCTTTTTCCTCTTGCGAGGCGAAGGGGAGAGAGCTCCAGGCGGCCTGCACGCGGAGGGCGTCCTCGACGTCGACGGCGGCCACGTCACGCGCCTGCGAGTGGTCCTCGCCTCGGTCGATCAGGCAGAAAAGCGGCATGCTGCGCCTTTTGGCCCCCGATCCTGAAAAGGCCCATCGGCCCCAGTTCTCGAGCCGCGCCTCGAGCTCTTCGTCCGTCATCACTCACCCCAAAAGAATCTTGCCCAAAACTTCCCGAAGACTTCCGCCCGAAAAGGCGCCGGCCTCGACCGTCTTTTCGGTGAAGGTCACGGGAAGAACTTCGATTTCCATCCTCGGACGCTCATCGTAGGCCTTGAAACCTACGATGGCGACTACCTGCTTGTCGTCCTCGAAAGAAAAGCCGTTGCATCCGTCGAGCGCCGCCTTGACCAGATTGTCGACGTCCGGCTTGACCGTCATGCTGACACGCCCCTCGCGGGCAAGCCTCGCCCTTTTCATGGGCCAAGAGCGGGGAGGGACGAAAAACGACGTCACGATGACAATCACGGGCCCGGAGTAGGACGCCTTCGAGAGTTTCGCCTTCCACTTGATCCGAGCTTCGAAATCTCGGGTCGTGTCAGGGGTGTAGGCGTGCCCGTCCCGCGTGAAGCGAGGGCGGCCCTTGCCAACGGGGGTTCCTTGCACTTCGATCACTTCTTTTCCTCCAGTTCGTCGACGCGGAAGCTGTCGATGTTGCAAAGCTTCACCCGAGGATGACGCGGAAGGTACGGCACGACGTCGCCGGAAGGCTCGTAGTAGCCGTAGAAGTAGAAGCCGTCTTTCCTCTTGACGAAAAGGCGCTTCCAGGTAGGCGGATAGGTCTTCGGGTCGAAAACGTCGACCTCATGCCATTCCTTCTCGTTCGTTTCGCTCATCTTCGATTCTCCTAAGTTGACGTTCGATTTTGAAATTCACTTCCGCCTGAAAGGCGTCTCTGTCCGATATGGCCACCCCGAGACGGATGGCCTGCATCATCATGAAAAAGGCGGTCGGCGCTTCGACTGGCTTCGGCCCCTGCTTGGCGATCTCCTTTTTTAGTATTTGCGCCTGCTCCCGGGTGCGGATGACCATCATCGCGCTCACCTTCCTGGAGTTCGCCGGCCACATCACCTGGTAAAGACGAAGGAGCTGTGCGCACATCACCGTCACGTCGGCGCATTCCGTCAGGATCGCCTCGCGCCGCCTTTCGGTGAGCTTCGCCGTCCCGTCGCGCCACCACTTGGCACCGAGACGGATCTCCTCGAGGAGCTCGTCGAGCTCTTCGACGGTCTTCCGGATCTGGTGCGTCATGCCGTAGGTCCGGAGGATCGTCGCAGAGGGAATCTCGAGCACGCTCTGTGCAATCCGCTGTTTTCGGCGTTCGCGGCGCTCCTTCACTTCGCTGTCGTCTGGATGCACTAAAGCCATTCGTCTTCCTCCTTTTGAGGTTGTGCGGTCCCCCGCCGTTCGTAAAAAGTTCCCCAGATTCCGAGCCATTCGTCGTAACGCGGTGGCGCCGGGGGCATCGGAACGTTTCCCGTCGCACGACGCGAGATCATCTCTTTGATCCAGTGGTCTCGGCACTCGCGCCAGGTGATCGGGTCAAAGTGATGCGAGAAGTAGCTCGGTTCCCGAAAGTCGGGGGTGTAGTGCCCCATGCCGTACTCCCAGACAAGCGCCATCGAGGTGGTGATCTCGACGAAGTCGGGTTCTGTCTTGAGCCACCAAAGGATGTAGTCCCTCTGTGACGGATTGATGCCGTACCCGCAGAAGAGGCGACCGACGATCATGCGGTGACAGGAAAGAACCTGCGGAGGCACGATGTAGTCGTCGCGTGTCCCTGCGAAGAGGGCTTCCATTGAAATCTCGCGCCGCATGCTCACCTCTTCCCGAGAAGATCGTCGACGGTGGGCGCCGTCCTGCGGTGATCCGGGCCGACGATCGGCATTCTGTAGGTGCTCCCCTCGATCCTGCTCACAATGCGTCCGTTGATCGCACGCGCGAAGTCTTCGCCGTCGAGGTTCGACGTGAAGATGGTCGGGAGCTTCGCCTGGAGACGGGCGTCAAGAATCTGGTAGATGCGCTTTTGTTCGGAGTCCGTGAGCGTGCTCGCGCCGATGTCGTCGAGGACGAGGCACGAGACCTTCGCCAGGGCGCCGATCCGCTTCGCGACTTTCGAGGGGTCTGCATTGAGCGCATCGACGAGGTCGGCCACGCGGACGATGATCCCCGGGACGTCTTCGCGCCGGAGGACGTCAAGAATCGCCGTCGATAGGTGCGTCTTTCCGGTCCCGTAGGAGCCGATCATGCAAATCCCCGTCGATGCCTTGCCTTCATAGACGCGCGAAAGGAAGCCGTTGGCGAAGCGCTCGCAGACAGACTTCGCGAAGCGCTGCTTGTCCGTCTTCGGCACGTAGTCGTCGAAGGTGCGGATGTCCGGTACGGAAACTCCCTCGTCACGGAGAAAAGCAGAGACGACGTCGGCCGCCTTGTGCATCGACGCGCGCTGATACTGCCGCGCCTGGCGTAGCTTCGCCTCTTCCTCCGCGCAGATCGGACAGACGTGCGGATGCGTCTTCGGGTCGACGCCGGGCGCCAGGTGGATCGAGTAGGCGCCGTGCTTCGGGCACTGAAAGATGTGCCGGACCTTGTCACCATGGATCGCCTTGAGGAGGCCTTCGGTCGTGATCGGTTCGCTCTCGGAGACCAACGTACGAATTTTCCGGAGAAGACGGCCGTTGCCTGGCTGCTTGAAGCTGTTCGTCATAGCGCCTCCCTCATCCCGCCGACGTCGCGGCTTCTTCCGCGTCGAGGGCGAAGATGTATTCCATGTCCTTGAGCTGCTGATCCGACATCGAGAAGTCCTTTTGGTTCATCGGCTTCTCGTGCGCGAAGTGCGATCGGTCAACTACCTTGCGACTCCCACAAAAATTCCCTCGCTGGCTCTGGTACTTCAAAGCGTTTCCGATCCAGGTGCGGAAAGCAGCCTTCCAGTCCACGTAGCGACGACCGTGCGCAAGCGCCGAGTTGATGAGACTTTGGAACTCTTGGCGAGCGTCGATCGTTGGATAGTTCGCGGTCGCCCATGCGAGGAGGTCGTCTGGGATCGGCGTCCCCGGCTCCCACGGACAGGTCGTCGACGACTTTCGTCGCGAGGTTTTCGCCTTCGCTCGTTCGGTCGCGGGCAATACTTCTATTTCTTTCTTTGTTCCAGTCTGTAGTTCAGTATCCAGTCCCAAATTTGGGACTACCGTGGCCGAATTTGGTACCGTCGCAGGCATGATTTGGGACTGTCGCAAGGACTTTTTGGGACGTTCCGTTTCTGGTACGTCCCGCTTCTGGTACATCCCGTTTTCGGTACCATCCATAAGTGGGACATCCGTTCTAGGCGCTGGCCTACCCGTTCCCACCCATTCCGTAGGCTCGAAACCAACAAGGAGGTAGACCGCCCTTTTGACCGGGACATTCTTCTGCGGGTCGTATGCCCAGAAGACGCGCTTCGAGATCAGACCCTGCGACTCCAAGGTCGACAGCGCTTTAATGATGGTTTTCCGGTTCATGCCCGTCTCAAAGACAAGACGCTCCACTGACGGCCAGCATTCTTTCTGGTCGTCACCGATGACCCAATCTGCGAGGAAGAAAAGGATCACCTTTGGCGCTGAACCGCCGGACACTGTCTGCGACAGCGCCCAGTGTTTCGCTTCGTAGCTCATCGAATCCCCCGTCATTTTGCGGGCGCGCGAGGACTCTCATCCTCATGCAGGACGCCTCCAGGAGCGCGTAGCACCGACCACCGGATGTCGGGCCGGAGATTTTCGCAAAGGAAGACTCGACCTGATTTCTCTTCGATGATCGGACACCAGTGGGCGGGGATTGGGCGCCTCCCGTTCACCACATGCGAAATCGCACCGAGCGAGACGCCGAGCTCCTCAGCAAGCTTTTTCTGTGAGCCGAAATGCTTGCAGACGGCTTCAAATGCTAGGTTTTTCATAGGCGGTAGTGTAGCACAGCTATTCAATCGAAGTATAGCCTAGCTAAACTTGCTTGTGTTTACTATTGCTATAGATGGAGGCACCCCTATGGCACTGACTCACGAGCAAGAAAAAGAGTGCGCGAATCTAAAGCGCCTCTTCTCAGAACGGTCACAGATGACGCAAAAGGAGTTCGCAGCCAAGTTCGGTCTTGGAACCCCTGGTAACCTGTGGCAGTATCTCAATGCACGCCGTGCGCTGAACCTCGACGTCGCGGTAAAGTTCGCGGCTGGTCTTGGCGTTGAGGTGGCTGACTTTTCGCCAAGGCTTGCCGAGAAGCAGCGGAACCTATACGGCGCAAACCTGGTCCCTGTCGCAAATGCTTTCAAGAAGATCCCTCTTCTTTCCTATGTGCAGGCAGGCTTACCCCACGACGGCGGGCAGGTTCAGAGCGCTCGGACAGCAATCGAGACAGGAGATTTTGTGTACGGCGATCCCGACACCCCAGATGACTACTACGCGCTATCGGTCGCTGGACGGTCCATGGAGCCAGACTTCGTGGCCGGTGACATCGTGATCGTCGACCCGTCTCTTACCCCGTCTCCTGGGGACATCGTGGTCGCAAGAAGGTGCGACACGGCTTCAGACACCTTCGAGACGTCCCTGAAGAAGTACCGACCACGCGGATACGATGAGAGCGGGCGGGTTATCTTTGATCTCTCGCCCATCAACGAAGACTTCCCTACGCTCCACTCCTCTCGAGACAAGTTGGACATTATCGGTGTTGTCGTGGAGCACAGACGACGCTTGAGAAACCATCGCTAAACTCCAGCCCCGCCCTCGCGGGGCTTTCTTTTTGTCTTGATGTATATCAACGCTATTTAATTAAGGCGCCTTCACACTAGTTCTGCTATTGCTTTCTTCGAATAGCGGTGCTATATTGCATGTGCTAGCTGTGATGTTAGCACCCGGGGTCGCTCCAGGCAGGTTCGTCCGAAAGGACGGAGGGAAAAAGGTCGTTGGAGTAGGAGCGGCCCCGGGACCCGACAGATTTTGAAAGGAGCTACGCATGTTACCGAAGGAAGCGCTGTCCGCGATCATCGAAGTCGTCATCAAGAACTACCCAGCCATCCGCGCCAGCGGGATGACGGCGGAGGAGGCCGTAAAAGACCTCCTCGCCGCCTACCGACTCGTAGCGGAGTGGATCGTCAATTGCGATCGGAAGGAGTGAAAAAAGCAACTTTTTGCATGAATTCCTCCTTCGAGGTTGGTTGATCGGGTGCAGAACTGTCGAGGCCCTGCCCCATAAATCTACCTCGGAGGAGGCCCTCCGGAAAACCTCTCGAAGCCGCTTGCTTCTCTCGCTCGCACTGCGGACCCATTCTCCCCCGCAGGCGGCTTCGAAAGATCTTCCGCCCCTCGCGCGGGTCCCCGAAAGGGCTTTTCCTGCCGCGCGGGAGGCGCCCCAAACAACGAGGTCCACCATGACGAAACTCTTCGAAAAGCTGTACGCCGCCTGGGTCGACATCGCCTTCGCCGCGAAGGCCCACGACATCACGCCCGCTAAGGCGCTCGCGATCACGGTCTTTGGCGCCGTGGCCGCCTGCCTGCCGACCGCTTTCTTCGTCGTCCTGGGGACGCTCTACAAGGCGACTCACTAACCCAAGGAGAAGACGATGCGCTACAGACTGAAAAACCGCGCCCTACAGGCCCATCTCGACCGTGCAACCAAGGGAGCTTTCTCCGAGCTCCTCGAGGACTGCGAAGGCGTGGAGATCGAAGTGAACGGGATCAGGCTGGAGATTGAGACGGATCCCATCAAGGAGTTCGATCCGACGAAGTGGAACGAGTGGCCGGAGGTTCAACCTCCGCAGGAGGTACCCCTTCGGATCGAAGTCCGAGAGCCCGACTTAGGACCCGGCACGCTGAATCCTCAGTTCGGAAAGATTCGCCGGAGAGATTGCGCATGCTTTGACGGGTTCGACTGGCTCTACTGGACCAAGGATGGCTTCGGATCCCGCATCAAAATCGAAGAGGGAGAGGTTGTCCGCTTTCGGCCCTGGGTCGGACCGGATGAGGAGACCGTCGGATGATCTACGGCTACGCACGAGTCAGCTCGGCCGACCAGAACCTGGATCGGCAGCTGAGGTCACTCAGCGACGCCGGCGTCGACGCAGCTCGAATCTTTTCCGACAAGTGCTCCGGCAAGAACCTGAAGCGCCCGTCCTTCCAGATGCTCGATAAGACCGTCAAGGAAGGCGACACCGTTGTCGTGGCGAGCATGGATCGCCTGGCGCGCTCTCTGAACGACCTGCTTGAGAAGGTCAACGACTTCGGCAACCGCGGCGTGACGATCAAGTTCCTCAAGGAGAACATCGAGATCACGTCGGGCAACATCTCGCCGATCAGTCGCCTCCTTCTCGGGATCATGGGCGCGGTCGCCGAGTTCGAGCGCAACCTCATCCGGGAGCGCCAAGCTGAGGGCATTGCTCTCGCCAAGCAGCGAGGCGTCTACGCGGGGCGCAAACCCGTCTCCCCCGAGAAGATCGCCGAAGTGGCGCGACTCATCGAAGAAGGCGTCCCCAAGATCGTCGCCTGCAAGAGGGTCGGCATCGGCCGAACAACGTACTACACCCACATGGAAAGGAAGAATCATGACTGAAATCCACATCCACGGCCCCGTGACCTTCATCACGGACAAAGAAACGCCCGCGAAGACGCCGAGCGCACCGCCCCGGCCGGTCCCTAAGCCGCCGACCGACAACGGCGGGCGCCTGATCTCCAGGGGCGGTGCGCCCCTGCCGGCCGCTCCGGCCGCAAAGCGAAATTCCGGCCCGAAGCCGAAGTGGCGCACCTGGCCGTGCCCGGTCCCTCACGAAGCCGAAGACATCGTGATGCGCTTCGAGCTGCGCGGGTCCCGCCACTACATGATCGTCTATCGCGACGGCGAGGAGTTCTACGACACGGCCGGGCGTTTGGTCTTCCGGTCCGACGCCTACCCGGACGACTTTCTTCCGGAGACCGTCTTCGACTCCCGCGTGCCGGAGAGCTTCGAGTGGGTCCCGCTCGACGAGCTTCTTGGGGAGGATGAGTGATGAGACAGTCTCAGTACGAACGGATGCTCCAGGAGCTCAAAGAGACGCACCAAGAAATCGAAGTCCTGACGGATCACTTCGGCCGCTTGCTCTCTTGCACCGAGAACCTTTGCGAACGAATTGAGAGTCTCGAGTTCCGTCATAGGACGTTCTTTGAGGTGTTCGATGACTTCGACGACAAGATGGCGAAGGCCTTCCTGTTTGGTGCTTTGGCCGGTGCCGGCGCCGGACTGCTTTTAGGTGTTTTCATGTGAGGAAAGAATGTACAGAAAAAACAATGTCGCAGAGATCGCAAACTCTCCGGATGATCCTTTCTGGTCGGATTGCACGGACATTCCTTTCTGTCGAGAGTTTCTGAACGATCCAGACGATGACGATGACGACCGCTTCGTTTTCCGTAGAGGTATCGAGATCGAAGTCGTTTACGGTGAGGACAGAATCACGCTTGACCTTCCTGAGGCCTTCTCCGTTTTCTCCGCCCTCAAGCGGGCGATTGAAGATCTGCGGAAGATCCACCAGCAGCAAAACCGGTATCTCACGGAGCTCTCAGAAGCAAATTTCAAGAAGACGGTAGATACCCTCCATGACGATTTCATGAAGGCCAGCAATGACGCAGACCAAATCGCGAAGATCCTTCAGAAGCTCTCGGAAGAACCTCTAAAGGATCCCTTCTGGGTGAGGAACGCTGGGGTTCTCATGGAACAGCTACGGTCCTCCTATCGGCAGATTGAGCTGATCGTCGCTCTCGCCGACGCCAGGAAGCGCCGGGAAGAAGCCAAGAAGGCCCAGGAGGGAAATGATGCTTGAACTCTTCGTCATCCTCGTCTTGCTGGCGAATTACGTCGTTGCGGTTCCGGCTTTTCTGTCCTCCGGCAGCGTTCCGATGATCCTTCTCGGAATCGCCCTCGGCGTCGCCCCCTTCTTCCTTGTCTACCACCGTTTCTTTGAAGAGTAATGAAAATGTCGAATCTGAAAAACGCCACCATCGGTTCTGTCGCCGCCGTCGCTGTCACCGTCGGCGCCATTTATGCCTTTCTTTCGCTCACGACCGTCCCGGCCGGCTACGTCGGGGTTCGCGTGAACCTGTACGCCGACAAGGGCGTGGATAACGAGGTGATCGGCACCGGCCGCTACTTCATCGGGATAAATGAAAAGCTCTACAAGTTCCCGACTTTCAATCAGCTCACAAATTACGAAGAGTCCTTCTCGTTCCAGACGTCGGACGCCATGGACGTGCTTGCCCGCGTGGGCGTCGAGTACAACATCGCTCCGGAAAAGGCTGCGCTGATCTTCCAGACGTACCGAAAGGGAATCGAAGAGATCACCAACATCAACCTGCGCCAGTACATCTCGGACGCGCTCATCAAGCACGCCGCGAGCATGGACATCAACGAGCTCACGCAGGGCGGCAAGACGGCCCTTCTCGACAGCGTCCTCAAGGAACTCCGCTCGAAGCTCGACCCCGTCGGCATTCGCGTCGTGAAGCTTTCCTGGGTGACAGATCTTCGCTACCCGGAACAGGTGAAGGAGTCGATTAACGCCAAGATCGAAGCCACGCAGCGTGCCTTACTCCGCGAGAACGAAGTCGCCCAGTCGCGTGCCGAAGCGCAGAAGCGCATCGAAGAAGCCCGAGGCATTGCCGAGTCCACCCGCCTCCGCGCCCAGGCCGAGGCCGACGCCATTGCGATCAAGGCGAAGGCTCTTCGCGACAATCCTGACGTGATGCAGCTGAACGCGATCGAAAAGTGGGACGGCAAGCTTCCGACGATGATGACTGGGAACGCCCCGCTCCCTTTCATCGCGATCAAGTGAGGAAAGGGTCATGAACCGCTTGGACGACTTTTTCATGATCGCGGCGATCCTTTGCTGGATGGTGTGGATCTTTGTCGGCCTCTGCACGGTGATCGGCATCGGCTCGCTCCTCTGGGTCTTCTGGAGGTGAGCCATGCCGAAGAGCAAGAGCAAGCGCAAGAAGACGGGCGGCTTCATCGCAAGGCAAAGGGACGCCAGGATCGTGCGCACCGGCAAGGCTGCCAACAAAGATGCCTACGTCCGCGCCTGGCGCCGCATCGAGGCTGAAAGGGCCCGCATGATGAAGGGCGCCGCCATGACGGAACTCCGTCTCGCCTTCGTCGACGACGAGGAGCTCGGCACCGCATTCATCCGTGCGGAACTCGCGGTCAAGAAGCTTCGTGAGGATCCGAAGGACTTCTCGGTTGAGGACTTCAAGACGATAGGCTCGAGCATCATGCTCGGCATCAAGGTCTTTCGGCACTTCACGGAAGCGGGCTTCAGCATCGCCCCGGAGATCCTCGGGAACCTTCGACACGGCGCCTGGATCCTTGCTTGCACAGGTCAGTTCTTCGAGCGCGGCGAGTCGATCCCGCCCGCGAACGTCGACGTCATCCACGAAAGCCTCGACGTGGCGCTCGCCCTTCTGAAGGACGCAAGGCTCCTCGATCAGGAAGCCCTGGCGAGGATCTTGATGGGAAATTTCCGGGTGATCCCGGAAGGTGATTTGAAATACGTGCTCGGAGAGCACTTCGACCAAGTGATGGCTTGGGAACAGAAAAAGGAGAAGAAAGATGGTCAATAAAGTGATTCTCATCGGTGCGCTCGGCGCCGATCCGGAATTCAAGACGACGCGGGCCGACGAGTCGATGGCACGCATGCGAGTCGCCACCAACCGCCGCGTGCAGCGTGCCGGCCAGTGGGAGGACGAAACCGAGTGGCACACGGTCGTCGCCTTCGGAAAGTCGGCCGACTTCGCCGGCAAGTACCTGAAGAAGGGACGCCAGGTCTTCGTCGAAGGACGCCTGCAGACGACCACGTGGGTCGACCGAAACAAGATCGAGCGTCAGAGCACCTCGATCGTCGTCGAGACGATCCGTGGTCTCGGCAAGCGCGAGGAAGATCAGAGCGCCCCGCGCCAGGCGCCTGCCGTTTCGCGCGGCTACGACGACGAAGCGCCTTTTTGATGGAGGATGAATCATGACAAAGACTGCACCGACAAACATCGACGGCTCGAAGATCCGCAGCTGGATCTTTGACCCCTCCACCCCGGGCTACGCTTTTCTGACTTTGGAGGAGGTCCTTGCGGCTTTCGACACGACCTCGAGGACGCTCCTCGACTGGAGAAGCTCAGGCTTTCCGCAACCGATTTCCATCCCCGGAAATCGCGTGTACAATGTCGAGGCAATCAGGGAGTTTTTGAAGGAAAAGCAGCGCGAGTCGGTCCGAAGCACCCGAGCTGCCCTGAAGTGAGTGTGGGAAAAAGTGTGGGCAATTTTCGGAATCTTCTCCGAAAGCCCTTGCCGCGCAGTAAGCACTGATTTCCTCTCCTTCCGCCAAAATTCAAGACCCCAAGTTGTTTCGACAACTTGGGGTTTGCTTTATGCTCCCTTCGTAAAGCATTTCTCACACGGAGGCCGGATATGCGCCAGTGCATGGATGCCGAAAATCTTCACCGACGGCTCCGCAAAATCGTCGGACAGGTCAACGCGATAGACAAGATGATCGACGAAGACGTCCCGTGCGAAGACATCCTCATGCAGATCAACGCCGCCAAAAGCGCCCTGCACAAGTGCGGCAAGATCGTCCTCGAAGGCCACCTCAACCATTGCGTGCGCGAAGGAATCGAGCACGGAGACCCCGACAAGACCATCAAGGAGTTCGCCGCGGCGATCGAACACTTTTCACGACTTTCCTGAGGGAAGATGCCCGACGAAGGCATTCCGACCGTGCGGAAGACTTGACGGCCGACACCGGCCGCTTTATTCTGCTTTCCAAATATACCAATAGGGGTATAGGTATAGATTTTCTTTCTCGCATCATGTACCTCAAATTGCCCGACTGGATCGACGCCGACGCGCGCCGAACCCTTCTCTTTCTTCTCATCTCCGGCGTCGCCCTTGCGCTGAGTTTCCTCCCCGCCGCGGCGGCGCTTCCCTTCGATCCGTCCTGGGTCGCCATTGTTCTCTGCGGTCTTCCGATTCTCAAGGAGGCCGCGGAAGGTCTCTTCACGCGCTTTGACATCAAGGCGGACGTCCTCGTTTCGATGGCGCTCATCGCGTCGGTCGTGATCGGCGAAACCTTCGCCGCGGGGGAAATCGCCTGGATCATGACGATCGGCTCGCTTCTCGAAGAACTCACCGTGGAAAAGGCCCGCGCGGGCGTCGCGGAACTCGCCAAGCTCTCGCCCGAAAAAGCGCGCGTCATCCGAGACGGCGTCGAGACCGTCGTCCCCGCAGGCGACGTGCTCACGGGCGACCTCGTTCGCGTGCTGCCGGGCGAAAAGATTCCGGCCGACGGCGTTCTTTTGGAAGGCGCCACCGCCATCGACGAATCCGTCATGACGGGCGAACCGATGCCCGTCGACAAAAAGCCGGGCGACGAGCTCCTGAGCGGCACGATCAACCGCTTCGGGTCTTTCGTCATGCGCGCGACGGACGTCGGTGAAAAAAGCGCCGTGAACCGCCTCATCGAACTCGTCAAGAGCGCCGACGCGGGGCGCGCCAAGATCGTTCGGCTCGCCGACCGCTGGGCGACCTGGATCGTCGTGGGAGCGCTCGTTTCGGCCGCGGGCACCTGGTTCGTCACGGGCGAAGTCGTGCGCGCCGTCACGATTCTCGTCGTCTTCTGTCCGTGCGCTCTGGTGCTCGCGACGCCCACGGCCGTCATGGCCGCGATCGGCAACGCCACGCGACGCGGTTTTCTCGTGCGGGCGGGCGACGCACTCGAGCGCCTTTCCTACGTCAGCAAGGTCGCCTTCGACAAAACGGGCACGCTCACGGAGGGTCGCCCGAGCGTGGCGCGCACGGTGGCTCTGGCTCCCCGCACCGACGCGGATCTCCTGCGCCTCGCGGGTGCGCTTGAGCGCCTGAGCGAGCATCCCCTCGGCAAGGCCATCGCGGCCCACGCCGAGAAAGCCCTTGGTCCGACGGAACTGCCCACGGCGGAAGGCTTCCGTATGATTCCCGGGATCGGCGTGACGGGTACGGTGGACGGACATCTTGTCGAAATCGGCCGCAACGCGCCGCAGAACGACGAAGCGCTCCGGTTGCTTGATGCGCAGATCGAAGAGGCGGGCGCCTCGGGCGAAACGATCTCCTTCGTGGTCGTCGACGGGAAACTCGCCGGTTTCCTCTCGCTTGAAGACAAACTGCGGCCCTTCTCGAAGCGCGTCGTATCCGAACTCAAATCGCTGCGCGTCGTGCCCGTTCTCTTGACGGGCGACCGCGAAGCGGCGGCGCGTCATGCGGCGGGCGAAGTCGGCATTCTTTCGGTGCTCTCGCAATGCCGCCCCGAAACCAAGCTCGCCTACATGGAGCGCGAGGCCCAAGCCGGCACGCAGGTGCTGATGGTGGGTGACGGCGTCAACGACGCCCCCGCCCTCAAACGCGCCGCCGTGGGCGTCGCCATGGGCGGCGTCGGAAGCGGCATCGCGCTCGAAGCCGCCGACATCGTTGCGGTCGCCGACCGCATCGACGGTCTGCCGGATCTCATCTCGCTTTCGCGGCGCATGATGCGCGTCATCCGCATCAACCTGACGCTGGCCATGACGATCAACTTCATCGCCATCATTCTCGCCATGGGCGGCTGGATGGGTCCGGTGGTCGGCGCGCTCGTGCACAACGCGGGTTCCGTCGCAGTGATCATTCACTCCGCTTCGCTTCTCGGCGTCGGAAAACGGACGAGAACACACGAGACGCTTCAGGTGAAAGCCGCGGCCTGAGGACGACCGGCGCTTTCAACGCCGCTTGCCGGGGTGCTCATCAAGAAGTGAGCTTCCTGAACGGCTGACCGCAAAGACGGCGCGGAAAACCCGCGCCGTTTTTCTATCTTTCTAAAAAGCTTTTCTTTCGTCGTATACTTCAGGGTTTCCCCATCCCAAAACGACGACGCCCGGGCAAGAATCCCGACGGCGCGCGCGGACCCTCTCAGGGTCCTTCTTTTTTCTCAAAAACCTTCAGGAGACCCTCAATACATGAAGAACAAGGTCGTTCGCTTTCTCATTTTCTTTCTCGGCCTTTCGGCCCTTTCGCTCGGCATCGCCCTCGTCACCCGCGCGGGCCAAGGCACGAGCACGGTGAGTTCCTTTGCGTACGTCATGCAGCGGCTCACGCACCTCTCCATGGGCCTTTGGGTCGTCATTACGAACGGCCTCTTCTTTCTCGCACAGCTCTTCATCACGCGCGAGCGTTGGTGGCAGAAGTTCGTGGGCCAGATGTCGGCCGCGGCGATCTTCGGCTTTACGATCGACATCGCCATGGGCGCGACCGCGAACATTCACCCGTCGAACCTTCTCTGGGCGGTCATCGAAGCCGTGGGGGGCTCCGCCGTCGTGGGCTTCGGCGTCTCGGCCCTCGTCTTCGCGCGCCTCATCGTGCTGCCCGTCGAAGGGGCGGTCCTCGCCGTCATGAGCCGCTTCGGGGGCTCCTTCGGACACCTTCGCACGGGCGCCGACGTCGTGATCGTCACCTGCGCGGCCGTCGCCTCGTGGCTCGCCTTCGGAGATTTCGAAGGACTGGGCCTCGGAACCCTCATCGCCGCGCTCCTTTCGGGGAGTTTCGCCAAGTTTTTCCTTCGCGGTTGGGGCCGCGTCTTCCCGGAACACCGGATCATCCCCTAAATACGGTACGGTCGATGGCGCAATTTCATTGATCGGAATCAAGTTTTTGACAATTCCCCGAATTTTCGTCACATCCGATCTGCTAAGGTGATTCGAAAGCGCGTCGAAACCCGGCGCGCAGAGGAATAAAGGTTACGCCATGCAACACAACAATCGACGACTGCGGGCCCTACCCGCCCTAGCGATTCCCTTCCGCAACGTTCGCCCGTTCGCTGCGCTTTCGGCTGTCCTCACTTCCTCCTCTCGCTCCTCCTCTACATCCTCCCGTTCTTGATCTGAACGGGCGGGACCTTTCGCCGTCATCCCCGACTCCCGGACGGCACCTCTCCAACCCTCTTTTCCATTGATTGATCCGGTTTGTCGCCGGCGCACCGTTTTTCGGGCCGCATTGTATCTGTAGCCTCCGTGCGCATCGACCGTGACCGGTTCAGCACCCCGCAAAGGAGCCCTCTCATGGACCTCATCAAAAACTGGAAGCTGCACCTTCTGGCCGTTCTCATCGTCTGCGTGGCCGAGTGGATCGGCATGCAAAAGTTCGGACTCGTCGTCCTGCTGCCTCTCCTCTACGCCCTCGTTTTGGGCGGCATCGTCTCCTGGCCGCGGCTCGGCATCCTGAACGCCGCCCAGATGGAGCGCGCCTCGCACTTCATGCCGATCGCGATGCTCATGCTCATCGCCAAGATCGGTCTCGACATCGGTCCGAACCTCTCGATGCTCCTCAATTCGGGTCTCGCCCTCATCATGCAGGAATTCGGCCACTTCTTCGGCACGCTCATCTTCGGTCTGCCGGTCGCGCTTCTTCTCGGAATGCGCCGCGAAGCGATCGGCGCCTGCTACTCGATCGACCGCGAAGCCAACGTCGCCATCATCGGTGAAAAGTTCGGCATGGACTCGCCCGAAGGCCGCGGCGTCATGGGCATGTACATCTGCGGCACGGTCTTCGGCGCCCTCTGGGTGTCGGTGCTCGCGGGCGTCGTCGCGCAGCTCGGCTGGTTCCACCCGCACGCCCTCGCGATGGGCGCGGGCATCGGTTCGGCGAGCATGATGGCCGCCGCCACGGGCTCGATCATCGCGGCCTATCCGCATGAAGCCGAACTCGTCTCGGCCTACGCCGCGGCCGCCAACCTGATGACCTCGGTCCTCGGCATCTACTTCGCTCTCTTCGTGTCGCTCCCCGTCACGATCAAGATCTACGAATTCTTCATGGAACGTCGCGGCCGCAAGAACGCCTGACCCCGTAACCCACACACAGGAAAAGAATCATGCAGAACCTCGCCAAAATGAAGGACATCCTCTTCATCCTCCTCGTTACGGGCGTCTTCACCCTGATTTCGAATCTCGCGGGCGGCCACATCAAGACCATCGGCGAACCTTCGATCGGCGTCCTCATCCTCGTCGCGATCTCGGCCCTGGGCGCTCTTCTCTCGATGCTGCCGGGCTTCAAGAAGCTCCCCATGGTCTTCTGGGTGTCGCTCATCGCCGTCGTCGTGTCGCTGCCGCAGTTTCCAGGCTCGGACGTTCTCCTCTCCTACACGAAGCAGGTGAACTTCCTCGCCATCACGACCCCGATTCTCGCGTACGGCGGTCTGTGCCTCGGCAAGGACCTCGAAGCCTTCCGCCAGCTCTCGTGGCGCATCGTCCCGGTGGCGCTCGCCGTGGCGGCGGGGAGCTTCCTCTGCGCCACGTTCCTCGCGGAAATCATGTTGCACCTCGAAGGGATTTTCTAATTTCGTTCATCTAACTCATTGACCATCAAGAGCATTTCATCATGACCAAGGAAGAACTGAAGGCCGCCTTGTGCGCCGCCATTGAAAAGCGTCTCGACGACATCCGCGCGATCGGCATGTCGATCGCCGAAGAACCCGAACTCGGCTACAAGGAAGTGAAGACGAGCGCGAAGGTCCAGGAAGCCTTCGACCGCCTCGGCATCGCCTACGAAACGGGCTTCGGCGTCACGGGCGTCAAGGCCCGCCTCGCGGGCGCCGGCCACCGCCGCACGGTGGCGCTCTTGGGCGAACTCGACGCCATCGTCTGCCGCGAACATCCCATGAGCGACCCCGTCACCGGCGCCGCCCACTGCTGCGGCCACAACGTGCAGATCGCCAACCTCCTCGCCGTCGCGATGGCAGTGAAGGACGTCGACGCCATGAAGTATCTCGGCGGCGACCTCGTTCTCTTCGCCGTTCCGGCCGAAGAGTACGTGGAAATCGAATACCGCAACAAGCTGCGCGAAGAAAAGAAGATCGAATTCTTGGGCGGCAAGGCCCAGATCATCGCGGAAGGCGGTTTTGACGACGTCGACATGGCGCTTCAGATGCACGTCGATCCGGCCACGCACCCCGAAGGCAACTTCCAGGTCGGCAACACCTCGAACGGCTTCATCGGCAAGCTCATCACCTACCGCGGCAAGGCCGCGCACGCCGCGGGCGCGCCCGACAAGGGCGTCAACGCCCTCAACGCCTGCATGATGGGCGTCATGGGCGTCAACGCCATCCGCGAAACCTTCCGCGAAGAGGACTGCGTGCGCTTCCACCCGATCATCAATTCGGGCGGCGACCTCGTGAACGTCATTCCCGACTTCGTGAAGATGGAAAGCTACGTTCGCGCCTCGAACCTTCCGGCCATGAAGGACGTCAACGCCCGCATCAACCGCGCCCTCCAGGCGGGCGCCATGGCGCTCGGCGCCGAGTGCGACATCCACGACCTCGCGGGCTACCTCCCGATGAAGCCCGACGAAAACTTCCGCGCGGTCCTTCGCGCGAACGCCCAGAAGATCTTCGGGGCCGAATTCGTGACCGAAGGCGAACACGCCGCGGGCTCGACCGACATGGGCGACGTCTCGCACCTCATGCCGGTCGTCCATCCGTGGGTCGGCTGCGTCTCGGGCGTTCTGCACGGCGCCAACTACCGCCTCACCGACGAAAAGACGGCCTTCACGAAGACCCCGCAGGTCCTCGCGGGAACGATCGTCGACCTTCTCTGGGACGACGCCGCGGAAGCCGAACGCATCTGCGCCGCGCACAAGCCCGAACTCACGAAGGCCGAATACCTCGAATACATGCGCTCCTTTGCCTGATTGCAGCGCAGCACCCCTCACGCATCCCCGTGAAGAGGTCCCGTCCCCGCCCTCGGGACGGGACCTCGCCTTCTTTTAGACCCCTCCTCTGACCCTTCTCGCAGTAAGCAATTCCCTCCCTATTGTCGACAATTGTCCACCGATAGCGGATTCTCTCGACTTAGCGCAAAGAACCTTCATTTACTTTCGCGCACGCGCGATAAACGGGCGGCCTTTCCGTATGATGAGCAAACACTCTCGGATCGGCCCCGCCCCCCGCGGGACCCTGGACCAAAACTCAGCCAAAAGGAATTTTCGATGAATCTGCGCAAAGCCCTCTTCGCCCTCGGCACCGCCGCCCTCTGCACGACCGCCTTCACGAACGCCGTTGCGCGCGACGTCCTGCGCGTCGGCACGGAACCGACCTTCGCTCCGTTCGAATACCTCGACTCCGCCACGAAGACCTACGCGGGCTACGACATGGACCTCATCCGCGCCGTCGCCGACAAGGCGGGCTACGACGTCGAAATCATCAACATGGGCTTCGACGCCCTGATTCCGGCCCTCTCTTCGGGCACGATCGACGTGATCGCCGCGGGCGTCTCCATCACGGAAGAACGCGCCAAGCGCGTCGACTTCACGACGCCCTACTACACGACGGGCCTCTCCATCCTCGTTCGCAAGACCGACGCGGGCACGTTGAAGACCATGAAGGACCTCGAAGGCAAGCGCATCGCCGTGCAGATCGGCACGACGGGCGCCGAAAAGGCCAAGTCCATCTCGGGCGCCAAGGTCGTGAGCTTCAACACGACGAGCGACGCCTTCATGGACCTCGCCCAGGGCGGCTGCGACGCCGTCATTCTCGACCGTCCCGTGATCGCCTACTTCCTCAAGAACCAGCCCCGCGCCGCCAAGCGCGTTCAGCTGCAGCCCGGCGTCGAAGACGCCGCCGACTTCGGCTTTGCCGTGAAGAAGGGCAACGCCGAACTTCTGCAGAAGCTCAACGCCGGCCTCAAGGCCGTGAACGACTCGGACGAAGGCAAGAAGATCTTCGAGAAGTACTTCGCCGAATAATTTCCCGATCCGCCCGGCCGTCCCGAGGGACGGCCGCGCACCGAAGGGAGCCTGAGAGCTCCCGTTTCTCCACCCTCTTACTCGATCCCGTCCCCGACGCTGAACCATGGAATTCGATTTCGCACTCGTCACCCAATGTCTGCCGCTTCTGATCAAGGGAGCGGGCCTCACGCTGCAGATCACGGCGCTCGCCGTCGGCATCGGCCTCATTCTCGGCCTCATCCTCGGCATGGCGCAGCTCTCGCGCCACTGGATCCTGCACATGCCCGCGAAGATCTACGTGGACTTCATCCGCGGCACGCCGCTCCTGATTCAGATCTTCATCATCTACTTCGCGCTCCCGAACATCCTCGGCACCCGCATCGACCCCTTCGTCGCGGCGGTGACGGCCTGCTCGATGAATTCGGGCGCCTACATCGCGGAAATCTTCCGCGGCGGCATTCAGTCGATTTCGCAGGGTCAGATGCGCGCGGGCCTGTCGCTCGGCATGACTTACGGCCAGACGATGCGCTACATCATCCTCCCGCAGGCCTTCAAGCGCATCATTCCGCCGCTCGGCAACGAATTCATCGCCATGTTGAAGGACTCCTCCCTCGTCTCCGTGATCGGCTTTGAAGAACTCACCCGCTCGGGTCAGCTCGTCATCGCGGAAACCTACGCGACGATCGAAATCTGGACCTGCGTCGCGCTCATCTACCTCATCCTGACGCTCTCGATTTCGCAGCTCGTGCGTCTGCTCGAACGCCGTTATCGTCTCTCCGACGAACGTTAAGGCACGGCTTCACCGGGATTTCGGCCGCCTCTTCCCGACGGGGATTGGGCGGCCTTTCCGTGTTCCGTCGTCCGTGCGCCGCGCCCTTTGACGAAGAAGGCCGCGGGCGCAAAAAATTCCCGCCATTTCCCGCACACATCTGTGAAAAGACGGGTACAATCACGCATTCCACGGCTCGAGTCTCAACGCTCGTGTCCGCAAGTTCACCTTATTTCTTACGTTTTAGGAAATCAAATGTCCGTTGAAATGAACAAGTCTGAGATCGTTGCGAAGTTCCAGCGCGCCGAAGGCGACACCGGATCGCCCGAAGTGCAGGTCGCTCTTCTGACCGCCCGCATCAACCACCTTACGGAACACTTCAAGGTTCACGCCAAGGATCACCACTCCCGCCGCGGCCTGCTCCGCATGGTTTCGCGCCGCCGCAAGCTCCTTGACTACCTCAAGCGCACCGACCTCAACGCTTACCGCGCTCTGATTGAAGCTCTCAATCTCCGCAAGTAAGTCGAGCATTTCATCTCAGCGAACGGCCTGTCACATCGGACAGGCCGTCGTCGCATTTTCATCACCCCAAGGAACGTTTCGAATCCGTTCCGACGCGAGGGACACTTCGCGCGTTGCGACATGAGTCGATCTGGGGACTCTCCCCGCCTTTCGCCTGATGCCGCAGCGTGTTTTCCGGATCTTCCGGCCCTCGGGCGGCGCAGACTTCGAAGCTTTCCGCCACACTTAAGAGGAAACATCGAAATGTCCATGTTCCACAAGGTTTCGAAGTCCTTCCAGTTCGGCGCCCACCAGGTGACGCTCACGACGGGCGAAATCGCCCGCCAGGCCACCGGCGCCTGCGTCTGCCAGATGGGCGACACGGTCGTCCTCGCCACGGTCGTCGCCAAGAAGGAAACCAAGCCCGGTCAGGACTTCTTCCCGCTCACGGTCGACTACATCGAAAAGACCTACGCCGCCGGCAAGATCCCCGGGGGCTTCTTCAAGCGCGAAGGCCGTCCCTCCGAAAAGGAAACGCTCACGTCGCGCCTCATCGACCGCCCGATCCGCCCGCTCTTCCCGGACGGCTTCTTCAATGAAGTGCAGGTCATCATTCACGTCCTCTCGGCCGATCCGATGATCGATCCGGACATTCCCGCGATGATCGGCGCCTCCGCCGCCCTCTCGCTCTCCGGCATTCCCTTCCGCGGCCCGATCGGCGCCTGCCGCGTGGGCTACATCGACGACGCCTTCGTGATCAACCCGACCACCGAACAGCTCAAGCACTCCCGCCTCGACCTCGTCGTCGCCGGTACGGAACGCGCCGTGCTCATGGTCGAATCCGAAGCCGACATCCTTCCGGAAGCCACGATGCTCGACGCCGTCGTGACGGGTCACAAGGCCCTGCAGGTCGTCGTCCAGGCCATCAACGAACTCGTCGCCGAAGCGGGCAAGCCCGCTTGGGACTGGGCCCCGGCTCCGAAGAACGAAGCCCTCATCGCCCGCATCGTCGAACTCTCCGACGAAGGCCTCAAGGCCGCCTATGCGATCCGCTCCAAGCAGGCCCGCATGGAAAAGCTCCGCGAAGTCTACGCCGCCGTCGAAGCCCAGCTCACGGCCGACGCCGAAGCCGCCGGCACGGAAGCCCCGGACATGAACGAAGTCCACGGCATCCTCTTCGAACTTGAAGCCAAGCTCGTGCGCTCCAAGATCCTCAACGGCGAACCCCGCATCGACGGCCGCGACACGCGCACGGTCCGTCCGATCGAAATCCGCCAGAGCGTTCTTCCGCGCACCCACGGTTCCGCCCTCTTCACGCGCGGCGAAACCCAGGCCCTCGTCACGACGACGCTCGGGACGAAGCAGGACGAACAGATCGTCGACGGCCTCTGCGAAGAAACGCATGAACGCTTCATGCTCCACTACAACATGCCCCCGTTCGCCACGGGCGAAACGGGCCGCGTGGGCTCGCCCAAGCGCCGCGAAATCGGTCACGGCCGTCTCGCCAAGCGCGCCCTGAAGGCCGTCCTCCCGTCGGCCGACGAATTCCAGTACACGATCCGCGTCGTTTCCGAAATCACGGAATCGAACGGCTCCTCCTCGATGGCCTCCGTCTGCGGCGGCTGCCTCTCGATGCTTGACGCCGGCGTTCCTCTGAAGGACTACGTCGCGGGCGTCGCCATGGGCCTCATCAAGGAAGGCAACAAGTTCGCGGTCCTCACCGACATTCTCGGCGACGAAGACCATCTAGGCGACATGGACTTCAAGGTGGCCGGCACGGCCGAAGGCGTGACGGCTCTCCAGATGGACATCAAGATCGAAGGCATCACGCCCGAAATCATGCAGGCCGCGCTCGCGCAGGCCCACGACGGTCGTCAGCACATCCTCGGCCTCATGCACGAAATGGCCGGCGGCGGTGCGCACGAACTCTCCGACTACGCTCCGCGCATGGTCTCCTTCAAGATCAATCCGGAAAAGATCCGCGACGTGATCGGCAAGGGCGGCTCCGTCATCCGCGGCCTCACGGAAGAAACCGGCACGACGATCAACGTCGAAGACGACGGCACCGTCACGATTTCGAGCCCCGACATGGCCCGCGTCGCCGAAGCCCGCCGCCGCATCGAAGAGATCACGGCCGAAGTCGAAGTCGGTCAGATCTACGAAGGCACGGTCCAGCGTCTGCTCGACTTCGGCGCCATCGTGTCGCTGCTCCCGGGCAAGGACGGTCTCCTTCACATCAGCCAGATCGCCCGTGAACGCGTCAACCAGGTCTCCGACTACCTGAAGGAAGGCCAGAAGGTTCGCGTCAAGGTGATCGAAGCCGACGAAAAGGGCCGCGTGCGTCTCTCGATGAAGGCTCTCCTCGCCGACAACGAATAATTCCGCGTCCGCAGGGATCCACGCCCGATGCGGCACGAGCCGCATCGGGTTTTTCTTCGGTGTTTACGAAATTTCTTCGGAACCGCCGAAGAAAGTCACGCTAAAATAGCGGGATTCATCCTTTTCGCCGCGGGACTCGCTCCCGCTCACCAAAAACGACATTCGATGCAACGGACTTCTCTCGCAGTCGCCAACTGGAAGATGAACGGCACGCTCGCCGACGCGAGGCGCTGGGCCGAAGGCTTCGCGCCCCTCTCTCCCGCCCTTGAAGGGGTGGAGACGATCGTGTGCGCGCCCACGCTTCACCTTCCTTTGCTTCACGCCTCCCTTCCCGAATCCGTTCGGCTCGGGGCCGAGGACGTGAGCGCCTACACGAACGGCGCCCACACGGGCGACGTGTCCGCCGCGATGCTCGCCGACGCCGGCGTCGACTGGGTGATCGTCGGTCACTCGGAACGACGCGCCGAAGCGGGCGACACGGACGAGCGCGTTCTCGAAAAAGCGCGCCGCGCCGCCGAGGCGGGTCTCCGCACGATTCTGTGCGTGGGCGAAACGCTCGGGGAACGCCGTGCGGGGAGCACCGAAGCGGTGCTCGAGCGCCAGCTCGTCTCGATTCTCCAGGGGCTCGAACCCGGAGAACTCGCCGCCGTCGCCTACGAGCCCGTCTGGGCGATCGGCACGGGCGAAGCCGCGAGCCCCGAAACGGCCCAGGAAGTCGCCGCGCATCTTCGCGCGCTCGTCGCTCGTCATTGGGGTGAAGAGGTTGCCGCCCGTCTTCCCGTCCTTTACGGCGGAAGCGTCAACGAAAAGAACGCCGCTCAATTTTTCGCGTGCCCCGACATCGACGGCGCGCTCGTGGGCGGGGCTTCGCTCGATCCCGAACGCTTCGGCCTCATCGCCAAGGCGCTCAAGGCTCGTCACTGATCCCTCGCCAAGAACAACCGTTTTACGATCTTCCCTTCAGGTTCAGCCATGCATTTTCTTCTCAGCGTAGCTCTCGTTTTGCAGATCATCTCCGCCGTCGTCGTCATCGTGCTCGTCCTCATGCAGCACGGCAAGGGCGCCGACCTCGGCGCCGCCTTCGGCTCGGGCGCCTCCGGGAGCCTCTTCGGTGCGTCCGGCAGCGCCAACTTCCTCTCGCGCTCCACGGCCATCGCCGCCACGGTCTTCTTCTGCTCGACCATCGCGCTCACCCTCGCCTCGGGCGCCTTCAACAAGCGCGCCGCGCAGCCCACGGGCGGCGTTTTGGGCACCGTCGAAGCCCCGGCGCAGACGACCGCTCCGGCCGTTCCCGCCGAAACGCAAAATGGTTCGTCGCAGCCCCTTGACAAGAACGGCGTTCCCATGTAAAATTCTTCTCCTCTGACGCGTTGAACTCCTCAAGTTCACAAAAAGACGCTTCAGAGAACAACTCGATAAAGGCCGCGGTCGTGGCGAAATTGGTAGACGCACTATCTTGAGGGGGTAGCGGAGCAATCCATATGAGTTCAAATCTCATCGACCGCACCATGGACTGGGGTATCGCCAAGCTGGTTAAGGCATCGGATTCTGAATCCGACATGCGTAGGTTCGAATCCTACTACCCCTGCCAACTCCCTGGACGCCTTCGTTGAGTGACAATTTGGGAAAGCTGCGGTCGTGGCGAAATTGGTAGACGCACTATCTTGAGGGGGTAGCGGAGCAATCCATATGAGTTCAAATCTCATCGACCGCACCACGGACTGGGGTATCGCCAAGCTGGTTAAGGCATCGGATTCTGAATCCGACATGCGTAGGTTCGAATCCTACTACCCCTGCCAATCTCTGCGGTCCTTTCCCAATCGACAATTCGGTCAAGTTTTCGCGGTCGTGGCGAAATTGGTAGACGCACTATCTTGAGGGGGTAGCGGAGTAATCCATATGAGTTCAAATCTCATCGACCGCACCAATTGACTGGGGTATCGCCAAGCTGGTTAAGGCATCGGATTCTGAATCCGACATGCGTAGGTTCGAATCCTACTACCCCTGCCACACATTCGAAAGCCCGGTGTTCGCGGAACATCGGGCTTTTCGTTTGTCTGAGATTTCGCCGGCCTTCGGCGGCCAGACGCCGCCGAAAGTCTCGAGCGATCACTTCGTCGCGGACGGGAGCACGAGCGAGCGCACGTCGAGCGACGTCTTCATCATGCCGTTGTCGATCAAGAACTTCATGTCCTTTTCGAGGCCCTTCACGTCGCCTTCGTCGAGGACGTCATAGAAGTTCGACCACTCGTAGAGCTTCGTCGCCTCGTCGAGCGTGATCCCCTGTTCCTTCGCGCCCATGGCGAGCGCTTCGGCCTTGTTCTCCTGAATCCACTTCCAGGTGTTGCGGTGCACCTCGATCACGCGCGCATAGGCTTCCGGATATTCCGAGGCGAAGGACTTGCGCACCGTCATGACGAGGTTCGGCTCGACGAGCCCTTCGCAGGTCGTGATGGTCTTCGCGCCCGCGGCATTGGCCTTGATGATGCCGTTCGCGGCGACGAGGCCCGCGTCGATCTTCCCTGCGACCACGGCCGTCATGGCGGCGCCCGGATCCATGTTGACGAAGTTCACGTCGTTGATCGTCATGCCTTCCTTGGCGAGCGCGGCAACGAGCATCTGATGGAGAACCGTCCCCTTCGGGCCGCCCACGGTCTTGCCCTTCAAGTCCTTCACCGTCAGGTTCGAGCCGGGTTTGCCGACCATCGCGAAGATCTTTTCAGGATGCGCCACGCCCGTCGCGATCGCGATGGGGTTGCCGGCACCCGCGCCCAAAAGGAGGCTCGCCGTATTCATCACGGCCGAGAAGTCCAAGGCGCCCGAAGCCATGGCGAGGCTCTGGTCCGCGCCCGAATTGATGACGCGCCAGTTCACCTTGACGCCGTCCTTTTCAAAGGCCTTTTCCAGGAGCCCCTGCTCCTTCATCACGATGTTCTGCAGATTGAAGGGAGCCTTCACGTAGGTGATGTTGATTTCCTTCGGGAAGTCCGCGGCCTGCGCGGCAAAGGCGAGGCCGCCCGCGAGCAGAACGGCCAGAATGCGTTTTTGCATGAAAATACTCCGTCGAGAGCGATCCGATTTGTACGGATCTATTTGCGAATCATTCTTTCGATTCTACCGCCGCCCGTGCGCCGCAGGCCACGTCCGGGCGGAGGAATGCCTGGAAAATGCCCTTCGGGATCTCCCGAAGCGGGCTTCGCCGCATTCGATTTCTCCCGTCGGCGTATACTCTTCGGACGGACCAACCCTTTTCTCACCCCGAACCACACATCATGGCCATCGACACCGCCCGCGAAGTTGAAGCCCGACTCTCCGCCCTCGAAAAGCGCTACGGCATCCGCATTCTCTACGCCGTGGAAGCCGGGAGCCGCAGCTGGGGCTATCCTTCGCCCGACTCCGACTACGACGTACGCTTCATCTACGCCTACGACTACCGCCGTTATCTCGAACTCACGCCTCCCGCCGACGTGATTGAAAACCACGACGACGAACTCTGGGACATCGTGGGCTGGGACATCCGCAAGAGCCTCACGCTCCTCAAGAAGGGGAACCCCTCGATCGCGCAGTGGCTCTACGCCCCGATCGTCTACCGCCAGAACCGCGAGTTCGTGCAGGCCATGCGCGACCTCCTGCACATCACGAATCCCCGCACGCGGCTTTACTGGGCCTACCGCTCGACCGCGCACAGCCTCGTGCAGGAATACATCCTCGGCAAGGACGAGGTGAACTACAAGAAGCTTCTCTTCACGGTGCAGTCGACGCTTGCGATGCGCTGGGTCGAAACGCGCGACGCGATCCCGCCGTCGCTCTTTAGCGAGCTCGTCAGCGAACTCGTGACCGACGAATCGCTCCTGGCCGAAATCGACGGACTCGTTCGCATCAAGTCCGAGTCCGACAACGTCGAAGGCTCGAAACGCCTCTTCCCGAACCTCCTTCGCTTCATCGAAGACAGCTTCAGCGAGACGCAGCCGCCCGTTGCGGAGGACGTCCTTCTCTCGGACGCTCCCTACAACCGCTTCATTCTGCGCGTTCTCGACCTTCCCGCCTGACAGCGAGCGATAAATTCGAAAGAGGGGCGGCCCCTGCGGGCCGCCCCTCTTCTTTTTCCGTACGCCGGACAAGCAAAAAGCCCGACATTCGTCGAGCTTTTTCGCCGGAAAATCCTCTCAAGATTACTTGAGCTTCGTTTCCTTGTAGATCACGTGCTTGCGAGCCACCGGGTCGAACTTCGAGATTTCCATCTTACCGCTGGACGTCTTCTTGTTCTTCGTGGTGGTGTAGAAGTGACCGGTACCGGCCGTCGATTCAAGCTTGATCTTTTCGCGGGCGCCTTTCGCCATGGTGAAACTCCTTGAAAATTACATTTCGCCGCGGGCGCGGAGGTCCGCCAAAACCGCATCAATACCAATCTTGTCAACCGTACGCAGGCCGGCCGTCGTCAAACGCAGACGAACCCAGCGGTTTTCGCTTTCAACCCAGAAACGGCGGTACTGCAGGTTGGGCATGAAGCGACGCTTGGTCTTGTTGTTCGCGTGCGAGACGTGATGGCCGACCATCGGCGCCTTACCGGTGACTTGACACACTCGTGCCATCTCTAACTCCAGTCAAAAAAAGTTCATCCCGCAAGAGACCGGGGCCGTCATGCGAGTGAAGGAAAAAGGGGAATTATACGCCTGAACAAGTCAATGCCGCCACTCGGATCCTCTTTTGCGTAATCCGAGCCGATACCCCATAGTGTCAGAACAGGGTGTCCGGCGTGCCTTTTGTCGGCGTGGAGACGCATTGTACCCGTTTTTCGGTCTTTGTGTTCGATTTTGGCTAAAATCTTTTGCCTCAAGTCCGAATTTTCGGTTCTTTACCTTCTCTTCGAGGTCCGACATGCAAGTTCTCCTCGCTCAGCCCCGCGGTTTCTGCGCGGGCGTGACGCGCGCCATCGCCATCGTGGAGCGGGCGCTCAAGCTCTACGGCTCCCCCATCTACGTCCGTCACGAAATCGTGCACAACCGCACGGTCGTCGAAAACCTGCGCGAGCGCGGAGCCGTCTTCGTCGACGATCTCGCGGACGTTCCCGAAGGCGCGACCGTCGTCTTCTCGGCGCACGGCGTGCCGCGCGCCGTCGAAGAGGAGGCCCGCGAGAGAGGACTTCGCGTCTTTGACGCGACCTGCCCGCTCGTCACCAAGGTTCACCGCGAAGTCGGCCGCATGCGCGAGGAAGGGCGCACCATCATCATGATCGGCCACGCAGGCCACCCCGAAGTCGAAGGGACGATGGGCCAGGTCGACGACGGCATCGTTCTCGTGGAAAGTCCCGAAGACGTGAAGGCCCTGAAGCTTGAAGACGAAAGCCACCTCGCCTACGTCACTCAGACGACGATCAGCGCCGACGACAGCGCCATGACGATCGCCGCCCTGAAGGAGCGCTTCCCCGACATTCTCGAGCCGCGCCGCCAGGACATCTGCTACGCGACGCAGAACCGCCAGGCGGCCGTGAAGGCCCTTGCGCGCACGCCCGTCGACGTGGTGCTCGTGATAGGATCGGCGACGAGCTCGAATTCGAACCGCCTGCGCGAAGTGGCCGAGCGTGAAGGCACGCGCGCCTATCTCGTCGACACGGCCGAACACGTCGACCTCGAATGGTTCCGCGGCGTCTCGCGCGTGGGCGTCACGGCGGGCGCCTCCGCCCCGGAATCCCTCGTGCAGGAAGTGGTCGCCTTCCTCAAGGAACACGCCGCCGCGGACGAAGTGGTCGCCATGGCGGGCGTCGAAGAAAACGTCGCCTTCCCGCTCCCCAAGGGACTGCGCGAAGAGGACGAATTTACGTATTGAGAGAGAAACAATGGCCAAGGAAAAGCATCAGAGCCTCACCCCCGCCACGCAGTGGCTCAAGGCCCACAAGATTCCCTTTGAAGAAAAGTCCTACGAATACGTCGAGCACGGCGGCACGGCGCTCGCCGCCTCTTCCTGCGGGCTCGATCATCACCAGGTGATCAAGACCCTCATCATGGAGGACGAACACGCCAAGCCCCTCGTCATCCTCATGCACGGGGACGCCGAAGTGTCAACGAAGAACCTCGCCCGACAGATCGGCGTGAAGCACGTCGCCCCCTGCAAACCCGAGCAGGCGCAGCGCAATTCCGGCTACTTCGTGGGCGGCACGAGTCCCTTCGGCACGAAGAAGGCCATGCCCGTCTACGTCGAGCGCACGATCCTCGACATGGAGAAGATCTTCATCAACGGCGGACGCCGCGGCTATCAGGTCGGCATCGACCCGAAGGTCCTGCGCGACGTTCTCGGCGCCAAGCCCGTCGACTGCGCGATCTACGGGGAATAAGGCGGACAGACGCCCCGCGTTCCTACCCATGCGCTCTCTTTCCCCGATGCGGAAAGGGAGCGCTTTTGTTTTGTCCCTCGCGTTCGGTTGTGCCGTTTGTCGATCGTATTCGGTAAATCTTGTTTTTCTTCTCGTTTGTCGATTACGATCGACAAACGAACACCAGGATTTTACAGGGAGGTTCGATGAAGCTTTTTCCCCGTCCCGCCCTTTTGCACCGGATCCGGCCCCACTATGAGGACGGCCGCGTCAAGGTGCTGACCGGCCTTCGCCGCTCCGGAAAGTCGAGTCTTCTGCGCTTGATCGCCGAGGACATGCGCGAGGAGCTCGACCGCCCGGCGGAAGATTTCTTCTTTCTCGATTGCGAAGACTTTTCGTTGCGTGGCTTCACGCAACCCCGGATTCTGAACAAATTCGTTTTCGAAACGGCGAAGACCGCCGAAAAGCGCCTCACGGTCTTTCTCGACGAAGTCGACAACATCGAGCATTGGGAGCGGGTCGTCGCCTGGCTTCTCGACGAGAACGTCTGCGACCTCTTCGTCACGGCTTCGAACGTTGATCCCTTTTCGGAGGACGGCGCAAGCCTTTTGGACGGTCGGACGGTGTCGTTCGAAGTCACGCCCTACTCCTTCCGGGAATACCGTGCGGTTCGAAAACAAGTTTGTCCCGAGGCGTCGGAAGAGAAACTCTGGCGCGACTATCTTCTGTGGGGAGGCATGCCGGACGTCGCGAACTGCGCGGATCCTGCCGACGCGGGACTTCGTCTGATCGACATCTTTCGTTCCATTCTTCTTCGCGACGTCACGCATCGCTGCAGAGTCCGCGACACCCGCGCGCTCGAAACGACGATCGCGATCCTCGCGGAACGGATCGGAAAGCGGATTTCGCTCGAGGAGCTAGCTCTCCCTCTTTCTGCGTTCCGAACGCATTTCGGTCTCCGCCGAGACGCTCGCCGACTATGTTCGAGGCGCATCCGATGCCTTTCTTCTCGCGGAGATTGAAGGCGCCGACACCGTCGGCAAGGCCCGATTTCGTTTTCGTCCCAGGGGGTATCTCGCCGACCACGGATTCCGGCAGGCGCTTTGCCTCGGCCTCAACGAAAGGGACCCCGAGCCGGTCCTCGAAAATATCGTCCGCATGGAGCTGCGCCGCCGCGGGTGGGAGGTGCACTACGGAACGAAGAAAGAAAGGTACGCGGACTTCATCGCCGAAAAGACGGGCAAACGCCTCACCCTGCAGGTCGCCCGCTTTTTGGACTCGCCCGAAGCCGCGGATCGTGCGTTCGCGCCCTTCTACGGGCTGCGGGACAACTTTTCCAATATCGTCCTCTCGCTCGACCCGGTTCAGCGTCCGCGGGACGGTTTCCGACACGAAAACCTGCGGGACTGGCTTTTGAGGGACGATCCGGAGGAAACGTGGCCCCGGTAGAAAAAAACGCTCCGAAAGGTCCAACCTCTCGGAGCGTTCGAACGGGGTAGCCCGTCGGGGATCAGTCGCGTTCCAACACGGCCGCGAAGAAACCGTCCGTGTTGTTCACGTGCGGCAGCATCTGGAAGTAGTCGCCGAAGCGCTCCCACTGCTTCGCGTCAAAGACGATCTTCTGGCTCTCGAGGACTTCCTTCGCCGAAACGAGGTGCCACTCGGGGTGCTCCGCAAGGAAAGCTTCCACCACGCCCTGATTTTCGCGGTTGAGAATCGAGCAGGTCGCGTAGACGAGGCGGCCGCCCGACTTCACGAGACGGCTCGCGTGTTCGAGAACGGACTTCTGAATCGCGTTGATGCGTTCGAGTTCTTCCGGAGAGAGGCGCCACTTGAGGTCGGGATTGCGGCGGAAGGTGCCCGTACCCGTGCAAGGGGCGTCGATCAGCACGCGGTCGAACTTGCCGTTCAAGCGGCGGATGCGGTGATCCTGTTCGTTGCGGATCGCGATCGGATGCACATTCGTGAGGCCCGCGCGGCGCATGCGGGGCGCCATACCGGCGAGACGCTTTTCGTTCACGTCGAAGGCGTAAAGACGCCCCGTCGAGCGCATGAGCGCTCCCATGGCGAGGGTCTTGCCGCCCGCGCCCGCGCAGAAGTCGCACACCATTTCGCGGCGGCGAGGCTGCACGAGGCGCGCGATGAGCTGGCTTCCTTCGTCCTGAACGTCCACCTTCCCGTCCTTGTAGATCGCCCACTGCGTGAGGCCGGGCTTCGTCGGGAGACGCACGCCTTCGGGGCTGTAGGGCGTCGCAAAGGCTTCGACACCGTTGCGGGCGAGTTCTTCGAGCACTTCTTCGCGCGTGGCCTTGAGAAGGTTCACGCGAAGGTCAAGGGGCGCTCCTTCGAGCATCGCCGGGTAGAGCGCGTCCGTGTCGTCGTACTGCGCTTCGACGAGGTCATAGAGCCACTGCGGCAGTTCGGCGCGAACGTGCGCCGGGGCCTTCGAGAGGTCCGCTTCGAGAACGTTCTTCAGGGGGCCCGCTTCGGGGCCGATCGAGGATTCGGCGATGGCGTCGAGCCCGTGCTGGCGCGCGAGCGCCACGAGCGCCGCGAGGCGCGGCGCACGGTCGGGTCGCACCGGGCGCATGGCCCAGCGAATCGACGCGTAGTGACGAAGGGCGTAGTAGATCCCTTCGGCGATGAGGCCGCGGTCGCGCATGCCGAGCTTCGGATTGCTCTTGAAAAAGAGCTTCATCAGAACGTCCGCCGGACCGTCGAGCTTCAGGATCACGGAGAGCGCGCGCGTCAGTTCGTCGACGATGAGGCTCGTGATGCGCACGCGGCCCGGCGCGAGCGGCGCCATGCGCTTTTCAGGCGTCTTCGTCCCTTCGATGCGGACGTTGCCGCGGGCGTGACGTTCCTGACGGCGGCGTTTGTCGGCCGCGATCTGGCGTTCCGTGCGGCGGCCTTCGGGCTTTTCCGTGCGACGGGGCTTCTGCATCGCAAAGGCGCGACGCTTGGGGAATTTGGATTCGGTCATAGAAAATCAGGCAAAGATGGCGAGTTCGCGGGCGGTGGCGTCGTCCATGACGGCGCGGCCGTCTTCAAGACGCACGCGGCCTTCGAGGAAGGCCTTGACCACGGCGGGATAGAGCTTGTGTTCGAGGACGAGCCCGCGGTCGGCGAGCGTGTCGGGCGTGTCGGTGGGCAACACCGGAACGACCGCCTGGCCGATGATGGCGCCGCCGTCGAGGACGGAGCTCACGAAGTGCACGGTCGAGCCGTGCACGCGGCAACCCGCTTCGATCGCGCGTTCGTGCGTGTGAAGGCCCGGAAAGAGCGGCAACAGGGCCGGATGAATGTTGAGCATGCGCCCTTCGAAGCGGTCCGTGAAGACGGGCGTCAGAACGCGCATGAAGCCCGCGAGCACCACGAGGTCGGGCTCGTAGGAGGCGACGAGGTCGCCCAGGGCCTTGTCGAACTCTTCGCGCGAGGCGAAGGTCTTGTGGTCGAGCGCCACGGCTTCAATGCCGTTTTGCTTCGCGGTGACGAGGCCCTTCGCTTCGGGGCGGTTCGAAATCACGGCGCGGATGTCGGCGCCGATCGTTTCGGCCCAACGTTCCGCGCGGGAGCGCTCAAGAATCGCCTCGAAGTTGCTGCCGCGCCCGGAAATCAAAATGACGATGTTTTTCATGGTGGAGTCGGAGGGGCCGCGGCCGGAGAGGAAACACTCGGCAGAGGGCCCCGCAAAGGGAAAGGAATCGCTTCGGAGGAAAGGCCGTTAGTGTAGCGCAAAGCGGCGAAAACCCACAGGATTTTTGCCGCTTGGAACGCTTTTTTCCTTAGAGGGCGCCCGCGCCGAAGAGGTCGGCGAGCTCGTCGTTCGAAAGATCCCCGATCCAGGTTTCGCCCGTCGCGACGGTGAGGTCGGCAAGCTCCCGCTTTTGCGCGAGCATGCGGTTGATCTTCTCCTCAAAGGTCCCCTCCGTGATGAGGCGGTAGACCAAAACGTCGCGCTTTTGCCCAATGCGGTAGGCGCGGTCGGTCGCCTGCGCCTCGACGGCCGGATTCCACCAGAGGTCGTAGTGCACGACGGTCGAGGCGGCCGTGAGGTTGAGACCCGTGCCGCCCGCCTTGAGGCTGATGAGGAGCACTTCGACGCGCCGGTCGTTCTGGAAGGCGTCGACCATCTTCGTTCTCGCCGCAATCGAGACGCCCCCGTGGAGAAACTCGGGGCGCCGTCCCGTGGCGCGTTCGATCCAGTCCTGCAGACGCTCGCCCGTCTCCCGAAACTGCGTGAAGACGAGGACCTTGCGCCCCGCCGCGCGGGAGCGCGCGAGAAGGTCGAGCAACGCCGTCGCCTTGGCGCTGTCGGGTTCGACGGACGTGCGCTTTTCGTACTGCGAAGGCGAATTGCAGATCTGCTTCAGACGCATCACGAGCTGCAGCACGAGGCTTCGGCGCTCCTCGGGCTTTTCGGCCTTTTTGACGCGCTCGAGAGCGTCCTGCACGACGCCCGTGTAGAGCGCCGCCTGTTCGTGCGTCATCGAGACGAAGAAGTCGTTTTCGATCTTTTCCGGCAAGTCCGCCGCGATCTTCGGGTCGGACTTGAGGCGCCGCAAAAGGAAGGGCGCCGTGAGGCGCTTGAGCGCCTCGGCCGCGCGCAGGTCGTGATTCACTTCGACCGGAATCAGGAACTGTTCCGTAAAGTCCTTGAGACTACCCAAAACGCCCGGCTCCACGGTCGAGAGAATCGAGCGGAAGTCGAGAAGCGAATTTTCCACGGGCGTGCCGCTCATGGCGATCACGCGGTCGGCCTTGATGGAGCGAAGCGCCCGCGTCTGCTGGGTCGACTCGTTTTTGAGGGCCTGCGCTTCGTCAAGCACCAGGACGCGCCAGCGCTCCTTCGAAAGAATCTCGGCGTCGCGGCGCGCCGTCCCGTAGGTGGTGAGAAGCACGTCGGGACGATCTTCGGGGAGCGCACGCGTCGCGCCGTGATAGACCCCCACGGTGAGTTCGGGCGAGAACTTCGCGATTTCGCGCTGCCAGTTCGTCAAAAGCGAGGTCGGGACGACGGCCAAGGCGCGCTTTTTCGCAAATTCCCCCTCTTCCTTCATGCGCGTGAGCGCGGCGATCACCTGCAGGGTCTTGCCGAGCCCCATGTCGTCGGCGATGAGGGAGCCGAGCCCCAGGCGATAGTTCTTCATGAGCCACGAGTAGCCGCGCTCCTGATAGGGGCGAAGCGTCGCCGTGAGCGTCGCGGGAAGCGTCTCGTCCTTCACGGCGCAAAGCGCCGCGAGACGCGCCCGGAAGTCTTCGGGGACGTCGATCTTCACGCCCTCGGACTCTTCCGAAAGGAGCATGCGGATCTTCGCCATGCGCGAGGACTTCTCCTCAAAGCGGCGGCGAATGACGTCGAGCGCCGCCGGATCGAGATAGACGAAGCCGTCGTCGAAGGGCACGATTTTGCCCGCGTCCTTCGCGAGCGCCTCGAACTCTTCCTTCGTGAGCTTTCGACCGCCCACCTCGACAACGAGGTCGTAGTCGGCGAGGCTTTCGAGCGACACGGCGCTTTCCTTTTTCACGTTCGCGCCGCCCGACGACACCGCCGCAAGGCGGGGCGTCAAGAGTTTTTGCAGGCTCTTCGGGAGCATGACCCTAACGCCCAGGAATTCGAGAAGCGGGACGGTCTCGAAGAGAAACTCGCGCAGTCCTTCCTTTTCGAGGTGCGCGGGCTTTCCGCGCGAGGCGCCGATCTCTTCGAAAACCGGCACCGCGCGCGCGGCGGCGGAGAGCGTCTGCAAAACGCCGTAGCGCTCCTTCTCCCAGCGCTCTTCCTTCAAAATCGTGCGCAGAAGCACAGGCAAAGCCTTGGCGTTTTCCTTCTTCTCCGCTTCAAGAACGCCGAAGTTGAGCGTGACGTCCCCTTCCTTCCCGCTTCGAACCGTCAGAACCGGCGTCCACGAGCGGCTCGCAAGGAAGTACGGAGAGAGCCAGTCGGCGAGCTGCACGACGAAGGGTTCGGCGTCGTCGTAAAAGGGCGCCCTCGGGAGTTCGTTCGCGTTGAGGCCCGCAAAGAAGGCCGTTTCGGGCGTTTGAAAAAGCTTGAGCGCGGGGACCGTGAGAAAGTCGGCGAGAAGCTTCGTCACGATCGAGAGCGCCGCCTCGGTGGAATCCTTCACGCGGCACTTGGCGCGGCCCTTTCCCGCGAGCATGTCGGAGAGGAAGGGCGAAAGCCCCCGTCCCAGGGATTCGATCAGGGTCCGCACCGCGGGACTGCCCACGGCGGGAACGAAAAAGATTTCAGCCGAACGACCTTCGTCCTCCATCATCCCGCCCGCAAACAGAATCGGCGTGTAGGCGTCGTGCACGACGAGCTGCAGCATCGCGACTTCGGCCGCGTGCCAGGCCGCCACCAGGGGCGAAGCGCGCCGGAGGGACGAGAAGGGAAGCGCAAAGATCGCCTTCCAGTCGGCCGAGGCTTCCTTCGTCCATTCAAAGCGCCGGCGGCCGCCGAGGCGCAGTTTCGCAGGGGGCGCGTCCGGAATGCGGACGTCCTCCGCGCCCTCCGTGAGGGCGGCGAGACGATCGGACGCGGTCTTGCGAAGGGTCTTTCGGAGTTTCGCGAGATCCGCCGTAAAGGTCTTCGGAAGGAAATAGGGCTGCGCGTCCCCGAGGAGGGACGCAAGAAGCGGCCCCATGGGCGTGAGCGACGCAAAGGGAAGGTTTGCGAGGATTTCGAGGGCTTCCTCTTCTGAGGGCGCTTCTTCCGGCTTTTCCGCGCGCACGCGCGCGACGAAGTCCTCCCACTTCGGGACCGAGACGCTCGCCGTTTCGTCGAGCCGCACGCCGAAGGCCTTGAGGCGCTCGACCAAATTGATCCCCCGGAAGGTAAAGACCCAGAAGGGGTCTTCGTCGATGTGCTTTGAGACCGCGTAGATCACCGCGGCGAGGTGCTTGCAGGGAACGGCCGAGTCGGGGCAGGAGCAGCGCATGCGAAAGGAGCGCCAGGACGTGGGAAAGAGTTCCACCCCGGCCGCAAGCGCCAGATCGTTCAATTCCGCGGGGAGGCGCCCCGCAAGGAGTTCCGCGCAGAGGTCGGGCCGTTCGGCCGTCGCTTCGACGAGCTTTTCGACGTTCGCTTCCTTCGCGGGCGGAATGCCGATCGTGATCTCGTAGGGGAAATAGGCCGAGCCCGACACGGTCGCATAGATTTCGTGCTCCTCGGCGCGCCACTCGAGCGACTCGACGTGTCCCGTGTTGTAGTAGGTGCGCCCGCGCGGCAGGCGGTTGGCGTGGTCGATCTTGGCGAGGCTCTTAAGCCATTCGTTCCCCCACCAGGTTTCACCGAATTTCGTGCGAGGCGCCATGAAGCATTCCTTGAGAAAAAAAGAGTGTTCGAAATACTAGCACGGCGCCCCTGCGGGCCCCGCCTTCGCGCTCAATACCAGTCGTGTTTTTCGCCGCGGTCGAGAAGCCCGATCGCGCGCATGTCGTCCTCGGTGAGCGAGAAGTCGAAGAGTTCGGCGTTCTCGCGGATGTGCAAGGGGTCGCTTGAGCCCGGAATCACGGCGACGCCCCGCTCGAGGTGCCAGCGAAGAACGACCTGCGCCGAAGTCTTCCCGAGGCGCTCGGCAATCCTGGTGATCGTCGGATGCGTGAGGATTGCCTTGGTCCATCCCCGACCGCCCAGCGGATACCAGCTCTGCACGGCGATGCTCTTCTTCTGAATGAAGGGAACGATCTCTTTTTCCTGATAGAAGGGATGGATTTCGTTTTGCACGAGGGCGGGCGGCGTCTCGACGTGCGGGAGAAAGGCCGTGAGTTCCTTCACGTACCAGTTCGAGAGGCCGATCGAGCGCACAAGGCCCCGCTCCGCCGCGCGTTCGAGCGTGCGGTAGACCGTGGCGTCGCCCACACCCGGATGATGGAGAACCATCATGTCGACATATTCGAGCCTCAGTTTCTCGAGCGATTCGTTGAGCGCCCCTTCCGGGTCGCCGTACTGCGTGGGGTAGAGCTTCGTCTCGACGAAGAGCGCTTCGCGGGGGATCCCGGAGCGAACGGCTTCGCGCACCGCCCGTCCGACCTCGCGTTCGTTTTCATAGAAGGACGCCGTATCTACGAGACGAATACCGCAATCGAAGGCCGTGCGCACGGCGCGCACGCAGGCCTCGCCCCGGAGGGACCAGGTTCCGAAACCCACGACCGGCATCGAGAGACCGTTGTTGAGCGTCAAGTACTGCACGAATCCTCCCAAACATTCGGTTTCGGCGAGACGAACCCCGCCTCTGCCATAATGATTCTCACCGAAACAAAGACCGAAAGGAACCGTACCCATGAAAACGATACGACTGCTCTACCCCGACAGCGTGAGCGGCGGGGTCTCCACCTATCGCCTCGGCGCCCGACTCATGGCGGCGCTTTTGCCCGAAAACGAGTCGCAGCCCCTCGTCAAAATCGACGTCCCGGCCTTGGGCGACGCCGATCCCGCGGTGACGAACGGCATCGCCTCGGAAGCCGCGGTGCTCGACGGCATCCGCAAGGCCCGCGCGGCGCTCGAAGCGGAGGCGCCCGACCGCGTCATCACGGTGGGCGGCAACTGCATCGTGTCGCTTGCGTCCTTCGACCATCTCCACGCCCTCTATCCCGATGCGGGGATCCTCTGGATCGACGCGCACCCCGACGTGTCGCTCCCCGAAAACGGTTATCCCAACGCCCACGCGATGGTTCTGGGGACGCTCCTCGGACGTGGGGCACCGACGCTCGCGGCCGAAATGAAGAACCCCGCTTTCGGCGCGAAGGACCTCCTCTACGTGGGTCTGCAGGGACTGCACGACTACCAGCAAAAGTTCCTCGACGACGCGGGCGTCGACTATTCGGTGCAGACCGAAGCCTTCGTGTCGGACGAAGTGATCCTCGACTTTCTCAGCCGTCATCCGCAGGTCTTCGTGCACCTCGACATCGACGTCCTCGATCCGGCGTTTTTCCACGACACCTACTTTGCCAACCCCGAACTCACGGGCGACGGTTCCGGCGGCGGGCGCATGACGATCGAGGAGCTCGGGCGGATTCTGCGTCTCGTCTCGGAAAAGAGCGAAACGCCCGCCTTCACGATCGCGGAGTACCTGCCTTTTGAAGCGGAACGTCTCGCAAAAATGTTCGAAGCCCTTCCGCTTTTCACCGAAGGCTCAAACGACTGAGGTTCACCGTCCGAGGTTCTTTCTTCGGAAGGAACCGCGGACGTTTTCGAACTCATCAAGCGTCTTGCAACGCTTCCGGTTCTCTAGTTCGCCCCAAATGATCTCCTGCGAGGATGTTGCGGATCGTAGAACGCCACATTGCGATACTCCGTATTACAAACCGCCGTTTTATAGACCGCCATATTGTGATACGGAGCGATTTTGAGTCGCTACGCACGACAGCGTAAGCGACGGCATCAGCAAGACGCCGAGCGCCTCGCCAAGGTGCTCGAAGGCCTTCCGTTCTTCACCGACGACGCCCGAACGTGACTGTCCCATCGAGCGGAACTCCCTAATATCGGGTGTTTCGTGCGGGCGCTAGGTAGAAAATCTAGCGTCCCCCTAGAGCCGCAAAGGTCCGTGATACAATCGACGAACGTTTTTCCTTTTTTCTTCGAGACGAACGTTCATGCGAGTTTTCTGCGGCCTTCCCTCTCCTCTCCTGCGGCGTCCCACGGCGCTCGCCATCGGCAACTTCGACGGCGTGCACACGGGGCACCAGTCGCTTCTGAGGAGCGTCGTGCAGGCCGCGACCGACCGGGGACTCCAGCCCGCCTGCGTGACGTTCGAGCCGCATCCCCGAGAACTCTTTCACAAGCCCGACGAAGTCCTCCCGCGCATCTCCACCCTCTACGACAAGGTGCTGCGCATTCTCGAAACGGGCATCCAGCGCGTCTACATTCTCCCCTTCAACAAGCACCTCGCCTCGCTTCGGGCCGAAGCCTTCGTTCGCGACGTTCTCTGCGAAGGGCTTGACGCGCACTGGATCACCGTGGGGAAGGACTTTCACTTCGGCGCCGACCGTCACGGCGACGTCGACCTTCTGGAAAAGCTCTCGAAGGAACTCCACTACGAGTTCTACGTCGCGCCGACGCTCTTTCACACGAACGCGCGCGTGAGTTCGTCGCGCATCCGCGAGGCGCTCCTCGCGGGCGACCTCGTCGAAGCCTCGCTCATGCTCGGCCGCCGCTATTCAATGACGGGCCGCGTCATTCACGGAGCGGCGCTCGGGCGCACGCTGGGTTACCCCACGCTCAACATGGCGACGGTTCCGCCGGGAAGCTGCGCGCGCCCCGCCGTGACGGGGGTTTACGCCGTTCGAATCAAGGGACTCGGGCGCGCCGTACAGAACGGCGTCGCGTCGGTCGGGCGCAAGCCCACCGTCTCGTCCGACGGACGGTGGCTTTTGGAGACGCACGTCTTCGACTGGAAGGGCGACGCCTACGGCAAGCTCATCGAAGTCGAATTCATCGAGCGGCTGCGCGACGAGAAAAAGTTTTCCGGCCTTGAGGAACTCACGGCCGCCATTGAAGCCGACGCGAAGCGTGCGCGCGGCATCCTCGGCCTCGCCGAGGGGGACTGAGATCCCGGTCTTCACGCTGTTTTATCTTTCACCAATCAACTGAAGAGCCCGAGGGGGTCAGGAGATACATGATGGCGCAGGACAAAACCGCCGACAAGAAGTATCCGCTCAATCTGCCGGATACGCCCTTCCCGATGCGTGGGAACCTCCCCAAGCGCGAACCCGCCTGGATTCGCGGCTGGGAAGAACGAAAGATTTACGACCGCATCATCGATGCGCGCCGCGACGCGAAGAAGTTCATTCTGCACGACGGCCCGCCCTATGCGAACGGCACGATTCACCTCGGCCACGCCATCAACAAGGTCCTGAAGGACATCATCCTCAAGGAAAAGACGCTCGAAGGCTTCCTCGCCCCCTACGTTCCGGGCTGGGACTGCCACGGCATGCCGATTGAAGTGCAGATCGAAAAGCTCCACGGCAAGAACCTTCCCGTGGACAAGACCCAGAGCCTTGCGCGCGCCTACGCGACCGAACAGATCGAGCAGCAGCGCGCCGACTTCAAGCGCCTGGGCGTGCTCGGCTATTGGGACAATCCGTACCGCACGATGCGCTACGACACGGAAGCAAACGAAATCCGCGCTCTGAAGCGCATCATGGAAAAGGGCTACGTCTACCGCGGCCTCAAGCCCGTGAACTGGTGCTTTGACTGCCAGTCCGCGCTTGCCGAAGCCGAAGTGGAATACAAGGACAAGACGAGCCCGACGATCGACGTCGCCTTTGAACTTGCCGAAGACCAGAAGGAACGCGTCGAATCGATCTTCGGCGTGAAGCTCGAAAAGCCCTGCTTCACGGTGATCTGGACGACGACCCCCTGGACGATTCCCTCGAACCAGGCCTTGAACGTCAATCCCGAACTCAACTACGTTCTCGTCGACACCGGCGCGAAGCTTCTCATCCTCGGCGAAGGTCTTTACGAAGAGGCGCTCAAGCGCTACGAACTCACGGGCACCGTGCTCGCCACCGTCAAGGGCGAAGCGCTCGACGGCCTGGAATTCCTGCATCCGCTCTACCACATGCACGAAGGCTATCGCCGCCGCTCGCCCGTCTACCTCGCCGACTACGTCGATGCGACGGCGGGTACCGGGATCGTTCACAGCGCCCCGGCCTACGGCGTCGACGACTTCGTCTCCTGCAAGAACCACGGTCTCAAGAACGACGACATCATCAGCCCCGTGCAGGGCGACGGCGTCTTCGCCGACTGGCTCCCGCTCTTTGGCGGCCTCAACATCTGGAAGGCGGCCGAACCGATCATGAACGCCCTTACCGTCGCGGGGAACCTCCTTGCGCACGGCAAGCTCACGCACAGCTACATGCACTGCTGGCGCCACAAGACGCCGCTCATCTACCGAGCGACCTCGCAGTGGTTCGTCCGCATGGACGGCCCCGACGCCGACACGAAGAGCGTGCTGGGTCTCCCCGCTCAGGAACACACCCTGCGCGAAGAGGCGCTCGCCGGCGTCAAGGCGACGAAGTTCTTCCCGCAGTGGGGCATCAATCGTCTCTATTCGATGATCGAAAACCGTCCGGACTGGTGCATCTCGCGTCAGCGCCACTGGGGCGTGCCGCTTCCCTTCTTCATGCACAAGGCGACGGGCGAACTCCACCCGAAGACACTCGAAATCATGGACCGCGTCGCGGCCCTCGTCGAAAAGGGCGGCATCGAAGCCTGGGCCAAGGCCACGGCCGAAGACCTCCTCGGTGCCGAAGCGGCCGACTACGTGAAGACGACCGACATTCTCGACGTGTGGTTCGACTCGGGTTCGACCCACTACACGGTGATGCGCGGCAGCCACGCCGACATCCTCGGGTTCCCTGCCGACCTCTACCTCGAAGGCTCCGACCAGCACCGCGGCTGGTTCCATTCGTCGCTTCTCATCAGCACGATGCTCGACGGCATTCCGCCCTACAAGCAGCTTCTCACCCACGGCTTCGTCGTCGACGAAAAGGGTGAAAAGATGTCGAAGTCGAAGGGCAACATCGTCCGTCCGCAGGAAGTGATCGAAAAGTACGGCGCCGACATTCTGCGCCTCTGGGTCGCCTCGACCGACTATTCGGGCGAACTGCGCTACGGCGAAACGATCGTGAAGCACGTGATCGAAAACTATCGTCGCGTGCGCAACACGCTTCGCTTCCTCCTTGCGAACACGTCCGACCTCACGGAAGCCGATCTCGTGCCGGTCGACGAAATGCTCGAGCTCGACCGCTGGGCGATGGCGTTTACGCAGAAGTTCCAGGACGCGGTCATGGCCGAGTACAAGGAATACCGCTTCCACAACGTCGTGACGCTTCTGCAGACCTATGCCTCGACCGACCTCGGCGGCTTCTATCTCGACGTCCTCAAGGACCGTCTCTACACGACGGGCGCGACGAGTCACGCCCGCCGCTCGGCGCAGACGGCCCTCTGGCACATCACGAAGAATTTCCTGCGTCTGATCGCGCCGATCCTCTCCTTCACGGCCGAAGAAGGCTGGGCCGTCTTCGTGAAGAACGACGACACCTCCGTCTTCTTCGACACGTTCGAGCGCATGCCCGAACCCAAGGACGCCGAAGCGCTTCTCGCGAAGTGGGAACGCATCCGCGCCATCCGCGCCGACGCGCAGGTCGCGATCGAAGAGGAACGCACGAAGGGCACGGTGGGCTCGTCCCTGCAGGCGGTCGGCACGATCCGTGCGACGCCCGCGGACTACGAACTGCTCGCGACGCTCGGCGACGAACTTCGCTTCGTGATGATCATGAGCGCGGTCGAACTCGTGAAGACCGAAGGCGACAAGACCGTGATCGAAGTGCGCGCCTCCGACGCGAAGAAGTGCGAGCGCTGCTGGCACTACGTCGCGGAAGTCGGCAGCGTTGCGGAACACCCGACGCTTTGCCCGCGCTGCGTCTCGAACCTCTTCGGTTCGGGT
>CASEFX010000030.1 GCA_949287305.1 uncultured Sutterella sp. | reverse complement strand
TGCGAATACTTCTGGTCCGCCTTCGGAATTTCCCCGCCGAAGACTTGGTAAAACCTATAGTAGTAATGAGCTTCCTGAACCTTGACGTTATAGACGAGCGCCTGCGCCGCCGACCACGTAAAGTAGACTTCGGAAGACGTCTTGTTGACGAATTCAGCGGGAAAGCGGTAGCCGTAGCTCATGCCTCGGAATCAGTTGAAACAGTTACGATTACGGAGTATCGCACATTTCTGCGAGGTTTGGAGCTGGGTGTCTCAAAAGATTTTCGCGCTTACGCGCGGCTTGCTTGACCCCACCCTTTCGCTTCGCGAAAGAATGGGGAATGCGCAGGCCTTTCGTTCAGTCTGTAAGGAAGAACCATGTACGCACTCATCGGCGGATCGGGCTTTGAAGGAAACGACGTGATCCGCGTGACCGAAGAGGTCACGATGACAACCCCCTACGGAGCGCCCTCGGCGCCGATCGTCTTCGGGACGCTCGGCGGGGTCGAGATCGCCTTTTTGCGCCGTCACGGCGTTCACCATGAATTCGCGCCCCACCGGGTGCCCTATCGGGCGAATCTCTGGGCGCTCTCGAAACTTAAGCTCTCGGGCGTGATCGCGGTCGGGACCGTGGGCGGGATAGCACCCGCGCTCGGGCCGGGGGCGCTCGCCGTCCCCGATCAGCTGATCGACTACACCTGGGGGCGGGAGGTGACCTACTTCGATTCGCCCGAAACGGGCGTCCGTCACGTCGACATGACCTGGCCCTTCGACCGTTCGCTCTCGCGCCGCATCATCATGGCCGCGGGGCGCCTCGGCATCGCCGTGGAGGAAAGGGGCGTCTACGCCGCCACGCAGGGGCCGCGCCTTGAGACCGCGGCCGAAGTCGAACGCATGCGCCGCGACGGCGCCGACATGATCGGGATGACGCTCTATCCCGAGTGCGCGCTCGCGCGCGAGCTCGGTCTCTCCTATGCGGGGCTCTGCGTGAGCGTCAATCACGCGGCGGGCATGGGCGAGAGCGCCGAGTCGATCGACTTCGAAGGACTCAAGGACGCCGTCGCCAAGGCCGTGCTGCGCGCGGTCGACGTCGTCACGGAAGTCGTGCGCGACTGACGAAGGTTTTCACCGGATGCAAAAAGGGGCCCGCGGCGTCGAAACCGCGGGCCCCTCTGCAATTCTCAAGACCGATCAGGCCTTTTCAACCGGGATGGGAGGCGCCGTGAAGGTGTCTTCCTCTTCCACGTGGAAGTCGGCCGTGGGCGAGTTGCGCGCGGCGCGACGGCGGCGCGAAGCGGCGCGGGCCTCTTCCTGCTTGGCGAAGACGCGGGCGTTGAAGGGACGCGTATGGAGCCCTTCGATGAGTTCGAGCATTTCGGGCGTGCCCGTGAGGGTCGCGAGCGAATACTTGTTGAGGTGCGCGTAGAAGGCGTCGGTCGCCTCCTGCGAAGCGCGCAGGAAGTTGCAGGCGGGCTTCAGGGCGCATTCGGGGTTGTCGCACTGATTGATGGGACGGTCGCCCTCGAGCGTGCGGACGATGTCGCCCACAAGGAGTTCGGAGGCAGGACGCGCGAGCATCACGCCGCCTCCGCGGCCGCGGTGCGCGGCGATCCAGCCCTGACGGGACATGAAGTTCACCACCTTGACGACATGGTGGCGCGACCAGTTGAAGCGGTGCGAGAGTTCCGCAACCGTTACCATGTTGCGGGGCTTCTCGTACGTGAGGTACATCAGCACCCGCATGCTCAGATCGGTGAAACGTGTGAATCGCATAAAGTTGCCGTTTTACAGAAAGGATGGAAAATGGGGTCGGCGCGTAAGGCGCGCAAGGTTTATGACCTTTGTCTCTCTATTGTAAAGGAAAGGTTTTGACGTCAATAGAGGAGATTCCATCGGAAAAAATTCTTTTTTCCTTGTTTTTCCGAGAAAAAACGTCAAAAAATGCAACGCAAACCGAGAAAACGCTGAGAAAACGGCCGGATCACGGGAAGGCGCAGGGAGAAAGGTTGCTTGAGGAAACCAAACGAAGGCTGCGCTCGAACGGGGAGGGCGCGCGGCGGTGTCTGCGAATCGACGGGCTTCGGTGCGATAATGATCCGTCCCTTCAATCCCCTCGAAAAGCAACCATGACGTTCAAAAGTGAAGTCCTCGCGAAGTTCGTCGTCGAAACGACCTTCGAATCCATCCCCACCGACATGGTGGAAAAGGCAAAGCGCCACATTCTCGACTCCGTCGGCGCCGGCATCGCCGGGGCCCGTTCCGTCGAAGTCGCCCGTCTGATGGCGACCCTTGACATGGCGGGCGAAGGCTCGGGCCGCGCCGTGCTCTGGGGCGACGACCGCCGCCGCACGCCGCTCGTCGCGGCGCTCGTGAACGGCACGGCCGCGCACGCCTTCGAACTCGACGACACGGGCGGGTGCGACCATTCGGGCGCCGTCGTCGTGCCCGCCGTCTTCGCGGCCCTCACGCTCGTCGACCGCGTGATCACCGGCAAGGAACTCATCACGGCGGTGCTGCTCGGCTACGACGTGGCGCGACGCGCACTCGAAGCCTGCGGCGCCTACGAACCGCACAACGCGGCGGGCTTTCACTCGACGGGAACCTGCGGTCCCTTCGGCGCGGCCGCGGCGGCGGGGCGCATTCTCGGCCTCAACGTCGAACAGATGACGATGGCCTTGGGCCTTGCCTCTTCCTTCTCGGCGGGCCTCTGGGCGTGCGTGCACAACGGCGCGCAGAATAAGCGCCTTCACGCCGGCCACGCCGCGCAGGGCGGCCTCATGAGCGCGCTCCTCGCGAAAAACGGTTTCACGGGTCCCGATCAGATCTTTGAAGAGGTCTGGGGTGGCTTCAACAAGAGTTTCGCGCCCACGTCGAGCGTGCCGGAAGCCTGGACGGCCGATTTGGGCCACCCCTGGAAGCTCCACCGCGTTTCGATCAAGCCCCATGCGAGCTGCCGCTCGACCCATTCCTCGATCGACGCCGTGCACTACATGATGCGCGACTTCCATTTCACGGCCGATGACATCGAAGAGATTGAAGTCGTGATCAATCCCTTCGTCTACGGCATGTGCGGCGCCTACGACCGTAATCCCATGAACGCCGCGCAGCTCTCGATTCCCTACAGCGTCGCCGCCTTCCTCGTCTTCGGTACGGCGCAGCTGCCGAGCTTCTCGCGCACGAGCCGCGAAGATCCGCGCATCGAGCCCATGATGAAGCGCATCAAGATGACGGTCGACGACACGCAGAAGGACGACGACGAACCGATCGTGCGCGTGACGCTCAAGGACCGCCGGCTCTTCTCGCTTCGCGTCCCGATGCCGCTCGGCGCTCCGACGAATCCCGTCTCGGACGAAGCGCTCCTCGCGAAGTTCAAGAGCGTTTCGACGATGTCTCTCTCGCCTGCCACGGTCGACCGCCTCGCCGAACTCTTCCTCACGCTCGAGGACGTGGACGACGCCTCGGTCTTCCTCCCGCTTCTCGGGGACACGCCCGTGACCCGCGGGACCTTCGACGCCTGATTGCGAGACTTCCCGTACGAAAAATCCCGGTCCCGGCCGGGATTTTTCGCATTTTTTCCTCTCGAATCGTCTTGGGTAAGCAGAATTACCGACTCCAAATCCTACGGAATTCAATACAATTTTCCAAAATCCATAATCCCGCCGAGCGCGGCTTCCCCTTCGCCCGTTCGACGACAAACTCTCTCAAAAGGACTCAACGATGGCTGACAAGACCACCGCCAACGCTCCGGCAGCCGATCCGACCGCACTGGAAAAGCCGGGGATCGGGGGCTACATCTCCTTCATTCTCGCCGTTGTCTTCTTCTCCGGTTTGTGCGAAACCAAGGAGTGGTGGGGCATTCTTGACTTCACGGTCGTCAACGGCAGCTTCGGTCAGCTCGTTTCGAGCGTCAAGGATCAGGCGGGCGAACTCATCACCGCCACGTCGAGCTTCCGCGGCAAGGGCGGGTCGGGCGCCATCGACGGCTTCATGTTCGCCCTGACGCTCGTGCCGCCGATCATGTTCTCGGTGGCCATGATCACGGTCTTCGAATACTACGGCGCCATCCGCGCGGCCGGTTACCTCCTCAACTTCGTTCTGCGTCCCCTCATGGGCCTTCCGGGCTACACCGCGCTCGCCCTCGTGGCTTCGCTGCAGTCCACCGACGCCGGCGCCGCGCTCACGCGCTCGCTCAAGGACGAAGGCCGCCTCACGGAAACCGAAGTCGAAATCTTCGCCGCCTTCCAGATGACGGCGGGCGCCGCGGTCGGGAACTTCCTCTCCTCGGGCGTCGTGATCTTCACGCTCGTGAACGCCGACAACCTTCCGGCCGTTCCCTCTTCGATCGGCATGTGCCTCGGCGTGATCCTCCTCGGGAAGCTCTTCTCGGCCAACCTGATGCGCCTCCTTCTCATCCGCAAGTCCCTGCGTGAAAAGAAGAGCGCCGCCTAAGGCTCTCAGAACTCAGTCCAAGCCGGAAGCCTCCGTTCGGAACTTCCGGCTTTTTTCCGCCCGTTTTTCCGGAATTTCGATCATGACCGCTCCCGCTTCCTCCCGTCCCCTCATCCTCGTTTCGACGGACCTCTTCGGCGACCCCGTGCGCGAAGGGATTCGCCGTCAATACCTCGACGCCGTGATCGACGCGGGCGGCCTCCCCGTGCAGGTCCCCGTGGGGCTCGACGAAGCGTCGATCGAAGAACTCGTCGAAAGCGCTTCGGGCCTCCTTCTGACGGGCGGCGCCGACGTCGATCCGAAGCTCTACGGTGAAGAAAAATCCGAGAAGTGCGGGACGATTCTCCCCGAACGTGACGAAGCGGAGTGTGCGCTCACGCGCGCGGCGCTTCGCGAGGGCCTTCCGATCCTCGCGATCTGCCGGGGCCTTCAGGTCCTGAACGTCGTCGCGGGCGGAACGCTCATCCAGGACATTCCCGAGACGCTGGGGCTCCCGCTTACGGCGCATCGTCAGGAAGGGGACTACGGCAAGACGGTGCACGAGGTCGAAATCGTTCCCGGGACGCTCCTTGCCTCGGTCGTGGGCGAGGAGACCCTCGCCGTCAACACGAAGCACCATCAGGCCGTGAAGACGCCCGCCCCCTCGCTTCACGTCGTCGCGAAGAGTCCCGACGGCGTCATTGAGGCCTTGGAAGACCCCGCCTTCCCGTTCGTTCTCGGGGTTCAGTGGCACCCCGAAATGCTCGCGAAGACGCATCCCCGGCACGCGGCGCTTTTCGAAGCCTTCGTGCGGGCGGCGCAGGAAATCTGATTGGAGGAAAAAGGCTCTTCGACGACGTGTCGAAGGGCCTCTTTTTCGACCATTTGCAACCGTTTGCGCCATATTGTCGACAAAAGCGATTATTTCTCCAAAGCTTGCGTTTTCTCAAAGGGAAACGGGTGTTGTATCCGTTGGTAACCGTTTATCGGATTGATAGAATTCCCGACGATCTGAAGAGGCGCCCTCTGCGGCGTCTCTCAACCCTCTCGTCATGCCCCTCGGGGCGAAGCTCAATCTTCTGGATAGACAACAATGGATCCGATGTTCTGGTTACAGTTCCTCGTCGTGATGTTCTGCGTCGCGGTCGGGGGACGTTTGGGCGGCGTCGGCCTCGGCGCTGCCGGCGGCCTCGGCGTGTGCATCATGGTGCTTGTCCTCGGCGTGCAGCCGGGCTCGCCTCCCGTCTCCGTTCTCCTCATCATCACCGCGGTGATCGCGTGTACGTCCGTGCTGCAGGGCGCGGGCGGTCTTGACCTTCTCGTTCGCCTCGCCGAAAAACTCCTTCGCAAGTGGCCCCGCGCGATCACGTTCGTCGGTCCCTTCGTCTGCTCCTTCTTCGTGATGCTCGTCGGCACGGCCTACGTGGCCTTCGCCGTCTATCCGGTCGTCGCGGAAGTGGCCGCCTCCGCCAAGGTCCGTCCGGAACGCGCCGTGTCGGCTTCGGTGATCTGCGCCGGGATCGGCGTGATGGCCTCCCCGATGTCGGCCGCCATGGCCGCCATGGTGGGCATCATGAGCACGCAGGGCGTCGCCTTCTGGCAGATTCTCGCCGTGTCGGTGCCGACCTTCCTTTGCGCCACCGCCTGTGCGGCTCTCTCCGTCTTCTGGCGCGGCAAGGAACTCGAGGACGATCCCGAATTCCAGCGCCGTCTCGCCAACGGCGACTACCAGTGGCTGGCCGGCGGCGAAATGACCGCGAACTTCAAGCCCGAACCCTATGCCAAGCTCTCGGTGACGATCTTCCTGATCGGCATCCTCTGCTCGATCCTGATCGGTTCCGTTCCGGGTCTGCGCCCCGAATGGACGGTCGGCGAAAAGGTTTCGCAGCTCCCGATCCCGTCGCTCATCCAGATGGTGATGCTTGCGACCGCCTTCGTGATCATTCTTCTGTGCCGCGTGCCCTCGCACAAGTTCGCTTCGGGTTCGGTCTTCCGCTCGGGCCTCATCGGCGTGGTGGGCGTCTTCGGTATCGCCTGGCTGACGGGCACCTTCTTTGACCAGCACACGAAGATGCTCTCCGAAGTCTTCTCGACGGCCGCTCAGGAAGCCCCGTGGCTCTTCTGCATCGTCGCGTTCTGCCTCTCGACCGTGATTTTCTCGCCGACCGTCTCGACGACGATCATGATGCCGATCGGTCTCAAGCTCGGCCTCCCGCCCGAATTCCTCGTCGGCACCTGGGCCTGCTGCTACGGCGACTTCCTCGTTCCGGGCGGCGCGCAGATCGGCTGCACGGCCTTCGACCGTACGGGCACGACGAAGCTCGGTTCCTTCGTGATCAACCACTCCTACCTGCGTCCGGGCCTCGTCTTCGTGGTCTCGGGCACGGTGATCGGCTGGTGCTTCTCGAAGCTCGTCTTCTAATCCGATCGCACAAACCTTCGGTTTTTACGGCGCGGCGCCTCCACGTTTCCGCGCCGTTTTCTTTCTTCGGGGGTAAACCCTTGGAGGTAAAAAGTCGAGAAAACCATTCCTTTGCAGGCATTTTTCGGAAAGGTCTTTTCGAGAATCGGAAAACAGAAACATTTAGATACACTTAAATGTGGTGTTTTCGATCTTAGGGTATACCAGATCAGTGAAATGTCCTATATACTTCGTTTTGTCTGTTGAACGGGTTAACCCTTACAGCAGTCACCTCCAAGCATTGTGTTTTTCTCTCCTTTTCACAGTGCCGAAGATGGTGGTCATTGGGCGGTGCCGGCTGGTCCCCGGCATTACCTTCCGTCGGAAGTGCTTGAAACTTCGACGGTTCTCCTTTGTGGCAGTCGAGAGGCGCGGAAGTTGGTCACTTCCGGCTTTCTCCCGGTCAAAGAGCGCCTTCGGGTGGAAAAAATCAGTCGGTTCCTGATTCTCTTGATTGGGCTCGGTTGCCGGACGACGGCTTAGAAGAGCGGTCGTCCGAGTGTTAGAGTGGGTCCCCTTCTCCCTGGTCCGGAGGAGGGGACTTTTTTCGCCCTTTTTCTGGCTCCCCGCCGTCCTTTGTGGCAGGAGCGCGGAAAAAGCGCCGATAATGACGGCACTTCCGATTCGGAGACCGTCATGCCGTCCCTTCGCCTTCTTCTTCCGTTCGCGCTCTGCGCCTCGCTTCTTCTCTCGGGGTGCTCCCCCGTGCGCGTGAACGGTTCCTACCGCACCGTCGACGATCAGCTCTGCCTCGTCGTGCCGCGGCACGTGCAGCCCGACATCCATGAAAAGCTCGTCGAACTTCTGCGAAAGAAGGATTTCGACGTGATCGAATATCCGAGCGACACGAAGCCCGGCGTCTGCCGGCAGACGCTCGTTTACTCCTGGGACACCGAACAGTACTATCTCCCCGCCTACGTGAAGCAGCACGCGATCAATCTCGACCTCTACGTCGAAGGACGCAAGTTCGCGAACGCGAGCTTCGATCCCCGCCGCCTCTACACGCCGCAGACGAAATTCATCCGCTTCTCGCGCTACCTCGCGCGCGTTCTCGACCGGCTCTTCCCGGGCCGCACGCCGATCGGCGCATAAGTTTCCTCACGGGTTGACGACGGGGGAGGGGCGGCCTCTCGGAGAGGCTCGAAAAACCTCGGGATTTCCAGTAGAATCTCTTCCTTTCCGCGTTTTTCTCCCTCTCGTCAACCATGTCTGACAAGAATCTCTGCAACCGCATCGCCGGCGCCATCGCCGGCATGGTTCTGGGCGACGCCTTCGGCGTGCCCGGAGAACTGTGGCCGCGCGCCAAGGTGCGCGAGCGCTTCGGTACGATCGACACTTTCCTTGACGGTCCCGAAGACAACATCGTCGCCTGCTACTTCAAGGCGGGCCACTACACGGACGACTCCGCCCAGGCCTTCGTGGTCCTTCAGGCGCTTCTCGACTACAAAACCGTTCCGCCCGTGCGTGTCCTCGCCGACCGTCTGATCGAGTGGGTGAAGTCGATGAACGGCTTCGAAATCAATCTTCTCGGCCCGAGCTCGAAGACGAGCCTTCTTGCGCACAGCGAAGGGCGCGATCCCTCGCCCCAACTCAAGACCGCGCTCACGAACGGCGCCGCCATGCGCATCGCCCCCGTGGGCTGCATCGTGGGCGCAGACGATCCGGAATTTCTCGCCGAGACGGTGGCGCGCATTTCCGTCGTGACGCACGGCACCGACGTGGCGCTCGCGGGCGCCTCGATGGTCGCGCAGGCGGTCGCCTCGGCTGTCGCCGGGAAGTCCTGGGACGAGATGGCCGCGGACGCTCTGCGCGCGCACGACTGTGCACTCGCGAAGGGCGAGCCCACCTGGGCCGCCTCCATCGCCCGCCGCTTTGAACTTGCACTTCGCGAAATGCCGAAGCTCACCGACGAAGAAACCTTCAGCCGCTGGGTTTACGACATCCTCGGCACGGGCACCATGACGAGCGAATCCGTGAGCGCCGCGCTCGCGATTGCCTGGTACTGCCGCGAACCGATGCGTTGCGCGAAACTCTGCGCGAACCTCGGGGGCGACACCGACACGATCGGCGCGATGGCGACCGCCATCTGCGGCGCGGCCGTGGGGCTCGACGCCTTCGATCCGGAAACCGTGCGTTACCTCGAAGAGACGAACGGCCTCGATTTCCGCGCGATGGCCGAGCGCATCGTCGCGCTTCGCAGCGAATTCCGACTCGGAGGCGTCTGATGCGCATGCTCTCCGACATTCTCGCGTCCCTCGCTCCGAAGAAGAAGGCCTTCATCATCGGTTCGGCCTTCGTCGACATGGTGATCAACGTGCACGAAATGCCGCACGCGGGCGCCGACGTCGAGGGCGAATACCGCAAGACCGTCGTGGGCGGCTGCTCCTTCAACGTGGCGGACGTGCTCTATAAGCTCGGCCTCCCCTTTGAGAGCTACATGCCCGTGGGCGAGGGGGAATTCTCCCGCATCGTCGAGCGCGCGCTCACCGAACGCAACTACCCCGTGTACCGCGAAACCGGAGCGGGCGACAACGGCTGGTGCCTCTCGATCGCGGACCACACGGGCGAGCGCACCTTCATCTCCATGTTCGGGCTCGAGCGCAAAATGCGCCCCGAGTGGTTCGATCGCTTCCGCGTCGCCGACTACGACTACCTCTACGTCTCGGGCTATCAGGCCGAGGGCGAAAACGGCGCCGTGCTCCTTGATGTTCTCTCGCGAAAGCGCCCCGACGCCCTCGTCGTCTTCGATCCGGGTCCCCGCGTGACGTCGATTCCCGCGGAACGCCTCGAAGCCTTCGAGCGTCTCGGGTGCCTCTACACCGTGAACGCCCATGAGGCGCAGATCATGACCGAGACCGACACGCCCGAAGACGCGGCGCTCGCGCTCGCCCGCCGCTCGGGGAACCCCGCCGTCGTGACGGACGGAGCCCGCGGCGCGGTGCTCGCCCGCGAAAAGGACGGCGTCCTCTCGGTCGAACGGATTCCGGGCTTTGCGATCGATCTCGTCGACACGATCGGCTCGGGCGACGCCCACACGGGCGGCGTCATCGCGGGGCTTCTCTGCGGCCTTCCGATCGAAGAGGCCGTGCTCCTTGCGAACGCCGTCGCCGCGCACGTTTCGGCCTCGGAAGGCGCCGCCACGGCGCCCACGCGCGAAGAGCTCGCCCGGTACGAATAACAAACTTTTTTCCTTCAACAACCCAACGAGAAAATGTCCTCGCAAAATACGACTACCAAAATCGAGACGAACGGCGTCAATCCCGTGCCCGACAGCGAACGCTACGGGCGCCCCGTCGATCTCTTTCCAATCTGGTTTTCCTGGAACATTTCCATCTTCGGCATCACCTGCGGCATCTACGTCTTCGGCCTCGGCCTCTCGGTCTGGCAGGCGATGGCGGCGGGCGTGATCGGCTACTTCCTTTCGTGCTCGCTCGTCGGCATCCTCGCTGTGGGCGGCGTGCGCACGGGTCTTCCCACGCTCGTGCAGTCGCGCTTTTGCTTTGGTTACCACGCCAACAAGATTCCGACCTTCTTCGGCTACGTCGCCAACATGGGCTGGAAGGTGACGATGCTCTCGATGGCGTCGACGACGCTTGCCGACCTCGTGAGCAAGCTCGTCCCCGCCATGCAGACGGCTTCGGGCACGCCCTCGACCGCATGCCTTTTTGGCAGCTTCGTCGCCGTCATCTTCTTCACGATGATCGGCGCCGTCTACGGCCACGGCGTGATCCTGCGCGTGGAAAAGCTGATCGCCTGGGTGACGGGCCTCTTCACGCTCGTCTACCTCTTCTTCTTCATTCCGCAGATTGATTTTTCGACGCTCAACGACGTTCCGTCGGGAAGCTTCGGGACGTTCCTCGGCGGCATCGTCCTCGCCATGACGATGGTGGGGCTCGGCTTTCTCAACTACGGCGGCGACTACGCGCGCTACCTCCCGAGAAAGACCCCCGCGGGCGGCGTCATCTTCTGGACGACGGTCGGGATCGCGCTTCCGGTGTCGGTGCTCCTCATCCTCGGCGTGATGCTCTCGGCGGGCAACCCGGAACTCCTCGAAAAGGCCTCGCACGAGCCGCTCGCCGCGCTCACGGGGATCCTTCCCTTCTGGTTCTACGTGCCCTTCTCGGTCGTGATCATCATCTCGCTCGTTTCAGCCGGGATGACGGGCGTCTACAGCTCGGGCCTTGCGCTTCTCGCCATGGGCGTGCCGATGACGCGTCTCGGGACGACGCTTCTGAACGCCGTCATGATCGCGCTAGGGTCCTTCTACCTCACTTTCGTGTCGGACTCCTTCCTTTCGACCTTCACGTCCTTCCTCGCGGCGATCTCCGTCATCATGGGCTCCTGGGGCGCCATTGAAATGGTCGACCTCGTGCGCCAGAAGCGTCTCGGCTGGGACGTGAAGATGGCGCTTCCGCCCTCCGAAGGCGGCCGCGGCTGCCGTTGGACGGCGGTCGTGTCGCTCTTCATCGCGAGCGTCGTGGGTCTCGGCACGATCACCTCGTCCGACCCCTACATCGGCTACGTGACGAGCTTCCTTCTCTCCGACGAAGCGAAGACGAGCGTCTTCGCGACCGCCAACATCGGCGTCGTCGCGGCGATGCTTACGGGCGGCCTTCTCTACGCCTTCTTCACCTTCGTACTGCGTTCCGACAAGTAAGAGGCAAGCCTCCGAAAAGTCGAAAGGCCTGCGAACCGCCGCGTTCGCAGGCCTTTGCCGCATTGGGGAGGCCGGAAACGAAAACGCCCTTCCCAGGGCGGGAAGGGCGTGGGATCAAAAGAGCCCGTCGATCAGGCGAGACCCGTGATGCGGTCGTCCACCACGTCGATGTTCATCGCGGCGGGAACCTTCGGGAGGCCCGGCATGCGCATGATGGAGCCCGTCGTCACGACGACGAAGCCCGCGCCCGCGTTCAGAATGAGGCGCTGAACGGGAAGCGCAAAGCCCTTCGGGGCGCCGAGCGCCTTCGGGTCGGCCGAAAGCGAGAAGGGGGTCTTGGCGATGCAGACCGGGAGCTTTTCAAAGCCGAGGTCGCAGATGCGCTTGTAGTCCTTCTTCGAAGCGTCGGACCATTCGACGGAACCCGCGCCGTAGACCTTCTTCGCGATCGCTTCGACCTTTTCGAGGACCGTGGCTTCCGGGTCGTAGGTGTGAACGAGGGGCTTGGGATCCTCGGCCGCTTCGACGACGGCTTCGGCGAGTTCCTTGGCGCCTTCGCCGCCCTTGGCGAAGCCGTCGCAGACCGCGAAGCGGCAGCCGAGTTCGGCGACGCGCGCGCGGATCACTTCGATTTCTTCGTCCGTGTCGGTGTGGAAGTGGTTGAGCGACACGACGACGTTCGGGCCGAAGTTCTTGAGGTTTTCAATGTGGGCGTCGAGGTTGACGAGCCCCTTCTTCAAGGCTTCGACGTTGGGCTTTCCGATTTCGGGGAGCGGCACTCCGCCGTGCCACTTGAGGGCCTTGGTCGAGGTGACGAGCACCACCGCGGCGGGGGCGAGGCCCGCGGCGCGGCACTTGATGTTGAAGAACTTTTCGGCGCCGAGGTCGGAACCGAAGCCCGCTTCCGTGATGGCGTAGTCGCCGAGCTTGAGCGCGGCGCGCGTGGCGACGACCGAGTTGCAGCCGTGGGCAATGTTGGCGAAGGGACCGCCGTGCACGAAGGCGGCGTTTCCTTCGATCGACTGCACGAGGTTGGGCTTCATGGCGTCCTTGAGGAGCGCGACGAGGGCGCCCGTGCAGCCGAGTTCCTTCACAGTGCAGGCCGTGCCGTCGCGGCGAAGGCCGACGACGATGCGGTCGATGCGGTTGCGAAGGTCCGTGAGGTCGGTCGCAAGGCAGAGGACGGCCATGAGTTCGGAGGCGGCCGTGATGTCAAAGCCCGCTTCCGTGGGAATCCCGTTGGCGGGGCCGCCGAGGCCCGTGACGATGTTGCGAAGCATGCGGTCGTTCACGTCCATGACGCGGCGCCAGAAGATTTCGCGCAGTTCCACCTGGCCCTGATGACGGGCGTTGTCGATGATGGCGGCGAGGAGGTTGTTCGCCGACGTGATCGCGTGGAAGTCCCCCGTGAAGTGGAGGTTGATCGCTTCCATCGGGAGGACCTGGCTGTAGCCGCCGCCCGCGGCGCCGCCCTTCATGCCGAAGACGGGGCCGAGCGACGGTTCGCGAAGGGCGAGGACGGCGTTCTTGCCGATTTTCTTCATCCCCTGGGCGAGCGCGATCGAGGTCGTGGTCTTGCCGGAACCCGCGGGCATGCCGGAGGTGGCCGTCACGAGAATGAGGCGGCCCTTTTCCTTGCGGTCGGCGCCGAGCGCGACCTTGGCCTTGTCGCGGCCGTAGGGTTCGAATTCGGCTTCGGTGAGGCCGATTTCCGCCGTGAGTTCCGAAATGGGCTTGAGAGAAGTTGCCTGAGCAATTTCGATGTCGCTGAGCATGGGAATACTCCAAAAAGGTGAAATGACAAAAAGGAAATCGGGACGGGACACCGACCGGGAGCCCGAGGGCTCGACCGGACGCCGGTGCGAAGGGGCGCTGCAGGGCCCCGAAGAGGTGCCGTTAGTATGCCTCAAAGGGGGAGACGGGGTAGGGGAGAATCCCGATTTTCTGCGGAATTTCCGAGCTCTCTTGCAACAAAAAGAAAGTCCCGCGGCTTGGGGCCGCGGGACCGGGGAGAGGAAAGAAATCGATTACGATTCGGAGCGCGCCTTGAGAAGGTCGCGGATCTCGCGCAAAAGCGCAATGTCTTCCGGAGTGGGGGCGGGCGCAGCGGGCTTCGCCGCTTCTTCGGCCGCCTTTTTGTCCTCCTCGTCCTTCAAGAGCTTCGCCGCTTCGCGCTCGAACTTCACGCGGGCGGTCGTGACCACCTTGATGAGCCAGAAGATGACGAAGGCCAAGAGAAGGAAGTTGACGACGGACGTAAGGAAGGCGCCGTAGCCGAAGACCGTGGCGCCCGCGGCCGTGAGGGCTTCGTAGGTTTCCGGACCCGTGTAGCCTTCGGGGCGCTTCAGAACCCAGAAGAGGTTCGTGAAGTCGGGCTTGCCGACGAGAAAGCCCACGATCGGGTTGACGATGTCCTTGACGAGGCTCGTGACGATGCCGTTGAAGGCGGCGCCGATGATCACGGCGACGGCCAGGTCGAGCACGTTGCCGCGGCTGATGAAGGCCTGAAATTCAGCGAGAAACTTTTTCATGGGACGTCCGGGAGAGTTTGGGTTGGGAAGGCTTCTTGCGAAGGCCGCCCGCATTATGGATAACGACGCAAAGCCGCGGGCGGGCTCCGACGGCGAAAAGCGCTTCTTCGGCCGCTAAAAGACAAAGGGGACGCGCCCGTCCCCTTGGTTCGGCCGAGGAAATCAGATCGGGTCGCCCGACATGATGAGAAGGCGGGCGATTTCGGCGGCGTTGTGAATGTTGAGCTTGCGGTAGGCGCTGCCGCGGTGGACCTGCACGGTCTTTTCGGAAATGCCGAATTCGCGGGCGACCTCCTTGTTGGAGTAGCCGTGGGCCACCATGCGGATCACTTCGCGTTCGCGCTGCGTGAGCTGCTCGAGGCGCGCGCGGAAGTTCGCGACCTGTTCGTTGTTGCGGCGGTGCGCAAGATTGCGCGAGACGGCCGCTTCGATCGCTTCGAGAAGACGCTGATCGCTCACGGGCTTCGTGAGGAAGTCCATCGCCCCGTGCTTGAGCGTGTGCACGGCCATGTCGATGTCGCCGTGGCCCGAGATGAAGATGATCGGCAGGTCGCAGCCGATCTCGCGGAGCTTGAACTGCAGTTCGAGCCCCGACATGTGGGGCATGCGCACGTCGAGCAGAATGCAGCCCGGGCGCTGCCAGTTGCCCATCGAAAGGAAGGTGAGGGCGTCGGGATAGGTGGCGACGTCCCAGCCTTCGCCTTCGATGATGAAGGACCAGGAATTGCGCATCGCGTCGTCGTCGTCGATCACGCGAACGAGGGGCTTGTTGGAATTTCTTGCGTCGAACATGATGTTGAGGATCGAATCGAGGGGTTTGGATCGAATTTTTTCGGACGCGCGGGTCAAAGAACGAAGGCCTGCGGGGCGGACCCGAGGCGGCCGTCCTGAGAAGGGCGCGCATCCCGTACAATAACGTCCATTCTATCCAAAAAAACTCGGACATCTGCCGTGCAAAACCTCAGAATGCGACGTCTTTCGCTTCTTTTCCCCTTTCTTTTCTCCGCGCTCTGGCTCTCGGGCTGCGCGCTCGTCGAGACGGAGCCCTCGCTTCCCGCTTCGATCGAGGCGCGCGTGGGCGTTCCCGCGCCCGTGAAGCACGCCCTCGACTACAAGGAAGTCTGTCTTCTCCCCGTCAAGGCCAACGACAAGGATCCGCTTCTCGCGGCGATCCGCCGCGGCGCCGAAAACGCGGGCGCCAAGGTGACGACGCTCGCCCCCGACGCCGGGACGCGCGCCTGCCCCTTCGTGCTCATGTGGGAGGTGAACGCGCGGGACCGCCGCGTCGAGGCCGTGCGCTTCCTTCCCTTCGAGTGGGGCGTCCCCAAGGGCGGCGCCAAGATCACGGGAACGCCCGAAAAGGGACTCACGATCGACGTGGTCGAACTCAACACCGCGTCCTACTTCACCTACCTGCAGCGAAAGGCCCGTGAAACCGCGGAAAAAACGGATCAAAAGAACGCCTCCTTCACAAAGCAGTAAGCCCGCAGCAGGTACAATTCCTTCAATACAGCAAACACGGAGTCCCTCCCCATGTTGATGAAGCGCGTCATTACCGCGATCGTCCTTCTGATCATCTTTTCCGCCGCCATCGCCTTCGGCCCGCTCTCCTTTGCGGGCGTGATGGCGATCGCCTTCGGCGCGGTCCTCTTCGAGTGGCTCCGCATGGCGGGGCTCGGGCCCCGTCCGGCCCTCCTCGTCGCGGCCGTCGAAATGGTGACGCAGTTCTCGCTCTACTGGGCGGGGGCGCTCCCGCGCATGCAGTGGTTCCTCTTCCTCGTGAACGGCTGCATCATGGTCGCCTGGTTCGTGATCTTCTTTGCCGAACTTTTCCACCGCGAAACGGGCTTCAAGGTGAAGGTCGCCCCCTGCCTCTGGGCCGCCGTCACCTTCGTGCCGGCCGCTTATCTCTCGCTTCTCTACCTCTACGAAGTGGGCGACTGGGTGATGGTTCTCTCCGTCTTCCTCATCGTCTGGGGCGCCGACATCTCGGCCTACTTCTGCGGCCGCGCCTGGGGAAAGCACAAGATGGCTCCGGCGATTTCGCCCAACAAGACGATCGAAGGCGCGGTCGGCGCCTACGTGGTCGTGATCGTCTTCTTCCTTCTCACGTATTGGTTCTGCGTGCAGGAAAACGTCTTCACGAACCTCGTCTTCGACTACATCGGCTTCTTCTGGGGCGTCATCATCCTCGCGGGCCTCGTTGCGCTCTCGATCGCCGGGGACTTGTGGGAATCGATGCTGAAGCGACTGGTCGGGATCAAGGACTCTTCGAATCTGCTCCCGGGCCACGGCGGGTTCTTCGACCGGCTCGACGCTTCGCTTCCGGTTCTCCCCGCCGCCTGTTGGATCGTGCTTTGGGTGCAGCTCTTGCACTGATCTCCGAGGGGAGGCGAAAGGGCGGCTTCGGCCGCCTTTTTCATTTCGATTTATCTGAACCGCAACACGGAAACTGACGCATGGGTGAAGGCTATCTCGTACCCGATCTGGCGCCGGGCGAAATCCACCGTGTGGAGGACGTCATCCGGCGCTCGCGCTTCATCGCGACCTTTGCGCGCGTCTCTTCGACCGAGGAGGCAAGGGATTTTCTCGAGCGCATCCGCGCCGAGCACGCGCAGGCGACGCACAACTGCTGGGCCTATGTCGCCGGCGAACCCGGGTCGACCGCGCAGGTGGGCGCAAGCGACGACGGAGAGCCCAAAGGAACGGCCGGACGCCCCATGCTGACCGCGCTCCTTCACAGCGGCGTGGGCGAGGTGGCGGTCGTCGTGACGCGCTACTTCGGCGGGATTCTTCTCGGAACGGGCGGGCTCGTGCGCGCCTATCAGGGAAGCGTCAAGTTGGGACTTGAAACCCTGCCGACCGTGAAGAAGGAGGAGGGCGTTCGCTACCTCTTTTCGCTCGACCCCTCCTTTGCCGGGTGGTTTGAGCACGCCGCGGGCGAGGCGGGCGTGCGGGTTCTCTCTTCGGACTTCCGCTGGGACGCAAGCTTTGAAGTGAGCGTGCCCGCGAAAAACGAAGCCGCCTTCGTCGCCTCGGTGACGGACGTCACGTCGGGCGAGGCGATCGTCGAGAAGCTCGACGATTAGAAACGGGCTATTTCCCATAACTGGTAGGCACAGCCCACCGGTTCGATAGCCCAGCCTCAGCAGTGGGCGGTCTGAGCTTGCTCATTCCTCTCATTGCTACGTTGACGACATGCAACAAGACTCACTCCGGGGTGCTTCCTCAGCTCCGGACCCTGAAAGCACAGACGCAGACAAGCTTGTGGGAAAGCACGAAACGGTCTGTCGCTGGAAACGCTGGTCGTTGACATTAATGACATGGACCACCCCAAAGACCGCATCGCCACGTTTCAGCGCGACAATGGGGATTAATAACAACTTCTCTGGTAGAGGTCCATGTCATGTCGAAAAAGAATACTCTCGTAGCGCTGGATCCGTCGATCTCTTATGCAGTCATTGGCTTGGATTTAGCAAAAGCCGACGTTGCGGGAGGGTGTCAGAAATTTCGTGTCTCATGGGATAATACGTGCCCCTGACGGGTTCACCTATCCATGATGACTACGACGAAAAACTCCAAACGTAAGAACCAGCCGAACGGCGTCGACATTAACCAGTTCCCGAAACTCGGGACGGCGATTGATGAGGCTGTGGCCTCGGGCCTGCTCAACGGGGTGGAGGGCGCCAAGAGCCTCACCCATATGGTCATGAAGCGCTTCGTGGAAGCGGCCCTTCAAGGGGAGATGCAGGCTCATTTGGGCGGTATTCCGTCTCGTGCTACAGAAGGCGGCGGCCAAGAGGCCGAAGAGGTTACCGGTACGCGCAGCCAAGGCAACAAGCGCAACGGTGTCGGCCGCAAGACAATCAATACTGACGTCGGGCCTGTCGAAATCAACGTACCTCGCGATCGACAGGGCACTTTCTCTCCCATTCTGCTTCCCAAGCACGCCCGTCAATTTTCCGGATTCGATGACAAGATCATCGCCATGTACGCTCGCGGCATGTCGACCCGTGACATCAGCGCCTTCCTGGAAGAACAGTACGGCATTGGCGTCAGTGCAGAGTACGTGAGTACGGTTACGGACCGTGTGTTGGAAGACGTTGAAGCCTGGCAAAGCCGCCCTCTCAACTCCATGTATCCTGTCGTTTTCTTCGACGCTATGCGCGTCAAGATCCGCAGCGGCATGGTGGTCAAGCCCATGGCTGTTCACATCGCTCTCGGCATCGCCAGCGACGGAAGCCGCGACGTACTGGGCATGTGGATTGCGGAAAACGAAGGCGCCAGCTTCTGGGCGAGCGTGTTCAACAACCTGAAAACGCGTGGCGTAGAAGACATTCTGATCGCAGTGACCGACGGTCTCAAAGGCATGACGGAAGCACTGGAAGTCGTCTTTCCCCGGACCGAGCATCAGACCTGCATCGTGCACCTCATCCGCTCTTCCACGGCATTCATTTCGCATCGTGATCGCAAGGCCGTGTGCGATGGACTGAAGCCCGTTTACCAGGCTACGGACGCGGTTGAGGCCGAACGTGCCCTCGAAGTCTTTGCCGAGTCCCCTATGGGGAAGCGTTATCCCGCTGTGGCGGAGACTTGGCGCAGGGCCTGGGCACAAGTGATCCCGTTCTTTCGGTTCCCGCCGGCGATCCGTCGTCTCATCTACACGACCAACTCGATCGAAGGCTTGAACCGTGCGGTCCGCAAGGTAATCAAGACCCGCACCCTGTTTCCAAATGAAGAGGCGGCCAAAAAGCTGATTTACCTGGCAATCCGCAACTTTACAGAAGGCTGGAAACGCCCGACCATCCGCTGGTCGAATGCCATGCCGGAGTTCGCTCTGTTGTACGGAGAGCGCTTCACAGCCGCGGCCGAATGAGTTGCAGCACAACGACAAGAAGACTAATCAGAGGATTCTCCATGCTACCTTGTCAACCCAAGTGGAACGCTTGTACGGACTGCCATCCCCGCGACAGGGGCTCTGCCCCCGTCACCCCCGCGCTCGCCGCCGCGTGGCTCGGGGGACTGCACGCGGAACGCTTAGCATCCCCCAAGCCACAGGCTATCGGCAATCTCTCCGGTTGTGCAAGCACCTTTCGCGGCATTTGCTCAGGCCTGTCGGCTGACGCCTTGGGCCT
>CASEFX010000029.1 GCA_949287305.1 uncultured Sutterella sp. | reverse complement strand
TCCGACCAGTTGGAGATCTGCAGGGCATTCGACATTGCTGTGCCTGAGGATTGCCGTCCTGGGTACGTGTCGAAGCAGGTCCGCAAAAGGGGACGCCCCCGGAAGACCCCGGTCACCGAGGTCGGTTCCTAGTACAAAACGTTGCAAAACTCAGGCTCATACATCTGGTAAACAAAGAGGATATCAACCTTGTCGGAGAATCCCCCTTCCATAGTTCCCGATGACAAAAAGGCCCGATCGCAACCAAGCGTCGGGCCTTCGTTCACGGGAAGGCGGCGAAGGAATTCGCCGCTCTCGATCACTTCAGATAATCGGCAAAGTCGCGCGCGAGACGATCGCGCAGAACGCCGCGGAGCTTCTCGATCTTTTCACCGTAGGCGGGATCCAGATTCGCGGGCGTGCGGTCGTTGCAGAAACGTCCGAGATTGCGCATGTCCTTGCCGACCGCGGCGTCGTCATCTACAACGCGGAAGGCGAACATCCACGTTTCCCATTCCTGCGGGTTCTTCGCGAGCGAATCGCCGCTCTGTCCCTGACCCTGACCGAGCCAACCCGCATTCATGATGGTGTAGAAGGTCTTGCCGGGAAGAAGTCCCACGCGTCCCTTCGGACCGTCGTCGTAGCTGAACCCCTTCGTGAAGACGCGAAGCTTGTAGCCCTTCGTAAACATGGGGTCGCTGTCCTGCCAGTTCGGCTGCACAAAGATGATGTGGTCGGCCTTCTTGACAAAGCCCTGCTCGACCTTTACGTCGGGCGGCGTCGGGCCGAAGCCGTCCTTGGCGTTGTAAAAGGCTTCGCGCGTCGTGATGAGGGGATTGAAGTTCATCGCGATCAGGTCGCGAAGAGCCACTTCGAAACCCTTCTCTTCGAAGAACTTCATCGCCGTCACGCAGAGGTCGTAGGTCACGGATTCGTGACGCGGATCGTCTAGGACAAACAGAACGCGCTTTTTGTCCTTCGCGTCCGTAAAGCCCTTGGGTTTATATTCCGTCTGACGGAATTTCGCCGGCACGACGGAAGCCGACGTCACGGCGTCCACGTTGTCGGGCAACTTGTCGCCGCCCTTGGCGGCCATGGTGCGCACGCCTTCGAGCACGGGCGCATCCGCCGTTGCGGCAGGCACTTTGGAAGCGGAGGAAACGGCGTCCGCAGCAAGAACAAGATTCGAGGACGCAAGAAGGGAAGCCGCGAGAACGACCGCGGCAAAAGTCGGATTGACATGGTAGGTCACGGAAGGAACTCCCGAGATCGTTCGTTTTAACCGATTGGCGCTGGCCTGCCGCGTGCCCCCTGGCGTTCGAACTCTTCGATTGCGACAGGCTGCTAGGTAATCAACCGGGCGAACAGGACAGATCTTACGCCGTTTCCGCATACGTCGTGATTAGAGACTTTCCCGTCCGTAGAAATCAGGATTCCCTTCATTGAGATTTTCTCTTCAGAAGTACCTTTGCCGCAGGCGCCGAGATGAGAACGAAGCATCCCCTCACAATGGACAGCACCGCCCTTTTCCCGGCCTCCGGCCGGATACTGCTAAGCTCATTGCTGAGAACGAAACGGCCTCAACCCGGTTTTCAAGGTCACCGTTCCGTCGGCTTCCCTATGGAAGATTGAAACGAAAGGAGGCGCACAATGTCTTGTCCGGACACCGTTTCTCAAGACCAAATCAACCAAGCCGTCTCGCTTCTCCAAGAGCTTTTCCCGCAGGAACTGACGGGCATCTACCTGTACGGATCCGCCGTTTTGGACGGTCTTCGTCCCGAGAGCGACATCGACATTCTGGTCATCATCGACCGTTCCCTTACGCAGTCGCTTCGCGCTCGTCTCACGCAAGAACTCCTTTGTCTCTCCGGGCGTCCCCGTTCGGATAGAAGACCCATAGAACTCAGCGTCGTAAACCGCCATGCCATCGACCCGTGGCGTTTCCCGCCGCGATTCGAATACATGTTCGGCGAGTGGTTGCGCACAGACATGGAGAACGGAACGGTCCCCCAACCTTTTTCGGATCCCGACAACGTCCTCCTTCTCTGGCAGGCCCGTCTGCACGCCATACCGTTGACCGCTCAAAGTCCGGCCATCGACAAGCTCATTGCTCCCATTCCATTTGAAGAGATCCGTCGGGCGATCCGCGGTGCGTTTCCGAATGTCCTTTCGTCGTACAAAGGGGACGAGCGAAATGTGCTGCTGACTCTCTCCAGGATGTGGTACACACTTGACACCGGCAAGTTCGCATCCAAAGATCAGGCGACGCTCTGGGCCGAAGGGAAGGTCCCCGCCGAACACGCTTCGCTTTTGCGTCTCGCCCGGGATGCCTATCTCGGCAACCGCTCCGACCGTTGGGACGATCAGGAAGACAACGTGCTTTGCCTTCTCGCTTTCATGCGTCGCGCGGTGATGCACGCCATCGGGCGAAAATCCTCGGAAACCGACACCCTCTCCGGCGTCGATCCTTAGATCGTTGAAGTCTCGGCCGGCTCTTCCCTTACTTGCTTTTCGGCAGAAGGTAAATCAGGTTGAGGACCATCAAACCCCACTGAAACTTTCAAACGCAAACCAATTTTCTTATTTAGAATTATTCTCATTACCAAAACGCCTGAACTCTTATTTTGGAAGGAAAGACTCATGGCTATCAATCTGAACCGACGCGGCTTCATCGGAGCCGCGGCAGCGGCGGCTGTCGCCGCCCCGACTTTGGCCAGCGCGAAGGAAAAAACTTCGGACAAACTTACGGACAATCCGGCTGCAAAAGGTAGTTCCGCTCAATTCGACCATTCCGTCGCCGCGCACGACCTCGAACTCACCGACACCTTCAATCTTGGAAAATCCACGATCGACACGGGCGAAGTCATCACCGCCGCCCGTTGGGGCATCTTCCGTGCCCATGTTCAGGGCGGCAAACTGACGCATCTCACGCCCTTCGAACACGACTACGCGCCGACCCCGAACATCAGCGGGCTCGCTCAGCTTCCCTACACTTCCTCGCGCATCCGCTATCCCATGGTACGCGAAGGCTACCTTAAGAACGGCCCCAAGTCCCGCGAAGGACGCGGCTCCGAAAAGTTCGTCCGCGTTTCCTGGGACAAGGCCTTGGACCTCGTCGCTTCCGAAATGAAGCGCGTATATGGCGAGTACGGCCCGTCCGCCGTGTTCGGCCGCTCCTACGGATGGATGTCGACGGGCAAGGTGAACGCCTCCATCAATCTGCAGCAGCGTCTTTTGAATTTCTGCGGCGGCTTCATCGGCTGTGAGAACAGCTATTCGACCGCGGCCATCTCCAAGATTCTCCCCTACGTCGTTGGCTCGGGCGACCCCCGCTCCACCTCCTGGGACGTCGTCATCGAGCACGCCGATCGCGTCGTCTTCTGGGGCGCCGATCCGATCGTCACGAACGACATCGACTGGCTCACGACGCTTCACAACGGTACGGGTTACGTTCGAGCCCTCAAAGCCAAAGGCACGAAGACCTATTCGATCAATCCGGTCGCCACCGACACGGGCGAATACCTTGGATCCGAATGGATTGCGCCCCGTCCAGGCACGGACTGCGCCATGATGCTCGGCATGATTCAGGAACTCGTGAAATCCGGCAAAGCCGATATGGCTTTCCTTGAAAAGTACACATCCGGTCACAAGGAATTCCTGGACTACGTCATGGGTCGCACGGACGGCGTCGAAAAGACGCCCGAATGGGCCGAAGGAAAAACCGGCGTCAAGGCCGACGTCATCCGCAAGCTCGCCCACGACTTCCGCGAGCACCGCACCATGATCATGATGGGCTGGGGGATTCAGCGCACACAGTACGGCGAACAACCCCACTGGATGGGCTTTGCGCTTGCCGCAGCTCTCGGCCAGATCGGACTTCCGGGCGGCGGCATCGGCACGAACTATCAGTACTCGAGCGGCGGCTCTCCCACGGCCTACGGCCCCTTCCTCGGCGGCATTTCGGGCGCCGTCAAGCCTCTGAAGCCCTCCACTCTCCCGTGGAAGGGCAGTCAAGTGATTCCGGTCGCCCGCTTCGTCGAATGCTTCCTCAACCCCGGAAAGACCATCGACTTCAACGGCCGCAAGGTCACCTACCCGGAAGTGAAGCTCGTCATGTGGGCGGGCGGCAATCCCTTTACCCACCAGCCCGACACGAACAAGCTTGCCCGCGCCTGGAAGAAGCCCGACACGGTGATCGTGACGGACACCGTCTGGACCGCCACGGCCCGTCACGCCGACATCGTTCTTCCGGCCGCCACGGTCTTTGAGCACAACGACATCACCAACATCGGAACGTACTCGAACGACGGTCTCGTGGCGATGCAGCAGGCCATCAAACCGCAGTGGGAATCGAAGCCCGACTACTGGATCTTCTCCGAGCTCGCCAAGCGCATGGGCTGCGGCAAAGAATTCACCGAGGGTCTCGACGAAATGGGTTGGATCAAGCGCCTCTACGCGGAATCGAAGGCCATGGGCGAGCGCATCGGCGTGAAGCTTCCCGAATTCGATGACTTCTGGAAGAAGGGTTACGTCCTCTACGACGTTCGGGCCAAGGACCGCAACTTCGTCGCCTTCGAGGATTTCCGCAAGGACCCGAAGGCCAACGCCCTTACGACCGAAAGCGGCCTCATTCAGCTCTACTCGCCGAAGATCGCCGGATATGGCTACAAGGACTGCCTGGGCTATCCGAGCTACATCGAACCGACGGAGGGCGTCAACACCCGAACCAAGGAAACGCCGCTCGCTCTCATGGCCTGCAAGAGCCGCTACCGCATGCACTCGCAGCTCGACGGCACCATGAGTCATGATTTCGCGAACATCGAAAAACGCGAACCCTGTTGGATCAACCCCGTCGACGCCAAGGCCCGCGGCATTGCGAACGGAGACATCGTCCTGGTGAAAAACAAGCGCGGCGCGATTCTCGCGGGCGCCTACGTCACCGAACGAATCATGCCTGGCGTCGTCGTGGTCCACCACGGCGCTTGGTACGATCCCCAGAATACGGAAGAAGGCTGGATCGACGTCCACGGCAACTCCAACACGCTGACGATGGACGAGCCGACGTCGAATCTCGCCTGCGGCAACATCGCCTCCACCGCGCTCGTGGAGGTCACAAAGTGGAAGGGCGACCTTCCCCGCGTCTCCGTCTACGACGCACCCGAGGAAGTCCGAAGCTGACGAAGCTCTCGGATAGCATGACGGCGGCCTGACTCGACAAATCAAGACGCCGTCCCGCAAAGGGCCGTTCGGATCATGCCGAGCGGCCCAAATTTTCTCAATTTCCTGTCAATCGGCGGAATTCAGAACTTCCACAGAAGGTGCGCTGCGCCCCAGCCGCCCGTCACGCCGCCTCCGAAGACGCCGCCCGCGGTGAGCGCGGCGCTGAAGGTCTCGTCGATTTTTCCTTCGATCGACACGGATAGGCTTCCCATGTCGCGGGCGCGGTCCGCGTCGTCGGCCGTAAAGGAGACGCCGCGCCAGTCGGCAAAGGAGGCGATCGCGTCACCCGCGTCGTCGATGAACTCGTGATGCCAGAGTGCGCAAACCGTGACCTTCGCATCCAACGCCCGTGCGGATTCGTCGGGAAGCGCAAAAGTTCCCTTCACGCCGAGCGAGGATCGAAGCGATTGATAGGTTTCCGAGCGAACGTGCAGTGCGGCGCCGTTGGTGCTGTCTTCCGTCACGTCGGGGCGATGCGTAAAGGCGTAGTCGAGCCACGCCGTCGGTCCCAGGGTGATGCCCGGCGCCGCGGTGAAACTTTGCTCCGCCCCGAAGAGAAGGTTGCCGCCCCAGGCCGTCCAGTCGCTCTCCGCCCGATCGCGCCAAGTGCCGAATGCGGCGCCGCGCTCGAGATCCGCATTTTCGACGGACATCTGCGCCACCCCGAAGAGACTCAGACCGGGAAGTTTGTCAGGATCGTATCGAAGGTTCGCCCCCGCCACGAGCGTCTCGGCGTCGAGGCGACTTCCTACGTTACCTTGGAAGACGTCCTTGCGCTTCACCACCGCAACGTGTCCGCCTGCGCGCAAAGTCCCGGCATCCAGCCGATTCGCCGTCTGCACGCCCATGAGAACGCCGCCGTAGGTGGAGCGAACGTCGCCTTGTCCGTCGTGGAGGTAGCCGCCCAAAGGAACGGCGTACACGTTGGCCCCGTCGGTTCCAGTCGAAAGACTGGGAGGCGAGACGTTCTGCAGTGCATTCGACACGTGTCGGAAGACATTGAGCGACGCCGCCCCCGCCCGACTGAAGACGTCGGGACTCAGGGCTTCGTATGCGTTCTGCAGTTCGCTGCCGTCCCGGCTCGAGAAGTCGAGCGCCGCAACGAGATTCCGCATGCCGCCCTCGGCAACGGAGGCGTAGAGGTCAAAGGCGGCCGCCACTTCGCGGGCCTCGTCCGTCACCGCGTAACGGCCGTAGGCGTTCGCTTCGCGCTTCACCTCCACCGTCAGAACACCCGATTCGTCGAAGGTTCCGGTCATCGAAACGGTGGGAGACGTCACGTCAAGCGGCTGAGACGATCCTGCATGCTCGACCTTCAGGGCTCCGTGGGAAGTCGATTCGTTCCCATCCTCGTCCGTCGTGACGATCGACACGGCTTCGGAGAAATCCGCCGTGACCGTGCCGCCAAAGTAGCCTTCCGCCGGCGCGAGGTCTGCCGTAAAGGAAGCTTCCGTTGTTGCACCTTCCTTTTGCGCGGTACCCTCAATCACGATCTTGTCGGTTTGTCCCGAGCCGTCGAATTCGAGCGCCAGGCGTCCGTTGGCCCCCTCGACGTAGTCGCCCTTGATCACCATCGTCCCGATGCTGTTGCCCGGCGCCAAGGTGCCGTTGTTGGTGAGCGTGTCGAGCTTGTAGACGGCGTTTCCGCCCAGGACGGCGTTTTCCGCGACCGTGAGGCGCATGACGTTGGCTTCGCCGTTGAAGGAAAGCTTCCCGCCCTCTACATTCATCACGATCGACGCCCGTTCGGATTCGCCCGTCGTCTCGTTCCATCCCGCGCAGATGCGGCCGTCATAGCGAAGCGAAAAGTCGGCATCGGCGACGTAGTCGTCCTTCGTCACATCGCCCGCGGCGTGCTTCACTCCAAAGTTGAGATTCGTAACGAAGTCGTCGGGATCAGCTCCTTCAGGAAGCGTGACGTCTTCGGAGCGGGGATCCCAGAAGGAGAGAATGTCGCCCGAAAGGCTCGCGCCTTGGAGAATGTTGATCTCTTCCACGAAGGCACTCTCCCCGATGTAGATGGATGCGAGGCCTCCTGCGAGCGTCCCGGCGACGTCGAAATTCTTCACGAGCGCGCCGTCCAGTCCGTAGTCTGCAATCGCCAAGCGTTTAGCTTCCGCCGACCAGTCGGAGTAGTAATAATCGGAAGCAAAGATGTAGCTCCCCCGCTTTTCGATGCCGTCTCCCAACAAGTTGGACCCGAAGTCAAAACGGGCGGCCACGCCTTTCGCGCCGAGGGCCGTGACGGTACCGCGGTGTTCGATCCGGTGATCCTTCCCATAGGAGACGAGAATGCCGTAGCCTTCCGCTCCGTCCGCGGAAATCACGGTGTCGGGCGCGATGCGGAGCACGTTGCCCGAGCCTTCCAGGCGGATGCCCGTTCCGTAAGCACCCGTCGACAGAATGTCGGCCGCCTGCGTCACGTCGTTGTAGCTTCCGTAGACGTGAAGACCGATTCCCCAGGCGTTGTCGTTGGGTTTTCCCACGATCCAGCCGTCGCCAGCGGCATTACGGTCATAGTAGGGGTTGGTGTTGACGAAGACGCGACGGTCGGTTTCCGAGTTGCCGCTCTGATAGATCGAGTATCCGAACCAATCGCGCCGGTCGAGCGCAAACCCGAGATCCTGCATGACGGCGAGCTCCGCCTCCATCGGTATGCTCCAATTGCGCCACTGCTGATGACTCAACAGGCTGTTCTGCAGTTCAATGTGACTGAGTTCAGGGAATAGATAGTACTCCTGCGAAAACTCCCAACCGACGACGGGAACTCCGTTCACGCAATGCTCGGAAAGGTTGTTCGGATAGGCAATCAGAGCATCCTGAATCACCTCGCTTACATGCTCTCCCGTAAAATAGACGCCGTTCGCTCCGAGGCCGTTGACGTCCCCTTCTTTTCCGAGCATAGGGAGATTGAACTCGTCGTGACGGCCCGTATTTTTCCAGGAAATGGTCATCCCCGGCAGCGCTCTGTCGCCGTCAATGTCACGCAATCCGTCATGCCAAGCGGAAGGCTCGTCGGCCAACCGAGCCTCAAGATAGTGAAAGGGAGCGTAACCCGGGTACTGAACGTACTCATCGGAAACGACCGCCTCGGGCGCCAGGATCGCCCCCACGCCGAGAGCATGCGTAAGTTCGTGAACCACGGTACCGGCAAGATGCGGTCTTTCGTCGTTGCTTGCAAGAGAATGGAAGGAACCCGAATACCACCCGTCGACGCCGATCAGTACACCTGCGGCCGCAACGTCTCTGCCGAATGAAAAATCGTTTTTGATCAGTGCGGCCGAAAGCCAAGTGTTTCCATCCGTACCGGTCGGCGGAGAACTCGCCGACGCGCCCCCGAGTCCAACATCCAACGGAATGAATTCGATGACGACCGGAGAGGTGTTGTTGAGTCCCTTCTCCAGGAGTGTTCCCCAATACCCCACCCCCGAGACAATGGTATCGAGCACCGCATCGGGCACTTCACGTTCGGCCGTGTATCCCCACTCGGACGATGTTTCGCCGACATCCAGGATCCGCAGGACAAGAAACGGCCGGCCGTTCGGTGCATTGACCTCAATGTTCTCCGCGGCGAGAGCGACCGCCGATGCGAGAAGCGTCATGACGCCGAAGGCGCCGAGGAGAGGAGTTTTCATGGAATAACCGGAAAAGCGGGCGGATCCCGAAATCTTTGAAAAACAAAGGAAGCGACTCGGACACCGATGCCCTGTCTCATAAGCTCAATGATAAACAGAACGTTCCGCCCCGAATATCAATTTTTTCTCTTCCTCATGAGTGGACCTACGCCAACGGGGAGTTTCCACCCTTAGACCGCACAGACGACAAGACCGCCGTCCTCCGGGAGAGAACGAGCGGTCTTTGTCAGACTAAAGCGGAGAAACCGCTATCAGAACTTATGAACGAGGCCGACGGCGGCTTCAATCACGTTCGAGTCGATATCCAGCGACTGGACATCCACGTTATTGTGGGAGTAGCTCGCCACGCCGTAGACGCTCGTGCGCTTGCTGAACGGATAGTTGTAGCCGACCGTGGTGTTCCAACGGGTCAGATCAACTTCACCGATCAACGTATCGCTCATGTTCCACTTGTTGACCGTTTCGATCGTGCCGTCCATGTAGGCGGTACCCACCTTGAACGTGCCGCCGGCAAGCGGAACATCCGCGCCGAGCGTCAGACCGAAGCCCTTCATTTGGAAGAGAGAACCGTCTTCTTCCAGGTCAAACATAGAACTCGAAATGCGGTCGACGCTGTCCACCATGGCGTCCTTGAAGTACTGACCGGAGGCGTAGAGCTTGGTAACGCCGAAGTCATAGGAGCCGCCCAAAGTGAAGCTGATGGCATCATCCACATCCGTGTTGGTGTCCACCGAGGCGTCGGCACTCCAACGCTTCTCCGAGTAGTTCGTCTGATCGACGATCGCGACGAGACTCAACGGACCGTTGATGTAAGTCGCACCGATGGCGGCGTAGCGGTCGACCGAGGACTTGCCTTCCGTACCATCGAAGTCGTTGTTGTTGTCCGTGCCGAAGGAGTACTGGGCATAGGCCGTGAAGCCGGAGAACGTCGGGGACTTGTACGTGACCATGTTGTCGTAACGGTCAAACGTCGTCATGACGTTGTTGGGAGTCGCAGCGTATTCGCCCCAGGTGGTGCCGAACGGCGAGAGCCCGCCGGCAAGACCGAACGTCCCGTTGCCGCTCACGAGGTTGCCCATGCGGCCCATGGCAATCGTACCGAAGGAACCGGAAAGATTGACCTGAGCTTCACGACCGAAAAGGCGATCACCCTGCCCCATCTTGCCGTCGTCAGAGCTGAAGCCGTTTTCGAGGACAAAACCAACCGTCAGACCGTTGCCGAGGTCTTCCGAACCCTTCAGACCGACGCGCGAACCAGACATGACGCCGGAAGACATTTCAAACGTACTTTCGTTCGCAACACCGTCCGTATCAACATGCTGATACTGCAAACCGGTATCGATCACACCGTAAACCGTAACGTTGGCGGCCATGGCCGTCCCGGCAAACGCGCCCATAACAGCGAGCGCCATCAAACTCTTTTTCATCTTGGTCTCCAATTCAGGAATTAGCAGGCATCGACTCATTTTTGTCGTCATCGTCTCCAATATTTGTTAGAGGCTCAGATCACCTGCAGGAGAGGGATTCTATCAATCAATTACCCCTCCCCCCAATAAGTATTTACCCTAAATCCTCGGAAGACTCATATGCATTCACCTTCCTGTATACGCTTTTCAAGTTGATTTGCGTTTACGGTTTTCATACAATGTCTGCAATCAAACAAACGAAGCAGAGGAACCACCGTGAGTCCCAAGAATTCTCCCGACTGGGGCGGCCGCCGCGACGGCGCAGGCCGACCAAAAAACGAAAACGCCAAGCGTGCGCTCATCTCCGTGCGCGTCCCGGAAGATGTGGCCGCCCGCTGCAAGGAACTGGGCGGCAGCAACTTCCTTCGCCCCCACATCCTTCAAATCATTCAAAACGCCTCGTCCACACCGGAAGACGTCTCCGACCCGCTCGACCCACGAAGCTTCCGCCTGCTCTCTTCCGAGCCGGAACCCCGAATCGCCCGCGTGGACATGACGGTCGCCTGCGGCTTTCCGTCGCCCGCCATGGACTATGCGACCGATCAGCTGTCGCTTTCCGAACTCATGATCCGCAACGAACTCTCAACCTTCTTCGCCGAGGCCGCAGGGGACTCGATGGTGGACGCCGGCATCTGCGAAGGGGACACCCTCATTCTCGACCGCTCGCTCGAAGCTCGAAGCGGCGACATCGTATTGGCCTTCCTGCACGGCGACTTCACGCTGAAGCGCCTTCGCATCCGCGACGGCAAGGTCGAGCTCTGTCCCGAAAACGCCGCGGCGAACTATCCCGTCATCTCCCCGGGCGAAGGCGACAACTTCAGCATCGAAGGGGTCTTGATCGGCATCTGCCGCAAGTTCCGTCGCTAAAGAAGGGGACGGACATGGATCTTTCGCCATCGCGCCGCGTCATTCTGCACACGGACGTCAACTCGGCCTACGCCAGCATGGAGCGGGTCTTCAATCCGAAACTGCGCGGCCGGCCCGTGTGCATTCTCTCGAACAACGACGGCTGCATCGTCGCGCTCACGAAGGACGCCAAGGCGCTCGGCATCAAGCGGGGCACCCCCTACTTCAAGGTTCGGGATCTCTGTGAGAAGCACGACGTCGCGGTGCTCTCCTCGAACTACGAGCTCTACGACGCCATGTCCTCGCGCTTTCACAAAATCGTCGCGGGGTTCGGTCCGGTGCACGAAGCCTATTCGATCGACGAAGCCTTTCTCGATCTGACGGGGGTCGAATGCGAGTCCTACACGACGATCGGGCGGGAACTGAAGGCGCGACTCTGGAAATGGATCGGCCTTCCCGTCTGCGTCGGGATCGCCCCCACCAAGACCCTTGCGAAGCTCTGCGACCATTTCGCGAAGACCTATCCCGTCTACGGGGGCGTCGTCAACTGGTTCGACCTCTCCTCGGAGCGCCGGAGAAAGGCGCTCTCCATCACCCCGATCGGAGAGGTCTGGGGGATCGGACGAAAGACCGAGGAGAAGCTCCTTCGCGAAGGAATCGAGACCGTCCTGCAGTTCTCGCAGATGGACAGCTTTACGCTTCGCCGCAAGTACGGCGTCGTGCTCGAGCGAACGCTTCGCGAGATTCAGGGCGTCTCCTGCCTTCCAGTCGAATCCGTTCCGAAACCCAAGGAACAGATCCTGCGCTCGCGCTCGTTTTCGCACGCGACGAACGACCGCTCGGTTCTTCTCTCCTCCGTCTCCACCCACATGACGGAGGTGGCGAGACAGCTGCGCCGCGAAAAGGCGAAAGCGAAGAAGGTCGGCGTCTTCTTCCTGACGAGCCCCTTCAAGGAAAACGAACCCTGGCACGCCGCCGAGCCCGTGATGGAGCTCACGCTTCCCACGTCCGACACGATGCGTCTCGTCGAAGTCGCCTGCCGACTCGTCGAAGCGCACTGGCGCCCGGGCTTTCGCTACTGCAAGGCGGGGGCCTTCGTGACGGACCTGATTCCGGAAGGCTCCTGCTCGGTGACGGGGTCGCTCTTCGATCTCCCCGACGAAGAAAAGGACGAAACGAGACGACGTCTCATGGACTGCTTGGACGACCTCACCCGCCGCTTCGGCAAGGGCGTCTGGAAGGTCGGGAGTTCCGAGCTTGCCGACGGCTGGCGGATGAAGCGCGACCGCCTCACGCCCGCCTACCTCACAAGATGGGCCGACATCCTGACGGTTTCTTGAGGTCCGACTCTACGTCTCCCGCAGGGAAACGACATGCTACTGACCCGGTGAACGACATATAACTGACCCGGCAAACGACACGGAAACTGACCCGCCCTGCGCCGGACCGGCGAGGCCCGTACGGGAACTTTACGAAGGTTTCCTGCGGGCCTCTTCATTGCGACAGTTTTTGACGCACCAGGGCTGCACAATGAAGGTGTTCCGAAAAAAGGGAGAAAGAAAATGGAAAAGACGGATACGCCCAAAGGTGAGGTTTGGAAGATCGTCGTGACGACGAACCATGTGGAGAAGTGGCTCTCGGGCCTCAAGAAGCTCTGCCGCATTCTGCGCCTTTGTACGCTCACGCTTGCGGACGAGAAAACGATCTTCGTTACGGGCGACGAGGGCACCGCACTCGTGCGGTGTCTGGCGTCACTTGCGGCGCGGTTCCCCAAGGAACTCAAAATCAAGCGCTTTGATTTGCCGGAGCGAGTGCAGCTGCAGTTCGAGTGGGAGAAGCCCTCGTTCTTTTCCTGGCACGGAGGACTGGCGCTTGAAACCGTGCGCAAGTCGCTCGAGCACTCGCCCGACATTGATCCGCTCGCCCGCTTCTTCCGGGCGGCCATGGAGGCGACCGTCCCGATGTCGGACGCAGAGAAGGCCGAACCCTTTACGGACGAGGACGTCGAGCGCGCCTGGCTGGCCTTGACGCCGCTTGATCGCTTTGAAGCTTTTCTGAAGCGCCTGCCTCCGGGTTGAGAAGACAGAGCTGCAACTCAAACAACGCTCCCCGGCATCGCAAAGACGTCGGGGGCGACCAGTCGTTTCCTTCGGCGCGACGAGAAAACACGATGCGCCCGATGGCGGATCTGCGCTTCGTGCCGCTCTCGCCCGAGCCCCGAACGGGGCATCGGCTCGCGAAACGCCGCAATCACCAGCTCTCCCGCGCGGCCGAAGATTTCTGGAACACGTGTCTCGCGCACCCCCATCCGAAAGGACAGACATCAGGGAATTCCAAGAAGGAATGAGGCCCGTTCTTTTGTTACTTTGAAAGTTTCAAAAACATTTAAAAGTCGTGTGCAAAGTGGCGCAGCGTCCCATCACCGCACTCCACCCTCTTCTTTTCGAACCTTCCTAAATGCTCTGTCTAACTTCCCGATCCGCTCGCATTTGCCACCCGCAACTCGGACTGATGCCAAGGCCGGCCACGACGATGCCAATCCGCGTTCGTAAGGATGCCAGAAGCCCGCCTCACTCATGGCCGCCAACTTTGGGAGAAATGTGTGCCAGTTTTACGGGAATAAAGCAAATAAAGCATGAAAGAACTTTCGGAACGATTTAAGCGGCCATATTCCGTGAAACTTTAATCTCGACTTGGGCGGTGACAGCACTACTGCACCGCCCAATCTTTCCGATCAAGAACTAAAAAAAGGCCGCAGAACCAAAGCTCTGCGGCCAATCCAAACCCTCAAAAACAAACTCAACCCTTAAGCTGAATCACGAATGGACCTTGGAGTTTCCTTTCGATGGCTGAACTCTACCAAATGCTTCTTCGGAAGGTATTTCCAATTCCTCGGAAGGTAACAAAGTGTTGAATGCACAGGGGCGCCCGGGAGAAGGTGTTGCCAATTCCGACCAAAAATTGCCTATTCAAAACAATCAGAACACCCTCCGCCGCAGGATATTTCAAAAGCCTAGTCAAACACGCCGACACACCGACTCCTCCCTTTTCTCTCACGTTTCGTTACGAAAGACAAGGTTTTCCGCCCCGTCCTCGACGAGATGTCTTCCCGGAAAGATTGTGCGATACTGAGGGATCGTCTTGAGTTTTATAAGGACCACAACATGACGCATCCCCGCATTCACAAGACAGCCTTCCTCGCTCTTCTCCTCGCGTCCGTACCGGCCCTCGCCGCCGAAGCGCCCACTTGGGTCGACTCCGAAGTGAAGGCCGCCGAACAGGAACTCACGGCGCTTCGCCACAAGCTGCACGCCATGCCGGAACTCGGCAACCAGGAAGTGAAAACGCAGGCCGAAATCGTGCGCATCCTCAAGGAAGCCGGCATCGAGACCGTCGTCGGCACGAAGAACGCCCCGACGGCCGTGCTCGGCATTCTGAATCCCGACAAGAAGGACACGATTCTCCTGCGCGCCGACATCGACGCTCTCCCGATCAAGGAACGCACGGGTCTTCCCTACGCGAGTCAGGTGAAGGGCAGCTACTGGGGCCGCGAAGGCGTGGACGTCTCGCACATGTGCGGTCATGACGCCCACATGGCGATGCTCCTTACCGCCGCGCAGATTCTCGCGAAGCACAAGGCCGACGTGCCCCGCCGCGTGATCTTCGCCTTCCAGCCCGCCGAAGAAGGCGACTCCATTGAAAACCCCTTCACCGCTGAAAAGCCCCGTCTTTCGGGCGCCAAGGCCATGGTGGCGGACGGCGTATTGGAAAAGTACGACGTGAAGAACGCCTTCGGCATTCACGTGATGGCCCGCGCGCCTTCCGGAAAGATGCTCGTCTCCCAGGGCGCCGCTCTCAACAGTGCCGACGCGTTCGAGATCAACATCAAGGGTTCGCAGGCCCACGGCGCCATGCCCTGGACGGGCTCGGACGCGACGCTCGCCGCCTCGCAGACGGTCGTGGCGCTCCAGCAGATCGTCTCGCGCAACATCGACCTCACGAAGGGCATGGGCGTCATCACGGTCGGCAAGTTGACCGCCGGCGAAACCGGGAACGTGATGAGCGGCTCCGCCTACATGATGGGCACCATCCGCTCGAACCACCCCGACATCCGCGCGAAGCTCCTCGAGCGCATTCCTGAAGTCGCCGACGGTACGGCCAAGGCGGGGGACGCCGAAGCGAAGACGAAGTTGATCGAAATCTATCCCGTCACCTGGAACGATCCGGCGCTCGCGCTGACGACCGTCGAAAACCTCAAGACCTTCGGTGTGGACGCCGAAATCTCCAAGTGGAATCCGGGCGCGAGCGAAGACTTCTCCTTCTTTGCCGAGAAGGTGCCGTCCGTCTTCATGTTCCTCGGCGTCGACAAGCCGGGCGTGAAGAACGCCCCGAACAACCACTCGGATCAGTTCACGATCGACGACGCGGCGCTGCCCGCGGGCGTGCGCGCCCACATCGCGGCGGCGATGAGCCCGACCGCGACGAAGTGATCCCTTTCGGATTCCGATTCCTTCCCTCGGCCCGGGTTCGCCCCGGGCCGAGTCGTTTTAGGATTCCTTTTGCTCCGCGTCACTCCCCTTCGTTTTACCCTTCCGCCTTTCCCGCAGCAGATCTCTCCGGCGACCCTCTCGCCGGTCTCTCCCGCCCTTCCACGCATTCAACCGTCCTTTCCTCAGTCCGAAATCCCGACGATCGGACGGGACGCTTCCGGCATTCTCAAATCGCTCCTCCGAAGAGACCGCGTCATCTTTTCTCCTCGGGGGAATACCGTTCCCATGCAACGCACACCCCCGAGTCACAATGCTAAAATTCGCGTTTCGCAAAAATAAATAGAACTTTCGCCGACCATGACGACCCCAATCACCCTCAACGACCTTCCCATCGGCAAGACCGCGACCGTCCGCACGGTGGGCGGTCAAGGCGCTCTGCGCCAGCACTTCCTCGACATGGGGCTCATCCCCAACGCCGCGGTGACGATGGTGAAGCGCGCCCCGATGGGCGACCCCATCGAAGTGCGCATCAAGGCCTACGAACTTACGCTTCGCTCGGCCGAAGCCGCCGAAATCGAAATCGAGGACGTGCGCGACGAGGCGCCCTCCCTCACTCCGAACGCCTCGACGGACGGCTCCGACGTGCTCCACCCGGGCTTCGGCGAAGGCGGGAAGTATCACGTCAAGTCGCATGAAAATCCCCTCCCCGAAGGTACGGAACTCACGCTCGTTCTCGCAGGGAACCAGAACTGCGGGAAGACGACGCTCTTCAACCGCCTCACCGGCTCGAACCAGCACGTCGGGAACTTCCCAGGCGTCACGGTCGACCGCAAGGACGGCCGCATCATCGGGCACGACGACACGCTCGTCACCGACCTTCCCGGGATCTATTCGCTCTCGCCCTATACGAACGAAGAAATCATCTCGCGCGAATTCATCCTGAAGGAGTCCCCCAAGGCGATCATCAACATCGTCGACGCGACGAACATCGAGCGCAATCTCTATCTCACGATGCAGTTGATGGAGCTCGACCGTCCGATGGTGCTCGCGCTCAACATGATGGACGAAGTGCTCGCCAACGGAGGCTCGATCCGAATCAACGAGATGGAAGCGCTTCTCGGCCTTCCGGTGGTGCCGATCATGGCCGCCAAGGGCGAAGGGATCGACGAACTCGTCGACCACGTCCTTCACGTCGCGAAATTTCAGGAACCGCCCGCCCTGCAGGACTTCTGCGGTCCGGAAGACCACGGCGGCGCCGTGCACCGTTGTCTGCACGGCATCATGCACATCATCGAGGACCACGCCAAGCGCGCCGGCATTCCCGTCCGCTTTGCCGCGAGCAAGATCGCCGAAGGCGACCGCCTCATTCTCGAGCAGCTCGAACTCGACGTGAACGAAGAGCGCACGATCGAACACATGTTGAAGCAAATGGAAGCCGAACGCGGTCTCGACCGCGCGGCCGCCATGGCCGACATGCGCTTTGCCTTCATCGACCGCATCTGCCGCAGCACGGTGGTGCGTCCGCACGAAAGCAAGGAACATCTCCGGAGTCTCCAGATCGACCGCGTCCTCACTGGCAAGTACACCGCCATTCCCGCCTTCATCGCGATCATGGCGCTCATCTTCTGGCTCACCTTCGACGTGATCGGGGCGTGGCTGCAGGAAATCCTCGAGGTTGCGATCGGGTGGCTCACCGACATCGTTGACGGCCTCCTTACAACCTGGGCCGTGAATTCCTCGATTCACGGACTCTTGATCGACGGGGTCTTCAACGGGGTTGGAAGCGTGCTGAGCTTCCTCCCGACGATCGTGACGCTCTTTTTCTTCCTGTCGTTCCTCGAAGACAGCGGCTACATGGCCCGCGTCGCCTTCGTGATGGACACGCTCCTTCGCAAGATCGGTCTTTCGGGCCGAAGCATCGTTCCGATGCTGATCGGTTTCGGCTGCACGGTCCCGGGCGTCATGGCGAGCCGTACGCTCCCCTCCGAGCGCGACCGCAAGATGACGATTCTTCTCACGCCCTTCATGAGCTGCTCGGCGAAGCTTCCGATCTACGGCTTCTTCACCGCGGCCTTCTTCCCCGGCGAAGGCGCCGCGATCATGGTGGCGCTCTACTTCCTCGGGATCCTCACCGCGGTGGTGCTGGGCTTTGCGATGCGAAAGACCCTCTTCAAGGGTGAAGCGGTTCTCTTCGTGATGGAACTTCCGAACTACCGCATGCCGGGCGCCAAGAACGTTCTCTTCCTTCTCTGGGAAAAGGCCAAGGACTTCCTGGAGCGCGCCTTTACGGTGATCTTCGTCGCGACCATCGCGATCTGGTTCCTGCAGTCCTTTGACTTCCAGTTCAACCCGGTCGAGAACTCGCAGGAAAGCATGCTCGCCGTCGTGGCGGGCGGGCTCGCTCCGTTGTTCGAACCGCTCGGCTTCGGCGACTGGCGCGTCGCCACGGCCCTCATCTCGGGCTTCATGGCGAAGGAAAGCGTCGTGAGTACGATCTCGGTTCTCTTCGGATCGGTGGACACGCTCCTTGCCGCGATCACGCCGCTCTCGGCCCTCGCGCTTCTCGTCTTCTGTCTTCTCTACACGCCCTGCGTCGCGTCGATCGCCACGATCCGCCGCGAATTGGGCGGCAAGTGGGCCGTGGGCGTCGTGCTGATGCAGTGCGCGGTCGCGTGGGTGGTCGCGTTGATCGTCCGCATTCTCGCCGCGCCCTTCTTCTGATACGGAGACGCCTCACGTGAACGCGGCGAGTTGGATCGTATTGCTCCTGATTGCGGCGGGGTTCCTCTGGTCCTGCCGCCGCATTCTCAGGGGTTCGGGCGGGTGCGGCGGTTGCACGAACGAATCCTGCACCGCCCGCAAAAAGAGCGGTCCCTCCCCGATCCGTTTTGTGCGAAAGGGAGAAAAGCTGCCCGCGGACTGTCCGCAAAAGGGTGCGCCGAGGCACTGAGACTCGCTCTGCCAAACCTCCAAAATGACTTCGGGACGGAGAACCTCTCCGTCCCGAATGTCGTTTAAGGGGAACCCGATTAACGGGAGACGCCCATCACGATTTCGCCGGCCTTCTGACCGTTTCCGAGCGCGTCGGGAATGGCGTTGCCGCCGACGCGGTTCGTGCCGTGCAGACCGCCCGTCACTTCACCCGCGGCATAGAGACCGGGGATGACCTTGCCGTTCTTGTCGAGAACGCGGGTCTGCGCGTCGACTTCCACGCCGCCCATCGTGTGGTGCACGGCGGGGGCGCGCATTTCGGCGTAGTACGGTCCTTCATAGAGCGTCACGTTCGGCGTGCAGGAAGCGCGGCCGAAGTCGGGGTCGACCGTCTGCTTGCGGCAGAAGTCGTTCCACTTCGCAACCGTTTCACCCAAGACCTTCGGATCCATGCCGACCTTCTTCGCGAGCTCTTCGATCGTGGGCGCTTCGTAGACCTTCTTGGCCTTCAGGAGGCTCTTGATGCTCTGACCCTGCGCCGTAATGCCGTTTTCGTCGACCTTGGCGTTCTTCACCGTGGTGATGCGGTAGAAGACGCCGTCGGGCTGGGCGAGCGCGGTGCGCGAGAGAACGTCGCGGCGTTCGAGTTCGTTCACGAAGCGTTTCCCTTCCTTGTTGACGTACATGGAGGTGCCTTCCGCGACGGCCGTCGTGATGCTGCCGTTTGCCGGGTCGGTCGTGGGCAGCAGCTGGATGAAGCCCATGTCGATCAGGTTCGCACCGATCGCTTCGGCCATGCGCATGCCGTCGCCCGTGATGGCGGGACTGTTCGTGGTCTTCACGTCGGGACCGAGCTTGCCGCCCCACTGGGTGTCGTACTTCATGCGCATTTCGGGATTTGCACCGAAGCCGCCCGTCGTGAGAATCACGCCCTTTTCGGCCGTGGCCGTCACCTTTTCTCCGTTCGGACCGACGGCCTCAACGCCGACGACGCGGCCGTCCTTGACGATGAGCTTTTCAGCCTTCGTCTGGAAGAGAATGTCGACGGGGAGCTTTTCCTTCTCGATCGTCGCGCGGAAGGTGTTGATGTAGCCGATGCCGGACTTGAAGTTCTTCGCGTCATGCGAGCGCGGCCAGATGGCGCCCACGTACTGCGTCGTGTAAGGATTCCATTCGAGGCCCATCTTTTCGAGACGGTCCACCTGCCCCGGAGCGATTCTGGCGAGTTCCGCGACGAGTTCAAGCTTCGCCGCGTAGTCGCCCGCCTTCCAGGTCTGAAGCGCATGCAGGGTCGGCGTATCGAAAAGCACGTCGGGAGACTTCGCGAGCCAATCCTTCCATTCCTTCTTCGCCTGTTCGATGAGTTTGGCGTGGAGTTCGTTCCTCGGCTTTTCGGCAAGGAGGTCTTCAACCATCTTGCGCTGGCCTTCGGATATCTTTTGCTTGCCCTGCAGCTTCGGGTCGGCCGCGTTCAGAGCGCCGCCCGCGAGCACGGTGTTGCCGCCCAAGAAGCTCATCTTCTCGAGCACCACGACCTTGCCGCCCGCACGGGCCGCCGCAACGGCCGCGGACATGCCGGCGCCGCCACCGCCCACGATCACGACGTCGGCCTTGGGTTCGGTCGGAACCTTGACGACGTAGCGGATGGTGTCGCCCTTCATGAACTTCGCCGGATCGAGGCCCGCCTTCTTCACGGCGTCGCGAACGGCGCCGAGGATGGCGAGGCTCGAGAAGGTCGCGCCGCTCACGCGGTCGACCTTGAGCGACTGGTTCTTCACGACTGTTTCGGGAATCCAGGCCAAGGGCTTTTCCGCGACCGCCGGGGTTTCGAAAGTCTGGACGATCTTGATGTCCGTGATGCGGTCCTTTTCGATCGTCACGTCGACGATCACTTCGTCGTTGTGACCCATGGCCGTGCCGCGGAAGGTTCCGTCGGCCGCATAGGCGCTGCCCGCGATCGCGGCGGCGGTGAGCACCGCAAGGGTCGTGAGGCGAATGTTTTTCATGAGGCTTCTCCTTTGGTCGAGTGAGTCGGTTCCGATCGTTTTCGATCGATATGCTTTGAGGCTACGGAAAAATTACATGAACAACCATTCAGAAAAACCTCAGGCCCGAGCTGGCGGCGACAAAAAGCAACCGCCCCGAACGGATGAACCCGAACGGGGCGGCTTTTGGGTTATGCGGCTAAGCCGTGGATCGTGCGGTTATTCCACGATCTTCGCCTTGGCGGCGGGATGAACGACGAGGTTGGGCTTCGTCTTCTTGGGCGAAGGAAGCGGCACGATGTGCGCGCCTTCGCCGTACTTCGCGCGGAGTTCGTCCACGTAGCCGAAGTCGAGCGCGCGCTGCGTGCAGGCTTCGACGCACACGGGAAGACCGCCCTTCGAAATGCGGTCGACGCAGGCGTCGCACTTCGTCATCTTACCCGCCTTCTTGTCGAGGACCGGAGCGTGGTACGGACAGGCGGCCATGCACATGCCGCAGCCGATGCACTTCTTCGGATCGATCAGAACGAGGCCCCCGAGTTCGGGGTGCTTCGCGTGCGCCTTGGTGGGGCAGACCTTCACGCAGGCCGGATCGTCGCAATGATTGCACGAAACCGACACGTATCCGTGGAAGACGTCCTGATGCCAGGCGCCCGTGGCGCGGTCTTCACGCCAGGAACCCGATTCGTACGGAAGGACGTTTCGGAAGAAACGCCCGTCTTCGATTCCGTTCTTGTCGGCGCAGGCGATCTGACAAGCCTTGCAGCCCGTGCAGCGGGCGGCGTCGAAATAAAAACCATACTGTTTCATCTCATCCTCCCGTTGTTAGAGCTTCTGAACTTCGACGAGGTTAGTGTGCGAAGGATTGCCCTTCGCAAGCGGCGTCGCGTCGAGCATCGTAAGCGTGTTGATGCACGCGCCCTTGTCGACGCCCTTTTCGTCGGGCAAATACCAGGCCCCCTGCGGGAGCGCCACCAGGTGCGGGATGATGCGGTTCGTCACGAACGCGGGAATTTCGATTTCTCCGCGGTCGTTGAAGACGCGCACGCGGTCGCCCGTCTGAATGCCGCGGGGCTTCGCGTCGACCGGATTGATCATGAGGAGGTCCGGATGCGCCGCGCGCAGCCACGGGACGTTGTGATACGTCGAGTGGGTGCGGCCCGCGCCGTGGTAGCCGTAGACTTCGAGCGGATACTTTTCTTCCGTCGGGTCGCCCTGACCGCGCATTTCCTTCGTGGCGATGAACTGCGGAATCGGGTGGATTTCCTGGCCCTTTTCCTTCGGGAGTTCCCAGGTGCGCGCGATTTCGGCGAGTCGTTCGGAATAGATTTCGATCTTGCCCGAGGGGGTCGGAAGCGGATGCTTCACCGGATCCTCGCGGAAGTCCTTGAGCACGATCCCCGAGTCGTCGCCCATGCGGTACTTGACGACGCCCTGCTTCCAGAATTCGTCGAAGCTCGGGAACTTCTTGGCGTCGGCCAACTTCTGGGCCTTCTTCAAAGTTTCCTCATAGCCCCAACGGAGCCATTCCTTGTACGTGCGGCCTTCGGTGTAGGCGTCTTCGACGCCGAAGCGCTTTGCCATCTCGCGCATGATTTCCCAGTTCGGACGCTGATCCCATTCGATCTTGGCGGCCTGCGGGCAGGCGACGAGGTAGTTGTAGTCGCCCACGGCGTAGGCGTCGGCCTCAAGGTCGTCGATTTCCTGGTTCATCGTGTCGGGGAGCAGATAGTCGGCGAACTTCGCGCTCGGCGTCATCTGGTTGTCGACCACCACGATCGTTTCGACGAGCGATTCGTCTTCGAGGATCTTGCGAAGCGCATTAATCCCGCCGTGCTGGTTGATGAGGGTGTTGCCCTGGGTGTTCCAGATGAACTTGATGTTGTGCGAGAGATGGTCCGCACCGCGCACGGCCGAATTCTTCGCCGTCATCGACTTCGCGTCGGTAATGGCCTTGGGCCAGAGGAAGACGGGGAAGGACACCTTGACGGGGTTCTTTCCGACGGGGAAGCCCGTGTCGATGCCGTAGGAGTCGCCTTCGCGGGCGCCCGTGTTCGTGCCGGGAAGACCGACCTGACCGGTGAGGAGCGCGAGCATCGCGATCGACGTCGACTGCGTTTCGCCGTTCATGCGGCGCTGCGGCCCCCAGCCCTGGGAGATGAAGCAGGGCTTCGTCGTCGCGATTTCACGCGCGAGGCGTTCGATCGTTTCGACGGGAACGTTCGAGATGCGGGACGCCCATTCGGGAGTCTTCGGCGTCTTGTCGGCGCCGTTTCCGAGAATGTAGGACTTGTAGTCGCTTCCCTTCGGGGCGGACTTCGGGAGCGTCTTTTCGTCGTAGCCCACGCAGTACTTGTCAAGGAAGGCCTGATCGACAAGGTTTTCCTTGATCATGACGTAGGCCATGCCCGCGGCAAGGGCCGCGTCGGTGCCTGGACGGATCGGCACCCATTCGGCGTCGCGGCCGGCGAGCGAGTCGGTGCGGATCGGGTCGATCACGACCATGCGGGTTTTGCCCAGACGCAGGGCTTCGGCGAGTTCCCAGGTCTGACCGCCGCCCGAAGCGCGCGTGACGGCCGGGTTGTTCCCGAACGTGACGTAGAGCTTGGCGTTCTTGATCTGACTCATGTAGGAGCCCACGCCCGGATTGCTCGAGCGAACGGCCCCGTAGTTGAAGCCGCCGAACATGAAGGGCCAGATGTTCTGGATGCAGGCGGCCGAATAGTCGGAATACCAACCGACGTTCCCGCCGATGAGGTTGAAGAAGCGGAACGTGCAGTTGCGGTTGTTGAAGAGGCTGTAGTTCCCCGAGCCGTGCATCAGAAGAATCGATTCGTTCGTGTGCTTCTTGATGGTGTCCTTCAAGCGCGCGCTGATTTCGTCCAACGCCTGGTCCCAGGAGATGCGCTCGAATTTGCCTTCGCCGCGCTTCCCCACGCGCTTCATCGGGAACTTCAGGCGTTCGGGCGAATAAAGGCGCTGGCGGATGGCGCGGCCGCGGTGGCAGGCGCGGACCTGCGGGAACTTCCCGTCGGCCACGCCCGCCTGGGCGTCGCCCGTGTTGTCGGTTTCGATGCGGATGACGCGTCCGTTCTTCGAGACGCAGCGAAGCAGGCAGCGGCTGCCGCAGTTGATCGAGCAGGCCGACCACGTAACGGATTCGATGTCGGCGGCAGCGGCCGCGACCGCGCGGCTCATCGGCGACGCCGTAAAGCCGGCGGCGGAGCCGAGAAGAGCCGAGCTTCGCAGAAAGCTTCGACGTGTAATCATAAAAAAGAGTCTCCTTCCAAAAGACAAAAGACGCCGAACAAAGCAACCGTCCGCTTCCCGCAGCAGTGAAAACGGTTCGGACGGAGCAGGACGGGAAAAGCAATCGGCGCGGATGGAACGCCGTTTTTTAGACCTGTCCTGCAGAGGGTCGCGTTGACTGAAGTCTTGTGAGAGGCCGCGAGCTGCACCGCGGCCCTACCCTTTCGGGGTAATTGCTTATTTGCCTCGATTGTAGAGCATGGAAGGAGCGGAGGGCAGAGTGGATTTCCCTGCCGTCGCGTTTCGCTTTTTGCAAAAATCGGAACACGATTTCTACAAAATTCACTGCCCTCTCTTTTGAAATGCTTCTGGAACTCAGTCGATCCCGGCAATGAGAATGAAAACCAGCTAAGGATTTTCGGAAAATATTTCCGGAATCCGTCTTCCGTTTTATGGATGTCTGAGGTTCTTTGAATTTACCCTTCACCCTCAGTTTCCGGCGTTCTATGCGTTGACGAAACGGATTCTTTTGCGGGACGTTGCCGAGCCTTCCGGCGGCGCATGAAGTTGGGCGCCACGCCGGGTCCGGAGAAAGGAACGCCCAGCTCAAGAGGAAAATCCTCTCCTTCGCGGGGCGTCCGAGGGCGTTCGGTCAGAGATCGACCGAAAGTTCCGCCGTGCTGTAGAGAACGGCCTTGCCGGCGAGCGTGATGCGATCGCCTGCCTGACGGCAATAAAGCGTCCCGCCGCGGCGCGATGCCTGATAGGCCGTGATGGAGTCTTTTCCAAGACGGCGCACCCAATAGGGCACGATGTGACAGTGCCCCGACCCGCAGACGGGATCTTCGTCGACGGCGAGCTTCGGCGCAAACGACCGCGAAACGCAGTCGAAGCCGTTCTCGGGTTCGCCCGGCGCCGTGACGTTGACGAGAAGACCTTCGAGCTTCGTCATCGCCCGGAAGTCGGGCGTCATCTTCCGTACGGTTTCGGGATCGTCGAAGACGCAGAGGAGATCGCGACCCAAATAAGCTTCCTTGGGCTCGGCTCCGAGCACCGCCCTCATCTCGGGCGTGACCGGCACGGGGCGGAGGTCGTAGGCGGGGAAGTCCATTTCGAGCAAGTCGTCCCGACGCGTAACGACGAGCGTGCCGCTCTTCGTGGCAAAGGAAAGCCTCTCCGCCTCGGGGACGACGAAGCGAAAGAGCACGTAGGCCGTGCCGAGCGTCGCGTGCCCGCAGAGATCGATTTCGCCGCCCGGCGTGAACCAGCGAAGCCCCCAAGCGTCGCCTTCGGGCACGCAGAAGGCGGTTTCCGAAAGATTGTTTTCCCGGGCGATCGAGAGCATGAGTTCGTCCTCGGGCCAGGCGTCGAGAAGACAAACGGCGGCGGGATTGCCGTGAAAGACCTTGTCGGTGAAGGCATCGACTACGTACTGTTTCATTGCAGTCTCCGAGTCATGCAAAGAGGGCCGAAACCGCGAGCCCCAGGAACAAGACGGCGCTCGCGCGGTTGAGCAAACCCGCCCACTTGGGATTGCGCAGGGCCGAGGCGAGAACGCCCGCTCCCAGGGCGCAGGCCGAGAACACCACGACGGTCGCGAAAAGGAAGATCGCGCCCTGCCCGATCATCTGAACCGCCAGGGCCATGCCTTCGGTGCCGGGCTTCACGAACTGCGGGAAGAACGCAAGAAAGAAGATCTGCACCTTGGGGTTCGTGATGTTCATGATCACCCCGCGGCGCACGAGCGGCCAGGGCTTGAGGTCGAGCGCGCCGCCCTCGCCCGGCACGTCTTCGGCGTGGGTCCACGCCATGTAGGCGAGGTAGCAGAGGTAGAGCGCGCCCGCGATCTTGATCGCCCAGAAGACGGCGGGGAATTCCTGAATCACGATCGCGAGCCCCAGGGCCGCCGCGATCGTCTGCAGCAGGAGTCCGCCGCAGAGGCCGAGCACCACATAAAGTCCCGCTCGGGCACCCAACACGGCGCTCTGGGTGAGAACGAAGAGATTGTCGGGACCGGGCGCGACGGCGAGCACAAAGCTCATTCCCGCAAAGGCGAGCCATTCGGAGGGCGACATGACGAAATCCTTGAACGTGAACGATTTTTCCATTCTATCGGCTTTACGTTTCCCCTCCCTCGGGCAAATTGCCTAGGCAGAGGCGACTCCGGGCGTGAACGTTCTCGGGATTTTGAGCATTGTCGATTTTGTTCGGGCCGCCCGATAATCGAGAGACCAAGAACAGCTCGTTCGACGGTCCGGAAAGCGGTATCCCTCCTTTTGGGAACCTCGGACGCCGCCGAACCCGAAAAGGAGAATTCCATGCGAACCGCCACAGCCAAGAAGACCGTCCTTCGTCCCCTGCCCGCCCTGCTCGCCGCGGCGGGCCTTCTTTACGCAACCTTTGCGGGCGCGCAGACGCTCTCCGCCGACATTCTCGTGGTCGGCGCGGGCGGCGCCGGCATGGCGGCCGCCATTGAAGCGCACGAAGCTTCGAACGGCAAGGCGAAGGTTGTGATTCTCGAAAAACTGCCTTTCGTCGGCGGCACGACGCTTCTTGCCTCCACCGCCTACAACGCGGGCGGCTCGAAACTGCAGCCGAACTATTCGGCGAAGGACTATGAAGCGAAGCTTCTCAAGGGCTTTCCCAAGGCGGACGAACACGACCGCGCCAACATCAAGCAGTTGGCTGAACTCTCCGGACCGACCGCGGACTGGCTGATCGCGATGGGCGCCGACATGTCGCGCATCATCAACGGATCCCAAATGACGCCCGCCGACGGAAGCGCCTACGGCGCGATGATCGTTCCAGTTCTCAAAAGGCGCGTGGACTCGCTCGGGATTCCCGTCGTGACGAACGCCGACGTGCAGGAACTCGTCACCGACGAGTCGGGCCGCGTCACGGGCGTGAAGGCGATGATGAAGGCCAAGACCACGGAAACGATTCCCGCCAAAGCGGTGATTCTCGCGACGGGCGGCTTCGCTTCCAATCCGGACCTCGTCAAGCGCTTTACGCCCCAGTGGGCGGGCTATCCGTCGACGGCGAGCGTCGGGGCCGAGGGGGACGGCATCCTCATGGCCGAAAAGCTTGGCGCGAAGCTCGACAACATGGCGCTCGCCGGTCCCCAGACCGTCGCCTACGACACGGGGCACGGCGCGGTGTCGCTTACGAACGTGCGCTACAACGGCGCGATTCTCGTCGGCAAATCCGGGAAGCGCTTCACGAACGAACTCGGAAGCACCGCCGTGATCGGAGCCGACATCAAGGCGCAGGAGGGAGGCGTGGCCTACCTGATCTTCGACCGCGCGAGCGTCGAAAACGCCGCCCTCATGAAGAAGTACGAAGCCCAGGGCTATTTCGTGAAGGCCGACACGCTCGAGGAACTTGCCGGCAAGCTCGGGATCGACAAGACGAAACTCACGGCCACGGTCGAACGTTGGCGCAGGTTCTTCGACAAGAATAAGGACGAGGACTTCGGGCGCACGCAGTCGATGTTCTCGCGCATCGACAAGGCGCCCTACTACGGCCAGAAGATTTCACCCGCGAGTCAGACGACCTACGGCGGGGTGGAACGCAACGCTGACGGGGCCGCCTTGAAGACCGACGGCACGGTCATTCCGGGACTCTTCGTCGCGGGCGAAACCGCCGACCAGTACGGTCAGGGCGTCTCGCTCGGGATCGTCACGGGCCGCATCGCCGCCCGCGGTGCGCTGAAATCGATCGAAACCAAGTGATGCGGTGACAGTTGACTGAGATCGGCCCCGACCTGAAAAGATCGGGGCTTTGCTTTGGGCCCCGCTTCCGAACATTTTTGACCGATTCCTTGCCGAAAACCTGAAGCTCAGGACCCTCGAAGCCAAAAGGCAGGCGTACGGCCTCGCCGCACGCCCGCCTTCAAACCCGGAGGGTTGTGCTTTTTAACCCTCGTCAGTCCTTGAGCGCACAATGAACCGTACCTTCCGTACCGGGCTTCTTCGCGTTCTTCGTCGGATGAATCACGAGATTGGGCTTCGTCACGGAAGCGTCGGGCAGAGGCGCGATCGCGGCGCAGTCACCGTACTTCTTGCGGAGTTCATCGATCGGACCGAAGTCGAGCGCACGCTGCGGACAAGCGTCCACGCACGTGGGGTTGAGCCCCTTTTCGCGGCGGTCGAGACAGGTGTCGCACTTGCGCATCTTGCGGGCTTCGCGATCGAGCTGCGGAGCGCCGTAGGGACAGGCCGCCAGACAGGCGCCGCACCCGATGCACTTTTTCGGATCGATGAGGACAAGCCCGTCTTCGGCGCGCTTGAAATGCGCCTTCGTGGGGCACACCTTCACGCACGCAGGGTCGGAGCACTCATTGCAGGAAATCGAAAGATAGTAGGCGAAAGCGTCCTGATGCCAGGCGCCCGTCGCGCGGTCCTGCCGCCAGTTGCCGCCCGAATATTCCGTCACGCGGCGGAAGTTCATTCCGACCGGCAGGTTGTTCTTGTCCTTGCAGGCGACCATGCAGGTCTTGCAGCCCGTGCACTTCGAGGCGTCGAAATAGAAACCATACTGCGTCATTTTCATCTCCTATTCGCCTCAGAGGGCCTTCACTTCCACAAGGTTGGTGTGCTGCGGATTCGCCTTCGCAAGCGGACTGTGGCGCGGGGTCGTGAGCGTATTGATCGAGGGGCCCGTGTCGGTGCCGTCTTCGCCCGGCGTCCACCAGCCACCCTGCGGGAAGGCCACGACGCCCGGAATGATGCGTTCCGTCACCTTGGCGGGAATGCGCACGCGACCGCGGTCATTGAAGACCTCCACCGTCGCGCCGTCGGCGATGCCGCGGGGCTTTGCGTCGATCGGATTGATGAGGAGCTGATCGGGCTGCACCTCGCGCAGCCACGGCACGTTGTGGTACGTCGAATGCGTACGGCCGTGACCGTGGTAACCGAAGCACTGCAGCGGGTACTTCCGCTGCAGGGGATCGCCCGGCATTTCAAAGGTGCGCACGTACATCGGAAGGGCCGAAATCACCTCGTCCTTGTCGAGCGTCCAGGTCTTGGCGAGCTTGTCGAGCGCGCCGCTCCAGATTTCGATCTTGCCCGACGGAGTCTTCAAGGGATGCTTCGCGGGATCCTCACGGAAGTCCTTCAGCACGACGGTCTTGCCGACGCCGAGACCCGGAACCTTGACGATGCCCTGCTTCCAGAAGGTCTTGAAGTCGGGCATCGAGGGGTGCTTCTTGCGCGTTTCGTTGTAGCACCACTCAACCCACTCTTCCTGCGTGCGGCCTTCGGTGTACTTTTCCTTGATGCCGAAGCGTTCGGCGAGCGCCGTGCAGATTGCATAGCCCGAGCGCTGCTCCCACTGAGGCTCAACCGCCTTCTGAAGCGCCACCATGAAGTTCGACGTCCCCGTCGCATAACCGTCCGCGGCGATGTCGTTCAATTCCTGCTGCATGACGTCGGGGAGAAGAATGTCGGCGAACTTCGCGGACGACGTCATCTGATTGTCGATGACGAGGATGAACTCGCACTTCGACTCGTCGGCGAGGATCTTCGCCGTGCCGTTGTGGTCGGAGTGCTGATTCACCATGACGTTCGAGCACTGGTTCCAGAGGAACTTGATCGGATGCTCGAGCTTGTCGCGGCCGCGTACGCCGTCCTTGACGGCCGTCATTTGGTCGCCGTGGTCGATCGCGTCAACCCAGGTGAAGAACGAAATGGACGTCTTCACGGGGTTCTTCCCCGCGGGAAGCCCCTTGTCGCCGAGGCCGATGTCGCCTTCGCGGCCGCCGTGGTTCGTACCCGGCAAGCCCACCTGTCCCGTCAGAATCGGGAGCATGGCGATGGCGCGGACGGTTTGTTCGCCGTTGGCCTGACGCTGCGAGCCGTAACCCTGCGCAAAGAAGACGGGCTTCGTCGTCGCACAGAGTCGGGCGATGCGCACGATGGTTTCCACCGGAACGCCCGTGATCTTCGAAGCGTATTCCGGGGTCTTCGGAATCCCGTCGGGGCCCTTGCCGAGAATGTAGGACTTGTAGTCGCCGTTCTTCGGCGCTTCCTTCGGAAGCGTCTTTTCGTCGTACCCGATGCAGTACTTGTCGAGGAATTCCTGATCGACGAGATTTTCCGTGATCATGACGTAGGCCATGCCTTCGACGAGCGCGGCGTCGGTGCCCACACGGATCGGCACCCATTCGTCTTCCTTGCCAAGGCACGTGTCCGTATAGATCGGATCGATCACGATCATCTTGGGACGCTTCTTGCCGTTGCGGGCACATTCGAGTTCCCAGGCCTGCCCGCCGCCCGACTGGCGCGTGACCATCGGGTTGTGACCGAAGGCGACGTAGAGTTCGGCGTTGCCGACTTCCGTCATCTGCGAGCCGCCCGCGCCGATGCCGTAGGTATAGGGCATGGCGCCGTTGATCTGCGCGGACGAATACGTCCCGTACTGATTAAGGTAGCCGCCGAGCATGTTGAGGAGGCGCTGAGCGGTGTTGCGCGACGAAACGAGCTGATAGGAGCCCGACCCGTAGTTGAGGTACACCGCTTCGTTGCCGTACTTTTCGATCGTCTTCTTGAGGGCGGCGGCCACCGTGTCGAGCGCTTCGTCCCAAGAGATGCGTTCGAACTTTCCTTCCCCGCGCTTGCCGACGCGCTTCATCGGATACTTCAGACGTTCGGGGGAATACAGACGCTGACGCATGGAGCGCCCGCGCAGGCAGGCGCGCACGTGCGGCACTTCGGCGGGCATCTTCGTAGAGTCGGCGCCGGTGTTTTCTGGTTCGATGCGGATGACGCGGCCGTTCTTCGTAAAGGCGCGAAGCGGGCAGCGGCTGCCACAGTTGACGACGCACGACGTCCACGTCATGACTTCAAGATCGTCCGCGGCCGCGGCCACGGCGCGGGCGAGCGGAGTCAGCGTGCCGCCCGCGGCGGTCGCGGCAAGAGCGGCGTTGAAGAGGAACGAACGTCGGTTGATCGTCCAATTCGTGAAGCAGTTCATAAGGGTCTCCTTCGGATGAACCGGTTTGCAAAACGCATCCACTGCATTTTGATGGGTGACCCAATCCTACGGAACCGCGGCGTTCAAGAGTATCTTTTCATTAAACAATTGTCTTTGACGGCATCTCTAAATTGACTTATCAAGCACGGCGCGCATCTTCATCTGTCGCGGCGTCACGCCGTAATGCGCTTTGAAGGCTCGGGAGAAATGCGCCGCGCTTCGGAATCCGCAGACTTCGGCGACCTCGCTCACGGAGAGCGCTTTGGCGTGGGCCTCCTTAAGGTAGACCGCGGCATGCTCGAGGCGAAGACGCATGAGATGCGCCGCAGGCGTCGTACCGATTTCGCTGAAGATGACCGTGAGAAGTCTCGGCGAAATGCCGCAGTGCCCGGCGATTTCCTTCATCGTTACGCCGGGTCGCGGCATCCATTTGATCATGACGTTCTCGGCATCGTTGCGAAGCTGCTCGTGACGACCCGAACCTTCGTCGAGCCGTCGCTCGCGATAGCGCTGCATGAGAGCGGGCCGAAGGAAACAGAGCAATCCGTCGCAGGCGTCCCCGGCATCACGCGGATCAAGCGTATCGAGCGCCGTGCAAAGAAGAATCATCACGTGCTTCAACAGTCGCCCGAATGACTCCCGAAGGACAATGGGCTCCGAAAAATAGGCCAGAGGGGGCGAACTTGTATGAGCCCGGAAATAGTCGGCCGGAACCGTCAGGGAAAACCACTCGCACTCCGTGCGGGCAACAAATACGAAGGGAACCGCGGGATCCCGTATGAGAACGGCGTCCCGCAGAAGCGGCATGGTGCGGTTCCGCTTCTTGAAGAAGGCTTTCCCCCGAATCAGAAACAGAAGCTGAACATACCGCTCGGGTTCCATCGCAACGGCACCTCCGAAAGAGGAAGCCGAGACTTTGCCGTGAATGAGCGTTCCCACGGTGCACTGCGTCGCCCGAACGGTAAAGGCGAAGGGCTCGCTCTTGGGAACGGCACAGACCTTCGGATCGAAGCGGTAGCCCGAACCTAGCGCACGCATGTGCCCCGAGCGGCTCATGGCATCCATGAACCGTTGAAAATTCTCTTCCGAGGAAAAATCCGGACGGCTTTCGGTAAAGAGCGTCTTCTGTTTTCTGTGGACGGAAGTGTTCTTCATCTGCTTGACCAAAACGGCATTCGCACTTGATTGATTAAGCAGATTATTTTAGCTTGAGATCGTCTCGGACCGTGTCGCCCCGCACGCGGCGTTTAAGGCGATAAAAACGAACGACGCAGGGACGGCCGAAGAGAAAACCCCGACCTGAACGGATCGGGGCTTCCCGCAGGCACCCCGCCGGAAGGATTCGGCGGGGTGATCGCTTTCGTCAGAGCTTCGCGGCTTCCTTGCCGGCCGTGATGCCGGTGGAGCCCGCGTAGGCGTAAGCGTCGCCCGAACGGTAGCCGACGCCGAAATGTTCGCCGAATGCGACGGCGCCCGCGGCAAAGAGCCCTTCGGCGACGGGCTTCCCGAGAAGCGTCGTCACGCGGCACTTTTCATCGATCGTGATGCCGCCCACCGTCTCGAGCATCACGGGCTTGATCTGAAGAGCATAGAACGGGGCCTTCAGTTCCTTTTCGTACACGGTGCGCCCGAACGGATCCTTGCGGTCTTCGGGCTTCTGACGCGTCGTGGCGTTGTGCGCCTCGATGTCGGCCGCAAGGCCCTTCGGGTCGCAGCCAATGAGTTTCGCCAGGTCTTCGACCGTGTCGCACTTCGTCGCGACGCCCTTTTCGATCATCGACTCGACCACGGGGTGAAGGTCCTTCGTGACGATTTCCCAGCAGATCTTTTGCTTGAGCATGTCGATGTTGGTTTGGGTGTAGATCACATACTCGTTCGTGAAGCGACGGCCCTTTTCGTTCACGATGATCCCGCCCATGAGCAGCGGAGCGGAACTGAAGAAGATGTTCTTCGTCACTTCGAGCGTCGGACACACCATGGCGATGTTGAGGTTGAGCGTTCCCGCGCCGAGTTCGGTCGCGATGCGAAGGCCGTCGCCCTTGCAACCGACGTCCATGATGCGGCCCGTCTTCGACCAGGGCGCCGTGAAGACTTCGATCATGTCCTGATTGCGACCGAACCCGCCCGTGGCGATCACGACCGCCTTCGTGCGCACGACCGATTCCTTGCGACCGGACAAAATCTTCGCGCCGACCACCTTTTGTCCTTCCTCATCGAGCACGACGTCGACGAGACTCGTCTTGGTGCGCACCGTAACGTTCGGATCCTTCTGCACGGCTTCGGCGAGCTTTCTCATGAGCGCGCCGCCCGCCCCCTTCGTCTTCACGACGCGAAGCTTTTCGCCGCCGTTCGTGCGGTCTTCCTCGTCGGTGAATTCGACGCCGATCGCGAAAAGGTCGTTCACGAAGGCGCCCGCCTCGCGGGCGATCATCGCGGCCTTCTTCGGATTGCGGGAACCCTTGCCGTAGGCGACGATGTCCTCGGCGTAGGCATTTTCGGAGTCCTCAATGCCGCGGGTTGCGTGCCATTTGGTCCTGCAGGCGCGAATCCAGCCCGAGGAAATGGCGGACGACCCGCCCAACATCGGGAGCGACTGAACGAGAAGCACCTTTTTGCCGACCTTCGCGGCCGTACGGGCCGCCATGCAACCTGCGGCGCCGCCCCCTGCGACGACGACGTCGAAGGTTTCGGCGGATTCGGGAATGGCTTGGGCGGGTTTTTCAGCCGCACGCAGAGTCGGCGAAAGAGCGGCGACGCCGCCGAACGCGGCCGCGGCGATCAGCGAGCGACGGGAAATTTCGGTCATGATGTTCTCCTTAGGTCAGAAGCCAAACGGGTTGGTCCAAGGGAACATTCTGCCCAAAGGAAACGCCCGGCGACAGACGGGGAATCCCCGCGATCATCGGGCGTCTTGTCATTACGGAGCGCCTCTAGAGCGCCGTCCGTCAAAAATGCCGGTCTCAGTAGTCCTGCGCAGCCCGCACCGCCTCCTCTTCCTCGGGGCTGCGGTCGTCAAGCTTGTACTCGTACCAGTTCTCCCTCTCAAAGGCCACGCGGATCTCTTCGAGCTGCTCGAAGCTGAAGGGTTCGGTGATTCGCCCGTCCGCCACGGTCTGACCGCGAAGCGTCCGCTGCAGATAATCCGCGCAATAGGACCAGGATTCTTTTTGCTCGGCCGTTCCGGGAACATCCTGCAGAATGCGCATGGCGTTTTCCATCAGCGTCTCGCGCGGGCGCACGAGCGAAGAGATGCGGTTGCGGAAGTTCTCGGCCGAACGGCTCCGCGCGTCGAAGCACGCGTCGTCGGTGGGCAGGGCCTCCTCGAAGAAGCTTCTCACCGAATCCACGTTGCCCTGCGCCTTCCCCCAGGCCGAGAGAATGTTGTCGAGGTAGCGCTCGAGTTCGCTCATGAGCTTGAGCCCGACGAGATAGTCCTTCTTTGCTTCAAGCGTCGGGAGCGACTGCCCGTGCGCGACCGCCTTGTCGCTGAGGCCATAGATCGCCTGCAGGTTCTCGAGCGCCGCGTCGGCTTCCTCGACGCTTCCGATCCCGTTGATTTCGTCGAGAAGCGCGGGGTGCACCGTGAGGGCCGTGCGGTCGGCAAGAAGACGAATCCCCTCTTCCGAACTCCGGTAGAAGGCTTCGCGAACCGCAGGAAGGTTTTGGGCGAGGTTTTCGAGCGACGTCACCGCCATGTACTTGAGTTCGTGCGGCGTCATGACGCGCGGCGTGAAAAAGCCCGAGATCGTGCGGCAGATCGCGGCGAGAATCGGATGTCCCGTCTGCGCGTAGCGCGACGCCTTGGCGCTCCACCAGCGCGAGAGCGTGTCGTAGGTGCGCCCGCAGAAGGTGCGCGTGTCGGGACGCACTTCCTGTCCGCCGTCGAGCGCTTCGGAGCCCCCGAATTCCGTCCGGAAGTCCGTGCGAAGCTTCGTCTTGACGTCGGCGAGAATCTCGGTTTGCGACATTCCTGCAAAGTCTTCGAGCCCCTCCGTCAAGGGAGCGGTCACGCGGTCGTTCGCGTCGAGGGGTCCGGAGGACGACACGTCGTGCGAAGACGCCGCCACGCTCTGCGTCGAGTCGACGTTCTCGTTCGAAACATCCCAGCCGCCCCAGTCGTCCTCCTCGGCCGCCGCGAGCGCGGCCCAGTCGTCGTCGTTCATGCCGGAGAGCGCCAGGATTTCATCGGGATCCGGATCGTCCGGCAACGTTGTGCAAAGGTGCGTGAGGGCCTTCGACGCCGCCCCCTTGCCTTCGGGCGTGTCGGGAGGAAGCGCCGCTTCGGCCACCTCCTCCGCTTCGGACGTGGGGTGGGATTCCACCTGCACGTCTCGGGCGGCCTTCGGGTCGGCCGTTTCCCGCGCCTTCTTGGCGTCCGCGGCCGCGCCGATTTCTTCCAAAAGCTGCGCGTGCTCGAGGGCCTGCGTACCCTCGGGGCGGGTCGCCACGGTGCGGCCCAGGGTGACGGACGTCGATTCGGTAACGTTGCCAGCGTCCTCGGTGACGGGCGTCTGCAGGGTTTCCGCGTTGATGCCGCTCACGGCGGCGGGATTAATCTTGGTCATCGCTGTTCCTCCCGATACAGACTCTATGACGATCCATCCGGCGGCGTCGAGTTCGTCCGGCGAAGCGGATCCGCTCGACGCCTTCTTTTAGAAGCATCCTTAGCCGGCAACCAGTCCGCCGTCAATCAGATACAGCCCCCCGGTAATGAAGCTCGCCGAATCCGACGCCAAGAAGTAAATCAGCTCGGCAACTTCCGGAGCCTCGCCGACTCTTCCGAGCGGATACTGTTCCGCTTCGGCCTTCCAATAAGCGCTCGCATCCCCGTTGTGCGTGATGTCCGCAAACTTCTGGAAAAGGTTGATCGCGAGCGGCGTGCGGATCGTTGCGGCGCAAACGGCGTTGACCCGGACATTCTGACGTCCGAGGTCGATGGCCAGACTCTTGGTGATTTGACCGAGCGCACCCTTCGTGAGCCCGTAGCCGAAACTGTTGGCCTTGCCGATGTAGCTCTGATCCGAAGCGTTGATGACGACGGAGCCGCCGCCCTTTCTCAAAATGCTCGGCACTGCGGCCTGCAGCGTGCGCACGGTCCCCTTAATGTTGGTATCGATCATCAAGTCGAGCTCTTCTTCGCTGATCGTGAGCATCGTGTTGCAACGGTGGATCCCGGCATTGGCCACCACGCAATCGAGTTCACCGTACTTGTCGATGGCCGCCGCGACAGCCTTCTCGATGTCTTCACGATTTCGCGTGTTGCCTTCGACAAAAAGAGCGCCGGTATCCCGTGCAACGGCTTGCCCGTCCTCCACGTTGATGTCCATGAAAGCCACGTTCCAACCGGATTGCGCGAATTTGCGGACGGACGCCGCCCCGATTCCCGTCGATCCTCCGGTGATGAAAACTGTCTTCTTTTGATCAGGCATCTAAGATCTCCATACGGTTAAGGTCACGGAATCGGCTCCATGACATGGCAAAACGGGTTCAGTGTACCAAAATCCCGCAAAATGCCGCGAAAAAAAATGGGGGATGCGTTCTCGCGCAGGGTTTGTCAGACGCTCAAAACGCCCGCCCCCTGCATCCAGGAGAGGTCGGCGGGCGCGGCATCGGATTCCTCGGATTCGGCAAAGGCCGCGCGAAGCTTTTGGACGCGGTCGGCCGTTCCGAGAAGGAGCGCCTCAAAGTCGCCGTAGGAAAGCTTCCCCGGCCGCACCCACACGCTGTAGACCAAGGCCGAACCGTCGGGGAGAAGTCCGAGAACGCCCTCGCCCGTCTCCCGCGAGAAGGCGTTCATCTTGAGCGCCTTTTCATAGAGCGCCAGACGGCCGGATTCGCCTTCAGGACACTTCGCCGCGATCGAGGCGATCACAAGGTCGTCCGTCGCGGGGAAGTAGCGAAGCGTGAGTGCCGCGCCGTCCACGGACAAAAAGAGGCTTCCCTCGTCCGAGAGGGCGAGGTCGGAGAGGCCCGCAGCCTTGGCAAAGGACTGCAGAAATTCGCCGATGCGGTTCGTTTCGTAAGACATGTTCTTATCCTCAGTTGGGCCGCTCGAGGCTCTTCACCCAGCGCAGCACTTCCGCAACGGGCTCGAGCAGATCTCGGGGCACGTAATTGTTTTCGACGCCCTCGCTGTAGAGCGCGCGGGCAAGCGGGACGTTTCGCATGATCGGAATCCCCTCTTCCTTGGCGACCTCGATCATGCGCTGCGCAAGGGCTCCCTCGCCCTTCGCAAGGATGACGGGAAGCGGCGTCTTTTCCTCGTCATAGTCGAGCGCCACGGCATAGTGCGTGGGGTTCGTGACGAGGACCTTTGCGCGGCGGACGTTTCCGAGGGCGTTTTGATTCATGAGTTCGCGGTAGAGCTGCTTGCGCTGACCGCGGATCTGCGGATCGCCCTCGGTATCCTTGTACTCGCGCTTCACTTCGTCGATGCTCATCATGTGTTCGTGCGTCCACTTGTACTTTTGATAGAGATAGTCGAGCACCGCCACGATCGCGAAGGCGCCCGCCGAATAGAGAAGGAGTTCCCCGACGGCCGAGCCGATCACGCTCCACATGGCCCCCAAGCCTCCCTTGGGGATTTGAAAGAGCACGGGGAGATAGTCGGAAAAGACGAGCCAGACGATCCCGGTCAGAACCGTGACCTTCACGATGTTCTTCGCGAATTCGAAGAGATTCTTCATCGAGAAGACGCGCTTGAACCAGCGCGTCGGGCTCAGGTTCTCAAGTTTCGGAGCCGCCGCCTTCGGGGCGAAGAGAAAGCCCGTTTCGGCGAGAAGCACCATAAGCGCCACGCCCATCACGAGCCCCACCACGGGAAAAACGATCCCGAGCGAGACGTCGACGACGAGTTGCACGGTCTTCGAGAGCGCCTCTTCGTACGGGAGATGAAAGACCTCCATCGGGACCGTCGTCATCTGCACGAGCTCCTCCCAGACGGTCTCGCCGTTCCCGATCGCGTAGAGCGCAAAGGCGAGCACGGTCGCCGCGGGCGCAAGGTCCTGCCCCTTGGCGATGTCGCCCTTTTCGCGCGAGTCCCGAATGCGTTTCGGTGTCGGTTGTTCGGTCTTTTCACTCATGGCATCATCGCGCGAAGCGCAGAAACGTCAAGGCCGAAGAGCGCGAAGCGCTCGGGGGCGTCCGACATGAGGACGGCGAAGTAGAAGATCAGAAGGAAGGACGCGAGCGCGCACTTGATCGGAAGCGACAGGATGTAGACGTTCAACTGCGACGCGAAGCGGTTGATGAGCCCGAGCGCGATGTCGGTGAAAAGGCACGCAAGCACCACGGGAGCGGAAATGAGAAGGGCCGATGCTGCGAGTCTCGCCACGGCCTCGCCGAAGTGAAGCGCCGCCGCGGTGTTGCGGAAGAATTCCATCGGAATCACCTCGGCGACGGGCCACCACTCGTAGGTGCTGTAGACGACGCCGAGCATCGCGAGAAAGGCGCCCGACGCAAAGAAGAGGACCGCCACGCTCTGAAAGAGGAAGGACCCCGTGGGAGACGTCTGGTCCCCCATCAGGGGATCGGCCCCCATCGCCTGCGCGGCGCCGCGCTGATTGTCGATGAAGAGCCCCGCGCTTTCGACCGCCCAGAAGACGAGCCCCGCCGTCCAGCCGAGGACGAAGCCGAGAAAGACCTCCTTCAAAAGGAGGCCGCCGAGGATCGCCAGGGTGCCCGGCGTGAGGGGCGAAAACACCGGGATCGTCGAAACCACCGTCGGATGCACGACGAGATAGAGCGCCATCACCACGGCCGAGCGGACCGTCATGTTCAGAACCTGATTCCCCATGAAGGGCGCCACGGCGGCGAAGACCATGAGCCGCGTGGAGCCGAGGAGAAAGGCCTGAAAATGGGTCGTCAGGTCGTACTGCAGCAGAAAGTCGAGCATCCCGGTTCACGCTCCTTCAGCGAAGCAGGTGAAAGGTGTCGAAGATTTCGCTCGCAAAGCGCAGGATCTCGCCCGACATCCAGCCGCCCAAGACGAAGATCGTCCCGACGACCGCAATGAGCTTCACGCCGAAGACGAGCGTCTGTTCCTGCAGCTGCGTCACCGCCTGAATGAGACTCAGGAGGATGCCGATCACCGAAGCGATCAGGATGGGCGGCAGCGAAATCATGAGAACGAGGTAGAGACACTCGCTCGCATATTCCATCGCCATCGGATTCATCAGGACGCCTCCGTAGGACGGAAATAGATGTGGATCGTGTTGGCGCCCTCCTCATAGGCCCAGTCCTGACGGGCCGAAACCTGCTTGATGAGGAAGATCCCGAGCCCGCCCACGGGACGCGCCTCGACGTCGAGCGTCAAGTCGGGATCGGGCACCTCTTCGAAGGGATTGAAGGGTTCGCCCCAGTCGCGCACGGTGAAGACGAGCCATTCTTCGGCGGCACCCCCGTTTTCCGTCGTCGGAGCGGGCACGGTTTCGAGGTTGATCTGAGCCTCGCCCGTGTCGCCCTCCGGATAGGCGTAGCTGAAGACGTTCACGAGAAGCTCTTCGGCGACGAGCTGAACGTTGTTCCACTGATCGGCGAAGCGCGCGGGCAGATTCTCGCGCAAATAGGTTTTGCAGGGCTCCAGGTTCTCGAGCCTGGCCGGCACTCGAATGGAAGGCATGGTCACCTCCGTATCAAAAGGTTGAACGTCAGGCTAGGTCCTCGACCGCGGAAGCGGTGTCGGGCGCCGTGCGCAGAATGTTCGTAAAGCCCGAGAGCCTGAACATTTCCGCGACCATCGAGCGAAGGTCCGAGAAGATCACTTGAACGTTCCCGACCTTGGCCGTCTTCGAGAGCATCAGAATCCCGCGCAGTCCCGCGGAGCTGATGTAATCGATGCCGCCCAAATCGACGACGAGCTTTGTGGCGCCCGCGTCGAGCGCGGCCTTCCATTCGGCGTCGAAGTCCGCGACGGAAGCCGCATCGAGGCTCCCCGAGAGCGCGATGACGGTGACGTCAGAAACCTGAGAATTCACAATCTGCATGGCGTAAGTCCAAGGGGCCGGAATCGTCCGGCCTCAGCGATAACTCAAAAGAAGTCCCTGCGTGATCTTGAGCCACCCGTCGAGCGTCACGAAGAGAAGGAGCTTGAACGGGAGCGAAATCGTCATGGGCGAAACCATCATCATGCCCATGGCAAGGAGAATGTTCGAAATGATCAGGTCGATCGCGATGAAGGCGAGATAGAGCACGAACCCGATCTGAAAGGCCTTCGTCAGTTCCGTGATCGTGAAGGACGGAATCAGAACCGCCCAGTCGTCGCTCTTCACCGAGTCGCGCATCTCTTCGGGCCAGATCCGCTGCGCGGTCGAGACGAACATGTTCGAGACGCGCTCGTCGGTGTTGACCGTGAGGAAGTGCTTCAAGGGGGGCGACACCTTTTCCGCGACCGCAAAGACTTCCGTCGGGGCGATCGCCTCGCGTCCGGCCGTCTCCTTCTCCAGGAGCGCCATCGTGTCGTAGCCCACGGGCGCCATGATGAAGACGGTGAGGACCATGGCGAGGCCGTTGATCACCATCTGCGGCGGAATCTGCTGCACGCCCAAGGCGTTTCGCACGAGAAGAAGGACCACCACGATCTTCACGTAGGAGGTCGCCATCATGAGAAAGATCGGCACGATCCCCAGCCCGACGCCGAGGAAGATGAGCCATACGGGATCAAAGCCCATTCGCTTCCCCTTCCGGCTTCGCCGCCTCTTCCGGCGCGGCGGCGGTTTCGGGACCGGCCGCGGCCGCTTCGAGGAGTTCGACGCCGAGCGTGCCGTTCAGATCGACGAGGCGCCCCTTTGCGACGCGGCGGCCGTTGGCGCGGATCGTGACGGGTGCGGCCGGATCGACCGTGAGCGGCAGAACCGTGCCCGCGCGCATGCGCGAGAGTTCACCCAGGGTGACGAGGCGTTCTTCGAGCGAAAAGGAGAGTTCCACGGTCAGTTCTTCGACTGCATCCATGACGGTTTCCTCCAAGGGTTGAAATTCTTCGGCCAGACATACCCGGCCGTTGTCGATTCGGGCGCAAGCGCAGAGAAGACGTTTTCCGGGCGACGCGATTTCGACGCGGACGTCGTCGGCCGCATACCATTCGTCGGGAACGAGAACGTCCCCCGCAACGAGATTCGCATAGTCCGAAAGGGAAAGGACCGAACGCCCCGCCCTTCTTTCGAGCCGGAAGGGCACGGCCGAAAGCGCCCCCGCGAGAAAGTCGGCGTCCTTCGCGGGCACGTTGCGGAGCCGTTCGACAAGCGCGAGCGCGGCGTCGAGCGGCACGGATTCTTCGGGGCGAAGGAAAAGGAGCGTCTTGCGTTCCCCGACGGTAAGACGAAGCGCAAAGGGGGCCGACACCGTCGCGCCGTTCGAGTTTTGATAGTCCGAAGCCTTCACGACGGCGCCCGTCAGCGCCGAGAAGCCCTTCGCAAAGGCTCCGCAGAGCGCTTCGGCGACGAGACCGAGAAGAGGCTCGGGCAGCGATTCGGGCGCAACGTCCTTCATCGCCGCTTCGTCAAAGAGCGGATGGAGCGGCAGGAGCGCTCGGTTTTCAAAGTACGCCCGCCAGGGGTGTCCGTCGATCGTGAGCGTCAGTTCGGCGGCGGGGGCAAATGCGGCCGCGCAGGGAAGGACCTCGAGCTTGGCCGGGAGGTCCTTTCCGAAGGCAAACGAGACGGGAAGACGCTCGAGCAGAGCGTTTCGCAGGGGCAGCGCCCAGGCTTCGAAGGTCGGAAGGATGTAACTCTTCGGCATGACGATTTCTCCTCCCCTCACCATTGGGCCGATTCATCGAAAAGACCGCGTCCGCGCGACTCACGACGGGCGTCGTTTTCTTCCCGATCGGTTTCTTTTTGAAGTTCCACGAGCACGGGAAGCGTTTCGCATCCCGAAAGACGCGCCTCGAGTTCCGCGCGGGCCGAGACGATCGTCTGGAAGGCCGCCGCGTCGTTCGTGTGAATGCGTACCGTGAGCTGACCGCCCGCGTCGCGCACGAGCGTGATTTCGGTATTTTTGAGCACCGCGTCCTGAATCTGCAGGCGCACTTCGGTCTTTCCGCTCTCGGGACGGCTCACGAGAATGCGGGAGACGAGCGTCTCGAGCGCTTCGTTTGAGGCAGCGCCCTCGGCTGCGGCCGGACCCGCAGTCTGCGCGGTTCCTTCTGCAGCTTGCCCCGTGCCGCCTACGCCCCGGAAAAGCGACGCGAGAAAGTCCTGCGCCTTCCGGGCGTCGGGATCGGTCATCATCGCATCGTCGGGGCGGGCGCCGCGGGCGGTTTCCCCTTCCGTACGGGCGCGCGAAGAGGTTTCGGTCCTCTCCCCTTCTCCCGTTTTTTGAGAAAAAGCCGACCTTTCGTCCGAAGTCTTTCGCCGCGCCTCGTCCGCTTCGCCCCGCATCGCGCGCTGAAAGGCCGCGACGTCGTCGCGTGAAGCGGGCGGACGGTCCGCCTCGCTTCGACCCGCCTGCGGACTTTCCGCAGAAATGCCGGCGGAGCGCAAATTTTCAAGAGTGTTCGTCATGTTCTTGATCTTCCTTCCTTCCGGGATACGGGGTTTATGCGCCGTCGGGGGCTTCCGCCCCGAAGCGGTTGACGGGTTTGAATTCTTCGAGCGCCCGGTCCTGGGCCTGCTCTTCGAGTTTTTTGGCCTCCTCCATCCAAAGGGAGCGGTGTTTCTCCATTTTCGCACAGCTTTTTCGGGCCTGGAGAGCGGCCTTCTTCGTTTCCTCGAGCGTGCGGCGCGAGGTTTCGACCTGCTTTCGGGCTTCGTCGAGCGACATTTCGCGCTCGAGTTCTTCCGAAGCGAGGAGGGCGAGATTCTTGTGAAAACCTTCGAGACCTTCGATCGTGGTCTTCTGTCCGATGAGCCCATCGTAGCGGCGCGAGACCTCTTCGGCGTACCAGACGCGCCAGCGCTCAAGCGCCTCCTCCTCCCTCTTCACCGCTTCTTCGGCGACGCGGCAGTCGTTCTGCGCGGCCGCAACGCGCCGACCGGCACTCTCTTCGCGAAAGCGCCGAAGCGAAAGAAGGGATTCGAGGGGATAGGCTTCCATCGTCACATTTCCTTATCGCACCGCGTCCGCCAGCGCAGCCACGGTTTCCTCGAACGTGCTCTTTTCGCCCAGGCCCTGCTTCAGGAAGGCGTTCACGCGGTCCACGTGCGCGATCGCGTCGTCGGCCGCGGGATCCGCGCCCTTCTTGTATTCGCCGATCTGCACGAGGAGTTCCACTTCCGCGTACTTCGCGAGAATCTGGCGCAGGCGCTGGGCGTTTTTCTTTTGTTCCTTCGTCACGATCGAATTCATGAGTCGCGAGACGCTCTGATTCACATCGATGGCCGGATAGTGGCCCTTCGAAGCGAGCTTTCGCGAAAGCACGATGTGACCGTCCAAAATCGAACGGGTTTCGTCCGCGACCGGTTCCGTCATGTCGTCGCCCTCGACGAGCACCGTGTAGAGCGCCGTGATCGAGCCCTTGTCGTTGTTGCCCGCGCGCTCCATGAGTTTCGGAAGTTCCGAGAAGACCGAAGGCGGAAAGCCCCGTCGGGTCGGCGGTTCCCCCGCCGCGAGACCGATCTCGCGCTGGGCGCGCGCAAAGCGCGTCACCGAGTCCATCATGAGAAGGACGCTCTTTCCCTGGTCGCGGAAATATTCCGCGATCGCGGTCGACGTGTAGGCGGCCTTGAGACGCTCCATGGACGAGCGGTCCGAGGTCGAGACGACCAGAACCGACTTCTTACGCCCTTCGGGCCCGATGTCGTTTTCAATGAATTCGCGCACTTCGCGGCCGCGTTCGCCGATGAGCGCCAAGACGCAGACGTCCGCCGTGCAGCCCTTGAGAATCGTCGAGAGAAGCGTCGACTTGCCGCCGCCCGCGGCGGCGAAAATGCCCATGCGCTGTCCTTCCCCGCAGGTGAGCACCCCGTCAAGCGACCGGATCCCCAGAGAGAGGGGTTTCGAAATGCGCATGCGCGTCATCGGATTGGGCGCGGGCGCGAAGACCGGATAGTGTTCGCGGCAGCGAAGCGCGGGCCCGCCGTCCAAGGGTTCGCCGAGACCGTCGAGCGTGCGCCCGAGGAGTTCCGGACCCACGGGAATCGAAAGGATTTCGCCCGTCGGAATCACTTCGGTCGCGGGCGACACCCCCTGACAGCTCCCGAGCGGCGACAAAAGCGCCACGTTTCGGATGAAGCCCACGACCTCGGCCTTGAGTTCAAAGGACTCCCAGGGGTTTTTGAGAAGACAGAGCTCCCCCACCTTCACGCCCGGGACCACGGCCCGGATGATCGTCCCCACGACCTGCTCGACGCGCCCCCGCACGTCGATCGTCGTGGTCGTCTGCACGGCTTCTTCAAGAAGCGGTCCGATGTATTCGAATGCCATGACTTACTGCCGAATCTTTGCGCCGAAGGCGTGTTCGAGGGCTTTGAGCTGCGTGGAAAGCGAGGCGTTGATGACGCCGAGGTCGCTCTCGAGAATGCAGCTGTCGGGCTCGAGTCTCGCGTCGGCGACGACGGTGAGGAAGGACCCCGCCGTCTGGGCGGCGAGCGCCTCGGAGACGACCGGTTCGTCCGACGGAGCGACGCGCACGGTCACCTTCTGCTGACCCCGCACGTTGGCAAGCGCCGTCTTCACGATCGCGCGGATGCGGTCCTCGCGGTTCATTTCGCCGAGAATCTTTCGTACCGACTGCATGACGACGTCGACCACCGTGCCTTCGATGCCTTCGATGAATTCGACGCTCGCCATGGCGGTCTCCATGACCTTTTCCATGTTCTCGAGGCGTCCCGCCTCGAGACCGTCGGCGTAGCCCGCTTCATAGCGGGCCTTGTAGGCTTCCTCGGCCTTGCGTTCGATTTCCGCGGCGCGGGCCTTGGCGGCCTCGATGATCTCGGCCGCTTCGAGGAGCTTCGCGCGTTCGTCGCGCTTCACCACCTTGACGCCCGGCGCCACCGAGGGTTCGGGTCGGTTCATTTGAAGAGGTTTCGACACGCTTCGTCTCCTTCGCTCTTAATGAGTTTCAACAGAAAGGCGCGCACGCGGCGGCCGAGCTGCGCGTCCTCGGGCGGGTCCCCGACCGCCTCCCGGTGCGGCGTAAAACGCAGAGCCGTCTTGTCGCGAAGACCTTCGGGCCAGTCCGCCCAGAGAAGAACGGCGACCAAGTGCGAAAGCCGCTCGACCGCGTCGGGGAGCGCAAGACCCGCGCAAAAGCGTTTGAGTTCTCCGGCGAGACTTCCGGCCTGCCAGCGTCCGCGAAGGACCGCATAGCGAAGAAGGTCGTCGCCGAGTTTCGCACGAAGCGCCTCGCGTTCGTCCTTTCGGACGGTGACGGCGATTTCGGCTCCGTAGACGGCCGCGGCCGCGCGGCGCACCAGACGGTCGAGTTCGTCCTCGGGAATGAGGGCGAAGCGCTCGCTCGTCTCGGCAAAGCCCCAGTAGTCGTCCCCAGCCTTCTCCTCGGGAGCCGTACGCTCGGCCGCCAGGGCGCAAAGGTCCGGGTGACGGGCGATCAGATCCGCCCAGTCGACGTCCGTCGGTTCGTCTTTGGAGAGTTCTTCAGCAAAACGCACGCACGGAGACGCCGAAGCCGCCCCGCCGCGGTTGAACGCGACGATGCGGGCGAGAAGCGCGGGCTTCTCTTCGAGAAGCTCGCGGTAGAAGTCCCTTTCAAAGGTCGGCGCCGTCGTCATGGAAATCCTTTTGCGTTACGCGGAGCGCTTTATTCGCGCCCGCCCTCCCGAGCGTTGGCGGCGGCCTTGGGCGCGCTCTTTTCGGCCTTCGTGCGAAGGTAGAGGGCAATCGCCCCGGCGAGCGCGCCGAGCCCGACGATCAAGGCGCCGAGCGCACCGTAGAGAAGCGAGGAATTCCCCTTCACGGTCTCTTCTTCGAGCATCGGGACGGTGATGGTTTCGCGCACGGGGACGAGCATGACGGAGACGCGGTCGGGCGAAAGGCCCGGCACGGCGTTCGCCGCGAGTTCGCGGATGCGCGCGATGAGGCCGGGCGCCTGCGAGTCGGGCGTGTGGCGAAGGAACACGGCGGCCGAAGCCGGCGTGGTCTTCCCGGTCGCGAGGTCTTCCGTCTGCAGCACCACGTGCACGCGGGCGGTGAGCACGCCGTCGATGCGCGAGAAGGTGTCCGAGAGTTCCTGCGAGAGCGCGTAGGTCATGCGGGCCTTCTCTTCGGTCGCGGACGAAATCATGCCCTTCGCCGCAAAGACGTTCCCCATCGTGTCGAATTCCGAGCGCGGGAGATTGTTCTCGCGCATGAGTTCGAGCGTCTGCGTGACGCGGTCGCTTTCGACCGCGATCGAGTAGCCGTCTTTGTCGGACGTCTTTTCGGGTTCGATCCCGTTTTTGAGAAGAACCGCCATCATGGCGTTCGCCTGCGTTTCCGTGAGGCCCCGATAGACTTCCGTCTTGCAGCCTGCGAGCATCAGGGCCGCGCAGGCGCAAAGAAGCAACGTTCGTCCGAAGCGATGCGGCGCATCCGTTTTGTGCATGTCACACTTCCTTCTTTCTTACGACGCCGAGCGCAACTGGGCTTCGAGGTCCGAAGCCGACCGGTTGCGTATGGCGGAAAGCGCCTTGACGTCCATCATGTGTAGGTTCACCTCAAACTGCAGGCGATAGAGTTCCGTGGGCGTGAGGGTCTGCGTCTCCCGAAGGGGGTCGATTCCCTGCGCCGCGGCGTTGTCGACCGAAGAGACCTCCTGCGTTCGCAGAGACTCCGCGTCCGTCGGGCGAACGCCGTCGATACCCTGCGTCTCATTGGTGTGCAGGGAAGCCTCCGCCGTATGCGACGCGGATGCGGCGGCGTCGGGGCCCTCCGGTGCGCCCTCCACCATCGCGCGGAAGGCGTCCGCCACTTCGCGCGGCACGGGACTGCGGGTCGCGCCCGCTCCGGCCCCCGGAGTTTCTCCGATCCGCTCGAAAGCCTCAAGGAGGCGTCGTGACGCCTCGAGGTCGATGCCGCTCACGGCGTATTACTCCCGGCTCCTCAGCACTCGGCGGCGAGCGCGTCGGCCATCGCCTTGGCGTGCGTGCCTTCGGGAACCTTTTCGAAAATGCCGCGCGCCTCGTCCTTGCGGCCCGCAAGGAAGGCGCTCAAGCCCAGATACGCGAGCGCGTCGGGGTCTTCGGGGTGAGATTCGAGGACCTTCCCGAGGATGCCGTCGGCCTCTTCGTACTGTCCCACGGCGATGTGGCTCATCGCGAGGCTCACGAGCGTCGGCACGTGGTCGGGGTGACCCGCGAGAATGCCCTGATAGACCTTTCGCGCAAGCGCTACTTCGCCGCGCTGAACGCCGGCGTTGGCGACGTCGAGAAGGCGCGTGATTTCGGATGCGGTAAGCATGTCGTTCTCCTAAGACCCGGCCTCAGTTCGCGCGCTGCGCGATCTGCTTGGCTTCGTCGGTAAGCGCCTTCGAAACGGTCGAGGCCATTTCGAGCATCGTGTTGTACTGATTGAGCTGGAACTGCATCTTGAGCATGTCCTGATCGCTGATCTCGTCGCCCATGCCGTTCAAGGTGGTGTTGAGCTCTTCGCCCTTCTTGGCGATCGTTTCGGCCACGCGGTCGAACATGGTGTTGATGTTGAATCCCACTGCGTCCGTCATGACTGTCTCCTCATTCAAAAATGCGCGAGAGGATTTCCTCTGCGGCTTGGGCGGCCTCGGCCTCTTCGCGCACGACCTTCATTTCGTCGGGCGTGAGACCGCGGTCCATTTCGCGGCGAAGACGAAAGGCGATTTCCGCCACTTCGTCGCGCACTTCCTTCTGCTCGCGGGCGAACCCGGTCGGGCAGACATCGGCAACGGAGATGAATTCACTCATTTGCTGCTCACCTTCAGAGGATAGTTGATTCGCTTGCCGTTCTTCGAGAGCGCCAAGCGGTTGTGAGAAATCGATTCGAGCGTGAAGCCTCCGGGGAGACGGCCTCCCGCGAAGACCTTTTCACCCGTGGAGAGCGTCACGAACTTGAGCTTTCCGCCCGAGACGCCCGTCACGCGGAAGTTGGGCGTCATCGAATCCTTCGACGCCGTTTGTCGGACGGCCGGCTTGGGTGCGCTCTTCCTGGCTTCTCGGTGGAGAAACTCGTAGGAAAGCGGCACGTGCACGGTGCGGCCGACCTGCTGCAGGGCGGCCGTGAGCATGTTCCGCGTCATGGGCGTAAGAGGCGCCGAGAGCGTGATGCGTCCGGGATGAAATTCGACCGTCACGTCGTCGAGCCCCTGCTCCTTGATCGCACGCTCGAGAAGCGGCTTCACTTCCGCTTCGTGCACGATCCTGCGCTTCACGTCCACGGAATCGGCGGAGAGTTCGTACGACACTTCGGCAAAGGCCTTGTCCTCCACGTCCTTCGTGCGCATGTAGCCCAAGACCGTGAGGACGGGAGTCCCCGACGTTCCCTCAAGGTGCACTTCGGTCTTGAAGCCCCGGGCCTGGAAGGCCGCAAGCCACGGCGCCGTGCGGTCCGTGTCGACGTCGACGTCGAGCACCGCGGGGACCGTAAGCGTGCGCGCGAGCTTCACAAGGCGGCCCCGCTCTTCGTCGTTGGCGACGCGGCCCGTCAGATGCCAGACGCCCGTTCCCGCCTTTTGGGCGGTGACGTTCGCAAATCCTTCTTCGTTGAGCTTCGCGCGAAGGCCCGCGACGAGCTCTTCTTCGGGGACGGCTTCGGGCGAGAGCCACCCGAAACGCGCAAGGAGTCCGTCTACCCCGAAGACGCTCGAATAGAGCGCCGTCACGGCGTTGGGATTCGTCTTCGCGAAGTCCGCCTCGACCGAGCGGCGAAGGTCCGCGTCGCGCGCGAGCGTCCAGCCGCCCGCAAGGAGCACCGCGAGAACGAGCGCGGTCCCGACGAGAACGCCGTGTCCCTTGCTCTTTTCTTCGGTCTTCTCCGCTTTGGCAGCGGCGGCTGCTTCGTCATCCTTGGGCACCTCACCCGGCGAAACCTTGGCTTCGGAGGCGGCGTCCGCCTTCAATTCCGCGGCGGGGGCCGTGGGGAGAAGCGTCGCGCGCCAGCGCCCCCTCAGGTCCGACCAATAGTCCTCCGAATCGTCGGGTGCGCCCCAGGCGACGGCGACCGTTCCGAAAAGAAGGACCGTCCCCTTGGGCCAGACTTCGTTTGCGACGGAGCGGCCCTCGAGCGTCGTCACCTTGCCGTCGAGCGTCACGATGCCGACTTCGCCCGACTTCACGGAGACCGAGGCGTGACGGGGCGCAAAGCCCTCGTCGGCGAGGATCAGGTCGCACGAATCGTCCGATCCGATCACCCAGTCTCCTTCGGTGAGTTCGATCCGGGCTCCGGCGTGCAGTCCCGAGAAGAGTTCGAATACGGCCGCGCGCATATCAGCCCTCCCCGTCCGCCTTGTCGGCGGATGCGTCGGCCTGCGGGAGCGCCTTCCATTCGTAGTCGGCGCCCGTGGCGTTTCGCCCGAAGCCCGGCTGATTCACCCGGGCGGGAACGTTGTCGCCGTCGGCCGTCACGATGCGCGGCGTAATGAGGATGAGCCGCTCCATCTGTCGGCCGCTCGTCGAGCTCGACTTGAAGAGGTGCCCCAAAATCGGAATGTCCTTCAGAATCGGAACGCCGCTGTCGCCCTCGGACTTTTGTTCGTAGTAGTAGCCGCCGATCAGAAGCGACTGTCCCGCCTCGACCGTGGCCTGCGTGTTGATTCTCGTCTGCTTGATGGGGTTCACCGTCAGGGTGTCGCCCGACTCTCCCACCGTCTGATAGCCCGACGACGCGTCGTTCTGGTCGTCCTGCACGCTCACGGCGAGCTTGATCGAGGTCTTTCCCCCTTCATGAATGATGTGCGGCGTCACGCGCAGGACCGTACCCGCCTCCACGCGGTAGAGATCCACCGCCTCCTGTCCGCGAAGCGGAATGTAGTAGGTCGTGGTGTTCTCGAGCACCGCCTCCACGTTGTCGACGGTGAGGACCGACGGACGGCCGAGCATGCGCGCGGCGTTTTCCGATTCGAGCGCGTTGATGCTCGCCATGAAGTAGTCCGACCCGTGCGTGTAGATCGTGGAGAGGAGCGCCCCGCCCGAGGAGAGGTCCGTCGAGATGCCGGGCGTGTCGCCTCCCACGGGCGTGTTTTCCGAGCCGAGCGACCCTCCGCCCTGCCAGTTGCCGCCGCCCTTGCCGCGGAAGTTGACGCCGAGCTCGCGGCTTGCGTTCGTGTCGATGTCGACGATCGCCGCGTGAATTTCCACGAGTTCGACGGGTTTGTCGAGACTCCTGATCACCTCTTCGTAATACGGCATGCGGTAGGCGAAGTCGGAGACGAGCACGGCGTTGACGCGCGGATCCGCGATGATGCTCACCGCCCCCTGAGCGACGGGCGTCGCGTTGACGGGCCCGGGTTGCGCATCGCGCTTCTTTTGCCTCGAGAGTCCCTCGGCGCCGAGACTCGGCACGCTTTCCGCACGGGCCGGCCCGTTGGCGCCGCCCGAGACGGTCGTGCCGCCCACGGACTGTCCGAGCACCATGCCGCGCAGGATCGACGCGATCCCGGGTACCGTGACGGTGCGGTCCATGCTCGAGAGTTCGATGTCGTCGGCCCAGGCGTGGCGGATCGGGAAGACCCGCATTTCGATCTTCTCGGATTGCACGGCAAGATAAGCGTCCGCGGCGGCGCGGATCGACGTGAGATAGGCTTCGGGCCCCTTCAACGTAAGCATGTTCCCTTCGGCGTTCACCGAGACGGGGAGCTCCGCCGCGACGAAGCCCGATCGCTTGAGCGAATCGACGAGCGCCTTGGCGGAACCGCTCGGCACCGTAAGGAATTCCTTGCGAACGTCGGACGCGGAATAAAAATGAATCGTGTCCCCGAGAACGTAGTGACCCACGCCGTAGGCTTCGCTCATGGCGGATAGGAAGTCGTTCGGAGCGACGCGCTGAAAGCGCCCGCTCACCCTTCCCTTCACCGCGTCGCCGTCAAAGGCGACGGAAAGTCCCTGGGTCTTCGCAAAGCCCGTGAGGACCGTGCGGAGCTCATGTCCGTTGGCGAAATAAGAAAAGGATTTCTTCAGTTCGGCCGAGAGGACCGTCTCGGGCAACGCGGCGCCCGCGCCGAGCAGACAGGCGACCCCGACGCCGAGAAGAGACGAAAGAAAACGACGGTTCATCACGATTCGCCCCCTCAGAATTTCAGACCGGGCGCAAACCAGTCGGTCCCGAACTGCGAAAAGGGAGAATCGGCCGGACGCGGCGCCGCCCCCGAAGCGCCCTCAAGCGTCTTCTTCCAACGGGCCGCCTCGTTGAGAAAAACCTCCGCCTCGCGCACCGCACCGTCGCCGGAAAGGCCGTCAAGAGAAAAGTCGCGCACGAGCTGCAGCCGTCCCGAGTCGGCGCAAAGACGCGCCCGACCGTAGGGCATCAGGGCGGCGCACACCGTGCCGAGACGATCGCTCTTTTCCGCGTAGTCGGGTTCGTTCTCCGAGGGCGCCTCCCCCATGTCCGAGGTCAGAATGCACAGTCGTCCGTCGGGAGAATGAAGAGCGAAGTCAAGCCCGTCTTCGAGATGAAAGCGAAAGACCCCGTCCGCGCCGGCCTTGGGCATCGTCCAGCCGGTTTCGTTCGTGAGGGTCTTCAGGGCTTCTTGAAAATTCATAGATGCATCTATCGTGTAAACCGCGGGGAAAGGCTGCGCGGGATCTCTCAAACCGCGCGCGGAACGGGGACTTGAGCCGACTCCCGTCCATTCGACCATTATGCCTCAAAATCCGTCCCGCCTACGCCCCTGCGCATCGAAGGCCATCCTATCGTTTCCTTTTATTCCCAATCGACCGAAACGCAAAGAACGAAATGAATGCACACCGTTTACAATGATCTTTTGTAGTCCCCTCCCGCTTTTTTCGGATCGGGAATTTCTTCCGGGTCGTCCGGATCATGTTTCACGATCGTTTCCGAACGTCGATTCGGGACGATTCAGCCAAAGGAGCCGTCATGGCGGAAGACAAACTGCTGCAGCAAAAGGAAGCGCTCGAGCGCATGAAGGGCGAACTCGCCCGTCTCAACGAAGCCTTCGACCAGGCGAAGAAGGCTCTCGGCGTCGAAGGGGATCTTCCCCAGGCCCAAGACGAAGAGGTTCCGCCCGCGCTTCGCGAAGCGCTCCAAAAGAGCGTCGAGCGCGCTCAGGAAGCGGGCCGCTCGGCCGTAAAGGAAATGCAGGGCCAGGGTGCCTCCCGTCCTGCGGGACGCGCCCGCCGCGGCGCCCTCTCCATCTGATCGGACCGTCCGCTCCGAGTTCCTTTTCCGACCGCTTTCCGAGATTTCGCTCATGGCCATTTCCGAACTCAATCTTTTTTCGGACGGCATTGCGGTCGGTCCCATCCGTCTTCATTCTTTTCACAGGCATACATCATGAGCATCAACTCCATTAACGGCAGCGTCTCGCTCGGCGTCCCCCCGCAGGTCGACGAAGAAGGGAATGTCATCACGCAGGACCCCGACTCCGACATCAAGGATCCCTCCGCAATACAGACGGACAAGGTCAACACGCCCGATAGCGAAACGATCGACGATGACATCGCGTTCAAGGGAAGCATCCAGTTCCGCTTCGCGCTCTATCAGCTCAACTACGCCAATCAGTGCCGGCAGAACGCCGTCAACTACATGGGGCAGATCGAGCAGGTTCAGGACCAGGCCGAAGAGGCGGCCGAGATGATCACCAAGGCCCGCGACGCCGAGGCCAAAGGCTCGGGCGTCCCCGCGGAGGTCGTGAGCTATATGAAAACGCACAAGCTCGGCATGAAAGGGAGCGCGAGCAGCTGCTCGGGCGATGACTGGAGCTACAACCTCGCCTCGCTTACGCAGTACCAGGAGTCGATCAGCAGCAAGACCCAGACCCTGATGGTCTATCTGCAGGACTTCATCAGTCAGTACAACAGCTATCTGCAGGGCGCCAACGCCGCCGTTCAGGAAAGCGCCTCCACGATGCGCGCCATCCTCACCGGCCGTTGATTCCCGCATACAAACGGAGAAATGCCGTGACGAAACCCGTACTTTCCCCCGAGGCCCTGCTCGCCCTTTGGCAAGCCCTCGAAAACGGTCCCACCGCCAAAGAGATCGCCGCCGTCGACGACGCCTGCGTCGAGTCGCTCTATGCGCTCGGGCACGACCTCTACAAGGCCGAAAATTTCCGCGACGCCGAAGCGGTCTTTCGAGCGCTCGCCTTTCTGAACCCCAAGGACCGCCGCTTCTGGATGGGATTGGGCGGCGCGAGACAGGGCCTCGGACACTTCTCCGAGGCAAGCGACGCCTATCAGCTCGCCGCCCTGGCTTCGGGCCTCGGCGACCCCGAACCCCTCCTCTACGCCGCGCAGTGCTTCCTGCAGATGAAGAAAAAAGACGAGGCGAAGGCGGGGCTTGAGGCCGTTTTGCGAACGGGCGATCCCTCGGACGCGCGCACGGCCGAATGCCGCAGCCGCGCGGCCGCTCTTCTCGAACTGCTCTCGGGCGCGCCCAAACCCTGAGACCGATACCGACACGGGAGGATATTCCTTTGACCAAGCACATCGTTTCCCAGGAAGTCGTCGACAGAATCGTCGCAGCCGTGCGCAAAGGCGCGACCGTCGCGCAGATCACGGGCACTTCGCCCGAAACGCTCGAACAGCTCTACGCGCTCGCGCACAATCTCTACGGATCGCAAAGCTTTGCCGACGCCGAAACGCTCTTTCGGGCGCTTTGCCTCTACAACCCCCACGAACCCAAGTACTGGATGGGGCTCGGCGGTTCGCGCCAGGCGCAGGGACGCTTTGAAGGGGCGTCGGACGCCTATCAGATGGCGGCCCTCACGACGGGGCTCTCCGATCCGGAACCGCTCTTCTTCGCCGCGCGCTGTCTTCTGAAGATGAACAAAAAGGCGGAGGCCGTCGAAGGACTCGAAGGTCTTCTCGGCATCGGCGACGATGCCAATCCCCGTCACGCCGACGTGCACCGCCGCGCCGAATCGCTCCTTGCGCTTCTCAAGGGAGGGAAAACAGTATGACGAACATCGACAAAGTCGGATCCGCCGGATTCGATCCCTCGGTCACTTTCACGGATCCCCTCTCGAGGCTTGCGAACCGCACGCTCGAGGACGTTCCCCCCGCCGCGGACGGGAAAACCGTCCCCCTCTCGGACCTTCCGATGCTTGAAGCGCCCGCGCACGCCCTGTCCATCGAGCGGCTCGTCGCGGCGATCGGAAACGAAATGCGCCGTCAGGGCGTTCGAGAAGGACTCGACGCGATTGACTCGCAGGCGCAGGAGATCGATCAGAAGTACTCGGAAAAGCTCGCGGAAATCGCCAAGGAAATCGACAAGAAGGAAAACCAGTCGATCTGGGACAAGATCTGCAAGGTCTTTCGCTGCATCGGCATGGCGCTCGGCTTCATCGCCTCGATCGCGACCATCGCGGCGGGCTCGGCCATGGGGAACCCGGCCCTGGTCGTCGCGGGCGTCGCCGCCCTTCTTCTGACGATCGACAGCGTCGTATCGGAAGCGACGGGCGGCAAAGTCAGCCTTTCGGCCGGATTTACGGAACTTGGCAAAGTCTTCGGCCTGAGCGACAACACCGCGAAATGGTTCGGCTTCGGCATGAACATGGCGCTCACGGTCGCGACCGTCGCGATCAGTTTCGGCGGCGCCGCGGCGAGTTCGGCCGCCTCGGCCGTGAGGAGCGCAACCGACGTCGGCGCCAAGATTCTCAACATCACGAGCAAGGCTTCGGTCGTCACCAACATCGGCCAGGGCGTCGTCGGCGTCGGCACGGGCGTCTCGAACGCCGTGCTCGCTTCGATCAACTACGACATCGAACAGATCAAGGCGCGCAAGGTCGACATCGAAGCCATCCTCGAGCGCATGCGCGCCGACATGGAAACCTCCGAAGAGTTCGTCGAGCACGAACTCGAGGTTGCCAACGACCTCATGGAAAAGGTGACGGAAATTTCGCAAAACTGCGCCCAAACGACCGCCGCCGTTCTGACGAACGCACCCGCTACGGCGTAAGAAGGAGACCGACATGATTGATTCCATCCGCAACGCCCCCATAAACGCAATGAACGCTCCCGTCGTCGGGGACAAGCAGTCGACCGAAAAGACGGGCTCTTCGTCGGAGTTCACGCTGCCGCCGCTTACGGCCGCCTCAGCGAGCCTCGGAAGCGCCCTTCTCGCCAAGATTTCGGAAATCAGCGAAGAGCAGCGGCGCGCCAACGCCATGGTCCGCGCCGAGCAGACGGTCGCGACGGTGAACAAGCTCCACGATCAGGCCGAAGAAATCCGCAGTCAGGCGACGGCCGCGTTCGCGTGTTCGATCTGTTCCTCGATCATCTCGATCGGCGCCTCGGTCCTCTCGATCGCGGGCACCGGCAAAGCCATGTCGGATGCCGCAAACATCAACGACGCGGCCGAACGCGCGGCGTCGCTCACGGCGATGACCCAGCGCGTCGGAGCGGTTGCCGAATCGGTTCAGGGCACCGCAAAGATGTTCAGCGCCGGGGAAACTTTGGCGACGGGCATCGGCCAGGCGGCGCAGACCCACATTCAGGCCGAAATCGAAATGCTTCGCGCCTCGACCGAAGAGGTCAACGAATTGATCGACGCGCTTCGCGAAGTCGTCGACAAGGCGACGAGCGCCCAGAACGCCATCCAACAGTCGGAAAACCAGGCGCGCACCCGTATTCTCGGGTAAATTCAGCCGACCGGAACGCCGTGCGCGGAGACTCTGCGCACGGACGCCCGGCCGATCCTTTTTCAGGGCCCCCGCCCCTCACGGGAGAAAGACCATGACCGGCATCGACGCACTGAGCGGACAAAACCGCATCAACGCTGATCTTCTCGTTGATCACAGCGTAAACCTCGACGAACTCGCTCCGACGCACTTCTCGACGGCCACCAAGGTCATCCTCGGGATCTTTACGCTCGGGATCGGCGCGATCGCGCTCGCCATCGTCGAGCACGTCAGCAAATCCCATCAGGCGGCGCTCGCCCAAGACATCATCAACCTCAAGGACGAGCTCTCCCGCCTCTCCGTGAACCAGCTGCACATGGCCATGGTCGGCGGGAAAAAGGTCACTCTCGAGCAGACTCAGGTCGACGGGCCCCTCTGGGTCTCCTTCGAAGAGGGCGGACAGGTCCACCGGATCCAATCCAACTACAACCCCGCGTCGCTCGTCGACCGCCTTGAGAACGACATGGTTTCGCACCTCGAGTTCTACGGACGCGACGAAGCCGTCCGGATTCTCTCTCGGGAGAGCGCCCTTCTTCCTCCCGACGAAGCCCTTTCGACCCATTCGAGCCGTCTGCGGGAACTTTCCCTCCTGACGCTCGAGGGAACGCTCGGCTACCGCCCGGCGGACCTCAGCACGACGAGCACGAAGCTTCTCGCGCAGTTCGCGATCTCCGCCGCGTGCGGACACCTGCGTACCGAAGAGGACGTGCAGTATCTTCTCGACACGATCGGCAACGCGCAGCGCATCAACGACGAAGAGGTGCTCGAACTCCTCGCGCAACTCGACGGCGAGATCGTCGCCTCGGGCCGCGAGAGCGTCGACCGCGTCGTGCGCACGGACGTGCTGCGCGCGGGCGAACCGAAGGCCGACGCGGCGAGCGACCCGGGCGCCGCGACGCGGCAGCTCCTCGCGGACCTCATTCTCAACCGCGAGACGGACATCGTCGACCGCTACGCCGAGCAGCCCGGCGAACGCGTCCGCCACACGCTTCTCGCGCACGTCGACACGATCGCGCATCTCATCAAGGATCCGTCGGGACTCCAATCGCTCCCCGCGCCCCTTCGCCCGGCCGTGGAAGACTTCATCGACTCCTATCGGTCGAACCTCGCCGCGAACGTCGCCCTCTCTCTTCTGCCGGAAGCCACGATTGCCGAACAGTTGCGCGGGGTTCTCTCCGATCCCTCGAACGCCGTGGTGAATCAGCGCACCTACGCGCAGCTCGAGCTCAACATCGGCGAAATGACGACGCGGGCCGCGTCGGAGATTCAGGAGACCGTCCGCCGGGAGTTCGCCAACCTCATGGCCGACCGCGCTGGGGACGGCGCCCCGGCGGCCGACGCCAAGCCCGAACCCGCTCGCGGCACGGTCGAGTGGCTCGACTACAAACTCACGAAGAGCGGTGTCGACCTCGAGAGCGACGGCTACGGCCGCTTCATGCGGCTCGTCCTTGACCGCTACTTCGAAGACATGCCCGAGATCGATCAGCGCGCCATGCTGAGTTCGATGCTGCGCTTCGCGCCCGACGACGCCTCGCCCGGCCAGCTTCTCGGGGCGCTCCTCAAGGGCGCGGGCCCCATCATGCAGAAGATGCTCCAGGGCCTCAACGTCGCCGGAATGGATCCCACCTTCCGCGAGGCGCTTCAGGACATGAAGAGCAACCTCGCCCCGATTCCGGAAAACGTCGTGAAGGCCCATCTCCTTCACATGGTCGAAAGTTCGCACGGTCAGATCCGCTCGATCGACGTAACGCGCTCTTTGGGCGCGGCCTCCGTCGGACAGGCGCTGCTCTGCAACATGACGCTTGCCGACGGCTCGACCCGCGAAGTGGTGATCAAGATTCTTCGTCCCGACGCCAAGGCCCGCGCGCAGCGGGAAGCGGAGATCTTCCGCTCGGCCGCCCGCCGGGTAAACGGCATGCCCGTCACGTTCGAGGGGCAGCTCGCCCGCATCATGGACGAACTCGATCTGCGCATCGAAGCCGAAAACATCCGAAAGGGTCAGATCTACAACCTCAAGCCGGTCAACGGGAATCCCCCCGCCATCGCGAGCATGTCGCTCAACGAGTTCGTCGAACCCACGGCCAACACGCTCGTCATCGACAAGGCGCCCGGCCAGACGGTCGACAAGTATCTCGCGGACGTGGGCCGAAAGCTCGACGCCCTCATCGATCCGCTCGCCGCCACCGGAGACGCGCCTGCGGGGCGCGTGCGCACGTGGACCCACGAGCGAATCAGTCAGGAGGACTCGCTTGAGCGGCAGCGCCAGCTCCTCGAACTTCATCACGAACTCTACGTGAGCTATCAGCTCCTCGCCCACTTCGCCAAGCAGTGGGTGACGGAGGGGATTTTCGGGAAGGGCTTCTACCACGGCGACCTCCACGCCGGGAACATGATGATCGACAAGGAACGCCTCACCGTGATCGACTTCGGCAACGCCACGACCCTCGGGGAGCAGGAACAGACGGAGGTGACCCGCATGGTGGCCGCGGCCGCCGCCCGCGATTCGAAGCTCTTTCTCGAAGGCTACCGCGGGCTCCTGAGCGACCGCGGCAAGGTGGTCTTCAAGCAGAAGGAAGCCGAAATCCGTGCGGTGGTGGACGACGTTCTTCGCTGCGGCACCGTTGAAGACACCGCCAAGCGCATTGCGGTGCTCCTCACCGAGCTCCAAAAGCTCGGCCTCGAACTCCCCGCGCCGATCTTCAACTTCTCGCAGTGCCAGATGCGTCTGCAGGGCGCGATGGAGGAGATGGCGGGGCTCTTCGAGAGAATCCGCACGGCCTTCTTCAAGGCGGGCGGCCACGCCGAAGTCTTCGAAATGCTCGATCCCCTCGCGCTCGGCTGGCGCATTTCCGAATCCGAAGGCTTCGTCGGAACCCTCCACGGCTACCAGCAGGTTCGGGACGCCACCGACGCGCCCTTCGCGGCGACGACCGACCCCGACGAATTCGGTCTGACGAGCGTCGTCGAACAAAGTTTCGCCAAGGTCTTCAAGGAGGGGCCCAATTCCGACGTCTGGAAGGCGAACAAGGAATTCATGTGGCCTTATGCGCCGCACTACGAAGCCTACGCCACCAACCTAGGAGCGGGCGACCGCGAGGCGGCGCTCTCGCTCGTGAGGAGCTGCGCCACGGCGCACAACTCGCAGCAGGCGTCGCTCTACGGCACGATGTGCCGGCACGCGGACGTGATGTTCCGGGAAAATCCGCCGTCCTTCTTCGACATCATGTCGCTCGTCATCGAGCAGCACCTGAAGTCGGCCGTCTCGCGTCTGGGCTTCAGGGCGTCCTACCGCTACAGCCACAGCGACGTGTTCTGACGGAGTGCATCCATGGCGATCGAAGGCATTCACAACCCCTTAGCCGCGGGCTTCAACGCGACCGCGGCCGCGCACGGCACCGATGGGCCGCACGGACTCTTCATGGGTCACGCGGTGAAGGTGGAGGCGACCCCCGAAAAGCTCCTCGCCGACGCGGCGGAAGAAATCGGCTTTGCGCTCGACAAGACGCAGGACTACGAAATCAGCCGCCGCAAGGAACGAAACGCCGCGAGGATTTCAGAGGAAGTCCTCGCGCGCTACCGCGCCCACCTCGAAAAGGCGGGGAAGTCCGAGGCGATGCATTCGACGATCGAGTCGCTCAAGCACGCCGCCGATCCAAAGCGCTTTCGGGAAACGCTCGAAGAGGCCTTTCCGGATCCGGCCGACGCCTGGGCGGTGCTCGAAGCCGCCCGCGAAGCCTTCGCGGAGGATCCCTCCGTCTCGAGCGACCAAAAAGCGACGCTCGAGCGCATCGCGGAAGACTTCTTCGCCGAAAACCGCCGCGACATCGCGCTCGGCATGCGCGGGACCGTCACGGGTTTGGACTTCGGCGATCTCGACGGCGCCTCGGCGCTCGGAAGTCTCTACCGCGACACGGTGGGCGAATTCACCGACGTGAACGAGGTCTATTCCGACATCTCCGCTCGCTACGGCGAGAAGTTCGACAAGGCCATGGACTTTCTCTTCGCGGCGATCAGCGCCGACATCGAAAGCGCCGCGCCGAGTCTCGAGATCACGCAGCTCGAATCCGTGCACAGGAAGCTCGGCGAAGTGCGTCTGACGCGAAGCGCCCACATCCTCTGCACGGAGGTGCTCAACCGCTGGAAGGACGTTCACGGAGGCGTCACGACGCTCACGCCCATGAGTCTTCTGGGCGAAATCGTGGCGCTTCGCAGGCAGCCCTTCGTCGGCGCGAATCAGATCGACGACATCGCAAGGAAGGCCAATCCCGTCGACATCGAGCACGAAGTGCTCTTTCTGCAGGAATTCTTCCGCGCGGTGCGGGACCTTCCCGTGGAATTCTTCCCGGACGACGTCCACCGCCGGCAGCTTGTCGACGCCGTGCAGACGTCGCTTGACGGCGCCATCGAACGCGAAGACGAATGGCTCGCTTCACAAGAATGAGGACCCTCTAAATGTTGGAACGCGAACTTGCGGATTTCGGCGCCCGCATCGGAATTCCGAACCTCGCCTGGGGCGAGGGAGACGCCCTTACGCTCACCTTCGACGACCTGGGCTCGCTCACGCTCGCCTGCCCGAAGTCCGAAGAGGACGACTTTCTTCTCACCTTCTCGCGTCCCGCGCGGCCCGACGAAGCCCGCCGCGCCTTTTGGGCGTTTCTTCGCGCCGCGCACTGGACCTCTCGTCAGCCCTATGCCCTCGCGGCGGGGATGCATAATGACCGCTGGATTCTTGGGATCAAACTTCCCCTCGCCCGCGTGAGCGGCGCCGAACTCGAAAGCGCGCTTCGGCATCTTCTTCAACTCGAGACGTCCCTTTTTGAAGGCCGCTGATTTTCTCCGCACGAACCATGCCCTCACGCATCGACTCGCTACTCAATCCTTCGATCGGCATCGCCGATCTTTTGCCCATGCCCGACGCCGCGGCGCTCCCCGAGGCGCGCGACCTCGGCACGAACCTCCTGCAGGAATCGGGCCTTGAGAACCTCTTTCGCACGGCGAACAGCCGCTCGGCCCTCGAAGCCCTTCTCTGCCCCGACATCGGCGACGGGTCGCTCGTGAGTCCCGAAATCTTCGAGGCGGACCTTCACGCGCTTCTCGAAAAGCTTCGCAAAAGCGAAAACCCGAAGATTCAGGCGCTCGTTCGCAAAGAAATCGAACCGCTCCTGCAGAACGGTCTTCTTCTCACCGCCTACCGCAATCTGATGCTCGGAGGTTGACGCCGTGACGCAGAACGCTATGCCGAACCTCACCGAGGACGAAAAGAAGACCCTCTCGGTCCTCGCCTTTCTCTTTTTCCGCATGGGGATGGAAGACCGCGCACGCCGCTTTTACGAAACGATCGCGGAACTGAGCACCCCGGGAACCCCCGACTTCCGCTTCGCCAAGGCGGGGCTTGCCGCCGCGGCGCTCGAGGCGGGCGACGCCGAAACGGCGCTTCGCGAAGTTCGCGAGGCGCTCGCGGGCGGACCGCTTTCGACGCGCGACGCGACGCTTCACTGGCTTCGCTCCCGGGCTCTCTGGGCGCTCGGACGAAAGGAAGAGGCCCGCGCCGCGCGGGAAACCTTCCTTTCGATGCGCGGCGACGCCTTCCCGACCGAAGACGAAGACGCCGCGAAGGTACAATGAACGTTACGCCCTCCACAAGCCAACCCTAGATCAGCATGCCGTCCCTTCTTCAAAAAGCCGGATCCCTGACCACCACGATCGCGCGGCACAGCGACGTCGCCATGGTCGTCCTCATCGTGGTCGTGATCGCGCTCATGATCATTCCGCTGCCGACGCCGCTCGTCGACACGCTGATCGGCGCGAACCTCACGCTGTCGTTCCTCATGCTGATGATGGCGATGTACGTGAAGACGCCTCTGGAGTTCTCGGTTTTTCCGACGATGCTCCTCTTCACGACGCTCTTTCGCGTGGGCCTCAACATCACGACGACGCGCCTGATCCTCCTGCAGGCCGACGCCGGTGAAATCATCTTCACCTTCGGCGAATTCGCGACGGGGAGCAACTTCGTCGTGGGCGCCGTGGTCTTCCTGATCCTCACGATCGTGCAGTTCCTCGTCATCGCAAAGGGGGCGGAACGCGTCGCGGAAGTCGGCGCCCGCTTCACCCTCGACGCGATGCCGGGCAAGCAGATGTCGATCGACGCCGACCTGCGCGCGGGCGTGATCGACATGGAGGAGGCACAGCGCCGCCGCGACGACGTGCAGATGGAGAGCAAGATGTACGGCGCCATGGACGGCGCCATGAAGTTCGTCAAGGGCGACAGCATCGCCGGAATGGTCGTGACGCTCGTCAACATCGTGGGCGGCACCATCATCGGGATGACCCAGCGCGGCATGTCGGCGGGCGACGCCCTGCAGCTCTACGGCGTCCTCACGATCGGCGACGGTCTCGTGAGCCAGATCCCCTCGCTTCTCGTCTCGATTTCCGCGGGCATCCTCATCACCCGCTCGGGCGACTCGCGCGAAGACATGGGCTCGCAGGTCGGCAAGCAGTTCTTCCGTCAGCCGCGTGCGCTCGAAATGGCGGGCGCCCTGATCTTCCTCTTCGCGCTCATTCCGGGCTTTCCGAAGCCGCAGCTCTTTACCTTGGGCTTTGCCGTCGGGGGCTTCGGCTACATGCTTCGCCGCATCGACGAAAAGCAGGCTTCCGAGCCCGCGCCCGAAGCCGCACTCGAGAAGACCCTCGCCCCCGTCAGCGCGAAGGCGAAACCGAAGCGCGCGGTTTCCGGAGACGAATTCTCCCCGACGGTGCCGATCATTCTCGACATTGCGCCCGACATCGGCGGGTCGCTCAACTACAACGACCTCAACGGCGACCTCATTGAACTCCGCCGCGCGCTCTACTTCGACCTGGGCGTCCCCTTCCCCGGGATTCATTTGCGGCCGAACCCGAATCTGCGGTCCTTCGCCTATACGCTGAACCTCAACGAAATCCCGATCGCGACGGGCCAGCTCGTGAAGGACTGCGTGATCGTGCGCGAAACGCCCGAAAACCTCGCGCTCCTCGACATCGAGTGCCGCGAGGAGGCGCCCTTCCTTCCGAACGTCGACTCCGTCTGGGTGTCGGCCAAGGACGAAAAGCGTCTCACGGCCGCCGGGATCGCCTGCATGAATCACTCGAAGATTCTCGCCTTCCACCTGTCGCTTCTTTTGACGCGTCATGCGGACACCTTCATCGGCATGCAGGAGACGAAGTATCTCCTCGACAAGATGGAGGAGCGCGCCCCCGACCTCGTTCACGAAGCGACGCGTCTTCTGCCCGTGCAGCGAATCGCCGAAATCTTCCGCCGTCTCGTGCAGGAGCGCGTTTCGATCCGCGACCTGCGCTCGATCCTGCAGGCCCTGATCGAATGGGCCCCGAAGGAAAAGGACGTCGTGATGCTCACCGAATACGTCCGAAGCGCGCTCAAGCGCCAGATCTGCTACATGCACTCGAAGGGGCAGAACATGCTCCCCGTCATTCTGATGGAGCCGCAGGTCGAGGAAACGATCCGCAAGGCCGTGCGCCAGACGTCGGCCGGCGCCTTCCTCTCGCTCGATCCGGGTTCTTCGCAACGAATTCTCGACGCCCTCGAAAAGGCGGCGGGCAAGTACCGCACGAGCACCCAGAAGCCCGTTTTGCTCGTCAGCATGGACATCCGCCGCTACGTGCGGCGCCTGATCGAGTCGAAGTTCTACGAACTTCCCGTCATGGCCTATCAGGAAGTGACGCCCGAGATCTCGGTGCAGCCCGTGGCCCGAATCCACATTTGAGATCCGCGCCCCTCCAACGCAAAGGATCCGCCCGCCCGATGCGGCGCGCGGATCCTTTTTTATTCTCGGGGATGAGGGGCTTTCGTCACTTCTGCGTGACGAATGCCTTTTCCATGGCGACGAGCACCCCGAAGTCGGGCGTCCAGCCGATTTCCATGGCGCTCACGAGATTGATGACGAAGCGGCTCCGCTCGGCGAAGACCTGCGGACACTTGCGCGGGGGCGTTCCTTCGAGGACGCGTCGGATCACGTCCGCTTCGAAGGCGCCGTAGCCTTCGAAACTTTCGTTTCCGACGCCGAGCAAAATCCCGTGCGCCACGTATTCTTCGCCCGACTGCGCAAAGCTCGCCATCCGGTATTCGGCAAGGAGACGCGTAAGCTGCGAGTATTCGTCCGGAGAAGCCCGGAACCAGTGGAAGACCACCGCGTCGTAACCGCGGCGATGCGCTTCGCGAACGGCCTCGAGAATGTCCGAGAACTTCTCGGCGGCCCCTTCGCCGTCGTCCGCGTAGGGGAGGCACTCGAATCCCGCCCCCAATTCGCGGCAGGCGGCCTCGACGTCCTTGGCGCCCGCCTTGTCGACGGACGACGCCGCAACGACGAGAGCGAGCCTCTTGAAGGGACGAAGCGCGTGAAACCCCCTCACCTCTTCGCCGTACGGGTCGCGCCGCACGAGCGCGTGCAGATTGTCGCGTCCCGAATCCGTTTCCGAGGCGACGATCCCCGTTCGCACCGGGTTCGAGCTTCCGAGCGAGAGAACGGGAATGTCCGAAGTGAGCTTCGGAATGTCGAGCCCCGCCTCCGTGCCGAAGGTGAAGATGAGGTCCACGTCGCGGCGCGTGCGAAGGCGCTCCGCAATGTCGGCGTTCACCTTCTCTCGGACGTTCTTGTCCCAGGCGTAGCTGTAGTGGCCGTCGGGGAGGAAGCGAAGCGCTCCGGAGGACTGCGTCAGCGCGTCCCAAAGGTCCTTCGTGTCCTCACGGTCCGAATCCGGCACGTGCGGCATGTCGCGCACGAGACCCAGGGCTTCGAGCCCCGCGATCGTGGCTTCGAGGATGCGGCGGTAGCGCATGTAGTCGCCGCCCGTCACGAGGATCACGTTTTTGGGCGTGTCGGACGCCGACGCCTTCGCGAGCGGAGCGCCCGCCGCGAGAAGCGAAAGGAATAGAAGCGCATCACGTCTCGAGAGCATCATTCTTCTTCCTCCTCGGTGTGCCGAATGGCGAGCATCGTGATGTCGTCCGACTGCGGCATGGTTCCGCGGTAGGCAACGATGGCCTCGAGCATGGCGTCGACAAAGGCCTTCGGGTCGTTCGCGGCGCGCTTTTCCGCGGCCGCAAGAATGCCTTCTTCGCCGAAAAGTTTGCGCTTTTCGTTCATGGCTTCCGAGACGCCGTCGCTGTAGACGAAGAGGAGGTCGCCCGGTCTCAACTGCAGAGCGTAGCCCTGATACTGCGCCTCTTCAAAGACGCCCACGAGCGGCCCGCTCACGTTCTTCACCGCCTGCGGCGGCTTGCTTCGGTCGGCGGGGAGCCAGTACGGAGGACAGTGTCCGCCGTTGGCGTAGGTGAGAAGGCCCGTGTCGGGTTCGAAAATCCCGATCCAGAGCGTCACGAACATGCAGTTTTCGTTGTTCGCGGCGAACCGGTCGTTCACCGTCTTGATGACGGCGGCGGGCTCGAATCCGTTACTCAGGGCGTTTCGGATGAGCGTGATCGTCACGCTCATCATGAGGGCGGCGGATACGCCCTTCCCCGAGACGTCGCCCAGGACGAGGGCGCGCCGTCCGCCCGGAAGGCGGATCACGTCGAAGAGGTCGCCCCCGACTTCCTTCGCGGCCACCATCTTGGCCGCCGCGTCAAAGCCCTCCGCATGGAAGGCCGCGTCGTCCTTAGGGAGCATGCTCGTCTGAATTTCGCGCGCGGCGTTCAATTCGCCTTCGATCCCGTGCTGCTTCGCAAGGGACTCCTTGAGTTCGCGCACGTTCTTGTCGAGCGCCACGAGCATCTGCGAGAAGGCGCGCGCCACGTTCCCGATTTCGTCGCGGCGCTTTGCGGGAAGGCTCTCCATGACGGCCGCAAGCCCTTCGCCCTCGGCGTCGTCGAAGCGGTAGGATTCGAGTCGCTTCGCGGTGGCCGAGATGCGGCCGAGCGGATTGAGGATTCGCGTCACGAGCGTGATGCCGAGCACCGAAATCACGCCGAAGAGAATCGCCGCGATGCGCAGCAGATCAAGCGCATGCCGGGAAGCGGGCTCCGTAATGGTCGACACCGGCACGGCCGTGCGGATCGACCAGTTGAGCGCGGGGAAGCGTCGTTCAAGCGTCAAATACGGGACGCCTCCGAGCGTCACGGTGCCCGACGTGACGTTGTTTCCTTCGTTCAGAGCCAGTCGTTCCGTGGGAGCCGCCCAGGCCATGGGGAAGGCGCCGTGCCAGACGATTTTCTCGCCGTCTCCGTCCACGACGGCGAGCGACGCGTCCTTCGGGAAATCAAGCGACGCCACGCGGTCGGCGAGACGCTCGGCATAAAGTTCCCGCTGCTTTGCCGGCGGGACCTCGAGATAGTCTACGTTTTGCATGACGACGGCGATCACGCCGTCGATCTTGCGGAATACCGTGAGATAGGGCTTGGCTTCTCCCCTTTCGTTCTTTACCCGGAAGAACGTGCGGAAGTCCCGCTGGAAGTTGCGGTCCGTGTCGGCGACGATCGTGCGAAACGGGACGCTCAGCCAGTCTTCACCGTTTCTTCCCCACAGCACCTCGACCGCGGGGGACGTTCTCACGAATTGACCGTCGGGACGAAGGAGCGCCGTATGGGTGTCCCATTTCTCGAGCATGAACGAGAAGACGTCGTCCTTCTTTTCAAAGACGCCCGCGCGCCACCAGGACTCGATCGCGTCGAGTTCCGAGCGGATGTCGTCCATTTCGATCGAGATCTTCTGGGTGACGAGACTCTGCTCGCTCAAGACCGAGAGTCGCAGATCCTCTTCGAGCATTCTCGAGAGGCTCACGAACCGGTCGCGGGCCGCTTCGATCGAATGGTCGTAAACGTCCCGATACCCCATCCAGATCAACGGGAAGCTCGCCATCGACACGATCGCGCCGATCGCAATCACCAATTTCACGCGTAATGAAAACATGCTTCCCTATCCAAAGCCCTGAAACACGCGGGCCACGGCGCCCGTACCCCCCATTGTAAGAGTCACGTCCCTTCCTAGCGAGCAAAGTGACATGCGAATGTAAATGCACGTCCAGTACCATCCAACGTTCATCAACTACAACATTCACAATCAACGACCGGATCAAGTAACAAAACGTATGACCTACGGTAACTTTCCGCGATTCATTAAATACCGAAACCCAAAAATATCGGGTTTACACCTATTGCGAAAAAAAAACATTTGTGGAATCCTTCTGAAATGCGTTGTGTAGCAATGCATTAAAAAGAATAACCCTAATTCTTTATGGAGATACTGATGTTTTCATATCGTCGCTCCCGCCTCAGCGCGGCCGTCTTTCTGGCTGCCCTGACGGCTGCCTCCATGACCGTAGAGGCTGCTTACGATCCCAAGCTTATTTGGAAATCTTCGGACGTTCCTCAGTTGAGTACTGACCCTATCGAGTTTGAAGGTAAAGACCTGACGGGACACTGGGCCGGAGTTCTCGTGGAAAACGGCGCGTCGGGTAGCCTTAACAACATCAAGCTCGATGTGAGCGCCATCGGCCCCAAAGATGGAAGTAGCCAAGATAATCAGATCTACGGCATTGAAGTCCTCGGCGGCACGAATCCCACGTTCGGCGGAGATTCGATGCACGTTTCCATTGAAACCGACTTCATCGGCGGCGGGAATAATCAAGCTACTGCCTTCGACGCTTACACGGATTCCTACGTTACGTTGTCAGCCAATTTGGTTGATTTCAGCGTCACCTCGAAGAGTCAAAACGGGAAGTCCGTCTATGGCCTCGGCAAAGGAAAAAGTGGCACCCTCTTCGTTACAGGCGAAGCCTTAAACATTAATCTTTCAACGGCCACCGATCGCCAAAATTCCGCAGCTGACAATAGTTATAGCGAAGCAATCGGCATTGACATTTACGGTGGGGTGCTTGACATCGCTGAACAGACTAAGGTGAACATCACCGTCCACTCGTCGGCATCTACGATTGCAGACAGCGAAAAGTTTGAGAATGGAGCGAGTCCCGCCACTGGGATTAAGTTCGAAAAGGGTCAGGGGGTGATTCGCGGAGATGTAACGTTGGACGTTTCCTCGAACGGTGGTCTCGCCAACGGCATTTGGGTCACTAACTACTTCTACAACACGTCGCTCGGAGAAAACTTCAACGATGCGGCGGCAACTTTGGGCAACGTGAAGGCCACGGTGTCGAGTACGGCCAACGAAGCTTACGGCATTGTAGCCACCTATAACCCCAAAGAAGGCGAACAGAATACTGTCATTCTCCAGGCAAATGGCACGACGGATCTTGACGTCACCACGGAAACCGGCTCTGCCGTCGGCATCGGCGTCTACGGCAATACCACGGTCGAAATGAACGGCAACGTCAATGCCACTGCCACCGCGACCAAAGACAGTGGCACGGCCTACTCGCTTTACACGGATGCGGGTACGATGACCCTCGCGGGTGCCGCCAACCGTCTGACGGGTGACGTGGCCGTCACCAACGAGGGCACTCTCCAGTTGGGCTCTGCCGACCATGCATCCGAAACGATGTTGACGGGTGATTTGACTGCGGACGCCAAATCGACCGTCAAGGCTACCAACCAGACCATCAGGCTTGGTCTTGACAACACGATGAACGTTGCCGGTACCTTCGCAGGCGAAAACGCCACGGTGATCTATGACACCGATGTCGAAGGCGGGGTCACTATCGCCAACAACACCGCTTCCAAGGCGCGCATCCTCGCGAGCAGCCGTCTGACGGACCTCTATGATACGCCGCAGGAACTGGTGGAAAAGGGAGTTGTCAACGTCACGCACGGAACGGAAGGCATCACCCAAGGTGGCGAAGCCGGTACGGTGGCGGGCGCCTGGACGATCGATGCCGACGGTAATGTGACGCAGGAAGCCAATTACTCCATGGCCGCCCTGCAGCAGTTCAATGCTTCGACCTTCGTGCAATGGCGCAACGAAGTGAACCATCTCTCGCAGCGCCTCGGCGACGTTCGCGGCAATCTGCGCACGGCCGGTGCCTGGGCCCGTGTCTACGGCGGTGAATCGAACGTCAAGCAGGACGTGACGACGGACATTCGTTCCACGACGATTCAAGTCGGTGCCGACGCCACGGTCAGCGGCAATTGGATCGTCGGCGGCGCATTCAGCTACACCAACATGGACGCCGACATCTCGAATGGCTCCGGCGAGTCGGACGGCTACACGCTGGCGGCGTATGCAAGCGGGTTCTTTGACTGCGGCGGTTATGTGGACGTGATCGGTCGTATCGGCCGCCTTTCGACCGACATCACCGCGTCGAACCTGAGCTCCGCCGCTATGTTTGACGGTTCCTACGACAATACCGCCTTCGGTCTCTCCGCTGAAGTCGGCTATCACTGGGCGCTTTCTCAGACCTTCTGGCTGGAACCTCAGGTTGAGCTTGCCTACGGCTACGTTCTCGGTGACGACTTCACGGCCTCGAACGACGTGAAGGTCGAACAGGACGACATGCAGACTCTAATGGGCCGTCTTGGCGCTCGACTCGGCGCGAGCTTCCCGAAGAATGCCGGTGAGTTCTACGTGCACGCCTCCGTCAATCACGAATTCCTGGGCGACAACGACTTCGATGCTACCCCTGCTGCCGGACGTACGCGTTCCTTCTCGAACGATCTTGACGGCACTTGGGTGAGCTACGGCGTGGGCATGCAGCTCAATGCCTCCGAACAGTTTGCCTTCTACGGCACGCTCGAACGCTCGCACGGCGATGACTACAACGACAGCTATCGCTACAGCTTCGGCGGACGTTACGTCTGGTAAAGTTCCCAAACCGATTAAAGCCAAGCTTTGATCTACTGGCGAATACAAACCCCCGTTTCCAAATTAGGAACGGGGGTTTTCGCATCCTGCGTATAAAGAGTTCGTTACATCGGCACGTGCTTGCGAGTGGGACTGTTGCGGCACGATCCCGTGGTCAGGCTCGTGATGGAACTCGAGGTGTGCCCGCAATATTTGCAGACGTATTTGCTCGTTTCGTCGCCCTCATAGGGAATGTGCTTGCCGTTCGGGCTGTTTCGGCACGATCCCGTGGTCAGGCTCAAGATGGAGCCCGAGGAGTGTCCGCAGTACTTGCAGTAGTACTTGCGCTTTTCTGCGCCCTCGTAGGGCACATGTTTGCCGTTCGGGCTGTTGCGGCAGGATCCCGTGGTCAGGCTCAAAACGGAACCCGACGAGTGCCCGCAATACATGCAATAGAACCTCATTTTCTCTCCTTTGGCCGGGACGAGGAAGCTTCCGTTCGGAGATTCGTCCTTTCGTTCCGCCATACGGTAACCATAGCACCATCGAACTCAAAAGCGCCAAGCCCCCTTGGCCGAAGCTTCGGGGGCTTGTCGTTCTCAGGGATTCCGAGTCGAAATCTTCTTAGAAGATCACCGGATCAAAGTAGCCGGCAAAGAGCACCGCCGCGCGCAGAGCGAGCGCACCGCAGAGGGCGCACGCGCCGCCCAAGGCCACCATGCCCTTCGAGGACTTCATGAAGAGCCCGATGAGGAAGGGAACGATGATCCCGACGCCCACGGCGCCGCCGAGAAAGAGCGCGGCGTTGTCGCCCGAAAGGAGCGACTCGGCGCCCGCCGCGGCACCCGGCGTACCGGCCAGGGCGACCTGCACGAAGGCGAAGATCACGAAGGCTTCGCCGATGTGCACGCCGTTGGCGGCGCCCGCAAGCCAGTGCGGATGACCGGTTTCGAGCTTGCCCGTCGAGGCGAGGATTTCAGCGAGACCCACCGCGCAGGCGAGACCCGAGAAGATCCAGAGGACCGGCAGAACGGCGGTCGTCCAGAGCGGGACGCCCACGGCCTGCGTCAAGAGGAAGCCCGAGTAAGCCGTCGCGGCCACGCCCAGGATCGCGTCGATCATGAGAAGACCGCAGGAGTCGGCCCAGCGGGCGTTCTTCCACATGCCCCAGGACTGAATGAGCGTCAGCACGCAGAGCACCGCGAGGATGCAGATGCCGATGAACATCCAGCTGCCGAAGTTGAACTTCCATTCGATGAGCGCGTTGATCGCGACCATCGGGAGGTTCAGCATGCGGGCCAGGTGCGAGACCACGAGAAGGGTCCCGATGATGGCCGCAGCCGTCGCCACGTAGAAGACGCGCTTCGAACGCAGCCACCAGTTGAGGAAAAGGCTCATCCCGGCCAAGCCCACGAACCAGAGGAAGAACGCGATGGTCCACCCCCAATGCGCCGTGGCGGCCTGGCTCGTCAATTCAACAAATTCGTACGTCATTTCACCACCACGAAGTAGTTGGGTTTCGTTCCCTTATGGGGAAGGAGCTTTTCGGTCTTCGAGACCGCGATCTTGCGGGAGATGTCGGAATCGGGATCCGACACGTCGCCGAACATGCGGGCCGAAACCGGACAGGCCGAAACGCAGGCCGGAAGTTCGCCGTTCTTGACGAGCTCTTCGCAACCGTGTCCCATGCACTTCATCGGAAGACCGGTGTCGGGGTGCGACCAGCGCACGTCGTAGGGGCACGACGCGATGCAGTAGTTGCAACCGACGCAGCGGCTTTCGTCCGTCTTCACCAGGCCCGTCTCCGGATCGCGGTAGTTCGCGCCGAAGGGGCAGGTGTCGATGCAGGGGGCGTTTTCACACTGCTGGCACTGAACCAGCATGTGCACCGGGCGCTTCGCGCGCTCGAGCGTCACCTTGCGGATGTTGGCCGCCAACCAATCCCAACCTTCGTTGGGGCGGTCGAACATTTCGGGATAGTTCGTCTGCGCGCACGCGACGATGCAGGCGTTGCAGTCAACGCAACGCGTTGCGTCGAAGAGGTGCGCCAGCTGCTTTTTGGATTTCGTAGTCATGGCTTCTCCTTCAGACGCGCTTGACGCGGACCGACGTGTTGTTGTTCATGTTGCCGCAGGCCACCTGGCTGACACCTTCGGTGAGCCAGTTGGAATTGATGCCTTCGCGGACCCATGCGTAGTTTTCGGGAAGCTTCTTGGTGCGAACGCCGCCCGCAAAACCGTGAACAAAGAGAGAACCCACGCGCACGCGGTTCGTAACCGTGATCTTGACGCGGCCCTTGACGTGGTTGTCGAGACCTTCCACTTCGACGGTGTCGCCCATCTTGATGCCGAGACGATCGGCGTCAACCGGGTTCATCCAGAAGGTGCGGTCGCCGAGGTACTTCGTCGGCCACGTGAAGATCGTGCAGCCGCAGCCCGAGACGCCGTCCTTGCCGGAGACGAGGACGAATTCGTCGCTCAGGGGCTTCGGAGCCGTGTAGGCCGTGACCGGAACGTATTCCGGAATCGGACGGATGCCCTTGCAGTGCGGACGCTGAACGATGAAGAAGGAGAGAAGCTCGGCCTTGCCGGTCGGCGTCGGGAAGGGCTTCTTGTAGGGAACGTTGCCGTACTTCTTCGGGATGGTGAGCGACCAGCCCTTTTCGTCGACGTCCTTGAGGATGCGGTCGCCTTCGCCGGGCTTGGCGGCGTTCTTCGAAGCGATCCACTTCTTCCAGCCGGCTTCGACGAGACCCTGATCCCACCAGGCCTTCCAGCCCGCGCGGTCCTTGATCTCTTCGGTGTAGCCCACGCGCGCGGCGCGTTCGGGATACGCACGACGGAGAATTTCGAGGAACTGCCAGATGTCGTGGCGGGCTTCGACGCCTTCCGGCGGATCGATTTCCGCGCTCGAGCGCTGCACGTAGCCGTCGCGGGCGTACGTAACGCCGAGGTACTCGTGGTTTTCCAGGAAGAAGGTCGACGGCAGCACATAGTCGGCGTAGTCGTTCGATTCCTGCGGCATCAGGTCCTGCGAGACGATGAGGTCAAGCGACTTGAAGGCTTCGATCATGCGCGCCGAGTTCGCTTCGCGATGGAACATGGCGCCGCCCGTGATGAAGAGCGCGCGGATCGGATAGGGCTTGCCGGTCTTCATCGCTTCGAAAGTCGAATGGAAGCTGCCGATGCCTTCCGGATAGTATTCCTTGTCAAGGGGCTTGCCCTTCGGGGGATCCCAAGTAACGCCCGTGGGACCGAGGCACTTGCCGTCCTTGCGCTTGATGCCGGGCGCCCCGCCGTAGCCGCCGCCCTGCGTGGCGATCAAACCGCCTTCGAGGTCGAAGCGGCCCGTAAAGAGGTTGATGACGTTCATCATGCCGAAGGCTTCGACGTCGTTGGCGTTGCGCGACGAATACCAGCCGTCGTCGCAGACGCCCTTCAACTTGAAGAAGTCGCGCGCCGTTTCGACGAGCGTGTCGACGGGAATGCCCGTGATCTTCGACGTTTCTTCCGGCGTGTAGCGGTTGTTGACGTCGAGGAAGTGGTCAAAGGCCGTCTTCACGCGTTCGACCTTGCCGTTGAGGAAGGTGATTTCGGTCGTGTGCGAGAGAAGGAGCGGCTGCAGAGGATCGTGGTCGAAGCCCACGATCGCGCCCTTTTCGTTGAGTTTCGGGCCCTGCCACAGGAGCGTGCCCGTGGTTTCGTCGACGACCGCGAAGCGTCGGGCGGAACCGCCCTCCACCACTTCGCTTTCCGTGACGGGGCGAAGGTCTTCGTGAACGAGCACGGGGCCGTTCGTCCAGTGCTTGACCCAGTCGAGGTCGCAGAGACCTTCCTTCAAACCGATGTGAATGAGGCCCTGCAGGAAGGCGCCGTCGGTGCCCGGCTTGATCGGGATCCACGTGGCGTCGCCCAGAGCGCCTTCCGGCATGCGCGGGTCGACGAAGACCAGCTTGCAGCCGTTTTCACGCGCGGCGGCGGCGTGACCGAAGATGCCCGCGGCGCAGTTGAGGGTGCGGCCCACGAGGAGGAGGTAGCGCGCGTTGCCGTAGTCGGGGTCGACGGCGCCGACGCCGTTGTAGGCGGGGCCGAAGATCATGCGACGGCCAAGCGTCGACGCGCTGTTGCAGGTGGCCGAGTGGTTGACGACGTTCGGCGTCCCGAAGGGCTGGGCAAACCAGGCCTGATAGCCCGTAAAGTTGTGGGACGTCAGAAGGACGCTCTTTTCACCGTACTTTTCGGTGATTTCCTTCAACTTCGCGGCGATTTCGTTCAGGGCCTGATCCCAGGAAATTTCCTCGAATTCGCCCGAGCCGCGTTCGCCCTTGCGCTTCAAGGGCTTCTTGATGCGAAGCGGATGGTTCCAGAGCCAGAGCGTCTGCGCACCGCGGCCGCAGTAGCCGCGCTGGGGATGCGAGGGGTTCGGGAAGATGCGCACCGTGTCGGGGCCGAGCTTGGCGCCCTTCTTCTTCATGGCGAGCATGCCGCAACGGGCGCCGCACATGCAGCAGGCCGTCGGATGGGCTTCCCAACCTTCTTCCTTGAGCTTCTCAATGGTCTTTTCAACCTGAGCGAGCGAGATGCCGGCGAAACTGCCAACGCCGACGCCCGCCGCGGTCGCACCCAGGAGGGTACGGCGGGAGATGCCGACGCCCGAAGTCGGGTTCGGTTTTTGGTTCATGAATTGTCTCCTTCCAAAAGCGAAATCACGCATTTCTCGTGCAATTTCACCCCACGAGACTATCACGAAGAATCATGAACTCTCTTTCGGTGATTTCCTAAGTTCCCTAACTCATACTCGAGGACCTAAACCTCACTCCGAGAGGCAATTTCAACCGTCTCAGAAAAAGGTGAGCGCGACGGTATTTCGTTCCTGAACGCGCTCTTTTTTACTGAACAAAAGGAAGCCTGAAAAGATTGCGGACCCTCCCCCGATCTTTTAGGGAACATTGCGGCAGGCCACGGCGCGCAAGCCCTGCGGCCCGTTTTTCTCTTCAAGGAAAACTTTTCCGACGCGGCATTTGTCCGTAACATTTGCGCAACGCGGCGCAAAGGGGCAACCCTCCCGCGGGAGGATGTCGGACGCCTCCCCGGGGACGACGCTTCGCTTTCCGCCACCGATTTTCGGTACGGAATCGAGAAGCATTCTCGTATACGGATGAAGCGGATTTTCGAACAAATTTTCCTTCGACGCCCTTTCGACGAGTTGACCGCGGTACATCACCCCCACGGTGTCGGCGATGTGACGCACGACGCCGAGGTTGTGCGAGATGAAGAGCATGCTCAAGCCCCGCTCCAACTGCAGGGTTTTGAGAAGATTCAGGACCTGCGCCTGCACCGAAACGTCGAGCGCGCTCGTCGGTTCGTCGCAGATGAGAAGGTCGGGCCCCGCGGCGACGGCGCGCGCTATCGAAATGCGCTGGCGCTGTCCGCCCGAGAATTCGTGCGGGTACTTGAGAAGCGCTTCTTCGGGGAGCCCCACGAGGCGCGCGAGTTCGCGAAGCTTCGCGCCGCGCTCGGGAGCGGTGAGCTCGGGGCGAAGGCTCTTCAGGGGCTCCTCCCAGATGTCCGCCACCGTCATGCGCGGATTGAGGCTTGCGTACGGGTCCTGAAAGATCATGTTGACGTGACCCGCCTCGAGGAACTTCACGTCCTTTCCGGCGACCGTCACCCCGCCCTCGTCCGGCGCAAGAAGGCCCGACGCGATCCGAGCGAAGGTGGACTTGCCGCAGCCCGATTCGCCGACGAGCGCCACGGTCTCGCCCTTTCGCACCGAGAGACTCACGCCGTCCACCGCGACGGTCACGTCGTCCTTTCGTCCCGCCAGGCGTTCGAGGAGTCCCGCACGGCGAAGAACGAAGGTTTTCCGAACGTTTTCCACCCGCAGGATTTCGGGCACCGTCTCCAGGGCCGCAAGGCGCTTCGCTTCGAGGGTCTTCCAACTCCTCTTTACGGGCGGGTGAAACCGCACGACCGAATCGGGCACGCTTCGGCCGTTGTCGGCCGCAAGCCAGCAGGCGGCCTGCGAAGCCCCGCAGGGCACGAGCTCTGGTCGTTCCGTTTCGCAGCGCTTCTGCACCGCGCGGCAGCGCGGATGGAAGGGACAGCCCGACGGCCGATTCGCGGGGTCGGGCATGACCCCGTCGATCTGCTCAAGCCAGAGTGACGACGAGTCCGTGTCGGGAATCGCCCCCATGAGGCCCTTCGTGTAGGGGTGCTGGGGCGTCTTCATGAGATCGTCCGTGAGGCCCCCTTCCACGACGCGTCCCGAATACAGAACCGCCATGCGGTCGGCCGTCTCGGCGATCACCCCCATGTCGTGGGTGATGAGAAGGACTCCGCATCCGCGCTCCTTGGCGAGCTTTCGGAGAAGCGCCGTGATCTTCGCCTGCACCGAAACGTCCAAGGCGGTCGTCGGTTCGTCCGCGATGAGAAGAATCGGATCGAGCGCGATCGCAAGCGCAATCACGACGCGCTGCCGAAGGCCGCCCGAGAGTTCATGGGGATATTGCCCGAGACGCTTCTCGGGCTCGGGCAATCCCGCTTCGCGAAGAAGCGCCGTCGAACGGGCCGTGAGCTCCGCTTCAGAGAGACGGATGCCGTGCGCGGCGAAGGTCTCGCGAAAGTGTTCGCCCACGGTGAGAAGCGGGTTGAGGCTTCCGAGCGGATCCTGCAGGATCATCCCGATCTTGGGCCCCCGGATTTTCCGGGTCTCGTCCGCCGAGAGATCCTGGATCTCCCGGCCTTCGAGCACGATTCGTCCGCCCGCCCTCGTGACGCCCGCAGGTAGGAGTCCCGCAACGGCGTTACCGATCATGGACTTTCCGGCGCTCGACTCGCCCACGAGCCCGAGGATTTCGCCCGCGTTCACGGTAAGCGACACGTCTTCCAAGAGGGCCGCACCGTCGGCCCTCCGTACCGTCAGTCCCTCCACCGTGAGGATCGGGCTCTTCTTCGTCTTTTCTTCCAACATGCTTTTCACCCCTTCAGAACCGGATTGAGGACGTCGCGCAGGCGGTCGCCCAAGAAATTGACGGAGAAGACCGTCACGGCGAGCACCGCACTCGGAAAGAGCGCGATCCACCATTCGCCCGAAAAGAGGAAGTCGTTGCCGATCCGAATGAGGGTTCCGAGCGAGGGCGTCGTGGGCGGAACGCCGACGCCGAGGAAGGAAAGCGTGGCTTCCGTCATCACGGCGGAACTCAGATTCAAGGTCCCCAGCACGAAGACCGGTCCCATGACGTTCGGGAGCACGTGACGAAGAAGGATCGTCCCTTCCGAAACGCCCGAGAGCTTCGCCGCGGAGACGTAGTCGGCCGAGCGCTTCGTGCGGGCGAGCCCGCGCACCGTTCGGGCGTAGGGAACCCAGCCCGTCACCGTCATGGCGATCAGAAGCACCGCGTAGAGCGTCCCCTCGCCCGCGCCTTCGCCCAACACCGTGCGGAGAACCCCGTCGACGAGGAGCGCCGCAAGAAGCGTCGGAAAGGCGAGCATCACGTCGCAAAGGCGCATGAGCACCGCGTCGACGACTCCGCCCGCGTAACCCGCGACGAGCCCCGCCGTCACGCCGAGCACGAGCGACAAAAGCGCCGCCGTCACCCCGATCGCTAGCGACAGACGCGTTCCGCTCAGAATGGCCGAGAAGAGGTCGCGCCCCTGATCGTCCGTGCCGAGAAGGTGGGCGTCGCCTCCGTCCGGGAACCACGCGGGCGGCAGATTCGCGTCCGCGATGTCAAACGACGCGAGGTCCGTCGCGTCGTAGGGCGAGAGCCACGGCGCCCCGACCGCCGCGATCAGGACGGCGACAAGGAGCAGAGCGGAGACTTTCGAGACGGGCGTGGCGAGGAGTCGTTCGAGCATCATGGATCCTTATTGGAGGGCGGCGAGTCGCTTTTCCACGAGCCGCACGAAGAAGTCGGCCGTGGGTCCGAGCGCGAGGTCGTTGTAGTCGAAGTTCGGATGGTGATGGTTCGCCGTGTGCGTCGCATCGGCGATCCCGACGCGCGGGAAGCAGCCCGGGCGCTTTTCGAGGAAGAACGCGAAGTCTTCCGCGCCCATCGAAGCCGAGTGATTGCGAACGCGCTCTTCGCCGTAGGCTTCGAGCGCCACCTGACGGGCGAACTCGAGCTGTTCGTCGTGATTGACGAGCGGCGGATAGAGGCGGATGTACTGGAAGTCGATTTCCGTTCCCGTCGTCGCGGCGACGCCCGCGCAGATTTCGCCCATGCGGCGCTCGATCAGGTCGCGCTCTTCCGGATAGGCGCAGCGCGTCGTCCCGGCGAGCTTCACTTCGGCGGGCACGACCGAGACGCCCTTGGGGTCGCCCCCGTGAATCGAAGCGATCGTCACGACCGCGGGACGCATCGGATCGACCGAGCGCGAAACGATCGTCTGCAGCGCTCCGATCAAAATCCCCGTCGCCACGACCGGGTCCACCGTCTTGTGGGGACGCGCTCCGTGACCGCCCACGCCCTTCACGGTGATGCGGAAGTGGTCGGCCGCGGCGCACTGCGCGCCCTTCGTAAAGCCGATGACGCCGAGCGGGAGCTCACCCGCGCAGTGCACGCCGTAGATTTCGCCGACGGGGAAGCGCTCGAAGAGACCGTCTTCGATCATTTCGCGCGCCCCGGCGTAGCCTTCTTCGCCCGGCTGAATGATCAGGACGACGTCGCCCGCAAGATGTTCGCGGCGCTTCACGAGCGCGTGTGCGGCGAGAAGGACGCCCGCGACGTGCCCGTCGTGCCCGCAGGCGTGCATGCGGTTTTCAATGACAGAAGCCCAGGGGTGACCCGTGTGTTCTTCGAGCGGCAAGGCATCCATGTCGGCGCGAAGCGCGATCGTGACCGGATGCTCGGGATTGCGCTTGCCGCCGCGGATCAGCGCGACGACGCCGGTCTTGCCGATCCCTTCGACGACTTCGTCGCAACCCATGGCGCGAAGCGCGTCGGCCGCGATCTTGGCGGTGCGGACTTCGCACATGCCGAGTTCGGGGTGCGCATGGAGGTCACGGCGGATCGCCGTCATGGCTTCGAGACCCGAGAGGACTTCCGGAAGCAGGTTTTCGTTGAGGTTGGACATATCAGACTCCTTCCTTGCGAAGACGCGGGTCGACCGCAAGATGACTCAGGTCCGCAAGCAGATTGATGACGACAAAAAGAAAAGCGATGAAGGTGAGATAGGCGGCGAGGACCGGAATGTCGGCGAACTGCACCGACTGCAAAAAGAGCATTCCCATCCCCGGCCACTGAAAGACCGTTTCGGTGACGACCGAAAAGGCGATGATTTCCCCGAACTGCAGCGCCATGACCGAGATCACCGGAAGCGAAGCGTTTCGGAAAACGTGCGCAAACGCGATGCGGCGCTCCGTAAGGCCCCGGGCCCTTGCGAACTTCACGAAGTCGCGCCGGAGAACCTCGAGCATTTCACCCCGCACGAGCCGCACCACGAGCGCCGTCTGAAAGACCCCGAGCGTGAGCGCGGGCAAAAGGATGTGTTCGAGTCCGTCCTTCGTGAGAAGCCCCGTCGTCCAGAACCCGATCGTCACGGTTTCGCCGCGCCCGAAGGCGGGCAAGAGCCCCGTCATCACGCTGAAGAGCATGATGAGGAGAATGCCGATCAGGAAGGTCGGAAGCGACATCCCGAAGAGCGTCGCGCCGAGCGCAAAGCGAGAGAGAACGCTTTGCGGACGCAGGGCCGTAAGGATCCCGATCGGGATCCCGACGACGAGCGCGATCAGCACGGCGAGACCCGCAAGCTCCACCGTCGCGGGGAGACGCTCGAGAATGAGGTCCGCCACGGGGGTGCCGTGCCGAAGGCTCATTCCGAAGTCGCCCGCCAAGGCGTTTCCGAGAAAGCGCATGTACTGCACGAAGGGCGAATCGTTGAGACCGAGCGCCTCGGTGAGCGCAACGCGGTCCGCGGCCGACGCGTCGGGCGGGAGCATCTGCGAGACGGGGTCGCCCACGAACTGAAAGAGCGCAAAGGCAATGCCGCTCACGACGAGGAGGACGACGACGCCCTGAAGAATCCGCTCGGAGAGGAGTCGAAGCATGATTGCATCCTTATTCGTTCACCCGCACCCGGTCGAGGACGAGCGTGTTGTCGGGACGAAGGGGCGCGTCGACCGTCTTCTTCATGACCCAGCTGATCTGGGGCTCGAGAAGCGGAATGTGAAAGACGCCCTTCTTTTCGATCGAGAGCGCTTCTTCGGCAAGGCCCCTTCTCTCCCCGACTTCTTCGGAGACGGCGAGGCGCTTCAACACCGCATCGAGTTCCGCGGACGAGGCGCGGCCCACGTTGCTGATGCCGTCCCCGCTCGCCGGGTTGTAGGTGGCCGAGAGCGACTGCAGCGGACGATAGGCGTCCAAGGTGGTCGAACCCCATCCGACGAGGCAGGCCGACGTATCGAAGCTCAGAACCTTCGGGAAGTACTGGGCGCGCGGCATCGAGTGCACCGACACCTTGAGGCCGATCTTCGCCCACATCGAAGCGAGCGCCTTGACGATCGCCTCGTCGTTCACCCAGCGGTTGTTCGGCGTGTCGATCGTGAAGGAAAAGCCCTTTTCATAGCCCGCTTCCTTCATGAGCGCCTTCGCGCGGTTGAGGTCGAACTTCGGGGCCGCGCCGATCTCTTCGTTCCAGCCGAAGACGGCGTGGGAGACGATCGTTCCGGTGGGAAGGGCCTTCCCGCGCATGACGCCGCGCACAAGCCCCGGACGGTTCACGGCGATCGACATCGCCTCGCGCACGCGGGCGTCCTTGAAGGGGTTCGCCGCCAAGGGCTTTCCGTCCAAGCCCTTCACGTAGGGCGTCGCGTCCCGGTTGAGGTCGAGCGCCACCATCATCACGCGGTCTTCGCCCGTCGAGAGGACCTTGAGGTCGGGATTGCGCGAGAGGCGCGTCAGATCCTGCACGGCCGGATCGAGAACGAAGTCCACTTCGCCCGAAAGGAGCGCCGCCGTGCGGGTCGCGGCCGACGAAATCGGCGTGTAGATCACCTTTTCGACGTTCCCCTTGCGGTTCGCTTCATCCCACCAGTCGTGGTTCGCCGTGAATTCCGTGCGGACGTCGGGCTCGCGAAGCGTGAGTCGGAAGGGCCCCGTGCCGTTCGCGTGCGTGGCGGCGTAGGATTCTTCGCCCGCGACGTAGTTCTGGGGTTCGAGCGCGCCGTGTTTTTCAGCCCAGGCCTTGTTGAGGATGCGAAGCGTTGTGAGCTGACGCAGGAAGACGGGCGAACCCGAAACGGTCTTGACGAGGACTTTGCCGTCAGGAGTGGCTTCGGCGCCGAGAATCCCGGCGGCCGAGCTCTTGAACTGGCTCAGGGGCGCGAGCGCGCGGTTGATCGAGAAGACCACGTCTTCAGGCGTCAAGGTTTCGCCCTCGTGGAACTTCACGTTCTCGCGGATCGTAAAGAGGAAGCCTTCGGGCACGCGCTCGTACTTCGTGGCGAGCGCGGGTTCGACCTCCATCTTCTCGTTGTAGCGGACAAGCGACTCGTAGACCGTAGCGCAGGCGGAGGAGTTGAGCGTTTCGTTCTGCGCGTGGATGTCGAAGGTGAGGAAGTCCCCGGCGCTCGTCCAACGGAAGTCGGCGGCGGATACGGTCTGAAAACCCGAGAGAATCGCGGCGGCAAGAACCGCAACGGCGGGACGACGCAGGAAGGAGAAAGGCGCCTTGGCGGCGTTCTGAGCGGTGGAAGAGAATCGGTTCGTCATGTCATGGACCTCGGTCTTTGGTCTGAGACCCCGCGGAACCGTCGCTCTGTGTACTTACAAGAAAACCCGCGTTCCGCGGGTTCCTCGTTGAAAGAAATTTTCGTTTTCTTTACGGCAACACTGTGCCCGGCACCCGCTTGAAGTTCAAGCGGCGCCACCAGCGGCGGGAGCCGGTGCGGAGTCGGGAGAAAGTGTTCGCAGTCATCATGCTTTCGACTATACAGGAGTGCGGCGGGCTTCGCCATAGTGCATATGTCGTAGGGGATGAACTCCATGTGTGTGAAACAGTCGGAAGTTTCTCCGAGCGTCGGACCGCGGCGGTATTCTTGAAGGAATACCGCAAACCAGCCTCTCAAGCACCCAAGCATGGAATCCACCGCCCACGACCATACGAAGCGCACGGCCGAATCCGCCCGGAACACCGCGGCCCGAACCTTCGAGCGCATGACGACGGAGCCCGTCGCCGGGCTCATCGTGCGGCTCGGCATTCCCACCGTGCTCTCCATGCTCGTGACGGCGCTCTACAACACGGTCTCGACCTTCTACGTTTCCTACCTCGGGACTTCGGCCGTCGGGGCCATGGGCGTCGCCTTTGCGCTCCAGATGGTGATCCAGGCCCTGGGAATCATGGTGGGACAGGGCTGCGCCTCGCAGACCTCACGCCTTCTCGGCGCGAAGGAGTACGCAAAGGCCCATGAGACGGCGAGCTCGGCGCTCTTCACGTCGCTCTTGCTCGGCTTTCTCTTTTCCGTCGTATCCCTCTACACCCTGACGTCGCTCCTCTCCGTCATGGGCGCAACCGACACGATTCTCCCGTACGCAATCGCTTACGCCAAGCCCGTCCTTTACGCCGCGCCTTTCATGGCGGCCTCCTTCACCCTCAACAACATTCTCCGCTCCGAAGGCATGGCCTTCGTGGGGATGATCGGTCTCGGGATCGGCGGGATCCTCAACATGGCCGTGGCGCCTCTTTTCATCTTCACGTTCGACCTCGGGATCTCGGGCGCCGGCTGGGCGACCGCCCTCTCCCAAACCGTATCCTTTGCGATCCTTCTCTCCTTCTTTGCCGGAGGCCGCGGATCGATCCGTCTCTCGCCGCTCCTCGTTTCGAGGAGCCTTCGCACCTACGGAACGCTCTTTCGGCTCGGTATGCCTTCGCTCTCGCGCAACATTCTGGGTGCCGTGGCCGCTTCGGCGCTCAACCTCATGGCAGGCGTGTACGGCGACGCCGCAGTGGCCGCGATGTCGATCGTGGGCCGCGTCATGATGGTGACGTCCGCCGCCATGATCGGGATCGGGCAAGGTTATCAGCCCGTGCTCGGCTACAACTGGGGCGCCAAGCGCTACGACCGCGTGCTCAAGGCCGCCGACGCGACGCTTGCGATGTCGACCGCCCTGATGACGGCTTTGGGACTCTTGGGATTCGTTTTCGCCGAGGAAGTGGTGGCGTTCTTTCGTACGGAAGACCCGGCCGTCGTGCAAATCGGCGTGGAAGCGCTGCTTCTCCAGTGTCTCGTCGCGCCGTTCATGCCGGTGAGCGTCGTCTCCAACATGACCTACCAAGTGCTCGGGCGAGCGGGCATCGCGACCTTCCTCGCGTGTCTGCGTCAGGGGATCTTCTTTTTGCCGCTCATTTTGATTCTGCCTCGCTTTTTCGGACTCTACGGCATCGAGTCGGCGCAGCCGGCGGCGGAGTTGCTGTCGTTTATCGTCTGCATCGGGTTCGTCGTCCGCTTCCGACGGGAAGTCGTGCATCTCGCCTCGGACACTGGCGCGAAGTTCCACGCCCGCAATCCGAACGCTCAACGAATCACGACGAGCCCGATCTGCCCTGAAAATCTTCCGGAGAAGAAAAAATGATTTTTGAAAAGATCGATCGTTCGACCTGGCCCCGAAACGAAGTCGTGAACTCTCCCCAGCCAACGCTTGCGCTTTTGGCTAGGGCTTCCGGTTTCACAGCCTAGGTGGACACAGGAAGATTTCCCGTGTCCGGCTTAGGCTCCACCGGCTTCGCAGCTCCGACATCGTCGGCGCGCATGGATCGGGGCGTCCCACCCCTACCTTGTCCTTCGCTCGATTCGCCTTTCCTGCGCATGCGCAAGAGGCGCTTTCGCTCTTTGGACTTCTGTTGGTCATCAAAAATCTGCTTCACAGCCCGCGAGGCGATGTTCATCGCCGCAACCTGGTCCGCAGTGAGTTGATGATCTTCATTGAATCGGCAGTCGGGGTTCGTGCAAGCAAAGTGCGCCTGGTCAGGGCGGTTGCTGCGGTGTGTGTGCCCGCATTTTGGGCATTGCTGACTGCTGTAGGCGGCCGGCACGGTAACGACGATTTTTCCGTGTCTCAGCGCCTTGTATTGTGCATAAGTTAAAGTACGGCCCCACATGCCCTCGAACTGAATCGCTTTGTGAAGGCCCGCCTTCGCCGCTCGTCCGTTGGGCAGAGGTTTGCCCGCCTCATCGTACTTCGGTTTGGGGGCGGCCATCATGTTGTTGATTTTCAGATCCTCAAAGGCGATTACGTCCACATCGGGATCGGAAGCGAGAGCATGCGAAGTCTGGTGCGCAAAGTTGTCTCGTACATTGCGCCCGTACGAATGAGCGTCACTAATCTTTTTGCGTGTTTTGCGACTTCCCTTGCTGTCCCGTTCTTGCCGCGCATTTTTCTTTTGGAGTCTCTTGATGCGCTTGTCCTTGGCGCGCATGCGCTCCTTTTCAATGCGCTTGAGACCAAAGCCCTCCGTTTGCGTCTGCAAAGGCGTCACAACGCCTCTGTCGCAACCGATCGTACGCACCAAAAGCTCCTCGGGCGTCTGCATTCTCAGGCGGGCTCGAATCTCGTCCTCCGTCTCGGGAAAACGGTTTTCATCAGATGCTTCAGGCGAACTGAAGGAAACAAAGAGCTTGCTTCCCTTCGTCTTGACATGGACGGAGTTCGGCATTTCGAAAGAACGATGCGCCTTGAAACGGATACGCGCCACCTGACGCCGATACTTGCCCACAACAAAATTGAGCTCATACCATCTGCCGCCAAGATCTTTGATCGTGAAGAGTTCCGACGTAAGCCAGAGACTTCTGTCGGCGGCTTTGATGCGTTTGGTTCTCGGTTTCTTCGTCAATCCAGATTTGGCACCACTGACCGCCTTGATGTAGAGCACCGCGCCATTTCGCAGTACCTCCCCGGGAACATCCTCCAGCCACTCGATATGGCGCTTCTTCGTGACGGGGTCCGTCAGCAAGTGCGAATACTTCTGGTCCGCCTTCGGAATTTCCCCGCCGAAGACTTGGTAAAACCTATAGTAGTAATGAGCTTCCTGAACCTTGACGTTATAGACGAGCGCCTGCGCCGCCGACCACGTAAAGTAGACTTCGGAAGACGTC
>CASEFX010000028.1 GCA_949287305.1 uncultured Sutterella sp. | reverse complement strand
CTCTCGGGGGTAAGGGGGCAGTGTATTCAGAATTCAGGCTGCATCGTCAATCTCCCCCGATAAGCCTTCGTAGTTGAGAGAATTTCTCAAAGAAAAAGCCTCTTCGTGAGGATCGAAGAGGCTCGTGCAAAATTCAGGTTAGGCCAAAGACTTCACCGTCGCGGAACCTTCCGCGAGCTTGACGGCGACTTCCGCCGCCTTTTCAAGGGACTTCACGGGGAGGCATTCGTTGATCCCGTGGAAGTTCATCCCACCCGTAAAGACGTTCGGGCAGGGAAGACCGCGCACCGAAAGGCGAGCCCCGTCGGTGCCGCCGCGGATCGGTTCTTCGATCGGTTCGAGACCCGCCGCACGGTAGGCGGCGCGGGCGATTTCGAGAACCTTCGGCGCCTTGTCGAGATAGGGACGCATGTTCTGATAGCTGTCCTTGATCTCGATCGTGCAGGGCGCCTGCGGATAGAGCTCGTTCATCTTCGCGACGAGGTCGCGCAGAAGCGCCTTCTTTTCTTCGTAGAGCGCCGTGTCGTGGTCGCGAACGAGAATGCGGATCGTCGTTTCGACGACGTTCCCCTTCATCATGTTGGGGTGGAGGAACCCTTCGTGGCCGGCGGTGCATTCGGGGCTCATGTCGGCGGGAAGCATTTCCATGAACTTCGCCGCGTAGCGGAGCGAATTCACCATCTTGTCCTTCGCGAGGCCCGGGTGCACGCCCACGCCCTTCACGGTAACGATCGCCGTACCGGCATTGAAGTTTTCGTTTTCGAAGGTCCCCACTTCCCCGCCGTCGAACGTGTAGGCGTAGGAGGCGCCGAAGTGTTCGATGTCGAAGTTGACCGTGCCGCGGGCCACTTCTTCGTCGGGCGTAAAGCCGATCGCAAGGGCCGCATGCGGCATTTCGGGGTGTGCCTGCACGTGGGCGACCATCGCCATGATGGCGGCGACGCCCGCCTTGTCGTCGGCGCCGAGAAGCGTCGTGCCGTCGGTGAAGATCACGTCTTCACCCTGGTACTTCGTGATTTCAGGGAAGTCGGCCGCCTTGAAGACGATGCCCTTTTCGGCGTTCAACGTCACGTCGCCGCCTTCGTAGCGAAGGATTTGGGGCTTGACGTTTTCGCCCGAGGCGTCGGGCGACGTGTCCATGTGGGCGATGAAGCCGATCGTCGGGCAGTCTTCGCAGCCCTTCGTCGCGGGGACGAGCGCGTAGACGACGCCGCCGTTGCCGATGTGGGCGTTTTCGACGCCGAGTTCCTTCAATTCGGCGACGAGCGTTTCCGCAAGACGCAGCTGCTTTTCCGTCGACGGAGCGGTTTCGCTTTCGCGGGCCGACTGCGTGTCAAAGCTCACGTAGCGGAGAAAACGGGGGAGAACGGTTTCGTTCATTTTTCAAACTCCTCATGTTCGGTCCTCGCCCGCGCCCTCTGTGGGTCCTAGGGATCGCGGGCGAGAATTCGATTTTAGTATTCGCTGAAGATGCGGGCGATTTCCTTCGGGTCCGAGGTCTTCGTGAGCGCAAGCTGCAGAAGGATGCGCGACTTCTGCGGGCTCAGATTGCCGGCCGCGATGTAGCCCTTCTCCAGGTAGTCCTTCGAGAGGACGCAGTCGCCCGTGGGCACGCGATTCGAGAGAACGACCGGAAAGCCCTTCTTCATGAGGGGCACGTAGAAGTCCTTGTGACCCTGCAGAATGGAGCCGTACCCCATGCTTGCGGAGACGATCCCCTTGGCGCCCACCGCGACGGCGGCTTCGGCGAGCTTCGCGTCGCCTCCGGGCAGGGCGAAGATCACGTCGACGCGAGGAAGCGTCGTGAGGCCCTTCACGTCGAATTCGCTCTTCACCGTGTGACGGCGCGTCGAGAGACGGTAGAGAACGGGGTCGCCCTCGCTCATGAAACCGAGGAATCCGTATTCGGGCGAGCGGAAGGTGTCGACGTTGCTCGTGTTGAACTTCGTCGTTTCTCGCGCGGCGCAGATGCGGTCATTCATGACGATCGTGACGGCTATGTCCGTCGCGAAATAGCGGTCGCGCAGATTTTCGAACCAATTGTTGGAGAGCATTTAACTCCCTCATCAGAGACGGAGCTTTCGGAAAGCATCAGAGAGGATCGGGCAAGATCCCGTGTACCGGCAGGTCGATAATCCTTCCTACGCAATGCATTTCCCTGCACTAAGGAAGAAAGAAATGACGAAACCCTATCTCATCTGCCACATGATGACGTCGCTCGACGGCCGCATCGACTGCGCAATGACTTCGAAGATGCGCGGCGTGGACGACTACTACGCGACGCTCGACGCGCTTGACGCTCCCACCCGCATTTCGGGCCGCATGACGGCGGAACTCGAGCTTGCCCTTCCCAGCAAATTTGAAGCGCCCGCAGGCGACGAGGCGCTCGGGCACGAAGCCTTCTCGAAGAAGGTCGACGCCGCGGGCTACGACGTCGTGATCGACACGCACGGAACGCTTCTCTGGAAGAAGACGGAAGAAAACGAACCGCCCCGCCTGATTCTCACGAGCGAATCCGTGGGCAAGGCCTACCTCGCCTATCTCGACGGCCTCGGCATCTCCTGGATCGCCTGCGGCAAGGACCGCGTCGATCTCGCCCGCGCACTCGAAATCCTCGCCGGGGAATTCGGCGTGAAGCGCGCCGCGGTCGTGGGCGGCGGCCGCATCAACAACGGTTTCCTCGAAGCCGGTCTCATCGACGAAGTGAGCATGCTCATCGGCCCCGGCATCGACGGCCGCACGGGCCAGAACGCTCTCTTTGACGGCCGCGCCGACGATGCGGATCCCGTGCCCGTACGCTTCAAGGAGGTGAAGACCTTCCCGAGCGGCGCCGTGCAGCTTCGCTACGAAGTCGAAAAGTAACTCGCATAGTTCCCGCAAAAACGCCGCCTCGTTTTGGGGCCGGCGTTGTCGTATCCGGCAAATGGATCGGGCTCTATCTCAGACGGGCGGCAGAACGTAGAAGAAGACGGAGAAGAACTGCAGCGCCGTCCCCGCGAGCACGAAGACGTGCCAGATCGCGTGGTTGTAGGGAATGCGGTCGATGAGATAGAAGATGACGCCGAGACTGTAGACGACGCCACCTGCGGCGAGCAACCAAACGCCGCCGGTCGGAAGCGAATCGACGAGGTCGCCCAAAAGCGGCGTAATGGCCCAGCCAAGACAAAGATAGAGAACGCAGTTGAGCCAGTCGGCGCGTTTCAGAAGAAAGGGCTGAAGAACGACGCCGAGCGTCGCGACAGTCCAGACGACGACGCAGAGGACGGTCCCCGCCGTCCCGCCGATCGTGAGAAGCGAAAACGGTGTGTAGGAGCCTGCGATCAGGATGTAGATCGCCGAATGGTCGCACACCTGCAGCCAGCGCTTTGCCTTTCGGTTCGGAATCGCGTGATAGAGCGTCGACGCCAGGTAGAGCACCACCATGGCCGAACCGAAGACGGCGACGCTGGCGGTCGTCTTCGCGTCGGCGTCGGCCAGAACCGAAAAGGTGACGAGGAGCACCAGACCGGCGATCGCCAACACCAGCGCCACCCCGTGGGTCACGGCGTTGGCGATTTCCTCTCTTTTGCTGTAGCCGCCGAGCGCGGCGAGCGGCGAATCGTTTGCGGGCATGATTTGGTTTCCTCCTTTTCGCATTATCGAAGCGCAAAGGTGACGCGAACGTTGCCCAAAATCGCCAAAGTTTGGCAATTTGTTTCCGGCAAACCCGCGCCCGTCTCAGACGGAACGAAGGCTCTTGTTCGTCGGCAGTGTCTTGAGGAAATTTTCCACGTTTCGGTACCGCACGTCCGTTTCGGGAAGGTCGAAGTCGTCGCCCCGATAGAGGACGTATCGTCCGCAGATCGGCCCGAACCGCGCCTCCGTGCGGCGGCACTTCTCGGGATCGAACAGTGCTCGATACACTTCCGCCGTTCGCTCGCGGGTGTTGGCGATCTCGAAAACCTCGCAGGCGTTTTCTTTGCGGTCGTATATCACCATGTCGAATGCCCCCGCTTCGAACTCGAGTCGAAAGACGGAATGATTCGAATCCGCCGCCTTCAGGCTCTCCAACAGGACGACGTCCTTGAGCAGTCGCCCCCGAACGGCATCGAGGATCGTTTCGAAGACCCGATCTTTTTCCTCTTCGTTCGCATCGTCAAAAGGCTTCGCGCTGAGGAGTGACCGCAGGAGCGCTCGGACTTGACCGTACCGCAGCCATGGTTGTGTGCAGAGAATTTCGTCCGACGGTTCTGCCTTCGGATCCGTCGTTTCCACGGGACGCTCCGCGATCAGGTCCATCGAGATCAAAACGTCCCGGATTTCACGGGATTGAACCACCTCGACACCCGAATACTCCGACCCTCCTCCAAGAGCATCCGGTCGTTCCGAGCATTGCCGCAGAATCGCCTCGACAAGATCCGAAAATTTCGTGTTCCGCAGAGCCTTCAGCACCGAACACAGAAAGCGGAGGTTCAGGTTCTCCAGGACGCTCCGAACCGCAGCCGGCAACACACCCGTCCAGCAAAGGGAGCGAAGGTGAGGGAATAGCCAACTCTCCCCGCCGGAAGAGAGCGAGCGCCCGATGTTCGCGCAGACCGCCTCGTCGAGATAGCGGTCAACGAATTCGACAGCCTTACCGTGCGGCTCGTCCTTGGCGGCGAAACGAGGTTTTCCGATCTCCGGGAGTCCTCCGCGGCGAATGTATTCGTCCACATCGTCAACGCCCGACAACCGACTCCACTCACGATAGGGAACAAAGGTGGTGGGAATCACCTGCGCCCGGTCGTAGAGTTCCTGGCGCAAAGCGAGCTCAAACCCGAAGGAGTCCGTCCCGGCGAGGACGATCTTCATGCCCATGGCGGCGTACACGTCGGAAAAGAGGGATGCCGAATCGATGAAGTCCGTCATGCGCGTGACTTCGTCGACGAACACGAAGCGAAACCCCGTGTCAAAGAGTTTCTTCAGATCCCGCTCCATCGCCACCATGGTGTCGGTGCGGCGCACCTTGACGTACGCGGCGCGGCGGAAATCCTCGGGTGTCATACGATCCAAGGCCTGTCGCATCAGCGTCTTCTTCCCCGTTCCGAGGAGTCCGTAAAGAACGCAGACCCGATCCCGTCCGGCGTCGTAGAGGAACGACTCCAATCGAGCCAATGCGTCGCGGGGTTCTGAAACCCTCGCGTCCCGAACCATCGCGGCGAGCGCTTCGCCCGTGATCACGTCGGTTTCGAACGTCATCCCTGACTCCGACTGTTTGGCGGTTCTGCTCATCCTCGTCGTTCCTCGGGTCTGTGTGCCTTGAGGCTTCTCAGCGCTGCACCTTGGTCGCGTGTTCGCGGTGCTTTTGCCAGTCTTCGGCGTACTTCCGGGCGAGTTCGGGCGAACGAAGACGGAGCAGATTCTCGGCGTTCGAAGTTTCCGCATCCGCCTTAAAGTTGAAGCTCCCCGTGAGGACCACGCTGCGGTCGATGATCATCACTTTGTTGTGGTAGAGAAAGTGCTCCCCGTCGGTGTAGACGGATATGCCGCCCTTGACGAGCCGGTTTCTCAAGCTCTTCTTGTAGCGGCTCTTCTTTTTGTCCATGAGAACGGAGACGGCGACGCCGCGCCCCTTCGCCTTGACGAGCGCGTCGGCGACGATTTCGTCTTCGAGCTTGGAGGCGCCGACGAGAATTTCCTTCTGCGCGCCCTCAATGCTTTCGAGAATCGCGTCGCGTGCGCCGCCCGCAGGCGAAAACCACACCTGCGCCTCGACGGTCGTCACAGCGGGTTCCGAAGCGAAGGAAAGGCCGGCCGCGAAAAGGACCGACAGAAGAACGAGCGTTTGCCGCATGGCGTGTCTCCGAAGAAAGGACGGCTACGAGAAATCGCGCCGTCCTTCGATCTTAGCGAAAGCGCGCGTCCCGTGTCTTTTCCTGCGGCGGACGGAAAGTCATCCCGACAAATACGAAAAAACCGCAGACCGAAGCGTTTCGGCATTCTGCGGTTTTCTGCGGCTTTGTACGGCTTGGCGGAAGGAGAGGGATTCGAACCCTCGATCGGTTTCCCGACGCCGGTTTTCAAGACCGGTGCATTCAACCACTCTGCCACCCTTCCGCGGCACAAGAATGGTAGATTTTATCGGAGAATTACTCTTTTCGCAAATATTCTTCCGCTCATCCATGGCATCCATCGATTTCGACCGCGCCCTCTCCACGATTTTGTCCGAAGACGATCCGCTTCGCGTGCGCTTTGAGCGCTGGCGCCGCTTTTTGGAGCGAGAGCTCACCTTCTCGCATTCCGAGAGCGTCTGCCACACGACCGAACACGTCGAGCGCGTTCTGCTCTTCGCGCTTCTTCTCGGGCGCGAGCTCGAAGTCTCCTCCGACGACCTCGACGCCCTGGCCCTCTGCTCCGTCTTTCACGACACGCGCCGGCACGACGACGATCTCGACGTGGGACACGGGGACCGCGCCGCGGCCTATTACCGCGAATATGCGGCCGCGCACGACCTCAACCTAGACGAACGGGTGGCCCGCATCGTCGCTCGCCACGACCGCCAGGACCGGATCTCGGAAGAAAAATTCCGCGAGGAAGGCGCCGACGACGAAACGCTTCTCCTCTACCGCATCTTCAAGGACGCCGACGCGATCGACCGCTACCGCTTCGGTCCGAAGGCCCTGAACGAGCGGTATCTTCGCACCTCCGCCGCCCGAAGCCTCCTTCCCGTGCTTCGTCCCTTCGTACTTCGCCTTACGGGCTACGAAGCCTGAGGCGCATCCCGTCCGTCCAAACCGTCCTTACGGAACGAAGAAAAAGAAGAGTATCCTTAAAGAGAACGGTCGTTCAGGATGTCACGCATCCGTCACGACCTTTTCTTTGGACTTCGGTGCGTCCGCCGTTTCTCGCGCGGACGCGGACGGCTTTTCATGAACGCGGCGCTCGCAAAAGTACTTTTCATTCTCCTCGTACTGCACAGCTGTACGACCGGGATGCGCTTCACCGTGACGCTCGACGCGTTGCGCCACGGGGGCACGCCGCTTGAAATCGGGCTCATGCTCTCGACCGTCGCGCTCTTTCCCGCCTTTCTCGCCGTCAAGGCGGGGCGCTGGCTCGACGACAAAGGTCCGAAGGGCCCCCTCACGCTCTCCATCGCCTGCACGCTCTTTGCGGGCGCCGAAACGCTTCTTCTTCCCGTCGACCGCGTGGGACTCGCTCCGCTCTTTGCCGCCTGCCTTTCGGTCGGCTTCGGGTTCCTCCTCGTCAACACCGTCACGCAGCGGCTCGTGGGCGACGTCGTGCGCCCGGAATTCCGCTCGAACGCCTTCACGCTCCTTTCGATGACGACGGCGGCGAGCGGTCTCGTGACGCCGGTCTTTGCGGGGCACCTCATTGAAGGTCTCGGCTTTTCGAGCTTCTACCTCTGGTGCTCGGTCCTGCCGGTACTGCTTCTCCTTCTTCTCTTCACGCCCTGGTTCCGCGGACTCCTTCGCCCGCTCAAAAAGCGGCGCGCGGCTTCGGCGGTGCGCGGCAAAGCTTCGGAACTTCTCTCCGACAAGGCGCTTCGCGCGGTGCTCATCGCCTCGGTGCTCGTGTCGGTCGGCTGGGAAGTCGGAAACCTCCTGATTCCGGTCTACTGCACCTCCGTCAATCTTTCGCCTTCCGACATCGGCTGGGTGCTCGGGAGCTTCTCGACGGCGAGCTTCGTCGTGCGGCTTTTGACGCCGCTTCTGCTCAAGGTGCTGCGCGAGTGGTACATGATTGCGCTCACCTTCTTCCTGAGCGCCACGGCCTTCGCGCTCTTTCCCCTCTTTGAGAACTTCTGGCTTCTCACCGCCACGAGTTTTCTTCTGGGGCTCGGCCTCGGCGCGGCGCTCCCCAACATGATGTCGCTCGTCTACCGACTCTCGCCCGCGGGCCGCATCGGCGAAGCGATCGGTCTTCGCCTCATGATGATGAACATGAGCAAGGCCACCTTCCCGGTCGCCATGGGCGCGCTCGGAAGCGTCATCGGCGCGGGCTCCTCCCTTCTCGGCCTCGGGATTCTGCTCTACGGGGGCTTTGCCTACGTGCTCGCGAGCGCCAGGGCCGTGATCGGCGGCTGCGAAGAAGCGGCGCGCCGCGAGGCCGGGCGGCACGACTGATTTCCGTCCGTTCCCTCCGATCTTGGAAACATTTGCTTACGGGAAGCAAGGCGCTCCGCCAGAGCCCACAAAAGTTTTTGCTCGGGCGTTTCTCCCAAGCAAACGTGTCGAATTGTTACCAATTTCCCCATTTGTCGACCTCGATCCTTACAATGTCGTCAATTTGGCCGCAGGAAGGGATTGCTTTTCAGCGGCCTTTTTTCGAGTCAGTTTTCTTTAAGCCTTACCATCCCAAGGAGTTTCGGATGTCCATGGAAAACGCGCCCCTCACGATTCGCGACATGATTGAGCCCGCCATCATGGCCGCGGGCGGTTGGGTCAACACGCACGCCCACGCCGACCGCGCCTACACGCTGAGCCCGGACGTTCTCGAACTGCGCCGCACCTGCACCCTGCAGCAGAAGTGGGACGCTCTCGACCGCCTCAAGCGCGAATCGACCGAAGAAATTTTCTACCGCCGTTTCTGCACGTTCTTTGAAAACCAGATCGCGCAGGGCGTCACGGCGCTCGCCACCTTCGTCGACATCGACCCCCAGAGTGAAGACCGCGCGATCAAGGCGGGTCTGCGCGCCCGCGAACACTACAAGGACCAGCTCACGGTCAAGTTCGCCAACCAGACGCTCAAGGGCGTGATCGACCCCGAAGCCCGCCGCTGGTTCGACATCGGCGCCGAACTCGTCGACATCATCGGCGCCCTCCCGAAGCGTGACGAACGCGACTTCGGCAAGGGTTCCGAAGCCTTCGACATCATCATGGAAACAGCCAAGCGCCTCGACAAGATGGTGCACGTGCACGTCGACCAGTTCAACGAATCGCTCGAATACGAAACCGAAGAACTCTGCGACAAGACGATCCAGCACGGCATGCAGGGCAAGGTCGTGGCCATTCACGGCATCTCGATCGCCGCGCACTCCAAGAAGTACCGCGAACGCCTCTACGCCCGCATGCGCGAAGCCGACGTCATGATGATCGCCTGCCCGACCGCCTGGATCGACACGCCGCGCTCCGAAAAGATCGGCCCGATGCACAACTCCATGACGCCGGTCGACGAACTCATTCCCGCCGGGATCACCGTCGCGCTCGGTACCGACAACGTCTGCGACGCCATGGTGCCCTGGAACGCCGGCGACATGTGGCATGAAATGACCACGCTCGCCACGGGCTGCCGCTTCGACTACTTCGACGAACTCGTCAAGATCGCCACGATCAACGGCCGCAAGGCCATCGGCATCGCCTGATCCGCCGCACGCAACGCAACAGACACGGGAGTTACTCATGTACATTTCGAAGATTGCCGAAGACATCCTCGCCGAACGTCTTCTTTCCTACGGTGCGGTCACCTTCTACAAGGACGCTCCTCTTCGCCTCAAGTCCGGCCTCGTCACGCCGATCTACGTCGACAACCGCAAGCTCACGGCCTGGCCCGACGCCTGGCACGACGTGATCGAAACGATGGCCTCGCGCATCGACCAGTTGAAGCTCGACTTTGACGTCGTCGCGGGCGTCGAAGGCGCCGGCGTGTCGCACTCGGCCGCCCTCGCCTATCGCCTCTACAAGCCCTCGATCTTCGTGCGCGAATCCGCCAAGACTTACGGCAACAAGAGCCGCGTCGAAGGCGGCGACGTGCAGGGCAAGCGCGTCCTCATCATCGAAGACCACATCTCGACGGGTCTCTCGCTTCTCTCCGCCGTCGAAGCCCTCAAGGCCGAAGGCGCCTGCGTGACCGACTGCCTCGCCGTCACGAGCTTCGGCATGGAAGAAACGAAGAACCTCTTCCAGAAGCAGAACGTCGTCTGCCATGAAATGCTGCCCTTCTCGAAGGTGCTCGACAAGGCGATCGAACTCGGTCAGATCACCGAAGAAGACCGCGCCCGCCTCGACGACTGGCTCGCCAATCCGTGGACCTGGGCCGCTCGTCACGGTCTCGTTCCGCAGACGAACGAAAACTGATCCCGATTTCCCTCGGAATCCGAACCCCGCGCGTTTTCGAACCCGCGGGGTTTTTCGTGCCCGGCGCTTTCGATTTCGTTCTTCTCAGGGGGCGGCGGCGCTCCGGACGTCGGCAGCCTCCGCTCCAAAAACCAAAGCCGCCGCCCCGGGAAGGAGCGACGGCTTCGAAACGTTGGCGAGGAAAGAACTTATTCCTTATTGAAGGCGGGCGACGCGGCGCGCAGGTAGACGTACATCGAATAGATCGTGAGCACCGCGGCGATCCAGATGAGGATCGTGCCGATGAAGGAGACGGAGACCGTCACGCCTTCGACCGTGATCGGATCCCACCAGAGGAGCATCGGGATCGCGGTCATCTGGGCGATCGTCTTGATCTTGCCGAACCAGTTCACCTTGACACGGCCCGATTCGCCGACCTTCGCCATCCATTCGCGAAGGGCCGAAACCGTGATTTCGCGGCCGATGATGATGAAGGCGACGAGCATGTCGAGTCGCTCGAGCCCCACGAGGGCGATGAGCGCCATCGAGACGATGAGCTTGTCCGCGACCGGGTCGAGGAAGGCCCCCATGTTCGTGGCCCAGCCCTCATAGCGTCGGGCGAGATAGCCGTCCAATGCGTCGGTGGTCGCCGCAACGACGAAGGTGATGCAGGCGATGACGTTGATCCAGTGCGCGTCGATGATTTTCGTCGGAACGTAGAAGACGCCGACGGCGAACGGGATCATGGCGATTCGGGCCCAGGTGAGAACCATCGGAACGTTGATGGAAACGGGCGGTTTTAAGCGGGGCATGATGGAGGCAAAAGGAATGTGGGTTGCGGTTCAGTAAGATTACTCGATTTTCGGGGCCGCGCCCTCGTGCAACTGGGCATAAATTCGTTCGGCGAGACTGCGGCTGATGCCTTCGCACTTGGCGATGTCTTCGGCCGAGGCGTTTTTGAGCTGCCGCATGCCGCCGAAGTGCGTCAAAAGCTTGGCGCGGCGCTTCGGACCGATCCCCTCGAGATCCTCGAGGCGAGACGTGTTGCGGGTCTTCGCGCGCTTGGCGCGCATCCCCGTGATCGCGAAGCGGTGCGCTTCGTCGCGGATTTCGGCGATGAGCATGAGGGCCTTCGAGAGGGACCCGAGAACGAGAGGTTCGCGCGCGACGCCGTCGATCTTCGGAAAGATCAGGGTTTCGAGACCGGTCTTGCGGCCTTCGCCCTTGGCGACGCCCACGATCACGGACAGATCGAGCCCGAGTTCGGTGAAGACCTGACGGGCCATTTCCACCTGGCCCCGTCCGCCGTCGACGAGCACCACGTCGGGGAGTTCCGCCTCCCCGCGCGTGACGGGAAGATAGCGGCGCTCGAGGACTTGCCGCATGGCGGCGTAGTCGTCGCCCGGCGTCACGTCGCGGATCGTGAAGCGCCGGTAAAGGTTCGACTGCATGCGCCCTTCGAGATAGACGACGCAGCTCGCCTGCGTGGCTTCGCCCGCCGTGTGCGAAATGTCGAAGCATTCGACCCGGAACTTCATCGGGTCGCCGTCCTTGGGTTCGATTTCGAGGACTTCGAGGAGGTCCTTCAAGCGCGCCTCGCGGCTTCCCTCTTCGGAAATGTGGCGCGCGAGCGCAATCGACGCCCCCTGCACGCACATCTCGAGCCAGCGCCGGCGCGTTTCGCGCGGCTCCGTCACGACGCTCACGCGCCGTCCGGCGCGCTCGGAAAGAAGCGCGGAGAGGCGTTCCGCCCAGTCCTTTTCCCCGTCGAAGGGCTCGGTGATGAGGACCGTCGGAATTTCCTGGTCGCAGTAGTGCTGCGCCACGAAGGCTTCGAGGATTTCCCCTTTTTCGGGCATGAGCTGCTCGCGCACCACGCCCTTCGGGAAAATCGGACGGTCGCCGAGGTGCCGGCCTCCGCGCACCATGGCGAGGTTCACGCAGATGGTGCCGCCCGAGACCGCGACCGCCACGATGTCGGCGTTCGTGTCGCCGCCCGTCGTTTCGATCGCCTGACTCTGCTGCAGGGTCGTGAGCGCCGCGATGCGGTCGCGAAAGACGGCCGCGCGCTCGAACTCCCATTTTTCGGAGGCCTGCCACATCTGCCGCTCGTACTCTTCGACCACTTCGCGGGTGCGGCCTTCCAAAAAGGCGGCGGCGCGCTCGCAGTCGCGCGCGTAGTCTTCGCGGGAAATGAGACCGACGCAGGGGGCCGTGCAGCGCCCGATCTGGCCCAGGAGACACGCGCGGGTGCGGTTTTGAAAGACGGCGTTTTCGCAGGTCCGAAGCCCGAAGACCTTCTGCATGATCTGAATCGCGTCGCGCACGGCGCCCGAATTCGGGTAGGGTCCGAAAAAGCGCGATCGGCGGTCGACGCCGCCCCGGTAGTAGGAGAGCCGCGGATAGTCTTCGGGACCGAGCTTCACGTAGGGATAGCTCTTGTCGTCGCGAAAGAGAATGTTGTACTTCGGGTGAAGCGACTTGATGAGGTTGTTCTCGAGAAGGAGCGCCTCGGCTTCCGAGCGCGTCACGGTGGTTTCAAGCCTCGCGATCTGGCTCACCATGATGCGGATTCGGGGCGACAAGTCCGACTTCTGAAAGTAGGAGCTCACGCGCTTTTTGAGGTCGCGCGCCTTCCCGACGTAGAGACAGCGTCCCTCCGCGTCGAAATAGCGGTAGCATCCCGGCAGATTCGGGAGCGTCCTCAGTTCCGCCTTAGCGTCGAAGGCCTTGACTTCGGGTTCGTTGGCAAACCCTTCTCCCGCCTCATCTTCCGTTCGGTCGGGAGCGGGGCCGGAGGCCTCGGCCGCTTCGATTTTCTGTTCGTCGGTCTCAGTCATGCGCTTCTGGAATGAACGGCGTCCCTGCGCGGACGCCCGAAACTCGGGTATTGTAGCGGCTCAATCTTCCAAAAGGACTTCCATGCAGCCCCGATCCGTACAGATTTTCTGCCGCATCATCGACAATTTCGGCGATGCGGGCGTCACCCTGCGCGTCGCGCGCCGTTTTCTCGCGGAAGGCGTCGCGCCGCTTCTCATTTCGGACCACCTTGAAGTCCTCGCCAAACTTCTGCCGGGACTCGATCCGACGGCGCCCCGTTCCGTCGTGGACGGCATCGGCGTCGCCGACTGGGACGCCTTTGCGGCCGACCCCGACGCGCCCGCGGACCTGGTGCTCGAGACCTTCGGTTGCCGACTTCCCGAGAAATTCGAGGAACGCATGGCCGTGACGCCCCCGAAGCTCACGATGAACCTCGACTACCTGAGCGCCGAAGACTGGGTCGAATCCTGCCACGGCGTCTGGGGCCTGCACCCGACGCTTCCGATTCGTAAGCTCTGGTACTTTCCGGGCTTCACCGACCGCACGGGCGGACTCACGATCGAGCCCGACTACGAAGACCGCCGCGCGGCCTTCGATCGGGAGGCGTTTCTGCGCTCGCTCGGGGTGACGGATCCCTCGCGTCCGACGCTCTACTTCTTCCTTTACCCCACCAACGACGTGGTCGCCTGGGCGCGGGCGTTGCTTTCAATCGAAACACCTTTGAACGTTCTCCTTGCGCCGGGCGAGGGCACGGATGCGCTCCGAGATGCCCTGTCCGCCGCGCCGCACCCGCACCGGGTAATTGCGACGCCCTTTGTCGAGCAACCGCTCTTTGACCGCTATCTCTGGGCCGCGGACGGCGTCGTGATCCGCGGCGAAGACAGTTTTGTGCGCGCGCAGCTCTCGGGCACGCCCCTTTTCTGGGCCACCTACCCTACGGAAGACAAGGCGCACGAAATCAAGTTCGAAGCCTGGGCCGCGCGCGTAAACGCCGTGTTGGGCGACAAAGACGTGGCCGAGGGTCTCGCCCTCAACCGTGCGTGGCTCGAAGGCAAGGCCGATCCCAAGGATCTGGCGGCCTGGGTCGAAAAGTTGCCCGGACTTCGCCTCGCCTGGGCGCCCTGGCGCGCGTCGCTCTTCGCCCGTAAAGAGCTCGTGCGGGGCATGCTCGAGCGCTACGAAGAGGAGACGAAGGAAACTGAAAACGTTAAGCGTTCGTAAAGCTTTGCCGGCGAAATGTTTCCTCTTCGGCCCCTTCTTTACGCTCGCTTTACCTTCCATAGGGACCTCTAATTTTCGCCTGCTACATTCTTTGGCAGTACAACAAAAAGAAGGAGTACGTCATGAGAATGCAGCGCATCGTCTGGGGGTTTACCGCACTTACGACCGCGGCCTGGATTTTCGGTCTCTGGGTTGATCCGCCCGCCATGAACGGCCGCGGGATTTCGCACGAAGTTTTCTACTGGAACGGCGTTCTCGCCTGGAGCTTCATGGCGATGGCGATCGTCATCGCGGCGCGTCCCGCCTGGCTCGAGCGCGTGACGAAGACGCCCTTGGACGCCCTCTACCGCTGGCACCGCACGCTCGGCTTCTGGGCGCTCGGCCTCTCGGTCGTGCACTGGGTGACGAAAACGCTCATGCAGCCGATCCTTTCGCTCATGACGCTCGAGCCCGTTCCCAAGATCGTGCGCGGCGAGCTCGCGGGGTTCGACCTCTTCTGGTCGCAGCTGCGGGGCTTTTCCGTTGAATCTTCGATTTGGGCGACCGCCCTTGCGCTCCTCTTGGGCGCCATGGTCTTCGTGAAGGCGATCCGCTACTCGAAGTGGCTCCTCTGGCACAAGCTCTTCTCGATCCTCTTCATCGTGCTCTCGGTGCATTCGATCCGACTCATGGATCCGGCCGACGCCTTCCTTCCGCTTGGTTGGATCAACATCGCCGTGACGGCGGTGGGGCTCTGGTACTCGGTCGTGCTCCTCGTGCGCGGCGCCGGACGCGAAAAGACGATGAAGGCGGTCGTGACTGACGTGCGGGTCGACAAGGACGTCACGCTTCTCACTGTGCGTCCGGAAAAACCGCTTGCCGTGCGTCCGGGCGAATTCGCCTTCCTCGCGACCGACGGCGAAGAAAAGCATCCGTTTTCGGTTGCGTCGGTACGTCCCGACGGCACGCTCCTCTTTGCCGTGAAGGCCTTGGGCGACTTCACGAAGGAAACTCTCCCCACCGTCCGTACGGGAGCGTCGGTGACGATCGAAGGTCCCTGGGGCGCCTTCACGCCCGCCTTTCTGGAAGCGGAAGCGAAGGAGGAACCCCGGCACGAAGTCTGGGTGGCGGGCGGCATCGGGATCGCGCCCTTCTACGCCTGGCTCGAGTCGGCGGCGAAGCGGAAAAACGCCGCGCCGTGCGCGAAGCTCGTCTGGTGCATCCGCGACCGCGCCGCGGAACCGCTCTTCGGACAGGTGGCGTGGCTCGCCGACAAAGCGGGGATCGACCTCGAGGTGGTGGAGTCGAAAGTCTCGCGACTCGACGCGCCGGCCCTCTTCCGGGAGCGTCTTCCCGAAAGTCTGGCGCTCTGTGCGGGCGCGGGCCTCTCGGAGAGCGTTATCGACGCCTACCTGAAGGCGGGCGGAAAGCGCTCCGCCGTGCGGCGCGAACACTTCGAGTGGCGTTGAGTACGAAACTTTAACGACCGCCTGCGGGACCCGCGTCCCGCGGACGGTTCTTCTTTTCGCACGCGTCGAGGGCCGACGGCTTGCGCCGTTTCACCCGGGCGGCGAGAATGGCTGTGGAGGAGGTCCCCCACGATGATCCAAAAAATCGCCTTCGGCATCCTCGCGTTCGCCCTCGCGATCGCCGCCGTGACCGTGGTCGCGGGCAACGTCCTTTCCTATGGATGGAAGGAAAGTCTTCCCGACGTCGGGACGGCGGCCGCAATCGTCCTCGCCTATGCTCTCCTTGCAAGGCTCTTGGCACGGGGCCTTTTCCTTCGGATCCGGCCGACGATCCGGGACGTCCTGTCGCTCGCCCTGCAGGGCGCGGTCTCGATCGCGATCTACGGGAAACTCTTTGACTTCACGAGGCTCCCCTCGTACATGGAACATCCGGCGCTCTTCGGATGTCTCTTTCCTTTTTTCGCCGCCCACGCCTTCGCGTGCCTCTTTCTTCTCGTCTTCCAGACGGTCGGCCTCCTCGTCGATCGATGACGCGGGAGAGCGCGAAAATCCCGCCGTTTCGGGTCCGAGCAAGGCTCGCCGCTTTTTGCTAGAATAGCGCGTTGCTCTGACACCCTGCGGACGGACTGTCCGGACGCACGGTCCTCCTTTCCAAAGCAATTTTTTGCACAAACAGGATTTACTCGAATGAAAACCGCACAGGAACTGCGCCTTGGCAACGTCTTCATGGTTGGCAAGGATCCGATGGTCGTTGTGAAGTCGGAATACTCGAAGGGCGGCCGCGGCGCCTCCGTCGTGAAGATGAAGATGAAGAATCTCCTCACGAACGCCACGACCGAAACGGTCTTCCGCGCCGACGACAAGTTTGAAGACCTCATCCTCGAACGCAAGGAAGTCACGTACTCCTACTTCGCCGATCCGCACTACGTCTGGATGGACGAAGAATACAACCAGTACGAAGTCGAAGCCGACGTCATGTCCGAAGCCCTCAAGTACCTTGAGGACGGCATGCAGGCCGAATGCGTCTTCTACGAAGGCCGCGCCATCTCGATCGAACTCCCGACGATTCTCGTTCGCGAAATCACCTACACGGAACCCGCCGTCAAGGGCGACACCTCCGGCAAGGTCATGAAGCCCGCCAAGATCGCCACGGGTTACGAACTCGCCGTTCCGGCCTTCGTCGAAACGGGCGACAAGATCGAAATCGACACGCGTACGGGCGAATACCGCAACCGCGTGAAGTAATTTCGACGGAATGACTCCCTCGGGAGTTTCCGCACAAGCGAAGACCCCGCGAATCCACACGCGGGGTTTCGCTTTTTCGGGCACAATGTTCTCTCCTCTCCGCATTCCCGACAAGCCATGAACATCCAGAAAGACAACGAAATGTACATGCGCATCGCCCTCATCACGGCCGAGCGCAGCTACGCGCGCCGCCTCAAGGTGGGCTGCGTCATCGTGAAGAACCACTCGATCATTTCCTTCGGCTGGAACGGCATGCCCACGGGCTACGACAACTGCTGCGAAATGGAGGTGAACGGCGAGCTCGTCACGCGCCCCGAAGTGCAGCACGCGGAATTGAACGCCATCGCGAAGCTCGCGGAAAACGGATACTCCTCGAAGGGCGCGTCGATCTTCATCACGCACAGCCCCTGCATTCACTGCGCGCTTCTCATTCAGAAGTGCGGGATCACCGACGTCTACTATCACGAGCTCTACCGCTCGGGCGACGGCCTCGAATTCCTGCGCCGCGCCGGCATCGGCGTGCATCAGCTGTGACCGGTCAGAATCCCGCGAAGGCCCGTTCCGAAAACGAAGGAACGGGCTTTTTCGTCTTTCCCGCCCCTCTTTCCTCCGACAAAACCCTTCCCTCGCCTGCACCCGCTCAGATCCCATAGGCAAAGAGCCTTAGCCGAAGTTTTCGGGCGCTCCGCTATGATGGAATTTGTGTGTCCGGCTCGATCGGGCGCGCCTCTCCACCCTCCCGCTTTTCATCGACATGTCCGGTCGAGCGGCCATATCGACGAAAAGACTCTTCCAACCTTTCGGAGCGGAGTTCGTATGTTCGAAAATACGTACTTTTTCCTCTTTATCTGTCTCCTTTTCTTCGGAATCGGCGACGTGCTGGGCGTGGCGACCAAAGCCAAGCTCTCCTCGGTCTTCGTGAGCCTCTTTCTCTTTTTGATCGGCTTCGTGACGGGCATCATCCCGCCCGACATCATCAAGGTCGCCGGTCTCTCGGAAATGGGCAAGTGGGCCACCTGCTTCATCGTCTTCAGCATGGGGACGACCATCAACCTGCGCGAACTCCTCGCCGAGTGGCGCACCGTCGCGACCGCGGTCCTCTCGATGCTCTCGCTCACCGTGGCGGGCTTCGCCCTCGTGCCCCTGATCGGGTATGAAGAAACGATCGTCGCGATCCCGATTCTGAACGGCGGCATCGTGGCGACCCAGATGATGACGACCGCCGCCATGGAACAGGGCTTCCAGATCGCCGCCGCCCTGGGCGCGATTCTCTACGCCGTGCAGAAGTTCGTCGGCACCCCGATCGCCTCCTACTTCGGTCTTCGCGAAGCGAACGCCCTCATTGAGGAATACCGCCGCACGGGCGTGCGTCCGCACTTCCCCGGCCAGGCCGTGCAGGAAGGCGAAAAGAAGCCCACCTTCTTTGAACGCCACAAGAAGTACTACGGCGCCTTCACCTCGCTTGCCCTCACGGCCACCTTTGCGTGGATCTCCTACCTGATTCAGCTTGGCACGGGCCTCTCCGCCACGATCTGGGCCCTCATCCTCGGCGCCGTCGTCTCCTACCTCGGCATCGTTCCGCCGAACATCCTGAAGCACGCCAACTCCTCGGGGATCTTCAACATCGCCGTCTTCGCGTCGATCATCCCGTCGCTCGCGCTGATCAAGGTCGACGACCTCATCACGCTCTCCTACGCCACGGTCGTCGTCTTCATCCTCTCCGTCGCCGTGCTCTTCATCTTCTTCTACGTCCTTCCCTTCTGGAAGCTCATCGGCTCGCGCAACCTCGCCATGGGCGTTGCGAGCTGCCAGCTCCTCGGCTTCCCGGCGACCTATCTGATCGCTAACGAAGTCGCGCAGGCCGCCGCCGAAACGGACGAAGAAAAGCAGATCATTCTCGACCGTCTGATGCCGAAGTACCTCGTGGGCGGCTTCTCCACCGTCACGACCTTCTCGGTCATCATCGCGGGCTTCTTCGTACCGCTTCTCTGACGCACGCCGTGACACAGGCAACGATTTTGTAAGGAACACGCATCATGCAATTTGACGCTCAAGACTATCCGTACGCTTCCAAGCGCCACGTCGTTTACGCCCGCAACGGTATGGTTTGCGCCGGCAATCCCACGGCCACGGCCGCGGGTCTCCAGACCCTTCTGAAGGGCGGCAACGCCGTCGACGCGGCCGTCACGGTCGCAACCACCCTCCCCGTCGTCGAACCGACGGGCAACGGCCTCGGCGCCGACTGCTTCGCCATCATCTGGTACAAGGGCAAGATGTACGGCATCAACGCCTCGGGTCCCGCCCCGAAGGCGAACTCCATCGCCGCCCTCAAGGCCCGCGGCTACGACAAGATTCCGAGCTACGGCGTGGAACCCATCAACGTCCCGGGCGCCGTCGCGGGCTGGATGGCCATGCACGAACGCTTCGGCTCGCTCGACCTCGAAGAGGTGATGAAGCCCGCGATCGACTACGCCGAAAACGGCTTCCCCGTTTCGCCCAACATCTCGCGCCTTTGGGAAGAAGCCTGGGGCATCTACTCGAAGTACCGCGACCGTCCGGAATTCGCGGGCTGGTTTGAAACCTTCGCGCCGAAGAACACCTGGCTTCGTCCGGGCGAAATGTTCCGCAACCCCGACATCGCGAAGTCGCTTCGCCTCATCGCGAAGACCAAGGGCGAAGCCTTCTACCGCGGCGAACTCGCCGAAAAGATGGACGCCTTCTTCAAGAAGCACAACGGGTTCCTGACGGCCGAAGACCTCGCCGCCTACAAGCCCGAGTGGGTCGACCCGATTTCCGTCAACTACCACGGCTACGACGTTTGGGAACTCCCGCCCAACGGCCACGGCATCACGGTCCTCATGGCGCTTCAGATCCTGAAGGGCTTTGAATTGGGCGAACGCGACTGCGTCGACACGATGCACAAGCAGATCGAAGCCATGAAGCTCGCCATGATGGACACGGCCGCCCACGTGGCCGATCCGCGCACGATGCGCGTCACGGTGGACGAGCTCCTCTCCGAGCGCTACGCCGCCGACCGCCGCGCGCTCATCGGCGAAGAAGCGATCATGCCGACCGCGGGCGATCCGCGCTACCACTCGACCGTCTACTTCTGCTGCGCCGACGGCGAAGGGAACATGGTCTCGCTCATTCAGAGCAACTTCCGCGGCTTCGGCTCGGGCATCGTCATTCCGGGCACCTCGATCTCGCTCAACGACCGCGCCGAAAACTTCAAGTTCGACGAAAACCACCCGAACGCCCTCGAAGGCGGGAAGCGCCCCTACCACACCATCATCCCGGGCTTCCTCACGAAGGACGGCGAAGCCGTGGGTCCCTTCGGGATCATGGGCGGCTTCATGCAGCCGCAGGCGCACGTGCAGGTCGTCATGAACATGATCGACTGGCACCTCAACCCGCAGCAGGCCCTCGACGCCCCGCGCTGGCAGTGGGTGGGCGGCAAGAACGTTGAGGTTGAGCAGGACACCCCCAACCACATCATCCGCCTCCTGCAGCGCCGCGGTCACAACATCATCGTTCAGCCCGACCCGTATCACATGGGCCGCGGCCAGATGATTCTGCGCGACAAGGACGGCGTCCTCTGCGGCGCCACCGAAAAGCGCACCGACGGTCAGATCGCCTCGTTCTGACGAGCATCCGATTCCGTTGACATCCACCCCGCACGGTTTGCCCCGTGCGGGGTTTTCGGTGTGCTTGGCATGGGCACGTTTCTAACGGGTGAAAGTCCCGAGTGCGGGTGGTAGCGCCAAGCACATAGCCAGAGACAAGGGTGTCCGTCGTTCCCGACTTTCTGGCTGATTGAAAAGATTTTTCTCTGTTATCGCTAGAGTTGCACTAGATAACAAGGAGAAAGCAACTATCAGCTTTCGTCGGTAATTATTTCATCGGCAACTTCAACCGCAGTTTTGCTCGGATCGTTG
>CASEFX010000027.1 GCA_949287305.1 uncultured Sutterella sp. | reverse complement strand
CGATCCGGCGGGAGGTTGCCGTATGCCTTCCAAGCGCCTTTGCACTCTTCGATTTCCAACAGTTGCCGTACCGTTTCTCTGTCGAAAACCACGGCCTTGTCGGTCAGGTTGAGCCTCATTCGATCTCCATCAGATTTCATTGGAAAGACATTGAAATCCATTGGATTCTACCGAAATCCCTACGACGCCCGCTCGATCGACCGGTCCGTCTTCCGGTGCTCGACCCAAGCGAGGCAACTCCTTTCGGTCGCGCAAAACACCGTGATTCGCAACGAAAAATATGTCAAGATGAGGAAAAACGGAGGCTTTATGCGCAAGAAAACCATTCTCCCGATGCTTCTCACCGTTGCCGCGACCATCCCCGCCTATGCGGGCGATCTGCCAGCTTCAGCCGTGCCCGCGCCCGTGCGCGAGGCGTTCGCGGCGACCTTCCCGCAGGCGACGTCCCTCGAATGGGACTGGGACGAAGACGACCGCGCCTACGAGGTCGACGCTCGTGAAGGAAAACGCGAAATTGAGGCGGTGTACACCGAAGCGGGCCGTCTCATCCGCTCCAAGGTGGACGTCGATGCTGCGGCCATTCCCGAAGCCATCAAGTCGCGTGCGCTCGAGCGCCATCCGGGCGCGGAAATTCTCGGCGCCAACAAGAAGACCTCCGAGCGCGGCGTCGTCTGGGACGTGGGTCTTCGCGTGAAGGGCCGCTACCGCAACGTGGACATTCCGGAATAATTCATGTAGGAACCGACGATTTGAAAGAGACTTCTCGGTCAAGCATGAAGAGCTTTCATCGCCGCAAACAAATGGCTATGAAGGCGACGCCTTCACCCTACATGATGAAAGTCAAACTCTTTCTTTCATGAAAAAACGGGGCAGCTTGTAAAGTGCCGCCCCGTTTTCCTTACGATCGTTCAGAATGAGTGGTTGATGCCGAAAAAGAACTGGGTCTGGTTGTTGCCGGCTTTTTCAATCGAAAACGGCGCAGAACTGCCGGGTCCCGGAATGACGACGTTGTCAGCGAGATCGTCATTGAGTACAACAGCGGCGCCTGCGTAGAGTTTCGTGCGGTGACTGAGCGGATAGTCGTATCGCGTACCGAAGGAAAGCGTATCGGCGTCGGATACGGTTTCGTTCTTGAGATAGGCGGCACTCGTCAGAAGCGTTCCGTGTCCGAGCGGCGTCGTGGCGCCAAGCTGTAGCGCCCAAACGTCGGGAGCGTTTTCGGTGTCACGCGAGAACTTTTTAGTAAAGATAACTGAAGGCTTCGTGAAGCCCAAGTCGTAGGTGGCGGCGGCAACCCAATAGCGGTCGGTTCGGTGCTCGTACCCCTCTGCCGAAAGCTCCTCGGCAAGAAGGGTCGTGCGCAGGAAAAGTCGTTCTCCCGCGTACTGCAGAGCAATGTCGTAGGCGTTTCCGAGGGTGGAACTCGTTTGTCCGTCCGTGCGTTCGACTTCGCCGAGCGCTGCAAACACTTCTGCGGAGAATCCCGAAAAATTCGGCGTCGCGTAGAGAATCGAATTGTCGCGGCGGGAGATGTCGGACGGGCCGAAGAGGCCACCCAAAATGCCGTCGCCATTGGGCCAGCAATAGTTGCCGATGGCGCTTCCCATGCTCATGTTGCCCGGATCGGCAAGGATGAGCGTCATGAAAAACGGGGAATACTGGCGCCCGAGCGTGAGCTTGCCAAAACGGTCGCTTTCAAGCCCAACCCAGGATTCGCGTTGAAAAATGTAGCCTGCGCCTCCGCCCGGAGGCGCAGAAGTACCGTCGTCCATGAGCATGCCAGCCTCGAGTTTGAAAACCGCCCGAAGACCGTTTGAGAGCTCTTCCGTGCCCGTGAGACCGATAAGCGAAGCACTTGCACCGCCGCTTTGTACGGCACTCGTCCATTCGCCGCCGTCGTTGTTCATGGCAACGTACATGTCGACCGTACCGTAAGCCTTGACATCGGCCGCCGTCGTGGCGGTGCAGAGACCGGTGCAGAGAAAGCCCGTCAAAAGAAGAGGAGAGAGAGTTTGAAGTTTCATGAGAATGTTTGTTTGTTGGCCAAAGAACCGTCGGGCATCGGATACTGGATGCCCGAACGGACTTGAGGAGGTGATTACTTCAGATCTTCAACGGCGGAAAGCGCGGCGTGACGACCCGAATAGGCCGACCACCCGAAGGCATGACCCGAGGTCCAGACGCCGTAGGTGTCGCCGTAGAGATTGCCGACATCCACCCCCGCAGCGTAGAGACCCGGGATCGGTTGCTCGTTCTTGTCGAGCACATGGAAGTCGGGGTCGATGCGAAGGCCGCCGAGCGACGTGTAGTGGAAGGGGAAGAGCTTGATCGCGTAGTAAGTGTCGCCTTCGATCGTACGCAGATATTTGCGGGACTTCTGCATGGCGAGGTCAAAGCCCGTCTTCGCAAAGCCGTTGTATTCCTTGACCGTGGCCTTAAGGTTGTCGACCGGGACGCCGATCTTTTCAGCAAGTTCGCTGAGGCTCTTGGCGGAAACAAAGGTGGCGTTTTCTGCCGCGAGAGCCGCCTTCATTTCATCGCGAAGTTTCGGCAACTTGTCGAGTACGGGGACGATCACGCCGATGCCGTTGTCGATTCCGGCTTCTTGAACATAGTCGACAGAGTGGTTGTCCCAAATGGCCCAGGCCGTGTGACCGTGCTGCGCGGCGATGGCGTTGCCTGCGTTCGGGAAGCTGAAGGCTTCTGTTTCATCCACGAAGCGCTTGCCTTGCGAATTGACCCAGAGATTGAAGGGTTGCCACGACATGCAGTAGAGCGCTCCCGGAAATTCAATGCCTTTGCCTTGGACGCCCGTGTGCATCATGAGCGTCATGGGAGAGTGTTCGGCGCCGACCTTCCAAGCCATTTCAATGCCGTCGCCCGTCTTGTTGAGGGGAACGCTTGCCTTGAAGATTTCCGGATCGAGCCCGAGCCAGTCACGAACTTTTTCCTTGCTGTTCCCGAACCCACCCGTCGCAATGATCGTCGCCTTACTGCGGATCGTGACGGTGTTGCCGTTCTTGTCCTTCGCCTTGACGCCAACGATGCGCCCCTTTTCCTGAATAAGTTCCTGGGCGGGAGTGGAGGTCAGAACCTTGACGCCCGCTTTGATGGCGGCGTCGTAGAGGCACTTGATGTAGGCGGCGCCGTGAACCTGTCCGGCGTATTCGCCAACCACATGCCAGGTGGGTGCGTCCTTGGGCGTCATGGCGATGGGATCGAACTTCATGCCGTGGGAAGCAAGCCATTCAAGGTTTTCGGCACTTCCCCAGTAATAGTTGTGCGTGAGAACGGGATCGGCCTTGAAGTGTGAGTACTCCATCGTGTACTTGAACATTTCTTCTCGCGTGAGACCGATGCTCTTGGCTCGCTGCCAACGGGATTCAATGCCGAAAAGACCTTCTGCGGCATTGGCGCCGCCGCCCACGAAGGCGTTCTTTTCGAGCAACACGACACTAGCGCCCTTTTCGGCCGCCTGAACGGCTGCGGGCATCCCGGCTGCACCGCCGCCGATGACAACGAGGTCCGCCTCCATGGCGCGGTCGGCGGCAAAGGCGGTTCCGAAAACGCCGACGAAGGCGGCGCAGAGTGCGGTTTTCCGAAGCAAATGCATGATCTTCTCCTTTTCGTGCGGGTGAAAAATAAGTTGTTGTCATGCATTATCGAAATCGCATTTCTGCCTAGCGAGATAGCCAGTGTTGCCCAGACGACACTTCTGTCGGGTTCACTAAGAAAGTGTTGGGCAGACAACGGTTTCGCACGTATGATGCAAAGCGGCGGAAGAAAAAAGCCGTCGAAAACGACCTCAACTTACGAACCGTCCGTTGTCATGCGTCAAGTTTTCCTGCAGAGTCCCTGGATCCATCCGGAAGAGCCGATTGAATTGCGCCGAATTGTTCAGACATACGGCGTGCGGGAACACATCAAGGCGGGAACATCGTTGCCGCACGGAGAGGGCAGGTCGTTTGTGGGACTTCTGGAGAAGGGGCTCGGCGCTTTCGAATTCGAGGATATGGCCGGGCGAACGCACATCTTCGCGCTCATCGTGCCTGGGCGTTGCTTCGGGGATCTGGACGCTTTGACGCAGATACGCCTCAATCTGCGGGGTACAGTCATTCGCGATTCGACGGTGATTCTGCTGCCTCGGGAAAAGTGGGAGGAGGAGATCGCACGCTCGCCTCATCTGCTGAAGCTTTACGCAAAGAACGCCATTCTCAAGGAAGAGGCGCACATGGAAGGCATGATCGCAAACTTCACAATGGATCTTTCTTCCCGTGTTCGAACGCTACTGCGAAGCGTAGTGAGCTCATTCTATGAAGTGAAGGAGAACGGTTGGAATCCTCTTCCCGTCAAACTGAGCGTTCTCGAAATCAGCCGCATCGTGGCAGCCAACCGCTCTTCCGTGAGCCTGGTTTTTTCCGACTGGATGGAAAAGGGACTGATCCGCAGGGACGGACGACGCCTGATTGTGAGCGGACAACTTCTGACGCAGGTCTATGACTGGGTAGATCGGATCCCGCCAGATGATGTTTCGGTCACCGATCCTTTCTGAAAATCAGTCGGTTTTCGCAGAACTGTCAGAAACCGATGCGGGACGCTTCGTCGTATGTTCAGGAGATTGCGCCAGAAGTTTGATCCGACGCATTTTCCGTGTGTACGAGACGAGATGTCTGGTAAAGGACCGTGGGGCATTGTCGCGGTTGTCGCTTGAGAAGGAGAAATGTTTTCAACGATACTGAAGGTCTCATCTCAAGGGAGGGGCATATGATTTCCTTTGAAGCGGGCGTCGAGGCGCTCAAGCGATTTATCGGTCGGGGCGGGGACGAAGCCTACTTCGCCAACGAAAGCGATCCTCTGCACGCGGCCTTCCGCGCGAAGGCGACCGTGCATGCGGGGCCGATCGGCTTGCCGATGCTCTTCGGAGCCGCCCGCTCGAAACTTGAGGCGCTATCCGCCGAAACCCGCACGAAGGAGGCGGTGGCTTACGTGCACGTGCCTTTCTGCAGCACGCGGTGCCTCTACTGCATGTTTTATCAGAACCCCTTCGACGAGGCCGCTTCGCACCGTTATGCGGAACTCTTGGAGAAGGAGTTCGGGCTCTGGGCGTCGCGTCCCGTGCAGTCTCGGGAGTCGGGCGGTGAGATCTCGGCGCTTTACTTCGGAGGCGGCACGCCTTCGGCCCTTGTCCCGCAGGACATCGAGTTGATTGTGGCCGCGGCGCGCCGCGAACTGCCGCTCGCGAAAGACTGTGAAATCACGCTCGAAGGGCGCGTGAGCGACATGATGGAAGAACGCCTTGAGGCGGCGGCCCGCGCGGGCGTCAACCGGCTTTCGATCGGTGTGCAGACCTTCCACGGTGACATTCGGCGCGCAATGATGTGCGTCGACGACCGTGAGAGCATTCTGCGGGCGATCGAGCGCATGGCCCGCTTTGAGGAGTTCGCCGTCGTGATCGACCTCATCTACGGCTTTCCCATGCAGACGGAAGCCGTCTGGGCCGAAGACCTCGAACTCGCGAGAAACCTTCCGATCGACGGCATCGACTGCTATCAGCTCAACGTCTTCTCGCGCTCGCCCCTTGCCAAGCGCATCAAGGCGGGGACGCTGCCGCCCGCGGCGACACTTGCCGAAGCGGCGGACCGTTTTGCGGCGTCCGACGCCGTGCTGAGCGCGGACTCCCGTTGGACGCGGATTTCGAACACCCACTGGCGTCGAACGACAAAGGAGCGAAACCGCTACAACACGCTCGCCAAGACCGCCTGCGACTGCCTCGCCTTCGGTTCGGGTGCTGGCGGGCGCATCGCCGCACACACCTTCATGACGGAACGCCGGCTCAAGGCCTGGGAGGAACGGATCGAAGCGGGTGAAAAGCCGGTTTTCGCGCTCATGAAGCCGACGCCCAACTGGCACCTTATGCGGACGATCGCGTCTTCCGTCGAACAAGGTCCCTTCAGTCTCAAACGGATCGGTGACGCCTTCGGCGTGGATGTCGACCGCTTGGCAAAACCCTTGCTCGGTCAGTGGGTGCGCGCGGGGTTGCTCGAGCAATCGGGCGACGTCTACGTCCCGACGACCGCGGGCATGTTCTGGCACGTCACGCTCGCGCAGTTCCTCGTGTCGAGCCTTACGAAGAAGCTCTCGAAGGACGCTTCGGGCCTGCCTCCGCAGGCTTTCGAGAGCGTCTTCAGGCCGGTGGAGGAGGGAGACCGCAGTCGCGAGAGCTGAGGTACGGTCCCTTTTCGTCGTCCGATCGAGTGTTTCGGAAACTCCGAATAAGTGATCGTTCCGCATGGCCGAGTCGGCGAAACGGCTTCCTTGTCTCGTGTGTGTGCACGCCCGGTGACTCGCGATCCGGCGTTCTTTACCTTCCGATATTCTGCCGCCGTATCCGAAGGCGCTATGCTCCTTGTTCCGGGCCCGTGCCGGGCGTCGACTTTGGGACTACTTCCTGCGGCCGATCGGGAGAGGACCTAGTCCATCGGACCACTTGTCGACGAAAAGAAAACTGCGCATGATGAGAAAACGCGCGACGGGCGCATGCATTCGAAGACATCTTCTTCGGGCCTGCCGCAGGGAGGAACAACGGTGAAGACGACGCTCGTTCTCGGAATCGGGAACATTCTCTGGGCCGACGAAGGCTTCGGCGTTCGTGCGGTCGAGGCTTTTCACGAGACCTATGCGGATCATCCGGACGTGTCCGTCCGGGACGGAGGGACCCTCGGGGCCTATCTCCTCAACGACATCGAAGAGGCCAAGCGCCTTCTTGTTTTCGACTGCTGCGACTTTCACGAAGAGCCCGGAACGCTGCACGTCCTGCGCGGCAACGAAGTGAAAATCTGGACGTCGACCAAGATTTCGCCCCACCAGACGGGCATGAACGACCTCCTCGCCGTCGCGCAGCTGCAGGGAAATCTCCCCGAAGAGATCGTCGTGATCGGCATTCAGCCCGACGAACTGAACGACTACGGCGGAAGCCTCACGAAGAAAATCCGCGTGCGCGTCCCGGAGGCCGTGGCGCTCGCCGCGGAAGAGCTTGCGCGTTGGGGCATCACGCTTGAAAAACGCCCCGAGGGCGAAAAGGTCGAGTCGCTCTCCACGGACTCGCTCGGCCTCAACATTTACGAATCCGAGCGTCCCTCCGAAGAGGAGGCCTGTCGCACGGGCGACATCCGCTTCTTTCCGCAGGGAGGCCGATGATGTGCATTGCCGTGCCGGAAAAAATCGTTTCGATCCGCGAAACTGAAACGGGACTCTGGGGGAAAACCGAACGGGCGGGCGTCGTGCATGAGACGGATCTCTCGCTTCTCGACGCGGTCCGCGCGGGCGACTGGGTGCTCGTTTTCCGCGGTTCCGCCCTGCGGGTTGTTCCCGAAGAGGAGGCCATGCGCGTTGAAGCGGCGCTTCGGGCCGTCTCGTCCGCCGCCGTCGGCGAAGAGGACGCGGCCATGATCGCCGCGGGCTTTGAAGACCTCGGCAATCCCGACGACCGACTGCCGCCGCATCTCAAGGCGATGCTCAAGAACGAAAAGAAGGACGAATGACATGCCCGCTTCCTATACGACGCTCGAAGCCAAGATCGATCCGAAGACGAATCCGCTTTTTCAACGTCTCTTCGGCGAGGCCGGTTTTTCGCTTCTGAACGAAGCGAATCTCGAAGAATTTCTCGGGATTCCCGGCCTCAAGATGGCGGTTTTCGCGGAGGACCCGAACGCCAAGCGCGTGACGATGGACATCGTCGTGATCGCGCCTGAACTCAAGAAGGCCTTTGCCGGCGCGCTCTCGGAGACGCGCTTTGCCGATCTTTCCGAGGCGCGGGCGCTTGCCGCCCGCTGGGGCCTGCGGCGCTTCCCCGCCGTGGCGCTTTTCCGTGAAAATGTATTTTTGGGGGCGGTCGAAGCGCTGCAGCCCTGGGAGACCTACTGTCGACAGCTGGGCGAAATCGCCCAACGCACGGAGGCCCCCGCGCGCACCATCGCCATCACGCCCGTCTCGACGTCCTCCTGCGGCGATTGACGGGCCCCGTTCAAGAATGCTGAAAGAAAAAGGAAGAAGAAACCCATGGCTACGTTGACGACGAGTTCGGCCTGGGCCGACGTACGGCTCACCCCGGAAGAAGAACGCATTGCGGCCGAGGAAACCCTTCGTTTCCTGAAGGAAGTGTCCGACGAAGCGGGCCGCGCCCTGGCGGAAAAATCGGAGGAGGCGGCGAGAAGCCTGCACCGCGTGTGGGACTTTTCGTCCTTTTCGCCCGCCACGATTCCCTTTCTCATCGCGACGCTCGGCGCGGGGGAAGTGCGGATCGTCCTTCACGGCGGGCTCGTGAAGATGGAGGAAACGGGCATTCCCGCGCTCTGGCGCATGCAGTTGGGCGAAACGCAGTCCTTCGTGCTCGCGCTGATTCCCCCGTCCGTCGTGGCGATGGCCTCGAGAGGCGAAGCGGAACTCAAGATCCCCGAATCGGCGCCCGACGGCGTCTTTGTCGCGCCCGCGATCCTCGAGGAACTCCGCGAGGCGCTCTCGAAGGCAGATACGACGCGCTGGAGCACGAAGCCCGGCCACATGGTGGAGATGACGCGCCAGCCCCTGGCTCCGGGCGACCAGGCCTATCTTGCGGGCGTTCTGGGCTTGGGCGACATCGACATCCGCCTCACGGGCTTTGCGGACTCCCGCATCATGAGCACCAAGGTGCGCGGGATCTGGCACACGCAGATTCTGAACCATGCCGGCAAAGGTCTGCTCGACGCCTACGTCGTGGGACTCATTCCCGCGGAAGTGCCCGCAACGCCCGAAGAGCTCGAGGACACGGTCGCGCGCTGCAGGGAATTCGCCGACGTGGTCGAAGCCGACCGGGCGAGAGGAGCTTTGGGATGACGAATCCTTTCGACGACATTCCGCCGGGGCGCGTCGATCAGCTGCTCGACCGCCTCAACGAGGCGCGGATCGGCCCCGACACCAAGATGCAGTGCAAGGTCTGCTGGTGGGTCTACGACCCCGAAGAGGGGTGCGAGGAGTGGGACATTCCGCCCGGAACCCCCTTTACGGAACTCCCCGAGCACTTCACGTGTCCGGGCTGCGGGAACGACAAGACGTCCTTTCTCGTGAAGGACGACGAATAACCGCTTTTCACTGGCATCCTGCGCGGCGCGGGCGAAAGCCCGCGCTTCTCTTTTGGGCGCTACACTTTCCCGAAAGCTTCGAAGGAGAAATGCATGCTTCGGGACCACATCGAGGTGCGCGGCGCGCGCGTACACAATCTCAAGAACATCGACGTGGACGTGCCGCTTCACAAAGTCGTGGGCGTCGCGGGCGTCTCGGGTTCGGGAAAGTCGTCGCTCGCCTTGGGCGTTCTCTACGCAGAAGGTTCGCGCCGCTACCTCGAGGCGCTCTCCACCTACACGCGGCGCCGCATGACGCAGGCGCCCCGCGCCGAAGTGGACGAAGTTCTCTATGTCCCCGCGGCGCTCGCGCTCAGACAGCGTCCGGGCGTGCCCGGTCTTCGGAGCACCTTCGGGACGGGAACGGAACTCTTGAACGTTCTTCGCCTCATCTTCTCGCGCCTCGCTTCGCACCGCTGTCCCAACGGCCACCGCGTGCCGCCCACGACGGACGTCGCGGCGGGCAAGGAACTCGTCTGTCCCGAGTGCGGCGCGCACTTCTTTGCGCCCTCGGCCGAAGAGCTCTCCTTCAACGGACGCGGCGCCTGCGAACGCTGCGGCGGAACGGGCGTCGTGCGCACGGTCGACCGCTCCACGCTCGTTCCCGACGAAAGCCTCACGATCGACGAAGGGGCGGTCGCGCCCTGGAACACGCTCATGTGGTCCCTTATGACGGACGTCTGCCGCGCCATGGGCGTGCGAACCGACGTGCCCTTCCGGGACCTTACGCCCGAAGAGCGGAAGATCGTCTTTGAAGGCCCCGCCGTCAAGAAGCACATCCTCTACCGCCCCAAGAACGGGGAGGGCGCGACGCCCCTGGACTTCACCTTCTTCAACGCGGTCTACACGGTGGAAAACGCGCTCTCCAAAGTGAAGGACGAAAAGGGCATGAAGCGGGTCGAGCGTTTCCTGCGCGCGATCCCGTGTCCCGACTGCGAAGGCACCCGGCTCTCCGCCGCGGCGCGGGCTCCGAAAGTGGCGGGCATCACGCTCGACGAGGCCTGCCGCATGACCTTGAAGGACCTCGCCCGCTGGGTCGACGGTCTTCCCGCAACCCTCCCGGAAGCCATGCGTCCGATGGCGGAGAACCTCGCCGAGTCCTTCCGATCGACCGCGAGGCGTCTGATGGACCTGGGCCTCTCCTACCTTACGCTTGACCGCTCGAGCGCGTCGCTCTCGACGGGCGAGCGTCAGCGCATGCAGTTGGCGCGCGCCGTGCGAAACCGCACGACGGGGGTGCTTTACGTCCTCGACGAACCGTCGATCGGTCTGCACCCCGCGAACCTCAAAGGCCTCACGGGCGTGATCCGCGACCTCGTCTCGGACGGCAATTCCGTGCTTCTCGTCGACCACGACGCGACGCTTCTCTCGGAAGTCGACCACCTGATCGAACTCGGCCCCGGCGCGGGCGTCGAGGGCGGACGGATTCTGACGCAGGGGCCGCTCGAGGTCGTCCGGAAGGACCCCGCCTCGAAGATCGCTCCCTATCTTTCGGAACATCCTCTTTTCCGAACGGAGCGCGCGGATCCCGAACACCTCTTCGACTTGGGGCGCATTCATCTCGAAACCGGGGCGATCCATACGGTGAAGCCCCTGTCGCTTGACATTCCCAAGGGGCGCTTGACGGTCGTGACGGGCGTCTCGGGGTCGGGAAAGACGACGCTCGTCTTGGAGAGCCTCGTGCCGGCCTTGGAAGCCCTCACGGAAGGCACGCCCATGCCCGAGCACGTCCGCAAGATCGAGGCCGAAGGGATCCGGCGCGTGAAGCTGATCGACGCGACGCCCGTCGGGATCAACGTGCGCTCGACCGTCGCCACCTACGCAAACGTCCACGACGAGTGGCGAAAGCTTTTCGCCAGAACGAAGGACGCGAAGGCCCGTGGAAAGAAGGCGGGGGACTTCTCCTACAACACGGGGTCGCTTCGCTGTCCCGAATGCGACGGTACGGGCGTCGTGACGCTTGACGTGCAGTTCCTCCCCGACGTGGAAATCCCGTGCCCCGCCTGCCGCGGAAGCCGCTACGCGAAGGAAGCCGAGACGATCTTCTTTGAAAATAAAGAGGGTGAACGCCGCACGCTTCCGCAGCTCATGGCCTCCGACGTGCACGAGGCCGTGCGCTTCTGCCGCGACGAAAAGACCGTGGCCGCGCGTCTCAAGATCTTGGACGACCTGGGACTGGGCTACCTCACCTTGGGCGAAGCGACGCCCGCGCTCTCGGGCGGAGAGGCGCAGCGCCTCAAACTCGCCTCCGAAATGGGACGCGGACAGGGCGACGCCGTCTTCGTCTTTGACGAACCGACGATCGGTCTGCACCCCGAAGACGTGAAGACCTTGGTCGGCGTCTTCGATCGGCTGCTCGCCGCGGGCGCCACCGTCGTCGTGATCGAGCACGACCTCGACCTGATCCGCTCGGCCGACTACGTCGTCGACCTCGGACCGGGCGGAGGCGAGGAGGGCGGACGCATCGTCGCCTGCACGACACCCGAGCGCCTTCGCGACGTTCCGGAAAGCCGCACGGGGCGCTTCCTCTGAACGGACGGGAGGGGAGAGGTCCGCAGGACCTCCCCTCCGAAGAAACCCGCGCCGACGATTTTCACCGTGTCCTTCACGGCGGTCTCGGACGGCTCTTCTTAGAATGGAAGCATTACGAACCGGTTTTCTCGCATGAACTTCGCCGCTCTTTCCCGAACGCTCAAACGCCACTCGCTTTGGACCACGCTCAAAAACCTGACGGGGTTCTTCTTTGCGCGCCTCAAGGACACGCAGATTCAGGAAGTGGCGTCCTCGATGACGCTCACGACGCTTCTCTCCCTCATTCCGCTTCTGGCCGTGAGCCTCGCGGTCTTCGCGGCCTTCCCGAGCTTCGCCTCCTCGCGCGCGGCGCTCGAGGCGATGATTCTCGAGAGCTTTCTGCCGCCGCAATACAGCGAGCAGATCGTCCACTATCTGAAGGTCTTCATGACGCAGGCTTCGGGGCTCGGGATCTTCGGTCTGGCGGGCCTGGCCGTGACGGCGCTCCTGTTGATCGACAAGTTCTTCGTCACGATCAACAGCATCTTCAAGGTGCGGCGTCTTCGCCCCTGGCCGCAGCGCGCGCTCATTTACTGGGGGATGCTCACGCTCGCGCCGGCGGCGATTTTCCTTTCGCTCACCATGTCGAAGCAGGCGATCGAAATCGCCATGAGCGGGGTCGAAGCGCCGAGCTTCTTCAACACCCTCTACTTCTGGGGACAGGTGCTCCTCCAGGGCCTCGGCTACGCCGTTCTCTACAAATTCGTCCCGAACTGCCGCGTGCCCGCACAGAATGCTTTGATCGGCGGGCTCTCGGTCGCGATCGTGGGCCAGGTCGTGAAGACCGGCTTTGAAACCTACGTGACGGCGGGGACCCTCTCGAACGTCTACGGGGCCTTCGTGGCGCTTCCCGTCTTCCTTCTGTGGCTCTACGTGACGTGGCTTCTCGTCTTTTCGGGGGCCGCCATCACCGCGACGATTCCGCTTCTCTTTTCGGGGCGTTACGCCGACAGCTACAAGCGCGGCAACGACTTCCTCACGGGCGTGGCGCTTCTTCGCGTGCTCCTCGAGGCGCGCCGCGCCAACAACCCGTCGGTCGACATCGAGACGCTCTGCGGCGAAGTCGACAGCTATCCGGAGGCGGCCGAACGCATCCTTCACGCCTTGGCGTCGGTCGGCTACTGCGCGGAAGTCAATCAGGACAAAAAGCGGGGCGGCCACTGGGTGCTTCTGTGCGATCCCTCGAAAAAGAGCCTGAGGGACGCGCTGCATGCGCTTCTCGTCGATCAGACGAACCGACTCGTGCTCCCGAAGCGCGAGAAGACCCGCCGCGACGAAGGCATGCTCTGCGACTGGTACCGCGACGTGCGCTCGGGCGAGGCGCTCAGCCGGCCGCTCGACGAGATCTTTCCGCCCGAGGTCGAAAAGACGGTCGCTTCGACCGCTTCCGCCGCTTCGGCATCTCCAGACGCCGCGCCCTGAGTCTCTTCGGGTTCTTCCGGCATCCCGTTCCCAACGCCTCCGCTTCTTCGGAAACGGGGGCGTTTTCGTCGTTGCTTTTTATGACGTAAAGTACCAAAGAGTACCGTTGTACTCTTCGGTACCGAATGAATTTGGTACTCGGGTTTTCGGTCTCTTTCACAATCCCGCCACAAATCCGTTTGTCACTGAAACATAGGAGAAAATCCTTGATATGACCGAGCTTTTCAAGGACTTTGAGAAGGGTTTTGGTGATTGAAAAAGAACTGATGAGTACAAAATTGATCCTTGATGCCGTAGGATGAGGTCTTCCTTTCACAAGACGCGGGCGCTCTCCGGCGCCCGTCCAAACTTTCAGAGAGACCTTTGTATGAAACCTTGGATTCGACTGTCCGCCGCGGCGGGCGCCTGTCTTTTCTCGGCCGCTACTGTTACGGCCGCCGACATTGAAGCCTACGGCGTGCTCGACACCTACATTGAAGCCTATTCGAACGGCGACGGCACGACGACGCGCCTCTCGTCGGGCGGCGCTTCGCCCTCCTGCTACGGCCTTCGCGGTGAAGAGCAGCTCGCCAACGGCCTCAAGGCCTTCTTCGCCCTGGAAGGCGGCATCCTCGTCGATCAGGGGACGTCGACCCCCGACAGTCCCGCGGCGAGCGACTACATCTTTCAGCGCCACGCCTACGTGGGCCTCGCGGGCGACTTCGGACGCGTGTCGTTCGGCTATCAGTACACGCCGACCTTCATCGCGCTCGCCTCGATGGACCCCGCGGGCTTTTCGCTCGGCTCCGCCATGGGGACCTTCTCGTCGCCCACGGCCCGCGGCGTGAACGGCGGCGCCGCCTCCGACCTTACGTCCCGTTCCGCGAATGCCGTGTCGTACCAGTCCCCGAAGCTCGGGAACTTCGTCTTCACGCTCTTTGCGGGCTTGGGCGAAAAGGAAAAGACCGCGAACGACGTCTCGTCGACGCGCGGCAACTACTACGGCGGTTCGGCCCGCTACATGAACGGCGCTCTCACGAGCGTTCTCGCCTTCGGGATCCACAAGGCGCAGTTCAACCGCGACGCCGACGGCCACGACTATTCGGGGAACGACTATCAGGTCGACTTTGCCGTGAACTATGACTTCGGGTTCATCAAGCCCGCCCTCAACTTCGCCTGGAAGAAGGGGAACGACCGCTCGTCGGGCGCCGCGCCCGCCGCCTTCCAGTCGGAAAACATCTTCGTCTCGCAGGCGGGCTTCTCCGCTCCCGTCGCGGGCGGGCGCTGGATGGCGAGCGTCGCCTACGCGCGCAACAGCACGACGGAGGACGCCGACGCCGTCTCCGCGGGTACGCGCTATGAATATCCCCTCTCGAAGAAGACCTTCGTCTACACGGGCGCGATCGCGGTCTGGAACGAAGACCACGCCGACTACAGCCTCTCGGGCGGCGGCGGCTCCACGGCCGGCATCCCGACGGTGATGGGGAAGAACGCCTCGACCTTCTTCGCCGGGATCAACACGCGCTTCTGACGCGCGGTTGACGCAAGTTTCGGGACCCCGGCGTTCCGAAGTTCTTTGGGCCTTCGCAACCATTCGGACCGACCGTGACGGACGAACGGGGGCGAAGGCCCTTCCGTTTTTCGGAAAGAAGAGACGGTTGCACAGAGGACGGGGACGGGTTTTCTTGCCGCAGCGCCCTCCTATAGAATGGCGGACAATCGATTTTTTCCTCTTCTTTCCTTCGTCCGTTTCCTTCATGCGTCGACACGACGGCTTTCCTTCTCTTCTCGGCGTCCTTCTCGGCAGCGTCCTCTGCCTCTCCGGATGGGACGCGAAGGCCTTTGCGCCGCCGTTGCCCGCCGAAATTCGGGTGGGCATCGAGTCGACGCTCGAGCCCGAATTCTTCGTCGAGTCCTTTGCGCCCGTCATGCGAACGCTCCGGGCCGCCTTCCCGGAAACGCGCTTCGTCACGAAGGAATATTCGAGCCGCGATCTCTCGAACGCGGTCGGTCGGGGCGACATCGACCTCTTTTTTGCCGACAGTGCGCTCTTCGGACTGCTTCAGCACCGGGAGGGGGCTCGGGCCGTTGCCATGCGGACCGTCCCGGGCGCGCGCAACCCGGGGCGTGCAGTGGGCTTCACGGCGGTTGTTCCGAAAGAAAGCCCGCTTCGGACGCTTTCCGACCTCGCCGGCAAGCGCCTCGCGGTCGAAAGCCGCGAAGCCTATTCGCCGTGGCTCCTCTTTTTGGGGCGCATGGTCGAGATCGGCGTCTCGAGCGACCGAATCGCGGAAAACGTGATCGAAACGGGCTACGGCGTCGCCGACCCGGTGAGAGCGCTTCAGGAGGGGCTCGCCGACGGGGCCGTGCTCGCGTCCTGTCAGTTGGAGCGGCTCGAACGCGCGGGCATTCTTGCGCTGGGAAGCCTTCGGGTGCTCGACGCGCAGGGGGCCGATCAGGATCCCGACGAACCGCTTGAAGTGGACGTCTGCTGGCGCTCGGGCGAACTGTTTCCCGACGCGGTTCTGGGGCTTGCGCGGCACGTTTCGTCGGAGACCGCCACGGCGATCACGGTCGCCGTTCTTTCCGCGCTTCCGACCAAAGAAGGGTATTCCTGGCGCGTCGAATCCGACACGACGAAGGTCGACGACCTTTACCGAAAACTTCGGATCGGTCCCTACGGCTATCTGCAGGAATGGAGTTGGACGGACCTTTGGCTGCGCTACCGCGGCTACGCACTGGCGGGACTTGCGCTCCTCGCGGCCCTGCTCGTCCACGTTCTGCGCGTGAATCTTCTGGTGAAGCGCCGCACGAGAGAACTTTCCGAAACGATTGTTGAAAAGGAAAGGCTCGACGAAGAGGCGCGGAACGCGCGCGAGAGACTCTCCGAAATGGAGCGCGCGGGCGTCGTCTCGGAACTCTCAAGCATGTTCGCCCACGAGGTGCGGCAGCCCCTGGCCGCCGCAACGGCTTATGCCGACGGCATCGGCATCGGACTGCGCTCGGGCGCGGATCGGGAGCTTCTCTGCGAAGCGGCTGAAAATCTCTCTCGGGAAACGAAGCGCATTTCCGACATCGTCGAACGCGTTCGCGGCTATGCCAAGGCGCGTCAGCATCCCCGAAAGGCGATCGATTTGAGAGACCTTGCCGAACGGGCGCTTCGAACCTTCGGACAATCGTCTTTGGCATCGGAGGTCGACGTCGCCTACCGCCGCGCGTCTCGTGCGGTGAGGGTCGAAGTCGAACCCCTTGAACTCGAGCTCGCCGTCGTCAACCTTCTGCGAAACGCCGCGCAGGCGATGACGGCGGCGGCCCGCCCCGGGCGAAACCGCATGACGCTGCATCTCGACGTGCTGGAACCCGAAGAGCTCGCGGCGCGCTTCTCGCTCGAAACGAAGGAGGCCCTGGCGGCCGTCACGGTCGAGGACGAAGGTCCGAAACTCTCCGACGAAGCGTTTTCACACCTGGCCCGACCCGTCGAGAGCCTCAAAAAGGAAGGGCTCGGTCTCGGACTCACGATCGTGAAGCACATCCTCGAGGCGCACGGAGGTTTCCTGCGCTTCGAGCGCCGTGAAGATCCGGAGGGCGGTCTGCGGGCCGTGCTGCTCCTGCCGATGTCCGACGTCCAAGACAGTGCTTGACGGAAAAGGCGAATTTTCCGAAACTCTTTATTTTTCAACGGATGTAGTCCGAATGTTCCCCGCCCTGATCCGCCTGGTCGACGACGACCGTGAATTCCGTACCGCGCAAATCTTCGCTCTCCGCATGGCGGGATTCGACGCTGTCGGTTTTGAAAGCGCCGAAGCCTTTCTTCGGGACGACGACGTCCGCCGTCCGGGGTGCGTCGTTCTCGACGTGCGCATGGAGGGGATGTCGGGGCTCGATTGTCTGCGCAAACTGAGGGAGTCCGGGCGGGACATCCCGATCGTCTTTCTGAGCGGCCACGGCGACATCGACATGGCGCTTTGGGCCGTGAAGCACGGGGCGGCCGATTTTCTCCAAAAGCCCGTCCGAACCGAGAGGCTCGTCGAGAGTTGCCGGCGGCTCATCGCATGGCATGAAGCGCAACTGCGCAGAAAGGCGCACGAGAGCAAACTCTCGGAAATCTGGGCGACGCTTACTCCGAAAGAGAAGGAAGTGGCCCGCGGCATGGCGGAAGGGCTGAGCGCCAAGAGCGCCGCGGAGGCGTTGGGCGTTTCCGAACAAGCCGTCAAAATGCACCGCTCGAACGTCTACCGAAAGCTCGGCGTCAAGACCCCGGTCGAAGTGGCGCGTTGGGTGGCGTCGGCGGACGTCGAAGCGAAGGACCGTGAGGAAACGGGAGCGCTCGTTCGGGCTACGCTTCTTGCCGACGAGAGAGACGCACCGTGACCGCGAAGGAGGTTTCCCGCCGCAGGCTTTTCCTCGGCCTGACGGGCGCCGCCCTCGGGGCGGCGTTGCCCAAGGTCCTTGCCGGGGAAGAATCGTCACCCGATGTCGTTCGGGAGCGGCAATACGACGTCGTGGTGGCGGGAGCGGGCGGCGCGGGGCTCGCCGCCGCAGTGCGAGCGGCCGAATCGGGCGCCCGCGTCGTGCTCCTGGAAAAGGAGGAGACGCTCGGCGGCAACACGCTGATTGCGAGCGGCTACTACGCGGCGGTCGATCCCCTGCGGCAGACGGCCGGACGCATTCTCGACAGCGAAGAGGCCTTTGCGCGGCAGATGATCGAAAACGCGGGTCCCGCGGCCGACCGGGCAAAAATCGAACGCTTCGTCAAGGAAGCGCTGCCGACCCTTCGCTGGCTCGAAGAGAAGGGCGTTCGCTTTGAAGAACGGCTTTACGAAATTTCGGGGAGTCTGGCTCGCCGCAATCACAAGCCCCTTCTTCCCAACGGGGAAGGCTACGTGCGGCAACTCTTCCTGGCGGCAAGGCGCCTGGGCGTAACGATCGAGCGCAACGCCAGGGCCGAGGCGATCGAAACGGACGCCTCGGGACGGGCCGTCGCGCTTCTCGTCGCGGGACCGACGGGACGCGTGCGCTTTCGGGCGAGCCGGGGCATCGTTCTCGCCACGGGCGGCTTCGGGGCGAATCCCGAGATGGTCGCGCGGTTTGCCCCGCGTTTTGCGGGCCTGACGCACGACAACGCCCCCGGCGCGACGGGCGAGATGACGCTCGCCGCGCAAAAGGCCGGGGCGGCGCTCGTCGACATGGGAGAAATCCAGTGTCAGCCCGGTTGTCCGCCGGGGCGCACGCACCGCGTGCGTCTCCACAACGACGTGACGCGCTTCATCCTCATCGACAAAACCGGACAGCGCTTCGTCGCCGAAGACGCGCCGCGCGACGTGGTTCGCGACGCGGTCCTCGCGGCGCCGGGGGCTCTCGCCTTTGCGCTCGTCGACGACGACGGCTTTCGCAGCTACAACCGTCTGATCCAGAAGGAGACGGTGATGGGGGTCGAGTCGGGAGACGCCTGGGTGGCGGACGATCTTGCGTCGCTTGCCCGGCAGATCGGAGTCGATCCCGGAGAACTTCTCGCCACCGTTCGAAAGTACAACGTCGGCATTCGTTACGGCATCGACAGCTGCGGCAAGGACGTAAGCAACGCGAAACTCATTGTGGAACCTCCCTTCTGGGCGACTTTCGCGGCCATGACGGTGCACGCGACGATGGGAGGCATCCGCACGACGCCCGACGCCGAGGTGCTCCGCACGGACGGGCGCGTCTTTGCCGGACTCTACGCGGCGGGCGAGGCCGCGGGGGGACTGCACGGGCGCAATCAGTTGGGCGGCTGCGGTCTGGCGGACGCCTTCGTCTTCGGGAAGATCGCCGGGGAAAAGGCGGCTCGGGGCTAACCCTAAAAAAACGCACATTCGAGGGTCTTCTTATACGGCCGTATATGGCGGGCGAAAACGCGGGCTTTGATAATTCGGGCCATTCTCCCGCCCGGACGGCTTCGTGTTCTCCATCCATCCCTTGCAAACGAAGCGGTCGGTCGGGGAACGGTCCGCTTCCATTCTTCCGGAATGGGGCTCCGTTCTTTCTCTCAAAGGAGACCCTTCATGACGAATCTTTTGGAAACCCCCGTACGGCGCCGCAGCGTACTGCACGGCGCCGCCGCGCTTCTCGCCTGCGGTTTTCTTCCGACGAGACTTTCCGCCGCCGTTGCGGCGGCCGTCGATGACTACGGCGTCTACACGTGGACGGCCTGCGTCATCAACTGCGGCAACCGCTGCCCCCTGCGCGTCTTTTCCAAGGAAGGAAAAGTCATCCGCATTGAAACCGACAATACGATCCGCGACGCCTGCTCGCCGCGCCAAATCCGAGCCTGCCTGAAGGGCCGCAGCATGCGCCAGCGCCTCTATTCGCCCGACCGCCTCAAGTACCCGATGAAGCGCGTGGGCGAACGCGGCGACGCCAAGTTCGAGCGCATCAGCTGGGACGAAGCCTACGAAATCATCGCGCGCCGCTGGAAGGAGATCGTTGAGAAGTACGGCAACGAATCCGTCTACTGGCAGTATTGCTCGGGACAGCAGTCGCTCGTCAACTCGCGCCGCGCCTGGCAGCGCCTCATGAACCTGATGGGGGGCTACCTCAAGTACTATGGTTCCTACTCGTCCGCGCAGATTTCCGCCGCCTTCCCCTATACCTACGGCAAGAAAGCCGCCTCGGGCATTCAGGAGATCGCCAACGCCAAGCTCTACGTCGCCTTCGGCAACAATCCTTCGGTGACGCGCGGCTCGGGCGGCTCGAAGGGCTTCCAGTTCCGTTGCGCCCTGGAGAAGGGACATCCCAAGACGATCGTCATCGACCCGATCTGCTCCGACACGGTGGCCGGGAAGGTCGACGAATGGATCCCGATCCGTCCGGGCACCGACGCGGCCCTCGTCGAAGCCATCGCCTACGAACTCATCCGCAACGGCTGGGTCGATCAGGCCTTCCTTGACAAGTACTGCGTGGGCTACGACGAAAAGACGCTTCCTGCTTCCGCTCCGAAGAAGAGCGACTACAAGTCCTACATCCTCGGCGAAGGCGAAGACAAGACCCCCAAGACGCCCGAACGCGCCGCCCGCATCACCGGCGTTCCCGTCGAAACGATCGTTCGCCTTGCGCGCGAAATCGGCACGACGAAGCCCTGCTTCATCGCGCAGGGGCTCGGTCCGCAGCGTCAGGCCAACGGCGAACAGACGGCCCGCGCCATCGCGATGCTTCCGATTCTGACCGGGCAGGTCGGTCTGCCGGGCACTTCCACGGGCATGGAGGAGGACGGCACGAATTGGGAACCCGTCTACCTGCCCGTGGGCACGAACCCCGTCAAGGCCACGATTCCGGTCTTCCTCTGGACGGACGCCATTCTGCGCGGCGAGGAAATGGACGAGATCCACGACGGCTTGCGCGGCCTGGAAGAGGGTGCGAAGCTCGGCCATTCGATCAAGATGATCGTGAATTCGGGCGGCAACGTCCTCATCAATCAGCACGGCGACAGCAACTGGACGGACAAGGTGCTCCGCGACGACACGAAGTGCGAATTCATCGTCGTCTGCGACAACATGATGACGCCTTCGGCCCGCTACGCCGACATTCTTTTGCCTGACACGCTCGGTCCCGAAACGGACGACATCTGCGGCAACGGCGACTCGATGGGCGACCTCGCCTGCATCTACCCGATGCACAAGGCGGTCGAACCCGCCTGGGAACAGCGTCCTTCCTGGGAAATCTGCCTGGGAATCGCCAAGAAGCTCGGCCTCGAGAAGGAATACACCGAGGGGCGCGATCAGAAGGGCTGGATCCGCTGGTGCTACGAAGAGACGCGCAAGGTGAATCCCGAACTCCCCGACTTTGACACGTTCTGGAAGCAGGGGCCCACGCAGCTCTTTGAAGTGAACTGGGAGCCGATCATGTTCCGCGACTTCCGCGAGGATCCGCAGAAGCATCCGCTCAACACCCCGTCGGGCAAGATCGAAATCTACTCCGAACGGCTCGCCAAACTTGCGCAAAAGTGGGTGCTCCCCGAGGGCGACGTGATTTCGGCGCTCCCGAAGTTCGTGCGCACCTTCGACATGCCGGGCGACGAGCTCGACAAGAAGTATCCGCTGCAGTGCTTCGGTTATCACGGACACGGCCGCACGCACTCGACCTTCCACAACCTGCCGTGGCTGCGCGAAGCGCACCCCGACCTTCTCCTTTTGAACGAAATCGACGCCAAGGCGCGCGGACTCAAGGAGGGGGATCTCTGTGAAGTCTTCAACGACCGCGGCATGATTGAAGTGCCCGTGCACGTCACGAAGCGCATCATCCCGGGCGTCTGCGCCGTGCCGCAGGGCGCCTGGTACAAGCCCGTGATGAAGAACGGCCGTCTCGTCGACGTCGGCGCCAACATCAATACGCTTACGGGACACCGTCCGAGTCCGCTCGCGAAGGGAAATCCCCAGCACTCGAACCTCGTTGAAGTGCGCAAGGCCGCAGCGAAGACCGTCGCGTAAGGGAGGAAGGAAAAATGAAGCAACTTGGTTTCTACATCGATTTGACGAAGTGCACGGGCTGCAAGACCTGCGTCGTCGCCTGCAAGGACGCGCACAACCTCGAGGTGGGGCGCAACTTCCGCAAAGTGATCGAAATGCAGACGGGCGCCTGGCGTCAGGACCGCGCCACGGGGGCCTGGCATCAGGACGTTCATGCCTACTATGTTCCGATCTCGTGCAACCACTGCGCCGATCCGGCCTGCGTGAAGGTTTGTCCCACGAAGGCGCACCACAAGCGCGAAACCGACGGCCTCGTCGTCATCGACACGAAGAAGTGCGTGGGCTGCGGCCTCTGCGCGAAGGCCTGCCCCTACGAAGCGCCCGTCCTCAATCCGGCAACGCGCAAGATGTCGAAGTGCGACGCCTGCGCCGACCGGCTCGATCACGGTCTGCAGCCGATCTGCGTGGAATCCTGCCCGCAGCGCGCGATTGAATTCGGACCGATCGACGAGCTTCGCAAGAAGTACGGCGACCACGCGACGATCGCCCCGCTCCCCGACGCGAACCTCACGAAGCCTTCGCTCGTGATCCGTCCGCCCAAGGGACTTGAGGCGTAAGCCGATGAGGGGCGCCTTCGGGCGCCCCGTGACCGTCCGAAAGACAAAGGCCGCTGTGCGTTGTGCACCGCGGCCTTTTGTCAGGTGCATTCCCGTTGCCAAACCAAGCCTTCCGTCGCCCGAGGTGCGCCGGAAGGCATTTTCTTCGGAGGTGTGCGTCGTTGGTTTTTCGATCAACCTCGTTATTACAATAACGAAAAATCTATATTTTTCGCGAATATACTAACGAAACCGGTGGACGAGCCTTCCTTGCGAAGGCCTTGTCCTTCACCTTTGCCGCGGTTTTGAGACGCAATCCGGAAAAAGCAAGGCGGTGACACAACGAGCCTTTGCGAAAGCAAGTTCGGAGCCGGATTGCGCGAATTTTGCAGAATTTTCGCTGAAATCGGCAAACAGTCGTTTGACCGATTCCGAGCCTCAAATCACGCCTTTTTCCCTCGCCTTGGCGCGAAGTCCCTCGAGCGCCCGTTCGGCGTCCACGTCCGTGAGCACCGGAAGGAAGGCCGTGATCTCTTCAACGGGCCAGTCCCACCAGCGAAGCTTCAGAAGGAGTTCGACCACTCCTTCGGGAAAGCGCATCTTGACGACCCGCGCGGGGTTCCCCGCGACGACGGCGTAGGGCGGGACGTCCTTCGCCACGACCGCATAAGCCGCGACGATCGCGCCGTCGCCGATCTTGACGCCCGGGAGGATCTTCGTTTCGCGTCCGATCCAGACGTCGTTGCCGACAATGGTGTCGCCCTTCTTCGGAAGCTCGTTGATGTGCGGCGTCGTCGTTTCGCGCCAGAGGCCGCCCATGACGTTGAAGGGATAGGTGGAGAAACTCGCCATGCGGTGGTTGGCCGCGCCCATCATGAACTGCACGCCCTTCGCGATCGAGCAGAACTTCCCGATCACGAGACGGTCGCCGAAGAATTCGTAGTGGAATAAGACGTTTCTTTCCTGAAACTTCGTCGGATCTTCGTCGCTGTCGTAATAGGTGTAGTCGCCCACCGAAATGTTCTTTCCGTGCACGACGTTTTTGAGATACACGGTCGTTCCGTATTCGTTGGCGAAGACCTGGTTCGGATCGGGAATCTTGTGTTCGGACATACGGGAATCCTGCGGATACGAAAAGGGCCGTCATCCCGAAGGAAAGACGGCCCGTGGAGAGCTTACTTCAGGATTTCGGCCTTCAGAATCTTGACGGGCTTGACCGGAACGTCGCCCATGCCGCGGCGAACGGTGGTCTTGACGGCCGCGATCTTGTCGACCACGGCTTCGCCCTCGACGACACGGCCGAAAACGGCGTAGCCGTTGCCGTCCTGCGCGCGGTCGGCGTTGAGGAAGTCGTTGTTCGCGACGTTGATATAGAACTGGCTCGTCGCCGAGTGCGGATAGCTCGTGCGGGCCATCGCGATCGTGTAGCGGTCGTTCGGAAGACCGCCGCGGGCTTCGAGCGGAATCGGGGCGCGCGTGGGCTTTTCCGTCATGTCTTCCGTAAAGCCGCCGCCCTGGATCATGAAGCCCGAGATCACGCGGTGGAAGATCGTGCCGGCATAGTGGCCGTCCTTCACGTACTGAAGGAAGTTCTTCACGGTGATCGGCGCACGGTCGGGAGCGAGTTCCACGACGATGCGGCCTTCGGAGGTTTCGAGCGCGACGCGCGGGTCGCCCGCGGCGGCCTGAACGGAGAGGGCCGCGCAAAGGGGCAGGGCGGCGAGAAGCAAACGGGTGCGGATCTGCATCGAAAAATTCCTTATTCAAACGAAATCGGGGGCGAAGCGCCCCCAATCCAAAAAAGCGTTACTTGCCGAGAATGCGCTCGAGCGAGCGAAGGCGCTGCGCAAGCACGCGGTTGTTCGGGAGCGCGGGCTGGGCGGCCTGGTAGTTTTCCACGGCGAGCGCAAGGTAGACGTCGCCCAAGTTCTTGCGGGCGAGCGCGAATTCGGGATTGATGACGAGCGCCTTCTGCAGGAGCGCGACGCTCGCCTCAAGATTGCCGAGGCCCGCCTCGATCACGGCGAGGTTGTTGTAGGGCTCGGGGATTTCGGGATAGTCGGCGATGAGCGAGCGAAGGACCTTCGCGGCCTCTTCGGTGCGCTCCATCGTTTCGAGGGCGACCGCCTTCTGGAAGACGAGCTGCGCGTTGCGGGGATTGCGCTGGATGCCGATTTCGGCGAGTTCGAGCGCCTGCGGCGCACGGCCGTTGCGAAGGAGTCGTTCGACCTGCACGGAGAAGTCGGAATTTTGCATCGTGGCGGCGAGCTCCTCCATTTCCGAAGCGGCGAAGCCCGCCGTGGAAAAGAGAAGCAAACCCGAAACGAGAAGGGGAGCGAAGCGTTTCATTGAAGCGGCGAAGAATAGGTAATCTCAACGGGTGACGCGGCCGCGAATCGCACAGGGGCCGCGCCCAAAAGGGAAAGCGGTGCGTCTATACTTTGGGACGTTCCGCAAACCGACATTGTAGCGAAAGCGTCTCGGGCCGCAAGGGTTCGCGGCGCCTTCAGGAAAGTTCGGTTACTTTTTTCGAAGACCTCTCCGCGACGGAGGGGCTTCGAATCGACCTGAAAAAATGCACAGCGTCCCCGAGAGGGACGCACCGACTAGGGAATTCAGATGGCGCTATCCATTTACTCCACGCTGAGCCGCACGCAATCGCCCTTTACGCCCATCGAGCCGAACCACGTTCGGATGTACGTCTGCGGCGTGACGGTGTACGACTACTGCCACATCGGACACGGCCGCACCTTCGTCGCCTTCGACATCGTGCGCCGCTGGCTCGAAGCGTCGGGCTACAAGGTCACCTTCGTGCGCAACATCACGGACGTCGACGACAAGATCATCCGCCGCGCGGCCGAACGGGGCGTGACGACGGACGAACTCACCGACGAATTCGCCCGCGCCATGCAGGAGGACATGCTCGCGCTCGGATGCCTCGCGCCCACGCACGAACCCCGCGCGACGAAGTACATCCCGCAGATGCTGCGCTTGGTCGATCTTCTCGCCGACAAGGGCCTCGCCTATCAGGCCGAGAACGGCGACGTCGACTACGCCGTGCGCCGCTTCCCGGGCTACGGGAAGCTTTCCGGCAAGCGCCTTGACGAACAGCAGTCGGGCGCCCGCGTCGAGGTGGAATCCTCGAAGCGCGATCCGCTCGACTTCGTCCTCTGGAAGTCCGCCAAGCCCGGCGAACCCTCCTGGGATTCGAAGTGGGGCCGCGGCCGTCCGGGCTGGCACATCGAATGCTCCGCGATGGCGCAGGACCTTCTCGGGAACACCTTCGACATCCATGGGGGCGGTCCGGACCTCATCTTCCCGCACCATGAAAACGAAATCGCCCAGAGCGAAGGCGCCAACGGCGTTCCCTTCGCCAAGGTCTGGATGCACTCGGGTCCGCTGCGCGTGCGCATGGCTGACGGTTCCGAAGTCAAGATGAGCAAGTCGCTCGGGAACTTCTGGACGATCCGCGACGCCCTCAAGGAAACGAACGCCGCCTACGGCGAAAAGAACGGCGCCGAAGTGCTTCGCTTCTTCCTGATGCGCAGCCACTACCGCAGCCCCGTCACCTTCGGGCCGAGCCTCATCGAAGACGCCCAGAAGGCGCTCGTTCGCCTCTACGGCGCTTTGAAGGGCCGCGAAGCCGCGCCCGGTCCCGTCGACTGGACGGAAGCCCACGCCGCCCGCTTCAAGGAGGCGATGGACGACGACTTCAACACGCCGCAGGCCGTGGGCGTTCTCTTCGACCTCGCGCTCGAAGTGAACCGCACGGGTTCGCCCGAACTTGTGCGTCAGCTGCGCGGTCTCGGCGCGGTCCTGAACGTTCTGCAGCTCGATTCGGAAGCCTTCCTCAAGGGCGCCGTGTCGGAAGGCGACGAAGCCCGCATCGAAGCGCTCATCGCCGAGCGCGCCGCCGCGAAGAAGGCCCGCAACTTTGCGCGCGCCGACGAAATCCGCGATCAACTGAAAAACGAAAACATCGAACTCCTCGACGGTCCGCAGGGCACGACCTGGCGCCGCATCGGGTAAGAGAAGAAACGAAGTATGACGAAGAGTGTGTTTTTGGACTTCGAGCGCGACATCGAGGCGCTCGAAACGAAGATTGAAGAACTCCGCGAGCTCGAGCTCGACGCCGAGCAGCACAAGGCCGTTTCGATCACGGGCGAAATCAATCAGCTCGAGGCGAAGGCGGGCGAAATGCTCAAAAAGGTCTACGCCGACCTCACGCCCTGGCAGATTTCGCAGGTGGCCCGTCACCCGAACCGCCCCTATACGCTCGACTACATCGAGTCGATCTTCACGGACTTTCACGAACTCCACGGCGACCGCGCCTACGCGGACGACGAGGCGGTCGTGGGCGGTCTTGCCCGTTTGGCCGACATGAACGTCGTCGTGATCGGGCATCAGAAGGGCCGCAGCCTTCGCGAGCGCACCCGCCGCAACTTCGGCATGGCCCGCCCCGAAGGCTATCGCAAGGCCCTTCGCCTCATGAAGCTCGCCGAAAAGTTCAACCTCCCCGTCATCACCTTCGTGGACACTCCGGGGGCCTATCCCGGAATCGGCGCCGAAGAGCGCGGTCAGTCCGAAGCGATCGGCCGCAACCTCTATGAAATGGCGACGTTGGGCGTGCCCATCGTTACCTGCGTGATCGGGGAAGGCGGCTCGGGCGGCGCGCTTGCGATCGCCGTCGCCGACGTCGTGATGATGCTTCAGTATTCGACCTATTCGGTGATCTCGCCCGAAGGCTGCGCCTCGATTCTCTGGAAGGACGCGGCGGAAGCCGCCCGCGCCGCGGACGCGCTGGGCCTCACGGCCGACCGCCTCTCCGCCCTGGGCTTGGTCGACCGCGTGCTCTCCGAACCGCTCGGGGGCGCCCACCGCGATCCGAAGTTGATGAGCATGACCTTGAAGAAGGCGCTCGTCGACGAACTGCGCGGTCTCCTGACGCTCACGAAGGAAGAACTCCTCGCGCGCCGCGCCGAACGACTCGATCACTACGGCGTCTTTACGACGGAAACGGCCAAGAAGGAAGCCTGATCCTCAGCGCTTTCTCCGACACGAAACGCTCGGTCTTCGCGATCGGGCGTTTTGCTTTTCAGGTGGCCGCAGAGGCGGAACGACCCGCCGATGAGGTCCTTTGAGGCTCATGTTTGACGCAGGGCAAGGAGATGCTTCGCTCGGACACCAAGGAATAAATCGCGGGAGTAAGATTCTCCTTCGTCAGTCCCCATCGTCTAGTGGTCCAGGACGCCGGCCTCTCACGCCGACAACACGGGTTCGAACCCCGTTGGGGACGCCAGGATTCCTAAAGATTGCCCTTCCGTTGCAACGGATTCGGGCAATTTTTTTTGCCCGTCGAAAAATCGAAATCGATCAGGTGGCCCGAAGATTCGGGTGCTGAAAAGCGCTGAGAATCCGAAGCCGTGACGTCTTCGGCCGACTGCTACAATGAACGGCAACACTGAAGAATAGGGGACTTTCCGTCCGCGAAGGTCCTCTCCTCCAAGAGAACTTGCCATGCCCATTCTTTCTCATCTGAATCTTCGCTCTGCTTCGCGTTTTCTTCTGACGGTCGGCGCCGCCGGTCTTCTCGCCGCCTGCTCGTCCGAACCCGAACAACCCAAGGGTCCCACGCCCGAAGAAATCGCCAAGGAGGCGCAGGGCGCCTTCGTCGCGAGCGTTCCGGGCGTCTACGAGGGCGTTCTTCCCTGCGCCGACTGCTCGGGCATCCGCACGGAACTCTACGTCCGCGCCAAGGGAAGCTACACGCGCGTTTCACATTACGAAGGAAAGGACGGCTCCTTTGAAGAAGCGGGCGTCTGGCGCGTGGAGTTCGCGCCAGATGCGCAGACGATCGAGGGCGCCACGGTCATCTTCGAGCCGGTTCTCTCGGACGATCCGGGCTGGAAGGCCGTTCCGCAGGGTCCCGCTCTGCGTCTTCTCGACCGTGAAGGGAAACCCGTCGAAGGGGCGCTTGCCGAACACTACGTTCTTCGCAAGAACTGACGCAGTCCTCTGACGCCTGCTTACTTCTTCTCCCAAGGGAAGGGAGTCGACAGAGTCTTGCGGAGTCTTTCTTGCACATCGGGAGGCGTGTTTTTGGAGATCTGTCGCCCTAACGAATTTCCAGTAAAACACAAGCCCCGCAACTTCTCTGAGGTGAAGCGGTCCCCAATTCCTGGACAGAGCATTGGGGACCTCCTCGTCACGAGGGAGAAGTTTTTTCCAGCAAACGTCGCTTATCCTGATCACTTCTTCGGCCGCTGCACGAGTTGCGGACGATGGAGCGAGTCGATGATGGTGATCACGAGACCGCGGATGTTGTTTTCCGTCGTGCGGTAGGGAGCGATGCGCATCGTGTAAAAGCGCTCGTTGTTCCCGACCACCTCGCGGTCGATCGGCGCGAGGTCCTTCAGAACGCACTTCGCGTCGGCGATGATGTCCTCCTCGGGGAATGCGTGCGCGAAGATCTGCAGCGAGCGGCCCACGTCCTGCTGCACGAGTTCGAACTCGCGTCCGACGTACTCGGTGAACTTGCGGATGTTGAGCTTGCTGTCCACGAAGAGGATCCCGATCATCGTCGAGGAGAGGAAGTTCGAGAGGTCGTTGTCCATCATCGTGAGTTCGTCGAGCTTTTGCTGATATTCGGAATTCACGGTGTAAAGCTCTTCGTTGACGGACTGGAGTTCCTCGTTCGAGCTCTGCAGTTCCTCGTTCGCGGTGAGAAGCTCCTCGTTGGCGGCCTGCAGTTCCTCGTTTACGGTTTCGAGTTCCCCGATCGTCGAGCGCAGTTCGCTCTTGCTTCCCTGGAGCTCCTGCTCGAGGTCCATGATGCGCTGCGCCGCCGTGTGGTCGATGTCGTACTTCTCGGTCGTCCCGTCGAACTTGGCGCTGTCGCGATGTTCGAGAAAGAGGATCGCGATGAGGTCCTCGTCCTTGTCCGCCATGGAAATCGGCTGCACGGAGAGGTCGATGATGCGGCGCCCCTTGGGGGTGTCGACCGCGATGTCCGTGTAGGTGACGGGGGCGTGCTCATGGCGGCAGCGGTTGAGCGCCGTCGACGCGATGAGGTGCAAATCCTTCGTGATCAGCGCAAAGAGATTGAACGTCGCCTTGCCCGGGGCGATGTTCACGTAGTCCATGCTGTTGCCGAAGAAGTGAATGATGTCGTTGTTGCCGTTGACGACGACGGACGCCGGCAGGAAGCGCTCGAGGAAGTGAACGTAGATGTTCTCGAGCTGCTTCGGGTCGTCCGAGCGGGTGATCCCCGCGTGCGAGAACGTGACGGGGGGCAGAATGTTGTTGGGCACGTTGAAGACGGGCGGCTGCAGATCGTCGACCTTTCCGTCGGCGCAGTGCAGATAGATCTTCTCCATGTTGGCGACGACCTGAAAGACGCTCGAATACTCGCTCGCCGTTTCGCTCTTGCCGAGGAAGAGATAGCCCCCGTTCTTGAGCGCCGTGTGGAAGATGGCGAAGACGGCCTTCTGCAGAATCGGCTGGAAGTAAATCAGCACGTTTCGGCAGCTGATGAGGTCGAGCTTTCCGAAGGGGGGATCGGAAAACATGTTGTGCGGCGCGAAGATGATCATCTTCCGGATTTCTTTCGAAATGTGGTACTGATCGTTCTTCTCGGTGAAGTACTTCGCGAGCCGCTCGGGCGTGATGTCTTCCGAGACGCTTTCGGGGAAGACGCCCTTGCTCGCCTTTTCAATCGCCTGCGGATCGATGTCGGTCGCGAAGATCTTCACTTCGCGCCTCACGCCCGTCTCTTCCATCAGTTCCTTGAGGAGGATGGCGATCGAATAGGCTTCTTCGCCCGTGGAGCAACCCGCCGACCAGATGCGGATCGGTTCGGTCGGATTGCCGTTGTGAAGGATCGAGGTGAGGGCGGTTTCCTTGAGTTTTTCAAAGAAGTCGCTGTCGCGGAAAAAGCGCGTGACGCCGATGAGGATGTCCTTCATGAGGAGTTCGGCTTCGCCGGAGTTCTGCTCGAGCAGGTCGGCGTAGTGCTCCATCGTCGGGCTCTTCGTCACGACCATGCGCCGCTCGATGCGGCGAAGGACCGTGTTGCGCTTGTAGTACGTGAAGTCGATCCCGCTCACGGTGCGCAGCATCGCGTAAATGCGGTCAAGCGTCGTGTTGGCGGAGGATTCGTCCGAAATCACGGGAAGCGAAATGTTGTGGTAGTTCGCGAGATTGAGGAGCTCTTCGGCAAGTTCCTTCGGGGGCAGAACGAAGTCGGCGAGCCCCGTGTTGATGACGGAGCGGGGCATGCCGTCGAACTTCGCGCTCTTGGGATCCTGCGCCATGACGATGCCGCCGCGCTCCTTGATCGCCTTGATCCCGTTGGTGCCGTCCGAACCCGTGCCCGAGAGCACGATGCCGACGGCGCGGTCGCGGCCTTCCTGCGCGAGCGAATCGAAGAAGATGTCGATCGGGTGGTTGATCGCGCGGTGGTCGAAGTCGCTCAGAAGCAGGTGCCCCGCCTTGATGGAGAGGTGCTTCTTGGGCGGAATGAGGTACACCGCGTTGGGTTCGGCCGGCATGAGATGCTCGGCCTGAATCACCGGCATCGAGGTGTACTTCGCGAGGATCTCCGCCATGAGGCTCTTGTAGTCGGGCGAAAGATGCTGAATGATCACGAAGGTCATGTTGGCGTTGGCGGGCAGATTCGCAAAAAGCGTCTGCAGCGCTTCAAGACCGCCTGCGGATGCGCCGATGCCGACGATGAATCGGGCCTCCGTCCGATGCGCCGCGCCGGAATGGATCAGTGCGTTTTCGTTGGTCATTTTCTACTCGGATTACTCGCCGAAAGTGGACTGTGCATTGATTGTACCGTTTTGCAGGTATTTCGCCGAAAAATCTTCCGAGGGAAGAGGATGCTCGTAAAAGTTCCCTTGCGCCACAAAGCATTTTTTGCTCAGAAGAACTTTCGCCTGCGCCTCGGTTTCGACGCCCTCGGCCACGACGACGGCGTTCTGTTCGCGGCTGATGCCGACGATGCTTTCGACGAGCGAGCGGCTCACGGGATTGCCGACGATGTCGAGAATGAGCGAGCGGTCGAGCTTGACGGTGTCGAAGCGCACCTTCGAGAACATCGAGAGGTTCGAGTAGCCCGTGCCGAAGTCGTCGAGTGCGAATCGGAAGCCGAGGTCCCGATAGGGACGAAGGGCGTGCTCGAGCGTGTCCTTTTCGACGGAGCAGGCGGTTTCGGTGATCTCGATTTCGATGAGGCTCGGGTCGATCCGGTCGTAGTGACTCAGCACGGCGAGCACCGCGCCCACGGCCGAGTGGTCGAACACGGTGAAGCGCGAGAAGTTCACGGCGACGGGAACGAGCGGGAGCCCCTGCGACTTCCAGACGTTCATCTGCCAGAGCACGCGCGAGAGAACGAAGATGTCGAGTTCTCGCAGGGCGCCGCTCTTTTCCATCTGTGGGATGAAGTGCGCGGGCGAAATCAGATTGCTACGTTCGTCAAGCCCCCGCACGAGTGCTTCGGCTCCGCAGATGCGGCCAGTGCGAAGGTCGAACTTCGGCTGGTAGTACACCGTGAAGTCGGCGATCGTCTTCGTGGAAAAGCGCGGAGCGCCCTTGAGCGTCGACGCAACGGCGGCGACGAACGGACGGTCGGCCTGCGAGAGCATGATGGTGCGGGCCTCCTTCAGGAGGCTTTCGCCCGAGAGGACGCCGCGCGACCAGCTCGCGCCCGTGGCGACCTGTCCCGGGAAAGTTCTCGCGGCGAACCGCTTCAGATCGTCCGCGCGTTCGAAAAAGGCCTCCTTCGCGACGTTCGGAACAAGAAGCGCAAACTCCATGTCGAAGAGGTGCACGAGGACGGCGTTCGCGAAGGTTCGCCGAAGCTCCCGCGCGAGAGTCTGCATGAGGGCGGCGAAGTGTTCCGTTCCGTTTTCGTTCGCGATCTTCAGGGCGTGCGGCACGGCGGCGACGAGTGCTCCCATCGTGACGCAGTGCTCCGAATTGAGGGACGCGAGCGCGTCGTGACAGGCGGCGGGACTCGTGAGGACGTTCGTCTGCGTGTCGAGCGGGAGAAGTACGTCGTTGCGCACCTTGAGCATGCGTTCGTTCAGAAGCGCCACATAGGGCCCGAGTGCAACGGGCAGCGTCCGGTCTTCCCGGTGCGCTTCCGGTCCATCGATGACGAGGAGGACGGACGGGGTCTTTTCGGACGTTCCGCAGGGAACGATCGCGTAGGTCCAGGAGGGCGTCCGGCCCGAACCGGCCGCGTCGGCGCCGTTTCGCTTGGCGCTGCGCACGAAGGCGGGTTTGCGCGAGACGAGGGCTCGCATGAGGAGCGGGAACTTCTGCGCGGGACGCTCGAGGAGCGCGGGACGGATGGCGGGCCTTCCTTCGCCCGTCCACTCGGTCGCCTCTTCGACGGTTCGGCTGTCTTCCGAGAGCTGCAGCGTGTAGACGCGCGCGGCGCCGTAGTGACGCCCGAGGGCCGCGAGGATTGCTTCGAGCGCCGCTGCGGGACGGGGCGTGCGGATCATCAGGTCGAGACACTGAAGAAGGAGCGCATTCTCTTCGGGCGAGAGCGTCTCCCGAACCGGGAAATCCTCAGTTTTCTCCGCTTCGCCTGACCCGAGACGACGGAGGGTTTCCGCGCGTGCCGCGAGTTCTTCGGGGCGCAGATGTTCAATCGCGTCGGCGGGCTCGGGCGCGAGGTGTGCGAGGGTGTCGGCCGCGTCGCGCCAGAAGCTTTCCAGTCGAACGGGGTCGAATTCGCCGTGCGTAAAAACGGCCGTGAAGCGAACGTCCAGGCCGGGAAAGAGGTCGAGCGCGCGTCGCGCGAAGGCGAAGGCGTCCTCCACGGCCTTGCGCGCCCGGGCGGGCGTCGCGCAGTCGGGGAGAAGAATCTTGACCGCATCGTTCGCTGCGCGGCTCACGATCCCGCGGGACTCGAAAAAGAGTCCGAAGGTCGAGGCGAGAAAGGAGAGGCGTTCTTCCTTTTGGCCGCAGGGGGCGAGCGCCATGCGGATCAACGCGAAGGCCGAGGCCTGCGTCGCGTGCGCAAGGTGCTCTTCGGCGACGTGGCGGTCTTCGCCGGGTTTGCAGAGTCCCTCTTCGTCGCGAAGAATCTTCGGGAGCCGCAGAAGGCGCGACTCCGACTCGGTCTTTTCGGACCAAACGAGGTAAAAGTGCGCGGTGAGGCGTTCCTCTTCTCCCGAGAGAAGGAGCACGTAGAGCGTCGCCGCGAGCAGGCGGCTGTTGTTTTCGACTGTGACGAAGGGCTCGCAGAGCCACCGGGGCGCTCCCCGGTACGCAACCTTCAGGCACTCGGGCGCGAGATCTTCCCGAAGCTCCTGTCGCCTCGCTTCGTCAAAGACGTTTTCGAAGCACTTCTCGAGAAGGTCCGTGTAGCGGAGCGTTCCGGCCGAAAGGTCGAGAAAACGTCCTTCGAGCCGGCAGGGTTCGACGCGGTTCTCCGTAAGATCCGCGACGGCGTAACCGTGTAGGGCCGGAAAGAGCGGCGCGCAGAGAGCCTGTGCCGCCAAAGTCTGCGGAAGAGCTTCCTGCATGCCGAGGCACAAAATCGTTCCGAAGACGAGTCCCGACCCGGGGTCGCTTTCGAAGTCGACGCGGCAGCGGTGATGATTTCCGTCCTTCCGAAGGCGAAGGGCGAAAAAGCCCGCGCCCCGTTTTTCGCCGCAGAGAATGCGGCGTGCGAACGATCGAAAGCTCTCGGCGCTTTGCGGGTGCACGACGCCCCACTCGATCAGAGCGTCGGGGAAGGGGGCGTTCGAAAGAATTGTTTCGAATTCGCCCGTCGCGGCATTGGCGAGCGAAAGAACCCGTCGCTTCGGGTCGAACAGCCAGGCGCGCGAAGCACTTTCTTCAAGCGTTGCGGCCGCCCCCGGACCCTCGGACACGAAGTGGTTTAGGGGCGGCGTGAGGATCGCCGCGTCGCGCGAGGTTTCCAGAAGAATCGCAGGTTGGCCGGGTCCCCGTCGCAGCGGCTCCACCGTGACGAAGCGCAGGGACCGGGCGGTGCCGTCATTGGACTCGGCCGTCTCCTGAAGGAGCGTGAAGCCCCGGGCGCTCTTCGCGGCTGCGCGAAGCTTCTCCGCATAGAGAGCGCTGGCGGCCTCGGAGAGGCCGAGCGCCGAGAGGGGGCAGGGAAGCGGCAGGTCGTCGGGCGCGCGAAGCGTCCGCCTCGCCGCGTCGTTCAGGTACTGCGCGCGGATTTCGTCCGACGGACTGACTTCGTAGAGGACGATGCCCGTTCGGGCGTCGGTCGAGCCGCGGAACCGGTTTCGGCCTTCGTCGTCGAAAGCCGCGTTGCGGGGAGGAACGTAGCTGGAAGTCATAACGGAAAGGGTTTTGGAAGAATGGGGGGTGTTCGGTAATCGTCCGGTGTGAAGCGTCATTCCGGATACTTGATCCACTTGCCGGCGTTGAGACGCACCCAGTGGGCGCCCGCAAACCGTACGACGCTCGCGTTGGCGTTTTGCGAGACGGGCCAGGTTTGCGGCAGGTCCCTGAGGATCGCGTCAAGCGCGGCCGACGCGTCTTCGCCGGGCGTGCGGTAGACGCCGCTCGTCGCCGTGCGGGCCATGAGTTCGGCGAGCGCGAAATAGCTCGTCGGGGCGTCCACCGTGCGGGGGGCGCCGTCGAGCTTCAGACCGAAGTACTTCACGAAGACGGGAACGTTCGTGATCTTCGGGCTCGGAATTTCGCGAAGCCGCGCCATTTGGATTTTGTCGCCCCGCACCGCCGCGCCGTGTTCAGGCACGACGATGAAGAGGACCGGCCGACCGCTCTTTTCAATGCGGTCCATGATCTTCACAAGGTCGTCCAACAGGGTCTTCGCAAGGGGCGCGTAGTCGAGCGGCTTCGCCGTCCCCGGGGCGCGGTTGCCGTCGTGAAGCGCCACGAGATTGAAGAACGACACGGTCCTAGACCGGGGCTTTGCGGAGAGGTCCGAGAACCACTGGTTGAAGACGTCGCCGTCGTCGTAGACGGGCGAGCCGTCGAAGGCTTCGTAGCGGGCGCGAAGCTTCGAGAGGTCGTTGAGGGCGGGAGTGAGGCCCGCGAGCTCGCGAAGCGACGCAAGGTAGTTGTCAAACCGTCCGTTGTGGTCGAGATAGAGGCGGTTTTCCCACCCGGCGGCGGCAAAGCGGTTGAGAAGTTCGCACTGCGGGCGACGCGCGTCGTAGAGGGCCGAGTGCGAAGGTTGTCCGCAGGCGGCGGTGAGAAGACGAAGCGTCGCCGGTCCCGAGTACGACGTGGCCGACGAAAAGCCCGTGAAATTCACGTCGAATTTCGACCAGACGCCGTGGCGCTCGAGCCCCGTCGCCGCAAGGTCGTCGTGCGAGAGCGAGCAGACGTTCACGATTGCGATGTCGAAGGCGCCCGAAACCGATTCGGGAACGGGCTCGGACGGAAGACTCGCGACGCGGTTTTCCTCTTCCGTGAGGAACGCGGTGAGCCAGCGGTCGATGTCGTCGCCCGTGCCGTTCGCGGGCTGCGGAGGCTGAAGCGGACCGGCCGCCGTTTCGTTCTCGGGGACTGCCGCTTTTTCGGCTGCGACGGCGACTGCCGCCTCGGGCGCCTTCGGTTCTTCCGGCAACGCCCAGGTGACGAGCTGCGGGAAGGCCGTGACGATGAGACCGATCACGGTGAGGGTCGAAAAGCGGATCCAGCGGCGCAGAAAGAGCCACGCGACGATCCCGGCCGCGAACCAGGCGACGATGACGGGATTCACGGCGTTGACGACGAAGTCGATCAGAAACGACGCGGAAAAGTCCGCGAGGTTGTGCGCGTTCGCGCGGATCGCCTCGGGACCGGGAAGCCAGCTTTCGTGCCAGAGGAGCGCGGCGGCCGCAAGAGCGCCTGCGGCCTTTCTCAGAAGGTCGAGCGCGCGCGTGCCGATCGGAAAAACGACCGCTGCGAAAAGGAGCGCGTTGTAGGCGGGCTCCAGATTGAGATAGCCGAAATGGGCGAGCGCGAACTTCGCCAGAAAGTACACGTTGAACCAGCCCGCGCCCTTCCAGACCGTTTCAAGCGGGGCGTCCGGGGAAATCTTGAGGTTCGTCATTTGTTGTTGTCGGATGCTTTCGTCGCAATGGGTTCGGGGTGAAGGTCAAGCCAGTCGCCCGCCTTTTTCGCGCTCGAGACGGCGCGGCGGCCGACGAAAAGCCAGCGAAGCCGCGCGGCGAGGCGGGAGAGCCGAGGAGCGAAATGCCATCCTGCGGCGAAGGCGAGGATAACCGCAATCGCAAGGATGTGGGGTTCAAAAAGAATCGGAGGCATGAGTTACTTCTTCCAGGGAAAATCGGCCGGCGTCGGAACGATCGGATTGGGACCCGGCGACGCGTCTCGGGTTTTCTCGGCGCCCGTTCGCAGGGCGAAGGTGCGCCTGTCGGTTTCGTCCGTCGGCGTCTCGCGGAAGGTTTCGATCGCCCGCAGTTCGGAGAGAATGTCGGCCGTCTCGAAGACGAGGGAGTAGTGGGCGAAGAGTTCCGCGGGTTCCACCGCAAAGCACCGCTCGAGCGCCAATTCGACGTTGGAGGGGTGCGAGCCGTTCAAGAACACCGCGCAGCGCCGTCCCGCCGCGCAGGCGATGTCGCCCGCGCGCTTGGGCTGAAAGTGCGCGAGACAGTCTTCGGGGTGAAGCGTTTCGGCAGGTTCGAGCGTCACGAGCGTCCCGCGGTTGAGCGGCAAAAAGTTCGTTTCGCTGAAGGTCGTCAGACGCCGCACGAGTTTGGTGAAGTCGTACCGGTCGAGCACGCCCTTCGCATGCGCCGCGAGCACGAAGGCGAGCGACGACTCGAAGTCCTCGGGAAGTTCGCGCGAGAAGACGGCGTGCCGAAGATCGGCCAGGGTCATCCCGATGTACTCGATCCCGGCCGAGGCTTCGAAGACGACGTTCGCGCCGCAGCCGAGCAAAAAGGCGAGCGACGCGGCGCGCACGGGCACCTTGTCGGGAACGACCGCGAGCTTCAGGTGCCGTCCCCGCGTTTTTCTGAGCGTGTAGAGCGCCCGCGCGACGGGGGCGAGGTCCTGCGTGCCTTCGAGAGAAAAGACGAGGGTCGCAGCGCTCGCGCGGCTTCCGATGCGCGCAAGCGCCTCGTTGTCGGGAACCGTCCTGAGGTTGAGGAGTCCGCTCGTGCGTTCGTTGAGTTTTGCCGAGGCGCTGTAGACGATGTCCGCGTCCTCGAGCACGGCGGTATCCTCTTCGAACCCTTCGGGCGCGGCAAAGCCCGCGCCGTCGCGGCGCAGCGTGACTTCGAACTGTCCCGTGAAGCGGTGCAGACCGTACCAGAAGCGCGCCTGCCAGAGACATTCGTCCTTCTTCTTGGTGAGCTGTGCGAGGCCTCCGAGACGGTGCCGGAAGGAGAGGAGCCGATAGAGGAATTCCTCGTCCCCCGGACCGCTTCCGTAGAAGACGAGGAACACGATGTGACCCTGCCGCTCCGCGGCCGCGGCGATGCGCGCGAGCCGGTCCGTGAGGGCGCGTTCGTCGCCGAGCGCGACGGCCGAGGCCCGGCACAAAAGAAGGATCGTCTGCGGTTCGTCAAAGAGGTTCGAGAAGGCCTGCGCGAGGCCTTCGAGCGGCCAGACGTAGGGAAAGCGAAGCTTCTTGATGTGCCGCACGTCCCAGGAAAGGACCTCGCGAAGGTCGGCCGCGTTCTCTCGGATGAAGTTCCGCACCTTGGCCCTTTCCTCGTCGTCGTTGCGCACGAAAAGGATCGGCGCCCGCTCGCTCTGAACGAGGCGGCAGCCGAAGAGAAGCGGCATCGCCGCGTCGATCGACGTCGCGCACACGACGCCCACCGAGCCCGGATTGAGCGTGCGGCGGCTGTCGGCGAATCCTTTGAGCGGGAGTTCCAGACGGCGCTCAGGCATGTTTCGTCTCCATGTTGTCGGCGAAGGGCGAAACGCTCTTCGGGGTCTGTTCCTCGTGGCGCACGGTGAGATTGCGCCCGAGGCACTTGGCGCGGTAAAGCGCAAGGTCGGCCTCGCGCACGAGCGTGAGGACGTCCTTTTCCGCCCAGGCCTTCGTTGACGTGGAAATCCCGATCGAGACGGAAAGGGGCGAGGGCGCCTCGTCTCTTTCGGAGACGGAGGCGTCGACGAGCGAAATCCTGCGCATGCGCTTGCGGATGCGTTCGGCGATGTTGTAGGCGCACTTGGGCGTGACGCCCGTGAGCACCATGCAGAATTCCTCGCCTCCGTAGCGGTAGACGACGTCGTTTTTCGCAATGCACGTGCGGATCTGTTCGCCGAAGCGCCGGAGGATTTGATCGCCGAAGAGGTGTCCGCGCGTATCGTTGACGCGCTTGAAGTGGTCGATGTCGATCATGATCACGACGGAATTTTCCGGCACGTCCCGCGTTTTTTCCACGATCGCTTCAAAGGCGCGTCGGTTGGCGAGCCCCGTGAGCGGATCCTTGTGGGATTCGTTGAGGAGCTCGTCGTACTGCGTGGCGAGCAGATTGAGCGACGCGCGCTTTTGGTGGAGCATCCTGCAGAAACGCATGAGCCACTCGATCACGTCGTTGATTTCCTCGATGTAGGAACCTTCGGGCATCTTCGGCAGTTTGTTCGTGTCGAGGAAGCGCCTCATTTCCTCGCGCAGTTCGCCCAAGGGGCGAAGCACCAGGTAGGACGTGAGCGCGATCGCGGCCGCCGTCGCCAGAGCGATGAGGAGGGCTGCCGCGAAGGAGCTGAAGAGCCGTTCGTTGAACCGCGTGATCTGCCCGATGAGTCCCATGCGGTCCGACGTCTCCAATTTGGCGTAGACGTGACTGAGGTTGCGCGCGTCCTCGTTCATCGCGTCGGCCTGGGCGAGAAAGTCGGCGTGCGCGGCGGCCAGGGCGTCGAGCTTGGCGCCGAGCGACAGCGGGAGTTCTTTCAGATTCGTGCAGTATTCGATGAACGCCGCGCGTTCCTCGTCACGGGCCGGCGCGTGCGCGAACGTGCAGAGTTCGCGCGCGGTCTTGTCGAGCATTTCAAGGTGTCGGCGGTGCAAAGCCTCCGGATCGAGATGCTGCACGATGGGCATCCTCAGGTCGATCAGAAGGTTTGTCGAGGTCTTCGAGAGCCCGGCGGCGACGCCCGCCGCCGCAAGAAGCTGTTCGTGAAAGGCGTTGAAGTCCGCGTTCACTTCGCTGCGGCGCGCGTCGTAGTCCTGACGAAGCGTCCAGGTTCTCTGCAGACTTTCGATGAGCCGTTGCGTAAGGGCCTTCGCCTCGTCGTGCTGCTTGAGGTTCGTTTCCGTAAGGAGCCCCCAGTTGTTGACGTAGGCGGCGCGGGCCCGCTGCGGGACGCCCGCATAGACGAGGTCCTGCAGCGACTTGCTCAGAGAGTGCAGATTGGTGGAGTTGCGCTGTGCGAGCATGATGTCCTTGAGGGTCTGCTCCTCGAGCTCATACGCAAACGCATGAATGCGTTCGCTCATGTTGACGCCCAGGACGAGGCAGCCGATCATCACGAAGAGAATCGCCGCCATCACCGGAAGCAGCACCAGCCGGATGGGAACGGCTTTCTTTCCCGTTGACGTTTTGCTGAAGCTTTCCATCGTTGTTAGGCCTTAGAAACTGAAGAAAGGAAAGAAACGGATGATGAGGTCCTGGAATTCTCCGCTCGACTGCAGCGAGTGGAGCGTGCGGTTGACGCCGTCGATCAGGGGCTTGTCGCTTTTCCGGGCTGCGACGCGGCACGCGGTGGACTCGTCGTCGATGTCTTCGGCGCGCCCGCCGATGAAGAGCGCTTCGCCCCGCGGACTGTTGAGAAGGGTGTAGCCCGGTACGCTCTCGAGGCAGATCATGTTGACTTCGCCCGCGAGGAGCGCGTCGACGACCTCGGAGAACGAAGGATACGTCCGCTTTCGGGCGCCTTGCGGCACATAGTGTTCATCCACGTAATCGTCCTGCGGCTTCCCTTCCTGAACGCCGATCACGAGCTGCGCAATCCGATCGTCCGTGAAATACTCGAAGCGCTTCTGCGTGGTGATGAAGACGCTCCCCGATCGGTAGTAGGGTTCCGAGAAGAGAAAATTGTTCCGGCGCTCTTCCGTTTGGGCGAGCCCCGCAATCACGAGGTCGAGCCCGCCCGATTTGAGTTCGGGCAGGAGCGCGGGCAGGGGCTGCGCCCGAATGCTGCACTCGCGCCGAAGAACCTGACAGACTTCGCGCGCGAATTCCACGTCAAAGCCCGTGAGTTCCCCCCGGTCGTTTAAGAAGGAAGAGGGCGGAATATAGGCTTCCACGCCGATTTCGAGCGGTTTGTCGGAAATCGGGGAAGGCGGTTGAACGTCCCGCTCGGCGAGGAACCACCCCGCGAGCAGAAGGACTGCGGCAAAACCCGCAAGAAGAATCTTTTTCATGAAGAAACTCCCGTTCTCAGGCCGCAGCCTCTCCCGAGCCGCCGGCGGACGCCGCCCGCAGGAGGGAGAGCATTTCCTCTACGTTCGAGGGCTTCGCAAAACAATAGCCCTGCAGCTGATCGAGGGCGAGACCCTCGAGCCGCGCGTACATCTCCTCGTCCTGAATGCCCTCGAGACAGACGACGAGACCGAGCTCCTTGAAGGCCTTGATGAGGCGGCTGAGGAACTGCCGGCGCTTTTCGTCGTATAGACAGCCGAGCGCGATTTCCCGCGAGAGCTTCACCATGTCGCAGGGAATGCTCAGAAGGAAGGCGAGCGAGTTGTAGCAGGTCCCGAAGTCGTCGATCGCGGTCTGCATGCCGAGGCCCCTGCACTTTTCGACGAGCGCGTGAATTTCACGGTGCGGGATGTTTTCGCCCGTTTCCACGAATTCGATGACGATCCGCCCGAACGGGATGCCGTTGCGTTCCGCCGCCGTGCACAGAAAACGAAAGAGGCTTCGGTCGACCGTGTGCGAGGGGTTGAGGTTCAGGTTGAAGGTGAAGCCTTCGGGAACGGCCTCGAGAATTTCCGAGGCGAGTTCGAGCGAGCGCCCGAAGACCCAGTGCGTCAGGGGCACGGCGAGCGTCGATTTTTCCAGAAGCCGCACGAACCGGTCCGGGCCGAAACCGCGCTCGGCCTTGAAGCGAAGAAGAAATTCCGCGCCCGTGTAGCGCCGCGTAAAACGGTCGACGAGAGGCTGCATGAGAAGCTTGAACCCTTCGAAGTCGTTGAGACAGGCGTAGGCCGTGAGAAGGATTTCCCGCAGAAGAAATTTCTCGTCCGCATCCCGCGTCGGGTAGAGGTCGGCGAAATTCAGCCAGAAGGCGAGACGCTTTTCCAGCGCGTCGGCGCCCGATTCGGCCCCCTCTGCGAAGATGAGCTGCGGCTTCACGCCGTCGGTTGCCCGGTGCTCGCGCAGAACGGCGTCGAGAAGCCTTTGGGCGCGCGTCTCGACGTCGAACGACATCTCCGGCGTCGAACAAAGAATCGTGTCGGAGTCGAACTGTTCGATCACGACGTCGGGGCTCGCCTTTTCCCGCAGCGATTCGATGATCCGGGCGGTGAAGAGTTCGAACGAGTCGGTCGCGCGGAAGTTCGAAGTGAGCCGCAGCGCGACGAGCGTGTGCGACGCGGGGGCCGACGCAAGGCGCGCGAGTTTTTCGATTTCGTCCTTCGAAAAGTTCGAAAAGCCGAGCAGTTCGGAAAAGATCCGGGCGAACGTATAAAACTCGACCGTGCCCGAAAAGAGCGTGCTGTCACCCGCGTCGCTTCGATAGGACTTGGCGCGGATGCGGCACCAGACCACCTGACGCTCGAGGCGCAGGCGAACGAAGAGGTCCCGGCTCGCGCATTCGCGGCGGAATTCTTCGAAATGGGCGCGCAGCACTTCACGGTCGCACTCGTCCGCAAGCTGTGCGTCGAAGACTTCTTCGAGACGGCAGGGAAGGGAGGGATCCGTGCCGAGTACCCGCGAGAGGTCCGACGAGAGATGAAAGAGCCCGCTCTTGAGTTCGCCGAAAAAGATATAAGGCGATTCAAAGTCGGTTTTGGAGCTGGCGGAGAGTGAATGAAGCATGTAGCAGTTCCTTGGTGGAGCTGTGAGTCTGACGGTGAAGCGCGAAGCGCTCACCACTTTGCATAAGGCGTCATCGGCGCGGGCGGTTGCGGAAGGTCACCCTCCCAGCCGTCCCAGTGCCAGCGAAGCCAAAGTCCGGCATAAAACGGCGCGTATCGGTCCGTGTCATGCTGGTAGGTTACGGACGCACCGAGAACGGCGTGTCGGGTAAGCCGCCGCTCGGCCGCAGCGAAGACCGAAACGCCGAGGCCGACGGACGAATCCGCCTCCTCGCGCGCGTTGAGGTCGGAAAGCCCGAGTCCCGCAAGTTTCGATCGGAGCGGGTAGCGGTCGCGCGCTTCGGAGCGCGAGGCCGCAAGCGAGAGACGCGCCCGGGCCGTCCAGGACCAACGTCCCGTGCGGCGCGATTCTTCGACGAAGCCCCCCACGGATCCCGCGTCGTTGGGGGAGTAGTAGCCCCCTTGTCCGTAGTAATAGTCGGAGAGGTCCTTGTCATAGTGCCAATAGAGCGCCGAGACGCCCGCCGTGCGCTTGTGGTGCGAGAGGTCGACGAGACGTCGATACCATCCCGCCATGAATTTGAAGGCGGTGTTGTCGGCGACGTCGTGACCGCGGATTCTTTCGAGCATCGCGACCGACCAGAAGCCGTCGCGTCCTCCGAGGTCGTGCGAGAGCGAAAACCGAAGGCCGGTGCGCCGCACGCCGCCCCATTCGCGGCCCGTGACGGGGTCTCGCTGACCGCCCAGCGCCAGAAGCGACCCGAATTCGGGGCGGTAGTAAACGCCCGTAGAAAGACCGAAATTGCCGGCGTCCCACGACCAGTTGACGGCGCCCGAAGGATCGCCGTAGAGCATTCCCATCGGGGTCGTGCCGATGTCGAAATCCAATCGTCGTCCTTCCCAACGGAAGGCGACGGACTGACCGAAATCGCGGTTGACGGGATCGGCGGCGCGGTAGCCTGCCGCTGCGTTCGGGAAGGCTCCGAATCCGTGCGGGTCGCTTCCCAGGTGCCCCATGTCGTAGCCCACGCTGTCGGTTCGAAGGGTCGCCCGGCCGCCGAAGGCGGGGAAAGAAGCTTCGCTCATCCACGTGACGGCCGTGAGGTCGGAATAGCCTCCCGTCCCTGGATCGACGTCGACGTTGACCCCGAAGCTGAGCCGCACTTCCTCGGCTGCGAAACGCTCGGCCGCGCGGTTGCGAAGCGACTGCGCGAGCCATCCGTCGGGACCGAGGGCCGGCGCCCCCTCCCGCGGCTGCGCGCTCGCCCCTTCGGGCAAACGCATGGCGCGCGTGAAGGAGACCGCTTCTCCCTTTTCATTCCGAAGAAATCCGGCGCGCGCAAAGGCCTTTCGATACGCGTCGAGCGCCTCCGCGCTGCGCCCCGCGTCTTCGCGGGCCATGGCGACGCGGCGCCAGAGCATGACGGCTTCCTCCGTCTCGTCGGCCTGCGTGCCGCCGAGGAGCGCAATGCGCCGCTCAATGAGCGCCAGGGCTTCGTCCCCGGCTCCCGCATCGTCCAGAGCCCCCGTCATGCGGGCGAGACTCTTCGCGTTGAGCGTGCCGCGCCCGGCGTTTTCGCCTTCGAGTTCGCGCACCAGACGGACGACTTCCTCCCGAACGGCGTCGGCATGGCCGTCGGCACGGGCAAGAAGCGCCCGGACTTCGCCGTAGACCGCCTCTTCGCGCCAGGCGGGATCGGTCCCGGCCTTTCGCCAGAGAGTGAGCGCGCGGGCGCCGTCGCCCGACTGTTCCGCCCAGCCGGCGGCTTTCGCGAGCTGCCAGGATTCGAGGGCCGCTTCGTCGGGAAGCGCCCGAAGGGCTTCGGCAAAGCGTCCCCCTTCGGCAAGGCTTTCGGCGCGCGCGACGGCTATGTTCGTGCGAAGCGTGCGAGCGAGATCGCGCATCGCCTGAATTCGTTCGGCGTCCGCCGCCCGGGGACGGGGGGGAAGTTCGGCAAGAAAATCTTCGGCCAGGGCGAGCGCCTTTTCCGGCTGATCCGCGCTTCGGCGATAGAGCGCCTCGGCGTAGCGCCATTCGGCGCGGGCGTCGGGCGAGGACCGGCGAAACATCGTCTCCCACAGGCGGTCAACTTCGGTCGTCTCGCCGCGGGCCCGAAACGCACGCGCAAGCCGCCCCGTCGTCCAGGGATCGGGTTCGCCCGCAGCAAGCACCCGACGGAGCGCCGCGACGTACTCGGACGAGGGCGTCTCGAGGAAATTCCCTTCGGCGTCGACGGGAGGCGCAAGGCGTTCGGCCGTCGCCTCCAGGGCGTCGCGGTGAATCCCCGCGATGCGGCGCGTGAGCACCGCGCGGTAGGATGCCTTGGAATCGTCCGTGAGCGCCACGGCTTTTTCGAGTCGGCGAAGAGCCTCGGCCCGGTCACCCCGGCGCAGCGCAACGTCCGCGAGTCCCGCGTAGGCGAAGGGCCGTTCAGGGTCGACGGCGATCGCTTCGCGGTAGGCGGCTTCGGCCTGCGAGAGCTGACCGCGCTTCAGAAGCGCGTCTCCTCGGTCGCTGGCGAGCCAGTAGCGCCCTTCGGCGATGGCGTTGCGCCAGCGCTCCGTGCGCGGGTCGTGGGGACGCTCGGCGTAAAGACGTTCGAGCGTTGCAACGCTTTCGGCGCGGGTGGCGCTTTGGTAGACGGACTCGAGCGCCCGGTCGAGCGTCTCTTCAAAGGCTTCGTCCGCCAGGCGTCGTTGAGCGCGCTGCGCGATGAAAATCGATTCCGACCGGCAAAGGGCGTCGAGCAGCGTCTTTCCTTCGGCGCGGCGCGTGTCAGTTCGAAGCAGCATGTCGGCGTATTCGAGCTGAAGCGACGGCTCCGTCGGCGCGCCGTGAAAAAGCTTCTCGAGTTCACGGGCGGCCTCTTCGTGTCGTCCCGCGACGGCGAGAAGGCGCATTGCGGCGTAGGCCTGCGCAAGGTCGCCCCGCGTCACTCGCTCGAGCGTGCGGGCGTTGCGGCAGGTCTTCGATTCGGGCGAGGCGCAGAGTTTTTGCAAAAGCGCGGCGACTTCCGCCTCATCCTCCTTTTCGGGGACGCCGTAACGGAAGAGATGCCGAAGATAGTCGAGCTGAAGTTCCGCGTCGTCGGGCGACATGCTCAGGAGCCGCCGGAACGCATCGCGCTCCACGGCCGCGTTGTCGGTGCTTCTCGCCGACTCGATCTGGCCCGCAAGCCAGCGCGTCTGAATGCCTGCGCGGTCGGGGGCGCAGAGCGCGTCGGCCGCGTGAAGCGCCGCCAGCGCCGCTGCCAAGGCGGCGAAGGTTTGAGAGGTCGTCATGACCGGTCTCCCGAGCGGATCGGACGAAGAAGCCGTCCGTCGCGGTCAAACGCAAAGCGCGCGTCGTCAAAGCCGAGTCCGAAGAGCGTGAGCATGCTCTTGTAGTAGCTCGCGCCCGAAATCGGAAGCTTTTCGAGGCGGGCGCGCAGAAGATCGCCTTCGGGCGAGTTCGGGCGCCAGGCGAGAAAGGCCGCGCCGAAGGCGTCGGGACCGGCCGCGGACACGGAGAGCGTGCGGGTGTCGATTCGTTCCGGAACGCTTCCGCGGGCTCGGACCAGTCGGAAGACCGGCGCGAAGTGTCGGAGAAGAACGTCCCGCTCCGGCGAATCTTTGGAGAGCATTCCCGCCCAGAGGTAGACGCGCACGGCGTCCCAGCTCCCGAAGGGACGTCCCGCATCGACGAGTGCGCCCGATTCGTCGAAGACGGCCCAGTCGGGGGCGGCGCCTGCGGGCGACGCGCGAAGCGTTGCGCGTAGCGCCGCGCGTTCGACGGCGAGCCATCGGGGGTCTTCGAGCGCAAAACGCCGAAGGAGCTGCAGGGGCGTGTAGCTCGGATTGAAGGTGACGCGTCCCGCGCCGTCGACAAAGCCCGTGCGGCCCGGCAGACACACGGGGCCGAGCGCATCGGTTGCGTGAAGACACGTGTTGCGCACGAGCTCGAGGAGGGCGAGTCCCTCTTCGCGGTAGGCGTCCGCTTTCCAGAGACGTCCCGCCTCCAGGAGCGCGTAGGCGATCCAGAGGTCGGCGTCGGTCGCGTTGTTTTCGTCGATCACGCCCCAGCGTTCAACGGGTGCCGGGGCGGGCGCCTTCGCGCCGCGGGAAAGATCGTTCGTCTTCGGCGCGGACTCTTCGGTTTTGCCCCAGAGCCAGGCGGGAAGATTTTTCCCTATGTCCCCCGCGCAGAGGTTGTCGACCGTCCAGCGGCGAAGCTTTTCAAAGAGCTCGCGGTCGTCGTCGACGAGTGCGAAGAAGAGCCCGTAGGACTGGCCTTCGCTCGTCGTGATGAGGCGCGCGTCGCTCGAATCGATGAGGCGTCCTTCGTCGCTCACGGCTTCGGCCGCGAAACGGCGCCAGGCGCTCCAGGAGAGCGTCCGGCGGGATCCGTCGTACGCCGCGGCGGCGCGCGCAAGCGGCGAGGCAAGAAGCGGGGCGGCTCCGAGGGCCAGGAGGAAACTGCGTTTGGCAATCATTTTCGGTCTCCTCAGGACTTGCGGTTGGACGGAATACGAAGCTTTTCGCGGGCGCTCAAAAGCCGTCCCGCGACGACGCGCGTCATGAGAAGGTAGAGAAGGAGCGCCGCGCACGCAAGGAAGACGAGCGTGATCCCGAAGAGCACGAAAGGCTTGTCGAGGAGCTGATTCCAGATGCGCTGATGCCACGGCAAATCGCCCACCACATAGGTTTCGGCCGGTCGGAAGTTGACGCTTCCCTTTTGCGAGAGGAAGCTCACCGCTCCGTCGACATCGTAGAAACTGCCGTTGACCCCGAGCTTTTCCCGGAGCAGCAGCGTTCCGGCGCCGGGGTGCGAGAGAAGTGCCACGACGGTGCGGCCCTTCGTGACGGGCGACTCGAAGCTTACGAGCGCCGCCTGACGGTCGCTTTCGAGAAGGTCGGCCCGCACGCGGATCGCGCGTTCCTTTCGAAGAGCCGGACCGTTCTCGGGCGCGAGTCCGCGGCGGATTTCTTCGGCAAAGGGCGTGCCTTCGGGGAGATCGCCGTTCGAAGCGACGTTTCCGATCACGAGAACGTCCTTGTCGGTCAAAGCTTCGGGCGCGGGATCGGTCGACACCGTCACGAGCACGCCTGCGGTGCCGGTCTGCGAGGCGATGCGTCCCACGGCGGCGAGCATCGTGCTCACGTCCTCGGCGTCGGGATTCTTCGTGAGAACGACCGTCGTTTGGGCGAGGTCCGCAAAGCGCGAATAGGGGTAGCCCGAGAGTGCGAAGAGGCGCAGGTTCGGAAGTTCCGCGTAGTGGTAGAACCCGCGGAAGTCGAGCGTGCTCGAGGGATCGATTTCGACCTGGTTTTCCGTGATCGACACAGAGGGGCACTTGCCGGGAAGCGAACTATCCGTCACCGCGACGTCGTACTGAAAGTCGAATTCGAGCGTGTTGGACGAGTCGAGATAGACGCTCGGCAGATTGAGGGCGCGCAGCCAGCTTGCCATCGCGTCGAGCGCCGCCACTCGGCGCACGACGGGCGTGCTGGTCGATTCGTCGGCTTCGAGCACTTCGTAGCCCATGAGCGCGTCGTTGATGCGCACGCGCACGCTCGCCGATGCGTCTTCGCCGGGCGGCGTGTAGCGGTAGCTCACCTCCATCGGGATGCTGGTTCTCGGCAGAACGAAGAGGTCGGGCGCAAGGCGGAAGTGGACCGTGATCGGATCGGGGAAGGCGCCGCGCGAACGAAGCTGCGACTTGTGGTCGACGAGTTCGTCAAAGCGCACCTTGCGGTCCGTCGGCAACCACTTGCGGGCGTCGTAGGCGGGGCGAGGCGTGAGGCGCGGGGATTCCGTCACGAGCACGCGCGGACCCGCGAATCGGTCGCCTTCGAGCGCGAGCGCCTGCGCGGCCTCGACGAGCTCTTCGTCGTTGCGGCCGGCGATGACGAGAACCTTGGCCCAGTCCGAATGGGGCGCGTCCGCGATGCGCACTTCCGGCCCGGTGATTTCGGGCGTTCCGCGCAGAAAGTCGGGGAGCGTTTCGGGCGTCGCAAAGACGACGAAGTGCCCTTCGGCGGGTGCCTCGCCGTAAAGCGCCGGCAGGGAAAGATCCCGCCAGTCGGCCGTTTTGCCCGCCCAGGAGGCGAGGACCGCGGCCGCCTGCAGCGTCTTGTCCGACGGATTCTCGGGGAAGAGCACGGGGAGCGTGATGCGGCTTCGAGCGCCCGGATCGAGGAAGGGCGAGGGAAGCAGCTGCAGCTCGTTGGCGACGCGGATCTTCTGCTTGTGGAGCGTGAGCGTGCTCTCCCGATCGATTTCGAGCCAGAGCGACGCGTCGGCGGGCGACTCGCAGTTGTGCTCGTAGGAACCCACGAACTCGAATTCGAGCTCGTTCATGTCCTTGAGGCGCTTGGGATTGAGTTCGACGGTCGTCACCACGGTCTTGCCGATCTCCTCGGTCGTGATGGGGAGACTCAGCTCGAGTTCGCCGTTGAGCCGGAGGTTCAGCTGCGACTTCACGGGAAGGAGAACGGGCGAAGGCGTCCACTTGAAGGTGACGGAGGCCTTCGTGGCGAGTTCGTCGCGCGCGATGACGAAGGGGAGGCGCCACTTGGGGTCGAGCCCCGTCATGCGGATCGCGGCGTTCTCGGAGACGGGCTTCAGGGCGGCGAATCGTTCCGTCTCGATGCGGGTCTCGAGCGCCCCGTCGTCGACGTGCGCGTCGAGGAGCGCCTCGGCAAGCGGACGCAGGCCCGTCGTTGCGGGCGCTTCCTGCGTGGCCGCGCTCAAGGAGGGAAGAACGAAACTCAGGCCCAGAAGGCTGAGGGCGAAAAGGTGTCGGGTCATCATTTTCAACACAATCAAAGTTTTTGTCTTTTTCTGCTTGCGGCTTCGAAGCCGCGCTCGGGTCAGAATTCGCGTCGTCGGGGGCGTCTCGGGAAAAAGTCCGAAACCCAGCGCAGGAAGCGTTGCACGTCCACCAGTCCGATGGCGACCCACGGGGGTGCGAGACTGATGATCGATCGGATGCCGAGTCCCGCAAAGGAGAGGATCGCGCGCAAGGCCTCGCCGATTCCCACGCCCGGCTTGTGCAGCGCATCGTCCCACAGGTGGTCGCGGCAGAAGGTTGCGGCGATGTAACGCTTTTCTTCGGCCAGGTTTCGGAACGTGAGTTCGATCCCGACTCCCCGGGCGTTGGCGCGGCGGATGATTCCCCGGAACTCGCAGGGGACGCCTTCGTCCTCGAGGACGAGCGAAACGGTTTCGGGGGCGCTGAAAAGTCCCGCCGCCTCGGCGGGCATTTCAAGGTTCACGCCCGTCTGCGAGAAGTCCCGCAGGGTCGCGTGCCAGACGGTGCCGTCGTCGCGGCGAAGCGACGCGGGGCGCCGCGTCGTCACGCGGTGAAAACGCCGCTCCTGCACGGTCTCGACCGCCACGGCGACGGCCGCAGAGAGGATGACCATGTTGTAGAGGAGCCAGACGGCGTTCACGAGAATCGTCGCGCCGTCGATGCCGACCGACGAAAACGCGCGCCCGAAGAGCCACAAAAGTCCCGCAGCGTTGAGGGCGAGGAGCACCAGATAGGGCCGCGCGATGTGCCAGTCGAGGTGGTCCGAGTCGACCTGGCCGCCCTTCGTCGTCACGTTGAATTTCCCGACATGCGGCGCGAAAAGCGCGACCGTGGTCGGAATCGCGATGTACCAGGAGAGCACCGTGTCGTAGATTTCGCCCATGAGCGGGAAACGAAGCCCCCGCTGGGCAAACTCGTTCGAGAGATTGAGATGCACGAGGTGCGGAACGACGAATGCGAGGATCGCAAGCCCCGGCGCCTGAATGACGTTGGCGTCGAAAAAGACGAAGGGAAGCGGCGCGATGAGGAAGACGATTCGCGGAATCCCAAGCAGAAAGTAGAACATCCCGCTGAAAAAGCACAGGCGCTGCCCGAGCGAGAGGCCCCGCCCGAAAAGCGGATTGTCGAGCCGGAAGATCTGAATCATCCCGCGCGCCCAGCGGATGCGCTGTCCGATGTGCGAGGCGAGCGTCTCGGTCGAAAGCCCGGCGGCGAGCGGCGTCGAAATGAAGGCCGAGCGCCAGCCGCGTCGATAGAGCCGAAGCGACGTGTGGGCGTCTTCCGTGACGGTTTCGGTGGCGATTCCGCCGATTTCGTCGAGCGCTTCGCGCCGGATGACCGTGCAGGAGCCGCAAAAGAGCGTCGCGTTCCAGGTGTCATTGCCGCGCTGAATGAAGACGTGAAAGAGCGCGTCTTCCTGCGGGACCGCGTCCGTGAGGCGGAGGTTTCGTTGATAGGGCGCGGGCGAATAGAAGTGGTGCGGCGTCTGCACGAGCGCGATCTTGCGGTCGCGGAGCATCCATCCCATGGTGTTGGTGAGGAAGGAGCGCACCGGAATGTGGTCGCAGTCGAAGATCACGACGAATTCGCCGTGAATTTTGCCGAGCGCGTGGTTGATGTTCCCCGCCTTGGCGCCCTTGTGCTCTTCACGGCGGATGTAGCCGACGCCGGTCTCTTTCGCGAAGGACTGAAAGTCGTCGCGGTCGCCGTCGTCGAGAATCCAGACGTGGAGCTTCTCTTCGGGCCAGTCCATCGACTGCACGCCCAGAACCGTCGTGCGCACGAGTTCGAGCGGCTCGTTGTAGCTCGGAATGCACACGTCGACATGCGGCCAGAGGGAACGGTCCTCGGGGAGAGGGAAGGGCTTGCGGTCGAGCACCCAGAAGGTCTGGAAGTAGCTGAGCGCCATCAGGACGAAGGTGTAGATCTCCGCCGTCATGAGAAGCGCTGAAAAGAAGTGGCCCGAAATCGAGTCGAAGTTGACGGTCTCGGTGAGGCGCCACCAGAGGTAGCGCGAGGAGACGACGAGCGACAGGAGGACGAGGAGAAGGACCGTGAGCCGAATGCGTACGAGCCTGAGCACGAGCGCCAGGGCGAACGTGCAGGCGGAAAAGATCACCTGAAAGCGTGGATCCAGATGTTGCGTGACGCAAAGCGCAAAGAGAACGACCGTGACGGCGCCGAGAAGCGTGTAGAGAATCGCGCGCGTAAGACCGATCGGCTGAGGCTCGATCTCGGCGAAACGCTCCGCTTCGCGGCGATCCCTGGCCTTGAGTGAAACCGTCGTCCGGTAGAGGAGCTCGGCGGGGAGGGAGCGTTTTTTCTTTCTGATCGGCGTCGGACGGGAAATCCGTTCTCCCCTGACAAAGAGGAGAAAGAGGCTCTGGATCAGAATCCGCAGGCCGTCGAGCGGGCGGGTGCGGGTCGGATCCACGTTTGAGTAGAGGTCCGAAAACCGGGCGCGCAGGGCGCGCCAGTTCGCGTTTTCCAAAGGCAAAAAGAGCCACGCCGCCGCCAAAAGGGCGCCGTTCACGATGGACGAAACCAGCGACGTGGACTTTTCGAGGAGTAGCGCGCCTTCCCGATCCACGCCGCGGAAGAACCGCAGCAGGACGGTTTTGATCAGCATCGGGCGTCCTCACGAAGTCGGGCGGCGCGAAGGATGAGCCAGGTGGAAAGCGCGGCGATCGCCCTGGCGCTTTCGGAAAAGCGGGCGAGCTGCGTCACGGGGCCGCGCTGCAGGGCGGACCGGGCGGCAAATTCGTCGTGGGGAATGATCTGCGGCGCAATCCGGGCGGCAAGATGCGGCGTCGCGCGCAGGAACTGCATCACGTCCGTATGGCTCTGCGAGAAGCTGAGCGCCTTGTTGAAGAGGATCACCTCGTTGCGGGCGAGAGGATGCGCCGACAACTTCATCGCCGTGTGGGCGTCGGGTTCCGCCACGGTGACGACGACGTCCGCCGCCTCACGCCAACGGCGCGCCGCATCTCCGTCGGCGTGACCGAGGTCGACGACGACGTGCGTGAAGCCGGAGTTACGGAGAACGGACGGTGCGAACTTGAAGGGAGGGTGCTCGGAATCTTCGTTCCCGTTTTCGTTGAAATCTAGCGCAAGATGGAGGGAATCCGCGTAGTGCCAGAAAGTGTCGGAAGACAGACCTGCGGAGGGATTCTCCGCAGGCAGATTGAAGAGGGCGCGAAAACCCGAGCAAGCGCTTTGCGGCGCAACGGCGAGCACGCGGCCGTTGCGGCGGGAACTTAATTGCCTGGCGGCAGCGGCGGCGACGGTGGAGCTTCCGGAGCCTTCGCGTAGGCTTTGGAAAACGATGACGACCGGGCCTTCCTTAAGGGAGAGAGGCCTTGAGGGGGGCGGGGTTGAAACGGAGTCGTCGGGCGCGGGGGTTCCATTCACGCTCAAAAAGGCGAGAAGACTGTATTGACGGACAAGCGTATCCCTCCGGGCTGCATCTTGTGCCGGAATTGAAGACGGGGATAACGATGCGGGCGTACCTGAACGATGTCGCGGGGCGACGAAATCATTCGATGTCATGCTCTCAGGTTCGGCGTTCAACAATCAGAGGAATGGGAGGATATGGGGATGCACTATCGGGAATGATTATTCCATTTTTCCGAAGAAAAAGGAATTCGGGTAAGCAAAGATCCTTGCCCTTTGCGTGCGAAAGGGGCATTAAGGGATAACCCGAAGGAGCACATTGATAACACAAAAGAGGGAAGTGGCGCAAGCGGACAAGAGGGAAAAGTTGCTTTTTCTCCATTGTCGTCTTTACATTCCGCCTCTGTAGCGGCAAGGAGAGGCGAGAAAAATAGGAAGTGAAATGATTCTTCGGCGATCTGACTGTCGCGGGTACCGAACCCATGTCCCGTGAACGAGGTGGAAAAATTCAAAACTTCGCGGCGAAGACGGGTGTTGCGAAGCGGGGTACGGACGTCATTGGCGGAAAAACGGGATGACGACCAACTGCGCTGTTCTTTTGCACTAACGGTCGAACCGATACGGGCGGACAAGGAGGTGTGGCTGTAGAAGTCTGTGCTCCATTAGAAACCGGAGGAATTTGTGTGCCCCTTTCTTTGGTCAAGTATTCGGATTCTGATACTTCATTCGCGTCCCATGGCTGTTTTCGCCGCCTGCTAGGAGGGAAAGTCGTTTCACGACCATATGGTTAACCCTTATGCGTTTGCGGCCTTCGCGAACGCGCCGCCGCCTTCAGCCCGGCGCCATCTCCCCTTTTCTCTTTCGGAGACCTCTACGCAATGATCAATCAACCGTTGGAACACGCTTTTCATCGCCAATTGCCCGCCCGCATTCTTTCCCGAGAAATTCGTGAGCAGGCTCTCAAACTCTTTGAGCAGGGACTCGGTCACAAGGCAGTCGCGAAGCGTCTGGCGATCTCTCCGCACACGACGCGCGACTGGGGCCGCGCCTATCGCGAAAACCGCTTCTTTCCGGCTGTTTCGCAGCACCTCTACTGCTACGACGACGATGCTAAGTCGGCCGTCTGGGACCTTTCGCTCAAGGGGTACACGATCAGTGAAATTTCGGAAAAAACGAACATCAGCCGTAGCACCTGCTACGCCTGGATCCGGGCCCGTCGCAACGAGGCCGCCCGTCGCGCGAGCTGAATTGGCCGTCCTCTTATATCTCCTCTGAGATGCAGTTTTCGCACGACTGATTACGGACATCCAGCTCACTTCGAAAGTGTGTGTGAGCTCGATCCTCTTGACGAACAGTCCATATTCCCAACGCTTTTCAAGGGTTTTCTTTCCATGAGGAAACCCTTTCTTTGACGAGTCCTTGTTCGATCGATTTGACGGATCGATCTTGATGTTAGCTGTCATCTGAACATGAATAAATCGGGACGGCAAGGGGCTCAGCACGCTTGAGTTTCCCCCCGACATCGGAGCATTGCCCGTTGACCTAACCACGGCACTCGATTCGATGTCGCTTTCTGACCGCTTTCATCTTGATGAGATTCTTCTCCATCAAAAAAGTGTACAATTCAGCCTCTCATTGGAGTGGCTGTTCTTTTTCAGCCTACGAACAGGCGTCTCGGCGAAACACCAAAAGAAAATCTCGTTCTTTGCCTCTGAACGAAACTCACGTTTCTTCGCGCACATATTGTACGCACCGTTTGTAACAAGACGGAATGCTTCTTCTTGCCCTGATCGTACGAGTCACAGTCCTGCATCGTCACCACTCCCTCGTTTCATCTTAAGTACCACCATCACTTCGGGAACGATGCTTCTCAGAAAACAACCGTCGGAAGGGTATTTACCCGAGGTGGCTCGTCGTCCATACTGCCCTTCCGCGAAAGATTTTCGGATACTTTGTAACGCTTTGCAAAGCTCCCCATCACTCATCCTCGAAACTCTCATAGAGGCCATTCATGCGAAAGAACCTCCTCGCGGCAGCGGTGGCGAGCGCCATCCTGACCTTGTCTCCGGCAGTGAACGCCGCAATCGTTGACGTCAGTTCCGATAAAACGATCACATATGATGCCGCCGGCTCGGTAACGGACAGCCACAAAGTAACGTCCGGCACGCTCACCTTTGACGCCGGCGCCAACGATCTGACCTTCACGTCCGCGTCCAAGGAACACTACCCTTCATTCGCTACTGACGAAGAATTCTACGGTAGCATTGCCGTTCAAGACGGAGCCGTCAACATCAAGGCGGGAACGCTGTCCATCGAAAGCGTTAACGAAACGACAGGTGTGTCGACCTCAACCACCGGCACTAAATATGTTGCCGCTTGGCTCAACGGCAATGCCGCGCTTACGATCGACGTCGACAAACTTCATGTCGGTACTGCGGAACAGGGCGGCGACCGTGTTTTCCGAATGCAGAAAAGCGGCAGCAATCTCACGATCTATGCCAACGAAATCATTTCCTATCAGGGCGACGGCTTTGTCAATGCACAGGGAACGAGAAACGAAACTGCCAACGTCGTCTCCATTGGAACGGCGGAGCGTCGGGTCGGACTATTCGAAAGCCACACGTCGTGGGGGAAGGACGATTACGCTGTTGCGATTCTTCAGGCAAATGAAGGTAGTACCGTCAGCCTCTTTGCGAAAGACGTTGTCCTAGACGGTTCCAGCCATGCGCAGGGCGGCGTGATCGGATCAGGAAGTTTCGGCACCGTGCTCGTTGATGCTGACACGGTTACGATTGACGGAAACATCTGCGGATCATACGGAACGACCAAGGACGCAGGGAAGGTTCTAAAACTCGCTATCAAAGCAAACGAGCTCAACATGACGGGCGACGTGAACGTCGGTTCTCAAGGCAGGGAATCTTCGCATTTCGATCGCGACACCATCGTGGACATTCAGGTCGCCAAGAATGCGGTGATCGACGGTGACATCAACGTTACGAACGACAGTACGGTCTATACCGAAGGCGCAACGAACAACAACACCGTAAATCTTACGTTCAATGGTACGGGCAAAATCACGGGCACGATCAACGTCAATCGAAAAACGGCGGTCACCTATGACGCGGCAACCACCCGTGACGCGGCAGCCACGAACACGGTCAATCTCGGCGGCAACGCCGACATGAGCGCTTCTTCGGGCAAGTTTGCCGTTTCCGACGGTTCGACCGTCAACTTCGGCGGCACGGGTCTTTGGACCGTGAACGATTGGAGCGGTACGGACGGCAATCTCGGCGTCGAGGAATCCGTTACGGTTCAATTGAACACCGCCGTTACCACGGTTTCGACCGAACTCAAGAGCGGGACCGCGAACTTTGTCCTCAACGAAGGGGGCACGCTCACGACCGAAAATCTCACGAGTACCAACGCCACCGTTCGCCTCAACGCGATCGGCGACACGCCGGCCGTGACCGCCACGAACCTCAACGGTTCTCTCGGCGTCGTCGCTTCGGGCGAGGTAAACGACGGCTTCGCCGACGCCAACGCAGCGCTCGAAGCGATGCAGGCCGCCGTCAACGTGGGGACTCCGGCGGAAGGCTCCAATCTTCAGCTCTCCGCCGATGAGGGTGCCGCGAGCAAGGGCTGGGCCGCCGAACAAAATGCGGACGGAACCTGGACCATCAAGGACAAGGGAAATCTCAAGCTCGACGCCTTTGCGTCCGTTATGACGCTCTCCGCCGTTCAGTGGCGCCACGAAATGAACGACCTCACGAAGCGCATGGGCGAGTTGCGCGACAATCCCGGCGCGGTCGGCGGCTGGGTACGTCTCTACGGCTCTGAAATGGAATACGGCAATCAGAACGTGACGGCGAAAAACACGTCCGTTCAAATCGGTTCCGATTATCAGATCGGCGACTGGAAGCTCGGCGGCGCCTTCACCTACACGGACGGCAAGGCTTCGTACGACCTCGGCGAAGCCGACAACAAATCCTTCGCCGTCGCTCTCTACGGCACGTGGATGGCCGACAACGGCCTGTTCCTGGATTTGATCGGGAAGTACGGTCGAATCTCCAACGACTTCCGACTCAACGGAATGGACGGTGAGTTCGACAACAACGCGTACAGCGTTTCGGCCGAATTGGGCTGGCGCTTCGATCCATGCAGTTACGGCTTCATTGAACCGCAGGTCGAACTCACGTACGGTCGAATCGAAGGCGACACCTTCACGACGAAGAACGCTGCTCACGTCTCGCAGGACGATTTCGATTCGCTCATCGGTCGCGTCGGCGTTCGTTTCGGCGTGAAGTTCCCGAAGGACCGGGGCGACCTCTACCTGCGGGTTTCCGGAGCGCATGACTTCCAGGGCGAAAACAAGGCCGACGTCCGCGCCGTTAACGGAGCGGCTCGCCAGAAGCTCTCCGAAGACCTCGGCGGCAGTTGGGTTGAGGCCGCGTTGGGCGGCAATTTCCGCCTGACCGACGCCACGAACGTCTACGTCGATCTTGAACGCACGATGGGCGCGGAAGTGGAGGAAAACTGGCGCTGGAACCTAGGCGTTCGCACCGAGTTCTAACAAAGTCGACGGTCGGTAGATCCACCGTTGTGGGGGATCTACCGTCAAACGGCAGTCTTGCAGGGACGCTCTGCTCCAGACGTCTCTGCTCTCTCCTGCGGTTCATCTTTCTAAACACGAATTTTGTGTCTTGAGGGGGTAGCGCGCGAAGGGTCGGTCGACATGACGTTGTGCCCCCGTGGCCTAAAAGCGCGAAAAACAATCTCGGTGTTTGTCAAGAAAGATTTTCAAAAAAACAGGCAAATCGCCTCGCAACAATGCGGGGCGTTTTCACTTCAGGGAACGTCTACGAGCGCTCTACGCCTTCGCTTGCGCGGTAGGCTTATCAGGGTTAAGGAACTGACTGGGAGCGGGCGTACAATCGCGCACGCTGCCGTTAACCTGAATATTTCACGAGCCTCTTCGGTCCTCCCGAAGGGGCTTTTTCTTTGAGAAGCCTTCTCAACTGCAAGGGATTGTCAGGGGAGGTTGACGACGAGACCTGAATTCTGAATACACTGCCCCCTTACCCCCGAGAGACAGCGAGTCGGGGACGCTCCGTGAGCGGTCATAAAGTGGTCAGGCGGCAGAGACGAAGAAATGCGCGCTCCCAACGTGGCAACAGATTCATCTTATGTCCTCAGGTGTCAAGGGGTGAAAGAGCACTTTCTCGATCCTCAACAAACTCCAGTATCTTATTCGACGTTCGAACGTCCAACGATAGTTCGATGGGGGCCACCCAATGGCGATTCCAACAGGCTGAAAGCCCTTGGAGCACAGTGCTACGGTGTGTTGCCCCGGCTCTTGGTTTGGTTTGCGATCAAGATGCCCGCTTTCCGAGCGTTCCCTTTTGCAGGCACGCAAGAACCCTTGCCGATGCGAACACGCATTGGCAAAGTCTCTCGTTGAGATGATGGGTAAACTTTCCGTTGGTCGCCTGTCGACTGTAGACTGTCTCAACCCCAGTGCTCGCTACGCATATCAACAACGAATGTGTTGAGCATTCTTATTCGACCTGTTCACCGTCAATCGCAGCGCGGGTTGCGCCTTTGACGTGGCCATGATGAAAGTGGGTGCGACCTCTGCTCCTTTCTTGTGCATCGGTACCAAGTACCTCAAATCTGTTCAGGTTTGACAGAGGTCGGCGTAACCGGTTTCTACATCACTGAGCGTTGATCAATCACGACAGGCACATAAGCCCTCCTATGCCGCCGTCGCGATTGACGTGTCTCTCCAGGGTTGTCCGTAGTGTGCAACCGCCCAGCATTGACGAGCCATGCGGTTGGCGATGGCTATCAGAGCCACCTTCTTGGGTTTACGGGCCAGAATGTTTTTCACCCAGTCCGCCGGATGCTTGGATCTGGCAACAGCTTGTGCTCCCTCAACGAACAACGCCCTGAGGCGCTTGTCGCACCGATAGGGAATCGAGGTATTGATGGTCTTGCCGCCGCTACCGGTATGCATCGGTACCAGGCCGACAAATGCGGCAAACTGCCGACCAGAGGCAAACGTGGAAGGATTGGCCAGAATTACACACAAGTTGGCCATGATCACCAATCCCACGCCGGGCACAGTCAGAAAATGATCAGCGTGTTTGGTTTGCTTCGCCAGCTTCGTGATCTCGCGGTCGAGTTCTCGGAGCTTCTCTTCACCGGCTTTGATCTGCTCGACGAGCGAGCGGAACATGTCAATGACGAGCGAGTCGACCTCGACTTCGAGGTTGTTGATGATGTCGCTCACATGCTTGAGGAACTGGGCCGGCGACTTGGGCATGACCTGACCGTACTCCGCGAGCAGGCCGCGCACGTGGTTGATGTTGCCAGTTTGCAACGTCATGAGTCGCGAACGCATCGTCAACAAGGTGTGAATGTCCTGCTCGATGTTGTTTCGAACAGCGACAGCCTGCACGCCATTCACCAGGGCCCAGTAAATGCCTTCGGCATCAGCTCGGTCGCTCTTGTTGTGTCGGACGTTCGGCTTGACCCGCTTGGGATCCATGAGCCGAACGGTGTGCCCGAGTTTCTGGAACTCTCGAGCCCAATACTGGGAGCTACCGCATGCTTCCATGCCGATCAGGCACTTGCCGCGGTTGACGAAATGCTCAAGCAACTTGGCTCGCTTGATCGGCACGTTTTGGATCTCTCCGGTCTGCGTGTTGCAGCTGTGTACCTGAAAAACAGACTTGGCGATATCGATGCCGACGACGTACGTGAAGTCGCGAAAATGATTAAGATTTGGCATGAGGGCTTCCTTTAATGTTGTGCTAGAACATTTGGCGGTTAGACGCCGTAAAGACCAAGGGTCTCAGGAGGCCCTCACCCTTCGCGGATGTGACGCTCGACCTGCCTGCGGCGAAGTGCCGTACACAAAGACGAGCATCACTCATCATCAGCACCAATCTCATTGTCCCCCAAGAAAAGGCGGATACCATTCACAGCGGGCCGAGTGACTCAAAACACGTCATCGCCGGCAGCAAGAAGGAATGGAATGCCGGCGGCGTAGCCGCCGACACTTTTGGAGCCAAAGCCACGAGGGCCTCGGCTCTCCGCGCATTCTCGCGGGCACGTGGAGTCGGACCTCTCCTATCCACGCAAAGACAAGTCTACAACTCCCGTAAAAACAGGCAGTTACGGCAGATCCCAAGTATTCTTACGGGCTAGAAAAACCTTGGGTGAATCCGCCGAAGGCGGAGAGGGCAAAGCCCTTGTTCCGCTGATGCTTTGAAAATCGTATTTCCTTGTTGTTAAAGAACTAGTTTTCCGGACGAACGGTAACTGATGAAGTCACGTGTCCAGGAAGCCTGAGGACATTATCGTTGTGCACTCGGAGCACGCCTTGCCTCACGTTCCACTTGGCAGGTGCGCACAACAAGTGCAGTCGCAGGGTCTTCAAAGACGGTCCGCGGAGGATCGGCTTGGCTTTGTGGGTGGACGTCCGGTTGCTCTTCTTTCCGTTGCGCTTTTTGCGCGGCCGTTCACTTTCAAGCACTTCCTGCGGGAAGATCGCCTGCTTCAGGCGCAAGTGTTGGCTGACACCTTAGTTTGAACAGGCTCCGACGAGAAAACCTGAACATTCCGACAGGTAAACCTGAACGCAAAACTGAACACTCAGCCCCAACAATCTCGTCGCCCAGTCCATCAGACGACGTCTCCTTCCTCCACAT
>CASEFX010000026.1 GCA_949287305.1 uncultured Sutterella sp. | reverse complement strand
CTCTAGCTGTGGAACGAGCTTCCCATGTATCGCTTTCTCTAAACACAATTGACGGAAGCGTGCTGAGAGAGGTCCTGATAATTCTTTGTAGGCCTTTTCCGCTCTATCAATTTGCTCGAAAAGTCTTTTAACTTTCTCAACGATACGTTGTTGTTCTAAAATTGGCGGAAGAGGGAATCTACAATTTTTGAGCTCTAAAGTTCCTAGGCGTTGTTGCCCCGCAGTCCCCTTGAAATTCTCGACGCCATAAGATATGAACCACGACGATTTCGCGAATAAGAAAAGATATTTTCTATCTACAACGCTTTCGTTTGATCTCAGAATGTGAAATTCGCTTGATCCACATCCAATTCCATAAATTAAGTTATTTGCGATAGCTGACTTGCGATTTTGGAAACATGGAGTAATTTTTGCTATAAGAACATCACCATTAGTGAATTTAGCATAGCCATTTTTTACTGCATTCCAGGGTCTTTCCTCTTCCAAGGAAATTTTATTCAAATATCCAGCTGATACAGCTGCCATAGGAATAAAAGAAACATGAATATTTGAATTGGAGGCTATAACTTTTGGATTGATACAAGCTACATCCGATACACGAACCCACTTCCACTTTTCTGGAATAGTAAAAGGTACTTCATCCAGAGCTCCGCCGATCTGTGAAACTTCAGGTTCGCTCTCTAACTGAGGACGAGTCTTTCTTTGCTTTTATCTGCTGCAGAATTTGGAGTTTGCGTATGGTATCATACTGTCTTTTTTTTAGTGTGGTGCTTTTTTAATGTTTGCTATTTCATTTTTACGTGAAGTTGACTTTTCAATAAGGAAATTGTTTCAGTTGAGTGAGGATAGAGTTCCGCGAGATATACAGAATCTTTGGCCTATCTGGATTAAAGAGTATGCAAAGATTAAGGCCTGGTCCGACAAAAGATGGTTTGAGAGAAGAATGGTCTTGGGACAAAAATATGTTTTCCCTGTAATTGGGACACATAAACCTGCTCAAGTAGCATCAGAAGATGTTGTTAAGTGTATGGAAATCGCGATGAAAAATACCGTGCATACGCATTTGAAGGTGCTTGTCGCGTTATCGCAATTTTTTAGATGGTGCACTACAAAGGGATTGATGAATCCGAATCGACGGCTTCCGACAGACATTGATTTAATAGAACCTTATCTGGGAATGAGGCTCCGAACCCCCATCTCTCATCATCCGGCAATTGATTGGCGCGAAGTTCCCAGGTTTATTGCTTCTCTGAGTGAAGAAAGAACCGTTAGTTCACGTGCTCTTCTTTTTCTGATTCTTACGGCATCTCGGTTGCAGTCGGTTGTAGAGGCCCAATGGAAGGAGTTTGATTTTTCGTACTCGGAATGGAACGTTCCGGCGAGTCACATGAAAGGTAAACAGGGTAACAACCGACCCCATGAAGTTCCTCTTAGTGTTCAGGCCGTAAGGTTGCTTCAGGCGATCCGGCCCTCGCAAGTTCATGGCGACGCTCTTGTGTTTACGAAGACAGGTAACTCTCTTTCAGGCACGGCACTTCGTAAACTCATCCGTAAACTGGATGAGGACTCACTGAAGAACGGAGGCAACGGCTTTCGTGATGTCGTACACGACAATCGCGTTGCGGTGACTCATGGGTTCAGGGCGGCATTTGCCACTTGGGCGCAGGAAACCGGAGAAGACGTGTCGGTTATCGAACTCTGTTTAGCTCATGTGGATTCTACGGACAAGCACAATGGCGCTTACCGACGCGGTCGGATGATGCAGAGAAGAAGACTATTGCTACAACGTTGGGCCAACTATTGTTTCAGTGAAGTCCGATGACCATAGAGCTTAAGAGACTATGAGGGAGTCATAGGGAATCAAGGGGTAGCCTAGCGATCTGCCCCGTACAAACCTCTTGGGAAGTGAAGATTCCGTGGCGCTCCCGGATTCCTCGGCGGAGTGTTCGAGAATGACAGATTATCTTTCTCTTGCCGCACTCATTCCCGCAATCCGCCCGAACACCACGCAGGCGAGCGTCCCGTTGCCGCCCGGACGACTGCGGCCGTGAATACCCCCGACCGATTCCCCGGCGGCATAGAGCCCCGGAATCGGTCGGCGGTTGCGGTCGAGAACGCGGGCCTCAGCGTCAATGCGCAATCCTCCTTCGGTGGAGTGAACGTTGAGACGTTCCTCCCCAAAGTAAAAGGGCGGCTTTTCAATCGTCTGCAGGAGCGTTTGTTTTCCAAACTCCTCGTCTTTCCCCGCACGAACGAAGCCGTTGTAGCGATCGACCGTCTCCCGAAGAACGCTTCGCCGGCAACCGATGACGTCCGCGACTTCGTCGAGCGTGTCGGCCCTGCGGATAACGCCCGAAAAAAGCTTGCCGGAGAATTCGTTGTTCTTCACCGAGGCGGAGTCCGTCAAAACCCACATGCGCCCGTCGGGGAGGGCCCGCATCGCGTCCCGCAACGTGGACCAGCTCGCGCCTTCGTTCACGAAGCGCTTGCCTTCGGGCGTGAGAAAGATGTCGGCCCCCACATAGCCCGTCACACGACCACCGAGATAGGGAACGAGCAGAATCGAATCGGTCTGAATGAGATCGGCGCCGACGGCCTCTGCCATGAGAAGACCGTCTCCGGTCGCGCCGTCGGTGAGCCATCCCTTGGAATTGGCGGAGGTTTCCATCCCTTCGGTGAGGCCTCTCGCCCACTTCTCGCGAAGCGTCACGTTGGCGCCGAACCCTCCCGTGGCGAGGATCGTGGCGTTGCCGCGCAATGAGAAGTCTTCTTTCCCGTTCTGGGCCGCTCGAACGCCCGCAACGCCGCATACGCGTCCGTTTTCGAGAAGAAGGCGTTTGACGTCGTGTTGCAGCAGGACGGTGACGCCGAGACGATTGGCGCTTTCCAAGAGCGCCATGACGTAGTCGTACCCCGCCCGAACGGGACTGGAGACGTGGGCGCGCTTTTGCATCGAGGAGAGCGACTCGAATACGCGGTCGGACCAGCGTACGCCGTGCTTTTCAAGCCAGTTGACGGCGTCTTCAGAGTGGGCGGCCATGATGCGCATGAGTTCGGGGTCGCCCTGAAATTCCCCGACCTCCAGGGACTGTTGAACCATCAGTTCCACCGAATCATCGATTCCCTGCGGAGCCTGGCGTTTCGGATCCACTGCGTTGAAGTAACCGCTCGACATGATGGAGTGACCGCCGATGAGCGCGTCCTTTTCCAAAAGCGCGACGCGTCGTGCTCCCGCTTCACGGGCCGCCACGGCTGCGGAGAGACCTGCCAAGCCCGCCCCCACGACGATCACGTCCCACCGCTCGTGGACCGGAGCGGTTTTTTCTTCGGCCCGCACCGCGAGGACGGGACAAAGCGCGGCGAGAGACGCCGTCAAGAAACCTGAGACAAAGACGCGGCGCTTCATCTCAGGCTCCTTGAGGCGAGGGGAGTTTGTGAAGAAGGTTGGCGGCGGCGAGCGGAGAATTCACGTCGAGTTTGATGAAGGCGTTCGAGCGGTACATCTTGACGGTCGTCACCGAAATGCCGAGTTTCTCGGCGATCTCCTTGTTCTGCAGTCCTTCGATCGCGAGGTCGAGTACCTCCCGTTCGCGACCTGTGAGGCTGAGGAGCCGCGCTTCGATCTGATGGATTTCCCGCTCGTGCGCAAAATCGTTCATGGAGTCGTCCACGGCCTTTCGAACCTTTTCCAAGAGGACCTCGGGTTCCACGGGCTTTTCGAGAAAGTCGAGCGCGCCGTGCCGCATCGCGTGCACGGCCGTGCCGATGTCTCCGTGGGCACTCAGGAAAATGATCCGGAGGGTTGAGCGGCGCATCTCGAGGAGGCGCTGAAGTTCCAGTCCGGACATGCCCGACATGCGGATGTCGAGCACAAGGCACCCCGGGCGGGTGAGGTCGTCCTCTGCGAGGAAGGCTTCGGCGCTTTCCCAGGTGCGCACTTCGGGAAGAAAGGTCTCGAGAAAAAACTTCTGGGACCGAAGAAACTCGACGTCGTCGTCCACAAGGCGCACGAGCGGTCGAACTGCGGCGCCGTCAGGCATGTTGGGATGGCTCATGAGAGGATTCCTTATTCGAGTCGGATTCAGATTTGGGTGCGGGGAAGACGACGCAGGCCGTCAAACCGTTGCCCTCCCGTCTTTCAAAACGAAGCGAGGCGTCACTCATCGCCGCGATTCGGCGGACTAATTCGAGACCGAGGCCGAGCCCTTCTTCCTTGACGCTCACGGGCGAAGTTTCAAGGCGCTGGAGTTCGGCGTCGGTAAGTCTGGGGCCTCGATCGCTCACGGAAACGCTCGGCGTCGGAGCAGAGCGGATTTCGATGAGGATTTCCGGCGTCTTCACGTTTTGCTGCGCCTCGGCCGCATTGCGGATGAGGTTGAGAACGAGAAGTTCCAACTCCAGTTCATTGCCGAGCACCGTCACGTCGGGATCGGCCGACACGGTCGGAACGATTCGGCCGCCTTCGCCGCTTCGCCAGACGAGCACGGCTTTTTCCACGATGCCGTTGAGTGAGCACGGACCGAGCGGTGCGTTGCGGCTTTTGGCATAGCGTCGGACTCGGTCGACGATCTCGGAAATCCGTTTGGATTCCGTGCGGATCTTCTTCAAAGCTTCGCGACACTCGGGGCGTCCGTCGAGGAGATCGGCCATGCGGGCGGAGAGGGCCGCGGCGTAGTTCATGACGGAGCCGATCGGTTGCTTCAGTTCGTGCGCGATCATGCTCGAGAGCTGGGCGACGGCGTTGAGTCGTTCCGTTCGGGCAAGATGCACCTGCAGGCGCCGCACGAGTTCCGCATTCATGTCGCGTTCCCGCAGGGCGGAAGAGAGTTCCGCGGTGCGGCGGCGTACGAGCAGACGCAGTCGCCATTCGTTCACCAAAACGGCGAGAAGGAGAAAGAGGGCAATCGTGAGTTCGGTGCGAAAGCGCTTGAGAAGGCCTTCGGGCGAAAAGTCCCGAAGAAACGACCAGGGACCGAGCCGAAGTTCTTTGTAGAGGTCATTCAATCCGCGCAAGTCGATCGTCGCCCACCATTCAAAGCCGTTTGTCTGCGGCATGGTGAGAAGCGCAATCGTGACGTCCCGCACCATTTCGGGTGAAGCCCGCTCGAACGACGCGACGATCCAGTCTGGATAGAGCGCCGTGGAGTGGCGGCAGGCAAGCGTGTCGTTGGATTTTTCGTTTACGGCGCGCAAAAGGCCCGGCGCCAGCGCGTGCTTGGCTTCGAGTTCTTCGATGAGGCAGGCGGGAAAGATGCCCGCGTCAATGCTTCCTTTCATCAGGGCGCGGATGATGTCGGGGAAGGGGTAGAGCAGAAATCGCTCCTCCCGAAAGAAGCTTTCCGGATCGTAGCCTTGCCGTTGAATTTCTCCCTGCGCGGCCAGCCATCCGTCGATGGAGTCGGGAAAACCGGCTCCCACAGTTTTTCCCCGCAGGTCGGCGAGGGTTCGCACGTCGTTCCGGTCTGCCCGCACCACGAAGACCGATGCGACGGATCGGGAGGGATCCTGCGCTTCCGCCCGCTTTCTCGTCGCGATGTGCCGGAGACCGAACGTCTGCGCAAGACCAAGATAGACGCCGCTCGGCGCAATGAGGAAATCGGGCCGGGTTCGTTCGATGTCCGAGCGGGTGTTGACCGCGGAAAGGGTCTGAATGTCGATCGCGGTGTCGGGGAGCGCTTCGGTGATGCGGTCGATCGTCTGCAAAACGAGCGACGTTCGGACCGCGGGATCCAGCGTTTCCAATACGCCGATCACAGCTTTCTTTTCGGAGACGCTCGAAACGACCGGTGCGGGTTCGGTTTCAAAAGACGCGGCTGTCGACGGGCCGGGCGTCCCCGAGAAAAGGAGGACTGCGGCGAGGGAAGCCGGGAGCGAAAGAAGAAGGAGCGGGCGTCGACGCATGCAAGGAAAACTCAGTCGAGCGGTGAGAACACGATATTGTCGGCGAGAAGATATTGGCTTGTCACCTCCCGCGGGAGGTGCGGAATTCTCCACCTGCCCGGGGGGCTGACGAAGGGAGAAAGGTCGGTTCTAAGCTCACCGCATCGAAAGTTCGAACGCCGTACCTGACAACAAGGTCGCCGCGCATCGAACCAACCACTTTCGCAAAGGAGATATCAAATGATCGCTTCCCGCCGCAATCTTCTCAAACTCGCCGGCACCGCTCTCGTCGGCACGGCCGCTTCCACCGCTTTCGGTGCCGTGCAGCGCTCGAGCTTCAAGAATTTCGACGAAACCTACGACGTCGTGATCGTCGGGACCGGTTTTGCCGGTTTGACCTGCGCCCTTCGCTGCAGCGAACGCAAGCTCAAAGTGCTCCTCATCGACAAGATGACGGTTCTCGGGGGCAACTCCCTCATCTGCGGCGGCAACTTCGCCTGCCCGGGCAATCCCAACCAGGCCAAGCTCGGCGTGAAGGATTCTCGCGACATCTTCCTGAAGGACTGCCTCACCGACGGTCTCGGCATCAACCACACGGAACTTCTTGACGTCATCGTCAACCGTTGCAACGATGTCGTGGCGCTCCTTCGCAAGTACGGCTGCGTCGTGGACGACGCGCATCTCGGCATCAGCAGCGGTCACTCCGCCGCGCGCATCATCGAATCGACGACGAGCGACGGCTCCTGCTACATCCTTCCGATGCTCGAAGCCCTCAAGAAGATGCCGAACGTGACGATCCGCAACCGCACGAAGATGGACCGCTTCGTCGTGGACGAATCGGGCCGCGTCGTGGGCATCGCCGCGCGCACCGACTACAAGTTCGATTCGAAGTTGGCGAGCGATGACGTCGAAAACCAGTCCGGCAAGAAGGTGCTCTACGGTGCGACCCGCGGCGTGATGCTTGCGGCGGGCGGTTTCTCGCGCGACACGTGGTACCGCAAGGTGCAGGATCCGCGCGTCCCGACGACGATGGACTCGACCAATCAGCCCGGTGCCACGGCGGGCGCTCTCTGCGCCGCGCTCGACGTCGGTGCGACGCCGGTGCATCTCTCCTGGCTGCAGTTCCTGCCTTCGTGCAATCCCGACGAACCGGGCTACGGCATTTCAGCCAACTTCATCGAACACGCCTGCTATCGCTACGGCATCATCGTGAATCCGAAGACCGGCAAGCGTTTCATCAATGAACTCGCCGGCCGCTTGCCCAAGACCGAAGCCATGTTCGAAGTGATCGGTAACGATGAAAACTACCCGGTCGCCATCGGCGACGCCGATGCGGCGGCCGCCGTCAATCCGGCCTTCCTCAAGGCTCCGCTCGAAAAGAAGACGGTCAAGGTCTTCCAGACCATCGACGAACTCGCCGACGCCTTCAAGATCGACCGCGCCGCGCTCAAGGCCACGATCGATTCCTACAACGCCGCCGTGAAGTCCGGCAAGGACGAACTCGGCAAGCCCATGGACGTGACGAAGGGCATCCAGATCGCCAAGCCCCCGTTCTACGCCGGCCGCGTCTGCCCGAAGATTCACCACACGATGGGCGGCGTCCTGATTTCGGAAAAGGGCGAAGTGATCAGCATGGCCACCCACAAGCCGATCCCCGGTCTCTTCGCAGGCGGTGAAGTGACGGGCGGCGTGCACGGTGCGAGCCGACTCGGCACGGTCGGCATCATCGACGCGCTCACCTTCGGCATGGTTGCCGGCGAAAATATCTGATGATCCCGGCGGGGACGACGTATCCGTCGCTCCCGTCGTGATCGGACGACAGAGCCCTTCTTCCAGGGACTCTCCTTCGGTGATCGAACGGGCTGTCCGGGTTTTTCTCGGGCGGCCCGTTTTTGCAAAGGTCGTCTGGACGGCAACGGAAAGCACTCGAACGGTCGTTCCGCTCCAGTTCCGCAAAAACGAGCATGGGAAAAGACGGGGACTTTGCCGTACGATCGTTCGCATCCACTCGGGGAGGTTTGTTTTCCCATGCCCGTCACTTCATCTTTCGGCGCTCTTCGCCGCTTCCTCTTCACCGGCGCGGCCCTTCTGACGGTTCTGCCCGCTGCCGCGGCTCCCTTGCGGTTTGCCGCAATGGAAATGCCCAAGCCCGATCCGTGCCTTCCCTTCATCACGGAGACGCACGCCTGGCTCAACGAGAACTACCCTGAGGGCGCGACCTTTCGCTACTACGCCTTGGCCGACCTTGAAAAGGCGGTTCGCAACCGCGAGGTGGACGTCGTTCTGACGGAAGCGGGCGTGGCCGGACGTCTGCGCTTTGACGGAGCGCGCCCTTTGTTCTCCGCCGTGTCGCAACGTCACAAGGATCCGAAGAGAAGCCAGGGTTCGGTCTTCTTCGTTCGAGACGACTCCACCGTTCAGACCGTCGCGGACCTGCGGGGACGGAGTCTTTCGGCCACGACTCCCAACGACTTCACGGGGTTTCAGGTCGCCATGGGGGAACTCGTCCGCAGAAACTACAACCCCGACGGGTTCTTTAGGAAAGTCCACTTCATCGGCACCGCCTCGAAAAAGTCCATGCAGGATGTGGTGAGTGAAGTCGTGAACGGGAAGGCCGACGCGGGCGTCGTGCGAACCTGCTTTCTCGAAGACCTCGAGAAGATGACGGGAAAGTCCCTGCCGCTTCGCGTCGTCGAACCCCGGGACGATCCGACCTTCGCGTGCAAACGCTCGACGGAGCTCTATCCGAACTGGACGATCTCCTCCGTTCCGTCGCTCCCCGCTTCGGAACTGCGCGAAGTCATGGCGCTTCTTCTTGCGATGCCGCCCACGAAGGACGGCATGTACTGGTCTGTCGCGTCCGACTTTAGTGCGGTCGACAAACTCATGCAGGATCTCCACATCGGTCCCTACGAGGAACTTCGCGAGTGGACCTGGCGCCGCGTGTGGGACGAGTACGGCATCTACATCCTGGCCGTGCTCGCGGCCGTTGCGTTGGGGGCGCTTCATCAGTGGCGCACTTCGCATCTCCTAACACGCCGCACGGAGGAACTGCAGGCGGCGTTTGACGAAAAGGTTGCTCTGCAGCACAAGATTCAAAACCAGGAGAGGCGCTTCGAGAAGTTGCAACGCTCGACCGCCGTCGGCCAGATGTCGAACATGTTCGTGCACGAGTTGAAGCAGCCGTTGCAGACGATTTCCTGCTTCAGTCACGGATTGCTTCGCACCATGGAGACGGGCAAGGAGCACCCCGAACTCCTTCGTGAAGGACTTGAGAAGATCGAAACCGAAGTGCACCACGCGGGCGAAATCATCGAGCGCGTTCGCAATTACGCCAAGGGCCGCGACGCGGAACGAAAGCCTTGCGACCTTCACGCCATCGCATCAGACACCATCAAGACTCTGCACCAGAAGGATCCGCGCGTGCAATGGACCGTGGAGGGCGACGCAGTGCCTTTCATCTTGCCGGCGGACGACCTCGAGTGCAGCTTCATCTTTCACTGCCTTCTGAAAAACGCGGCGGAAGCGTCCTGCGCTAATAAAGGCGTATCGCCCGCGGTGTCGGTGCGCTTTCACACCGACGAAAAGGGCTTTGAGATGGAAATCGTTGATTCGGGCGAACGTCTCAACGACGAAGACTTCGAGCGCCTCACGACGCCGCTCTCAAGTTCCAAGACGGACGGCATGGGACTCGGTCTTACCGTCACGCGCTCGCTTCTGGAGAAATATCGGGCGACGCTGAAATTCGAGCGGCTCGACCGGGGTGTCCGGACGATTCTGCAGTTCCCCGCGGGCGCCGAAGGAAAGGAAGAAGAACAAGCATCCAAGAACACGGAGGGAAAGGACCATGAATGACGTGCATTTTCTCGTGCGGGTGGTGGACGACGATCCATCGACGCTCGAAGGACTCGGTTTCATGCTTCGTTGCGAAGGCTATGAGGTGAAGACTTATCCGAGCGCAACGGAGTTCCTTCGCGACGACATGCCCACGGTCCCGGGCTGTGTCATTCTCGACGTGCGCATGCCCGACATGACGGGGCTTGAACTCTTTGCGGAATTGCGTCGCCGGCAGTACGGACAGCCCGTCCTCTTTCTCACCGGGCACGGCGACATCGAAATGGCCGTGCAGGCGCTTCACGACGGCGCGGCCGATTTTCTTGTAAAACCCGTGGACGGCAGCAAATTGACGGAGGCGGTCGCGAAGGCGCTCGAAGCGAAGCGCCGCGTGGAGATGGGCTTGCCCGATCTCACGGAAATGCTCGATCGCTGGTCGAAACTTACGACCCGCGAAAAGGAGATCGTGCTCTGCGTCGGGCGAGGGTGGATGAACAAGACCATCGCCTGCGAGTACGACATTTCGATCCGCACGGTCGAAGCGCATCGGGCGTCGGCCCTTCGCAAACTCGGTCTCACGATGCCCGCGCAGATCGCGGAGCTCATTGCGGAACTGCGTTCGCGCGGCTATTTGCCCAAGGCGTAATCCCCGGAAATTTTCACCGAGAGCTCCTTTCTCCCTGGGACGACACAAAAACAACCCCTGCCCGGATACAAGTCCGAACAGGGGTTGAAGTCTTCAGCGTCCTGCCGGAGGACTCAAGGCGTCAAGCCTAAGAGTCAGGCTTTCGCGCGTTTGGCGGCCTCGCGGCCCGCGATGCGGCCGAAGACCACGCACTGGCTCAGAATGCCGCCGCCGTGATAGTCGTGGAAGTAGAGGTTCACGGTTTCGCCCGTCGCGTAGAGGTTCGGAATCACCGTTCCGTCGGCTTCGAGGACTCGGGCGCTCTTGTCGATGACGAGCCCGCCGTAGACCATCGTGATCGAGGGCGTAAGCGGGAAGAAGGCCCGCATCGGACGGTCCGGATCGATTTTCTCGGCGAGGGCGCGCTTGGGCGGCACGGCGTCGGGCGCGCTGCCGTCCTCACGGACTGCGGCGTTGAAGTCGACGATCGTCTTTCTCAGCGTTCCTGCGGGAACGCCGATCTGGGCGGCCAAATCCTCAACGTTCTTCGCTTCGAAATAGCCGCCGCCCGCCTTCTTGAAGAGTTCGACGGACATGTTGATGCGCGGTTCGCTCTCCTGCTTTGCGGCGCTCCAGATGAGGGCCGCAGTCTGCGAGGGCTGCTGCAAAACGCCCTTGCCGAAGCTCGCGTAACCGATCGATTCGTCTACGAAGCGCTGGCCCTGCAGATTGATGCCGAGACCATACGGCATGGCGCGCGTGGGCGAGCCGTTTCCCTTGGGGCCGCGGTAGACGACGGGGAGGTGGAGCGATTCGACGCCCGCCATGCCGCGCGTCGCGGCACCGATTTCGGTCGCAAGCGCAATGCCGTCGCCCGTGATCCAGGGATTTCCGCGAACAAGAAGACCGGCTCCGCCCGGATGTGCGGCTTCAAGCATCGAACGGTTGGCGCTGTAGCCGCCCGTACCGAGAATGACGGCCTTGGCGAAAATGTCATCGAGTCCCGCCCGAGTCTTCACGCGGCAGCCGCAGACGGCGCCTCGGTCGTCGAGGAGCAGGGCCTTCGCCTTCGTGCGGTAGAGCGCCTTGCCGCCCTTCTTTTCGAAAACGCCGTGCAGCGTTTCAAGAAGTTTCGGCATGCCGCGGTACTGTCCCGGCGAAGCGATGCGAACGCCCAGACGCCACGGATCGGAGCGCATCCATTTTTCAAAGCCCGCGCCCATCGATTCGAGCCAGGCGATGTCGGTGCGGATGTTGTCGCCCAAGACGGCGTAGAGGTCCGTGCGGCCGCCTCCCAAAGACTTCTTCGCGACGTCTTCGACAAAGGCGCGGCGAGCTTCTTCACTGTCGTTTTCCGGCATCACGAAGGAGCCGAGACAGACGCGGGAGTTACCACCGCGTAGCCCTCGTTCGGCCTTGTCGATGAGAAGTACTTCGGTGCCGTTGTCGAGCGCGGAGACCGCAGAGATGATGCCGGAGAGCCCGGAGCCGATGACGAGCACGTCGGTTTTCGTTTCCTTCTTGGCTTTTCCCGTTCTCCAAGCGTAGGCGGGAAGCGTCGTGAGAAGGCCGCCGACCGCGGCGGCCGAAAGAAGTGTGCGTCGAGAATAGTTGGTCATGACAGTTCTCCTTCCACTGTGCAAACGGTCTGAGTGTAGCCCCGCCCAAGGGGAGCGGCCATAGTCATTTGTCCGAGGCGGGCTACGAACAAGGAGCCGTAATCCGGAATTGTGATTCGAGAATGAGCCCGCAGGGGAGGGGACGAAAAAAGATTTGCACGACTCTTGACGCACTGCGGGCTACGTACGTAGTCCGGAGTAGTTCGTCCGTCTATGCTCGACTTCAGAAACGATGCGGGACCATGCGTCGTTTCCCAACGAACCAAAAAAGGAGTTTTGCATGTCTGCGAAGATGAATCGCCGTCAACTCTTCGGCACGGGCGCCATGGCCGGTGCCGCTCTCTTCCTTCCTCAGGTCGCTTCCGCGGCAACGCCCTGCGCCGCCACGCCCAAGAAGTGGGACTTTGAAGCCGACGTCGTCGTGATCGGCGCGGGTGCCTGCGGCATGGTGTCCGCGATCCGCGCGGCCGAAGCCGGTGCCGACGTGCTCGTCGTCGACACCAACTACGACGTGGGCGGTCACGCCATTTTGTCCGCGGGCTCCATCGCGCTCGGCGGCGGCACGGCCCTGCAGTTGAAGTACGGCATCAAGGACGATCCGGAAACCTATTTCCGCGACCTCACCGACTGGTCCGTGACGGAAACGGACGGCATGCCCGACTACCGCTTCGTCGACCGCGACGTGCAGCATTCGCTCGCCTACAACGGCGCCGCGACCTTTGACTTCCTCGCCAAGCACGGCCTGCCCTTCGAAGACGAAGCGCCCGACAACTTCCAGGCGAACCACGGCAGCGGCGTTTCCGCTCTGCGCTCCCATCACGTGAAGTGGGGCAAGGGCGTGGGCGGTCCGAGCCCCACGGGCACGAACGGCACGTCCGTCATGCGTCCGCTTGACGAAGCGGCCCGCAAGTTGAAGAACATCCGCTTCCTCTTCAACTATCACATGGACCAGATCTTCCGCGAAGAACCGCTCGCCGGCCGCGTCCTCGGCATTGAAGCCCACTACACGCCGACGATTCTTCCGGGGCAGGATAAGCCCCTCGTGAGCTGGAAGACGGAAGGGAACATCGACTACCACGAACCCAAGGTCACGGTCCGCGCGAAGAAGGGCATCGTGATTGCGACGGGCGGCAACACCGGCAACGTGGAATTCCGCCGCATGTTCGACCCGCGCCTCACGGAAGAATTCCAACTGGGCGGCGGCGAATGGACGCCGCAGGACGGTTCGGGCGAACTCGCCGCCATGGCGATCGGCGCCGCGCTCTGGGGCACGGTCAACCAGGCGATGAACCGCAACGGTGCGCTTCGCCGCGGCGCGTACGTCGGCACGCGCACGAGCTACTGCGCTTGGAAACCCCAGAGCCCGATCTGGGGCAAGGTCAAGGCCACGGGCCTCTTCATGGGCAACTGGCAGGACTGCATCGCCGTCAACCAGGCGGGTCACCGCTTCTACAACGAAGTGAACGCCGCCTATCCGAACGGCACTTGCTACGGCTTCTACGACAAGGTCGGCGGCTACGTGCGCGGCGACTGGCGCAATTCTTCGAAGATCAAGCCGGTCTTCAAGAACTACATCGACGCCGCCATGGCCATGAACGAAGGCTCCGTCGGTCCCGACTGGTCTGCGGGTCCGCAGTGGGCGATCTTCGACAGCGCCGCCATCAAGCGCGAACAGTGGAAGATCGACGAAACGACCGGTGAAGAAGGCTACTTCTTCGTCGCCGACACGCTCGACGAACTCCAGGAAAAACTCACGCAGAATCCGTATCAGAAGTACAAGATGCCCAAGGGCCGTCTTGCCGAAACGGTGAAGCGCTACAACGAAATGGTAGATAAGGGCGTCGACGAAGACTTCGACAAGCCGAAACCCAAGTTCAAGATCGAAAAGGCTCCGTTCTACGCGGCCTGGTGCACGGTGTGCACGCACGACACGTATGCGGGTCTTCGCGTCAACGGCAAGAACCAGGTCGTCGACATGAAGGGCCAGGTGATCCCGGGTCTCTACTGCGGCGGCGAATCCGCCGGCGGTTGCGCGCAGCACGGCCTCGGCCGCTGCCTCACCGCGGGTTACATCATCGGCGGCGAAATCGTGAAGGAAGGCTGATTCCTCTCGGCTAAGCCGTAAACGGGCCCCGCTTCGGCGGGGCTCTTTTCTGAGAAGGAGACCAACATGAAATCTCTTCGTACGCTCGCCGCCACAGCACTCGCGGTGGCCGTGGCTCTGCCTCTCGTCGTGCAGGCGGCCGAACTCGGTGCCGACCGCCACGCCAAAGTGGGTGTCAAATGCGAAGCCTGTCACGGCACGGACAAGGCGAATCCCAAGACGCCCGATTTTGCGACCTGCACGGGTTGCCACAAGGTCGACGCGCTCGTCGAAAAGACGAAGGGCGTCAAGCCCACGAATCCGCACGTCTCGCCCCACTACGGGACGGAACTCGACTGCACGAACTGCCACATGATGCACAGTGAGTCGCAGGACTTCTGCGCTCAGTGCCACAACTTCAAGTACCAGGTGCCGTAAGGCGTTCTTGGACCGAACCGAAAAGTTTCGCCCCCGAGCCTAAATCGGCTCTCGAACAGCGATTTCGTAGAAACGTAGCGCCCCGAAAAGTTCACCTTCGGGGCGTTGCTTTACCTCCTTTGGCGGGGGATGAACGCCTCAGGCTCCACCCTGACGCGCTTTGTTGAAACTTCTTGGATCATTCCGCCGCGTTGCGGGCGTGGCAAATCGAGCTAGTCGGTGACGGGGAGGCAAAGGAGGATTTCTGAAAGATCGGGAGTTGGTGAACGAGTGTTCATGGAGTAGCCAACGGGTTCGGGATAACGATCTCTATCGTTGAGAGGACTCTTCGCCATAATGCATGGAAACGCTGGCGTTGCTGCTTTGCCGCCCGACCATTAGGAGAGATTTCCCATGACCGACCTGCAGCTCTTCCATCAAACGCTTCCCGCAAACCCGAAGAATCCCGACGTTCCCCTCTACAACGCCGAAACCGCGGCAGCCGTGCGGGCCTTTCATCGCACGATGCCCGACTACGCCCCGACGCCGCTCGCGCACCTGCCCATGCTTGCCAAGGAGCTCGGCGTCAAGGACGTCTTCGTGAAAGACGAAGGAAAGCGTTTCGGGCTCAAAGCCTTCAAGGCTTTAGGCGGGAGCTGGTGCATCGCGTCGCTGCTTGCCGAAGAACTCGGGATGGAGCGCCCGGACTTCACGGTATTGACCGCCCCAGAAACCCTGAAGCGCCTCGGAAACCGCACCTTCTCCACGGCCACCGACGGCAACCACGGCATGGGCGTCGCCTGGACGGCGATGAAGCTCGGTCAGAAGGCCGTCATTTACATGCCCAAGGGAAGTTCCGTCGAACGCGTGGAGCGCATCCGTAGGACGGGGGGCACCGTGCACGTCACCGACGTCAACTACGACGCGACCGTGGAGCTCGCTAAACGCACCGCGGCGGAAAACGGCTGGACCTACGTGCAGGATACGGATCGTCCGGGCTACACCGACATTCCGAAGCGTCTGATGGCGGGCTACATGACGATGGCCCAGGAGGCGATTGAAGAAATGAGGGAGAAGGGCGTTCGTCCGACACACGTCTTTTTGCAGGCGGGCGTGGGATCCATGGCGGCGGGCGTGGCCGCGTATCTGACGAACGTCTTCCGGGACCGGCCGCCCGTCTTCGTGATCGTGGAAGCCGAGGCCGCCGATTGTCTCCACAAGACCGTGGCCGCGCAGGACGGGAAGATTCACATTGCCGAAGGGGAACTCGCCACCATGATGGCGGGCCTTGCCTGCGGGGAGCCCTGCCGCACGGCCCTTTCGATGCTCGAAGACCTTGCGGAGAACTTCGTCACGATCACGGACCGCGTCTCGGCACGAACCATGCGGATGCTCGGCAATCCCTTGCCCGGAGACGACCGCGTCGTGTCGGGCGAGAGCGGGGCGTCGGGGTTCGGGGCCTTCGTGGAACTTGTGCGGGAAGGTTCTCCGAAGGAATGGCGGAAGACGGTGGGGTTGGACGAGAACGCCGTGGTGCTCTGTTTTTCGACCGAGGCCGACACGGACCGGGCGAACTATCGGCGCGTGGTGTGGGAGGGCGTCCCTTCGAGCGATCCGGACGACGGCGGAAAAACGTCCCCGGACGGGAATTGACAGGGCTGCAGGGCCGCAAGTGCCCGCAGGCCTTCAGGAGGGAAGGGCGGCGCGGAAGAGACGAACTCGATTCGCGGACGCACGCGTCGACGTCTTTCGCAGGACGAGCCCTTTCTTCATGACCTTCGGGACGACGATTCCCGTCGTGTCCGGAACGGATTCGAGAGCGGAATGCGGCGGGAAAGGCAACATTCGCCGCCGGTGAGGTCCGTTGTCGCAGAGGGGTTGTAACGGAACGCGAAAAAGAGGAAAACTTTTTCACGAGCGCCGTGATCTCCTGAGGAGCCAAGAGTTTCCCAAGTTGCAGAATATGTGACGGGGAAAATCACGATTGAAAGTGATCTTGGAGGGGGTGCAAAATAAAAAGGCTTCTTTTTTCAAGCTTGAGGAGCAACTTATGAAACATCAAAACATGAGTAATAACCCTACCCCCCCCTCGAGAACCCTAGACTCAGCTGACAGAGTCTCCCGCACCTTCGCCAAGTTGGCTTTGGCGGGAGCCGTCGCTCTGGCCCTGCAGAGCGCCTACGCTGAAGATATCACGGTCAATGAGGATCAAACCTACACAGCCGACATCGTCGGTCAAGATGCTTCCACCAGTTTGATCAACAGCGGCACGATCACCAACAACGAAATCAGCATCAACGGCGGTACTTTCAAGAACACCGGAACGATAGAAACCGGAACACTCAATCTGAAAACTCCCGTCAATGGCGCTGTAATAGGCGGCTCCATTACTGCCAATGAAGAGTTTGTCTTTCAGGGCGTAAGTGTTAACAATGGGTGGTTTACCACGGTCGAAGCCGAAGTTGTCGATACTCCCAAATTATCCATTCTCGATAGCGGAACAAATGCCGGCACGGGGCTCGGCTTCACACATTCCAAGCAGTTGACGGAGGTGGATGCCGTACACGTGGAATCGCACGGCTACCGAACCGGTCTCTATCTTGTTGCAGACGATGAAAACGGCGTTCGCTATGATGGTACGGTTTATCTGACGACCACCACAGCCGCTTTGCAGGTGGAAAAGCCTGCAGACGCTCGCATTTCTGTGGAAACGCCGACTGCGGGTACGAATCCGGCCAGTTTCTACGTGAAGCAGGTCGTCAGTAATGTCGCCGACGGGGTGGACACTACGAACAAGCTGCAAACCTCCAATGCGGGTTCCGGCGGTCCCACTACTTTCGAAATTGGGAGCATCATTGTCGAGTCGGGCAAGCTCAACATCCAGACTCAGAGCAACACGGCCAATGATGAGGCTCACAGCGGCACTTTCGTTCTCAACGATGTTACGCTTCACGCCGGAACGTCGTTGCGCGCCAGTGTATACGAATACAATAACGCGCCGAGTACGCCGCCCATGCGCATTGAAGGTACCATCGCCTTCAACCTTGGCGCCGGCGCCACGGTAGACTTCGGTGGTTGGAAGGATGCTGAAAATACCGACTGGCGTCCTGACCGTGTCACGCTTGCGGCCGATTCGATCACCATCAACGTGAAAGATTCTTCAAGCGACAATCTCTTCATCGTGACGAAGGAAAACCGCGAAACAAAGGCGTCCGACATCCGTGTTGTGGCGGCTGCCGCCAACAACACCGGGAACGCTGCCGCCGACCTGGAAAAACTCGTCGATGTCGTTCAGACGAACTACAAAGACGAGCAGAAAAAGAATCATCTTGAATGCCTGCCCGACGTTCAGCTCGAACAAGCGGCCAACGACATCTTTGACGGCGCCGTCGGTGTGGTTGGGGCCGGCACGATCGATCCCGTTACCGGCGACTGCATCAATTGCGGCGTGAAGGACATCCGTACGATCGACAACCCGAACGTTCACGGCATCGCCGAAATGACGGCTTTGGGGCTGCACATCTGGCGCAATGAGATCGACGACATGCACCGCCGCATGGGCGATCTTCGCGACAGCTCCGGTCAGTCGAACGGCCTCTGGACCCGCATCTACAACGGCAAGGCGTCGTTCGGCGGCCAGTCGATCGAGAACAAGTACACGGCCTTCCAGTTCGGGTACGACCATCAGGTGTCGTCCGGTCTCTGGTTGGGCGGTGCGCTCTCTTACACCTATGGCGACAACGACTTCGACCACGGCGAAGGCGACAGCAGCCTTCTCGCCTTCACGGCCTATGCGAGCCGACTCTTTGAAAACGGCTTCTACCTCGACTTCACGGGGAAGGTCGGCCGCATGAAGAATTCCTTCGACATCCGCGTGGGCGACATCCGCTCCTCGGGCGACTATCACACGAACGCCGTGTCGGTGTCGGCCGAAGCGGGTTGGCGCTTCGACGTGATGAAGAACGTCTTCTTTGAGCCGCAGGTTGAAGTCTGGTACGGCCACGTCTTTGACGCGCAGTACGAAACTTCGACGGGCGTCGACGTGGATCAGGCCTCGACCGACTCGCTCGTCGGACGTGCGGGTTTCCGCCTCGGTCTCGAATGCCCGAACAACCGCGGTTCCACCTTCATCAAGGCGTCCGTCCTGCATGACTGGGAAGGCGAAGCCGACTTCCGCTTCAGCAAGGGCGGCGTTTCTTCCCGCACGCTCACCGAAGACCTCGGCGGCACGTGGTACGAGTACGGCATCGGCGCCGACTTCAATGCGACCGAGCAGCTCCATTTCTGGGCTGAACTCGAGCGCGGCGACGGCGGCGAAGTCGACACCGACTACCGCGCCACGATCGGCATGCGGTACGCTTGGTAAGAGAGCCTTTTCTCTTTACCCAGGGCCGACGGTCCTTTGAAGTACGAGCCGGAGAGGGTAACCGCTTCGGCTCGACGTCTTTGAAGGCTTCGGATCGGACGCTTCCGCAGCGTCGCATCCGGTCCAAACGCCCGCGAGTCACACGCGGCAGCGCGCGACGGGCGACAGGTCAATCGTCGGGGGCGAGCGGGAGGTCCCGCTGCGGGAAACAGACGGCGGGGCAGTGGTTTTGATCGGAACGAAGAAAGGCCGGCACGCCGGTCCGAAGAGCGGCATGAGCGTCCGTGCGTTCGCTCCCGAAGTGCCTGCGGGCAAGTTCCTTCATAGGAGATCTCCTATTCGATGCGCCGTCTTCCGGTCGGAGAGTGTCGAACGGAAGACGGCAAAGAAAAGTTCCGGTGACCCGTACGTTTGTTCTCGCGTGCAGTGTCGTCCTGCGACTGCGCGCGTCAGGCCGACAGCTGTTCGCCGGCGACCATGCCGAACGTCAGCGCGTCGGCGACGGCAACCGTCCCGAGGCGCGACGCGCCGTGGATGCCGCCCGTGACTTCGCCGCCCGCGTAGAGACCGGGAATAGGTTCGTGCGTCTTGGAACTGATTACCTGAGCCTTCGTGTTGATGAGAAGACCGCCCATGGTGTGGTGAACCTTAGGACAGCACGGGATTGCGTAGAACGGAGCCGTCTTGATGCTGATGCCCTTGTGATATTGCAGAGGCTTTCCGAAGTCGGTGTCCTTGCCGTTCTTCACGAATCCGTTGAAGCGTTCGACCTCGGCCTTGAAGGCCGCCTTGTCCATCTTGTAGTGGTCCGCAAGTTCGTCGAGCGTAGAGAAGGGTTTGGCCGCACCCTGTTCGAGCGGGGCCTTCGTATACGCGGGGTTGATCGCGGCGATGGCGTCGGTGTCGAACACAGCCAACGGATAGTTCTCATCGTTGCCGATTACGTTGAGCATAGCGTCGGTCTTGATCTTGCGGCCGGCGTGTTCATCCATGAAACGCTTGCCGGTCTTCGGATTCACGACCATGCCGTAGTCGAAGCCGCAGTGTTCAATGATGTTCGAGGAGATGCCGTATCCCTTTTCAAACGGACTGCAGTAGGGGAGGAACTGCAGCCAGGAGATCTGCACGGGGACGGCGCCGATGTCGAACGCTTTGAGAAGGGCGCCGGCCGTGGCGCCGGGGTGGTTCGTCGAATCGATGGAGGGCACCACACGCGGATCCTGAATCTGGCGGAACCATTTGTCGCGGGAAAATCCGCCCGTCGCCAACATCACGCCGCGCTTGGCTTCGAAGGTTTTCTTCGTGCCGCTCGTGTTCTGAACGTCGTCGCTCTCGAGTTCTGCGTTGAACTTGTATCCCTCGCGACAAACGATGCCGACGACCCGGCCTTCTTTGTTCATCAAAAAATCGTCGAATTTGCAGCGCGTCTTGAAGGTTACGTTCGGGAGTTTTTTGAGGGCTTCGTACATCGGCATGACGTAATCGGCGCCCGTGCCGGAGCGGGTGGCAATGGAGCGGGGAACGGAGTGACCGGATTCAAAGGTAATTCGGTGATCGGTCTTGCCGCCGACACTTTCGACGAGTTCTTCGGCGTCGCGGGCGCGGTCGAAAATCACGTTCAGCAGGTCGACGTGATTGATGCCGAGTCCGTCCTTCAGACAGTCGCCGATGAAGGCTTCACGACTGTCTTTGTGACCGAGGGCCTTCTGGTACTTCGAAAGCGGAACCGCCATAAAGCCGCCGCAAATCGCCGAATTGCCGCCGATGACGGGCATTTTGTCAACGAGCAGAACCTTGAGTTTGGCTGCCGCGCATTTGGTCGCGCACGACAGTCCCGCGAAACCCGTGCCGATGACGACTACGTCGTACGATTCGTCGAACGTAACGTTTTCTGCAGCGACGGCCGCGCCGGTCATGGCGGCGGCCCCGCCTGCGATTCCGAACTTGATGAAGTTGCGGCGGGAAAGTTCGTTGCCTTTCATGATTGTCTCCGTGATGGATTCGCGTTGTCCGCTCATTCGGAACAACGCATCCCGTCTTCATCCTTTCACGAAGACTTGTTCCGCCACTACGGCCGAACAGCTGTATTTTCGCGCAATACAGCCGAAAGGCTGTAGCAAGGAAACATTGCGTTGGTCCCGGATACCGAGTTTGTTATCCTCTTTCAGATCAGGGTCGTTTTTGAGGGACAGGATGCAGAGAGAGTATCTGGTGCGAATCGTCGACGACGACGTCGGCTTTCTGAACAGTCAACGCTTTTTGCTCGAAATCGACGGCCATCACGTCGCGACCTACCGAAGTGCTGAAGAGTTTCTGCAGAAGGATGACTTCCGAAAGCCGGGCTGTTTGATTTTGGACGTACGCATGCCGGGCATGACGGGGCTGCAGCTCCAAGACATTCTGGAACAAAGAGGTTCCTTTCTTCCGATCATTTTTCTTTCCGCCCATGGGGACATCAACATGGCCGTACATACGCTCAAGCACGGAGCGTTCGACTTCATCCCCAAACCAGCTTCCCCGGAGCGATTGAAGGACGCGGTCCGCAAGGCGCTCGAAGTTTCTTCCCGTCATTTCGATGAGATGGACGAGATGCGCGGACGCCGCGAAAAGTTCGCCCAGCTGACCCAACGCGAGCAGGAGGTCTTGACGCTTGTGGCCGAAGGCATGTCGAACAAAGACATCGCCGAGAAGCTTTTCATTTCTCTGGCGACGGTCAAAATGCACCGGCTCAACGCATGTAAGAAGCTCGGCATATCGAGTGCGGTCGAGGCGGCTCATTTTCTCCGTGATATGGAGGAGAAATGAAGCGAAGAGAATTTTTCCTGGCCGCCTGCGGAAGTTGGTTCTTCGCGAACTCGTGCCCGGCGGTTGGGACAAGCGGACTCCCGGCAAAACAAAAGGTCGACGTTCTCATTGTCGGGGGCGGAATCGCGGGTTTCAGCGCGGCTTACGAGGCCGGTTTACGGTTTGGATCCAATGTGGTGATCCTCGAAAAGGGCCCCATGATCGGCGGTCGCTCCGTTTTCGCCGCAGGCAGCTTCAATGCGGTGGATCCTGAGAGACAGAAGAAATTCGGCATCGAAGACTCGGTCGAATTGATGACTGAACAGGTTTGGGAGTGGGGTGGAAAAAGGGCGAACAAAAAACTCGTCAGGGTTATGGCGGAAAATTCCACGGACGCCGTGACTTGGTTGGAAAATCTTGGAATCCGGTGGCTGGACCGCATTTTCGTTCCTTTTGGCGGGGCCTTCCCGAGAGCGCACACGTCCAATCTCATTCGGGGCGGCTATGAATATTTCTCCGCCATCAATCGAGCGGTACGCAAGCTCAACGTAAAGGTTCTCCTCAATACGGAGGCAACGGAACTGCTCGTCAATTCGAAAGGCGAAATTCGGGGTGTTTCGGCGAATCGCAAAGGCAGGAAAATCCTCCTCGAGACGCGGGCCGTCGTTCTGGCGACGGGCGGATTTTCCGCGAATCCGGAGATGGTTCGACGGTATTCGCGGCTGCCTGTTCCATCCGTGCACACGACCGCAAATCCCGACGGGACGCACTTTGACGGAGCGACGGGCGACGGCATTCGAATGGGCATGGCCGTGGGGGCCGATGTCGTGGACATGGACTGCATCGAATTCATGCCGATCCGAGGCGGGCGACTGTTGGACTATGTGGGCGGGGATATTTTCGTAAATGCGGAGGGCAGACGATTCGTCAACGAAGGCGGCACCCGTTCGGAGTTGACGACTGCCGTTGCCCGACAGACGGGGCAGTTCATGTGGGCGATTACGGACGATCGGTCGGACAAGGGCGACACGTTGGAAAACAAGCTGATCTCGGGTGAGGTGCAGCAGGCCGCAACGGTCGAAGAAATGGCATCCAAAATGCGGGTGTCTCCGTCCGTTCTGAAGCAGACGCTTGATCGGTACAACGAATTCGCCCGACAGGGGAAGGATCCTGATTTTGGCAAGACGACCTTCACGCAGACCATAAACCATCCGCCGTATTTCTTCGGAAAAGATCGGCTGGACGTTCATTACACGGCCGGAGGATTGCGGATCAACGAGAGGGCGGAAGTTCTGAATACGAACGGTCAACGGATCGCAGGTCTTTGGGCTGCCGGCGAGACAACGGGCGGCATTCACGGGGAAGACCGCATGAGCGGAAACGGCATGTTGGACGACATCGTGTTTGGGCGCATCGCCGGGAAAAATGCGGCCGCTTTTGCCGCAGGCAGCTGAGAAAAGCCATGTCATTCCTTCGGGTGCTTTTAATTCTTTGTGCGCTGACGTGTGTCGACGCAACGGGCGCGGAGCGCGAAGTCCGCATCGGAGTGATCGACACCTTCAATCCGCACTTTTCGTCGGAAACTTTGGGGCCGACGCTCGCCTTCATGCGGGCCAAATTGCCGCAATATGACTTTGTGACGGACACGATCCATACGGCAAAGCCGGTCGAGAGCATGAAGGACCGCAAGGTGGATTTCTTCATAGCTACGGCTGGCATTTTCTCGGAGCTGCAGCAAACAATCGGCGCCAAACACATTGCAACGCGCAGACGTACGCAAGCCGGCAATCCGGCCGAGAGCGTTGCTTCCGTCTTTATCGTCAAAGCCGAACGGAGAGATTTGAAGACTTTCGCCGATCTCAAGGGAAAGAAAGTGGTCGCCAGTCAAAGCAATTCATTCGACGGTTGGCAAATCGCCATGGGAAGGCTTGCGGATGAGGGATATGATTGGCGGACGTTTTTCTCGGAAAGACGGTTCACGCATTTTCAGATCCCGGACGTAGTTCTCGACGTGTTGTCCGGCAACGCGGACGTCGGAATCATCGGTGCGTGTACGTTGGAAAATCTGGAAAGCGAAGGATGGATCGAAAAGGACGCTCTTCGGGTCGTCGGCGACAAGTCCGACGGGACATTTCCGTGCAGAAGAAGTACCGATTTGTATCCGGACATTGTTGTCGGCGCTCTTGAAGAAGCCCGGGCAGACGTCGTAAGGGACGTTACCGTCGCTTTGTTGACGATGCCGCCCGAGAGCAATTACGACTGGTCTGTGGCGAGCAATTTCAAGGCGGTGAACGATCTCTTTCGAAAGTTGGAGATCGGACAGTACGCCTATCTGCACGACCGAAGCTGGTCGGGTCTGTGGAATCGGCACAAAGAGAAATTCTTCATCTTCCTCCTCGCTCTCGCCATCCTGGCCGCACACGAATTGCGTCTGAATTTTTTGGTGCGCAAGCGAACGAAAGAACTTCGAGTGGCGCTTGAGGAGAAGGAGAGGGCGGACATGGACGCTCGAGAAAGTCGCGAACGACTTTCTCGGCTGGAGCGCTCCGGCGCCATATCGCAACTGTCGTCAATGATCGCGCACGAACTGAAGCAGCCCATCGGGTCGATTCTCAATTATGTTTCCGGACTGCAGGACTACTGGCGGAAAACGGGACTTCACGACGAATTGAGTTCGATGGCCTTGGACCGTACGCGGGAGGAGGCCGAGCGCATCTGCGGAATAGTGGACCGTGTCCGCGCGTACGCCAAGCACAAGAACCAGCCCTTGTGTCGAGTCAATCTTTCCGAGGCGGCGGAAAGGGCGATCTATACGTTTTCCCGCAACTGGAATGAAAATGTTGTTCTTTCCAAATGCCTTGCAAAAGACGTCTATGTGTTGGGCCATTCGCTTGAGTTGGAGCTTTGTGTTTTGAACCTCCTGAAGAACGCGGCGTATGCCGTGCGATCCCAGGAGAAACCTCTTGTGACCATCAGGATAGAACTCCAAAACGGAAAAGCGGTTTTGGAAGTCTCGGACAACGGACCCAAATTGGACGACAAGGCTTTCGGCAGGCTTAGGGAAATTTCCGACAGCGTGAAGGCTGACGGTCTTGGATTGGGACTTGCGATAGTCCGCGACATCGCCGATCGCCACAGCGCCGAGCTTGCTTTTCACCGCGGGGCGGAGTGCGGGCTGACCGTTCGACTCGTCATGGATGCGGCGGGGGGAACAGATTCAACGCGGGTTGAGGATTCCGTTCGGAAGCACGACGGGAACTATCCATAAAGGCGGGTATTTGTGCTCGGCATTACCTGATGAATGGGGGCGGGGGCTTCACTTGGGCGAACTGTTCGGAAATGATGCAGAACGGCATAGCGTCAGCCATGGCCGCTCTGCTGAGGCACATCGGGGACGACGCCCGCAACTTCCTCGCAGGAAAGGAATTTCGGGTCGCAACCCCTCTCGGAAGAGCCGGGAGGAGGTGCCGCGTATCGCGGATGCGCATGCGGAGTCGCTTTACGGGGTCTTGAAATCCCAGGTATGGCATTCGGAGCAATAATTCGTGCCGGGCTTGTGTCCGTGATGACATTCCGTGCATGGAAGCAGTCCGTCGTGCTGTGCATGCGGGTTTCCTTCTGCCTCGTTCTTCGGAATCGTGAGTTTGTACACTTTGTCATAGTCGCCGTGACAGGAGACGCACACGTCGCGTCCCAGGATCTGTTTGAGTTCCGAGGGGGTGGCGGGGTCGTGGCATGAAGTGCAGGCAAGCTTATACCTCTCTACGTGTCGATCCGCCAAAAACTTCTCCTGGGCGTACGCCGCTCCGACACTCGAACAGAGAATCAGGAGTGTTAGGATATTTCTCATTTTGTTTCGCCCTCCGTTTTGAAGCGGAGGGCGCCGTTGACGTGAATGGAAGAAACAGGGCTTACACGGGCTCGTTTGCCGCAGCGGCTTCACCCGCAACGCGGCCGAAAACCAGACACTCGGCCAAGTTGCCGCCGCCCTGATACACAAACTTCAGGACCGAAACGATTTCTCCTGCGCCGTAGAGGTGGGGAATCGGCTTTCCATTCCAGTCGAGAATTTCTCGTTTTCCATTGCAGAGCAATCCTCCGGCTGTGTTAGGTCCGCCCGCAAGCATCATCGCGGCATAGAACGGCTTTTTGGCAATCGGGCCGAGTGTAGCCTTGCGCCGACCGAAGCTGTCCGTTCCTTTTTGGCAGCCGGCGTTGAAGTCGGCGACGGTTTCGGCGAGCACTTTCGGGTCCATGCGGCCTTTGTTTTCTTCGACCTTGCGAATCTTTTCGCCGAGTTCTTCAATGGTATCCGCCTGGAGAATCAGACCGTCGTCAATGGCGGACTGGTTGTCGCGCGACCATTTGACAAGTCCGTATCCGACAACGGAATTTCCAAGATTGACGAGAGGTTTCGCCGTACGCATCGTTTCATCGAAGATCAGCCACGACGGCGTCCGCGGATAACTCAGATTGTCGATGTCGAACTTCACGGCCTCGCGATAAAAGAAGTAGCGACTGGGATCGTCGGTGATCTTCGTTTCCGCCTGATAACGTCTCCCGTAGTTGTCGACGACGATGGTGTTTTTGTTGCCGACCGTGGGCGTGACGCATCCGATGCGCATCCCGTTCTCACGGCGATTCGTGACGATGATGACGCGCGAGCAACAGGCGCTGACCTTGGCGAGTCCCGCACCGATTTCCTGCCCCATTTGGATGCCGTCGCCGGTATTGCAGAGAGCTCCGTAAAAGGCCCAGCCGGTGACACCTGGACCTTCCAAAAAGGCCTTGCGCATCGCCTTGTTGTACTCGTAACCGCCGGAGGCGAGGATTACTCCCTTCCGGGCACGGAAATTCAACTTTTTCCCCGTTTGGGTGATGGTCTTGACCCCGATCACAAAGCCCTTGTCGTTCTTGACGAGGTGTATCGCCTTGTGACCGAACAATTCGCGGATCTTGTCCTTCCTTTTTGCGACGCCTTCGCGCAGGCAGAGCCAAAACGCTTCGCCCGAGTGCGTTTCCAGCTTGGGCTTCTTCCAAACGGAGGCGTTGCCGTCGCGAATTCGTGCGACGTACGTGGATTTGTAGCTCTGGTAGCCGCATTTGTCCGCACCGGGAAAGTTCGGAAAGGCGGCACCGTGAGCTTGCGGGGTGAAGATGGCCTTGAAATCCGGGTCGAGAGACTGCATGAAGGAGACGTTTTCGGGACAATATTTGACCCAGGCGCGGGCAAGTTCGTCGGAGAACTCCTCTTGCTCGCCTTCCTCTTTCCACGGAAGATTCTCCCCCGAGAACATCGCCTTGCAGTAATCAAAGAGCGCTTGCTTGTCGCCCTCTTTGTCCGGAGCATGAAAGATGCCGCCTGACATGCGGGTGTTGTTGACGATATCCGCCTCCGACTGTTTGTCGATCAGGATGACGGAGGCGTCGCGGTCTGCGGCTGCAATGGCTGCGGCTGCGCCGGCTCCGCCGTAACCTACGACGAGAACGTCGCATTCGGCGTCCCAAGTGATTTCTTTTCCGGAAGAGACGCCGGAGACGAGAATGCCGCTTCCCGCTGCGATCGTGGTTCCGATGAACCGACGACGGTTGATGTTTGCCATGATGCCCTCCCTTTTAGAAGTTGTGAACCAGGCCGGAGCTGGCGGAGTAAACGTGTGCGTCGTTCGATCCGTCGGCGCCGTACTCGTCGAAATAGGTCCCGACTCCCACGTATGCGAACGTGCGTTTCGACAGCGGGTATTCGAAACCCACGGCCGCCGCGTACCGCTTCAGATCGATGGAGGCGTCGTTCGATTTCTCGGCGTCCATGTAGCCGACGGACGTTTTGATTCTTCCTCCAAAGGCGGGAAAGATGCCGCTCACGTTGAGGCCGAATCCGTCGACCGGCGTCGAGGACGTGAAGCCGGAGTTCGTGGTGTTGACGGCTGAAATGGCAGTCTTAATGTCGCGGAAATATTGGGCGGCGGCGAGTAGCTGTCCGAAGCTGAAGTCGTAACGTCCGCCGAGCGAAACGCGGAAGCTGTCGTCGACGTCAATGCCGGTGTCAAGGAGCGGGTTCCACGAGGCGTAGTTGTAGGAATCCAAGACGCCGACGAGGTAGATCCCTTGCGCCTTATAGGTCGCGCCCAGGGCCCAATAGCGGTCGACGGATGATTTCCCTTCCGTGCCTTCCGCGGTGATCGAGGGGTCGAGAGGATCCTTGTAGGTCTTCTTGTCGCCGCCGAAGGTATATTGTCCGTAGATTTCGAAGCCTGCGATGTTCGGCGACTTGTACGTGACCATGTTGTCAAAGCGCAGGAAGTTGCCGGCCAGAACGTATTTGTGTCCTGGGATGTCGCTCCACCCCGTTCCAAAAGCGGACACGGTTCCGCCGAAAAGACCGTAGCTTCCGAGACCGGAAACAAGTTCGCCGACTCGTCCAAACGACAGTGTGCCGAACTTGCCCTGCAGGTATAGATTCGATTCGCGTCCGAACAGTCGGCCGGCATTGTCGAGCTCACCGTTGTCGAGCGTCAGACCGCTTTCCAAAACAAAGCCTACCGTCAGGTCCTCGGAGATCTGTTCTGAGCCGCGAAGGCCTACTCGACTTCCGGTGTTTTGTCCCGAGCGCATGTCGAACTTGGAGGTTGAATCTCCTATTCCGGTATCGGTATTCGTGTATCCGAGGCCAAGGTCAAGCATGCCGTAGATCTGTACGTCTGCGGCATACGCGGCGGCACAGGCGGAGAACAATGCCGCGGCGAGGAGGGTTCGTTTCATTTCCTTCTCCTAGAGAAAGTTGGAATGAAAGAACCGCGCGATTCCTAAAATGTCGACGAGAACCATTTTCATAGGGGGGGGTAATGTCAATTATGAAAAACCCTTAGTTGAGACATTTTATAGAGCAAAATGTCACACTTGTTCCGAAGGCGTTTGGAGGGACGCCAATGGTCGATATCAAAATGAAGAAGTTGATGTTGGCTGGCGATTCAACAGATACGGAGAACTTAGTGGCGGCAAATGGCCTAAATTCAGCCGCGGAACAGTTCTTCTGTTTAGGGACGCCCCAATGTTCGTGCCCAAGAGCGGGTTTCCAAACTGATCACGGCATATACCCGGTCTCGAGCGCAAAACTCGCCAGACGGTTGTGCTCGTCCGACGTGGGCGAAGACCACCGCATCGCGGCGATGGCCGCCAGGGCCGCCGCCCGCGCGAAGGCAGGATCCAATAGCAGGTCGGGAAGCACCTCAAGCGGCATCGTGACCTTCGAGAGTCCTTTGGCGAGCGCTTGGCTTACTTCACGTTCCTCGTCCTCGCGCAGCGCGAACGGGCTCGGGTAGACGACTTTCTTGTGCGTGGGCGAAAAAGCGCGGTCCGTCTGCACGGTATCCCACTCGACGGACAACCACGTGTACTCGTTTTCAAACTCCTCTTTTGTTTTCCCGTTCAGAAGAACTTCCGTTGCCACCGTGACGGAGGCGACGGGGAAGGTGGGGAGCTGACGCAGAAAACCCGCAACAAAGAGCGTGTGCACGCCGAAGATCAGGCGCAGGGCCGGCTGAAAAGACGTGAGATTCTGTCGATACCCGAGCGTCACGCGATAAAAGACGCCGGCAAGCTCTTCGGCGGGTAGGACGGTGCGAAGGTAGCCGCCCGCGATGCGGATGATGTCGACCGCCTTCGGGAGACGCTTGAAGTGTAGCCAGTCCGCGCGGTGGGAGTCGCCCGCTCCATGTGCGAGCTGCTTCATCTGCGTCTGAAAAGGAATTTCGGTCTTGAAGCGTTCCAGAAAGGAGTCCTGTTGGTGCGGAGGGACAACTTCATCGAAGGAGAGCGGATCCGCCTCCGCGGTCTTGGGAGCGCGGTTGGCGAGTCGGAAACCCAGGGCCTCCGCCCGAAAGATCATTTCGTCTTCGACTTCGTCGAGGGCCTCCGGAGCGCAGGGCTTGAAGGCGATGAAGTTGATGACGTGTCCGTGCGAACGGTGCGCGAGAAAACGGTTCGGAATGTTCTTGCTCTGCCCGATGTAAAGGATGTCGTCCGCTCGAAACTGCAGATAGCAGCCCGACATTTTGTTCGAGAGGGAGCGGTAGGGAGTGAGGATGCTTTGCTTTCCTTCGCAGCGGATGATGTGACTGAAACCGATTTGTTTGGCGGCGATTTTTGCTTCTTCGTATTTCATCGTGTTTTTGCGTAGTGGAATTTGTTTAACGTATTGATGTGAATCTTATTTTTGTCTACTGTTGGCGATTTTTTGTGTCTTTGTGTATAATAGGCATACGTCAAATAAATAACAAAGGATGCCGTAATGAGAGGACAGCTTCTATTGGTTTGGGTGCGCGAAGAAAGAGGTGACTACGTCATCTATTGGCAAGTGAATATCTTTAAGTGGTATCGCTTGTGGATGATGTATGTTTTGTACTCGATTCTTAATATTGTGTTGTGTCTCTGGTTGTTGAGAAAAATTGGAGTCATGGAAAGAAAAGCAACAATTGAGGATTGGATGAGAAAGTATCCGAACTTGTGGGCGACTCCTTTGATTATTCCTAAAGAAGCTGATAAGAAGTTTGATTACAAGAAATTGATGCGACGTAGATTCAAAAACAGAGATTGGGACAGTTTCCCCGCTTGGATGGGATATGGAATAGGTCCTTTCACAATCTGAACGACTTCGAGAGAGGGAGCGAAAGCTCCCTCTCTTCGTTAGGGCTTCTCCTGTTTTTCCTTCAGTCGTTCGTGCGGATCGTCGTATCCGTATCCGCCCAGTAGGGCGTTCTTGCCAAGCGTACCGAGGCCAGTTTCCTCACTGCGGTATTCCTTGGCAACTTCAACGCGCCGAGTGTGTTCGGCGTTCAGACGATTCAGGTTCTCCTGAACCTTGCCGACCTCGTCCTGCGGTTCCTGCAGGTCCGGCTTGCTCACGTGCGCCGGTGCGTAGTTGCTGAGAATTTCGTTTTCCCTGGCCAAGTACTTTTTGTCCAGATTTTCGCGTTGAACCTGAGGAATTTCGGCCTTGTCGAAAAGGGTCTTCTTTCCTTCTTCGTCCGCAATCTTCTGAGACAATTGGGTCGCCATACTTTGTCCACCGTACATTGTTGCGGATCGCAACACGGATTGAACACTGTCAAATTGTCCGACGGCTTCCGACAGAACGGCCGCTCCATCGTCGTAATAGATGGATCTTGACCTTGTATCCGTTTGAGTTTTATTCTTGACGGCATTCTGATGCGAAGCATCGATTTCCATGTGTCCGGAAGTTTTGGTCAGATTGCCGCTTGTTTGCTTTCCGACATTCATCGTTTCGGAGGTCGTCTCGGTGTTTCCCGTAGAAATGTTTGCTGAGCTTCCTTTCTGATAAGAGAAGTTATTTCGCAGAGTTGCCGATTCGTTCTGACTGGAACCTTCGGTGAAAGCTGCGGAATCTCTAATTGAGTTTCCTGTCTGAATGGAGATGTTCGGAGAAATTTCTCCACTCAAAATGGCCGCAGACCTGTTTCTGTTACTGGACTTTGGATTCTCAACAAAGTGGTTCGTTGTACCTGCAAGCTTCAACGGAAGGTCAAGTACCTGAGGTGCTCCGAATACCGACGTCGGGGTAGCTTCATTACTAGGTCCATGTGTAAATACCGACTGGGTGCTCTGAGGAAGATCATCAATATCAACCTGGAGCGAAGGGAAGTGGTTCGAGGTTAAAGTTTCATCAAGTGCGGTATTTTTGCCTGCCCCAAACCGCACACCAACCCCCTGTCTCAACCCCACACCCTCGGAGTTGGACGCGTCCAGGGTGAGATTCGCCCCCTCGTTGACCGTGGTCGTCGTCCCGTAGGACCCGTCCCGCCCCGAATTGGACGTCACGGTGTTCACCAGCGTGTTCCCGACCGATTCGTTCGTCGCGTGCCCGTATCCGTCCACGGCGTTCACGCCCCGCGTGTCCGCGTAGTTTGTTCCGCCCGTCGTCGCGTTCGTGTAGGTGATGCCCGAGCCCACGGTTTCCGCGCCGCCCGAGGTGTAGGTTTCGCCCCGCGTCACCGAAACGCCGAGGTCGCTCGTCAAGCGTCTTGCGGACGTCACGGAACCCGACGACATGTCGACCGTCGCCGACCCGTAGGGCGTCGACATTGCCATGAGGTCGCCCGAGGTCACGCGCACGCTCGTGTCGTGCGTGTTCGCGGACGTATTGTTCATGGTCGTGTTCCCGACCGAAGCGTTCCCGACGGAAACGTTGCCGGCCGAGAGGGACGCCCCCTGTGCGTTTGCGGCACTCTGCGCCGGGGCCAGGACGGATCCCGCCCACGCGGCCGCACCGTTGTCGCTCACCTTCGCGATCGCAAAGGAAATGACAGGGACGAGCATCATGAGGGTGCCCGCCATGGCTTCCGAGGTCGTGCCGGCCTTGCGGATCACGTCCGCGGCTTCGAGCGTCACGCCCCCGTAGAGCTTCACGAGGGCCGAGACGGGATCGGCGTCGGCAAGGGACAAAAAGTTCACCACCGACGCGATCGGGGCCCAAAGCGCCAGCCATACAAGGAGCACCACGTAGAAGCGGAGCATCGCCGTCGCCCCGATCCCCAAGGCAAGCGCCATCACGATCATCACGGGAAATACGCCGATCACGAGCATTTCCAGAAGCGACCGGAGTTTCGGAAGCGCCGCTTCGGCCAATTCCGCACTCGCACGGTAGTTGATTTCGGTCGCGAGATTCCCCTGGGCCTTCGCGATCTCGGCCGCGGCCGCGACGGGCGCGGCGCTCCGCTTCGCGAAGTCCCCGAGCCCTTCCGGCAGGGCGTTCAAAAGAACGGCGTGACGCAGCGATTCGCGAAGCCCCTTGGCCGTCCCGAGAAAGATCGCTTCGCTCTCGGCCGTCGCCTTGCGGACGGCCTCCTGCATCATGGCGTCGGACGTGCCCGAGAGTTGCAGAAGAAGCTTTTCCTCCACCTTTTCGAGGTCCGTCTCCAGGGCCTCCTTCACGACTCCGGCCGCAGCCTTGCAGGAATAGAGGTTCCCGTCCAAAAAGACTCGTCGCGCGGGGTTCACCCAGGTCCCCGACAAAAGAAGCTCGGAGAGGGATGGAGCTTTGGTCAAGGCCGTCATCTTTCCTTCGTCCGTGAGGATTTCGGTCGCGACGCAGCTCTCCACGAAGGCCCGCAGTTTCTCCCGCACCGCCGGATCCACGGGCCCCGCCGCAAAGAGCGCTTCGACGGCCCGCTGCGGAAAGGCGGCCCCGAAGAGCGTGAAGCGCTCCGCATCCAGGGCGCCGAGGGCCGTCTCGAAGGATTCCGCCGCCCAGACGGAGACGCTGTTCGCGGCGCAGGCGGGAAACGCGAGTCCGAGCGGCACGCGGTCCACCACGCGCACGGTTCCCGCCTTCGGGTCCGAGACCGTCACGGGGACTTTTGGAATCAGGAGCGCAAAGGCGCAAAAGAGAATCACGCCCGCCCAGACGGAGAGGTCCTTGAGCCGATAGTGAATGGCGGCTCCCACCATCATGAGGAGAAAGCCGATCAAGGCCGACGTCTGCAGAAGGCTCTGAAAGTCGGAGGTGTTCATGAGGGCGGCCGCGGCTTCGAAGAGCTCGGCCACCTGGTCGCCCGACCAGAAAGCCACGTATTCCAAGGTTTGTTTCGCTATGACGACTCCTTATCGGGGGAGATCCGGAGAGAGGGTGGTGATCATGCGGGCGGCGCTCTGTCCGTAGAGACTCCGCTCGATGTGCTCGAGGCTCTGCGCGAAATTCGTGGCGGCGGTGAGACGCTCGAGGAGCGCCCCTTCCTCCTCCGCGAGTCCCTCGCGGATGATCGCGAGTCGCGCGAGAATCCTCGCCGCGTGCTCGTCGTTTCGCTTCGCGGCGCCCCGGGCGGCCGAGCCCGTCACGGCGGTTTCCACTTCGTGCGTCAAGTTCTTTACGGCCGCGATCACGATCTCCCAGGCGACGAGCTCGGAGTAGGTCTGCAGCATCCGTTCGCCCACGTGCTGAAAGCGCGGGTGGGCGGCGAGTTCCGCGATGCGAAGGATCGGAAGCGAGGTCATCCCCGCCAAGGCGGCGAGGTCGCCTTCGTTCGGGATCGTTTCCGTTCTCGAAGCGATCGCGCGCACGTAGCCCGAGAGCAGTCCGTAGACCCGCGCCGTGAGGTCCAGGTCCGACGTTTCGTCTTCCACGGGCTTCAGACACTTCTTCGTCTCGTCGCAGCGGTAGACGTCGAAGACGCGCTTTCCGCCGCTCACGGGCCCCGTCACGAGGCGGAGCGCAATGTCCTTGGGAGCCAAGTCCACGGCCTCGAGCGTCGCGTTCGAGCCGTAGCCGACTTTTCGATAAATGCGCGTTCCGACCAAGGTCATCATGAGTTGCCGCAGGTCCGTCTCGAGTCCCGACGTCCCGCCCGGCAGAAGACTCCAGGTGAGGTTCACTTCCCCCGCGTCCACCAGATTGCCGCCCGAGTCGAAGCGCTCGGGAACGGACTCGATTCTTTTCTCGCCGTCGGTGCGCACGAGTTGATCGGCTTCGCCCGCGTCCGAGGCTTCCCCGGAACTCAAGAGCGCATTGCGGGCCCGATAGCCCGCCTCGGTCAGGGCGTCGGTCGCGCCGGTGGCGTCAAAGATCGTCTGCGCGGCGGTGCAGCTGTCGGAAAACTTTTCCGTGTAGTCGCGGATCAGATCACGGAAGGCCGAGACCTGTTCGTTCAGGTCGGGGGAGAGCGCCTGGAGCGCCACCTGAAAGGCGAGCCCCGGCATGGCGGTCCCGATGCCCCGCAGAAAGCTCACGAATTCCTCGCGGCTCGGGATCGAAACGGCCCCGAGAAAGATGTCGATTCCGCCGCAGCCCGCCGACAAGGTCGGCGCCTTCATCTGCATGAGGGGAAGGTCTTTCGGAGGGACACGCACGGAAAAGGATCCGCCCGTCGCGAGTCCGAGGCTTGCGGACTGATAGAGCCCCGCCGGGGTCGAGGCGACCTGCGCGCCCGCGGCGTCGTAGAAGTCTTCGAGATAGGAAGCCTCTGCGGGGACGAAGGATAGGAGGGCGCAAAGGAAGGCGGAGGCGAGAGCCTTCCGAGCCGCTCGGGAGGGCGTCGGATCCGCCCCGCGCCGCGGTGCAGAGAAGGGAACAGTCGGTTCGATGGTCATGGGAGAGTGATGTTTACGAAATTCAAGTGGCAATCTTTCAAAAGGAAAAACGGCGTGCACCGGACGGGATCGGCATCGGGATCGGGATCGGAAATGCAACCCTTTCCCGACGGGCCTCTTTCGCGCGCGAAAGCGCGCGGGGGAACCCAAGGCGGCCCGCCGCCCGCTCACGGGCCGAAGGCCGGGAGCGCTCCGGGCCGCCCGCCCCCTCCCGCCGGCACCGTTCGATCAAAGGGCGCGACGCCCGCCGCAGGATCGGGCGGGAGCGGCTCGCCCCAAGGCCGCACCGCGTTTCCGAACGGCGGGAGTCTCGGTGCGCGCTCCTTCCATGCCGCTTCGCCTGACTCGGGTCCCTCGGAGCGGTCGGACCTCTCGGCCTTCGGCGAAACGTAAGCGGACGCGTTCGACCACTCCGTGCGGAGAGCCGCCGCGCGCTCGGAGGGAAGGGCCTTCGGGAATTTCTCAAGGTCGGGGACGAGCAGAAAAAGGAGGTTCTCTCCCAACTTCGTCACCGACACCGCGCCCGTCGCAAAGCGAAGGGCGCCGCCCTTTCGCACGATCTCCCGGAGCGTCGGATAGGGGGTTTTGGGGTCGGGGACGAGAAAGAGGGCGGGCAAAGTTGCCGGATTCACGGCGCCGAGCTTCGCGCCGATCCCAAGGTCCGGCTTCGGGGCCGCAAAGACCGTCGGATCGAATCCGATCGGACGCCCCTTCTTTTCGACGACCAAGAGCGAAAACCCGTGCGTCTTCGCAAACGCCCGCACCAAGGGCGCGGCCGCGTGCGATACGGGGTTGTCGGCGTCCGCGATCCAGAGAAGACCCGCTTCCTTCGCGATCGTTTGCAGGAGCCGGCGGTTCAAGCCGTCGCGCTCCGTCTTGAGCGTTCCCGCGACGGAATTGACGAGCGGGTGCGAGGCCGTCCAGTCGATTTCGGGGTGTGCGAGACGCACGCGCTCCCAACCTTCGGCGAAGCGCTGCGAGCGGCTCTGAATGTGGTCGGAGAGCGCGAGAAAGGCAAGCATCTTCTCCTCGTCTTCGGGGTGCATGATGGCGGCTTCCTTTCGGCGCTCGAACTCCCGTTTCAACGCCTCCACCGTCGTGAAGCGGGAGAAGTCGTCGTAGCGCGGTTCGGGCGCCTTGGGAGCCGGGCGGACTTCCCGCTCGTCCCGATCCTCGCCGTAGTAGAGGAAGGGGCGGTTCGGGTCCTCCCAGACGTCCGCCTCCCAAAAGCTTTGGGGCGCGCGTCGGAGGGGTTCTCCGACGGGGGCCTGGGCTTCGGTCTCGGTACCTTGGGCGGGACTCAGGAAAGCGCAGGCGAGTGCCGCAAGGCAAAGGCTTCGCCCGAGGGCGCGCCGCCCCACATCCGCAAAAGTCTTCTTCGTCGTCCTCTTCATCGGTCGTTCTCCTCCTTTCGTTCTTGTCCGTCGTAGCCGTATAGGCCGTTTCGTTTCAGATAGGCCTCGATGCGCGGGGAGGGCCGCTCCCAGCCTTCCTTGAGGAAGCTCCGCAAGGCCGCCCCGCTTTTCCCGCCCGGCCGCGTGTCGGTCGCGTATTCGGGGTTCTTCATCGGGCCGAAGATCCCCGCTTCGCCCGAAAGCATTTCCTGAAGACGCTCTTGGATGCGGGCGAGCGTCGCCTCGTCCGTGAATTCGCCCTTGGACTGCACTTCCCGCAGAACGTCCTGCACGAAGGCCGTGAAGTCCATTTGGGTGAAGTCGAGCTCCTCGATCTCCTCAATCGTGAAGCCCCGGGCGTCGGGCGTTTCGACCGATCCCCAGCCGCGCCCGATCTGCGCGCGGCCCTGTTCGTTTATGAGGCGCGCCAAAAGCGAGTTGAAGCAGACGTAAACCTCTTCGCGCTTCGTGCAGCCGAGCCCCGGGACCTTGTCGACGCAGTGCGTCCCGATGAAATGGCACAGGCCCTGGCCGCGCGCCATCGCCACCTTTTGGTCTTCCGCGTCGCAGGTCTTGTGGCGCTCCCAGAACTGCAGAGCGGCCGCGGCGAGAAAGCCCTCGACCGAGAAGCTGAACTGGAGCTCTCCTTCCACCATCGTGGCGGAGACGCCCCAGAAGGAAAACGACGGGTTGTAGGCCCCCGAGGCGGCCGAGCCGTAGAGGGCGTTCAAAAGCCATTCGGTGTGCTCGCTCCAGGCGAGGAGGTCGTAGACGTAGGGGCTCCCCACGTACTTGATTCCCTCCCAGGCGGCGTCCGCCGCGCCCCAGACCAAGTAGGCCGTAAAGTTCGTGTTGCTCATCCCCGCCACGACTTCGCTTCGACAGCAGGAGGGCGCCCCTTTCCGGTCCTTGCACTGAAGCGCTTCGCCCGAAAAGAAGCGGTTCCCCGTCACGTCCCCGTAGAGCCCCAACTGCCGTCCGATTTCGATCTGCACGATCGCGTCGGCCAGGTCTTCGTCGGCAGGGCCGTCCGTCGCGTGGCAGAGGTCGCCCACGCAGACTTCGCCGCCGCAGGTCTCGCCGAGTTCAAAGGACTCGCCCGGGCGCGTGCACTCGTAGGTACGAAGGGGCCGAAGACAGTCGTCTCCTTCGGGACAGACTTCGGAAACGAGCCGGCACTCGGGGTCTTTCTCCCACTTCGCGCAGTCGTCGTCCGAGGTCGTGAGGCAGGTGTAGGAAACGGTCCAGGCCCAGCAGTCGCGGTAGACGAACTTCCCGTCCACGAATTTCACGCCCGCGCCTTCGGTGCAGACGCGCGACGTCTCCTTGCAGACCCCCGACGCCTCCTCCTCGGCGCAGCCGTCGGAGGGCTTCATCGTCACTTCCTCGACCGTGCCGAGGTCCTCCGCGGTGTCGGGCACGGCGGCGTCGGGGCCGCAGCGAAAGACGGAGGACCAAACGAGACACGCCCCGCCTTCCTCCTTTTCGCAGACGGGCTCGGTCTCGCGGCGGCAGACGCCTTCTTCCGCCAAAGCTTCGAGCGCGGCGCAGCCCTTTTCACCTTCGCCCCTACACCGATAGACGACCTCCTTTTCGGCGCAGTCGATCGTGACGGGACGGCCGTCGACCCAGACGGTGTCGCCCGGCTTTACGCAGACCGACGACACGGCTTCGCAGGAGAGTCCCGCTTCGAGCGCTTCGTCGAGTTCCTTTCGGCAGGCCGAGTCGTCGGTTGCGACGCCCCCGTCGGGCTCGTCGACGGGGCCGTCGGTCACGATCCCGTCCCCGGTCACGGGGTTGCCGCATCGGTAGGTCTGCCGCCACCGCACGCAGACGCCTTCCCGTTCTTCGGCGCAGACGGTTTCGCCCGTCTGCGTGCAGCCCGCGTCGACCAATTTTTGACAGCTCTCCGCCCCGTCGGCCGTCGGGCAGCTCACGGTCACTTCGGTTTCCCAACAAGCGGGAGAAGCGGTTGCTGTGTGGCCCGGCCAGTTTTCGACGGCGATTTTGCGCGGCGTCGAATCCAAACACCGCTCGGACTCGATCCGGCAGCCTTCGCCGAGCGTGGCGTCCCCCTCGATCGACTCGGAATACGAAATTTCCACGACCGGATCGAGGGCGGCGATTCCGCGGTGCTGTCCGACGCGGGTCGTGCCGTCGGACGTCGCCGTTCCGGGGGCCGCCCGGTTGGTCAAAGTTTCGCTTCCCACGGGCGCGGTGCAGGTAAGCGGCGTCTCGGTTTCCAAACACCCCATGGTTTCGTCCTCCTTCGAACAACGCGCTTCGCCCGCCGTGCAAGAAGTTGGAAGGTTCGGGCCCGTGCAGGCGAGGGCGTCGGCGTGCGGGGCAAAGCAGCGGATGCGCTTTTCATAGCGCCAGCAGGGCTTCGAGACGGTGACGCCGTCGATCACGCGGTCGGCCGTGTCGACGCAGACGGCTTCGGACTCGACGCAGACGGGCTCGGCCGCGAAAGCGAGGGCGCAGAGACCCGCGAGGATCGCCGCGGCGAGGCCCTTTCGCGCGAAAGTTCGGGCAAGGTAATGGCGGAAGAACATCAGAGCGCCTCCTTCTCGGCGGCGGTCTTCACGAGGGGCCGGACGGCGGCCGAAGTCCCGTCTTCGGACCCGACTCGGGCGCCGCGGGCCTTCGAGCCCGGACAGGTCGAGGTCCAGGTCTCCTTCCAGGTCGTGGTCGAGGTCTGATAAACGTGTCGAACCGTCACGGTCCCGGTCTCGCGGTTGGTGCCGCCGCTTCGGTGATAGACCGTGGCGCTCGCGTCGAGAAAGCAGGTGCCCCCGTCGCAGGTGACCTTCAGGACTTTGTAGCGGCAGGTGCATCCCGTGCCCGACTGCGTCACGTCCCGGTATCCGCTCACGCGGAGGGTCGCGGAGGGAAAACCGTCGAGCGAGAGCTTCACCGTGGCCCGGCGGGGCTGCTCGTTCGCAATGCAGGTCTTCTCCGACGTGAGCGTGACGCCTCCCGGACAAGGGTCGGACGCGAGGTCGGCGCCCCCGCTGTTGGAGGCGGTCGAAACGCTTCCGGGCGTACAGGCGCTCGTCTCCTTTTCGACGCTGAGCACGTCTTCGCAGACGGTTTCGGAAACCGTGTACTGCGGGGCCGTGCAGAGCGCGGGAAAGCTCGCGCGGGCCGTCGCTTGGGTGATCTTCTTGAAGCTCTTGGCGGGCGTCGCCGCCTCTTCCCCGAAGGAGCAGCTCGAAGTCCACACCGGGGTCGTCGTAAAAGAAGCCGTCACGCGGCAGGTGACGGACGAGTCGGACGACTCGGAATCCCGACAGCGCCAGCGCGTGAGGGTCGTCGCGGGACCTTCCTCCCAGCCCTTGCGGCAGACGAGGTCGGAATAAAAGCCTCCGGCCGAGCAGACTTCCGTTTCGACGCGGTCGGGCGTCGTCACCACGTTCGGGCGGCAGCCGTCGCCCGAGGGGCCGGAGGTCCCGCCCGAATCCACCACGATTTCGTCTCGGCCCGCGAGATCGTCTTCCGAAATCGACGGACGCTCGGGGAACCCCTTGTCGAGGACCTGAATCGCTCGGCAGGTAGTGTCCTCTTTGTCGCGGCAGCGCACGACTTCGCTTGAGGCGGGTCCGAAGAGCGCGCCGTAGCCGTCCTGATAGGGCGCCTTTTCCTTCTCGAACCCTTCCGCGGTGACGGGCTCGAAGGACTGCCAGACTTCGTCCCGGTTCTGCGAGGCGGATTCGCTCATGCTCCCGATGTCGGGCGAAGGCGTCTCCCACGCAAGCGCCGCCGCCTCTTCGGCGCTCATGGCGGCCCGTGCCGCGCCCGAGGCGAGAAGGGCGGCAAGAAAGGCCGCTCCGGCGAGCGTCGCCCCCGCCGTCGTGAGGGCGAGGAGGACGTCGACGGGGCTCCCGAGTCGGGGATTCGTCGGTTTGGCGGTCTTGTAGCCGGGAGCCTGCTTCTCGGCTTCTGTCCCGGCGGAGGAATTCGTTTTCATATCCGTGCGGTTGCGTGGTTGTCGTTTTGTTTGGGTTGTTTGGATTTGGGGGTTCGGTCTCAGTCTCGGCCTCGGTTTCCGTCCGACCGGGCGGCGTCCTTTCGGCCGGGCCCGACGGGCCGCACGTCGGGCGAAAAGTCGGCGCAGACGAGAAGCTCGTCCCAAGCTGCGTCCGCTTCGTCCGCCGATGCGGCGAGGCGCTCCCGAAGGTCCGCGCGCAGTGTTTCGCGCAGCTTGGGCGACTCGGTCCTGGCAAGAAGGTCGCCCAGTGCGCAAAGGGGCGAAAGGTCGCCCGGGAGGACTTCGGTCGCGGGAGCGTCCCCTTCGAGCGTCACGAGCCAGAGCGGCAGGGGAAGCGCCCCCGAAAAGCCTTGGTTTTTCAGCGCGGCTTCGAGCGCCCGGAAGGGGCGCGGGTCGACGTAGACGGGTGTTTTCTCGCGGTTGAAGGGTTCGGTAAGGTCTTCCAGAGTCGTCTCGCGCCTCGCGATGTCGCTTCGGTTCGGGTCCGTCTGGACGGTCTTCCAGGGGAGGCCCCGGATCGTGTAGGGAAGGCCGAGCTTCGCCAAGTCCCGGGCGATGCGTTCCAGAGAGGTCTCGGGGAGGCCGAGCGTGCCGAGGTAATAGAGACGCAGCGCGTCGCCCCTTTGCGGCGCCCGCGGTCCTTCCTGAGACGTCCCGACGGGCGTATCTTGCCCGGGGAGGGACGGAGCTTCCGGCGCTTCGGCGCCCGGGGGACGAACGTTTTCCTTCGGTTCTTCCGGCCGTTCTCCGGAGGAGACCGCCGGAAGGAGACGGCTCTGCGGCGCGGAGAGCGGCGCTTCGGTGATCGTCGTCCCTTCGACGGACGCGGGCATGTCGGCCGTTCGGGCTGTTTGGACCGCTTGAGCCGCCCCGGCCGCCCCGAGAGCGAGGAGTGCCGGGACCGCGGCAAAACGCAGCATACGCAGACGCGTCATTCGCCCGCTCCTTCGAAGCTTCCTTCGGCTCCGACGTCCCCGTAGCGGCGCGCCGAAGAACGGCGGGCGTTTTCGGGACGCACTTCGGGACGGGGATCGGAAACGGCGGCGGAGCCCAAGTCCGGTCGGCGTTCGGAAAAGCTTTCTTCGTTCACGCCCGAAAGGTCGGGCGTCTCCACCGTGATGGCCTTCTCGGAAAGCGTCACGAGCGCGGGTTGGGCGGTGAGCCCGAAGCGGCGCGAAAGGGCTCCGCGGGCGTCGAACCAGACGCGGGTGCTCAAGCTTTGACCCGCTTCGCGCACCGAGCCGTTCGTAAGCACGACGCGAAGCGTCCGCAGTCTTTGGGGATCGGTCCCGGCGAGCGTTTCCTTTGCCCAACGGAGGGACCGCGGGTCGGTCGCGTCGACGAGGAGGTAGCGCCGCTCGAAGTCCGCGAGCGCGGCCTTCAGGGGGTTCCCTTCGGGGAGGCGGTCGGGAAGGGGCTCGACCGTTTTCGTGCGTCGGGTGCTTCGCGGCAGGGGCAGCCCTTCGGGGCGGTCGGCGGCGAGCATTGCGCGCTCGCGGATCTTCGCCATTTCGCGGCCCCATTCGCCCGAGCGCAGGCTCTCCTTCGCCTTTTCTTCGAGGGCTTCGAGCATGTCCTCTTCCGCGGCTTCGTAGACGGGGCCCGAAGCCCCGTGCATCGTCACGCGTCCGAGTCCTTCGGAAGAAGCGGAGACGCTTGCGGAGCAGGCGGGGCAGGGGGCGGGCTCGATCGTGAGCGTCCCCGCCGCGAGCTCGGTCGCGGCGACAAAGAGAAGCGCGGCGGTCGAAACGGCGGGAAAGGACGTGTCGTCGGAAAAGGAGCGGTTGTCGGTTGTCATGGCGTCAAAATTGCAAGGGTTTGGCGTCAAAAGAGGGTTGGAAAAGAAATCGGGTCGGAATCCGTCGGCCTCAGCCGCCGGGCTTTCCCGGAATCACGAAGCTCGTCAAGGACTTTCGTACGCAGCAGTCGCGGTGCCGGAAGAGAAGGAGCGCGCCGTCTTCGCCGCCCGGCGCATAGGTCTTGAAGCGGTCCCAAAAGAGGGTCGAGCGCCCGAGCGGCTGACAGCAGGTCCCGAAGACCGTCTTGTCGGTCGCGCGCGAGGGATACATCAACTGGGTCTTCCAGTGCTCCTTCTGGAGAATCGGCCGCCAGTAGGGGCCGCACTGACCCTTCTTCCCGTGGGCGGACCAGAGCACGCCTTCTCGCGAGAGCTTCAAGGCGAAGCGGTGGGCGAGAAGCTCCCACTCGGCGGCCCAGGTGGAGGCCGACGCGGACCAGCCCGAAAGCGGAAAGACGCCCCCGCGGCAGCCCGAGCACCAGTAAAGCGTTTCGACGGGCTTTTTCACGTTCGCCGCGAGACAGTCCGCGACGCAGGCGGCCTGCGCCGCGGGATTCGCAAAGAGCGCGGCGTCGGGAGCGAGCAAAAAGCCCGCGAGGGTGTCGTCCCAGAGGGGATCGAGTTCCGAGAGGTAGGCGAGGTCCCAGGGCGCCTGCTCGAGGCAGGAAATGTCGGAGACCGCTTCGAGAACGAACAACCAGGGGCTGACGAACCAGTGGACGTTTGCGAAGCGCGTGTTTCGGCCGTTTTGACCGCGGCCGTGGTCGGGACTGCGCGTGATCCCTTGGTTGTCGGCGAGCGTCACGCCCCCGAGCGTGGGCGAGCACCAGGCGTGCCGCACGACTTCGGCCGTGCGAAGGGGCTCCCAGAAGGACAAATTCACGCCTCCTTCCACGTTCACGTTCTCGCCGCAGACGCAGAGGGCCGAGGCGTCCGTGTCGGGCGTGTAGCTGTCGTCGGGCACCTTTCCGAGGGGGACGTTCGTTCCGACCACGATCGGAAAGACGCAGGACCAGCACACGTCGGTCACGGGATTGGGAAAGCGTCCGGGACAGTGGGGTTCGGCCGCGGCCGTTCCCGCCAGGGAGAGAAGGGACGCGAAAACCGTGGCGGTCTTCTTCGCGGACCGTACGAAGGCGCGCCGGTTCGGGGACATTTGGGAAAACCGCGGGATGCTCACGGCTCCTCTCCCCGGGCCTCGGCGTAGGCCGCAGCGCGAAGCCGCACCGAGCGGGCCTTGGCGTGGCGGGCTCGGGTTTCGGCCGTCGCGAGATAGGCGAGCACCTTTTCGCGGATCACGATCAGGGTCTCGCGGTTTTTGCGCAAAATTTCCTTCAAGACCGGATCGGGCGCGGGACGGGGTTCCGTCATCGCGACCCGGATGATCGCCTCGAAGGTCGTGCGGGCGTTCGCGAGACGAAGGACCGAAGAGCGCGAGAGCTCCGTGATCGACGTCTTCTCGAGGTCTTTCGAGACTTCGGCGAGAAAGGCCGCTTCGGCGAGCGTGCGGTAAAAGGACGGAACGCGCAACGAATCCGCCTTCGTCAAATCAAGCCACCCCGTCGCCGCCGTATAGGTGACGCTAGCAAAGCGCGGCTCCACGAGAACGGGGGTGTGCGTCACGCCGAAAAGGGCCGAGACGTGGCCGTGGACGTCGTCGAGGAAGGCGAGCCGAAAGGGCGCGAAGGGATTTCGGCCGAGCGGCTTTCCGACGTTCACGACGACGATTCTCGGATCGTGGAGCCACGCTTCATGCACGAGCTTCACGGTCAAAAGCGTCCACTCGGAGATAAAGAGCATCGGACGGCCGTCCTCCCAGCAGAGACGTCCGTCGAGCGTTCCCGCGTGATGAACTTCGCTTCGGCAAAGCGCATCCGAAATGCGCTCCGCCCGTTCGGGTGCGATCTGCCGCGCCCAGCGCACGATCCCGAGGCGCCAGGCGGTGCTCCGTCCCAGAAAGTGGCCGTCTTCGGCGGCGTCCCAGGGGATCGATCCCGTGTGAAGGAGTTCGTTCGCGGCGCGGGAGTCGAGCATTTTCTCGAGGTGTTCGCGCGCGGCGTCGCCTTCGGGCAATTTCTTCGCGCGCTTTTGCGTGCGCTTGCGGTGAAAACGGATCCCTTCGAGAATGCGGCGGCGCACGGCGTCGAGGCTCTCCGCGGAGGCCGCGCGGTAGAGGTCTTCGGGCTTGGGGAGGTCTTTCTTCTCGCCCGGCGTTACGCGCCCCGAGAGGACCTTGAGCGCGTAGTCGGCGAGCGCGAGCTGCATCTGCGCGTAGGCGGCGAGCTCCACCTGCGAAAGCGGCACGTGCGCTTCGGCGCGGGCGAGAAAGAGTTCCCAGTCGGCGAGATTGTCGGTGCCGAAAGTCGCGCGGGAGCGCTCGCGAAAGACGCGGGCCGCCTCGAAGGACTGGCCCTTTCGCTCGACGATCGGAACGGAACTCTTCTCTCTCGAAGGCGGCGCGCGGCGCACCACGGTTTTTTCGGGCGTTTCGGCGTCGGGCGCGCGTTTCGGTCGGGCGGAGGCGGACGAGGCGCTGTCTTCGGCCTCGTCCCCGTTCAGCGTTTCGGGGTAGTGGGAAGGGATCGTCATGTCGGGTTCAAACGGAGTTCATTCGGAGGTGTTTCGGGGAATCGCAGGCGTTTCTCAGGGCACTTCGATTCCGTTTTCTTTCAGGAGATTTCGGTCGGCCTTCCGGCGCTCGATTTCGCGGCGGAGGTCTTCGGCCGCGCGGGTCGCCTCGCGTGCGGACTTTTCGGCTTCCAAGGCCGAAAGGCGCGAGGCGCGGGCCGCGTGCTCGGTCGCAAAGAGCGTGCGGGAGGCGTCCTCGGGGAGGGGCTTCACGTAGGGAACGCCCAGAACGTCCCCGCCCCGGCCCCGCGCGACGGGGTCGTCGAAGCCCCCGGATTGGCCCACGCGGGCGTTCGCGGCCTCGGTCGAGGAGGGCATCAAGACGCGCTCCACTTCCTTGGGCAAATCCCAGCTCGGGACGTAGGTCCCGCGGGCGCCGGGCATCCCGAGCCGGTCGATGAGCCCCGTGATCACCTCGACCGTCAAGTCGCGGTCGCGCGTTTCGGGGGCGGGGCCCGTCAGAAGGAAGTTCTTCGCGACGAGCACGACCCCTCGTTCTTCGGAAAGCTTGTTCAGGACCTCCCGGAAGGCTTCGGGAAAGCCCTCCGCGTCGGGAAAGCCGCTTTTGGCGACGCTCGTCAGATCGACGAAGGCGAGGCGGTCGGTGTGCAAAAGCCCTGGGTCGGAGAGCGCCGTGCGTCCGCCCAGGAGCCCGCCCACAAAGGCGACCCCGACAAAGACCGAGACCTTGAGAAGGAGCACGCCCGCGTCCCAGGGCGTTCGGAGAAAGGCTTCCTGCGGGGCGACGCCGAGCGGCGCAGTGCGAAGCGCACTGCGGCCGGACGGACCGGAGGGATTGGTCGGGGCGGTCTGAGCCCTCGAAGAACCGGACGCAGGGCCCCGCGCTTCGGAGGACGACGCGCCTTGCGGACGGCCGTCCCGGCGCCGGGTGTCGCCGTGCGTCAAAAAGTGCGTCACCGCAGGATCGGGCGGGGGCGGCGTCTCGTTTGTGCGCTCGACGAAGACCCCCGAGTCGTCGAGACGAAGGGGCGAATCCTCGGGGAGGGCGTCGCGGTCAAGTTCGAGCGTGAAGGCTTCCGTGAGCCGGAGCGCGCAGCCCGCTTCGTGGCGCGCGCGGATGACGCTTCGCATCCAGGTGGGACCCGTGCGGAGGTCCGGCAGGAGAAGGAGCTTCGAGAAAAGCATCGAGCGGCGAAAAGCCTCGGGATCCCGAATCTTGTAGTGGGTCGTTCCGTCGGGATTGCGAACGGGGTCGCAGGCCGTGAGCTCCGCCAACAACTTGTTCATCTTGGCGTTGGCCTCTTCGACCGAGCGGCTCGACTCGAGGATTTCGGTCAGAACGGCGTCGACCTCTTCTTCCGCCTGCATGGCGCGGCGGATCGACTCGAGCGAATCCGGGTCTTCGGGACGAACGTCGTGGGGCGCGCGCAGAATCCGCGCGGCCCGTTCTTCGCCCTCGGTTTTGGGGACGGAACGACCCTCCTCGCGGGCTCGGCGTTCGATCGAGTTCTCCAAGCCCCGACGGGCGATGCGCCCCATCGGGACGTCCGCGACGCGGGGACGCGACAACAGAGTTTCGCCTTCGGCGTCGCGCGCTTCCGTCTGACGGGGAAGCGTTGCGCGGCGGCCGAGCAGACGCTCGGCTTCCGGGGCGTCGTCCGTCGGGAGGGCGTCGTCCGTGGGGACGTCCGTAGAGAGAGGCGCTTCGGACATCGGCGTTTCCGTGACCGAAGTTTCCGTAGCGACGGGTTCGTCGGTCGTCAGGACTTCGGCGTCGGCTTCAGGGAGCGAGAAGAGGTTCGAGAGCGGCGGCTTCGGGCCCTTCGGGGCCTTGGGCTTTTTCTCCTGCAAGGCGGAAGAAGGGGGCGCGTCCTCCACGCGAAAGCGCAGACGGGGCGCGGCCTTGGTGGAGGCCTTGGGAGCCTCCTTGGGGGAGGGACCCGCGGCGGTCTTTCCTTCGGTCTTCCGGTTCGTCGAACCCTCCGTCCCGGCCGGAGACGAAGGCGCGGACGCCGGGGTCGGGGCGGCCTTCGCCGTCTTCTTCGCCTTCCCGGCTTTCCTGGCGGGTTTCGCTTTCGAGACGGCTTCGGATGCCGAAGCCTTCCGGGGCGCGGCGCTCGCCTCTCCGACCGGACGGTTCTGCCGGGCGGCCGGGACGTATACGGGGGACTGCGTCATGTCGTTCTTCATCAGCTCGCAGAGGGCCGGAACGTTATCGGTGATCTTTTTCGCGGATTCGAGGATCGCCCTTTGAAGGTTCGCCTCGATGGGTTCGCCGTCAATCGACCCCTTCGCGCCCGAGGGAGCGAAGGGGTTGAGGGCGATCGGCTTTTCGCCGCCCGGGGGCGGAACCGTCGGGTCGAGCGGGGGAATGGAGAGTTCCGGCGCCTGCTCGACGGCGTTGCCCGTGCCGGACGACGAATCGTCGGCGGTCGGCGCCGAGACGTCGGCCGGGGCATCGGTCGGGTCGGACGTCTTCTCGGAAGACGGTTCGGACGGCATTTCGGACGGAGCAACGGCCGGTCTTTCGGCCGACGGTTCGGTCGAATCTTGAACCGGAATTTCGGGCGTCTTCGGGGCGGCGGGCGCGGGAGCGCCCTGCGTCGGGTTGTTGTCGGCCCGGCGCGCGGCCTTCTTTCCCGCCTTTTTCGCGGGCTTCCCGACGGTCTTCTTCGCGGGAGCGGGCGAGGTCTTGGGCGCGCCTTCGGGCGCCACGTTTTCGGCGGCGGGCGCGGTGTCGTGGTGTTCGGTGGTCATGAGCTTTTCCTTCTCCGTTCGAGGGTCGGTCAGCGGGCTTCGGGGGCGTCCGAGGGGTATTGGTTGCGCGCGATTTGCATCACGGCTTCGGCGAGCGTGAGGCCGCGGGCGCGCCAGTCGCGAACGCCCATCACTTCGCGGGCGTGGGAGCTTGCGGCGACGCGAGTGAAATCGTCGAGCACCAGCCGCCCGATCGCGGGCGGATGGTCGCCCACCTGCACGAGGACTTCGGACCAGAGGCCGCGCGCCGTCGTAAGACTCGCGACCGCCGTCTTGAGCCAGGTGTCCTGCGGGAACTTTCCGTCCGCGGCGAGACTCTCGAGCGTTTCCGCGTCCTGTCGGAGATAAATGCGGGTGTCGGCGCAGGTCCAGGCCGCCCTCGCCGTTTCGGACTGCCAGTAGTCGGCGACGGACTGGGTGGCTGTGAAGAAAGCGCCGTTCAGTTTTCTCGCCTGTCGAAAGCCCTTTTCGATGAAGGCCGCCGAGCGGCCGCTTTTCATGAGGTCCCAGGCTTCGTCGATGAGAACCAATTTCGGAGGGCGGCGGTCCTTCTGCATTTCCGCCTCGATCGCGAGCATCACCTGCAACAACATGGCATTTCGGAGGGTCGGATGCCCCGAGAGCCCCTCCATTTCGAGAACCGTGAAGTCGCTCGAAAAGTCAAAGGGCCGCCCCGAGCCGTCGGTCCACTTCGAGAGGGGCCCGCCTTCGGCGTAGGGGGCGAGCTTCTGCGCCGCGTCGAAAAAGCGCTGGTCGGGCGTGCCGTCCGCCTTTCTCACCCGCCGCATCGCAGCGATGAGCTCGGGCAAAGTGGGCGTGCGGCCCTGCGCCCGGGCTTCGCGGTGCAGGATCGGAAGCGTGAGGAGCAGCCACTGATGAAGGAGCGCGTCGCGCTCGCCGTCGCCCAAAAACTCCTCGAGAATCGCCGTCACGCGTTCGACGCGCTCGGACTCGTCCGACAAGTAGCGCAGGGGATTCGCGTCCCACACGTTTTCGTCGTCGAAGGTGAGAAAGTCGCCGCCCAAAAGCCCGCAGAGCTTTTCGTAGCTGCGCCCCACGTCGATCACCCAGACGCGTCCGCCCTGGGCGAGAACGCCGAGTGCGAGTTCGTTCATGACGACGGACTTCCCCGAGCCCGGTTTCCCAACGATCGTTCCCGAGAAACTCCCCGCGCGGCAGGCGAAGGGATCGACGTAAAAGAGGTGCCCGCGCCGCGAGAGAAGCGCAAGAAGGGGCGTTTCCGCCTTTTCGTGGTCGCGCCGTCCGGTCCCCGAATAGTCGGCGACGACGGGCAACAACGCCGTGATCGTTTCCGCGGTGCGCCGCGGAAAGCGGTCGAGCGCGCGGGCGTCCTTCGCGAGAAGCGGACCGGCCGCCAAGGGAAGCGACGCGAAAAGCGACTGCACGTGCAACGCCGCGTTGGGGCGGAGTTCAATGCCGTTCTTGCGCGCGAGCGTTCTCGCGGCTTCGACGCACAAGGCCGTCTGCCGAACGGGCGTGAAAAGGAGGATTTCCGTTTGCGACGGATAGACGGGCAGGCCCCTTGAGAAGCCTTCCGAGGCGATCGCGAGGTCTTTGGCGCGGTCGTGGTAGTGGGGTGTGAGGGACGAGACGGGCGTGCGGCTCATCTGACGCGCACGCACGAGTTCGGATTCGATCTTGGTTTTCTCCAAGACACTGTCCGTCACCTGCCACCAGGTGGTCGTCAAGAAGGGGCAGGGAATCTGCGAGCCCGAGCGGCCCGGGTCGCCCGCGAGCGCCGAGGTGGCGGCAAGCGTCCAGGTGGGCGGCATGCCCGCAACCGAAAGTCCCACGGCCCGCACGGCGTGCTCGAGCCCGACGTCGTCCGCGTCCGCAAAGAGGATTCCGTCCTTTTCGATCCGGATTTCCGTGTCGGGCGCGACCGTCTGCAGGCGCAGTTCGTTCAAGGGGTCGAAGTGCTTCTTCATGAAGGTCCCGCGGCGGACCTTCTGCGGATTCAAAAGCGCGGCGAGCATCGTAAGCAAATCCGACGCGTCGGGATCGCGGTCGGCGAGATAGGACTCTTCGAGCGCGACGCGCATCGCTTCGCGCGCCGAACGGGCGGCGTCGCGCGCTTCCTCGGAAAGAGGGTTGCGGATCGGGAGCACGACCGAAATCCAGCCGCGAAAGCGCCGGCAGTAGACCGGCGCCTGCGGGCGGATCTGCTCTCTAGAGGCCCGGCGCAGGAGCGTTGCGCGCTCCTTCGTCATGATTTCGAGAACTTCGCGGGCGGCGGGGTCGAGACGCTGCGGCTTCGACAAACGGCTCTCTTCAAAGAGCGTCAGCGCGTCCTCGACGTCGGGGTCCGCAAAAAGCGTCACGGCGACGGTGGAACCCAAGGGGAGGGCCGCGAGCACCAGGCCTTCAAGCCCCTTGCGGATGGCTTCCGTCATCCCGGTCTGCGGACGAAAGCCGAGCACAAAGCCGAGTCCCTCGTATTCGCCCGGGCGGGCGGCTTCGAGGACGACGAAACCTTCGTCGTCCACGGTGAGGTGCGGAAGAAGGGGGCCGAAGCGCTCGAAAAGCGTCGCGCCCAAGGCGTCCATCGCCGTGCCCCGTTCGGGACCGAGCGCGTTTTCGGCCGTGCGCAGATTCGGGCGAAAGCGCCCGAAGCCGAAGAGCCTTTTGAGCGCGTCCGCGCCGAAGAAAGAACCCGGTTTTTTCGACGCTCCTTCGGGGGCCGGGCGTGCGGTGTCGTGAAGAGCCGTCATCGAACGCTCTCCATCGTCTTTTCAAAGGCGGCCTTGGCTTCGCGCAGAAGGCGACCCGACTCGGTTTTCACGTTCGTTTCGAGGTCTTCGTTCGAAGCGTCGGAGGGCTTTTCGGCGGACGGGCGGCTCCCCAACCGCACGGCGGGGCGGTGTGCCGGGCGGCGCTCGCGCGCTTCGGCCCAGCGGGCTTCCTTCACGGTGACGTAGAGGGTCTCCGCCGTGTGGAAGGTGCCCTTGTCGTCCGTCCACGGGGCGACCCAGAGACGAAGGATCACCTCGGGGATGCGGCGGGGAAAGCTTCCCGGGGCTTTGCCGTCAAGCCGCACGGCCGAAGAGGCGCGGCGGGGATCCGAGGCTTCCGCCGCCTTCACGGCCTCGACCGGATCGGCGGGGAGGGCGGAGGGTTTCGAAGAGGTCGCGGGGACGGCGGTCGGTGCAATCGGGGCGACCGCATCGACGGGCGCAACGACCGCGCTCTCGAACGCGGCTTGGGAAGCCTTGGCTTCTTCCGCCTTCTGATAGGGAAGGGTCCGGGCGGCGTGTTCGAGGGAGAGCGTCTCGACGCTCGTGCAGGGGACGCCCTCGCCCTTGCCGCAGTTGAAGGTGCTTCCGGCGTCGAGGCCCGTAAGCGACCCGCAGGCCGTGAGAAGAAGCGTGGAAAGGGGCGCAAGGAGCGCGAGCGTTCGGCGCGCCGAGGTCTTGGAAACCGCGGTGCGAAGGGTAAGGCGGGGGCTGCGAAGGCGCGGAGCGCCTTCTGACAAAAGAGTGGAATTCGTCATGGTGCGGGGTGTCGGAAGTCGGTTGGGGAAGGTCAGGCGCCGCTCTTGGGCGTCTCGAGAAGCACGCCCTGCAGGAGGATCACGTCGACGGGCTGGCCGCCGTCCACTTCGAGGACGGGGAAGATCTTTTCCGCCACTTTGAGGTAGTAGTCGGCGATGCGGTCCAGGGCGTTCGAGGTTCCTTCGCCGAGGCCAGCCTTGAGCGAGTTTTGATAGACCGTCGACTGCGAGCCGGACGCATAGGTCGTGGTTTCCGAGGCGCCCAAGGCCACGGCCTTGCCGAGCCCCGAGAGAATCCCGACCGACAAGGCACTGGCGATCGCCTGACCCGAGCGGGTGACCAAGTTGCCGCGAAGCCCCACCTTGCCGTCGGGCCCCGCGACGTAGCCGCGGATGCGGATGTCGAGCGCCTCGCCCTTTTCACCCACGCAGGCCAAACGCTCGAGGCGAACGAGAATGCGCTCGGACGACAAATCGCCCGTGGCGTTTCCCGTCATGCGGCAGTCCGTGAGGTCGGCTCTGTAGCCGTTCGGAAGGAGCGCTTCGCGCGCGACGTCGATCAGAATCGGCACGGGCGTGCCGGCGCCGGCGCCCCCCGTCGGGGCGTAGACGCCCGTCAAAAGCGTCCCGCGAACGATCGAGCCCGCCGTCACGTACTCGCGGGCGGTGGCGCCCAAGGCCCGGTTCGCGGCGATCGGGTCGTCGGGATTGAGGATCGGGCGGTTTTCGAGCACCGCGTCCGCCACCGTGGGCGCTCGGTTTTCAGGCGTCGGGGTCTTCTTCGTGAAGGTGACGACGGAGAGCGTCGGCGCGGCCGCCGGGGCGGGGCGACCGAAGGCTTCCATCGCCCAGGCGTCGGCCCCCGTGCGGAAGGCCGCGGCGGCGTCGTCCGCTCCGGGCGGCGGGTAGGGGGCGGGAGGAAGCGCCGGCTTCAAATCGCCCGCGAGACGGCGTTCCGCGTCCGAGGGAACGGGCTTTGTCGTCGTTTCGACGGGCGTTCCGCCCGCGACGACCGTTGTTGCCTGAGCTTCCTCGGCGCGGCGCGCGAGCGTGTCGACCGCCGCCATCAGCTTTTCCTGACCGTCTTCGAAGGCGGCCCAGCGGGCTTCCAGATCTTTGAGTCGACGGTCGTACTTCGCGACGAAGACTTCGCGGTCAAACGAGTCGGCGCGAAGCGTGAAGTCTTCCGTAAAGGCGGGGGAAGGTTTCGAGACGGAGACGGGCTCCGAGAGCCGCACCGACGTGTAGACGAGAACGCCGAGCGCCGCAAAGAGCGCGGCGGCGACGGCCGTCTGGCGCAGACGCCGCTCCGAGGTGGTGAGGTCGTGCGCCTTGGGATTGAAGATCTTCTGCCAGTTCATGCCGCACCTCACTTCGCTTCAAAGACGTAGAAGTGCATGGCGTCGGCGGGCTTGAGCGAAGGTTTTCCCGCGGCGAAGGCGAGTACGCCCTCAGTGAGCAACGCCGCTTCGTCGATCACCGCTTCCCGGAGTTTCCCGTTTCGAACGACGAGGCGCGTGACGGTGAGTTCGCGCGTGCGCCAGACGGCGTCCGTCGTGACGGCAAGGGGCGAGAGACGCGAGACGACGGTGCGCACGGCGGGCGTCAAGGGCGCGTCGGGGCCGTTTGCGACCGTCATGACGCCGCGGGAGAGTCTGCCGTTTTCAAGGTCCGTCAAGAGCCCCGTGAAGAGGTCCGCGTAGGGGACGCTCTGCATGGCGGGGAGATCCGCGCGCAGGGTTGCGGCGGGTTTGGCGTTGCGGTCCTTCAGGTGCAGCACCACGTTTCGGGGCTTTGCGTCCTCGCGCACCGTGACTTCGACGGGAACGGTCTCGCCCCGGGCGAGCGTCACGAAAAGCGTCGTGGAACCGGGGTACTTGGGCAAAAGAAAGAAGTCGCTTCGGTCCGATTCGCCGCGTACTTCGACGTGGCTCGAATCCACCACGACGGACAAAATCCGCTCGTCGGGAAAGTCGATCCGGGAGGGCCGCAGGGGCGGAACCGTGAGCCGCAGCGGCATCACGTCGTCCGCCTCGCGAAAGAGGCTTTCGTCGGTCTCATCGGCTTGCGCCGTTTGACGGGCAAAGGCGCTCCGGCGGAAGTCCCCGTCTTGTCGTCGGGCAAAGGCTTGGGCGTAGTTCGTGCGGGTCGCTTCGGCCTCTTCCGGGGCGGAAGTCTGCGGAGCGGGGAGAGGTGCGGCGGGAGAGGGAGCTTGCGCTTCGACGGAAGGTTCGGGCGGAGCGGTCGGGGGCTCGGCGGGATCGGCGAGCGACAGGGGCGGAAAGGAAAGGAGCGCGAAGAGCGCGGCCGCGAGCGGGCGCAGAGAATGCTTCGCGAAGGTTGGAAGGCTTGGATGCGAATGGTGGCGGCGGATCGTCTGTGTCGTGGTTTCCGGCATGGCGGTCTCTGGGTCTTTTGTGGGTGGGCCGCCCCCGCGGACGGGGGCGAATTTTGCGTTGGTTTTCCGATGCGCCGACTCCGAAAAGCTTCCGCCGGCCGGCTTTTCCGTTCGGCCGCGAAGGGTGCGGAAGTGAAAAGGAGATCGGCGTCGACGCACCGGAAAACGCCCTTCGGGAAGGGCTTGAGACGGGAAAGAGGCCTAGGAGGCGTCTCCCTTTTGAAGGAGCTTTTCGCGGCCGGGGCCGGTGTCGACCGCGGCGCGCTCCCCGTCTTCTCTCGCGAGGCGAAGCAGTTCGAGCCGTCCTGCCGAGACGCGGAAGAGAAAGTGCCAGACGGCGGGGGCGGAAGACGTTACGTCCGAGCCGATCAGGGTCTTCGAGAGGCCCGTCACCGACACGGCCTGACGCTCGACGTCGACCGTCACGCGCTCCGGGAAAAAGACCGTCGAGGCGTGTTCCTTCGCGAGGCGCGCGGCCTCGCGCCGAAGCTGCGCCGAAAGGTCCGCGTGGGTTTCGGGCGCCGCGTAGTCGAGGATCGAAAGGAGCCGCTTTTGGGCGGTCGAGGGCGTGAGGCTTCCGAGGCGCTGCGCGAGGTCGAGAGCCATGCGCTCGAGATAGTCGCGGTCCGCGCGGTCCTCCGTCACGCTCCAGGCGCCGCCTCCCGGCGGCAGAAGCACCGTCGTCACGACGGGACGGCAACTCGCGACGTGCAGCCCCAGGAGAACGTTGGTCGCCAGGCTTGCGCCGAGCGCGACCAGGGCGGCGCGCCGCAGTCCGAGGCGGGCGGCCACGGTGGCGGCGACGCCTTCGGAAGGCTGCGGGACGAAGGTTTCCCGTCGGTTCGGGTCGGTTGAAGTCATGGTCTCTCGCGGACGGTGTCGGGTGGTAATCGGGTCTTAGCCGACGGTGCGGCGGCGGGCGGACGAGGGAAGCCTTTTGAGGCCCGCGTCGCCCAGATGCCAGTAGGAGAGGGCGCGAAGAAAACCCCGCCCTTCCTCCAGGGTCTTGCGGTGCCACCGCCAGGCGAGAAAGGCGCCGAGGAGGCTCCCGTAGAGCATCTCTTCGAGAAAGGCGCCCATCGCCGTGACGGTGAGCCAGACGAAGACGAGATCCGCGCGCCAGAGGAGAAAACGCGGATGGGAATCCAGTTCACGCGGTACGCGGATCGGCTTCATCGGCGGCCTCCGCTTAGGTCCCGGAGACCGTGAAGATCGCCTCGAGGATCGTCGGGGCGATCATGAGCGACAAGGACGCGGCAATGCAGGTGACGGCCGCGACGATCGAGCCGCGGATGATCCCGAGCGAGAGCCCGATCACGAGGAAGGCGAGAGAGATGGACTTGCCGAGCGTGCCCTTGCACCACCCGGCAATCGTCGCGTACAAGGCGTCGAAGGCGTCGGGGGCCATGGAGGTGGCGGCGGCAGCTTCGGTCGATGCGACGGCGGCGACGGCCATCACGGCGGCGAGTGGGAGCAGTTTTTTCAGGTTCTGCATGTTGTTCCTTAGGGTGTGTCGAGTGTGGAATTTCCGTTCCCGTCCCGCTCGACTCAAATCGGAACGGGGGGGGGGGCTGGGAAAACGAACTCTAGCGACTCCGGGATCTTTTCGCAAGGGTCGAAAATTGGGGTGATTTTTCGAGATTTCTTTTGTAGGAAATGGACTTCAAACCCTTGTGGCGGAATAGGCATAAAGATCTATGAGTGTGAAAGCCGACTGGAACCCATGGGGTTCGGGACGGGCGGGCCCGATTTTGTTTTTCCAGGGGCGGGTAATTCCTTAGTTCGTGATGAAAATTTGTGCATACGGGTAAGCGCCAGGACTCGAGGAAAAAGATTTTCAGGCAGAATTTTCATCCCCTCTCGGTAGAGTTTTGTCCGTACAAGAGGATGCGTCGGCATGTCGTCTGCGCATCGTGGACGCCGCGTACATTTTTCGTGTATCAACGTACACGTTGCGTGTACATTCTGCGGTCATTTTTCTTTTTGTCGCCTCGCTGCGCATCAATGATGCTATGCAAAAAAGCAGCCGATGAAAAAATGTGCCCTTGACAAAAAGGACCGGCTTCGCTATGATTCGTTTCCCGTCCGCCCTGGATGCATTACCTAAGGAAAAGATCTATGGGTTGGCAGGCGTTTCGACATCTTGAAAGATTGTTCAACGGTGTTCAATCCCGTTGAACATTTTTATAAGGAGCTGCAGACGGCCTTTTAAGGTTGGTTTATAAAGATATGTATTTTTGTTGAAGCCCTCAACTTGGGAGCGTGCCGGATCGAGAGACTCCGGCGGGCGCTCGCTTGCACTCAATGGAAAACAAATGATTTTTCCACCCCGTATATTTGACAACGGAGCCTTTTTAATATGGTGAAAGTTTTACTTTCCGACCGTAAATATAAAAATATTATCCAAAGTTTGGAAGAATGTGAGGATCTTCAAATTCAGAAGTTGTTGTTTATTCTCATGTTGGAAGTATTGTGGAAATTCAAGCATTCATCAAATGACACCAAGAGGATGGGGCTCGTTCAGATGGCGATGGAGAAGAAAAAGATCCGATCTCAAGCAAAACTTCCTCCGCTGAAGGTTCGCATGGCGAAGACTTCCCTGGAAGAGGGGACACTCTTGGCGGAAGTTCTCAAACTTTATGAAGAAATTCGCTCGGGGCAGCGCAACGACGTTTTGTCGGTGCAAATTTTGCTTGGCTTTCGATCCAAACTTTTTGATTAATAAGAAGATATATTCTTCTTTGTAGGCGATGATCGGTACTTGATTCGATTCGTCCCATCCTTTTGCGGCTCTCATTCTTTACGGGGTGAGGGCCGTTTTGCATGGAACCCGGAGGGGGCGGCGTTTCCGTCGTGTACGAAAAGGGATCGTGACCGCTGCACGCGATCGATACAACAACGGCCCGGACATGCCGGGCCGTTGGAGGAATACCCCGCCTGAGCGGGGAAGGGGCTAGCGCTCAGGCGAGACCGAAGACCTTGCGGGCTGAAGAAATGCCCGTCGGTCTTTTGCGAAACACCCCCGTTTGCACGGGGAAGACGGTTGATCAGGCCGCCGGAGTCAAGTTGAAGGGTTTTGCGGACGGGCTTATTCGCCGTCGTCCGCGGCCAGGACGGCGTCGATCTCGGGCTTGCACTGCCGATAGAAGTCTGCGCCCCATTCTTCCGGGGGCGTGCCTCTCACGATGATTTCGGGCGACCATTCCCACGGGGCAAACCAGGGATTTTCGGTTTCTGCGTCGTCGGTGCTGCCGCCCGCGTCCGTCCTGCCGTCGATGAATCTGTCCTGCTCAACTTCCGTGAATTTCAGCGTGTCCACCGGGATGGCGATCTTGCTCTCATGGATCCGATCGAGAAGGACGCGGAGAAATTCGCTCCCGCCGAGGCTGCGAAGGAGCTCGTACTGCTCGGGAAGGAGCCGGATCGTGCGGGTGATGTGGCCCGTGGGCTTGCGGCCCGCGCCTTCGCGGGAGCGACCCGGGGTGGCGGCGTGCGTCGCGGGGTGCGATCTTCCGGTCGAACGGGCCAAGGCCGACGACCACTGCATCGATGACGCCGACATCAAAGCCTGCGGCGGCCTGATCCACTACTTCGAATCGGCGTTTGACCGGGCCGGTCCGGAACCCGGCATAAACGGAAGAGAGCTTCATCCGAGCGATCTGAGGGCCTTTCAATCTTCGGTGAAGATCCGCAATTTCCGGTGAAAAGAGATCGATTCGGAATCCGTAACGAGACCCCAGAGTTTCCCTGAGTGCCGTTGGCGCGAAAGGTCGGAATTTCGAAACACACAAAGAAATGGAGTCGCCCAAACGAACACTGCGGGAGGGAAGGTTGAACGGGATGTTCCGGAGTCTTCTTGAATTAGGATTCGGCTAACTCTCCGATAGCTGTAGTCAATGACGGAATCTTTCCCTTCCGGCGGGCGATGGACAAAAAGATTTTTGTTACCATGCCGTGGCCTTGAAGGGGCTTTCCCTTGCCGCATTCAAATCGACCGGAAGACGCAAAAACGACCTCGTTCTTCGCCGATGCGAATGTCTTCGCTGCGCCGCAGCGAGATCGCGGCACACTGCGGATCGGGCCCCGGGAGGATCATTCCGCGTGTCAGACCGGCCGACAGGGGAGATCGGCGAACCGGGTTTGCGCGGTCTGTTTTCCTCTTCGATTGTCTCGGCATGACGCTTCAGCGTTGCGCCGGGTTTTCCGTTTCCTCTCCTTCATTTTTTTTCGGTCACGCGCCGCCCGTTCGCAGCATGGAGGACGAACGTGCGCACGGCGCCGCCGGGACGTGCCGTCTACTCCGCACTCCCTCGTGAGACCGACCGGTCCGCAAAGACCGTTTTGCCTTCTTTCGTCGCGCGGCTTACGCCGCCCGGCCTCTCCTCCGCGCTTTCTTGTCGGTGTTCCGACGCGCGGCTTTTGCCGTGCGTCTTCGCCGTGAAGTTCTGATTCGCCGTCGGGGCGAAGGAGCGTTCACGCCCGGTCCTTCGACGTCGACACCCGATATTGTCCGTGTTGCTTTCGTATGAACAAAACCTTTCGATCCATCTTCAATCACGTCACGCAAACCTTCACCGCCGTGTCCGAGCGGCAGCGCGCCCGCGGCAAACGTGCCCGAAGCGCCGTGAGCGCCGCGGTCGGCGCGGCGATTCTTGCCGCGTCCGGGGCCTCGACGGCGGCTGAAATCGGGCAGGATCCCGTCAACGTCCTTTGGTCAGACGGCGGCACCATTCGGCTCTGGGCCTCGGACGGCGTGCAGCATCCGAACTATCTCAACACGGCCTTTTACCTCGGTTCGACGATGTTCGAACTCTTCGAAGACAAGGCGGGATCGCGCTGGTACGAAAGCCTGGCGATCAAGAATCCCTTGTCCGCCTACACGCTCGAACTCACCGACCGCGGGGCTTCGCTCGACGTCACGCGGGACACCTCTTTGCTGTTGAGCCACTCCACCGGATTCGCGCAGCAGATCGTGTCGGTCGAAAACGGGATCGAGCTCGGAGAAGGCGTGGACGGAAGCGACTTCAACGTCAGCATTCGTCATGCCGACGGCACGCAGAACAAAACGTTCACGCAGTCCTTCGTGGACGCGGAGAACCGGAAGATCGGGACGGCGACCTACTCCGTCGGGGCGGCCGCGTACGAAAGTCTTCATTCCTACTTCGGGGACCGTTTGGAGGACGTCGACGGATTTCAGTTCGACGAGACCGGCGTCGCACTGACGGAGGACGGCATTTGGATGCTCTCGCTTTTGGAATCGCTCAACGTCGACGCCGGCCGGGAGCTCAAGATCGACGTCGCCGCCGACGAGGGCGGGACGCCGTCCTACTGGTTTGCGAAAACCTTCGGGGAGGGGGGCTCCTCTTCGAAGGCGCGGGGCGTGACGAATCCACCGTCGTCTTCGACTTTCTCGATCAGTCCAAGGATCCGAGTACGGACGGCACCTACAACTACTACACCGGCGCAACCACGCTTCGAAACGTCACGGCCGTTCTCGAAAAGCGCCAGGCCTTCGGCCGCAGCACGGACATTACGCTCGAGAATGCCCGGGTGGAAGTGGCGGCGCTCGGAGCCTGGGCCGACGCGGGGGACGTGAAGCTCACCGCGGAGAATTTCCGCGACGAGGCTTCCCGAGTCTTTGCGCCGGTCCTGACGATGGAGAATTCCCGGATCGACTATACCTACGCGTATTCCGGGGGCGACAAAGAGGCCCGGGACCAGCATCTCTACGTTCACGGCGACGCTCTTTTCAAGGGCGACAACACGCTGACGGGGTCGCATCCCGAATTCTTCTTTGCGGTCTACGACGACCTGAAGCTCGACGGCACGCTGTGTCTCGTGCGGACCGGCGCTACGGGCGCGGAAGGAGAGTTCGAGCGCGCCAACTTCAAGGTGCACGGCTCGGCGACGCTTACGCGGGGCGATGCGCTCCAAGGCTTCAAGGAACTGCATTTGGGCGAAACGCTCACCTTTGACGGGGCCGGCCGGGAGGCGGAGGACTTTGATGACTACGACCGTTTCCTGATCACTGCGGCGGGCATCAACTCCAACGACAAGGAGAATCGGTACACCGACTTTCAAAAGGTGACCGTCGAAAACGCGAGTCGTCTGGAGTACGGCGAACAGAGCATCCACACGCTCGCGACCGACGTGGTCGGAGGGAGCGTCCTCGTTGCGTCCGCTTCGGCCTACGACCGGCAGTTCGGCCGGGATCTCACGATCAAGGAGAGCAGCTACGTCTACGTGGAGGGCGTCAACGAGCGACCTGACCGGGAAAAGGACGTGCTTCACCTCGAAGGGCTGGCGCTCCACGGCGACGGCGTCTTCGTGGCGCGGGGCGAGGGCGCCGACACGCGGCTCACGCTGGCGGACGATATGAAGTTTTTGGATTTCGAGGGGTGGATTCGCGCGGAAAACCTCACTTTCGTCCTGACGCCCCGAGAAGCCGACCTCTTCACCAAGGAAAAGGCCAACGGCGTCTCCGTGGGCGGCAACGGCGTTCTTCGACTCGAGCCGCTGGACAATCAAACGATCCGCCTCGAAAAGTTCGGATTCGCGCGCTACGACAACGACGCGGGCGTGCAGGCGGGCGTGCTCGATCTGACCGCCTTCAACTTCAAGGGCAGCGGAAACGACGAGATCGCCCTCAATCCCGCACTTTCGGTGACGGACCTCATCGTCAACGTGGCCGGGACGGTCGTGGTCGACGCCAAAAATATTCGTCTTCCGGACAACACGGATTCCGTGGGCACGGAGGGCGGGAGCGTGCTCGACTACGACAACGCCGACGACGCCCTCGGGACGCTGCTCATCAAAGCCGAAAACGTGGACGCGGACGCCGACAACATCCATCTTCAGATCAACAATCTCGACGACGAGAACGATCGCGTCAACCGGCACGACATCAAGAACAGGGGCTCGACGGTTGCGGACGGCTACTGGGGGTACGACACCGTTTTGCGCACCGAAGCGTCCGACGGTCGTCCCGCGGGTCTTTATCTGGGCTACCTCCTCACGCGCATCGACCTCCGGGAAGGCCTGAACGAGCAAGGCGAAACGGTCTGGGCGGAGGGCGACGAAGACCGGTGGCTCGGGGTCAATCTGGACCTCCGCGCCGCGTCGGACCACATTCTTTCCGCCCAAATCACGGGGGTCGGACGCCTCAACGTCATCGCGGGCGGGGCGGATGCCGACAACCGCCTCATCCTCACGAACGTCAACAACACCTTCCGGGGACTCGTCGACGTGAGCGAAAACGCAACGCTCGTATTGTCGGCCGCAAACGCCCTCGGCACGGCGGCGAAGGACGCAGCCGCGGGGGGACGCGGCACGACGCTGCGGCTTCAAAAAAACGCCGATTTCGCCATGGCCTGGATCGACGGTCTCGCTTCGCAGGGCGACCGCTATACGCAGACGCTCGAAGCGATCGAGTTCCTCGGGCAAGATGAGGGGGGCAACACCGTGACGCTCAACGGCAATGCGCTCACGGTACTCGATTCCGTTCGTTTCATCGAGGGCGCGCGGCTCCTCGCCGCCGACGCTTCGCTCGACGAAGAAGACCGAACCCAGGCGAAATCCGATGCGCTCCTGCGCCTCGTCGAGGGCGGGACGTTTGAAGACGTCTCGACGCTCAACGGCTATGAAGGGCGGCTCGCGCTCGGTTCTTCGGGAAGCGGTGCGGCCGAAGGCCGCGTGGTCGTTCGTGACGACGACGGCTCGACCCTCGAGCGCCTTCGCCTCGAAGGCGACGGACTCTTCGACGTCGAGACGAACGCCGATTTTGCCGGGGGCGGAAGTTTCACGAACTACCGCGGCACGCTCGGCGTAGGACTGGCCGCCGCGGGCGCAGAGGCCAAAGAGGCCCCGCGGCTTACGGTCGGCGGCACGCTCGGACTCGGCGCGACGACGCTTGCCGTCGGTGCGGGCGAACTCCATGTTTCCGATGCGACGAGCGCCGCCCGACTCGACACGGGCGTGACTTCGGAAGAGGGCGCGGCTTTGAGCCGGCCCGAGAACGGTCCGGTTGCCTCGACCCTGCATTTCGCGGTCACGGATCTTTTCGACGAGTCGTGGAAGGAGGGGCTGACGCTTTCGGGCGGTGCGGACATCGCGAAGGGTACGGAACTGGCGCTCGATTTGTCCGGCGTCGGCACCGTGGACGCTCCCGTCGAGAATCTTGCGGACCTTGCTACGGGCACCATTCTTCTTCATGACGGAAAGGCGGCGCAGGTGACCCTGATCACGACGTCCGACGAAACGATCGAAAACGCCGGACTCGTCTGGAAGGATGCGGAGGGCGCGTCCCGCACCCTGAAGTACGGGGTTGCGGGCACGGACCGAAGTTACGCCCTGGCCGAAAGCGTCATCGTGTCCGACGAGAAGACGCTCGGTCTCTCCACCCGCGTCGTGCGGGTGCATGCGGCCGAAAACGAGACCGTGACCTTCTCGCGCACGACATCGGACGACAGGGAAACGCAGACGCTTTCGGCGTGGCTCACCGGGGAAGGGACGTTCGAGCTCAAACAGGGCACCCTGCGCGTTTCGGGCGGCGAAACCGGAAACGAAGAAAACGCCAATCGATACGGCGGTTTCAGCGTGGCGTTGAACCTTGCGAAGCTCGTCTTTGAAAAGGATCAGATTTTCACGGGCGAGAGCAAGTGGAACGGGGCGGTAAGCGCCGCGGAGGACGTAAGTCTTCGTCTCGAAGGCGCCTCGATCGACGCGCTTCGATCCTCCGTCACCGACTTCCGCGGCACCTGGGTGCTCGCCGGAGAGGAAAACGACGCCTCGGTCTTTGCCTACCGCTGGGACGACGCCTACGGAACGGCCAAGGAGAATCTTTTTGCGGCGGACGCCGCCTTCGTCGCGGAAGGCTCGATGAACCGGATCGAACTGCAGGTGGACGGTTCGCGAACCTTCAATACGGCCGTCCTTTCCCAAGACGGCGGCAGCGCCGCGCTTCGTCTCTCCGGCTTTGAAAACGGGGCGGCGACCGATCGCCTCACGCTCTCCGACGCGGGCGGCGTCGACCGCAGCGCGCTCACCGCCTTCGAAATCGAAGCGGGCGCCGCGCTCGCGATCAAGGGCGAGGGCGGCGCGCTCGACAAAGAACGCTGGGCCGACCGCATCGCCGTTTCCGGCGCGGGCGCGTTCGAGCTCGACGGCGTCACGGCCGAAAGCGGACGCTTCGTCTTTGACGAATACGTCTCTTCCGGCGAGGCGGCGAGCGGTCCGCTTCTCCTTCGTTTGACAAACGGCGCCCAATACGGCTTTGCCAGCGACGCGCTCGACATCGACCTTTCGCTCGGAAGGGATTCGCGTCTTCTCCTCGCCAACGTCGCCGGGTCGGAAGGCTCCCCCTCCGAGACGCGCGTGCACCGCTTCGACTGGGCGGGCGAACTCTGCGTCGATCTCGGCAAGGCGGACCTGCGAAACGCCCAGCTTCACGTCGACGGTCTTCACGTCCGCGAGGGCGCTTCGGTTTCGCTCTCCCGGGACGATCTGGAGTCGGCGCTGCGCGCAGAGCGCCCCGCGCTCGCGCTCGACGACGGCGACGCACTTTGGCTCGTCGCTTCCGATACGGAAGTGACGTACGAGAAGACCATCGGCGGGACGGCGGATCTTCCCGATGTGATGATCACGGACGGTTCGGACACGGCGGCGCTTTCGGGAGAAACAACGGTCGGTCTGGCCGAGGGCGTGACGGGAACCTTCACGACGGAGGCGGTCGACCAAATCGGTGCGAAGCACGGACTTGCGGTGGAAAACCGACTCGTGAAGGCCGCGTTCTCCGAGGGAGGCCGACTCGCGCTCGAGGGGTCGGGAACGGGTTCGTTTTGGGACGCCGACAACAGTTGGCGCGACGTGGACATCCTGAGCAACGTCGAAGGGGCGGGAGAAATGCTCGTCTCGAACACGGTGGGGCTCTTCCTCGGGGAAGGGACGAACTACAGCGGCCGCGTGGATCTTGAGAAAGGAGCCGCCCTCACCCTTTCGGGCGCTTCCTTCGGGGGAGCGACGGTGGCTTTTGCCGGGGACGAAACGTCTTCGCTCACCCTTTTGAGCGATCAGCGACTTCGTCTGGAAGGCGCTTCGGGCGGTTCGATGACCTTGGGCGCAGACGCCGACGGAGCCGTCACGGTTACGCTCACGGGGGCGAGCACGCTCGGCACGCAAGGGCGCTTTACGCTCTCGGGCCGGGGCGAAGACGCCCTCGTTCTCGCCGACGGCGCGCGCGTCACCGTGGGAGGCGCCTCTTCGGCGCTCGCGGACTACAAAGGCTTTTGGATGCTCGGAGCGGGCGCTCGTCTCGTTTTGCGGGACGACGAGGGCTCGCGCGCGACGTCGATTGATCGGGTGTACGAAAACGCCGCCCTCTCTCCGCTCGTCGGAGCGGACGATCCTTCGTCGGGAGTATCGGCCGGCGCCGACGCTTCCTCGGCACTCGTTCTGGCGTCGGGGCGCTACGTCCTTGGGGCGGGCGCCGGTTGGGGAAGCCGCTTCGGCGGGACGGTCTCGCTCGGAATCGATCCGGACGGCGCGGCCTCTGCGCCGTCCGTCGCGGGCGCTCCCGAACTTACGATCGAGGGCTGGGAGGGCGTTTTTGCGAACACTCTTCTCGGAAGCGAAGCCGCGACGCTGCGGCTCGTGAAGAACGACGAATCGAAGGCGACGCGGCTCGTCGTGGAAAGCGACAATGCCGAGGCCTTCGCGGGAACCTGGCGCGTCGGGGACGAGAGCCGTCTCGTAGTCGACGGTGCGCAGATCGGCGGAACCGTCTCGCTCGAGGCTTCGGGGGCGCTCGAACTGCAGGGCGGCGCCGAAACGTCCGCGGGATCCTGGCTCCTTTTCGGAAACGCCGTGACGACGGAGGACGAGAAGAAGGCCGCCGATACGGCGATTCTCGTTACGGAGGGCTATGTCGACGCCCGCGAATCCGAAAAACTTTCGGCCTCTGAGATTCGGATCGGGTCGAGCGCCGGACTGATGGTGAGCGACCTTGAACGGATGGAGACGGGCGTCGTGACGCTCGACGGGCTCTTCTACCTCAATGCCGAGGGTGCGGCGGACGAGGCGCTCGTGGTCGACGACGTTTCGCTCTCCGTCTCCGGCTCGACGAAGGACGGGGCCGGCAGGGACGAGCGCGTCTTTCAGATCGCCGCGGGCGAAGGTCGCGAGGTACGCTTCGGAGACGATTTCCTGACGGACGACTTCGTCGGAAAGGTGCGTTTGGTGAGCGGAACGATCCGGCATGAGCGGCACGGGATCGACGAGAACTTTGCCCGTCTTTTCGAAGAGAAAGGCAATCTCACGCTCGCCGTGAGCGGCGAAGCGGTCTTCGAAATCGCCGGGGGCTCCGAGACGGTGAACCTGCCCGGCGGCTTTGCGTGGGAGGCGCTCGATCCGACCGACGCCGAGACGCCTGTCGTCGGGACGAAACCCGCGGCGACGGCCGGCATTCTCGACGTGACGGAGTTCGTTCCGACGGCAAACGGCGCTTCGCCGCAGCCCGCGCTCACGACGACGTCGCTCGCCCTTCACGGTGGCACGGGGCTGATTCGGCTCGATCTCGATCAGTGGAAGGACGGCATCGACGTGCCGCAGTCCGTGACGGACACGACGGACGGGGAGGTCTACGAGTCGCTCCTCGACCTCGACGACGCGGGAGAAGGAAAGTGGATCGTCAAGGCCGGGCAGGTGACGGGAAGCGGCACGCTTTTGCTCGTCGACGAAAACGGCGACGCCCTCGAGGGCGTTCATCAGGAAGCGGCCGTTCAGGGCGGTCTTGCGACCGGTCACTGGAACTATTCGGCGCAGTTCGTGAATACGGAGGACGGGGCCTCGGAAGGGGGCGTTCTCCTCGGCTACGCCCTCACCCGGCTCGATTTGCGCAACGCAGAGGCCGGTCGGGACGCCGTGCGCTTTACGGCCGGGAAAAACGGTGAATTCCAAGCCTGGATTACGGGCGAAGGGAAAATCGCCGTGGAGGCCGACACGGTCCTCTCGCACGAGCGCAACACCTTCTCCGGACTGGTGACGGTGGCCTCGGGGGCGACGCTCGCCTCCCAAAACCACTACACCCTCGGCGGCTCCGTGATCGAACCGCGTGCCGCCCGAGGGAATCGGCTCGTCGATCTGGTGCTCGAAGAAGGATCGCGGTTCGTTCTCGGGGACGAAGGGCACGCGTACGTGGAGCGCCTCGGCGTTCTCCGTGCGGACGACGAGAGCAGGGTGGATCTTCACGGAGGAACGCTCACGCTCGCGGGCACGAGCGCCAACGACGCGCACCGGAACGCCGCGCCCTCCGGAGAGTCTTTCTCCGGGGAGACGGGCAGCGTCTTTGCCGCGGGGTCTCGACTCGAGTCGAACGAAAAGGCGACGCTGGCCGTGGAGGGACGCGCGGTCTTTGCGGATGCCGCGGGAACGCTCGCCGGCTTCCGCGGAACGCTCCGGGTGCTCTCGGGCGGCGTTCTCACGCTGGAGGAAGACGGAACGCGCGGGACGCCCGCGAAGGCGGAGGATCCCTTCCGACTCGGGCGCCTGACGTCCGTTTCGAAGGACGGGGCAGACCGTCCGATCGTCGAAGTCGGTCTCGACACGATTCTCGGGGACGTTTCGGGCTATGCCGGTCTCTACGACGTGGCGGCGGGCAAGACCCTGACGCTCGACGCCGACACGCGCTGGACGGCGGCCGGCCGCCCGGACGGTCCGGCGTCGCTCCTTCTGCGCGAAGGCGCGGTCTTCGACGCTTCGGCCTACGGTTCGGTACGCGCGACGGGCCGCGCCGAAGGACCGGCGCTGAAGATGGAGACGTTGGAGGCGCAAACGGGGAGCACCCTGCGCCTCGGCGCGGTCGCGATCGGAAGCGGCTTTGCCTCGGGCGCGATCGACGTCGTCGAAAAGGGGACTTTCGGGGAGAACGTCACGATCGAGGTGACGGTCGATCCGAACGTCGTGCTCGCCGACGCACTTCTCGAACTCGATACCGGCAAGACCGCCACGCTCGTGAGCGGCGTCCTTGAGGAACCGGAAAGCCCCGTCCGCGTCGACGTCGCGGTGGCGGGGGATCGGGACGGGGACTCCTTCTTTGCGGAGGAAAACCTCCACCTCGGCGCCCTGCAGCAGACCGACGAACGGGGCGGGGTCGAGACGATTGGTTCGGTCGTCTACCGCGCCGAATACGACTATCGTTCGGACGGGGCGGGCGCCGAAAACGGTCTGCTGGGACTGAAGTTCACGGCGGAATCCGTGCGGCTCGACGCGGGACGGTTCTGGCGCCTCGATGCGACGGGCATGACGGGCGGGCACGCCGACGAAACGCTTTCGCTCGACATCAACGCGGCCGACGAAGCCTCGGGCGGACTGATCGTGACGGCGGCGGGGACGAATCGGGGCACGGTGTCGCTCGACGGGAACGCCTATCTCGAACATCTGACGGTGGGTGAGGGGGCGGCCCTCGCCCTGAAGGACGGCCGCCGGTTGGTGCTCTCCTCGTCTAAGACGGGCGAAGAGACGGCGAGCGTCGTGCACGGACAACTGCTCTTCGGCTCCTCCGCCGGAACCCGTTCGGACGCGGACGCCGACCAGGCGCCCGACCTCCTCGTCGACGCGACCGAGCTCGAATTCCGAGCCCTTCAGGAAGAAGCGGCCGGGGTCGTGCGGCTCGAGAACGACGGGGCGCTCGTCTTCTCCGGCATCCGTGCGGAATCGAACGACGGCGCAGGCCGCGGCGAACTCTACGGCTCCGATCGCCTGGAAGTGCTCGGGGGCGGCCGCGTGGTCCTGGAAAACACGACGGGCTCGTGGACGACCGACATCGTGCACGCCGTTCCGGACGGGACGCAGGAAGGCGGCGCGGAAACGGGTCTCGTCATGTCCGTTCTCGGCCGTTCCGATCTCTTCCTCGACGTGGAGGACTTTTCGGGGCTCGATCGCCTCGTGATCGGCGGCGAAGCCCGCGGCGCGGACGTGCGCGACGGCGCTTCTTCGGGGCGCCCCCGTGAAACCGCCCGCGTGACGGTCGCCTCCACGAACGGCATCGCCATCGGCGCGCAGGACGGCGTCAGGCTCGAAATCGGAGAAAACGGCGTCTACTACAACGAAATCACCGTCACCGAGGAGAGTCCGACGCTCATCGAAGGGTGGCTCGGCGACGTCGAAGGTACGGGGCGCTTCGTGATCGACGCGAGCTACGAAGACTCGGTGGACAATCCCGGCGATCACTTCTTCCGCCTCTACGAGTCGGGGTCGTCGGACTTTCGCGGCACGCTCGCCTTCCGGAACATTTCCGGCGTCGTCGACGGTCTCGAGGAAAGCCGCGGCGCGCATACGAATCTCGCCGGGAAGACGACGCTCGAAGCCTGGGAGAACGCGACGCTTCTCGTCCTGGGCGACGAGGCCGAGTTTGCCGGCATTCGCCTCGTGACGGCGACTTCCGTGCTCGACCTCACGAAGGGTTTGGGAGACGGCGCCGACGCCTTCCGGGTGCTCGACGACGCCGTGATCCGGACCGACGACGGCTACGGGAAGACCGTGAACTTCGTCCAAATGGCCGAAGACGGGGTCTTCTCGTTTGCGGGCGGCGCGCAGGTCGCCGTCACGGCCGAGAGCGTGAAGATCAACGCCGAGAGCATCAATCGGCACAATACGCTTCGGGATGGAGAGTCGCTTGCGGCGCTCCTTGAGAAGAACGAAAAAGACTTTACGCACCGGTTCTTCCAGTTCCTCGATGGTCGATACGAAGGAAACGCCAACGACCTGAGGGTCGTCGACGAAAACGGGAACGATCTCGCCGAGGCGGGCGACGTCGAACTCAACTACTACGATGAAGACGGGAATCGTCTCGTCGCCTTCCACGGGGGGCTCGGCGTGGTCGCCGGGGAAACGGAGGGCGAGGACCTCTGGGTCGGACAGACGATCCAGGGAATGGAACTCTTCCGGGACGCCGAGCTCTATGCCGATGCGGGAGGGGAACGCGTCATCCGTCAATGGATCCGCTCGTCGGAAGACGAAGGCGTCGCGGCGACGGATCTTTCCGTCACCGGGGGCCGCATCGTTCTCGAGTCGTCGCTGAGCTCGATCCGAGGCGCAGTGACGGTGGCTTCCGGCGCCGAACTTCGTCTCAATGCCGACCAGGCGCTCGGCGGCGCGGGCCGCCCCGACGGGGAAGGCCGCTTCCATACCGCGAAGCGCCTTGTCGTCGCGGGCGCGTCGGACGCCGCCCTTCGGGAGGAATCCCTGCAGGGCGGACGCGTCACCGTGGCGAAGGACAAGGCGGTGGACGTCGCCGCACTCACGATCGCCGGAACGCTCGCCCTCGAAGAAAACGCAACGCTGCGCCTCACGGGCTCGGCCGATTCGGACGCCCGAGACGCTTCGCAATCCTTCGTGACGGGCGCAATCGATCTCGCCGAGACCGCCGCGCTCGCGCTCGGCTCGGGCGTAACGCTCGCGATCTCCGACGAAGCCGACACGAAGAAGGCGCTCGGGCGCTTCGTCATGGCGGACGATGCGGCGATTCTCTTCGACGTTCTCCCGGACGCCGACGCGTCGACGGCGGAAACCGGAGCGCTCCGCTCGGAAGCCGCGCCCGAAGCTTCGGGAGACGAGGCGCCGACGACGGCGCCCGAGACGGGGGCCGTCACGCCCGACAAGATCCTCGAGGCGTCGCTCTCGGGCGGTACGTTCGTCAAGACGGGCGCGGGCGTGCTCGGTCTTTTGGCCGGGCAGTTTGACGAAGAGAACCGAGTCGCGCTCGTCGTCGACCAAGGGCGCGTCGACGTGAGCGGGTGGGGCTCGGCCGCCGACGGGGAAGCCCGTGCGGGGGACGAAGGCGCCTCAAGCGGCGCCGCGCGGAATCCGCTTCTTCTCCAACGCCTTGCGGTCGAGAAGGACGGCGCCTTCACTTTCCGCGGCGACATGGAGCTCTCGCAAGGCGAAGCCTGGCGTCACGCCGGGCGCGCCGATCTCTCCGACGGGACGGACAAGGGCTTCGTGACGCGCGTTCTCGACGGGAACTTCGCGGGCGGCGAAACCGCCGACACGGCGGGGACGATCGGTTTCCGCGTCGCGTTGGGCGACGGGAAAGCGGGCGAAGTCCCGACCGTGGGGATCGCGGGCGACCATCTCGAGATCACGGGCGACGCGACGGGATCGGTGTTCTTCGACGTCGTCGACGCCAACGGTCTTTCGAAAGGCGCGGGCGAGCGCATCGTTCTCATGACGGTGGACGGCAAGGTCGACGGTTTCGCTCCTGCCTTGGCGAACGGCACGATCGAGGCGGGCGGCTACTCCTATCGCCTCGCCGTCGACACGGCCGCGGCGGGCTCGTCCGTTACGGCCGAGGGCGGGGCGCTTGCGGGCGTTTCGAGCGACGACGACGTCACGCGCTACTTCCTCACTTCCTACTGGGGAGACAACGTTGTGGACGGTCCTGCGGTTTCGCCCAATCTCGGCTCCTTCATAGCCTTTGCCGAGGCGCAGGAGATGTTCGATTTTTCGATTCACGATCATCTCGGAACGCGCCGGTATGCGCATCCCCTGACCGGGGAGATCGGGGAAACCGCCCTCTGGATGCGGCAGACCGTTTCGCAAACGAAGGCGGGGGCCTCCTCGGGACAGTGCGAAACGAAGAGCACGGTCACGACCACTCAGTTGGGCGGAGACATCCTTCGTCTCTCCGACGGTGGGGACGGTCTCTGGTATGCGGGGGTCATGGCGGGCTTCGGAGACCGGAACGGAAAGACCTCTTCGTCGCGGACGACGGCCAAGGGTCGCGCCGACGTCGACGGATGGTCGGCGGGCGTCTACGGCGGATGGCTCCAAAACGCCGAAGGCGCAAACGCTTCGGAACCGACGGGAGCGTATGCCGAGGCGTGGCTGCAGTGGGTCGATCTCTCGGGCGATCTCTCGAGCGCCGGCGCTTCCAAGCACGTCCGGGCCGACGGTTGGACGGCGTCGCTCGAAGTCGGACACGGCTTCGAGGCGTTCCGATTCGTCTCGGACGACGGGGCGTCGCGCGGCACGGTGTATTTCGAGCCGCACGCCCAGGTCGTTTGGCACGGCCTGCGCTACGACGACTTCGACATGTCGGGGAAGGTCCGCATTCACGGCGAAGACAACACGACCGTGAAGCTCGGTGCGCGCACTACGGTGAAGTTCGAAGGTTCGCAGAACGCGACCCCCTTCTTGGACCTCGCCTGGGTGCACAATACCGAGCGCTACGGCGCCACCTACGGGGCCGTGACCGACCGGCAGGAAGGCGCGAAGAACCGGCTCGAGGCCGCTGTCGGCATCGACGGACGCTTCACGAAGCGTCTTTCCGGCTACGCGTCCTTTACGCTCGACAAGGGGTCGGACGGCTACAGCCGCCGAGAGGGTGCCGTGGGACTGCGCTACGTCTTCTGACCGGTCTTCCGGGCTCTCTTTGCGGCGCCGGAGGGTCCGGATATTGAACGAACTTGAAAAAAAAAGCCGCCCGAGACGATCGGGCGGCGTTTTTTACGCCTTTCGGCGGGCGCTCCGGTTTGAGGCGTTCAGGAAGGAACCGCTTTTTCCCTAAATTAGGGTAGGAAAATCCGTATAGGGAACCTCAGCAGGTAGGAATAGATCATCTTGGACCCCAGTCCGGCAGCTCACGATACAGGTCGGGAAATCCGAGACGGCGGGCGATATTGTGTTGTTTCACGGTGACTTCCTGCCAAATACGATTGCCCCTGCCGTCATTGATCAATCGGATCGAGCCAAGGTAGTTGCGGATCTCCTTAAGAGTCATCTCGTCTCCGATAGGACGCTCCACAACCGCTTTCCCCTTGACGATGCGCGTGGTCTTTTGCTTCATTCGACGATGAAAGTCCGTAAGAATCGTCAACGCAACGAACGAAATCAAGAATCGTCCTTCCAGAGTGATGTCGCTGTGAGCTCGCGCAACATTCATCTCGACATCGCTCTTTCCGCTCCTGAAAGCCTTCTCAATCAAGTCTCTTGCACAATAATTGTCGTAGACTTCCGCGGCCTTGGCCGGCATGGTGGAGACGTCACAGAAAAATCCGAAGTAACGAATGGCCTCGTTGATTTTTTCATTGTCGCGTTCCAACGTGCACTGCCTCGGAAGACCGGTTGGCGTACGGTAATAGGCGAGCTTCCGGCTCTTGAGCAACGGGCAAACTCCGGTGTGAGCGTCATCATCCCAGTTCTTCCACTGACTTTCAAAATCCTCCAAGTCCGTAAAGAACGCTTGAGTCTCAATCGACGATTTTGAGTCCGATCGAAAAACGTGCACCCAGAGTTCGCGTTCCTCATTGTCATCGAACTTGGGTTTGACGGGGACCGTCACGCCGAAGATGTCGCCGCGGATGTGCGAGCTACCCTCCCACAGCGACGTGATCGCCTTTTCAATAGCTTCCCGAATCCATTTCACATCCATTGTCGCAGCGACGATAACCTTGCTTCTGCTGTCGACAAACTTGGCGAAGTTGCTCAGCGAGAAGTACCCGCGGTCCATCACGGCGGCGAAAATTTTCTTCTTCTCGTTGATCTCGTCGAACCGGAGCAGCATGTCGGCGACGGTGCTGACGTCGGCGATCTGGCCGGGGAACATCCGGAAGAAGACCGGCATGCCGGTTTTGTGTCCGAGCAACAGCGCCAATCCCACCTGCTTCTGATAACCGCCTTCTTTTCCTTTGCCGCACTGCGCATACGGGTTGGCGACGGCTTCAGTGGCGACGCGCGTGGAATCGTACGAGAGGACCTCGTCCTCAGGCAGTCTGGCGATGCGGGCGTTGAAGAAAGTCTTTCGCCAATCCGGCTGCTCGACGAGTTCTCTGAAGAACTCCGTCATTTCCTTCGATTCCATGGACTCCCAGTACGGCAACAGTTTTCCACTCACCCACGACTTGAAGAGATAGGCGGAGTTCGAACTCGTGTGCATCCAGTGGAAGGCGATGGCGAGGATCTTGTTGGCGTTGTCCGCTCCCCATGTCTGCGCGAGATCCTCCAGCAATCCGGTCTCCTTCGCAATTGCGTAGTAGACGGGAAATTCAGCCACAAGGATGGTGGAGAGAGACGACAGAAACGCCTGAGTGGACGAGTCCGTCAAATCGGCAGTCATATTCTTGTCTTTAGCCTTGGCAGACAAGGATTTCTTCGGAGCGCAACGTTTCGTTCCGTCGCGGTGGAAGAGACGGCGGTAGTCCTCGGTTGCGTAATAGACGTTGTCCACAACGTACCCCAGGTACTCCCGTTTCTCCTTGCCGCGTTGATCGACGCAGTCCCAGTAATAGCGCCTGACAACCACACGGAAATTGCCGTAGGGGTCACGGATGATTTTTGCCTTTTTCTCGGAAAGCGGAAACCCGACAACATTCGAAAGATCGGGGACGACATTCACAGAGGCTTCAGAGGAGCGAGAAGTAGTTTTAGGCATGATTATACGGATTCCTAAGACACTCTAATTATATCATAAAAATACGTATGTGTCCAAAAAATGCCTTCCGCAAGAGGACGCCTAAAAGAATTTTCCGGGAGACTCCGTATTCCTGTATCCCAATTTAGGGACGAGCCTCACGTTGTCGGACATGGGGAGGAGGTCGTTCCAACAGACGGCCCGACGGGATGCCGAAGGACGCGGAAAACCTTACCCCGTCGTCTCGGGAGAACCGCCCCGTATAATGAAAAGATCTTTCGCTCCCTTCCCTTGACACCCATGCGGTCCGCTTCGTCCCTCGCGCTTCTTCTTATTACCGGCCTCCTTGCTGCCGGCCTCGCGCGGGCGCAAGACGGAGCGCCTTCTCCTACAACTCCTGAAGCGCCCCCGGTGACCGACGTGACGGTCGGGATCGTTGATACCTTCAATCCGCGCTTCTTCATCGACACTTACACGCCCCTCATCGAGCGCCTCAAGGCGCGCTACCCGCAGTATCGCTTCACCACGGTCGAATTCCCGCGGGGCGAATCGATCGACACTTCCAAACTCGGCGCCAACGGCTTCGTCATTCTCTCGAGCGGCGACGCCGTACGCGAGAGCGACCTCGATCTGCAGCAGATCGCGACGCGACGCCGTGCGGACCGCAAGGAGGCGGACCGCTCGGTCGGGGCGGTCTTTCTCGTGCGTGCGGGAAGTACGCTCAAAACTCTCGCCGACCTCAAGGGCCGCTCCGTCGCGACGACCGACCCGAACGCCTTTGAGGGAAGCGCCGTTCCGAAGGGCGAATTGGCCGAGCAGGGAGAAGACCCGGACGAATTCTTCGGCGAGATTGTCTACACCGAATGGAATTACCCCGACGTTTTGCAGATGGTGACGCTCGGCATGACCGACGTCGGGATTTTGTCGACTTGCGAGTGGGAGGACGCTGTGGCGGCGGGCGTCGTCGGAGCCCATGAACTTCGAATCGTCAACGACCGCACGGCCCCGGGCGACCGTTGCCGCCGCTCCACCGCGCTCTATCCGGACCTGATGCTCGCGGCCCTTCCGACCGCCTCGCCCGAAGTGGTGCGCGACATTACGATCGCGGTGCTCACTCAGCCCGTGGACGAAGGGGGCTACGACTGGATCTCGAACACCAATCTCACCGACGTGCGAAATCTCTACCGCACGCTTCGCGAAGGCCCCTACGCCTATCTTCGCGACTGGTCCGCGGCGGGCCTCTGGCGGCGCTTTCATACGGAAATCGCGCTCGGCGTCTTTGCGCTCTTTCTCGTTGCCGTGCACATCGTGCGCGTGAACCTGCTCGTTCGGCGCCGTACGAGGGAACTTCAACAGGCTTCGGCCGCAAGAGAGCGGGCGGCGGAGGCGCTTCGCGAGAGCCGTGCGCAGCTCGAACGCCTCGAACGAGGCGCCACCGTGACGCAGCTCTCGGCGATGTTCGCGCACGAAGTGAAGCAGCCGGTCACGAACGCCGCCAATTATCTGAACGCCCTTCTTCTCATGAAGGAGCGGGGCCTGCGCGACGAAACGAGGGAAGAGTCGGCCTTCCGCAGGGCGCTCTCCGAAGTTTATCGGGCGGCCGATATTCTCGACCGCGTGCGCGCGGCCCTGAAGCGCGAAAGAACAAAGTTCGAACGATTCGACCTCGCCCGGCTCCCCGAGCGGGCGATTCGCCACAGCCGGGCGAAGAAGGCGGAGATTCCCGTCGAATGCATCGGACTCGAAACGCCCGCCGTTGTCCTGGGCGACGCGATGGAGCTCGAGCTCGTCCTCGTCAATCTTCTCAACAACGCAGTCGACGCCCTGACGCAGGCGAAAATCGTCGGTCCCCGCATCCGCGTGTCGCTCCTGCGCGAAAGCGACACGGCGCTTCTGCACGTGGAAGACAACGGTCCGGGCGTCTCGCCCGAACGTCTCGCCAAGCTCGGGAAGCCCGTTCTCTCGGATAAGCCCGAAGGTTTGGGTTTCGGGCTCGCGATCGCGGCGAGCCTCGCGGAAGCCCACGGCGGGCGGTTGCGGTTTGAGGCGGGCAGTCCCTCGGGCCTCGCCGTGACGCTCTCCGTGCCGCTCGATCGAACGTCCGACAGCAAGGAAAACGCATCATGAAAGTCAAACAGCCTCCACTCATTCGCCTCGTCGACGACGATCCCACGGTCTGCGAGTCGCTCGCCTTCGTTTTGGAAGTCGCGGGTCTGCAGGTGAAGGGCTATTCGAGCGCGCTCGACTTTCTCGCCTGGGACGACCGCGAGCGCGAAGGGTGTCTCCTCCTTGACGTGCGCATGCCCGAGATGACGGGCTTGGAACTCCAGCGGCGCCTTCGCACCGAAGGCGTCGACCTTCCGATCGTCTTTCTTTCTGCGCACGGCGACATCGAGATGGCGCTTCGCGCCGTGCGGGAGGGGGCGGTCGACTTTCTCGTGAAGCCTCCCCGACCGGAAACGCTCATCCCGACTCTGCAGAAGGCCTGCGAACGGCATCGGGAAATCCGGCGTCTGAAGCGCGAACGGGACGAATACGAGGCCGTCTGGTCGACCCTCACGGAGGGCGAGCGCGAAACGGCGCAGCTCGTCGCAAAGGGACTTACGAACAAGGAGATCGCGGGCGTTCTCGACATCTCCGAAGAGGCGGTGAAGAGCCGCCGAAGCGCCATGCTCGGAAAGCTCGACGTGCGAAACGCCGTGGAGGTGGCGGACTTTCTTCGCGAGCGCGAACGCCTTGCCGCCGCCCTGAACCCCGGCGCGGGAGGTGCGGCATGACGATCGGGCGGCGAACGGTTTTGCAGGGACTTGCGCTTCCCTTCGCGTGGACCTTCGGGATGGGGTCGGCCCGGGCGTTCTGGCGCCGCGAGTTCGACGTCCTCGTCGTGGGCGCGGGCGGCGCGGGCCTGGCCGCGGCCGTCGCGGCGGCGGAAGAGGGCGCGTCGGTCCTGGTGCTCGAAAAGGAGGAGGCGATCGGCGGCAACACCCTGCGGGCGAGCGGGCTCTTCAACGCCGCGGACCCCGAGCGGCAGGGGCCGATGGGCGTCGAGGATTCGGTTGCGTGGCACGCCGAGCAGACGATCGAATCGGGCGGCGGGCGTAACGACCCGGACGTCGTCCGGCGCTTTGCCGAGGAAGCGCTCCCGACCATTCACTGGCTCGAAGGCATGGGCATACGCTTTCTTCCCGAAACGCAGACGACCTGGGGCGCCGAATGGCCGCGCGGTCACAAGCCCTTTTTGCCGCGGGGGTCTTCCTATATCCGCACGCTTTCGGGGAAACTCCTCGAATCGGGCGGCGAAATCCGAACCAAAACGGCCCTGCGGGATCTTCTCAAAGACGAACGGGGACGCATCACGGGCGTCGTGACGACGGAGGGCGTCGAGATCCGCGCGAAGTGCGTGGTGCTCGCGTCGGGCGGCTACGGCGCGAACCCGAACTTGCTCAAGCGCTGGGCGCCCGCCTGGGCGGAATTGCCCACCGACAATGCGCCGGGCTCGACGGGCGACGGACAGCTCGCGGCGGAGCGCGCGGGGGCGGCGCTTGTCAATCTCGAGGTCGTCCAGGCGGTGCCGGGCGTGCGCAGGGGACAAACGCATGCGGTGCGGCTCGATTTGGACGTCGGGGCCTGCATTCTGGTGGATGGACGCGGCGAGCGGCTCGTCGAAGAGGACGGTTCGCGCCGGGCGCTCGCCCTTGCGATCCGAAACGCGGTCGGAGGCCGCGCCTACACCGTGACGGACGACCGCGGCGTCTCGTCCTACGACCTCGTTTCGCAAAAGGACATCTACCGGGGCCTGCAGACGGGGGACGCCTTTCGCGCGGAGACGCTCGAAGCCCTCGCCCGGAAGGCGGGACTTCCCGCGGAGGCGCTGCGGCGCACCGTCGAAGCCTTCAACGGCGAAGCGGAGAAAAGGTCCGGAAAGTGCGGCCGCGTCGTCTGCCGAAAAATCGAGACGCCTCCCTTCTGGGCGGCGCCCGTCTACCTCAATCTTCATTCCACGCTCGGGGGCGTGCGCATCACGCCCGAGGGCGAGGTGCTCGATCGTAAGGGAAGGGTTCTTACAGGACTCTTCGCGGCGGGCGAAGTCGTCGGAAACGTGCACGGGGCGAATCGAATCGGAGGAAACGGGATTGCCGCGGCGATCACCTTCGGTCGCATCGCGGGCCGCTCGGCCGCCCGCGCGGCCCTTGGCCGCTGACTTCGCCGCTTACGGTCTTTGTGCGGCGCGCGGCCGTAGGTCGGGAGCCGCGGTGGAACACGAAATTGTGAATTTGTCAAGAGGCGCTCGGGGGTGGGCGGGGCGGCTTCCGAGCGGGAAAATGGCGTCATCGGACGGCGGTTCGGACCGTATGAACCGCGTCTTGAGACTCTTCGCAAAAATGTAAGGAGATAAACCATGAACGCCACCTCCCGTCGTTCCTTCTTCAAGCAGGCGACCGTCGGCGCCCTCGGCGTCGCCGCCGCCACCAAGACGGCGATCGCCGCCGCGGCCCCGGCCGCGCAGTACGACCTCATCATCATGGGGGCGGGCTGCGGCGGTCTCGTCTGCGCCGTGCGCGCCGCGCAGAACGGCTTGAAGCCTCTGCTCATTGAAAAGATGTCGATGCCCGCGGGCAACACGATCTACGCCGCGGGCTTCATGCTCGGCGTGCACACCGCCCAGCAGAAGGGCGTGAACGACGCCGACAGCGTCGACGCCTTCTACGAAGACATGATGAAGGTCTCGCAGGGTAAGGGCGACAAGGCGCTCACCCGCAAGATCGCCGAAGACTGCGACGCCATGATGGGCTGGCTCTCCGACTACGTCGGCGTCAAGTTCTCGAAGCCCGCCAAGCTCGTCTGGCCGATGCTCTCCCGCGCCCACCTCGTTCTCGGTGAAGTGAAGCCGGGCGGCGGTCAGCTCGCCAAGGACCTGATGGCCAAGGCCAAGAGCCTCGGCGTCGAAATGCGCTTCAACACGAAGGGCGTCGCGCTTCTCACCGACGAAAAGACGGGCGCCGTCACGGGCGTTCGCGTCAAGGACAAGAAGGGCCTTTCGGACCTGCACGCCAAGTACGGCGTCGTCCTCGCCACGGGCGGCTTCTCGGCCAATCAGCAGCTCGTCACGCAGTACATCGGGTCGGCGGGCGCCAAGATGCCGATCCGCGGCTCGCGCATCATCATGGGTGAAAACATCCGCTTGGTCGATCCGCTCTTTGCGAAGGTCGTCAACGTCGACCAGTATCACTGCGGTCCGATCCACGGTCCCACGGGGGCGAACCCGCTCAACATCGTCAACAACGGCGTGTGCGTCAACCGCGAAGCCGAACGCTTCATCGACGAAGGCCAGACCTACGTGCAGATGTCGCGCGACGTCGCCGCGATGACGCCCGACAACTGGGCCTTCATGGTGTGCGACCAGAAGGCGCGCGAAATCCCGATTCTGAAGCCCGACTTCGCGTCCTACGAACGCGCCAAGGCTCCGATCTACAAGGGCAACACGATTGAAGAAGCCGCCAAGGCGGCCGGTCTCGATCCCGCGAAGCTCGCCAAGACCGTGGCCGACTACAACGCCGCCGTCAAGGCCGACGCGCGCGCCAAGCTCGTTCCGACCAACACGCTTCCGAAGGCGCCGGTGATCGACAAGGCTCCCTTCTACATCATCCCGTTCCAGGGCGGCATGACGGCCACCTTCGGCGGTCCGCTCATCGACGTGAACGGTCGTGTGCGCGACACCGAAAATCAGCCGATCGAAGGGCTCTTCGCGATCGGCAACGCCGCGGGCGGCATCTTCTACGACAACTACGTCGGCGGTGCGCAGCTCACGGGCGCCGCGGTCTTCGGCATCGCCGTGGCCGACTACGTCAAGGGCCTGAAGAAGTAAGCCGAAGACGCCTCGACAAACTCGATTGAAAGAGTTACGGGCGGAGTTCCTTTTGGGGGCTCCGCCCGTTTTGCGTCGGGGGCTTCGGCCCGCCGTTGCAACAACGGACCGAAAACTTTTCGAGAACGGTTATTGCATCGACTGTGCCGCGATGCGTCCGGAAACGGTGCCGAACATCAGGGCGTCGCCGCTACGGTAGCCGCCGTCGAGATAGCCCGACACCAGTTCACCCGCCGCAAAGAGGTTCGGGAAGAGAGGCGTTCCCTTTTCAGAGAGCACCTGCGCCTTTTCGTTGGTGACGATCCCGCCGAAGGACTGCAGAAGCATCGGCATTTCTTCCATCCAGTAGAGAGGCGCCTTGAGTTCGTTCTTGTAAATGCATAAATCTAGGGATGTCCGGTTAAACGATAGAACTATGTATATAATTTGTTATCTGCAAACGTATCGGGTTATATACGCTGGCGCATATGAACACGCTTTCTGAACGCATCCGGTGGGTGTTGCTGAAATACAATCTGTCGCAGGCGGCTCTCGCCAAGATTGCGGGAGTCAAGCAACCTTCCGTGAATCGCTGGGTGAACGGCGTTGGTGCGGCCATCCGAGCCGATGCTGCGGTCTCAATTTGCCGATACTTCTCTCTTTCGCCGGACTGGCTGATTAGTGGACGAGGCAACCCTCAAGGGGTTAATGCTCCGACAGCGGAAACAACGAATGTTGAGACGGTGCGTAGCCACATGAAGAGGATTCCGGTTTTGTGCTACGTTCAAGTAGGAACACTGACCGGGGTCGAACAGATCCAGGCGCGCCAGACCGCCTTCGACAACGGGGACTTCATCTGTGTAGACGAAGAGTTGGCTGACGAGTGCTTTGCTCTGAAGGTGGCAGGGTCGTCAATGGAGCCACGTTTCTGCGAGAACGACGTGATCGTCATAGACCCGACGATCATCGTGCCTTGCCCCGGCGACTTCGTCGTTGCAACGCGCCTCATCAAGAAGACCAATGAGGTGGAAGCGACCTTCAAGAAATACCGGCCACGTGGCTATGACATGTGCGGCAATGAGCTCTTTGAGCTTGTCCCGCTGAACATCGATTACCCGACCTACAACTCAGGCGTTGACGAACTCAAGATCGTCGGCGTGCTCGTCGAACACCGCCGGTCGTATCGGCGTCGACATTAAAAGGACGGTTGCATGAGAGTTACAAATTTCATCGCAAGAAGCCTTCGCATCAATAAAACCGAAGAGTTCGACAGATGGCTGAGAAATTTGAGAGATCAGGTGGCCAAGCGCGCAATCAACACTCGAATCTCACGAATAGCTGTCAGTAACTTCGGTGATTCGAAAAGTGTTGGAGAGGGGGTAATGGAATTGCGCATTCATGTTGGACCTGGATACCGCATTTACTTTACTATGGTGGGGAGCGAGGTCGTTCTCCTGCTTGTCGGTGGTGACAAGAGCTCGCAAAATCAAGACATTGACAAAGCCAAACGGCTCGCCAATCAAGTTAGGGACCAGAGCAATGACTAACGAGATCAAAATCAGCCGCTTCAATCCATGTGACTACATGGAAAGCGACGAAGAGATTGTCGATTACTTGGTCGACTCGTACTTCGACGACCCAGACGGGTACGTGTACACACGAGCTTGCCAGTTTGTCACGGAAGCCAAGGGGGCCGTCGTTGCATACGGACTCTTTTATCGTGCAATCAAGGAGATCAGTCGACGCGAGAAACGACATTGCACTGAAACAAAACACGCTCTCGCTTAAAAAACAATCTACTCGAGAGCCCGCCGCGCGCGGGCTTTTCTTTGCACCGGTCCATACGTTTAGCTATTTATGGCACGAAATACGTCTGCATATGTTTTGCTGAATCGACCTGTCGATAAACGTATCAATGTCAGGCGACACGGGAACTGACCCGAAAACGACACCAAAACCGCCCCGCCCGTCGGGCGGTCTTCGTCAACGTCCGAGCGGCAGACACAGGTCTGAGGATCACGACCGTAATGCAAAGGGACCCGACCGGAAGTTTTTGCGCGCGAGGCAGTCGGGGCGAGCGCAGCAGTTCTTCTCAGGCTCGGATCAGATACTTCACCGGAATGTCGAAGACCTCGTCCAGTCTTCGGATCATCGAAAGCGTAAGCGGACGTTTGCCCGCGAGAACCTCGCCGACCCACTCGGTCGACCCGATGCAGGGCGCCAGGTCCTTCGCCGTCAACTCCTGCTGTTCCATGACGAAGCGCAGGGCGTCGACCGCCGTGGCGTTGTCGAGCAGCGGAAAATGACGGCGCTCGTAGGCTTCGATCACGCTGATCATGGCGTCCACGACATCCCGGGCGGGGTCGTCTTTGGAGGGCGGATTCTCGAAATAAGGCTCGATTTCCTTGAGCGCCCGGCGGTAGTCCGCTTCATTTTCGATGGGTCGGATCTGCATAGTTGTCTCCCCGAATGTCGCTCCCCTCATTTTCCCACATTGTCTGTATGGCGTTGTCGTTCAGTTTGTTCGGAAGGTTGCGGGTCCGCTCGGCCGCTCTCAGGGGGGCTTTCTTTGCCGACACGACGCTTTCGGTCTGACCGTGCGATGGGCGAAATCGAGAACCCGCCGGGAGAAGAATCTTTCAAACCTTAGCTGGCTAACAAAATCTCGTTTCCGTACTACAATCCCTTCCCGTTTTCCCCGTCAACCCCGCGGCGTCCCCTTGACGCCGCCCCCGAAAGAGCAGAGCACTGTGGACCCCAGACGACGCATGATTCCGTCGCGCCAGACGTTGCGGCGCGTAAACGGCTGCGCCCCGAGCGACCTCGACGTCGCGGGCGTGGATCTCATTCTCCACCTCATGAGCGCGGTGGAGGTGATCCGCAATTCCGTCTACACGCGGCTCCACAAGGAGGCGGGCCTCTCCGAAGGGAAGTTCTCCCTCATGATGTCGCTTCGCGACGCCGGCCACCCCGTCTCGACGGGACGGCTCGCCGCGCACCTCGGCGTCTCCGACGCCACCGTGTCCGTCATGGTAAAGCGCATGCTCGCCGAAGAAACGCCCCTCATCGCGCGCTACGCCGATCCCGAAGACCGCCGAGCCGTCCTCGTCGGTCTCACGAAGGCGGGGGAGGCGCTCCTTGACCGTCATCTTCCCGACCACTTCGCGCGCATCGCCGAATTTTCCGCGCCTTTGAACGCCGAAGAGCGCGACCAACTCGTGGCCCTCATCAAAAAGCTCCTCGGTCCCGATCCCGCGGCGGATGAACTGGGCGACCTCGCGCCCTCCGCCTCGTCCGAGAAGAACGCACCCGACGAGAACGATCCGCCCGGCCGCTGAAGCGTCCGGTCTTCCCGACGAATTCCGTCGTGCGCATCGACTGCAACAGTAGTGCGCCGACTTTCTTTTTCTCAATTATTTAGCTGACTAATAAAATGGCGACCACCCTCAAGGAAAAGAGAGACTATCTTCGAACCGCGGCCGGCTTCACGGCCGTCGCACTGGTGGCGGCGGGCCTAATCTGGCTCGGGAACCGCAACGACGCGATCACGGAGGCTGGGCGCCTCAAGGCCGGGATTCTCACGGCGCATCAGGTGAAAACCGCCTTTGAAGGAGTGGGCGGGCGCATCGTCGCGCGCCCGCGGGAGGAAAGCGACCGCGTCGCCAAGGGCGACCTCCTCATGGCGCTCGATCCCACGGACGTCGAGATCGCGATCCGCGAAGCCGAAGCGCAGATCCGCTCCTACGACGCGCAGATCGCGGAACTCGAGGGAACGATCGAATTGACGCTTCGCACGGCCGACACGAGCAGATCGCGGAACTCGAAGGAACGATCGAATTGACGCTTCGCACGGCCGACACGACCGAGCTCGAAACCTGGCGCCGAATCGAAGAGGCCGAGGCCGCGCGCCGCACGACGGCGGCGGACTTGGAAAACGCGCGGCTCGTCTTTGAGCGCGCCAAGCGCCTTCGTCCTTCGGGAGCCGTCTCGGAAGCGGACTACGATGCGGCCAAGAGCGCCTATGACGCGAAACGCGCGGCGCTCCTTGGGGCGGAACGCTCGGTGCGGGCGCTCGCCGTCGGAGCGGACGAGAAGGCTCTCGCGAAACTCAGAAAGACCGGAAGCGCCGAAGGCATGCGGCTCTCGACCGTTGAAAACGCCCGCTTCAACGCGGCGAATCTTCGCAACACGCTGCAGAACCTCCGTGCCCTGCGCGAAGTGGCTCTCCTGAAACTCGACGACCTCAAGGTCGACCGCGACCGCCTCACGCTCGAAGCCCCGCAGTCGGGCAAGATCCTGGAACTCCTCTTCGAAGAGGGCGAAATCGTTGGGGCGGGCGTTCCCGTGGCGCTTCTCGAAACGGACCGCCGCTACGTGGAGATCTACGTGAGTGAAACCGACGCGGGCCGCTACGCCCCGTGCGCGGACGTCTCTCTTCACGCCCCCGCGATCAGGCGGGACTTCTCTGGGACCGTGCGCTTTTGCGAGGCGGCGCCCGAATTTGCGGAACTCCGAATGGTGCGGGAGCGCGGGCAGGCCGACCTCACGCTCTTTCGCGTGAGAATCGACGTCCCCGCGAACGTGGAGGGGCTCCTTACCGGGATGACGGTCGAGGTGAAAAATGAGTAAGGGCCTGAGGGAGAGCTTCTTTGACGAATGGGCCGCGATGTTTTCGGGGCGCTTCGTCCCGTACCACAAGCTCGCGGTGCTCGTCGCGACGATCGTGTCCTTCGTCTTTTCGATCTTCTTTTCGCACGACATCGTATTTGAGGCGCCCGTCTCCGTGATCGACCTCGACGCAAGCCGCTACTCCACGGCCTTCATCGAAAAGCTCAACGCCTCGCCCTACGTGAGTGTGCGGGATGTCCGGCATTCCCCAGCGAACCCGCGTGAACTCACCCGGGGCGATGCCGTGCAGGGCGTGGTCTACCTCCCGCACGGGCTCGAAGAGTCCGTCCTTCGCGGCGACAAGACCGTGAACGTCGGGTTCTTTGCGGACGACAGCAACACGGCGCAAAACGGAGAACTTTACAACGTCCTGAACGAAGTGATCGCGACCGTCGGGGCCGAGGCCGCGGTCTCGAGAGCGGGAGGTGTCTCGTCGCTCGGCAAAAACGAGAACGAAACCGCCGCCGCGATGTCGCCTCTTCGCGCCGTCTTTCGCTATCTGACGAACCCCACGGGCCAGGCCGCGACCGGAACGGTCGTGAACTTTCTCTTCTTCTTTTCGATGATGTATCAGGGCATGACCTGCCTCATGCTCGTGGGGCGGCTTCGCGTTTCGCACGTCTGGGAGACGGACGTTCTCTCGGGATCGGCCGCGGCCCTCATGGTGCGGGTCGTACCGTATTCGCTCATCCTGACGGCGGTGGTGGGAACGGCCTTGGCCGTTCTCGTGAACCTCGGGCAGCTGCGCTTCCTCGGCAATCCTTTTCTCTTTCTCGCGCTCTTCTTTCTGACGGGCGTCGCGAACGGGCTCGTCGCGATGCTTCTTTCCTGGCGCTGCACGAATCCGGGCGGGGGCGCGAGCTTCATGATCTGGCTCGTGCCGCCGGGCTTCATCCTCGGGGGCGCCACGATGGCGGTCGGGTTTGCGCATCCCTGGGTGAGGGCGATCTCGGAAGGGATTCCGCTCGTGCACGTCTTCGCCTTCTGGAGGGACATCGGGCTTCGCGGGATCGACTTTGCGGGGATGTCGGGGGCGATCGGGGGCTTCCTCTTCTACCTCCTCTTTCTCGCCGGGCTTGTGAGCCTTCGCTTCTGGCACGAGGGGCGTGAAAGACGCAAGGCTGTGAAGCTTGCCTGGCGGCAGTTGGCGGAAGTGCAGGCGGAGGGGGCGGGCCGCTGAAGAGAGGCGTGCCCGTCGGCCGGCAAGAGACGCGCTCCGGCGCGGCTTACGGCTCTCCCGAATGCAGAGCCATCGGGGTGACGACGTTCGGGAAAAGGTTGTTCTCCGAGAGAACATTCAGTAATTGAACATTCAACGGCTGAACGTTCGGTTGCTGTACACTAAACGGAAAACCGTCCGTTTCCCATGGACGACAGTCGTTTGCCGGGAGTCGTTTTCTTTCCGAAGGTACTGCGCGCCTCGAGTTGCGCCGCGATCGGGAACGTTCCGCCCGCATCGACCGACGCTTTTTTTACCGGGGAACGGGCCCGAAGAAGCGGAGAAGACATGGATTACCTCGCGAGAGAAGACAACCTTTCGTATCTCAACGATTTGTTCGACCGGGTTCGGCAAAAGCGGTGCTCCGTCGTGGCTCCGGTCCGCGGACGAAGAGGCGTCGGGAAGACGAGTCTCGTTTTGCGGGCGGCCGAGAAGAATCCCGATCTTCCCTTCGTCTATCTCTATGCCTTTCGCACGAGCGAGCGGGATCTCGCCCGTCGCTGGGGCGAGGAGGCGGTGCGGGTCCTCGGGTACAGGTACTCGCCCTCCTTCAAAGAGCCGATCGACGTCCTTCGCTTTCTCTTCTCGGAATCGGAAAAGAGGCCCCTCGCGATTTTCGTCGACGAGTGTCCGGACATCGCGGGCGTGAGTCCCGCCTTCTGGAGCAGCCTGCAGTGCCATTGGGATCTGTCGAAGGACCGCTCCCACGTTCTCCTTCTCATGGGCGGCTCGAACGACATCGCGATGCGCAAAATTTTCTGGGACTACGACGAGCCGTTTTACGCCCGCCACAATGCGCTCATCGAGTTGCGGCCCTTCCGAGCCTCCGTTTTGGAGACGCAACTGAGGAAAGCGAACCCCAAGATGACGGCGCGCGACCTCGTTCTCTTCTACGCCATGACGGGCGGCGTTCCGGGTTACGTCGAGAAGCTGCTCGACGCCGGGGCCGTGGACGTAGCGTCGATGGTCGAGGCTTTCTTCCGTGAGGGCTCCTTCTTTATCGCCGAGGCCTCCCTCATGCTCGCGGACGAACTTCGCGTCGACTCCCACCACTATGCCTTTCTCCTCACCGAGATCGCCAAGGGCGTCACGAAGCGCGAAGACTTGCAAAAGCGCCTCGCGGACGTGCAGGTGGGCGGCTATCTCGACCGCCTGCAGTATCTCTACGGGATGGTGAAGAAGGTGGAGCCCGTCGTTCCGATGGGCTACCGCCGGGCCCGCTACGATCTGGAGGATCCCTATCTTCTCTTCTGGCACGCCTTTGTGGCCGAGAATGCCGATCTCGTGGGCGCGCACCGCTTTGATGAACTCAAGCGCCGTTTTTACGAGCGTTGGGACGACTTCAGCGAGCGGTTCCGGATTCGGTGGCTCCGGGAGAAAATCCGCGAGAGTTGCCTCTACTTCAAGCTCGGGCCCTGGTGGGACCGCAGGGGCGAAAACGAAATCGACCTCATCGCCGCGGATGAGAAAGGGCGCGTCGCCTGGGCCTTCGAGGTCGAGCGGGCGGGAGGAAAAACGGACCCGCTTTCGCTCCGGCAAAAGGCGGCCGTGATGCAGGGAGCCTGCCGCAGTCTCGCGGGATTCGACCTGCGGACGAAGGTCTTGACGTGGGACGACCTTCTGCGGCCGGTCGAGGAATTCGCGCCGCTCGATCGGGCGTGACGGTCGTGGATGGCGCGCGCTCTCGGCGCATCGTTTCGAAAGAAAGGTGTTGCGTTCGGCAGAGTGCAGCGGAAAAGAAAGAGAATCGTCCCCGCCGTCAAGAAGACGGTCGGGGACGCACTCGGGGGAGTTTTAGACGTGCCTCCTTCGGGGCGCCCGTTCAGGCCTTCTTCCACACGAGGTGGAGGATCGGGTAGGGCTTTCCTTCGGGATCGAGCTCGTCGCGCGAGACGACCTGATAGCCCATGTGTTCGTAAAAGCCCACGGCCTGGCCGTTTTGTTCGTTCACGTCGACCTTGTGGATGTGAAGGTCGTTGACCGCGTGGAGGAGGAGGGCCTTGCCGATCCCCTTGCCGCGGGCTTCGTTGTCGACGAAGAGCGCCTCGATGTTGTCGGCCGAGGTGCCGATGAAGCCGAGCAACTGACCGTCCTCTTCCCAGCCTGCGAGACGGACGTGGGGGAAGTAGGAGGGAAGAACTTCCTTGTAGTGGAGGAAGTCCTCTTCGCTGAGAAAGTCGTGCGTAGCGCGCACGGCGCTCTCCCAAATTTCGCAGATGCGCGGGTAGTCGGATTCGTTGAGAAGACGGATCATCCTTCGTTCTATTTGTTTGATTGAGAGAAGACGGGATTGTAACGAAGGCGCCCCGTTCGGAGGGGAAAACGCCCGCGGGTTTTCGGTTGGTCGCCCGAACGCGCAGCGGCTTCCTGCAGCCTTTCCGATCGGGTTTGCAACCGGATGCTCGGATTCTTCCCGATGTACCGCCCGAGGGCGTTGGCGGAAAATGGCTTCGACCGCGCCGGGACGGAGAACCCGCCCCGCAGCGCTAATCGGAAAACACACCCCAAGGAGAAACTTATGACCGCTCTTTCCCGCCGCGATTGGCTCAAGACCGCAGCCGCGGGCTCCGCGCTTCTCGCCGGAGCCTCCGCCGCCCGCGCGCAGTGCACGGATCCCATGCCCGCCAAATGGGACGAAACCTTCGACGTCGTCGTGATCGGTTCGGGCTTCGCCGGACTTGCCGCAGCGATCGAGGCGCGCCTGGCGGGTGCAAGCGTGTGCGTCCTTGAAAAGATGCGCGTGCACGGCGGCAACAGCTCCATCAACGGCGGCATCATGGGCGTTCCCGGAACGCCGATGCAGAAAAAGCAGGGTTACGAGGACTCTCCCGAACTCATGGCCGAAGACATGATCCGCGAAGGGGCCGGCATGAATCACCCCGACAAGGTCCTCCACATGTGCCGCGAAGCTTTGCCCACCTGGGAGTGGACCGTCAAGGAACTCGGCGTCGAGTGGGTGCAGGAGCGCGTCTCGCAGGAAGGCGGCCATTCGGTGCCGCGCTGCGCGATTCTCAAGACGGGTTCGGGCTCCGAAATTGTCAACAAGGAACTCAAAAAGTTGGAGAGCCTCGGCGTGAAGCCCCGTCTTCGCACCTATCTCGAGCGCATCATTCGCGACGGTGACGGGCGCGTGAAGGGCGTGATGGTCCGCGAAGGCTACCGCTTCCCCGACGCAACGTCGGGCAAAGTGAAGTACATCGCCGCGCGAAAGGGCGTGGTGCTCGCCCACGGCGGGTTCGGCGCGGACGTCGCCTTCCGGAAGATCCAGGACCCGAAGCTCACGGAGAAAATCGGCACGACCTGTCAGCCTGGCGCCACGTCGGAATGCTGGCGCGAAGCCGCCCGCATCGGCTGCCACATGATCCAGACCGACTGGATTCAATGCGCGCCCTGGTCGGCTCCGCAGGAAAAAGGCATGGGGATCGCGCTCTTCTTTGCGCAGGGTGCGGCCGCCATGTACGGCGTCTGGGTCGAGGACAAGGGCGGCAAGCGTTTCGTGAACGAACTCGCCAACCGCAAGGTCCGCTCCGACGCCATCATGGTGTACTTGAACAAGGGCGGTCACTGCTACGCCGTGGCCGATTCGGTCGGGACGCAGCCGATGACGGTCTCGCGTCCGGGCATGCTCGAGAAGATGCTTGAGCGCAAGTGCGTTCGCAAGTACGAAACGCTCGAAGCTCTGTCGGCGGGCGAAAAGATCAACCTTGAAGGTCTCAAGGCGAGCATTGCGGAATGGAACGAAGCCGTGAAGACCGGCAAGGACTCGCACTTCGGGCGCTACGTCAACAAGCACGCCAAGCCCATGGGACAGGGTCCCTGGTACGTTTCCGAAATGGTGCCGAAGGTGCACCACTGCATGGGCGGGATCTATACGAACATGCAGGCGCAGGCGATGGACATCGAGGGCGACCGCCCGATTCCGGGGCTCTATGCCGCGGGCGAAGCGACGGGCGGCGTGCACGGCGCCGTGCGTCTGGGTTCCTGCGCGGTGACGGACTGCATCGTCTACGGACGCATTGCGGGGCGCGAGGTCGCGAAGGAAAAGCACTGGTGCTGATCCCTGAGAAGGAATGAAGGGCGGGTGCGCTGCCCGCCCGAGTCCAAAAGAGAAACGCCCGGCGCATCAAGCTACGTCGGGCGTTCGTGCCGGTGAAGACGCGGTAACGCGCTCAACCGCTTTCTTCGCAAAACGTCGGTGTTGCTCGATAGACGATGTCAAGATCGACTAAGACATCCCTTTGAATCCGAGCATCAAACCGATGTTTGAGGGAGCGGGTTAGTGGCGGTTTTTAGGTTCTTTGACCGTGAGAGCGCAATAAGCGCCAACGGCACATAGGACCAACGCCAAGATGATGGTTGCTGTCCAAACGCTCATGCTTTTAACTCCAACAAACAGATTAAAAAACCAGAACCTAGTAGGCAGATAAATCCCGCCGTATAACCTGACATGTTCCCTTGGAACATTCCCACGACAAAGCTGGCTACACTCAGCTTCTCAAGGACGCCCGCAAGGAGTCTTGTGATCGCCAGTTTCTGAGTTTCCAGGAAGATCATTGAAAAATCCCCAAATCCATTATCGTCGAAAAGGCGAGATTGTTTCTTCAGTATGAACGATCATTTTGTCAAGGATCGTCATAAGATCCTTCGAAGAATCCTTTGTGGACAAAAACGATCTCGCCCGTAGCCCTCCGAGAGGAGGCTACGTCCGCGGCAACACCTCCCGGAGGTTGAGGAAGTATCAGGAGCCGTTATCGCGGGAAGATTTCCGCGAAGCGCGCGCCGTCGCCTTCTTCCTCATCCACGAGGTCGTCGAAATTCTCAAGCGGTCCGAAGACAGCCTCCGCATCGCGACGCGTGTGGCAGGGGAGATTGCACCATTCCGTTTCCTTGCCGATGTCGACTTCGTCGACGGGAATGTTTTCTTTGGCGACAATTTCCGCAGCGTAAATTTCGCAGATTTCGTCGACCGTGTAGTTGAGCGGCTGATTAAGTTCCGCTTCGGTGAGAGGACGTTCGCATTCAAGCCAATGCGTTACGCGCCACTTATGCAGATAAGACCAACCGCTTTTGCGAAGGTCCGCCACCGTGCCGTCGTCGGCAAAGCGAACCACCACGTTCTTGGCCGTCGCCTCATCGGTTTTGGATCCGAACCCCAAAGTCATCATGTGTTTGCCGACGTTGCGGCCGTACGCACCGCCCGGGCGGTTGCCGACGAGCGCCCAGCCAGCCACGAAGTCGCGTCCTTGGTCTTGCCCGTGATCGTCGGGGTGCCGAGGAGGCCGCGCATTTCGCGGTAGGTCGTCTTGTTCTTTTCAACGTACGGATCGATGCGGGAGAGGTCGTGTCCGTCGTAGGAGTTCTGGACCGAGGCGCAGCCCGTGAGAAGGACGGAAGCGAGGGCGAGTAAAAGAGGCGTTTTCAGTTGTTTTGCCATGATGAGTCTCTCTGAGAGGTTGGGAAAAGCCTCGAAAGTCTACAGAATGAAAGGCGAATTTGGATTCTCTAACAGTACGTTGTGAAAAATATGTGTGTCTTGAGGAATCGTCGTTAGAGAGGTGAACCGGCCGCCGTTTGCTCTCGGAAGAGCACTTGATCTGCTGTACGCATCAGGTCGTGCGCGCTGAAACTGCGAGGCGAAGATCTCTCTCTGTCCCTTGTCGCTCTTTCGGTTGAGCTCAATCGCTTCAAGGGAAAGCGCGAACTGTTCATGTTCTCCACGGTCGTTGCGATCGAGTTGTCCTGCGGCATTAAAGGATTGCCGTGAAGAAAAGAGAGGCGCAGTTTGACCGTCCCTTCTCAAAATGGGTAGAGACGTTGAATTCCGAGAGGTAGTGAGCGAACTTCATCGTGCATGAAGCCAATCCGTCGCCGCCCCATTTTTTTGTTGCAATTTTGTGAATATGATCCCGGTATCTGGCTCGATCATGGGCGTAAAGCAGAAAACGGAGGTTCTTTTGCCAAGGAAAACGTCGTGCAATTTGCGCCGATAAGCGTCCATGCGCTCGAACTCCCGCACGCTCTCCGTCACGACGGGGCGCCTTTGTCCGTCGACACGTCTGTGAAGTAGATCCGGTCCCGGTCGTAGAGAAGCTTCTCCGCGGGCAAGCCCACGAAGGCCGACACCTGCGCTTCGTAAGAGGAAAAGAGTTCCTGCATGGCCTTCGAATACCACTCGAAGAAAATCCGCACGCGCCGGCTTCGCCACCCCGCGCGGTTCGTCACGTTGAAGCACTCGACGGGCGGGCGGAACCAGCCCGGGAGAATGGGAACAAGGGCGCCCCTTTTCAAATCCTCCACGATCTGCACGAGCGGCATGTCGACCGCCACGCCCATGCCGTCGAGGAGCGCCTGACGAATGGCGAGAATGTCGGTCGAGCGCACGCTTCGCCCGAAGACGACGGGTTCCGCGTCGTCTCCGCGGAAGAGAACCTTCGTTTCTTCGCGTACCGGCCCGTTGTAGACGTAGCCCGTGTGGGAGCGCAGGTTTTCGGGCGAAAAGGGCATCCCGAAGCGCTTCACGTACTCGGGACTCGCGACGGGAAGATAGACGTTTCGCCCGCGGCTCATGTAGACGAGCCCCGAGAGCGTGGGCTCGCCCGTGAGCGTCGCGACTTCGCAGAACCCCTTTTGCACGTCCGCTTCCTTCAAGCCCCCGAGAATTTCGATCGTCATCTCGGGGTGGAGTTCCTTGAAGCGGTGGAGAAGCCCCGTCAGACGCCGGGAGGCGAAGCCCGGGGCCGAAGAAAGACGGATCTTCCCCTCCAAGGACTTGCGGTCGTCCGAAATCTGCGTGATGAGCGCGTCGTGGGCGCGAAGGATCGTTTCCATCCGCTTCAAGGCGTGCGCCCCTTCCTTCGTGAGTTCGAGCGGCCTCGAGTTGTGCCGCACGAGCGAGACGCCGAGGGCCTTCTCAAGTCCCGTGATCGCGCGCGAAATGTTCGCCGTGTTCACGTCCATTGCGGTCGCGGCCGCCGTGAGCGTGCCCGAGCGCGCAAAGGCGACGAAGTAGCGCCAGGCGGAGAGGTCGTCGAGTTTGGACATGAAAGTTCCTCTGCGGGAGAAGTAATGGAGCGCTTTGCCGCGCCCTCGGGCCCTGCGTGCGCCTTCGCTGAAGGCTTTCACAGAGGCTACGGTATCGAAAAACAGCGGAAAAGGGAAGATTTTATTTTGCGCGACACGCAAAGAAAGTTTGCGTCATACGCACTTGCGGCGCAAGTCCCCTCCGATCGAAACTCTCCCCATGCCGATTCCGGACCGTTCGGTTCGGACACCACACACCACCCACAGCAAAGGAGAAGCGCCGTGCAGCGCGATGAATTCTTTTGGCTTTCCACCATCAACAAGGCGACGGTCGTCGTGAACCGCGCCGAAGGACTGATCGGGGACGACACGGCGAAGCTCGCCGCCCGCGGCATCCGCGCCGTCGAGGAAGCGGCCGCGACCGACTCCGAAAAGCGCGTCAAGACCTACATCAAGTATGAGCCCCTCCTCATCGCGGCGACGAGCCCCGAGGTGACGCTCATTCACGCGGGGCGCTCGAGCCAGGACATGCTCTCGACCGTGCGCATGGCGATCGACCGCGACGAAGCGCTTTGCTTTGCGCACGCCTTCGACGCCGTGCTCGAGAAGCTGATCGCTCTCGCCGAAGCCCACCGCGACACGATCGTCCCGAACTACACGAACGGCGTGGCCGCGCAGCCCAACAGCTACGGTCACTATCTCTTGGGCTTCATCCACGCTTTCCTTCGCGACCGCGAACGTTTGGATCAGTGCCTCGCCCGCTACGACAGCTCCTCGATGGGCGCCACGGTCCTGAACGGCACGGGCTGGCCCCTGAACCGCGCGAAGATGGCCGAAGTCCTGGGCTTTGCCGCCCCCGTCACGAACGCCTTCGACGCGACCTGCGAATCCCCCGTCGACTTCCCGGTCGAACTCGCCCAGATCGTCGCGTCGTCGGCCCTTCATGTGGGCTCTTTCGTTTCCGACGTCATGGTGCAGTACGCGCAGCCGCGTCCCTGGATTCTGCTGGCGGAAGGGGGCGAGAACACCTACGTGTCTTCCGCCATGCCGCAAAAGCGCAACCCGGGCCTTCTCAACAACTGCCGCGCCGACGCGTCGAACGTCGTGGGCGAACTCTCGTGCGTGATGCTTCGCGCCCACAACCTCGTCCCGGGCATGGTCGACGCCAAGAGCGTCGTCATGAACACCCGCATGCTCTCGGCCGCGACGGGCATGATGGAGCGCTTCCTCAAGGTTCTGAACGGTCTTCGCATCAATCCCGACCGGGCCCTCGAAGAACTCAATTCCGACTGGACGGCCTCGCAGGAAATCGCCGACCGCCTCATGAAGGACTACGGTCTTCCCTTCCGCATCGGCCACCACATGGCAAGCCGCATGGTGTCCTACGCCCGCAAGGAAAACATTCTTCCGCTCGACTTCCCCTACGACGTGATGCAAAAGCTCTACCGAGAAGAAGTCGAGGAAGAGTATCCGCAGGCCCCGCGCGAACTCCCCATGTCGGAAGCCGAATTCCGCGATGCCTTGGATCCCCGCAAGATCGTCGCCGCCCGCCGCACGGCGGGAAGCTGCGCGCCCGCGGAAGTGGACGCCATGATCGTCGGGGCCCGCGAAGCGCTCGCGCGCTCGGTCGAAAAGCGCGACGCCATGGAAGCCCGCGTGAAGGCCGCGCTCGAAAAGCTCGAAGCGGACTTCTCGCAGTACCTCTAAACGAATGACCGCGGCCGGGGAGGGGACTTCCAACCGCTTCCCGACCGCCTGAACCCTCTCAATCACTACCAACACAGCGGAGAAACTTATGACCGCGATCCTACCCTGGATAGCCGTAATCGTGACGATCGTCGCGGGCTGGGCGCTTTTGAAGCGCTACTCGACCCACATGGTCCTTCTCTTTTCGGGCCTCGTCATCCTCATCTGTGTCGCGCTCGCGGGCGTCGACTTCCTCCCGAAGGGCGTGAAGCCCTCGGGCTTCTGGCTCTTCGACATCTTCGCGACGCTCAAGAGCATCGCCACGAAGCAGAGCGCCGGCACGGGCTTTCTCATCATGACGGCGGGCGGCTTTGCGGCCTACATGGACCGCATCGGCGCCGCGAAGGCTCTGGTTGACGTCGCCGTGAAGCCCCTCTCGCTTCTCAAGGCGCCGTATCTGGTGCTCGCGGGCGGCTACGTCGTGGGCCAGCTCCTCGTCACCGTCATTCCGTCGGCGGCGGGTCTTGCAATGCTGCTTTTGGTCGCGCTCTTCCCGATCCTTACCGCCGTCGGTACGTCGCCCGCCGCAGCCGCGGCCGTGATCGGCACGTCGGCCGGCATGACCTTTGCCCCGACCGCCGGCACGGCTTCTCTTGCCGCGAAGGTGGCGGGTCTCGATCCGATCATCTACCTCGTCGAATACCAGCTCCCGCTCGCCATCCCGACCCTCGTCGTCTGCGCCGTCGCGCACTACTTCGTGCAGCGCTACTACGACAAGAAGGCCGACGACGTCTACGCCGAAGCTTCTGAGGTCAAGAAGTCGGACGCGCCCGAAGTCCCGAAGTGGTATGCGCTCTTCCCGGTCCTGCCGATCTTCCTTCTCATCATCTTCTCGAAGCTCGTCGTCGCGTCGGTGAAGCTCGACACGATCGCCGCGCTCTTCATGGTGTGGGTCTTCGTCGTGATCGTCGAAATCATCCGCAACCGCGGCAACGTCAAGAAGATCTTCAAGGACGCCCTCGCGCTCTTCCAGTCGATGGGCAAGATGTTCACGGGCATCGTCGCGCTCATCATCTGCGCCGAATTCTTCGCCACGGGTCTTCGCGAATCGGGCCTGATCGACGCCCTCATCAACTCCGCCCAGGGCGTGGGCGCCGGCATGGGCTTCATGACGGTGATCCTCACGGCGATCGTCTCGATCGTGACCTTCCTTACGGGTTCGGGCGTGGGCGCTTACTCGTCCTTCGCCGCCCTTGCGCCGGACGTCGCTTCGGGTCTCGGCGGCTCGGTCGAAGCCCTCGTCACGCCGATGCAGTTCGCTTCGGGCATGCTTCGCGCCATGAGCCCGGTCGCTGGCGTCATCATCGCGGTGGCGGGCGCCGCGGGTGTTTCCCCGATGGCCATCGTTCGCCGCACCTGGATCCCGATGATCCTCGGTCTCATCACGACGATCGTCGTCAATCAGATCCTTTTCGGCTGATGAGTCGATCCGACTGAGCGGAAAGGGCCGTCCTTCGGGGCGGCCTTTTCGCAAGGGAACGGTTCGGCCTGCGACATCCCGTGTCGTCTGACGGGAATTTTCGGAAAACGGTGCCGGACTGCGCTACATTGCCTTGGAAGGAGAGGATTTCCTTCTCCAACAAGGAGAGACAGCATGACGGATAACATCGGTCCGAAGGAAAGGCGGTTTGAAGCCGAAACGCCGGAAGCGGAGCGTTCTGCGAACGAGTCAGAACGCCCGAATGAAAGTTCTTTTGACGGCTCCGCGGAGGCGTCTTCCCGGCGGGTTTTCAACCGGGATGGGCCGTTGATCATTCGACCGACCTACAAGGACGGACGACTCATCATGCCTGTAGAGTGGCGGGACGAGGACGACGAAGACGACTTCTACGAATGCGAAGTCGAGTCGGGCGCCGTTCAAATGAAGGGCGACGGAATCGCGCCGTAGCAGCCCGTCAGATAACGCTTCCGAAAGTTGTCGACGTTTCGTACGTCTTCAAAGTCCGAGAGTCTTCGGACCTGCGTTCCGCGGAATCCGCTCTGCGACACGAAAGCGACCTCCGAAACGGAAAGCCGGTCGGAAGCGAGCAACTCGGTGTTGTGCAGCGTGAAAACGAACTGTGACTTTCGGTCGTTGTACTCGCGCACCTGAAAGAGCTTCACGATCTCGTGAAGGAGCGCCGGATGAAGCGACTGGTCGAAATCGTCCGCAAGGACGGTGCCGCCGGTTCGAACGACCGTCAAAAGGAAGGCGAGAAGGCCGAAGAGCTTTCTTGTGCCGGCCGACTCCGTTTCGAACTCGAACGGAATTTCGGCGCCGTCCTCCGCCAAATGGAAGGTCGTGAACACCGTGCCGGGAGACATCGACAAGACGCCGTTCCCGGTGAAAGCCGGGAGAAACGGAAGAACTTCCGACGGAAGCGCTGCGACGGGCTTGGGCGTTTTTCTCATTTCGACGCGGCGAATCCGGAGGTCGAGTTTTTGCAGGTATTTCGCGATCAGGGCCAGGGCCGCCGCTTCGCGTTCCGCCTCGGTCGGCAGGTCGAAGGTGTCCGCGAGGAGAGCCACGCCGGTTTCCGGCGGAAGGCTTTCATCGAAATGCCGAATTCGGGTTGTGAGGCTCCGATGCGCAAGGTTGATTTCCACGTCGTAACCCGGAAAGTTTTCCGCGATGACGGGGAGGGCTGGGCGCAGCTGTTTTTTCGTCCGGGCGTCGAAGCATTGCAGACGCAGGCCTTGCTCGACGGCGATCCGGCCTTCCTCGGACGTCAAGGCGAGGGAACCCTCCTGCAGGCGGAACTTCAGTTTTCCGTCTGCGGACAGGGTTTCCTCCGTGATGCGGTCTTCCGTGACTGCCGCCGCGTAACAAAAGCGGTGCTCGGCGTCGGTCCATTCGAGTTCGATGCGCGTGGTCCGGGGTTCGAGCCTTTTGAGCAGAAAAGGTCGGAAAAAAGCAGGCGGGTTGAAGCCGGGACGGTTGGTTTGTGCGAACGAAACGAGCGAAGCGATCGCATGAAGGACGGCGGTCTTGCCCGAAGCGTTCGGCCCGTAAAGCGCCATGCAGGGAACGAGCCTCATCCCGGCGGACTCGATGAAGGGATGCACGGGAAGTTTCTCGTAACCGTTGGGCGCTTTCTTCTGCGCGTAGTGGAAGGTGAGCGTTGCGTCCCGAATGCTCTTGAAGTTCTGAATTTTGACCCGCGAAAGCATGAGCGGCTCGCTTTTAGGAGGTGACTGGTCTCCAAAGGATAATCAAAAAATTTGTTTATCTCTACGCATCCGTCGGATCGGACGGTGGAACGGCCGCTTCGTCCGCGCATGCCCAGGATAACCCGCCTGCGGCTCGGGTTTTCCTTAAGGGGAGGTGCCCTTTCGGGGCGCACTTCTATAGAATGCCGCTAATTTTTCGTGGACCTTTTCGTTGACCGGTCGGGCGGACTGCGATCCTTCCCGGTACTTGTCGTTTGGTTTTTCTTGTATGGACTGGCTTCGCGCACTCTTTACCGACACGAACGCCGTGGCGCACATCATTCTCGTCTACGCGCTCGTCGTCGCCCTGGGGACGCTTCTCGGACGCATTAAGGTGGCGGGCATTTCGCTCGGCGTCACCTTCGTCCTCTTCGTCGGACTCGCCGCGGGACACTTCGGCCTCACGGTGCCGGAGCCCGTGCTCTTCTTCATCCGCGACTTCGGCCTCACGCTCTTCATCTTCTTCGTGGGGCTGCAGGTGGGGCCCTCCTTCTTCTCGTCCTTTAAGAGCGGGGGACTCGTTCTGAATCTCCTGACGGTCATGATCGTCCTCCTCGGGATCGTCGTGACGGTCGCGCTCTGGTTCCTTCTCAAAGACTGGGTCTCGCTTCCGCAGATGCTGGGGGTCCATTACGGGGCCGTCACGAACACCCCGGGCCTCGGCGCCACGCAGGAGGCACTCGATCTTCTTCACTACGAAGGGGAGAACATCGCGGTCGCCTACGCCTGCGCCTATCCGCTCGGCGTCGTCGGGGCGATCTTCTGCGCCGTGCTTCTCCGCAAGGTCTTCTCAATCGACCTCGCGGAGGAGGACAAGCACTGGGAGACGGAAGAAAAGGAACACAACCGCGAACCCATCTTCTTCCACGTCGAAGTCACGAATCCCGCGGTGGCGGGAAAGACCCTCGGGGCGATCCGCGAATTTACGGGGCGCTCCTTCATCTGCAGCCGCATTCTCTCGAAGGGAGCACTCACGAGCCCAACGGCCGAAACGGTGGTGAAGGAGGGCGACGTCCTTCGCATCGTCGCCGCGCCTGACGACCGTCTTCCCGTCACGGCCTTCTTCGGGGGCGAAAAGAAGGGCGTGGATCTCGCGAACGAAAAGTCGCCCCTTGCGACCCGCACGATCCTCATCACGCGGGAGAAGTTCAACGGGATGACGCTCAAAGATTTGGCGCTCAATCAGATGGACGGCGTCAACATCACGCGCGTCTTCCGCGCCGGCATGACGCTTTTCCCGTATTCGAACCTGCACCTGCAGGTGGGCGACCAGGTCTACTGCGTGGGGCCCGAACCCGCGCTTCAGCGTCTCGAGACGCTTCTCGGCAACAAGATGAAGAAGCTTTACCACCCGAACATCTTCACGATCTTCGTGGGTCTCGCGTTCGGGATCGTCTTGGGGAGCATTCCGATCGCGGTGCCCGGCATGCCCGCGCCCGTCAAGCTCGGTCTTGCGGGCGGGCCGCTCATCGTCGCGATTCTTCTCGGGCGTTTCGGGAATTTCGCCCGTCTCGTCACCTACACGACGCAGTCGGCGAGCCTCATGATGCGCGAAATCGGGATTTCGCTCTTTTTGGCGAGCGTCGGGCTTGCGGCGGGCGAGAGCTTCGTCGCCGCCATCACGCAGGGGAACGGTCTCCTCTACGTGCTCCTCGGGCTTTTCGTCACGCTCATTCCGCTCATCGTCGTGGGGGTCGTCGCGAGAAAGGTCTTTCATATCAACTACCACAGCATCGTGGGCCTGATGGCGGGCGCCACGACCGATCCTCCGGCGCTTGCCTACGCGGCGACGCTCTCGGAAAAGAACTCCTCGTCGGTCGCGTACTCGACCGTCTATCCGCTTGCGATGTTCCTTCGCATCCTCACGGGACAGCTCCTTTTGGTGCTTCTCTGGGGGTTTATCTCTTAAGAAAACCGGACGGAAAAAAGAGCAAGGCGTCGGGCCCGAGAGGGCCGGCGCCTTTTCTTCAAGGGGTTGGGAGAAATTCCGACTTACGAAGGGAGGGCGCTTCGCACTAGAGTGTCGGTCGTAAAGCAAGATTCACCGATCGGTTTCGTGAGAGAAGGGGGCTAGGCGCAAGGGCCGTCCCCTTTTTCCTACGGACCGAAGAAAAGGAGACGACATGCAAAAATCGATCTTTCGCGCGACGGCGCTTTCCCTTCTCATGACGACCGCGGGCTTCGCCTTTGCGGCTTCGGGCGCTCTGCCCGTCGAAAAACTCTCGGCCGACGTCGTGGTCGTGGGCGCGGGCGGCACGGGCGTGGCGGCCGCAGCTTCCGCGGCGCAGCACGGCGCCAAGGTGATCGTCTTTGAAAAGATGCCCTTCATCGGCGGGAGCTCGGCTCTTGCGGGCGGCGCGATCGCGGCGGGCGACACGAAGGCCCAGGCCCGCGCGGGCGAAAAGGAGACCACCTCCGAAGGCTTCATGAAGATTTGGCTCAACGACCAGAAGCGCTCGTACCAAGGCGGAAGCAAGGCCTATCCTGACGAAGCCCTTGTGAAGTCGATGACCTTCGCCTTTACCGACACGATCAACTGGCTTGAAGAGGTCGTGGGACACACCTTCGCGAAGCCCCGGCCGTTTGGCTACGGGGGCCCCAACTACGCGCACGCGCCGGCCGAATCGCCCGTTCCGGCTTCGGGCCGCGGCTCGTCCCCGGCGGGCGGACGCTTCGTGATTAAGAACGTCAAGCTCTATCTCGACAAGATGGGCGTCCCCGTCCGTACGGCGACTCCCGTCACCGACCTCATCCAAAACGAAAAGGGCGAGGTCGTGGGCGTGAAGGCCGCGGACAAGAAGGCCGTCTACGAAGTCTCCGCCAAGGCCGTGGTGCTCGCGACGGGCGGTTTCGCGCACAACAAGAAAATGATGGAGCGCCTCGTTCCCGTCTACGCACCGTATACCGACAAGTCCGTCGCCACGGTGGGCGCGACGGGCGACGGCATCCGCATGGCCGTGAAGGCGGGCGGCGTCGAATACGAGGACGCCTGGGTGATCGGTCTCTACGTCTCGGGCGCGAAGCCCGAATATTCGAAGACCTTCACTTCGAAGGACAAGTACAAGGACCGCGTCTTCGTGAACGAAAAGGGCGAACGCTTCGTGAACGAAGACCTCCCGTACCTCACCGACCCGGTCGCCATGCAGAAGGCCGTCTGGGCGATCGTCGACAGCCCGGACCCGAAGAAGGTCGAAGTGCTGAACGGCGTGCAGGATCCGAAGATTTCCGTGAAGGCGAATTCCTGGAAGGAATTGGGCGAAGCGCTCGGCGTTCCGACCGAGGCCTTGGAAAAGACCATGACGGACTACAACCGCGCCTGCGAGACGGGCGACGACAAGGCCTTCGGCAAGCCCAAGGCGTTCCTCAAGCCCTTCACGAAGGCCCCCTTCTACGCCGTTCGCGTCATTCCGCAGACGGGCGGCACCATGGGCGGCGTCAAGGTGGACGACCACTTCCGCGTGGTCGACAAGGCCGGAAAGCCGATCAAGGGCCTTTATGCGGGCGGCGAAGTCATCAACCGTCCGTACTACAACCGCGTCTACACCTCGGGCACGGGGCTCGGCATCGCCTACACCTCGGGTCGTCTCGCGGGCGAGTACGCCGCGAAGGAAGCGCTCGGAAAGTAACGTAGGATAGAGGGCGCGGACGCGCTTCCGCGCCCCGACCTGAAGACCGTTCCGGGAGGAGGCCGTTCGGATTCGGGCGGCCTTTCTTCGTGCGCGGACAAGCCTTCCTGGAAGAAGGTGACTGCCAATCGTAACGACGTTAAGCTTAACGGCGTTAAGATTTGAGGTTTCGCCTGCTTAAGAACGAAAGGAGAGAACCGTGACCGCCAACGAGAAGTCTTTTCGGATGCACCGCATCGACGCCTGCACGCATCCTCTCTATGAAGAATTCCGAAAGCTCTACCGCCAAAGTTTTCCCGTCTTCGAGCAGCGCACGCCCCCGCAGCAGCGCGACGCCTTCGGGCGCGACGCTTATCGGCTCCTCGCCTTTACGGAAAACAGGCTCTTTCTCGGGTTCATCGCCTGCTGGGATCTCGCCACCTGCCGCTACGTCGAGCATCTCGCCGTGAACGACCAATTGCGCGGCCGAGGCTACGGAAGCCGTCTCCTCGGCGACTTCGTTCGTACGCCGGGAAAACCGGTGCTTCTCGAAATCGATCCCGTCACGGACGACGTCTCCGCCGCCCGACTGCGTTTCTACCAAAAGTGCGGCTTCGTTGAGAATCCCTACGCTCATCGCCATCCTGCCTATCGGGCGGGCTTTGCGCCGCACCCGCTCGTCGTCCTGACGTCGGGGCGGGGGATTTCGGAGGAAGAGTACCGTAGCTTTGATTACGACCTTCGGAACGTCGTAATGGACTTCCGGGGCGTGGTGGCGTCCGACGATTTCCTCTGAGCGCGCCACCGGCTTTGCGCAAGGATCCGCCGGGCCGTTTTGCCACGGAGAGCCGATTCAGAAACCGGACGAAGCGGAGGGTAGGGCGGCCCTTTGTCTTTGGCGGCGAATCCAGAGCGCAAAGAACGGATCTTCCACTTCGTAACGAGAGGTTCGGATGAGCACGCCTTCCTTCACGAGCCGTCCTGCGGCGGTGTAGACCGTGCTCTCGCGCTCCGTCACCGAGTGAAGGGGCGCGTTGCGGCTGACCGCATCGAGCACTTTGCGGTTGGTGAGGTTGAAGCTTCGCCACAGACGTTCGTAATCAAGATTGTGACGGCGCATCAGCCGCTCGAGCGCAAATCGGAACGGATCGTCGACCTTCAGCAGGAGAGCCTCCGCCACGGTCTCGGCGAGCATGCGGGTGTAGGGCGAGCGAGCGTTCGTCATAACCAGGATGTTTTCTGCGAGTTCTTCCGCTTTCTCCTTCGCAAAGGGCACCCAATGTTCGGCAAGACGCCGGGCGATTTCGTCGCGGGGGAGTTCCGCAGGTCGCATCACGAGCCCGAAGTGGAAGAAGGGTGAGCGCACGTTCCCAAAGAGCTCCGTCATCGCGCTTTCCCGGCTCCCGACAAACACGTAGTTGATGTTCTCCTGGAGCTGCAGAATCGTGCGCAACTTTCCGTCGAGGCCGGCTCCGAGCGAAAGAATTTCCTGGAATTCGTCGAAAATCACGACGAGTCGGCGCTCGGGATCGCTCTTTTTCTCCAGAACGGAGAGCACATCTTCCAGGGCGGCGTCGGGGTTCGCGCCCGCCGGGAAGGAGACGCCAAAGGTGTTCGTCCCCGCGTCGTAGGTGATCGTCGGCCACGCGCGAAAGCCCGCGACGAGGTCGCGGAAATCTTCGGGGGCAAAGAGGGAAAGGAAGCTTTGCAGGAGAAGCGCCGCGAGATCCGTCACGGAGAGCGCCTGCGAAACATCGACGTACACGAAGGGGCGGCCGGTTGCGCGCACCGCCGTCAGAACAAGACTCGTTTTGCCCGAACCCTTCGGACCCGTCAGGATGAGATGGTTGGGGCTAGCAAGAAACCGTCCGATGCGGGCGCATTCTTCCGAGCGGTCCGGGAAGAAGCACTCGTCGGGCAAGGTTGCGAACGGTCGGGAGAATTCGGAAGAAAGGGACATCGGAATTTTGAGCAACGGAAAATTGTGATGTAAGAAGCCTACGACATTCTTCCCGGCCGTGTCGACTGCCTGCGAAGGGTTCTTTGTTTTGCATTGAGCACCCGACACGACGGAGGAACACCGTCCTACAATGGTGTGTTTTCTCCGTCTGAAAGTCTCCGCACCATGTTCGAAAGTCTCGGCGTTGTCGACTACCCGACCTTCCTCGTCGCGTCGCTTCTCATTGTCCTCTGTCCCGGCCCCAACAGCCTCTACGTTCTGAGAACGAGCGTGAGCGACGGCGCGCGCGTAGGCTTTGCGGGCGCCTGCGGTGTGTGGCTCGGCGACATCATTCTGCTCCTTGCCGTCTATCTCGGCGTCGCGGCGCTCATCATCGCGAATCCCTCGGTCTTCTTCGCCCTGAAGTGTGCGGGCGCGGCGTATCTCACGTGGCTTGCCTTCCGGATTTTCACGGGTCTCTGGAAGGAGCTGAAGAAAGCGCCACCTGCTGCGTCGGGCGAAGCCGTGACGCTACGCGAGAAGAAGACGGAAAAACCCAAGATCGCGCCCAAGACCGCCTTTCGCACGGCGCTCGTTCTGAGTCTCTCGAACCCGAAGGCGATCCTTTTCATGCTCAGTTTCTTCCTTCCCTTCGTCGACACCACGAAGGGGCATCCGGCGCTCGCCTTCGGAACGCTCGCTCTCACGCTGCAGTTCTGGAGCGTTTGCTACCTGACGGCCCTCACGCAGATCGGCAAGGCCCTCCTTTTCTTCTTCGGTCGCCGTCCCGTCTGGGGACGGATCGGAAACGCCGCCGTCGCGCTTCTCTTTCTCTTTTTCGCCTGGAAGCTCGTCACGGGCTAAAGGCGCAGTTCGATTCCGGGAAACGTGAGCGGCGCCTCCACCCGGTTAGCAACGTTCGCAGTGCGTTTTGCAGGCCAAGACCGTCAACGTTTGCTCATCGAAACAGGCATCGTCGAACCAAGCAAGAATCACTTGCCTTGTTCCTGAAAGAGGTTGTGTTGCGAAACATTTCGACCGTGACGAACGTCTTCGAGCGCTTTTTCCAGATTGGCAATGTTTGCCTTGTTGTAGAAAGGATCCGCCTTTGGCTGGAAAGGCAGGGCGTGTGTGCGACAAATCTCCTTAAAGAACATGCGGACCGCGGTGGTTGGATCCAGGCCCATCTGATCGAGGAGGAGCGTGGTTTCCGCTTTCAGATCGTCATCGATCCGGATTTGCATGTTTGCCATGATGTTCTCCAATGAGAAAGCAATGAGTTGCGTAGTTACATCATTGTGATATGCGTGATAAAGCAATGCAACATGACAGGGAGAGAGGGTTCGGAAGAGGAAGTTTCTTCCTTCCCTTCGTCGACAAGACGAAAGGCCAGCCGGGGCTCGCCATTCTGACGCCGCCGTCGCGTTTCTGTTTCTCTTTTTCGCCTGGAAGCTCGTCACGGGCTGACGGTTCACCGGGACCGCCAGGCGCATCGATGGCACGTATGCAAAATTATGCGCTCTTATGCACGGTTATCCGCGTTATGCGTCTCTATGCGTTGTTATGCGGTCTTATGCAGACCTATGCAGTCGTATGCGGTGTTATCTGGTCTTATGCGGTCCTATGCGCGGATCACGGGAGGTGGACGCTTTCTGAGGTTTTTTCCTCCGTTTCTCTTCGTGCACAGTCCGAACCGCCCCGCGAAAGCTTGGGGGAGTGCGCTTTCGCGGGGCGATCGGGATAAGGTTTACTTGACGGTGGGCTGCCAGCGCATGAAGCGCCGCTCAAGCTCGGTCACGGCCCGGTCGATGACGAGCGCAAAGGCCGTCAGAACCAGAATCCCCGCCATCACGGTGTTCATGTCGAAGGTCGTTTCGGCCTGAAGAATCAGGTAGCCCACGCCCTCGGCGCTTCCGAGGTATTCGCCGATCACGGCCGCGACGAAGGCCATCCCGACCGAGGTGTGGAGGCTCGAGAAGACCCAGCTCATCGCCGACGGAATGTAGACGGTGCGCATCAACTGCCGGTTCGTGGCGCCCAGCATCCGGGCGCTTGCCAACACGGTGGGATTCACTTCCCGCACGCCCTGATAGACGTTGAAAAAGACGATGAAGAAAACGAGCGTCACGCCCAGAGCGATCTTCGAAGCCGGCCCGAGCCCGAACCAGACGGCGAAGATCGGTGCCAGAATCACGCGGGGCATCGAATTCAAGCCCTTGATGAAGGGATCGAGCACGGCCGCGGCCGTGGGCGCGCGGGCAAGCCACAGTCCCACGAAAAGACCCGACACCGTCCCGATCACGAAGGCCATCAGGGTCTCATAGAGCGTGACGAAGAGGTGGCGGTAGATTTCGCCGCCCGCAAACCACTCCCAGATGCGCAGAAAGATCTGGTCGGGCTCGCCGAAGAAGAAGGCCGCCTGACTGTCGTTCTCGAAGAAGAAGGGCGGCACGAGGCCGGGCTTCGTCATGAGCCACCAGAAGACGAAGACCGCGACGAGAAGGCCCCACTGGCCCGCACGAACGCGCCAACGGGCGTTGCGGCGTTCGCGTTCCGCGCTCGACCTCTTCGTTTCCTGCGGGCCGAAGCCCTGCACAGCAGCCTGACATTGCGTCATGATGTTTTCCTCCTTCAGATCGAATCGCGGTGTTGCCGGTAGCTCTTCATCACTTCGTCGCGAAGCACGTTCCAGATCGCTTCGTGGCAGGCGAGGAAGTCGTGCGTCGTGCGGATTTCGACGACGTTGCGCGGACGCGGCAGTTCAATCGGGAAGTTTCCGATCGGATGCGACGCGGGCCCGGCCGAGAGCACCACGACGCGGTCCGACATCGAAACGGCTTCGTCCAGGTCGTGCGTGATGAAGAGGACCGCCTTTTTGGCGCTCTGCCAGATCTCGAGCAATTCGTTTTCCATCAGCTGCCGCGTCTGGATGTCGAGCGCTGAAAAGGATTCGTCCATGAGCAGAATGTCGGGGTCGGTCACAAGCGTCTGCGCGAGCGCCACGCGCTTTCGCATCCCGCCCGAGAGTTCGTGCGGATAGCGGTCCGCGAAGCGGTCGAGCCCGACGCGCGCGAGCCACGACATGCCCGCTTCGCGCTGCTCGGGCTCGGGAACGCCCCGATAGCGAAGGCCCATCACGACGTTTTCGTACGCCGTGGCCCAGGGCATGAGGCTTTCCGCCTGGAACATGTAGCCCGCGCGGCGGTTGATCCCGTGGAGCGTCTCGCCGAAGACCCGCACTTCGCCCTCGGTCGGCTTCAAAAGTCCCGCCGCGGCGTTGAGGATCGTGGACTTTCCGCAGCCCGTGGGGCCCACGACGCTCACGAACTCGCCCGCGCCGACCGAAAACGACACGTTCTCGGTCGCGGTGTAGTCGGGCTTGCCGGGTTTTCCGGCAAAGCGGCAGGTAACCCCCCGAAAGTCGAGTGCGGGGACGGCGCCCGCGGATTTGAACGTTTCCTGCATCCTCTTCTCCGATCACTTCGTCGCCTTGTCGACGAATTCGTTCGTAAAGACCGTCTTGTAGTCGAAGGCGAAATTCTTCAGTTTCGGGTCGACCGTCGCGAGGGCCGCCGCGGAAATCTGGGCGCAGCCTTCGGGGAAGCGGCCGTCGGTCGAGAGGGCCGGACGGTTCTTGAGGAAGCCTTCGACGTAGACCTTGGGGTTTCCGAGGAAGGCCGCGCGTGGCACGACCTTCACGAGTTCTTCGGGGGTGACGGTGGCGAGCCACTTGTCGGCGCGCACGATCGCGTTCGTGAGCCGCTGCACGGTTTCGGGATTCTTTTCGACAAACGACGTCGGCGCATAGAGGCATCCCGCCACCATGGGACCGCCGAAGAGGGCGTCGGATTCCGCGACGTTTCGCGTGTCGGTGACGATTTGAATCGCGTCGTCCTGCATCAACTGCGTGATCACGGGGTCGAGCCCGACGAAGGCGTCGACCTGACCCGCGCGCACGGCGGCGATGGCGCCCGCGCCCGAGCCGATGCCGATCACGGCGACGTCGTTGGCGGCAAGCCCCGCGCGCTTCAGCACATAGTTGGCGATCACGTGCGACGACGACCCCGGCGCCGTGACGCCGATGCGGCGGCCCTTGAGTTCCTTCACGTCATGGAAGTTCGGCATCGTCTTGCGGTTCACCGCAAAGACGCACTGCGGGGCGCGGCCCTGGAGCACGAAGGCGCGCATCGCCTGGCGCTTCGCCTGCATGGAGAGCGTGTGTTCAAACGCCCCGGAGACCACGTCGGCGGAGCCGCCCACGACGGCCTGCAGAGATTTCGATCCGCCCTGGAAGTCGACGACCTTCACGTCGAGTCCTTCGTCCTTATAGAAGCCCTTCCATTCGGCGATGGCGGCGGGAAGGTAGTAGTAGAGATTCTTTCCGCCCACGGCGATCGTGACTTCGGTCTTTTCGGGTTCGGCCGCGAAGACGTAAGGCGAGGCCATGCCCGCGGCAAAGAGGGCGGCGCCGCGGCAGAAGGTGCGGCGGGAGAAGGGAGTGGAGAGAATCGATTGGTAAGCGCGGTTCGTCATGACGGTCATCCTTGTTGTTCGTTGGGGTCTCACGTCGTCGCGAGGAGTTCGAACGAAGGGCAGTCAGGGCTTTGAGTGCGCTCGTATGGGCTGAAGGGAGGAATTCCCGTACGCCGTCCTGCTCGCGATTCTTGGCGGGAGAACGGCGTCGAGTGAAGAAAATGATCAGCGGCCGTCCCCCGTCCTAAGGCGGAGAAGGCACGTAAGTCGGAATTCCGAGGCGGGCACGAAGCGCACGGGATCCTTGCGGATCGAGCTGCGTATGGTGAATCGTGCGGTCATGGGGAACTCCGTCGTGAGAAAGAAATCCGGAAAGGGATCCGGTCCGAGCGCCTCTTTGAGAGTGCGTAGAAAAGACTTTATTGCAAAAGTTGCGGGGTCGCAATAGGTTCGATTGCCTAGTACGTTTGGCGAGGGAGAGGGGGTTTGCGGGGGAGGAATGGATCTTCGAGGGAAGTGGTGGCGTGCAGTACGGTCCGCCCTGCAATGGACGAGGCTTTTTGCGGGGAAGGATGCGAAGCTCCGGGCGCTGTGCCTCTGCGCACGATGCCTTGCCAAGAGCCGTTCATGAGAAAGGAGAGTTTCCGACAACGGACGTCGGGTAGAATTTTTGTATCCGGCAATCTTAATGGTGCGGGCCATCGGGCCCGTCCGTCATCCGTCGGGAGGAAATCGCCGTGGCAAAACGCACGAAGGAACAGAGAAGACAACAGCGCAAGCGCAAGGAAGAGAAGCGACGTGAGAACCGCCGCATGGACGGTGTGCGCACGATGTTTATGTCCGAAGAGCTCTTCCAAGTCTTCCATTCGTACTGGTTCGTCCGGAAAACCCAAGAAGATCGCGACGAACTCCTGGAGATGGTCGCCCTAAAGGTCGGTGTTCCGCCTCACCGGACGCACGAGTATCTTGCGGGACTTTTCTTCGGACTTTTGAGTCATGTGGAACTTGCGGTCGATCCCGATGAGATCGAGGCTGCGGTCAAGTACCTGGTTTTGCTCTCCGACACGGAAGCGGCCGGCAAGGATCGGCTGTTGGCGCAGTGTGCGCTGGTCAATCAGTTCGGCATGATTTCCCGGCGGATCCCGATCGTCGAGATCCTCACTCACGGTCTGTCCGAACTGAAGAGCGTCGACCAAGCGGAATACAAGGCGGTTCTTTCGGCCGCTCCGCGCTTTCTGACGGCGGATTTTTCAACTATCGCCCTGGAGGACGTCGAGACCTACGCGCGAATCTTCGAATTCAATCCCGACGAGTTTGCCGAGATGTGGGAATTCCAACTTCTCAGTCTCGAAGCGGTCGAACCCGACGAAGCCGAACGCGCCCGCCGGACGGAATGCATCGGCCGGTTCCTCGAGGAAGCGCTCCTGCAGTCGGTGGCCGTCCGGAACGGCGAGGACCTCGGGGAGGAAGAAGAAATCCGCGCGGATATGTACGGCAACATCGTGTCCGCTATGCTCGCCATCGCGGCGGTGCGTTACGGCTCGGATTCGGAAGCGACCGGCGGGACCGGTGAAGGCCGCCCGGAAATTCCGCTCGGCGAGACCCTCGGGGACGACACGCGCCTGCAAATTCGAAAGGGAATCGCGTCTCTGGTGCGGTCTTTGGGGGCGCTTCCGGAGCCCGAGTTCTACGAAATCTGCTCCATGGCGGCCATGACGGTGTTCGCCTTCGAACCGGGTACGGCTCGGCGCGTGGGCCTTGCGAGAGCGAGTTTCGTGCGCAAGGTGATGGAGGCCGTGGATCCGACGCTGCCCGAACGGTTGGCCGCGGATCACGATGCCTGGCTGAAGAAAGCCGAAGAGACAATGGAAAACGAGTTCGATTTCTGAGCGATCGCGACGGTTTGCCGGAATTCCGCTGAATCCCTTGCGGTTTGGGCGCCGCAGGGGATTCGTTTTCGTAGCCGCGCAGAAAGATCTTTGCTCAGAAACCGTACTCCGCCTGCAGCTTCAGGCTCGCGCCCTCGCGCTTACCGCAGTAGCCGCGAAGCCGCACGTCAAAGAGCCAGGGCGAGCCCGCCTTCGCGTGACGAAGACCCGCTTCGCCGATCCCCGTGGCGCCGCGGATCGATTCGCCCCCGTGGATTTCGACGCCGTTCGCTTCGTTGCGAAGGGTCTCCGTAAAGTCGTACTCGAAGGCCACCCCGAGGTAGCCCTGACAATCCCCCTCCGGGGAAGAGTGTTGAGTGGCGCAATTGTTTAATATTTTCTTTCTTAGTGGCTTAAGGTTAACCATGGATAAATCAAACATCCGGAATCATACGGCCGACTTTCTCATCTTCACTAAGGAGAGTGGCGGCAACGGTATTGAAGTTCGCGTTGAAAACGAGACCATTTGGCTCACGCAGAAGCTCATGGCCGAACTTTTCGACACGACAAAGCAGAACATTTCTCTTCATCTGAAAGGTATCTTTAAGGACGGTGAGTTGATGGAGAGTTCAGTTGTCAAGATTTTCTTGACAACTGCCTTGGATGGCAAGAGCTACAAGTCAAAGCACTACAACCTCGACGCCATCATCGCCGTCGGCTACCGCGTCAACAGCAAGCGTGCCACAGCTTTCCGGCAGTGGGCGACGAAAGTGCTTCGTGACTTCGTGATCAGGGGCTACCTGTTGGACGCTGAACGCCTGAAGAACGGCAAGCTTTTCGATCAGTCGTACTTCGACCAACTTCTTGAAGAAATCCGAGAGATCCGTGCAAGCGAACGGCAGGCCTACCAAAAGGTGACGGACCTGTTCGCTACGGCTTCCGACTACGACGTTCATTCGGAGGTTGCCCGCCGATTCTTCGCAACCGTCCAGAACAAGCTTCATTACGCGGTTCATCGCCACACTGCAGCGGAGATCATCAGGGACAGGGCGGATGCTGAAAAGCCGCACATGGGCCTCACCTCCTGGAAGAATGCCAAGACGGGCGGCAAGGTTATCCGCACCGATGTTCTCATCGCGAAAAACTACCTCTCCAAAGAAGAGATCGACACGCTCAATCGCTTGGTTTCCATGTATCTCGACATGGCTGAGCTCCGCGCCCGGAAGCACGTTCCCATGACCATGGAGGACTGGGAGAAGCGACTCGACAGCTTCCTGGTATTTAACGACATGGGCATTCTTCAAGGCCCCGGCAACGTCTCGGCCCAAGAGGCGAAGGAACATGCCTTGGGTGAATTCGAGAAATTCCGCATCAGGCAGGACCACGAATTTCGAAACGCTTTTGACGTGCGAATCGCTGCGGATCAGCTACTCGACGATGCCCGCAAGATGGTGAAAGACGATGACTGACTCAGGATTTCGGTTGCTCAAAGAAAAGAATTTCGAGGACGCAATCGCCGAAGGGCTTGTCGCCTCCAGGTAGCCTCGGTCCGAAAACAATCTCGGCTACGACCGTTGCTGCGCTCTTTATCCAGCCGACGTCTTCGAATGGATGCAGACGGCGTATCCGAAGAAATTTGGGCTTCTGCAGAAAACGAACAACTGGCAGACCGTTCTTCTCGATCGACTGCAGGACTTCGCCCGTCAGCACGGTGCGCTCGCCCTCCTGCGCGACCCGATCGGCATTGCCGGCGTCGGCCGCTTCTAGATGAGCGAGGGCGCTCCGGAAGACGACCGCAACGAGGAGGTTGTTCAACTCTACCGAAGCAACATCCTTTGCGTCGTTCGGCAGGTTCACCACCACACGACGTCCGAAGAATGTTCTACAGCAACGGCGTCCCGGTGGCGACGGTGGAGGTCAAGACCGACTTCACACAGGGGCTCGCCGGATCAAAAAGGAGCCTCTCCGACAATGAAAGTCAGCTAAAATTCCCAGATCTTGCAATCAAAAGGGTGCGGGCCTTCGGGCCCGCCCGTCATCCGTCGGGAGGAAAACATAATGGCGCGGCAGACGAAAGAACAGCGCAGAAAGCGGCGAAAGGCCAAGGAGCAACGCAAACGCGAGAGCCGCCGGCAGGAAATCATCCGGTCGGCGATCATGTCCGACGGACTTTTTCAGGCGTTTCACGCCTACTGGTTCATTTTCCGGACGATGGAGGAACGGGCTCCCTTGTTGGATGTCGTGTCCCGGAAGACCGGACTCTCGTACGACCGGGCTCACGGGCTCTTCACCGGTCTTTTCCTCGGTCTTCTGAGCTGTGTGGATCCGGAATTCCTCGACGAAGAACTGTTGGAAACCGTCAGCAAAATGATGTCTTCCAGTGTTCCGTCGACGAACGAACCTTCCGAAGAGGAAACGGTCGATCCCTTCGTTCAGGTCGAACTGGTCGAGCATTTCGCCGACGTTTCCCGAATGATTTCGATCGCGGAACTTCTTTCGTTGGGGATGGACGGTCTCGAAGAGGTCGATCCGGTGGAATACAAGGCTCTGAAGGCGGCGGTTTCCCGTTTTGTCGCCGCGGACTTTTCGGATTGCGAGATCGTGGACCCTGAGGACAGCGCCCGCATCTTCCAATACGACCCCGAAGAGGTCTTCGAAGTCTGGATCGACCAACTTCTGATGCGCGAGACGAGCGAACCCGACGAGGAGGAGTGCGTTCGCCGAACCGACTGCATCACTCAATTCCTGCAGAAGGCGATCGTTCGTCATTTGGAGGCGGAAGACCATCCCGAGGACGAGTGCGACGAATTCCAACGGGCACGTGTCCACGGCGAAATCGTTTCTCAGATTCTGTACTTGACGGCGAGTCGGCACGACACGAGGTCGGAAGAGGAGGACGGTCGGTACGAAGAGTGGATCGAGCAACACGCCGGAACCGCTCCCGACGAAAGCGTTCAGGCGGAAATCCGCGCGATGATCGCGCCCGAAGCGAAGGCGTTGGGAGCGCTCCCGCAGACCGATTTCTATCGTTTGATTCTGGTTGCCGCCCGCTTGGCATTTGGGTTCTTCCCGGGTACGGCCCGGTCCGTCGGTGCTGCTGGCGCAAGTTTCGTCCGCTCCGTGATGGACGCGGTGGACCCGACGTTGAGGAAGACGCTCGAGGACGAGGAAGAGAACTTCTTTCAGCGGATGATCGAAGAGTCGGACAATCAGGACGCCTGAACGATTCGGTCGGACGGTTGCTTCGATTACCAGTAGGATCCCCTGCGAACCGGTGCGGCGCAGGGGATTCGTTTTTCGTGACCGCGCAAAAGGTTCGTTGCTCAGAAGCCGTACTCGGCCTGGAGCTTCAGGCTCGCGCCTTCGCGCTGGCCGCAGTAGCCGCGAAGCCGCACGTCAAAGAGCCAGGGCGAACCCGCCTTCGCGTGGCGAAGACCCGCTTCGCCGATCCCCGTCGCGCCGCGGATCGATTCGCCCCCGCGGATCTCGACGCCGTTCGCTTCGTTGAGGACCGTGTCGGTGATGTCGTACTCAAACGCCGCGCCGAGGTAGCCCTGCCAGTCGCCCGCGGGCGCATAGAGGCGCGCACCGGTGCGCACGCGGTGGTTGTCGACGCTCTCGAAGCGAAGCGTCGTTGTGCCGCCCGAATCCTTCACGCTTGCGGCGTCGCTCGGAAGGTGGGTGTAGAAGTACTTTCCGAAGACTTCGAGCTTGACGTCGGCCGTCAAGGGGAAGATCCGCCCGAGTCCCGCATGGGCCGCGGCGTAGAGCGAGCGCGTCTTATAGCCGTGCGACAAACCGTCCGCGCCGGTCAGACCGTGCTCGACGTCGTTCTCATAGCGCCCGACGCGAAGCGAGCCTTCCGTGTAGAAGCCGTTGTCCCAAAGATGTCGCGTGGAGGTGCCGACGCCGTAGTAGGTCATCGTGCCGTCCACACGGCGCTTGAGGCCTTCGAGCCGCATCACGTCGTCGAATTCCCCGCGGCCGGTTTCCGCAAAGAAGTTGACGCGGGCGATGCCCGACCCGGTCTCGACGCTCGTTCCCGCTCCGGCGAGAAAGTTCATGCCGCGCACCGTGAGTTTGCCGGCGGACTCGTACTTGACGTCCGCACCGTTCATCACCGCGAAGGTCTTGGGACCGAGACGATAGTCCTTCGGAGGTTCGGTGAGGGTGTCGCCCACGATTTCCGCCGCCTGGCCGAGGAAGGTCACCGCGGCGTTCCGCAGGTTCGAAACGAGCGCCAACTGCCGGTTGGGGACGGGCGCGTCCTCGAGTTCGAGAACGATCGATTTGCCGTCTTCGGCGTTTACGATCCGGCCTTCGACTTCGGTCGTGATGCCGGTCGTGAGCGCGATCGCAAGGCCTTCTCCGTCGTAGAGGGGATTGAGCGTGAGGCCGGTATGCTCGCCAGCAGCAAGGAGCGTCATCGATTCGCCGAGGTGTGCGTCGGCGCCTCCTTCGAAGACGAAGCCGCCGTCGACGAAGGTGAAGGTCGTGCCGCTCAGGTCCAGGGTTTCTTTCGTGACGGTTTCTTCCCAGGTTTCGTAGGGCGTCATGTCGACCCTCAGCACGGTGCCGTCCGCTTCCCAGGGAATGTTCGAGAGTTCGATCGTGTTGAAGCCCTTGACCGACGACACGACGCCCCGCCATCCGGAGAGCCGCAGGGCGTTGTCTCGAACGTCGTCTTGCCCCGTCCCGCCGAAGCGCCCGGCGCCCACGAGCCGGGCCTGAGCGAGTCGCTCGTCCCAAGCGCCGTCTCCGGCGAGTTCGACGACGTTGTTCGTCAGTACGCCTCCTTCGGAAGCGGAGATTTGGCCGGCGATGAAAAAAGCGGCTTGACGGTCCGTGAGGTCGAGCGTCACGTCTTCAAGGCGGATGAAGTTTCCGGCGATCTTTCCGTCGAGACCTCCATAGCCTTGGTGGAGGCCGCCGTAGACGAAGATGTTGCCGCCCGAGGAACTCCTGAGCGTCGAGTTCCTGATGTCGACTCGGTTGCCGACGACGTCGCCGCTCGGATTCATGGCGGCGCCGAGCGACGACGAGTCGATCGAGGAATCGGTGATGAAAAGAAGATTGTCGGCAAGCGTCGACGGCGCGGCCGAACCCGCCGAGGCGGCGAAGAGGTCGACCTGCACGTAGAGGTTTGAGGCTTTTTCGATGACGATCGCGTTCTCTGAAGCGTTGCCGCTCTCGGTGTTGGCGGCGTAGGCCATGTTGAAGCGGCCGTTCGCGAGCCCCCGGATCATGAGACGGTTGCGTGCGAGCGTTCCCGTTTCCGAGTACGCAACCTCGACGTCGGCGTCCGTACGGAAGGTGCCGCCCGTGATGGAAACGACGTTGTCCGTGAGCGCAAAGGCGTCTCCCCGGACGTCTTCGGCTTCCGCCGTATTGTTCACAGCGGTGAATTTCGACTGCGCTCCGAAGTCGCCGCCCGAGACGTCGATGCGGTTGTCGCTCATGTCGCCCGTTCCTTCGGCTGCCGTGAATTCGATGAGGCGGTTCGTTCCGGCCGCGGGCGGCAAAAAGTTGCCGCCCTCGATCGAGACGGCGTTGCCGACGGCTTCCCGCGATGCGCCGTGGGCGGCGTGAAATGCCTGCACGGGGTCTTTGGCCCGGTAGTCGCCTTCCGTAAAAATCAGTCGATTCCCGTTTTGCACGGCGGCGTCCGAAGCCCCGTAAAAGTCGAGTTGAGAGAGTTCCTCCCCTGCGCCGAGCGCAAACGTGAAGAGGTTGCCGTTGTGGGAGCCGTCCACGCTGCCGCTATAGACGTGGCGGACGGCGTCGACGGTCCATTTCTTCAGGTCGGCGCTGTGCGTAAAGCGGTCGTCGGCGCATTGCGCGCCGGCGGTTAGGAGCGCGCAGGAAAGAAAAAGGAGTTTTCGCACGGAAGAGTGGCGAAAAGAGAGGTTTTCCGAAGGAATCGGACCGCGGGAAAAAGATGACATGCAGGGTTCCAAAAGGACGGAGAGAAGATTTTTCTTTCCGAGAAGAGATTTTTCCATCCTAGCGGGTTTTCCTGAATAAGTATCCCGAAACGGCGTTTTATTTGTCCTTTGGAGGGGTGGAGTGCAACCTTTTGTTTCCCCTTCTCTCTAGGGGAGTGAATAATGAACGATACGGGTTTGTAGGATTTTTTGGGAGTTGACTGTTGGATTTCTCGACGGACGTCGAGGAATCAGGAATTTCCCTTAGGTCGTCTTCCCGGGGCCGTTTAAAAGGACGGAGGGTGAAAAAAAAAGGGCGTAGTGCGGGCGAGTCCGATGGCTCGGCGCGGGTCCGTTTAAGCCGTAACGCTTTAAGTTAGGTAAGCCTAATTTCAGGCTGCCTAGCCATATTTATTACTTTCACACGGGAAACGTGGTTGACTCTCACCCCGTTTTCCTTTAAAATAGTATACCTAATAGGGTGTATCTGCTTGAGCATAAAAATGACTGAGAAACCAGACTTCGTCACGGCCTATCCACGGCCCAAAAACACGGAAATCAAAAAGATCGGAAACTACTGGTACGTGTACGAACGTTTCAGCAAGTACGATCCGGTAATCAAACGAAGCCGCAAGGTTTCCGGCAAATGTCTCGGCAAGCTGACGCCAGAGGGATTGGTGCCGACCAAGCGACGCCTCGTAAATGTGTCGTCGCAAAAGGTCACGAAAGTGTCCGATGTCGTAGAAACCGGTGCGGTTTTATTCTTCTGGAATCGCACGGTCACGATGCGTGAGCGCTTGAAAGAGCATTTCCCTGATCTTTGGAAAATGATCTATGCCGCAGCCATCTTGCGTGCCATTAAAGAACCTCGTTTTCGTCGACTGCAGATGCACTACGAAACGAGTTTCCTCGCTCACTTGCTCCCCGACCTTTCTTTTGATCCGGCCGGTAATGCTGCTTTCCTGCAGGCTTTGGGACGACGCCGGGGTGCGATTTGCCGTTTCATGCAGGAGGATGTGAACAAGAACGATGTTTTCATTCTATTCGACGGACATCGTCTGATCACCTCCTCCAAAACCATGGAGCTTGCCGAACTCGGATATGACTCGAAAAGGCGCTTCAAGCCGCAAGTCAACTTGCTCTACGTCTACAGCCTCGCCAACGATTCCAGTGCTCCGGTGTACTACAAGCAATTTCTCGGCAGTACGCCCGACGTCAGTGCGTTCGCCGACGTCCTCAGCGAATGCGGCATTTCAAGCAACAAGTACACCGTGATTGCCGACAAGGGATTCGCTGCAGAGGGCGAGTTTGAAGAGCTGGCCGCGAAGAAACTTTCTTATGTCATTCCCATCAAGCGCGGCAGTAAGCTCGTATCGTCGTATCTGCCGCTGACACCGCAAAGTTATTCCGATCTTTTTACTTACAACGGCCGAGCAATTCAGTCATTCAAAATCGAAGCCGATGGCTTTAACGTCTTTGTCTATTTTGATGCTCAACTGTACGCCAATGAACTCGCCGATGCGGCTGAGCGGGCTGACCGTAAAAACGAAACGAAAGATGGGAAAGTCCAACAGGAAATGAAGCGCCGTCAGAATGGCAAAGGGAAAATGTCTGACGAACAGCTCCAACGGTTACAGCCGCAGGACCTGAGACAAGTTCTTAAGTCGACCCCCGAGATAGGGACGGTATCAATCCAGACGAACCGTTTGGATCTGAACAGCCATCAGATCTATCGGACCTACAAGCAGCGTCAAGAGATTGAGCAGTTTTTCAAGACGTATGGCGCGAGTACGGATTTCGATGCTTCCTATATGCGGGATCGCACGAGTCATGAGGCGTGGCTGTTTTTGAACCACTTGTCTGCCACGATTGCCATGGAATGCATGGCGGATATTGCACGGATTGGCGAAGACAAGAATGTCTCGTTCGAGGACCTGCGTCAAACACTGGGAAAGATCTTGGCTAGCCAGGTAGACGGGAAATGGTCTCTTGCCCCCATCAAGAAGTCGGTGCAGAAACTGACCGCTAAACTGGAGTTTCCGATTGAGACATTTGACTTGGATGCCATGACACGCGGAAGTGGTACGCCAGCGTAGCTAGCGTACCTAATTCCAAGCGTTACGGTTTAACCCCGATGGCGGACTCCCGCGGCGGACACTAACATGCAGGGTCGGCTTTAGGACGGCGCAGACCGCCCGGGCCGAAGTTCCCCGATACAACCTGACCGGAGATTTTCAAATGTTCGGAGTCATTTGTACGCTCTTGGCCGTCGTGCTGCTTGCGTACTTCGTCATCAAAAACTACTATCCGCCCGTCATCCTTCTGGTGCTCGGGCTCGTCCTGCTTCTGATCGGCGCCTATATGGGCAACGCGCCCGTGTCGGCCAAGACCGCCACGAACTTCCTCGGCTTCGACCTCGCGCAGGCCGTCACCGACCTGACGAAGAGCCGCATCGGCGGACTCGGTCTCAACATCATGGCGATCGGCGGCTTCAGTTACTACATGAACAAGATCGGCGCCTCGAAGGCCCTCGTGAAGCTCTGCGTGCGTCCGCTCTCGGCGATTCACTCGCCTTACGTGCTCTTGGGCCTCACCTACGTCGTGGGCCAGTGCATGGCGCTCTTCATCAATTCCGCCGTGGGGCTCGGACTCCTGCTCATGGCTTCCGTTTATCCGCTTCTCGTGCAGCTCGGCGTGCGCCGCGCCGCCGCGGCCGCGGTGATCGGTTCGACGTGCTGCCTCGACCTCGGGCCGAGCTCTTCGAACGCCATGCGCGCCGCCGACCTCGTCGGCACCGACGTCGTGACCTACTTTGTCACCGGTCAGATTCCGGTCGCAATCTGCGTGATCGCGGCCGTCGCCGTCGGGCACGCGCTGGTGCAGCGTTGGTTTGACCGCCGCGAGGCCGCCAAGGGAATCGCCGACGACGCGGGCGCCGCCTCGGGCAAGACCGAAGACGCCTTCGCGGGGGCGGGTCCGGCCTTCTACGCGATTCTGCCGATTCTGCCTCTCTTCCTTCTCATCATCTTCTCGCCGATGGTCTACGACGGCATCAAGCTCAACCTCGTGACGGCCATCATCGTTTCGATTCTGATCGCCTTCGTGGTGGACCTCGCGAGCCGCCGTGCGCTCAAGGACGTCTGCAAGGACTTCCAGGCCTTCTTCGAAGGGATGGGGAAGGTCTTCACCTCGACCGTCTCCCTCATCATCTGCGCGGAACTCTTTGCGCTCGGCCTTACGAAGATCGGCGGCATCTCCACGATGATTCAGATGGCGGCCGCCCAGCAGGACGTGGGCCTCTACCTGATGCTCTTCGTGATGATGGCGATCATGACCGTCGCCACGATCGTGACGGGTTCGGGCAACTCCGCCTTCTTCGCCTTCTCGCCGCTTCTTCCCGAAGCGGCCGCGAGCGTCGGCTACAACACGATGGCGCTCGTCATTCCCGTACAGCTCGCGGCGAGTCTCGCCCGTCCGATGAGCCCGATCTCGGGCGTCATCATCGCCGTCTCGGGCATCGCGGGCCTCACCCCGATCGAACTCATCCGCCGTACGATTCCGGTCATGATTTTCGGCATGATCGTGAACGTCGCCGCGGCGCAAATCTTCCTCTGATTCTTTTCAGGAGATAAACGAAATGGCCTATCTCATCAAGGGGGCGCACGTCTACGCGCCCGAAGACCTCGGCATTTGCGACGTCCTCACCGTGAACGACAAGGTGGTTGCCGTCGGCAAGGACCTGAGCGCTCAACTCCCCGAGCTCGAAACAATCGACGCCAAGGGCCTTCTCCTCACGCCGGGCTTCATCGACCAGCACATCCACGTCACCGGGGGCGGCGGCGAAGGCGGTCCCAAGACCCGCACGCCCGAACTCGTCCTTTCCGAGCTCGTCGCCTGCGGCACCACGAGCGTCGTGGGCGTCTCGGGCACCGACGGCACGAGCCGCTCGATCCCGAATCTTTTGGGGAAGGTCCGCGCTCTGCAGGCCGAAGGCGTTTCCGCCTGGATGTACACGAGCAACTACGCGTATCCCCCGACCACGCTCACGAGCTGCGTGCGCGACGACCTCTATTTCGTCCCAGAAGTCCTCGGCGTCAAGATCGCCATGGGCGACCACCGCTCGAGCTTCCCGACCGAAGACGAAGTCATGCGTCTTCTCACGCAAATCCGCGTGGGCGCGATGGTCGCGGGCAAGCTCGGCGTCCTCCACATTCACCTCGGCAACATCGTCGGCCCCTTCGACATGTTCCTTGACTGCGTCAAGCGCGGCATGCCCATTCAGCACATCCGTCCGACGCACTGCGCGCGCCACCCCGACGTCTTCAAGGGCGCGATCGAGTTCGGTCTCGCGGGCGGCTACGTCGACATCACGACGGGCGGCTCCTGCGCCGTGGGCACTCCGGCCGCGGGCGTCAAGGCCGTGCTCGACGCGGGCGTGCCGCTTGACCACGTGACGATGAGCTCCGACGGTCACGGTTCCGTTCCGCGCTTCAACGAGAAGGGCGAAATGGTGGGCCTCGGCGTCGGCGGCGTCGCCTGCAACCTCAAGGAAGTGAAGCGTCTCGTCCAGGAAATGAACGTCCCGATGACGACGGCTCTCTCGGTCGTCACCGCGAACGTCGCGAAGGCCCTGCAGCTTCCGGGCAAGGGCTTCGTCAAGGCGGGCGGCTCGGCCGACCTCAACCTCTTCGACGAAAACCTCAACCTCGTGCACGTCTTTGCCAACGGGCGTCAGATGATGCGCGAAGGTGAAATCATCGTAAAGGGCACCTTCGAGGAATAACCTCGTCCGGGCTCTTCGCCTGAATGAGAATCCGCGCTGTCGTTTCGTTCGGCGGCGCGGATTTTTTTTGTGCCCCACAAAAAGACAACGGCGCCCGAGGCAAGGGAGAAGCGCGTAGCGAAAGGGTGGCCGTTCAAGGGCGAAGGGGAGGGGTGGTAACGCCGGGCTTGTCGTAAACGGAGAACGAGCGGCGGCGACCGTTGGGGTGGCGGCGACGTCTCTGTCAACAAGCAAAGAGCCCAAGTCGCTGCAACGACAAGGGCTCTTGCCTTTCGGAGGAGGATAGTGGTGCATAGCAACAAACACTCGCCAATCCCTGTGGAGATAGTAGCACGCATCTCCGAGGGAAATGCTAGCACGTTTTGACAGTGGTGCCTCTGCCAACAAGCAAAAAGCCCAAGTCGCTGCAACGACAAGGGCTCGATGCTTTTTTCGGAGGAGGATGGCGATGCGAAACCAAAACAACTCGCCAATCTCCGTAGAAATCGTAGCACGCTTCGGGCGCAAATTTTGCGTCCGCGTTCGGGTGATCGTTCCGATCGCTGCGCTCGTCCTGCTGATTTCGGCGGTTACTAAGCTCGGCGGCTAGACATAGTCGATTCGAGCCCAAGAGGGGCGACTCCTTCGGAGGGCGCCCTTCGCCGTTTTTGGGCGTTTCGGACCCGCAGCGGCGGCGTTATGCTGCTTCTCGGGGAAAACCCTCTGCACCGTTTTCCCTCAACTTCAGGCAGAATGGATTTCGCTTTCATGGCGAACGGACGCAAAGGAAATCGGCGCACGTTCTAAAAATCCGGGCTCTCCGCCCGCAACGGATTTCCACCTTCCACAACGGCTTTCTTTCTCCGACGACTCGTCCTTCGGGCGCGTCCTAGGCGGAAGAAGTTCTTGTCTCTTAGCTGCCTCGTGGGCGCTGTCCCACAGGCTCAAAGCGGCTTCAGGGGGACGTGCGTCCCCGAGGTTTTCTTTTTTCTTTCCAAAAGGAGGAAAACCTCATGATGAACAGCCGCTTTGTGCCGGCAAGTGAATTCGGCGCACATCTGACTCTGTATCCCCCTTGCCGAGGCTACTCATTCGACGAACGAAGCGATGTCGAAAGACACCGCATTCCCTCCGTCAATCCTTCACACTTTTTCTCCCACGACGTCTTCGGACAGCTCTCCCTCTGGTGGAGATTTGCCGAAGCCGAACCCCTCTACATCTCGGGCCCGACGGGCGCGGGCAAATCGAGCACGGCGTGTCAATTCTGCGCGCGTCTCGGCATGCCCGTCGTCTCCGTCATGGCCCGGCCCCGCATGGATCGGCGCGAGCTGATCGGCCGCTGGGTCATGGATGAAAAGGGGATGCGCTGGGTCGACGGTCCCGCCGCGCTCTGTTGGCGCTACGGCTGGATTCTGCTGATCAACGAGTTCTCCTGCGCCGGTCCCGAACTCTGGGTGTCGTGCAACGACATCCTCGAGGGACTGCCGCTCGAACTCGATCAGGTGGGCAGAGTCCTTCCGCGCCATCCGGAAGCGCGCGTGATCATCACCGACAACACGCGCGGGGCTTCAAGCGAAGCCGCCGACGAGGGGTTCCTGGGGCGCAGGCTGCAGGACCGCTCGACGATCGACCGTTTCTGGCACCTCCGAATGGAGGGCTTGAACGAGTACGAGGAGACCACGCTTCTCGTCGCGACGCTTCGCCGCGACTGGAAGGAGGCGCTTCCCCCCGAAGTGCTCTCGGACCTCTGCGTGCGGCTCGCACGCGTCGGTGCGGACAGCCGCGCCGCCGCGAAGAAGAGCAGCATGACCTTCGAGAACGCCTCGGTGGCGGTGAGTCATCGGGTGCTTCGCCGGGTTCGGGACATTCTCTGTTCCTTCCTGCTCGGCGAAGCCGTGAAGATGAACGACCCCGTCCGGAGCGCCGTGCGCCTGGCTTTTTCGGAAGCCCTGGGCGCCGTGGAGCGCGAGGCCGTGGAGACGCTTTTCGTCACCACGCTCGGAAACTTCATCGACGAGGCGCGCAAACGCGTGAACCGTCGCGACGTCGAACCGCCGGCCTTCGCCTGAAAAGCGAAGGCAAAGGAGAAACGTCATGAAGCCTCCATAAGCGCCGCGCGGGTCCGTTTTCATGCGGCCCGCGCGCTTCCGGACCGGACCCACGGGTCCGACAAAAGCAAAGTGTGAAACCCCAAGGGACTTTAGCGGAGATCCCCCGCGCCGAATGTCGGCGCGGTCCTCCGCAGAGTCCCTTTCTTTTTTTTGACGGAGAGACAAAATGAGTCGATTCCGCGCCCTCACGGGCAAAAAGCGAGCCGGCGCAATCCGGCGCAAAGGCGCCGTCGACGTGACCGTTTTGAACCGCATTGGGAAAAACGACTGCGCCGCGGGCGCCGAGGCCGCAGGGCGGGTCTTCCGGACGGAAGCCTCCAAAGGCCAGGTGCTTCGGCAGGCCGCGCCCCTCGTTCTTTCGGCTGCGTGCCGAAAGGAGGGGCTCTCGGTGAAGTTCACGGCCCGTCCCGCCACCGACGGGAAGACCGTCTGGCTCGGACCGATCGACTTCGGAAATCCGCTCGCGCCCGTGTTCGTATACGGACACGGACTTCATGAGCGCGGGCACGTGGTGCATTCGGACTTCTCGCTCCTTCGCGGAGCGGCGGTGAAGAATGCCCCCGCCTGCGTTTTCGAGTGGGCGAACCTTTTCGAGGACGTTCGGGTGGACGCGCTGACGAGCGCCGCCTACGCGGGCTACGGGATTCTTCGCGAAGCCCTCTACCTGGCGCTCCAGAGCGCGGGGATGAGCCGCTTCGTCGAAGACGTGCCGGGAAGACCCGCGTACGACGTCGTGAAGCTCTACTACCTCGCGCGCCTTTGGGAGCGCGAGTTGGGCTTGACGGTCGTCGAGCGGGATCTGCAGTGGCTCGAGCGCGAGATGGGGCGAATCTTCACCGAAGACGAAAAGCTTCGGCTCGATCGTCTCGTCTTCTCGGCCTGGCCCTTGCGCTCGACCGAGGACGCCGTGTCGCTCGCCCTTCGTCTCGCGGAGCTTCTCGCAAACTTTGCCGAAACGCTCGCGCCCCCGCAAAAGGGCGCGGACGAGGGCAAGGCCGCTTCCGACGGAAAGGGAGATTCCCTTTCGCCTGAACCCTTTCAGCCCTCTCTCTTCGGAGAGGCCTGGGGGTACGAGGAGAAGCGCGATGAATCCGACGCCTTGCGGCGCGACCGCATCCTCTCGATTCTCGAGGGATCGGGTCGTCCCGCCTTCGCGGGGTCGGGGCACGCCAAGGCGGACGCCTCGACGGGGCTTGCCCGAAAGGGTGAAAACCGCGTGACCTACGAAGACGGTCCCGCCTTCCGGGCGGAATCGTGGATGCGGATGGACCGGCTCGAGCGTGCGCTCTGGCCCGCCGACACGCGGATCGTTCCCGCCGGGGGCGAGACCGCGCCCGCGCGCCGACGTCCCGACGTCGAGATGCTCTTCAAAAAGACGCTCTCGCGTCTCACGCGGCTGAACGGCGCGCTCGAGGACCTGCTTCTTCGGCGCGTTCCCTTGCCCGTCGGTTTGACTGAGACGGGCTGGGACGTCGACGACATGGAGCTCGACCGTCTCGCCGTGGGCGACGCCCGGGTCTTTTCGGTCTGGGAGGACGCGCAGGGCGTGGAGGCGGCGGTCTCGATTCTGCTCGACAGTTCGGGATCGCTCTCGGAAGAGGACTTCGCACTCGTGAAGGCCTCGGGCTACCGTCTCGCGTCGGTTTTGGAGAAGGTCCCGAACGTCGCGCTCGAGACGGCGCTCTTTCCGGGAGACGCCGGCTACACCGCCGAGGTCATCACGACCTTCGGCGAGTCGGCCGAGGCGTTTGCGAAGCGCACCGGCGCGCGAGAGAGTTGCGGCGGCACGCCCGTCGTGGCGTCGCTTCTCTCCACCGCTCAGCGGCTCCTCGAACGGCCGGAGGCGCGCAAAATCCTGATCCTTTTGACGGACGGGCATTTTGAGCGCGAGAACCTCCGGCACGTGCCCGAAGACGTCGAGGCGGCAGGGATCGAACTCGGCGTCCTCCTCGTCGGGAGCAACGCCGCGGACCTCTGGGGTCGCCACTGCGAGCGCATCCGGGACGTCCGGGGCGTTCCCGAGGGGATCGTCAAGCTCATGAAGCGCCTCCTTCAGGCGGCGCGGACTTGACGGGTCTTCGCCGGGAACCGTTTCGGTTCCGTGAGAAGCGTTCGCTTCGTTCGTCGGTCCGCAGGGCTCTCCTTCTTCTCTCCTTCGGGAGAGAAGGGGAGGCCCGCGGTCCTTTTTCTCTTTTCCTCTTTTCTTTCTTTTTCTTCCCGAAGGGGATCTTTTCTCTTGGGGCGGGTTTCGGTCGGAGGGGCCGATTTTCGAAAGCTCGGGGTTTCGCGGAGAAGTCCGCTTTAGAAAGTTTGTCTCTTTGGACTGTACCGCCCGGGTCGCCCCGCACGAATCCGTGGGCCCCATTTCTTCCAAGCTTTCATGACGGTACCCGAACTCTACGCTGCAAGAAAATCGGCCGTGCGCCAGGCGCTCGGCACCGACCTCGTCGCCCGCTGGCGGGGGCCGGGGCGTCTTGCGCTCGGGATCTTCGACGGGGCGGAAAGCGTCGGGACGGCCGGCGGGGTGAGGGGTTCGGCAGGCGAAGAACCGTCGGGAGACGCGGGACTCCTCGACGACCGGGGGCGTCCCGTCTGGGCGCCCGTCGATCCGGTGGTGATTCTTGCGAGGCACCGCGAAACCCTGCAGCGGGTGCTTCTCGCCTCGGCCGACCGCTCTCTCTTCGAAGCGCATTTTCTCCCCGCGCTTCTCGCCTGGGCCGCCTTCGTGGAGGATCTGCCCGATCTGCGGGATGAGGCGTTTTCGCACCGCGGCGGGCTTTTTCTGTTCGGATTGGAGTCGGCTCTGGCGGCCCTGCGTCGTTTGGACGCGCGGGTCTTCGGGTTGACGCTCGACCCCGTCGCAAGACGTCGGCATCGGGAGCGCTGGAAGACGATCGTCTTTCTCTCGGCCTTGGCCTACGGAGAAAACCGTCTCGCGGACCTCTCGGTCGAGGCGGACGGCCGCAGATGGCGCCGGGACGAAGCGCTTCTATCCTTTGCGCTCGCCGCCTGCGGGGTGTCGGATACTGACTCCTCGGGCGGGGCGGGGAAGGCGAAGGACGTGCTCTTTACCGTTCGCAAATGCCGCACGGCGACGACGGGGCTCGACGCGAGTTTTCTTCGCTGGGTTCCCGACCGAACGCGAAGGTGGCTCACCGAGGATCCCTTCTTTGCGGAACTCTTCGAAGGCCGCGCCCGAGGGAAAGTCCGGCGCTCCGACGAAGCGAAGTTTCTCGAGCGGCTCGTGCGCGACGCCGTCTTTGAAGTCCTCTGGAAGCGCCGGGGCGAAACAGCGGATGCGCTCGCCGACGACCCCTTCGCGGGCGTGCGCGCCGCTCTTTCGCACTGGGTGGAGGAGGCGTGGCTCGAAGCCGTGCGCGAAGGGGCCTGGCTCTTTTGCGGACCGCACTCCGACGGGGTGCTCCTTCACGGGGTGGAAGGCGTCTTTTTGCTCTGGCCCGACGCCCCCGCGAAGATCCTGACGGAAGGAATTGCGGCGGTGCCCGGCACGCCCGCCTCAAGGGAAGGCATGCCGCAGGACTTGAACGACTGGCTTCGCGTGCTCTCGCAAAGCGGCGTGATCGAAACCCGCGGGGACGCGGGAGCGCTCTTTCTCATCCGCGTGCCCGCTTTGCCTGACCGACGAAAGGGCGGTTTGACCGACAAGGTTTCGGGACGGCTATCTGAGGCCGTGCTCCTTCGCGACGGAGAACGTTATTTGGAAGCCGCCCGCATGCGCGCGGCGGAAGTCTCCGAACTCTTCTTTGAGGAACCCCTGGGGCGTCTTCTTGCGGAAGACCGCCACAAGGAGGAAATCGAAGAACTCGAGGACGAAGCCCGAAGCGTGCTTCCCGGGCGATTTGCCTGGGCGGTAAACGTCGGGCTTCGCGAACCTCCGATGCTCGCCGAGGCGCTTGAAGCGGCTTTTGCGGAAATCAATCGGGGCGATCCCGCCCGGAACGCCGCGGCCTTCGGGGTCTTCGTGCCGCTGAGGCTTCTGAGACGGCCGTCGACCTCGGTCCTCCTTCGGTGGCTGACCGACAAGGGGGCGATTCTCCAAAACCGTCCGGGACAGCTCTTCTGGCGCCGCGACGCGCTCGCCGCTCGGGAGATCGACCGCCTCGAAGAAGGGCGGTTCAACGCTTTCCCCATGGGCGTCGTCCCGAGGGGCGGAGAAACCGATGGGAAAACGGATGCGGCGGGCGTCGCGTCCGGTGATACGGTCATGGGTGCGGTTCCTGCGGTCGAAGCGGCGGATATTGCGGACGAGGGCGACGGCCCCGAAGACCGCATGGACCGGGCGCTTCGCGACCGGGGCGTGCGGAACTTCTGGACCGAGCGTCTCGAGCGGGAGGCGGCCGCTCCGTACGCGGAAGAAGGCGTACTGATCGCCGCGCGGTTCGTTCGGCCGGTCTTTCGCTATGCCGACGGTCGGGAAGAGGACGCGCCCTGGCCGCCCTCGGCGCCGGGCTTTGCCGGACGGGGGCGGTTTACGCCCGTTCGGGGCGAGTTCGCAGGGATTGAGCGGTACGACTGAGAAGTGTCTGTACCTCGACGGAGTGTTCCCGATCGGGAACGAAAGGGTTGCGGCGAGGCACGGTTGCGATGGAATCCGCCGGGCGGAGAAGACGGAGAAGATATGCCGCCCTCTCGTGAGGGACGGGAAAAGAGATGAAAGGAAAAGAGGAAAAGGTCGTGAGACAGGAAAACGTTGGATGGCCGGCGGACGGCGGGCCGTACGGACGAAGGAAGGACGAACGGGAATCGGGTTCCCCCGACGGGCGAGACGTTGCTCGCGGACGGGAGAACGGGGTTTTGTCACGGGAAGCGTTATCGGAAACACCGGGGACGGTCAGGGGGGAGGAGGTTTCTTCCGCTTCTGAGCATCCACCCCGCGGGGCCTTCACGGACGAGGCAAAGCGCCGTTTTCGCGCCTGGGGACGGGATCTCTTTCGCCCCCGGGCGAATCCTTTCGGGCGCGCCGACGCGACGAACGATCCCGACGGGCGGGCCTTGGCGCTCTGGCGCCCCGCCTGGGAGGGAAGCGTCGTCGCGGCCGCCTTTGCGCTCGCGGCCTTCTACGCCTGGGGTGCCGACGGGGCCTGGGCGGCGCCCCTGGGTTTCTGCATCGGGGCCTTCGGGTGCGTGAGATTGCTGGACGTCGTGCTGCTGTTGCGCCGTCGCGCGAAGCTCTCAGGGAAGGCTCCCGCCTTCATGGGGTGGGGCGACCTGGTGCTTCGGATGCGGCACATGCAGAGGAAAACGGGGAAAACAAAGGCCCGCGGGGAGAAAGAGGAGGTTCGTGCGGGCGTTCCTCGGGAAGAGGCTGCGCTTTCCCGTCTTCGCGGCGTGCTCTCGGGCGAAGACGCGCTCTTTGCCGCGGGAGCGGGCGCGCCCGTGAAGGAGCTGTGGTTGGGGCTCGGGTTCCTCTGGACGCCCGTCCACGCCCAGCGCCTCTTTGAACTCTCCACCGTCGCACCCGAGACGCTCTTTGTTTCTCCATTCGTGAAGAAACTCGTGGGCGTGTGCGAAAAGGGGCTCGGTCCCGGCGACACGGGCTCGCCCGTCCTCCATGGCGTGGGGGACGACGAAGGGGATCTCTTTCGGCCTTTGTCGTCGCTCGGGGGCGGGACCGCGATCGTGGGGACGACGCAGGCGGGGAAGGGCGTGATGCTCACGAACCTCGTTCGTCAGGCGATTCTTCGCGGGGATCCGGTCGTCGTGATCGACCCGAAATCGTCGAAACGACTTCGCAACGCCGTCTTCGCCGCCTGCCGCGCGGCGGGACGCGCCAAACCCCGGGAATTTCATCCGGCCTTTCCCGACCGCGGAATCCGGTTCGATCCCTTCGGAAGCTTTGCCCGAGCGACGGAACTCGCGACCCGCGTCAAGGCCGTCATGCCCGCCGACACCTCGGGGGCCTTCTCGTCCTTTGCCTGGCAGGCCGTGCTCGTGGTGGTGGAGGGGCTGCTCTTCGTTGACCGACGTCCTTCGCTCCGTCGGCTCGCCGACACGATCGAGTCGGGAATCGACGCGCTCCTTGACGAGTGCCTCACGAAGCATTTGACGGACTTCGGGCCCGAAGACTGGCCCGCGCGCGTTCGGGCGAAATTGGACGAAGTCGAGGAGCAGGGCTTTCGGCGCGGCGAGCGCAATCTCGAGCTCTCCGCGAAGGCCCTTTTCTGGGAGGAGACGATAAAGCCCAGGCATCCCGAGCCCGTCCTCAACCGCCTTATCGACACCTATCGTCACGACCGGGAGCACTACGCGAAGATCACGGCCTCCCTCATGCCGGTGCTTGCGATGCTGACCGCGGGAAGTCTCGCCAAAAGCCTCTCCCCCGACCGCGAGGATCCCGACGACCTCCGAGACGTGGAGACGCTAGAAGGAATCATCGGGGCGGGCGGGGTTTTCTACGTGGGACTCGACGCCTTGCCCGATTCGACCGTTGCCTCCGCCCTGGGGAGCATCCTGCTCGCGGACCTCACGGCCTTGGCGGGCGCACGCTACAACGAAGAGCGCTCGGGGGCGTCGGTGGGACGCATTTCGCTTTTTGTGGACGAGGTCTTCAACGTGATCAACGAACCCCTCATTGAACTCTTGAACAAGGGGATGGAGGCGGGCGTGCACGTGACGGTCGCGATGCAGACCATTCCCGACCTCACCGACCGTCTCGGGTCCGAAGCGAAGGCGCGCATGGCCTTGGGGAACCTCAACAATCTCATTGCCTTGAGAACGAAGGACCGGGCGACCCAGGACTTCGTCGCGGAAACCTTCGGGAAGACGACGCTCTGGCAAACCGAAGTGGGCATTACGACGGGTGCCGCGGCGCATGTGAAGCCCAACTTCTCGGCGTCCGTCACGAAGCGCATGTCGGGGATGCGCGACGACATCGTGCCGCGCGACTGGCTCGGGCGTCTGCCGAACCTCGAATTCTTCGCGTCGCTTTCGGGCGGAAAGCTCTACAAGGGACGCATTCCCATTCTGATCGACACGGACGAGGGCGTGAAGCTCGGCCCCGTCAAGGAGCTCTCATGACGGGCGTGCAGCGGTTCTTTCTTCTTTTGACTCTGTGGTTGGTGACCTTGTCGCTACTGCCGTTCTTCACGGATCCGGGGCGTTGGATGCAGATTGCGGTGCTCGAGGGGGCGGCGCTGCAGCACGCCTTCGGCGGTTGGGAAGGACAGGTGGCAAGGGCGGTGACGGAGGGACTCGGCGACTTCTTTTCGTGGCTTCTCTTTCCCTTTCGGCTTCTCTACGGATGGAACGAGCAGACATATTGGTACGGTTTGAACGACGCTTGGCGGGTGGGGAAGACCACGCCCTTTTATGCGGCGCTCGAGGCGATCCTGCGCGTCTTTGCGTTTCGGTGGGGGCACCTGATTGCGACGTCGGTCTGGTGGTTGCCCGCGGGACTCTTTCTTCTCTGGGACGCCCGAAGCGTGCGGCGGATCCGCAGCGCCCGCATGAAGGCGCCGAGTCCCGTGCTTTTTGCCTGGGGGTTGGCGGCTGGGCCGGTGCTCTTCTTTCTGCCCGTCTTCGGGTTTCTCGTGCCCTGCGTCTATCCCGCGTGGGCGTATGCGTTGCTGCCTGTGGCGACGTACTGGGGGTGGAGGACGGCGGGGGTGAATTTTCACAGGTTTTTGTGAGACGGAAATCTTTACTCGAAGAAACCCTGCGTCACAGCGATTATGACAGTTTTGTTAACTGTGCCCTTTTGGCAACAAAAAACAGACGGCAGGGTAATTTCTGAAACGGTGGGGGCAATGTCTTGATGGAGTGCGGATAGAACAGAAAAGTTGCATCGAATGTGTATTAATATTAGGGTTACCCCCCCCTGAAGACTCATTTTCTATGCTTGCGGTCATTGTTAAGATGAGGAGGATTCCGTTCTCTCGTACGGGATTTTGCTTTTTCCAAACTCTAGGAAAAGCAACGTTGTTTTTTTGGAGAATACAATGAACAAGAGTTTCAAAGTGGTCTTCAACAAGGCCCGCGGTGCGCTGATGGTCGTGAACGAAGTCACGTCCAGCGTGCAGGCCAAGGGGACAAAGACCGTGATCGCCGCTACCGTCGCTGCGTTGGTTGCGGGCGGCGCTGTGGCTGCTGATACGCAGTGGAAGGATGCTCCCGAAGGTCTTGAATCCGTGACCGATGCTACGTGGGATACCGTCAAGCCTGAAAACAAATTCGTCTGGGCGCCCGAAGGCGAGCAGACTGCGGCTGGCACTTTCCTTTCGACGAATGGCGAGGAGACTTTCGAAGGAAAGCTTTGGGTGTCCGGTGATAGCAAAGCCGCTCAGGCCACCGGTCTTGCCGTATCGGGTGCCGACGGCAATCTGACGAACGCGGGGACGATTTACGTTACGTCCGGCAAGAATGGTGTTTCCTACCAGAATAAGGGCATTTGGGCCGGTAACGGCGCTACCGCCACCAACGCAGGCGTCATCGTCGCGAAGAACGCCTACGGCATGACCGTTGGTTCCGAAGAGAACGGTGCCGCTTCAAAGATTGTCAACAAGGGTACGGTTTCAGTTGTTGAGACCGGCGCCGGCATGGAACTCGGCGGAGCCTCGGGTTCGGAAGGCGTCAATGCCGGACTCATCAGTGTAGGGGCGCCTACCGAAGAAGGTGACGGCGGCACGTTGCGTTTTGGTCACGGCGTACTCATCAATACGGCCGGAAACACCTTCACGAACAAGGGTACCATCGACGTTGCCGACGTTGAAATGAAGGAAGAGGGCAAGCTGTCGGCTATCGAAATCAAGGATAAGGCCGTTAACACGACCGTGAATCTGGAAGCTGGGTCCGCCGTCAACGGGGAAGTGCACATCGCTTCCGGCATTACTGGCACGGTGCTCAACGCCAACGGCTTCAAGGGCGAACTCGACCTCAACAACGATGCCACTGAACTCACGATCAACGTGAAGGACGGTGCCGAACTTGAGTTGGCTGACGGTTACGGTTCGACCATTTCGGAAGCCGTCATCGAAAACGGCAAGCTCACGGCTTCGATTTGGCAGTCCTATACGGATGCTGATGGTAAGGACGCTTCCGACAACATCTTCGAGAAGGTCACCGTCAAGGAAGACGGTATCTTCAATGTCAAGCAGCTCAATTCCGGCGGCGGCAAGGACGGAGCTCCTCACAACACGCTTTTGGTGAAGGGCGCCGAATGGACGCTCGCCGGCGGAGCCCTGCAGGTGGGCGGTCAGAACTTCACGGGTAATCTGAAGGTGGGGACCGCTTCCGACGTGAGCAACCTCACGATCGAATCGGGCGACTATTCCTACGACTCTCTTAACGTCGCCAAGAAGGGTGCGACCACCGTCGCCGTCGGCTCGCTTACGCTCGGCGACTTGACTCTGTCGGACGGCAATACCAACAACAGCGCTTTGGTCTATGTGGGTGAAAACGGCTCCCTCACCGTTAACGGTACGCTTTCGGCCAAGGGCACGTATGCGTCTCAGACGGTTGGCAGCGACTCGGTTCAGGGCGTTTACGTCGCTGGTGATCTCATCCTCGGCAGTGACGCCAAGTTTGAACTGGCTGACAATGCCCTTACGGTCGACGGCGAGTTGAACGCATCTCAGAGCCAGATCTTCAAGGCGACGGAAGGTGAGGGCGGTACGACCTACACGCTCGCCGAAGGGGCAGACAAGATCGCCTTCACGGAAGGTGCTGGGCTTCTTCTTTCCGACAACGTCTCGATGACGCAGAAGGATTTCATCGACTTCCTCGGCAAGCTTCAGGGCACTTGGGGTGAAGGTGTGGCTCCTGAAATCGTCTTCACGAACGTCGCTTTCCAGGGCGACGTTACGTTCGACGTTGCGCTCGGATACAACGCCTACGGTACCGAAGTGGCTGCCAGCGAAGCCGCTTTCAACGAGAAAACCAAGACCACTACGCTGAGCGTGACGGATGACGTCGCCGTCGGTGCGCTCAAGGTGGATGCCGGTACGGAAAGCGTTGTGCTCGACCATACGGATGGCAAGGAATTTGTCTTCGCCGGTCTCGGCGGCAATGTGATCACGGGCGTTGACTCCGTCAAGACTATTACTTCCGATGGTGAAGTTACCCTTGGTTGGGACGAAACCTCCAAGGGCGTGGTGAATGCTGAAACGCTTGAAGCAAAGGAACTCTTTGTCTCTGGTCAGTTTGAAGCGACGAACGCGGTCGTGACCTCCGGTGAAATCGATCGTTTCGGTAGCCTGAAGCTTGCCAAGCTTTCGCAGGCGGACGGTGCTGCGGCACAAGACGTCTTTACGATCCATCAGGAAGCAACGCTTAACGTGCAGCGTCTCGAGATTGAAACCAATCTCGAACAGGGTGCCACGCTCGTGATCGGTGATCGTCTTGCCGCCGACACCACGGAAGGTGTCGCGACGCTTGCTGACGAACAGCTTGATGCCCAGATTGCCGCTAAGGTTACTGTGACTGAGGCTGATTCCATCGCTACGACGAACGCGAACGGCCGCAATCTTCTGAAGGCGGTTGCCGGCGACAAGTATGACGCCGCGACGAACTCCGGTCTTTACGTGGACGATACGGTTGCCGTTGATCGCGAAAAGGGCAAACTGTTTATCGGCAACGCTGTCGAGGACGGCAAGGAATTTGGCGATATCGGTTTGGGTGCCAGCTCCGTCACGGTGATTGACGTCTCGGCTTTCGCGGACGGCCAGGCGATCTTTGTCGCCAATAAGTTGCATGTCAACGAGAACAGCACGATCCTTCTCAAGGGAGCTGATCGAGTCGGTTCCTTCACGTTGGTTGAAGGCGGTGAGGTTAACGACATCAGTCTTGTGAACGACGTGCTTAAGGCCGGTGATACGAATGCTTGGCTCGGTTATACGGTTGCCAAGGGTACGGAAGAAAATGCCGCCGACACGTTCCTCAATGTCGCCTTTGAAAAGCAGAACAATGTCTCTGCCGAAGTCAATGCGTTCGCCGAATCCGTTCTCACTGCGGGTTCCGAATCGCTCGGTGTCGTAAACGCGATCGGCACGACCTATCGCGACGAAACGACGGGCGGTCTTTCCAATGTTGGCGCCGAAGCCCTCGACGAATACATGGCCCTCCCCGCCGTGGCCGGCACCTACAACGCCGCTTATGACGCGGCCGAACAGGTTTGGAACACGATTGGTGCTCACAATATCGACCGTACGGTCGGCAAGACGAACGGCGTCTGGGCCGACGTCTTCTACTCGGCCAACGAAGCGGGCGACATGTACGGCAACGGCTACGGCTATGAAGCCGACGTCTACGGCGGTGTGCTCGGTTACGACTACACGGCTGCCTGCGGCGGCAAGATCGGTGCCGCGCTGACGATCGGTACGTCCGACGTCGACGCCAAGGGCGACTTCATCGGCGACTACGGCAACGACGCCGACTTCTGGGGTCTTTCGATCTACGCTTCAAAGGACATCACGGAAAAGATGATCGTTTCGGCCGACATCACCTATCTGTCGCTTGACAACGACATCAAGGGCTCGGTTGCCGGTGCTTCCGTCGCCGAATCGATCGACTCGTCCGTCATTTCGGTGGGTCTGCGTGCCGACTGGAAGGCCTACGAATCGAACGCCTTTGAAATCGTTCCGCACGCCGGCATCCGTTATGCCCAGATCGACGTGGACGACTATCGTGAAATGGACGGCGAATCGCTCGACGTTCTCGAAATGCCTGTGGGCGTTGCCTTCAACGGCAAGTTCGAAGCCGCCGGCATGAAGTTTGTCCCGACGTTGGACTTCACGGTTGTTCCGCAGATCGGCGACACGGAAGTTCATCCGTTGAACGGCGACACGCTTGACGTGCTCAACAACACGTACAACACCACGCTCGGCATCTCTGCCGAATACGGTGACTTCACCTTCGGCGTGGCCGCCAAGTATGGCTTCGGTACGGACGACCGCAGCAATGCGGGCGTCAAGGTCAACGCCACGTACGCCTTCTAATCCCAAGAGGGCTTGAACGCTTTCCGTCGTCCTTTCCGAAGGACGGCGGAGGCTTCGAAACTTCGAGAATCCTCCGTTCCTCACAGGGGCGGAGGATTTTCTTTTGTTTCGTTTTCCCAAGAGAAAGAGTGGAAAGCAAATGAGCGCACCTCTCGACGCTCGCACAAGGAGCGCCGGTTTCAGTATTCCGATTTGGAAATCCTTGAGGTGGCTTTGTTGTGGAAACAGAAAATGCCCGCATCCATTTTCAGGAATACGGGCACTTTCGTGAAACAGCGTACAGAGCCTTACGAAACAGAGACTGCGCTATGTTGGTCAGTTTTTCTGCACACAAATTTCAGCGCGTTCAGAACACGGTACGCAGACCAATATTCCAACGCCACTTTTCACTGACGTCGCCGCCACTCGTTCTTTCGAGGTCAAGGTAGGTGTAGGTCGCTTCCGTCAGGTTGAAGTTGGCGCCAAGGCCGTATTCCACCCAGCTGCCGCCGAGATCGTCGGAAACAAGCGAAACCTTGCCGTTCTTCGAGGCCGTCATGTCGGATTCACCCTGGAAGTCGTGAGCTCCGGAAACTCGAACGTAGAGATTGCCCTTCTTTTCCGGGAACTTCACACCCGCTCGGACGCCGATTCGGCCGATGAGAGAGTCAAAGTCGTCCTGACTGACCTTTACGTCGTTCGACGTCGTGAAGTCATCGCCCCAAACCCGTCCATAGGTAAGTTCCGCCTGCGGTTCGATGAAGCCGTAGGCGCAGGGTTCGAAGCGCCAACCGATTTCGGCGCTGACGGACAACGCGCTGTTGTCAGTACTGCCGCGCATGTTGGCGATCTCAAAATCGGAGTCAAGCCAGCTGTACTTGCCGATCAAGTCGACAAAGAGTCCGTTGTCGGCCAACCAGGTACCGTAAGCCGCAATGCTGTAGATGTCACTGTCGGCGGTGCCGTTGTCCATGTCGGAGGAACCGTCCGTATAGCTGAAAGCCCCGCCGACCTTCCAGTCGGCAACATCGACGTCAGCACCGATCTGAACGGAAACACTCTTGAGGGTTACATTCTGGTCACCGTACTCTTGTTCCGAACCATAAAGTCGCGCCCAGGCGCCCACTCCTTCAGGACTGTCGCGAAGTTCGCCCATGCGCTTGGTCAGGTCGTTCATCTCGTGGCGCCACTGCATCGTCGAGAGCGTCGTCAAGGAGCCAAGGGACTCGATCTTCGTATTGGTGCTCTGTTGCGCCGCACGGAGCACTTTGCCGGTCGAATCCACAACCTGCGAGATTTCACCCATTACGTCGCCTTCGACGATGGTATTCGTCTGAGTGTAGGTGCTGTCGGTCGGGGCATCAATAATGTCGCTCATGCCTTTAAGCGTCGCATTTACGTCGGTAACGTCGTCGGCAGTGAGACCAAGGTAGGCAACATCAAACGAGGCACCGGAGGCCATTTCTTTAATTTGAACCTTGGCGTGTTCGACGGTATCCCCATTTTGGACGGCGGCGGCTTCAATCCTACCGCCCGTGCCCGTGAACGACTTCAAACTGACGGTCTTGGTTTCGTCGGCGATGCTGAGAAGACCGTTGTTCATCGTAAGGTTGACTTCGGCTGTTCTTTCGGCCGTGCCTTCATCAGGAGAATCCTTCGGAATGAACCACGCACCTCCGTTGGAAAGCCCAAGATTCATGTCGTCGACTTCGTCGTAGCCTTCAGGAATGTCGACGCCGCTGACAACGATGTCGCCGTTCAGGAACGAATTTTCATTGGCGAGGTTGATCGTCACGAATGCCTGAACGGGCGTGCCGCTATTTTGGTTACTGTAGTTGAAATTGATGTCGCCGTTGAGTTGGATGATGCGGTTCGGATCGTTTTCCTTGTTGATATTGACGACAGCTTTCCCGCGGGCGGCCAATGCCGTTGAGGCATTCACAAAAAGATTGCCGTTGACTTCGAGCTCGCCTTCCGACCAGACAGCGATGCCGATGGCGCGGTGATCTTTATCGATAGGGTCGACGTAGACGCCGGTCGTCGCATTGACATACGTATTTTCGGCATTGATCGTGAGCTTGACCGGAGCGCAGTCTTCATCAACAACGGCGCCCGTGTCATCGCGTTTGTCGGCGCTCGCATTCATGACGTAAATGCCGAACACGTAGTCATTCTCGGAATGAGCCGTCACCGTGAAATTGTTTGCATTGACTTCGGCGGTCGACCCGGCGAAATTTGCACCTCCAGGGCCCTGAACGGCGATACCGGTCACAAAGCCGTCCGCGTTATTCGTCAGCGTGATGTTCTCGGTGGAATCCGTACCGAGGACTAGCTTACTCGGCGCTTGAGTCCAGCCGGTGTTTTGACCGACGTGATTGATGGTTGGTGACGAGAAAGTTCTTGCCGGCAATGTTTTCGGCATCTACGGTCACGGAAGCGCCGTTGATGACCGTAACACCTTCACGATATTCAGAATCCGTCAGCGTGGTGGAGCCGCTGTCGTACGTGACGGCATAAGAAGCGCTTGGCAGAGCGCTTGCGACGGCGATCGCGATTAGACATTTAGAAAAATACATTTCTAACTCCTGGGTCCTAGGGAAAAAAACTTTGAAACCCTCTCTTTAGTTCATCCTCTTAGAGAACGTAAGAGCTGTCCTTACGAGATGTGCCAAAGAGAGGATTCGTCCCAAACTCTATCACGTTCTCGGAACAAATGTTCTGAGGAAAAATAAGAAATTTATATTTCGCCCGACGCCTGTCCGTTGACATCAATTTTCTTTTCGACCTGTTTTTTGGGATTTTCAATACGGGCTTTGCATACCACCCAGCGAAATCTCCGACGATCCCTCAAAGATCGGGGGAGATCGCATTTCTTTCTGTACTTCCGATTCTGAGATAATAAAAATCCCGTTCGGTAAGGAATTCTCTTTTTCCCGTACCCTCCCGGCGTTGCTGATCGGGCGGTTTTGCAAAAGGTGCCAAACGTCATCCGGCTTTCCCGAGAACCTCAAGACAGGAGGGCGAAGCAAATTGTATGGTGGAGGGGAAGAGACTCCCACGCCGTCTTATCGTCGAAACACACCCATCCCAAGACGGCAAAACTGACCGGCGCCGACAACGAAAACGGAGAGACAGGTCCCAAAGAGGGGACGCAAGGCGCAAAGAGAGACGAAAGCGGCCGGAGGATCCCGACGGGCACGCCCGTGCTCCGTCGAACACCGGGGCAACGTGAGCCCCGAAAGAGGAGGGATCATCATGCAAGCGAAACGCTTCACTCGCCGCTTCCCGAAACACGCCGAACGACTCCCCGTTTCGTCCGTTCTTCTCAACGCTACCCGCATCGCGCTCGCCCTGGCCGTCGCTTCGGCCTGCCGTGCCCAAACCGTTGGGACGTGGTCGGACTTCTCCGCAGCCCTTACCGCCGGGGGCGAGGTCGTCGTCACGGGCGACATCGCCTTCGAATCCAACCTCAAGGTCGAAAAATCGACTTCCGTCACCGGAGAGGGTGGAACACTGTTGGACGGTAGCATTCTCTAGAGCAGGAAACCGGGCATCTACGCCACGGAGACGCTCTCGCTCGCCAACCTGGGGACGTTCACGACGGACGAAACGGGCTTCATCCAAGACGCAGCCGATCTGCAGGGCGGATTCCGAAACTTTGCGGGCGACGCCGTCGTGATCGAGCAGTATGCCGTCGGAAAACCGGACGTGCTCGTCACCGTCGCCGACACGGGTTTCGCCAATAACGGAGGCGACAAGAGACAACAGGTGGACGGCGGTGCCTTTGTCTATCGCGAAAGGACGCAGGGATATGCCGCATCGCCGGTAGACAACCGCCTCGAAATCCGCCGCAGCGCCTTCTACAACAACCGGGTGGAGGGCTACGCCGGAGCGCTCGACGCCGACCGCGTGAACAAAGTCTTCATTCAGGGCTCGACCTTCCAGGGGAATTCCTCGACCGTTTACGGCGGGGCCGCGCTCTTCGTGCGCACGAAGGACATCGTGATCGAAGACACGAGCTTCTTCGGAAATCAGGCCAAGAAGGGCGGTGCGCTCTACGTTTCCTATGAGTCCCCCTGGGTGATCGGCGCGACGCTGAGCCCCCCGTTTTCCGCCGACAAGGGCCTGACCGTCACGCTTCGCGCCGTGAACCGGGACGTGGTCTTCCGCGACAACGTTGCGACGGACGGGGAAGGATCGGATTTCTACATCATGAAGGCCGGTTCGAAAACGCCGTACCTCAACCTTTCGGCGAAGGCGGGCAGAAGGATTGAACTCAACGGCGGAATCTTCCTCGACAACACCGCAGGCAGCCGTAAGGAGCCGGAAAACCGCATCAACATCAATACCGAGCCGGACGACACGGGCGAAGTGGTTCTCAACGGCGACATCCGCTCGCGCTGGCATACGGGCGGTTGGGGACAAAAACTCGTGGCGCACGACGGCCAAGCCTACGTAATTCTCGGGGGCGGCACGCTCTCGCTCGGCAATCCAATGGCCTTGGCGAACTCGAGACTGATCGTTCCCAAGGGAGGCAACCCCACGCTCAACTTGACGGCCATGATGCCGGGTGCTACGGAGCCCGTATCGGTCTACGAAATCGGTTTGCTGGACGCTGCGAACAAAACCCTCGATCTCCTCGTTGACGTGGACCTCGAGAAGGGTGTCGCGGACACGCTTCGCTTCGGAGGGTTCAAGAGCTATCGAAGCATGCTGCGCGTCGCGGGCTGGAACGTTCTCTCGGACGTCCCCGCAGGTGCGGAAGAGGTCGTCGTGACGCTCGCGGCGGACGAGGTGGAAACTCAGCGGGTTTACTACGGTCTTGCGCCGGAAGCCGAGAAGGCGACGGGCGCGCTTTACGTCTACGACGTGTCGGTGGCGAATCCCGATCCCTTTGAAGAGGATCCCTTGGGTACCGACGGAAAGTTCCGCTTCACCGTGGCGGGCGCAGCGCCGCAGCCTCACGTCGATCAACCGGAAGACTTCAATCCGCAGGTCTACGGCGGAGCGCTCGGGCAAAAGGCGGTGGCGCTTTTGCAGCACGAAATCAGTCATCGGCTCTTCGACACCGGGGCGTCCGCGAACGGACACGCTTCGGGCTCGATCGAGGGCGGCACGATGGACGTTTCGGTCTCGCACTTTGACGACCTTTACTTCGACTATTGGGTGGCGCTCTTTGAAGCGCGTACGGCTCCAGTGACGCTCGGTGAAAACGCGTCGGGCACCTTCGGGGTCTACGGCGGCTTCGTCTCGGCCTCGATGGAGGGGCGCGTGAACGACGTCGATTCGCTCGGCGCCTATCTCGGGGTGCTGGCGGAACTGCAGGCGGGGCCCGTCATTTGGAAGAACCACGCGAATCTCGGGTATCTCAAGAACGACCTTGACGTGCAGGGCGGCCGGGACACCGGCAAAACCGAAAATGTCTGGGCGGGCGTCGGGTCGTCTCTCGGGGTTGACTGGATCCCTCGCGGGACTGACGTCACGATTCGCCCGAGTTTCGATGCGGTCTACACATTCGTCAAGGGCGACGACTTCACGACGGGGGACGGCGTCGACATCGACGTCGGCAACTTCCAGGGCTGGAAACTCTCGCCTGGCGTTCGTCTCGAAAAGACTCTCTATTGTGAGGGCGGTTGGCGCGGCTACGCCGAAACGCGCTACGTCTGGACGGGCGGCTCGGCCGACATGAAGGCCGTACACCTCTACGACCAAAACGGGGCCGTTCCCGACCGGGATCTTCCCGGTCTTCGCTACGGCGACTTCGCCGAGGTACTCGTCGGCGTGCAAAGGGAGCGCAACGACTGGACGGTGACGTTCGGATTTGACGGAAAGTTCGGGCCGACGCAGGGTTGGGGCGCGGGCGCCGCGCTTCGCCGGCGGTTCTGAAGACTCTCCTTTGCCTCTTCTGCCGGGCGAGATCGGCTGAAATGCCGAGGTTCCTACGGGATCGTTCAATGAGTGGGGCAAACGATCCCGTGGCGTCGCTGCGACCTGTCGGTATTCCAATCACCGGCCCGAAAGTGACGGGCGAAATGGAGACGGGGAGAAGCCGTATCGGATGTAGGCAAATCCGTGCTGGCGTGGAACGAAATGGTCTGCCCGCGAAACCAGCAAAGAGCCCGTTACTCCGTCTCACAGGTGTAGAAGGTGTTTCGACCGACGCCGACCCTGCGGATGCGGCCTTCTTCAAGGAGCTTGCGCAGATGGTAGTTGGTCGTGGAGCGGGGGAGCGACAAATTCTTTTCCAAATCCATTCGCGAAGTTGTGCCTTGAGAGGAAAGAAAATCGCAGATCCTTACATCCGTCGGCGAAAGATCGTTCCAAGGATTTGTTTCGCTCTCCGTTCTGCTTCCAACCTTCAGAGGAGGTACATCTTTCTTTGAGGGCAGTGTAATGAGAAACGCGGTTTCGAGAATTTGAACCAGGTCGGAAAGCTCAATGTTTTCATAGGCCCTGCGGATTGTTTGGAAACCCGATCCTATCCCCTCCATCAAATGAAGGGCTTTCAGGAAGTGTGCCAACCGCAGATTGCGGCAATTCGTTGCCATTTGGGTAAGAATTTCATGGGCGGTAAGATCCGCGGGACCGCCGACGGAGAAGAATTTGACTTCCGAGGGCGTGATGTGAACGACGCAAGGCGGTGTCCGCGTGTAGTCACGGTGGGCGATCATGTTGACGAGCGCTTCCCGAACGGCTTCGGAGGGCACGGAGTAATGGTTTATGCGTTCGAGCGTGCCGTTCGTGGGTTTCTCCATTTGCAGCAAACATTCGTCGAGGATGTATTCATGCGCTTCCTCCAGACACTGAAGAATGGAGCCCGAAAACTCTTTGTTTTTTTTGAGATCATTTTTTTGCTGGTCTCGGAAAATCGCCAAAGTGATTCGATACGTATTTTGATCGGATAAAAGAAAGGCGAGATTCGTATAGCAACGGCTTTTCGGATCAACCAGACCGTAGGTGAAATCATGTAAGGGATTGAAATTCAAGCCTCGTTCGGCGCAATAGGCGGCGCAATAGTGAAAGGTGAGCGACTGATCACGAGCAATCCGACTGTCCCAGGGGGTCGGATTGGATTCCTCCACAAATCGTCTGATCTGCGTAATGGATGCACGCAGGGTGACGGAACCGACGCGCACGTATACGGTTCCGCTGTCGCGCGGATCCGTGCAATAGGGTTTGTCCGTTCCCGGGCCGACATGAACCACCAAAGCCGTTTTCCCGTCTCGTCGGATTCGCTCGAACCAAAGCAAATGCGTGACGGCGGGATGGATGTTGTCGCGCGCCATCGAGATGATGCGCTCTTCAAGACGGTCGGGATTGTCGACTCCGACCAATTCGCCGTCGTCGTCAACACCGATGAAAAGGTCGCCGCCGAGCGTGTTGGCAAACGCGACGATTTCCTTTTTTATGTTGTCGGTCCATTCGCGTTTGAACTCGGTCGTGACCGATTCGTGCGGGGGAAGAAAAAACATGTTGTCCTCCTTGTTGTCAACATCTTCCGGATTCTGCCAAGCGATTGGAAGATATTAAACCAAAACTTGGAAGAAATTGGAAGAAGTTGAAAGAGTTTGGAAGGTGTTGGAAGAAATGGGCCTATCGGGAGGAAAAGGCGTCGCAACAGGTCGGAAGGGGAAGAGGGCGGGACCGCCTGCCCGGAACGGCGCACTCCAGGAAGAAGGGTAGAGCCAGCCGGGAATTTCTTGGCGTAGCGCGGCGTCGAACGTCAGGCTCCCGATATTCCGCGGTTCTCCTTCCCCCCGACGGGAAGACCCGGGAAGGCCTTCTCCGGCCCTTCGGCGGGGCGGAGGAGGGCGGGTTCATGAAAACGTCACAAAGGAAAGAAAGGCGTTTTCCCGCGGTTTCGCTGCCCGCCGTCGTCGAAGTGTTCGTCCGCATTTCTCTTTCGCACAGTCGGAGTCGGGAAGTTTGATCTCTAAAAAGTTTCGAAGAGGGAGCGTTTCTTGCCGCCCGCGCCCCGTCATCGAAATGTCATGAAGTCGTCACGGGATTGTCAAACCCGTTCGAAATAATGGGCGGCAACGCAAAAACGGACATTCGGACGAGGGCGTTGTGTGACCTTCTCCGAAGCCATCTATCTCGGAGAACCCTCATGCAGATAAAGAAAATCGTCGCCGCCACGCTTCTCGCCGCCTGCGGCGCCTGCGCCTTCGCTTCGGCCGAACGCATGGTGATCGCCATGCCGCAGCTTCCCCCCACGGTCGAACCGCAGGGCTTCAATTCCAACTCCACGGACCGCGTCGTCTATTCGATCTATGAAACGCTCGTGCACGCCGACCAGAAGACGGGCGTGCTTTCCGCCGGTCTTGCTGAATCCTGGAAGCGCATCTCCCCGGAAACGGTCGAATTCAAGCTTCGTCAGGGCGTCGTCTTCCACGACGGCACGCCGTTTAACGCCGACGACGTGATCTTCTCCTTCGGTCCCGAACGCTTCTCGGGCGAAAAGGCTCCGGGCCGCGCCCACGCCTGGGAGTTCCTCGGCGGCATCAAGGAAATCAAGAAGGTCGACGACTACACCGTGCAGGTCACGATGAAGGCGGCTGATCCGCTGATCGAACGCCGCTTCTCCGCGCGCATGTCCGAAATCGTCTCGAAGGAATCCTATGAAGCCGCGGGCGGTTGGGACAACTGGATCAAGAAGCCCGTCGGCACGGGCCCCTACAAGATCGTCGAATTCCGCACGGGGAACCGCATCGAACTCACCCGCTTTGACAACTACTGGGGCAAGAAGGCTCCGGCCGACAACGTGGTCTTCGTGGAAGTGCCGGAACTCTCCGCCCGCGTCGCGGGTCTGCGCTCGGGCGAATTCGACCTCATCACCGAAGTCCCGCCCGATCAGGTGAAGACGCTCTCGAAGGAAACGAAGATCGATGTGGTCGGCGGTCCGGTCGACAACGTCTACGGTCTCGTCTTCGACGTGCTCTCGAACCCCGTCATGCAGAAGAAGGAACTCCGTCAGGCGATCCTCCACGCGATCGACCGCGACCTCCTCGTGCAGGCGCTCTTCTCGAACCAGACGGTCACCGGCAACAGCTTCCAGTCGAAGACCTTCGGCGACCTCTACATCGCCGACGCCGACAAGAAGCTCTACGACCCCGCGAAGGCCAAGGAACTCGTCAAGGCCTCGGGCTACAAGGGCGAACCCATCGTCTGGCGCATTCAGGTCGGCTACTACACGCAGGAAATGACGGTTTCGCAGGCCATCGCCGGGATGCTCAAGGCCGTCGGCCTCAACGTCAAGATCGAAGTGAAGGAAAACTGGACGCAGGTCGAAGGCGCGGGCAAGGACCGCATGATCAACAACGCCTCCTTCTCGGCCTACTTCCCGGATCCGGCCGCCCAGCTATGGCGCCGCATGAAGCCGGGCAGCTCTTGGGTCTCGATGGGCTTCTTCGGCGGCGAAGGCTCGGAAACCTACGCCAAGTTCTGCGAACAGGGCAAGATCCTCGAAAACTCGGTCGAGCCGGCCGAACGCAAGAAGGCCTGGGAAACGATGCTCGCGATCTTCGCGGACGATCCCTACGCCTGCCCGCTCTATCAGCTTCCGATGATCTACGCGAAGCAGAAGAACGTCAACTGGACGCCGGGCACGCAGGGTTCGCTTGACCTCTCGGCCGACAACCTCTCGTTCAAGTAATTCCCAACACTCCCCGGGCTCGGTGAGGCGCCGCCATGGGCGGCCTCCCGGGCCCTTTTCTCCATCCTTCGCCAAACCCTTATGACCCAAAACGAAGTCACGCCGTCGCCCCTTTTGAGCGTCCGGGACCTGCGCGTTTCCTTCGGGGCCGTGGAAGTGCTCCACGGCGTCGACCTGAACGTGCGCCCGGGTGTCATCCACGCCTTGATCGGCGAATCGGGCTCCGGGAAGAGCGTTCTCGCACGCTCGATCCTGGGACTTGCCGGCCGCAGGAGCCGCACGACGGGGAGCATCCGTTTCGAAGGCCGCGAACTCGTGGGCCTCACCGAAAAGGAATACCGCGCGATCCGCGGCGCCGAAATCGGCATGGTCGTGCAGGACGCCATGAGCGCTCTGAACCCCATGCGTACGATCGGCGAACAGCTCGTCGAAACCATCCGCTTCCGCCACCCCGACTACCGCACCGGCAGAACGCCCCATGAGGCGGACCTGCGCGACATCGCGTTGTCGTATCTGAAGACGGTCGGGATCACGGCCCCTGAAAAGCGCATGGACGCCTACGCCCATCAGCTCTCGGGCGGCATGCGCCAGCGCATCATGATCGCGCTCGCGCTCGTGGGCTCGCCCAAACTCCTTCTCGCGGACGAACCGACGACCGCCTTGGACGTGGTCGTGCAGCGCGAACTCTTGACCGAACTTCGCGAACTCGTCCTTGCGCGCGGGATGTCGATGCTTCTCGTCACGCACGACCTCCACCTCGCGCACGACGTCGCCGACGACGTCTCCGTCATGTACGCGGGGAACATCCTCGAAGAGGGCCCGGTCGGGAAGGTCATTCCGAATCCCGCCCACCCCTACACCGAGGGTCTTCTGAACGCCATGCCCGACATGACGTCGACCCGCGGGTCCCTGACGCCGATTCCGGGCGAAATTCCGCCTCCCGACAAGCTGGGTTCCGGTTGTCCCTTTGCGAGCCGCTGCGCCCGCGCGACGGATCGCTGCAAGACGACCTTTGACCCGATGAAAAAGCTCGACGACGGTCACTGGCAGTCCCGCTGCACGCTCGCGCACGAAGCCGAAGCGAAGGTCGAAGAGGAACTCTCCGACGCCGCCTTCGGCGACGCGCAGGAAACGGACTTCGCCGTGATTTCGGACGTGCGCGTGAAGCGTCACTGCTACTACGCGCGAAAGGGCTTCTTCGGTCGTCTCACGCCCTGGAACGTTTTGGAAGACATCGACCTCCAGATCCGCGCGGGTGAAGTGATGGGGCTCGTGGGCGAATCGGGCTGCGGCAAGTCGACGCTCGCCCGCCTCGTGCTCGGGCATCAGCGCCCGACCGAAGGGTCGGTCCGCTTCAAGGACGAGGAGTTGCCGGAACCCCGCACGCCCGAATGGCGCAAGCAGCGCCCCGCGCTTCAGATGATCTATCAGGACCCCTATGGGTGCTTTGACTCTCGCATGCCCGTCATCCAACAGGTCGCCGAACCCCTGGTCGTGCACCGCGGTCTCACAAAAGATGAGGCCCTGAAGGAAGCGGCGAAGGTTCTGAAGGCGGTCGGGATGCCGGAACACCACATGACGCGTCTTCCCGCCACGATGTCGGGCGGACAGCTCCAGCGCGCCGCCATCGCGCGCGCCGTGGCGCTTCGTCCCGCGCTTCTCGCCTGCGACGAACCCGTGGCCTCGCTCGACGTCTCGATTCAGGCGCAGGTTTTGGAACTCCTCTTGCGTCTGAAGCGCGCGACCCACATGTCGATGCTCTTCGTTTCGCACAACCTCAACGTCGTGCGCTATCTCTGCGACCGCGTGACCGTCATGTATCTCGGACGCATCGTCGAATCCGGCAAGACCGACGACGTTTTCCACCGGCCGCTTCACCCCTACACGAGACTTCTCCTTGCCTCGACCCCGGGGGCGGACGCGTCCGTCGTGCGCTTTTATCCGAAGGGCGCGATGCCGAGCCCCATTGACCGGCCCAAAGGCTGCGTCTTTGCGAACCGCTGTCCGCTCGCGACCGAGCGCTGCACGCGCGAAGTTCCCGAACTCGCGGAAGTGAAGGGCGAGGAGCGCCGCATCGCCTGCTGGGCGTCCGAACACGCCCTCAAGTCTCTCGGAAAGATGGAGGAAACCGAATGTTCCCGTTGATCGCCCGCATCGTCTTCCGATCGGCCCTCACGCTCTTTTTGCTCGCGGCCTGCGTCTTCTTCGGGCTGCACCTCACGGGCGACCCCGCCCGAATCATGCTGGGCGACGGCGCCGACGCCGCGGCCATCGAGGCCTTCCGCGAACAGTGGGGTCTGAACCGTCCGCTCTGGGAGCAGTTCTTCATCTACATCGGGAAGTTCCTGCAGCTCGACATGGGTAAGAGCTACCTGACGGGCCTTCCCGTCAAGGACGTCTTCCTCGAAGCGCTTGACGCCACGCTCCACCTCATGATTCCGACCGCGATCGTGACGCTTCTGATCGGCATTCCCTCGGGGGTGCTCGCGGCGCTCTACCGCAACACCTGGGTCGACAAGACCATGATGTTCGTGAGCGTCTTCGGCTACGCCGTCCCGAACTTCTTCATGGGCGTGCTCCTTCTTCTCATCTTCTCGATCATGCTCGGGATTCTGCCTTCCTACGGGAACGCCACGGTCTGGCACTACATCATGCCGGTGATCACGATGGCGACGAGCGAAGCCGCGATCTTCTCGCGCTACGCCCGCTCCGCGATGATCGAGGCGATGAACCTTCCCTGCGTGAAGGCGGCGCGCATGCGCGGTCTGCCCCGCAAGCGCATCATCTGGCTCCATGCGCTCCCGAACGCCATGCTCTCGATCCTCACGATTCTGGGCTTTTTCCTGGGCACCCTCGTTGCGGGCGCCGTCATCACGGAAAACGTCTTCTCGTGGCCGGGCGTGGGCAAACTCCTCGTGCAGTCGGTCGCGAACCGCGACATTCCGGTCGTGCAGATGATCGTCTTGGCGACGGGCGCGTCCCTCATTACGGCGAACCTCTGCATGGACCTTCTCGCGCTCGTCGTGAATCCGCGACTTCGCAAGGCCTCGTAATTTTCATGAACCATTCTTTCAAGGAACCTTCATGTCGAACACCGCAGTTGCCACGCGCCGACTTCTGAAGCCCGCGAGCGGGTGGCTCGTGCCGGGAAGCGCCGCGCTTCTGATCTTCTTCTTCGTCTCGGGGCTGCTCGCCCCCTGGATCGCCCCTTACGGGCTCGAGGACATGGACCTTACGGCCCGCCTCGTGATGCCGTTCACTTCCTGGGCGCATCCCTTCGGGACGGACGAACTCGGCCGCGACGTCTTCTCGCGACTTCTCTATTCGCTTCGCCTCTCCTTCATCCTCGCCGTCTGCGGCACGATCCTCGGGGCGATCGTCGGGACGTTGCTCGGCTTTCTCGCCGCCCGCTTCGGCGGCTTCGTGGACGACCTCGTCAACACCGGGGTCGACTTCACGGCGAGTCTTCCCTTCATCATCCTGGCGCTCACGATCCTCGCCTTCCTCGGAACCGACGTCACGGTAATCATCGTCATCATGACGGTCTACGGCTGGGACCGCTATGCGCGCCTCACGCGAAACCTCGCGCGCTCGGCCTACACCGAGGGCTATGCGTCCGCCTTGGAAGGTCTCGGCATTCCGACCTGGCGCATCGGTTTGAAGCACATTCTCCCGAACATCGCCTCGGCCTTGGTCGTCAACATGACGCTCAACTTCCCGGGGATGATTCTTCTGGAAACGTCCTTGTCGTTCCTCGGCGTCGGCGTCCAACCCCCGATGAGCTCCTTGGGCACCATGCTCGGCTTCGGGCGCGACTACCTCACGTCCGCCTGGTGGATCGCCGTGATTCCGGGCGTCGTGATCGTGCTCGCCACGCTCTCGATGTCGATTCTCGGCGACTACGTGCAGCAAAAGCTCGATCCGGAGAACCGCTGACCGAATGCGTAAAGGAGAGGAGCCTCGAATCCCGGTGCGTCCGGAGCCGTTCAACATGTCCGGGGGCGGCTTCGGGCGCACGGGATCTTCGGGTTTCACTCTATCGATTTCTCATGGTCGGCACAACGATCCCGTTCGTGCCCGAAGTCGTCCCGTCGGTGAATCCGGGACGGACTTCGGGCGCGGAGGGTTTTTCGGAAACCCTTCCGACGCGCCGTACCGTACACTTTTTCTCCGTCGGTCCTGTGCAGGCGTAATGCCCCGCGCGGCCGACTTTCCCGTGATTCTCACTGCGCCCGATCAAAGGGCGCGAAAGAGAAGGAAGAACATGACGAACCAAACGAACCACACTTCGCCCCGCTTTCTGATCGTGGGCTTTGACGGTCTTCGTCCCGACTGCGTGACCAACGTTGACATGCCTGCGCTGCGCGCTTTTCTCGATTCGCACCGCGAGTGGACGAACTACCTCTCGACCTTCCCGACCGAAACCTACGTGAACCATCCGTCGATCTTCTCGGGCGGCCGTCCGAACGAACACGGGATCATTGCGAACGCCTTCTTTCGCCGCGGCAAGAAGGGCGAAGACGCGGTCTTCGTGGGTTCGCGCGTGAAGTCGGTCGAGGCCCTCGGCGTTGAAGGACTCTTTACGCTTCCGAGCTTGGGCGAACGTCTCGCGCGCGCGGGACACACGCTTCGCGTCTACTGTGCGAATTCGGCGGGAAGCACCCGTCTGCAGCACCACGATGCCTGGAAGTTCCCGGGGCACCTGAACCTGTGCGTCCACGATTTCTCCACGATCGTCCCCGAAGAGGAAGGCCGCGCGATCGCCGAACGCTTCGAAGCTGTGCCGCTCAAGTTCCCGGACTTTGACGGGAACGCTTTGCTCACGAAGCTCTTCTTCGAGTACGAACTCCCCCGGGGCCTCGGCGACGTGACCGTTCTCTGGTACGGCGAGCCCGATCATTCCTCGCACGAATTCGGGCTCTGGGACGACCGCACCTGCGCCGCCCGCAAGAGCGCCGACGACGAATTCGCCAAGGTCCTCGACTGGTGGGAGCGTGAGGGCCGCGCCGCGGGCGTGCAGCTCGTCGTGATGTCGGATCACGGTCACGGCGTGGTCGTGCGTCATGCCGATCTTCTCGAGCCCCTTCGCAAGGCGGGCTTCACGGTCCTTCGCGGGGAAGACGTTCTGCACGGGGCCGATCCCGAATCCGCCGACGTGGTCGCGGTCGGGACCTACGCCGTGGGACTCTGGTTCAAGGACGCCTCGCAGGCGAACCTCGTTCGCGCGCGCAACGCCCTGATGGCCTCTCCCGACACCGGGCTCGTCTTCTCGCAGCCCGTCTCGAAGGGCTCGACCGATGTCGAGGGGCTCGTGCCGGGGACGCTCTCCGAAGCCCTCGTTTTCTCGGATCACGTGCGCGGTCCCGACCTTCGCGTCGTGGGTCGCGGCGACCCCGAAAAGGGCACGCTCGTCATGATGGAGGAACTGCCGCTCCACGCGGGGAATCACGGCGGGCTTCTCCCGCAGGAAGTGAAGTCTCTTCTCGGCGCCGCCGGGACGATGTTCCCGGGCGCCGCTCGTCACGACGAACCTGCGGGCCACGACGACCTCGCCGTCACGATCATGATGTCGCTTCATCTCCTCGACGACGAAGCGCAGCTCCCCTTGCCGAAGGGACGCTTCCTCAAGGAAGCCGTGGGCGAAGTCGAAAAGACGTCCGATGCCGAGCGCGCCGTCACGGAAACGATTACGCTCTCCTGCGGCGACTTTACGCAGTATTTGAAGCGCCGCGACTACGCGGGCCACCGCTACGTCCTCGAGGGCGGGCGCGTCGCCTGACGACCGGAAGGTCCGCAGCGCTTCGCAAGGCCTGCGGACCCGTAAGACGGAATAAGTGCGCCGAAGGGAATTCGCTTCGGCGCGAAGGATTTCTTTTTCGGGGTTTGAAAAGCCCGAAAACAGCATAGGAAGCAACGATGATTGCGATTTTGACCGGCCCCGGGGCCGAAACCCTGCGCCTCGACGTCTATCCCGAGCCGCGTCGGCAGACGGGGGCGATCCGCTTTGACGACTTTCCCGACACCGAGGCGGACCGCAAGGCCCTTCGCGCCGTCGCGGACGCGATCGAGGGGGACGTTTTCTTTCTCGAAAGCCTCTCCTCGGTGAAGACGATTCGTCACGCCTTCTTCGACATGGACAGCACCTTGATCGACAACGAGTGCATCGACGACATGGCGGCCTTCTTCGGCGTGGGCGAACAGGTGGCGGACATCACGCGTCGTGCGATGGAGGGGCATCTTCCCTTCACGGAAAACCTGAAGCTGCGCGTGGCGCTCCTCAAGGGCGCCCCCGAAGCCGTGCTTACGAAGACGATTGAGGGCGTCCGCTACAACCCGGGCGTGGAAATGCTTTTCGCCTTCCTGCGCGAAAACGGGATCAAGACCACGATCGTTTCGGGCGGTTTTCGTCCGATCGCGCTCCACGTCGCCGAACACCTCGGCACCGACGGCGTGCTCACGAACGAAGTCGTGATCCGCGACGGGCGTCTCACGGGTGAAGTCACGGGCCCCGCCGGGGGCGAAGTGCTCGATGCCGAAGGAAAGCGCCGCGCGTTGGAACTTCTCACGGCCGTCGCGGGCGACACGCTCGAAAACGCCATGGCGACCGGAGACGGCGCGAACGACCTCCTTATGGTGAAGGCCGCCGGTTTGGGCGTTGCCTACCACGCCAAGGCCGTCCTCACGGAGGCCGCGGACGTGGCCGTTCGTCGCGGCGGGCTCGACACGCTCACGCATCTCTTTGAAGAATCCTGGGCCGCGGCCTGAGATTCCAACACGCTTTGCAACCAGGAGGGCAGCATGCCTTTTTCTCCGGAAAATCTCCCGAAGCTCGTCGTCTTCGACCTCGATCAGACGCTCATCGCCTGCGACTCTTCGCAGCTCTGGATCGACTACCTCTATGACGAGGGGATCGTCACGGATCCCGTCTACAAGGAAGAAAACAACCGCATGTTGGAGGAATACCACAAGGGAACGCTCGACATCGCGGCCTATCTTCGCGCCGTGACGCCCGCGATCTACGGGATCGAACCCGAACGGCTCGACGTTATGCTGAACGACTTCGCGGAACGCTGGATTCGTCCGAAGTTCTACCGCGAAGGGCTCGAACGAATCGAGCGCGCCAAGGATCTCGGGATTCCCGTGCAGATCATCTCCGCCACCTGCACCTACATCGTGAAGCCCATTGCGGAACGCCTCGGCGTTCCGGGTGATCACGTGATCGGGATCGATCTGGTGACGGGGGAAGACGGGCGTCTTACGGGCGAGATTCTCGGCGTGCCGTCCTTCCGGGAAGGGAAGGTCGAGCGCGTGCAGGAGGTGCTTCGCCGCTACGGCCTGAAGCCCGAAGACATGCTTTTCTTCACGGACAGCCGCAACGACCTGCCGCTCGCACTCTACGCGGGCGCGACGGAAGTGGTGGACCCCGATCCGGTGCTTCTTGAAAAGGCGAAGGAAATGGGTTGGCCCGTGCACGAGTGGCACGTCGTCTGACGGGATCCGGCGCAAAAGCTTGATGTCCCGAGGTCTCTCGGGTGAGGTTTGAAGCGCTCGACGCGAAGGTGTCGGGCGCTTCGTTTTTGGCGGGGGCCGGGATGAAGCGATAGGCTCTCTTCCTTAGAGGGGCTTTCGGGCCTTTTTGGCTGCAGTAGGATGATCGGAAGGACTTTTGTTTTCCCAAGGAGAATCATCGTGACCGTCCTCATTCGAACCTATCGCCCCGGCGAAGAAGAGTACGTCGCCGACCTGCACGAGCGCCTCTACACCGAGGAATACGGCTGGGGGCCGGCCTTCGTCACCTACGCCAAGAAGATTGCGGTCGACTTTCCGAAGCGTCCCGCCAGCGACCGCGAGGGTCTCTGGATCGCGGAATTCGAGGGCGAGCCCGCGGGCTCCGTGATGCTCTGTGAGACGGAAGATCCGTCAGTGGGACAACTGCGGCTCTTTGCGGTGGAAAAGAGCCGTCGTCGGCAGGGGATCGGCCGGGCACTCATGGAGGCGCTTCTCGCCAGAGCCGAAGAGGTCGGGTACAAAACGTTGATCTGTGGACCGCGGGACCGCTCGAAGCGGCCATACGGCAGTACGAACGCTTCGGCTTCCGGGTAACGGAGACGGTCGAAAACCGCACGTGGCGTCCCGACGGCGAACCGGTGCTTGAGATTAAGATGGAAAAGACGTTGAACGTCTGAGTCGCAGGCCACGACGGACCGGCAAAGAGATCGAAAGAAGGAATGCGCCGAGACTCTTTACGGGCTTCGGCGTTTCGTTTTGGGTAACGGTTTCGCGGGGCGGCGTGTGTTCGTCCGGGCGCGGACAGGGAGAAGAATGTTTCCGCCGCTTGTCATTTGTTACCTCGACATAGGCTCTCCTAAGCCTCCCCAAGTTTTCCCCTAAGTCTCGAATGGAAGAATGACGGTGTAGAGAGAAAGGACTCTCCGACAAGATTTCTCCAACGACTTAGAAGGAACACCATCATGAAAAAGACGCTCGTTTTCGCTTCCGTCGCCGCTTCGGCTCTGGCGCTCGCCACGCTTTCCTACGCCGCCACCGACACGGCTCCCAATGCTCCCGCCGCCGTCACGCAGGCCGCTTCCAAGATCGGCATGGCCGACGCCCTCGCAGCCGCCAAGGCCAAGTTCCCCGACGCCGAAGCGCTCTCGGCCACGCTTCACGGCACCCGTTCCTACGGTTTCGTCTGGGACGTCCGCATGGAAGGGAAGGACGGGTCGGCGGCCCGCGTCTTCGTGAATCCGGAAGACGGCACGGTCCTCGCTTCGAACGACATCGGCATCCGCAACGGCACCCGCTTCGAACGCGGTCCCGGCTACGGTCCCGGCATGGGGATGAATCCCGACTGCCCGCGCATGGGTGAAGGCCGCGGCTACCATCATGGCGGTTGGCACCACGGCGGCCGTCGCGGCGGCGACTGCCCCTGGTTTTGAGTCGGGGTTCGATAGGAATTGAGAGAGACGGGGGAGGGAGGATCCGACGGACCGTCCCTCCCGTCAAAGATGAAGAGGCGCTTTCCGAAAGCAGTTTCGGGGCGCCTCTTTGTTTGTCGAAAGGGGTGGGCGGGTCTTGATGCACGCGTTGTGAATGTCCAATAAAATAAACGCAAAAAGGATTACCGTTTCTTTTATATGACAAAGGCTACCCGTTCCGTCCTTCTTCCGAGAAGACTCGAAAAGAAGCTCTGCATCGTCGGCGAACAGATTCGAGCGGCGCGCCTTCGCCGCAACCTCCCGCTCGCACTTGTGGCGGAGCGGGCGCAGTGTTCGCGTGTCACGGCGATGAAGATCGAAAAAGGCGATCCGACGGTCTCGATGGGCGCCTACCTTCGGGTGCTCTTTGCCTTGCAGCTCGCGGACGACATCGAGCTTCTCGCCAAAAACGATCCGATCGGGCGGGATCTGCAGGATCTGGAGTTGCGCAAGCGCGCTTCCGGGAAGTGACGGCCATGGTCGAAACCCTGTGGGTGTATTTGGATTGCGACGCATTGCCGTCGCCCGCGCTTGTCGGGCGTCTCACCCGCAAAGCGGGGCAAAGGGCGTCCGAGTGCGTCTTTGAGTTCGAAAAGTCCTGGCTCGCTGACCACTCGGGACTCTGTTTTTCCTCAGATCTCACAAACCGGGCGGGCGAACAACGACGTCCCGAGGCCGCCGGGCTTTTCTCCTGCTTTGCGGACGTTCTGCCTAACCGCTGGGGGCGTCTTCTCCTGGAAAGTCATTCGCTTCTCCTGTGGGCGCAGGGCAAGAGACCGCCCGGCACACCCGGAGAGTTCGAGCGCCTGCTTCTCATTGACGACGGCGTGCGTGCGGGAGGCCTGCGCTTCAAGCGGGATCCGTCCGAACCGTTTCTGAACACGGGAGCGACGGGCAACGCTCCGACGTTCTCAAGTCTCGAGAAGATGACGGTGACGGTCGAGCTGTTTGAGGAAAGCGAAAGACGGGAGAGCCATCCGAGGGAAGAGTGGTTTTTGCCGTTGCTGCGAGCGGGTGCGAGCCTGGGCGGCGCCCGGCCCAAGGTGTCGGTGCGGGACGAAGAAGGAAACCTCTGGATCGCCAAACTGCCTTCGGGAGGCGACTCCTGGAACGTCGGCGCTTGGGAGCGCTTGGCGTATCTGCTGGCCGAAAAAGCCGGAATAAAAACCGCGCCTTCGCGGCTCGTCGAGTTGGGTCCGAACCGTCACGCCTTCCTGGTGAAACGCTTTGACCGAGTCGGAAAGATGCGCCGTCACTATGCGTCGGCCCTTACGCTCACGGGCCTCACCGAAAAAGAGGGCGCCGCGACCGGACACGGCTATCTCGACATCGCGGAAGCCGTGCTCGAACACTGCGTCGACGTAGAACAAAACCTCGAGGCGCTCTATCGACGCGTCGCCTTCAACATCGCGATCGGCAACACGGACGACCACTTCCGCAATCACGGATTTCTCCTGACGAAACGCGGCTGGACCCTGTCGCCCGCCTTCGATCTGAATCCGACGGGGTTTCGGCGGCAGAGTCTTCTCATCGACGGGAAAACGGAGGCGTCGAACCCGGAAGTCCTTCGCAAGAGTGCGGCGCGCTATTTCCTGAAGCAACAGCGAGCCGAGCGCATCCTCGACGAGGTGCTCGCCGCCGTGCGTGATTGGCGAGGCGTCGCGGACGAACTTGCGATCCCCGAATGGGAACGGGAGCTTTTCGCCTACCGTTTTCTCTGCGGATGAAGGAAAGGGCTCTCTCGGGAAAACTCCCCTCCCGCAAACGAGGTGACGTCGGTACTCGTCGGTGTTGCAGAAATCGGCATTTTTTGCTTGTCGGGATACGCTTCGGATTTTTGCCTAAAACAGAATCCCCTCGCAAAGAGGGGATATCGAGATACGAGAAGGGGTGCCGCATCCCAAAGTCAGTAGTGACTTTTGCGACACCCTCTTTTGGGCCTTGCCCCCGAAGGTCTCGGGGGCGAAAGGGCGCGGATTACTTCTTGGCTTCGGCCGGGGCCCAGGGATTGAAGGCCGGGGTCTTCGGACCGTTGGGCGGAAGGATCGGGTAGACGATCTTGGGCTGCTCGCCCGTGAGGGTCTTGAGGAACGCCACGATCTTCGCGGTTTCCTCTTCCGTGTAGCGCTTGCCGAGCTGGATGTCGCCCATCACCTCGACGGCCTTCTCAAGCGTTGCGGCTTCGCCGTCGTGGAAGTACGGATAGGTGAGTTCGACGTTGCGCAGAACCGGAACCTTGAAGCTCATGCGGTCCTGGTCACGACCAGAGATGGTCTTGACGCCTTCGGCGGTGTTCGTCGTTTCATAGGGACGCACGACGCCCATCTTCTGGAAGGACTGGCCGCCCAACTGCGCGCCGTTGTGGCAGATCGTGCAGCCCGAGGACTTGAAGAGCTGGTAGCCTTCAAGTTCGAACTTCGTGATGGCGTCCTTGTTGCCCTTGAGCCACTGGTCGAAGCGGTCGTTCGGCGTCACGAGCGTGCGTTCGAATTCGGCGATCGCGTCCGTGATGCGCTTGATGTCGACCTTGTCGTCGCCGAAGGCGGCTTCAAAGTGCTTGGCATAGCCCGGAATCGAGGCGATCACTTCCACGGCGAGTTCGTGGGTCGAAGCCATTTCGAGGGGATTCGCGATCGGGCCCGCGGCCTGTTCGGCAAGGGTCTTCGCACGGCCGTCCCAGAACTGGGCGATCTGACCGTAGGAATTGAGCACCGTCGGCGAATTGATCGGGCCCTGCGCCCAGCGGTCGCCGATCGAGGTCTTCAGGTTGTCGACCCCGCCCGTGGCGAGGTTGTGGCAGGAGTTGCAGGAGATGAAGCCCGAGCGAGAGAGGCGGGGCTCGAAGTAGAGCATCTTGCCGAGTTCGACAAGTGCGGGATTCTCAATCTTGACGGGCTCGATGGGGTCGACGGGTTCGGCGGCGAACGTCGTGCCGGCGGCGCCGAAAAGCGCGGCGAGCGTCAGCGCGGCAAGGGTCTTTTTCATGCGATTCCTCTTCAGTAGCTTGGTTCGGAAAGGGGAGAACGATAGAGAAAATTCAATCGCTCGAGGCTATTCTATGGAGGATCGATATGAAGTCGCCAATACTCTTTTTTGATGCGTCGCATAGCCTTTCGGTCAATTTGTTTGATCGGTTCTTTCTATTGGGTGAGCGACGAACCTTTTCGTCAGTCACCGCAAGGCGTTGACCGGCGTCGGCGAACAGCGGCTTGCCTCGGGAAAAGCCCCCGCCCGCGAAAAACGCCTTGGAGCGCCTCGCCGTCGGATAATGGAGGGCGTCCCTTTTCCTCTTCGCAACCATGACCCCGACCGAAAATCTCACCGCCTGGCAAGCGCTCGTCGTCGCGAGCAAAACGGGAAGCGTCACGCGCACGGCGCTCGTCCTCGACATGGAGATCACGCGCGTCTCCCGTCTTCTCGCCGACCTCGAAGCCGAGCTCGGCTTCGAGTGCTTCGACAAATCGCGCCGCCCCATGCGCCCGACTCCGGCCTGTCTCGAACTCGTGCGCAGGGTCGAGCCCCTTGTGAACGGTTTTCAGGCGCTGCGCTCGGAGAACGTTCAGAAGAACGAGAGCTTTCGCGTGCGGTTTTCCGCGCCCGAGGAACTTTCCCGGGACTTCTTCGCGGATTTTCTCTGCGTCTATTCGACGGAACATCCCGGAACGACCTTCTCAATTCTCGAGGAAATCCGTCCCGAGGAACTCCACAAGGCGGACGTGGACGTCGCCGTCATCAATCACCTCCCGATCGACGATTCGGGACTCATGTTCCGACATCTGCACACGTCCTCGACCGTACCGCTCGCAACGCCCGAATATCTCGAGAAGTACGGCACGCCCGAGTGCCCCGAAGACCTTTCGCGTCACTTCGGGCTTCTGCATCATTCGGTGAACACGCGCGACACGACGGTTCTCTATCGAAACGGCGTCGCCTCGTCGCCGCTTCGCTGGCGGGACACCTTTCTCGCGAGCGACCAGGTGACGCTCAAAAAGCTTCTGCTCAACCACCGCGGCATCGCGGTCGACCTCTTTCTCGGACACGTCGTCGACGAGATCAACGAGGGACGCGTCGTTCCGGTGCTGCGAGGCTGGGAGCGCGCTCCCTGGCACATGTGCGTCGTGACGAGGACGGAAGACGAAGAGCGCTCGCCCCGTCTGAGGGCCTTTGCGGAGTGGTTTACGGGGTACGCCGGCAATGCGCTTCGCGTCGTGACGCGAAAAGGGTGGCGCGGTCTCAACCGCTCGACCCGGCAAACCGCCGAGCCCGGAGACTGAAGAAAAGGGAAGGAAAAGAAGGAGAAGGTCCGAAGCGTCGCCGCCTCGGACCTTCTCCCGTCTTGGAGGAATCGTTCTGGTTCAGCGGAGAACCCCGATCGCGGCCGCGATCGAGAGTCCCGCACGACGGCCGTCGGCAAGGGCCCAACTGACGAGCGCCGCGCCTCGAACGGCGTCGCCGCCCGCCCAGAGTTTGGGGGCGTTCGTGCGGCCCTCGGCGTCGGTCACGATGCGTCCCGCGTCGTCGTAGGCAACGCCGAACGAGCGGAGCTCTTCGTCGGGAACCGAACGGAAGCCGTAGGCGACGATCACGACGTCCGCGGGAAGCGTCTCGGGAGACGTCTCTGCGTCAGCCGCGGCGGAGAGCGAAAGACCTTCCAAAGTGCCGTCCGTCTTGCGGAGAACGGCCGGGACGGTGCGCCCGCAAAGAAGCTTCATGCCTTCACGTTCGGCGCGGGCTAGGTCCGAAGGACGGGCCCGAAGCGCCACTTTGGCGCGCCGCGCGACAAGCGTCACCGAAGAGGCACCCAAGCGAAGAGCCGTTCTCGCGCAGTCGAGCGCCGTGTCGCCGCCCCCGAGGACCGCGACGCGCTTCCCGCGAAGGGCGTCGGGAATGTCGCCCGCGTCGGGGAGATTCGCCTCGCGTTTCGCGACCGCGCGAAGGAAGACGTCCGCCGTGAGAAGGGAGGCGTCGTCCTTTTCGTCTTCTCGGAGAGCGCCCGGCACGTCGAGCGTCACGGGCTGGGCTGCGCCCGTACCCGCGAAGACGGCGTCGAATTCGTTCGCGAGATCCCGCCAGGAAAGGTCCTTCCCGACGGAGAGTCCCAAGGCGAAGCGTACGCCCGCGTCTTCCAGAAGCTTCACGCGGCGGGTGACGACGTCTCTTGGAAGCTTGAAGGAGGGAATCCCGAGCGAGAGCAAACCGCCCGCAACGGGGGCGCGGTCGATCACGTGGACTTCCACGCCCAGGTGCACGAGAACGTCGGCGCAGGCCAGCCCCGCCGGGCCCGAACCCACCACCGCAACGCGGCGGCGCTTCGCCGCATGGCGAACGTCGGGGCGCCAGCCCTCGCGAAGGGCTTCGTCCGCCAGGGTCTTTTCGAGCATCGCGACCGCGACGGGATTGCCGTCGTGCTCCGTCGCGCAGGCGCCCTCGCAGAAGCGCTCCGTCGGACAGACGCGGGACGTGATTTCCGGGAAACCGCCCGGCGCCAACAAAACGTTTGCGGCATCTTCTCGACGGCCGCGGGCGAGAAGCGCCGTCGCACGCGGCATGCGGTCTCCGAGGGGACAGCGTTCGCCGCAGGCGCCGCAGTGAATGCAGCGGGCGACCTCCATGCGTTCTTCCTCAGGCGTGAGCACAGTGTTCGCCCTTTCGTCGGACGACGCGGGGACTTCGGCATTCGCCTTCACGGAAGCGGAAGCCCTGGCGACCGGAACGATCGGTAGCGTCTTCTTGCCCGCCTCGGCGAGGAAGGGGAAATGCACCGCGCCCGTCGGGCAGGCGGCCGCACAGGCGCCGCACTTCGTGCAGCGGGCAAGGAGCATCGGGTCGTTCGCCACCGCCGCCGGGTCGATCCCCTCGGGACAGACGTCGCGGCAGATCGTGCAGGCGACGCCGTGGGTCATGCGGGTGCAGAGCGCTTCGTTCGCCTTCGGACGGAAGAAGCGGTTGAGCCTCGAGGCGAGCGTCCAGAGGGCGCCGAGCGGGCAAAAGCGCGAGCACCAGCGGCGAAGAACGAGGAGTTCCAGCACCAGAAAGCCCGCGAACCAGAGGATCGCCCAGTTCGTTTCGTTGAATTCAAAGAGACGCCAGAGCGCCACCGTGAGCGCAAAGGTGAGGCCCACCGGACAGATGAGACAGAAGACCGGAAAACCGAAGACGGCGCTCGAAGCGAGCGCGCCGCCCAAAATCCAGTAGGGCGTCTTTTCCGTCGCGCTCTCGGCCTTTTCCTTCACGCGGTTGGCGAAGGCGCAGTCTTTGCAGGAGGCGGAAGTGCAGGATGCGGCGCTCGGGCAGGACTGCGGTGCAGTCTTGGTACTCTCGGAAGGCGGGATCGAAGCCGCGTCAGGCGTCGTGCACGAGGCCGCCGGGGACGCCTTCGCGCCGCGCACGAAACGCCGTCCCGGCGCGCGCAGTTTCGAGAGCGCCTTGTCGACCCAGGGCACGGGGCAGAGCCACCCGCAGAAGAAGCGTCCGAGAAGCACCGCGACGACAAGGAACACCGCGAAGCCCACGAGGGCGCGCGGGAGGAAGGTCTTCGAAGCGAGCATCGCTTCGAGACCGCCCAAGGGACAGATCGCGGCGATTTCGGCGATCCCGAAGGACGAGGCCGTCCCCCAGCCCGTGTGCACCGCAAGCCCGAGAAGGAAGAGAAGGAAGAAGACGAGCGCCGTCAGGGCGCGCAGGCGCGGGCCCGTGAAGAACTTTTTCATGCCGCACCTCCTTCAGTAGCCTCGAGTGCGGCGAAGGGCCGCACCACGATCCCGCGCTCAACGCCCGTCCGATAGGACTGAAAGACGTTCGCAGGACAGACGTTTTCACAGAGTCCGCAGCCGTTGCAGATTTCGGGATCGATCACGGGAACCTTGTGTTCGTCGAGCGTCACGGCATCGTAGGGACACTTCTCCTCGCAGACGCGGCAGGCGGCCGTGCGCAGCGCAATGCAGCGCTCTGTCAGGACCGCAAGCCCCACCTTGGTCGTTTCCTTGGAGAAGGGAAGAATCGCGCCCGTCGGGCACACTTCGGCGCAAAGCCCGCAGAAGTCGCAGTGCCCGAGCCGGAAGTCGAGGACGGGCGTTCTCATCCGAACGAGTCCGTCCGACCAGTCGGTCATGCCGATCACCGAAGTGTGACAGACGCTTCGGCAGCGGTCGCAGCGAAGGCACCGCGCGAGAAACTCGGGTTCGGCCACGCTTCCCGGCGGACGAACCGCGGGTTTCGAAAACTCGAGGTCTTCCGCGTCGTCCGTCGACGTGGCGGCGCCGAGCGCAAAAAGGGCGGCGACGCCCGTCACCGCGGCCGTCCCCTGAAGGACCTTGCGGCGGCCGACGTCAATCGATGCGTCCGACGGTTTTGGGGTTTGGGACGGACCGTCCGCAGGGGCGTCCGTCCGTTGTTTCGTGTTCGTCAATCAGCCTCCCTCCATGCATTGCAAACGAGAGAGGGATCCCCGCACTTTGGGACAGGGGATCCGACCCTCCGGCAGGCCCCGGTTTTCAGGCGGCCTTTCCTTCGGCTTCGGCGAGGAGGTCGTCGAGAAGCGCGGCGTCCATCGCGAGGAAGCCTTCCGTGAGAAGCGACACGGCCGGATAGAAGTCGGTCGCCGGGCACTTTCTCACGTCGCGGCAGAAGTCCGCGACCCAGCGAAGGGGATGCTCCGCAAGGAAGGTCTTCGACGCGCGAAGGGTGGCGAAGAACGCGGCGTCGCGTTCGGGATCGTCCCCTTCGGCCGAGATCGACGCGAGAAGACGGTCGTTCAGGTGCGCGAGGAAGAGAAGCTCAAGCCCGAGCTGGTCTTCGTGCACGTCCACCTTCGCGTCCTTTTCAAAGCCCGCTTCGCGGTAGGTGCGGCAGACCGCCTCCCAGGCGTCCTGCATGACGAGGTGTTCGGGGCTCGTGTAGACCGATTCGATCGGGTACGCGGCGCCCTCGCTCACGCCCGCGGAGAGGAAGATGCGCGCGTAGTCGACGGCGAGCGTTTCGATGGGGTCGGGACCGAGGTCGGAGGCGACCGCCTTCGCAAGCCGCTGCCAGCCTTCGGCCATGCGGGGTTCGTCCGCCGTTTCGGGGAAGGTCATGCCGCGAAGCGCCGTCCAGAAGGCTTCGTCGACTTCCACGAGGTAGAAGCGCGAGAGGAAGCGGTAGAGATTGCCGCGGCCTTCCAAGAGACGCGCGAGTTCGGGGGTCTTCTGCATAATGGATTCCTTTTTGTGGGGTCGGTTCTTCTTTTTGGATGAGTGTTCGTTCGGGACTCGGGAAAGAGTCCTCCCGAAGGATCATCGCACGGAAAGTCCTTCGGGAGGATTCGTCCGCAGGGACGTAGGCCGCTCTTCAGGGCGGCAAGGGTTTGCAGGTTGTGCGAAGCGTTTCCTTCATCAGGCCAATCCCAACACGAGATGTTGCCACGCGCCCGCGGAGAAGGCGGCGAGGATCGCCAATACGGTGCCGGAAACGGGATTTCGCTTCAGCGCGTCGGAGGCGAAGACTGCTGCGAGGAAGGACGCGAGAACGCTCGGAACGATCACGCCCGCCCAAAAGAGCGGGGCGTTCGAACCCGTAAGAAGCGAAGCGAGCGCCGTGCGGGCGGAGGCGTCGGTCGATGCGATCGCGAAGTAGACGGCAAGCCCGACGAGGGGCGCCGAGGCGGCCAGTTTCGGGCTCTCCCAAAGCGGTTCGGAAACGGTTTCGATCGTCTTCTCTTCGGCTTTCTTCAGAAGGCGGAGGGCCGGTCCGACATTTTTGTGTCCGGTGGCGCCGAGGCCTTTGGCGAACATCACGCCCGCGAGCCACGCAAAACCCGCCGTCGGAAGGACGAGGGTCCAGGTGTTCCAGACGGGACGCCAGGGCTGCACCGCGGCGGAACCCACCGCCAGCGCAAGAAGAAGCCCCGAGGCGGCCGCGAAAAGCGAGAGCTTTCGCCCCGTTCTGCGGGTCGCGCCGGTGAGGAGCGCCGTCAGATAGGCGGCGCCCGCCAGGAGCGCGAGAAGGAGCGAGGCGAGCTCGCGAAAGATCGCCGTCCCGGGGTTTGAGAAGACGGAAAAGAGGAGGGAGGGACGACCGAACTGCCCCACGACCGCGGCCGCGGCCGCGAGCGTCGCGACGAGGCCCGCAAGCGTCACCGCCGCAAGACGGTCCGTTCGGACGCGGCGGACTTCACCGAAGGCCGTCGCAAGAAGGCACCCGGCCGCCGCCGCGGCGAAGAACGCATAGAGGCTCGGCAGAAAGGTCGCCATCGCTCACTCCTCTTTACTTCGCCGAAAGCTCTTACGGGAGCATCTTCGGCTGGTCTTCCGTCCAGTCGCCGTACTTCTTGTGCAGGATGTAGCGGACCGTAGGCTTGTTGCCGACGTCGCGCATCGCATGCACGTTTTCGGGACCGGCCGCCTTGATGGCCTTCGAGACGTCGCTTTCCGGATCGTCGATGTCGCCGAAGAAGCGGGCGTGCGCACAGCAGGCCTTCACGCAGGCGGGCTGTTCGCCCGCCGCCTGCAGGTGGTTGCAAAGCGTGCACTTTTCGACGACGTTCGTTTCCGGATTGAAGGAGCGCGCGCCGTAGGGGCAGGCCGTCATGCAGGCGCGGCAGCCGATGCACTTTTCCTTGTCGACGAGCACCTGGCCGTCTTCCGTGCGGTAGGTGGCCTTCGTCGGGCACACCTTCACGCAGGGCGCGTCCTTGCAGTTCTGGCAGACGTGCGGAAGGAAGTACTGCTTGATGTCGGGGAAGACACCCGTCGGGCCGATCGTGTGGACCTTGTTGAGGTACACCCCGAGCGGCACGCCGTTTTCCTGCTTGCAGGCGACTTCACAGGCCATGCACCCCGTGCAGCGGTCGAGGTCGATAACCAAAGTTTTTTGCGTCATAACGAAAATTCCTTTTGGGAGGCCGCGTCGGTACGGACGGCTCGCGTCCGTGCGTCACGCGGCTTCGAACGAGACGGTTCGGGTCGAATCAAAGCATCAGAGCTTCGGATTCGGCGTCGTGTCCGTGGGCTGCGGGAGCCACGGCTTGAAGTCCTCGGGCTTCTGCCAGATCCCTTCGGGGGCGCCCGGCGCCTTCGAGATGCGGACCTGGATGCCGCGCAGCGTGTAGGTGCCGACCACGTCGTTGAAGGGCGGGTCGTTCTTCGTCAACACGTTGACGTTGGCTTCCATCCAGCCGCGCGTCGGCGTCGTCAGCGTTTCCGGGAACCAGAAGCGTTCCATGTAGAGAACGCCCGGGCTCACGCCTTCGGTGACGAGGACCTTGCCGCGGGTCTTGCCGCGAAGCGACTCGATCCAGGCCCAGTCGCCCGTCTTGAGGCCGTACTTCTTCGCGTCGACCGGATTCACCCAGAGTTCGGGCACCGGATAGATTTCGCGCAGGTACGGCACGTTGCGAAGCGTGCCGTGGTGATAGACCGGAATGCGGCCGTTCGTGAGGATGAGCGGGAATTCGCGGCCGATCTCGTTCGTCGGATTTTCGTGGGGTTCCAAGTAGTACGGCAGAGGATCGTAATCCTTCGAGGCGGGCGGAAGCGGCTGCAGCGCATAGGGCTTCCCGGTGCGGCTGAGCGTGATCCACACGTCGCCGTAGAGTTCGAGCTTCTTCGAAGGCGTGCGGAAGCCCTTCGGAAGCCCCGTCTTCGGATCCTTTTCCTTGTAGACGTAGTAGGTGTTCCACTTGTCGTAGGGCATGTACGTGACCGGATTGTTCGCAAGAAGCTGCTTCCAGGTCATGTTGATGCGCTTCAGACGGCCGTCAAGGAGCTCTTCCATCGAATCCCAGTAGGCGAGGTCGTCCTTCATGAACTCGGGGTCGCAGGCGCGCTGGGCGTTTTCGTTGCCGAGCGAGGCGCATTTCTTGATGAGCTTCGACCAGAAGAGCGTTTCGTCTTCGGTTTCCCACACGTGGGCGACCGCCTGGCGGGCGAACACCATGTTGAGGGACTCGATGAGCATGTTCGTTTCGAGCCACTCGGTCGCGGGCAGGAGAATGTCCGCGTACATCGAGAAGGACGTCGGATACATGTACATGTGGACGATGAGGTCCACGTTTTCCATCGCCTTCACCCAGGAGCCGGCGTTGCCGTTTACGCAGAACTTGTTGCCGGAACGTTCGAGCCAGACCTTGATCGGATAGGGCTTGCCCGTGAGCATCGCGTCGAGCACGGCGCTCGGCTGCGCGGCGTCCCACTGGATGAGGCCCTTGTGTTCATTGCTGCCGAGACGCTTCGTGAGCTGACCTTCCGGAAGGAGGTAGGAGCAGCGGGTGGCGAGCGAGCCGGCCGGAACGACGTTGCTCGAGGGATTGCGCTGCATGAGCGAACCCGGACGTTCGACGTTCCCGAGGAGGGCGTTGAGGATCACCGCGCCCATGGCGGCCTGTACGGAGTTCGGCGTCTGGTCGGTCGCGACGCCGAGGGAGATGCCCGAGGGACCGTCGCAGTAGATGTGGATCGCCTCTTCGATCTTCTTCGGATCGAGCCAGCATTCTTTCGCCGTCGCTTCGAGGGTCCAGGGTTCGACCCGTTCCTTGAGCGCGCGGAAGCCCGTCACGTACTTCTTGCCCTGCCATTCGAACGCGCCGTCGAGCACCGGCTCGAGCTTGTCGTCCCAGGGATAGGCGATGGGTTTCGGAGACTTCGTCTTCGCATCCCACACGACGTAGGTCTTGGCGTCGCCCTTCGCGTCGAGGTCGTTGGCGTGCACGAGCATCTTCGTTTCGACGTCAACGAGGTAGGGAAGGTTCGTCCAGCGCATGACGAACTCGTTGTCCCAGAGTTTGTTCGCAATGATGTAGCGCATCCAACCGAGCATGAGCGCCACGTCAGTGCCCGGACGGATCGGCAGCCACACGTCGGCGCGGGCCGCTTCCGGAATGAAGCGCGGGTCGATCACGACCGACTTCACGCCCTTTGCGCGCAGGGTCACGAGCGCCTGGCCGCCGCCCGCGGGGTTGCTGTAGGAGGGGTCCGTACCCCAGAGCACGATCGACTTCATGACCGTGTTCGGGTTGTAGATTTCGCGGCTCTTTTCGTCGGCGATCGACGTGTCCGGGCCGCCGTACATCATGTCGAAGGCGAGCGTGCGCGGAAGATAGCACTGCGCGCAGCCCGGTTCGTAGAAGTTCGGGGTTCCGAAGGCGTTCGCAACGCGCGGAATCCCGCGGAAGGCCGGATTGCCGCCGCCGCCCGTCGTGATGAGGACGGATTCGGCGCCGTACTGATGGCGGACTTCCTCCATCTTGCGGGCGATACGGTCGATCGCTTCCTGCCAGCTGATGCGGCGCCACTTGTTTTCGCCGCGCTTGCCCACGCGCAGGAGGGGATACTTGTTGCGGTTCGGATGATAGAGGGCGGAAATGCCTGCGAGTCCCTTCGGGCAGAGCGTGCCCTTGCTCATCGGGTATTCGGGGTTGCCTTCGAGCTTCACCACGCGGCCGTTGCGCACGTGGGCGAGCACGCCGCAGTTGTGAATGCAGGCGCGGCAGCAGGTCTTGACGATTTTCGTTTCACCCGCGGCGGCTGCGGCGGGCGCGGCTTTGGCCGCCTCGGCGGCGCGGGCCGAGGAAACGAGACCTTCGGGCACGAGGCGGTTCACCGTGGCGGCAAGGCCCGCCACGGCCGTCGCTTCGAGAAAGCTTCGGCGAGATAGTTGCATAAGGGGTCTCCTTGGGGTTCGGAAGGCTTTGTTGGGGTGTGCCTTCCGCAAAGGGGTGCGAGGCGCGCGGTCTCGAACGCCCGATCGGTTCTCGGGTGCGTTCGACGCCGCGTGCATCGTCGGAACCGTTGCCTTGGGCCCGAAGGAATCGGGCGTGGAAATGGCTTCGGCTTTTTGCATTCTCAGAGGAGGCGATTTCTACGGCATCTTGGGTTTTGCAAAGAAGTTTGCGGTTTTTGCAAAGAGTGAGGAGGTGTTGACGGAGGTTTGGGAGTGCGAATCCTTGCAATGGAAGGAAAGGTGCGGTTTTCATTTTTGAAAAACCGCAAAGTGGACGTGGGGAAAGTACGGGGAGGTGGTTGCCCTGAAGCGAAGGGAGTCGTTTCGAGCGTGATTCGGGGCGGCGGTCAGGACCGCCGCCCGAAGAGGCTGAATTGTGCGGGATCCGCTAAAAGTGCACAAGATAACGCACAGGATAACGTGCAAGATAACGCGTAAGTTGAAGGAAGGAACTGGAGCCTCATTTGGTTAACGAGGCCGCAAGTTCAAAGGCTTGAACTTTGCGTTGGAGAGAAAAAAAATCGAAAAGAATTTCAGTTTTTGGAAGAACACTCCTGCTACTCTTTCGAAGAAGTTGCTCTCAAATCCTTGTCGCTTCAGGTTGCCTTGAAAAGACGTTGTCAGACAAGCCGGCACCATAGGCATGTAACAATGGCGTTCCGCCATGATTAAGTTTTCTTTTTGGTGAACGAGATTCTGCCGAGAAAACTCGACGGATGTTTGATGATTCCCATCTCACGAATAAACTCGAAAAAACTCACGGTTATGCCCAATAAGAATTGTCTCTTCATCAGCACTTTCACAACCTCTATTGCCGTTGTGTTATTGGCCGTCGCTGTCAACGCTTCTGCGTACGGGTCCGAAGACTATGACGACTACGAGGGCGGCCGCGAGCGTGCGGGCGTGATGAGCGACTATCTCACGCCCGAGAGTGAAACCGTGCGGGATCAAAGCTTCAACGGCTACTACAACGAGGACGGTGAGGACAACGAAGAGAACGGCATGGTCGAGTTCATCTCGCCCGATGCCGAAGACATCGAAGACGTCCGCGAAGACTATCCGGAAGAGGACTGGGGGTGACCGAACCCGACCGATCCCCTCTCAAGGGAGCCGCAGGTGAAGCGTCGCCGTAAGCCCGCCCTCGGGACGGTTCGCGAGCGTGAGCGTGCCGCCGTTCAGCTGCGCCATGTTCTTGGCGATGGGGAGTCCCAGGCCCGTTCCGCCGGAAGCGCGGTTGCGGGATCCCTCCACCCGGAAGTAGGGCTCGAACACCTTCTCCATCAACGCTTCCGGAATCCCCGGCCCCCGGTCCGACACCGTCACGACGAGTGCGTTCTTCTCGAGGGTCAGCCGCATCTCGGCCGAACCTCCGTAGGCGCAGGCGTTCGTGAGAAGGTTTTCCATGCAGCGTTTGAGACAAAGGGGCCTTGCCGGCAAAACGCCCTTTTGGGGTTCAGCTTCCAGTGCGGGATCGCTATCAAACGTCACGGCGTGCCCGAGGTCCGCGTAGTCGTCCGCGAGACTCTGAAGGAAAGAGGGAAGGTCGATCTTCGTCATCGGCTCTTCGGTGCGCAGGCTTCTTGCGAATTCGAGGCCCTGCGTCAGGATTTCGTTCATGCCCTTGGCGGTGTCGGCGAGCTGATCACGAAGCGTTTCGGGCTCGACGCGCGCGAGCCGTAGCTGCAGCTTCGTGAGCGGCGTTCGCAGATCGTGCGCGAGGGCCGCGATCATGCGGTTTCGCTCGTCCAAGTGTCCGCGGATTTGTTCACGCATGCGGTTGAAGGCGTTCGCGGCGCTTCGCAGTTCTCGGGGACCTTCTTCGGGAAGCGCGGGACTCTCTTCAGGGGCGGCCCCGAAGGCTTCCGCCGCACTGCAGAGCCGATCGATCGGCTTTGTGACGCGCCGCAGCAGATAGACGAGCGGCACGAGAAGGACGAGCGCTTCCAAAAAGACGAAAAGTCGCTGCGACCAGACCATCATGCGGTCGTCCGCTTCGACGGGAAAGAGGATCGTGAGCCACGTGCCGTCCGAGAGCGCGACGGCTACTTCCATGGTCGGGGCGTGAAGCGGGAGAATCGAGCCCGTCTCGTCGCCCCGCACGAGCACTTCGGGCGTTTCGCCGCCGGCGGACAACGCTTCCTTGAGAGCCCCGAGAGAATCCGCGAGAATGGGGCCGGGCGCAGCCCAGTCGGGGTGCTCGCGCACGATCGTCACGCGCTCAAGCGACGGGGCTAGTGCGGGATTGCCGTGCGCGGCATTGAGGGTTTCCGCGCGCAGGTCCGAGGGAATCGACTCAAAGAGCGCCCGATAGGAGACGACGTGCTCGATTCGGGCCCGCTCCATCTGATCTACGTAGAGCTTCTGTACGCCGCAGACGACGAGAAAGTTCGCGATCTGGAGGAGCGCGAGTCCTGCGACGAGCACGAAGAGGATCTGTCCGAAAATCGAGTCGGGTAAAAGCGAAGCGAGGCGCTTTCGAAGACGGTTCACGGGACCTCCCTTTCGACGGGGACGGCAAGCATGTAGCCGTCTCCGCGCATCGTGCGGATGAGTTTGGGGCTGCGCCCGCTGTCGCGAAGCTTGGCGCGAAGCCGGCTCATCTGCACGTCGATGTTGCGGTCGTAGGCGTCCGAGCGGTTTTCGAGTTTCAGAAGAATGCTCTCGCGCGTGAGTACGCGCTGCGGGTTCCGGAGGAACATTTCGAGAAGTTTGAATTCCAGGGCGGAGAGCGACACGGTCACGTCGGACTCGTCGATCAGGTGCCTTGCGCCCATGTCGACGCGCCAGGGGCCGAAGCGAAGGATCGTTCGGGAGGGAAGAGTATTGGCATAATCAGCCGCACCCGTTGGGTCAGCTTTCTCGGCGCGGCTTCGCATTTCGGAGCGGCGAAGCACCGCGCGGATGCGGGCGAGAAGCTCCCGCATTTCGAAGGGTTTCGGAAGATAGTCGTCCGCGCCGAGTTCGAGTCCCACGACGCGGTCGGTGAGGTCGCCCAGGGCCGACAAAAAGATGATGGGCGTCTCGGGCAAACCGCCGTCGCCCGCGCGAAGCCGACGGCAGAGCGTAAGGCCGTCCTCGCCCGGGAGCATGATGTCGAGGAGAATCAGGTCGGGTTTTCTCGTTTCAAGCTGCGAGAAGAGTTCCACGCCGTTTGCGGCGCCGACGGTGTCAAAGCCGTGGGCCCGAAGGTTTTCTTCGAGAAGCTCGGCGATTTCCGCGTCGTCTTCGACGATGAGAAGGAGAGGACGGTTGGGCATGACGGAATCCGGAATTTGTTGTCTCGATCATAGCGCCCGAATCTTGCAAAACCTTGCGACGGGAGAGTCTCCTGCAAGAAAACGATGCGTTTTGATGGAGAAGGGGGAAGGTCGCGCAAGATTCGACCGATAGATTGACGATGACGGCGCGGCGGAACGTCCGCCGGCCGCATCAAACCGTCATCCACCTCCGAAAGGAAATCGTCATGCAGGGAAAGAATCTTCGCTTCGCGCTCCTCTGCGGCGCGCTCTTCGCCGCCTTCGTGCAGACCTCCTGGGCGGCCGATCCCGTCCCCGCCGCCGGTCATGAAATCCGCCGTGCGGGCGATACGCCCTCGGCGAAGGGTTCCGACAAATGGTTCGTCGGAAACGTTCGTCAGGATTCGATCGCGAAGGCCGATCAGCACAACCAAAACGGCATCACGGTCGTGACTTTCGAACCCGGTGCCCGCACCTTCTGGCATCTCCATCCCGCGGGACAGCGCCTCCTCGTCACCTTCGGCAAGGGACTCGTCGGCACCGCCGACGGCAAGGTCGACGTCGTGCGTCCGGGCGACTACGTCTGGTGTCCGCCGGGGGTTCGTCACTGGCACGGCGCTACGCCCGACACGGCGATGAGTCACATCGCGCTCACGAACACGCCCGCCAACGGGCCCTCCACCGAGTGGTTCGAGGCGCTCACCGACGAAGAGTACGCGCGCTTTGCCGCGTCCGCCGTCGATCCCCTGAAGAAGTAAGGAGTTCATCATGAAAAAGACGTCCGCCGCGATCTTCTGTGCGCTTTCCCTCCTCCTTGCGGGGAACGCCGCCTGGGCCGACGCGCTCGACGAAAAGAGCCGCTCGATCGTCGCGATCTCCGCCTACACGGCGCGGGGCGACATGGATAAGCTCGACGCCTCGCTCGTGCGGGGCCTCGAAGCGGGTTTGACCGTCAACGAAATCAAGGAAGTCCTCGTGCAGCTTTACGCCTACACGGGCTTCCCGCGCAGTCTCAACGCCATTCACCGCTTCATGGACGTGACGAAGCGCCGCGCCGACGCCGGCATCAAGGACGAAATCGGTCGGGAACCGTCTCCCGTCCCCGCCGGGATCAACAAGGACGAGTACGGCGCCAAGGTGCGCGCGAAGTTGGGCGGCCGTACGGAAATTCCGCCGCCCGCGGGCTATCAGGTCTTCGCGCCCGCGATCGACACCTTCCTGAAGGAACACCTTTTCTGCGACATTTTCATTCGCGACAACCTCTCGCCCAAGCACCGCGAGCTCGCGACGATCGGGGCGCTCGGCGCCATGACGGGAACGGCCGGGCAGCTCAACTTCCACTTGGGCGCCGCGCTCAACACCGGCACGACGGTCGAGGAAATGGAGGACTACTTCGCCGAGATCGAACGCGCCGCGGGCGCCGAGCAGGAGAAGGTCGCCCGGGACGTCCTCGGGAAGATTCTCGCCAAGCGCAGGCCGTCCTGAAGCGAACGTTGAAGCCATCGGACAAGAAACTGAGCGAATCGGACGATTTCTTTCCTCTGAAATCCCTTAGTTTCTATACAGGTACTGAATACCCGCCGCCGCCCGTCGTGCGGCGCGGGTCTCAAAAAGGAGAAGAAAATGCTCAGTCGTCGTAATTTCCTCGCCACCGTCGCGACCGTGGCGGGAGGTCTGCAGGCGGCCTCTTTGAAGGCCGCCGAAGCGCCCGCCGGCGCGGCTACCGCCGCCGGCACGGGCCGCGCCAAGGTGTACTTTACGAAGGACCTTTCCGCCGCGGGTCTTTTGAAGCTCTACAAGCTCGTGAACGGCGACATCACGGGCAAGACGGCCCTGAAGCTCCACACGGGCGAACCCAACGGCCCCAACATCATTCCGCGCGAATGGGTGAAGGCCTTCCAGGCGGAAGTCCCCTCCACGATCGTGGAGTGCAACGTCTTCTACGCGAGTCCCCGTCAGACGACGGCCGGCCACCGCGAAGTCCTGAAGACGAACGGCTGGACCTTCTCGCCCGTCGACATCATGGACGAAGACGGGGACGTGGCGCTCCCGATCAAGGGCGGCAAGTGGCTCAAAGAAGTCCATGTCGGCAAACACCTTCTCAACTACGACTCCATGATCGTTCTCACCCACTTCAAGGGCCACACGATGGGCGGCTTCGGCGGGTGCCTCAAAAACATCGCCATCGGCTGCGCCTCGGGTGCTCAGGGGAAGCGCGAACTCCACCGCGAAGGGAACAACGACTGGGCGGGCGGTCCGCACTTCATGGAACGCATGGTGGAGGGCGGCAAGGCCGTGACGGATCATTTCGGCAAGCACATCACGTATCTCTCCGTCATGCGCCGCATGTCGGTCGACTGCGACTGCGTCGGAACGAGCGCCGCCGAACCGACGGCCCACGACATCGGGATTCTCGCCTCGACCGACATTCTCGCGATCGACAAGGCGGCGATCGATCTGGTCTACGCGCTTCCCGAAAAGGAACGCCACGACTTGGTCGAGCGCATCGAATCGCGCAGCGGTCTGCGCCAGCTCTCCTACATGCGTGAACTCCACATGGGGTCGGATCAGTACGACCTGATCGAAGTCTGAGCGTGACAGGATACGCACATCCCTCGGAGGGATGACGGACGGGCGTCGTCGGGGCAACTCGGCGGCGCCCGTTTTGATTGCGATCGGGACCTGTTTTGCAAAAAGAGGGAGGCCGGCGAAATCTCACCGGTCTCCCCAAAGGTGTGGACGGGACGCCGGAGCAAGCGCTCCCCCGGCTTAGTTGGCCACTTCGAGCGCCGCGATGCGGCCGAAGCCGATCGCCTTGCCGACGGCCGAGCCGCTCATGTACGCGGCGCCGTGCACGCCACCCACGGCTTCGCCGCAGGCGTAGAGGTGGGGAATCGGCTCGCCGAAGACGTCGATCACGCGGGCCTTCGGATCAATGCGCAGGCCGCAATACGTGGCGATGAGACGGGGCTTCGCCTGATAGAGGTAGAAGGGGCCTTCAGTCAGAGGGAAGATCTTCCCGTAGCCCGAGGTGAGGCTCGTGCGCCCGAAGTCCTCGTCCTTTCCCTTGCGGGCGAAGTCGTTGTAGCGGTCGACCGTCGCGCGCAGAACCTTCGGATCGATCCCGGCCTTTTGAGCGACTTCTTCGACCGTGTTGCCGCGCAGGCAATATTCGACTTCCCCGCCGTTGTCGAGCGGGCCCAGGAGCTTGCGGTACTTGGCGGTCGAATCGCGCATCTTGACGCGCACGGCTTCGTCGAAAAATTCGAAGGCCTTGACGTCCTTCTGCTTCAGCGCGGCGTCGGAGAGGAGTTTGTAGGAAATCGATTCGTTGACGAAGCGCTTCCCTTCGCCGTTCACGAGAATGGCGCCCTCGTAGTAGCCGTGCAGCGTGTGCGGTCCGTACTTCTTCGGATCGGGACGATAGCCGAAGGTTGCCTTGATGAACTGCGTGTCGAGCACGTCGGCTCCGTAGGCCTGGGCCATAAGGAGACCGTCCCCGGTGTTGCCCGGGCCCCCTTCGGGGTCGACCGCCGCCATGAGCGGGTTGTACTTCTTCAAAAGCTTCGGATTGCGCGAGAAACCGCCGCTGGCGATGAGGACGCCCTTCCTGGCTCGGATCCAAAGGGTCTTGCCTTTCGAGGTCGCGCGCACGCCGGCGATGACCGTCTCTTGCGGATCCCAGACGAGGCGTTCGGCGGCGGTGTTCATTAGGAAGGGAACGCCCTTCGATTTGTCGTATTCGTAGAGTCCCTTGATGAGGTTTGCCGGCACAAAGTGGTGCGCACGGGGAACGCTCATCCCGGAGGCCGCGTCGACGGTGTCGGGCTTGACGCCGATTTTCTTCGTCACGAACTCGTAGGCGATGCGGGTCGAGGCGATCATGGCCTTCACGAGTTCGGGGTCGTTCTGATGCTGACCGGTCGCGAGCATGTCTTTAAGGTACTTCTCGGGCGAATCTTCGATACCCTTGGCCTTTTGCTCGTCGGTGCCGGCCGTCGCCCAGGCGCCGCCGCAGATGAGGGACGAGCCGCCCACGAAGGAAAGCTTTTCGAGCACCACGACGTCGAGCCCCGCATCCTTGGCGTAGGCCGCCGCAGCAAGTCCACCGCTACCCGCGCCGATCACGACGAAGTCGTGCGTTTCGTCCCACTTTTGGGGCATCCCGACGGGCGTCGCGCGGGCCAGACCCGCAGCCGTGAAGGCGGCCGTACCGAGACCGAGTTCGAGGAAATGTCGTCTCTGCATGGTTTTCTCCTTTTTCGCATGAGCTTTCCCGCGAGAATCGCGTCCCGGGAGGATTCCGGGGAAGAAGGGGCACATTCCCGCGGGCAAAATCATTCTCCGCAGGGGCGCGGCCTAGGCAATTTGCTTCACGTCAGAAAGAGGTGCTGATGCGAAGCGAGAATATTCGGCGAACGATGCGTGAAAAGAAAAATCCTCTTGTGCCACAATGGTGTATGAGCGAACCACATCCTCTTTGTCATGATCAAAAACCTGCCTCCTTTGTCCGTCGATTGCTCCGACTTCATCGCCCTGCGCCGCGCCGGCATGCCCTACGTCGATAAGACCGAGTTTGTCTACGAGATCGCCAAGCATCCCTACAAGTATCTCTTCCTTCGTCCCCGGGGCTTTGGGAAGTCGCTCCTTGTCTCCACTCTGGAAACGCTCTTTCGGGACGGGCTCGAGCACTTCCGGGGCCTCGCCATCGAAAGGCTCTGGACCGAAAAAACCTATCGGGTGGTGCGTTTTGATTTTTCTGAATTCTCCGGCTTTTCCGACGATGAGGACTTTCGGGTCCGATTCGAGCAAAGACTTGTCGATCTCTGCGGAAAGCTTGGTTTCCGGCCGACGGGGCGCTTTGACATTCTTATGGAATTCGCCTGTTGGCTTGGTTCTTTGGACATTTTGAGTCTGGCGCTTCTGATCGACAACTACGACGCACCGCTGATCGAGTGCCTGGAGCGACCCGAAGTTTTCGAAGGCGTCCGCCGTACGATGAGCCAATTCTTTGCGATCCTGAAGTCGAGGGACGGAGGTCTGCGGTTTCTTTTTCTAACGGGCGTCTTCAAAATTACGCACACGCGCTTCTTTCCCGCCCTCAACAATCTCCAGGACATTTCGTACGGCCCGTATCATGCACACCTCACGGGCTTTACCGACGAGGAAATCTTGGAGAATTTCGGGCCGTATCTCGACCGTGCGGCCGAGACGCGGGGGATGACGCGGGGAGACCTTGCGGCGATGCTTCGGGCGCGTTGCGGCGGATATTCCTTCGACTTCGTGGAAGATTCGCCCCGCGTTCATTGCCCGAAGTCGGTCCTGCAGTTACTGGCACGCCCCGATGCAGCAATTTCAGACCGTCCTTTCGACTGCGGAGTTCCCTCGTCGGCGTACAGCGACCTCAAGTCCTGCTTCCCGTCGTCTTCGGTGGGTCGGGACGAAACGCTTTTCTACCCGTTTCTGCACCTTCAAACGCCTTGGGAAGGACGAGAGACGGAAGGCATTTCGCTTTTGGCGCGAACCGGGTGTCTCACGATTCAGTCGCCGGCGGAAGGTATTGTCCGGCTCGGTTTTCCGAATGATGATGCCGCCTCTTTCACCCAAAGGCTTCACGCCGAAGAAGTCGCCCGATCCGAAGGCCGGTGAAGTCGGGCGGCGAGGACGGTCGACGCTTAGTTTTCGGGCTTGAGACAGACCGAATGCCGCAGGGACGATTTCGGAATCGCGCCCGCCCCGTGAGGACTTCCGTTTCGGATCTGCAGCTGCCGCACGCGCCCCGGCATGACTTTGGAAGGTTCGCCCCAGTAGTGAAGGTCATGGGGCCAGCCCGCGGCGATCCCCGCCCCGAAGGCGTTGGAAAGCGCGTTGTAGCGGCCTTTGAGCGAAACGGTCTGAAGGTCCGCGACGCTCGGAAGTTTGCCCCCGAGCTCCCGGCAGCGCGCTTCGTGGGAGGCATAGTCGAGGGCTTTCTCTGCGGGCTTCGTGAAGCGCGAAAGCGGTCCCCTGCCGAATTCGAGCTTCGTGCAGGCGCTTCCCCGAACGCCCTCCGTCATGACGGAGGCGCAGACCGTCACCGTGCGCTCGCCGAGAATGTCGGTGAGCGTCGCCTTGGAGATGCCTTCGCCGTCGGTTTTGGTCCAGAGCCCCTCGACGGGAGAACTGCGCCCGGCCACGGGCGCATGCCAGGCGAGCCCCGAGGCGGCGGCTTCGAAGCCCGCCGCCACCGCGCCCCGATTCTCTGCGGCGCGGACTTCCCAGACGACGTCGAGGCCGACGCCCTTCCTTTCTTCTTTCGTGAGCTCCGGCACGCGCGAGAGCGCCTCTTCGGCTTCGAGCGGAATCTCGGCGTGCAGGCGGCAGACGCCGTAGCCCGTCGAGCGGAAATCTTGCGCTCCGGCGCAGTCGGCCGCGATCGTGAGCGGAACCTTTACGGCGCTCCCCATGGGCATGGCGTGCGCACTCGCCGAAACGATCGCGATGAGGGAGGAGAGAAGGGCGCCTGCGGGCAGGCGGCGGTCAAAGGTCGGCATGGGACGGTGTTTCCTTCGGGTAGGCGTGACGGATTCGCCGGGTCGGCGTTGTCGTCAGGGGACGAAGCGCTGTCCGCATCTTTGTGACGGAAGATGGCGAAGCGCGCCGAGATTCTTCCGGGCGGTTAGACTTTTGAAAAGCGCTCTTCTTTCCGAAAAGTATGCCTCCAACACCTTTACAACGGATTATCCATGCACATTCTTCTCATTGAAGACGATCCCTTCATCGCGCGGGCCGTGAGCGCCGCTCTGGAAAGCGAGGCGCACGTCGTCACCTACGCGCCGACCGGTCCCGAGGGCCTGGCGGCTCTGCGTGTGCACGACGTCGACGCCGTGCTTTTGGACCTGGGGCTTCCCGGGATGGACGGCATCGACGTGCTCAAAAACATCCGCGCGATGCCCGCGCCCAAGGGAAGTCTTCCAGTTTTGATCGTCACCGCCCGAGAAGCGCTCGAAAGCCGCCTCGAGGGGCTCGACGCCGGGGCGGACGACTACGTCCTCAAACCCTTCCACATGTCGGAACTGATCGCTCGACTTCGCGCCGTGGCGCGCCGCAAGGGCCCGATCGCGGGCGACGTCCTGCGCGCGGGGAACATTTCGCTCAACACCGTGACGCATGCCGTCACGGTCGGGGGCGACGTCGTGACGCTCTCGAAACGCGAGTACGCGCTCTTGGCCGCGCTTCTTGTTCGGCCGGGCGCCGTGCTCTCAAAGCGCGCTCTCGAAGAAAAGCTCTACGCCCCCGGGGACGAACCGGAAGGGAACGCCGTCGAGTACCTCATTCATGCGCTTCGCAAGAAGATCGGAAGTGACGCGATCGAGAACATTCGGGGCCTCGGCTGGCGCATTCGGGAGAGGGCGTCGTGAGCTTTGAGAACGTTTTGAAAAAGGCCTTTCCGCCGGGCGGCTCCGTGCTTCTGCGCACGGTCGCGGCGCTGGTGACGGCGCTCTTTGTCTTTACGGCGGCGACCGCCTACATCACCTACCGCAATACCAAGGCGGACGCGCTCGCCTCGCAGGACGTGGAGCTCGCGGAAGTGGCGTCGTCGCTTGCCCGCGCCGACGTCGTGAACCGCATTCCCGGGGCGCTGACGATGGCGCCCGAAACCTTCGAGCGGGCGCTCGAGGACGAAATGAAGAGCGGTCCGCAGGACGAGCCCGAGTGGCACGGACGCGGCCGCGGACACCGCGGGATGGGACGGCACCGCCACATGCGGGACGGCGGCTGTCCCTGGAGCGGCACGGCCGAGTGTCTTCTTGCGGACGTCTCGCCCGAGGGCGGCCGCATGTCGATTCCCGCGGGGCGCGACGTGCTCGTTCGCATGCGCCACACGGGCGGTCAGGCGGAAGTTGCGCGCTTTGACGAGGCCGTGAAGGGCGGATTTTCCAACGTTTCGATCAACGGCGACGAGCATCGTCTCTGCCTCATTTTTCTCCCGGACGGGAGTTATACGGCCGTGGCCGACCCCCTGAGCGTGATCGAAGAGGAGGCGCAGGCGAGGGCCTACGCCGCCGTGACGCCGCTTCTCATTTTGCTTCCGATCCTCTTGGGCGTCGTGGCGGGCGTGCTGTGGCTCACCTTCCGTCCTCTGCAGCGGGCGGCCGAAGACGTGCGAAAGCGAGACGAAAATCGCTTCACGCCCTTGCCCGTCGAGAAGGTGCCCTCCGAAACGCGGCCCTTCGTCGAAGCCGTGAACGACCTTCTCGCGCGCGTCGAGGCGGCGCGTGTTCGGGAGCTGCGTTTTTCGGCCGATGCGGCGCACGAGCTGCGCTCGCCCCTGACGTCGCTTACGATCGAGGCGGAACACCTTGCGAAGCTTCCTCTTCCCGACGAAGCCAAGCCCGTCGTCGCGAACCTCACGCAGGGGCTCGAGCGGGCCGTGCATCAGCTTTCGCAATTGCTGCATTTCGCCCGCGCGCAGGCCGGCGAAGCGGACGCCCCGAACGCCGAAAACGAATCCTGGTACCTGTCGGAATTGATCGGGCGGCTCCTGGAGCCGCTTCTCGATGCGGCCGACAAGAAGGAAATCGAGTGGTTCGTCTCCGGGGTGGAGGAAGAGGGCGCCAAGGAAGCGCCCGTCGAAGGGATTTCTTCTTCGGCGCTTGAGGCGATTCTTCGGAATCTCCTTGAAAACGCCGTCCGCTATTCGCCCGAAAAGGGCCGCATCGCCGTGAAGGTGTCGCGGGAAGTCGAAGCTCTCGTGCTCTCCGTCACGAACGACGGTCCGGGGATTCCCGAGTCCGAAAGAGAGCGCGTATTCGATCCCTTTTACCGGATTCCCGGCACGGGCGTTTCAGGAACGGGCCTGGGGCTTGCGATCGTGAAGACCTACGCCGATCGGCTCGGCGCCGTCGTGACGCTCGAAGACGCTCATCCCGAAGGCGAGGACGAGCGGGGACGGGGGCTCACCGTCACCGTGCGCGTGCCGACGGGGCGCGGCAAGGAAGCGTAAGGCGAGCCTCTTTCTTGAGCGACGCAAAGGTGCGGGCGTTCGTCGACGGGATCGACGGGCGCCCGAACATTTCGGTCCCGTGCGAGCCTTCGGAACGTGCGAAAATGGTTGAAGCTCGATGCTTCGAGCGAAGAAATGGAGAAAAGCAAATGGACGCTATGGAGAATCTGCTCACGCGGCGCAGCTGCCGCGCCTACAAGGACGAACCCGTCACGGACGACGCGATCTACAACATCGTCCGCGCGGGGCTCTACGCCCCGAGCGGCATGGGCCGCCAGTCCGCGATCGTCGTCGTGGTGACCGACAAGGCGGTTCGCGATCAGCTCTCGCGCATGAACGCCGAAATCGCCGGGATGAAGGAGGGCGATCCCTTCTACGGCGCCCCCGTCGTGCTCGTGGTGCTCGCCGATCGAACGGTCCCGACCCATGTCGAGGACGGCGCCCTCATGATGGGCAATCTTTTGAACGCCGCCCATGCGGAGGGGCTCGGATCCTGCTGGATCCACCGCGCCCGGGAAGAGTTCGAGTCGCCCGAAGGCAAGGCGCTCCTCGAAAAGCTCGGCGTCAAGGGCGACTACGTCGGGATCGGTCACGCGATCCTCGGCGTTCCCGCCGGGGCTCCGGGCGAGGCGCCCGCTCATCGGGAAGGACGCGTCTTCCGGATTTGAAGCGTCTCGGGGCGCGCACCCGGGCGTGCGCAGAGAAAGACGGACGGTTTCCGAGAAGGACCGTCCGTTTTTTATCGGCGGCTCGCCGAACCGGAGTTCCGTTTGATCGATGCGGCTACGTCGGGACGGTCCGCGAAGAAGTCGGTGGGGGCGGAAGCGTCAAATGAGAAGTTTGACGAAAATTAAGGGAAAACCCAATTTTACTTTTCATAAACCGAGTGAACGGTCGGTTATCACAAGGTCTTTGGAAAAAATGCAACTTTCTTTTTCGAATCGTGTTTTATGGAGAAAAGTGCTTGATCGAGAACGAAATTACACGGCAATCCATTGTGGTGCATCAAAGTAAAGGGAGTAGTACGAAAGTATGAGGATTAAAGGGTAAACCCCAAGTTTAATATTTTTCTTCCGAAGATCGAAATTTTTCCCTTCGCGAAAAGGAAATCGATATAGTCGGTTCGTCCGCGGGTATATTTTTCGCGCGATACACAATAACCCTTATATCCACCGTTCCCTCGACGGAACTTCTGACATTGGAGAGAAAAAATGTTCACCCCCCTTCGTCATGCCCTTTCTCTTGCCGTCGGATCGGCGTTGGCCGTGTCGGCGAGCGGCGCGCTCGCCGGTCCGTACCAGTCCGTTTTCGGAGAGATGTATACGCAGTACTTCGGCGGGGTCGGCGAGGCCGGCGCCGCATACGACGGTACGCAGGACATTCTGAACTGGAAGCCGACGGAAATCACTCTGCCCAACGACACGAAGGTTTGGACGAATCTCCGTACGATCTACCTCACGACGGGCCTGGATCCGCTCAACAGCTACTCTTCGGTGAACGGCAAGGTTCATGTCTCGTTTTCCGGATTGAACCTCGTCAACGACAAGGGTTCGAAGCCCTACAAGATCACGATGAGCGACAGCAGCGCCGACAAGTCGCCCGTGCGCGACATGAGTCTGACGTTTGATAACAGCGTCGTCAAGCGCTGGAACATCGTCGTTGAAGAACCTACCTACCGCGAGTATTTCGGCATTCAGGAGGGGGAATGTTCGACCGAACACTCGATTACGTTTGTCAATTCCGAGTTCACGGGGGACATCGTTCACAATTCCAAGGATGCGGGGTTGATGAAGGACTTCGCCCTCGTGTCGGATAAGGGCAACCAACTCAACCTCGATCTCTACGGCACGAAGTGGACCGGAGCCACCTATTCGACGATCACCAGTAAGGTAGAGGGTGGCAACAGCACCAAGCAGGAACGCGACGAAACGCTCAAGCACCGCACGAACCTGCTCCTCGCCGATAACTCGCACTGGGCCGTCACCGACGACTCCTTCGTGACGACGCTCAAGGCGGACTCCGACTCCGACGTTGAAATCCTCGCCGGAACGGCGGAAAAACAGACGAAGCTCTCGATCGACAAACTCGACTCGGGTGTGCGCGTGAATGTGAACGACAACACGTCGCTCACGGTGGGCAAAACGGCCGAACTCGCCGCTGCGGTATTGGCGGACGACGTGCCCAAGACTTATGAGCTCGACGTGCGCTTCAAGGGCTTGGAAAACGCCGATGTTGTGGTTCAGGCCGACAACGTTTCGACGAAGCTCGTCGCGTCGGCAAATCTCCGTGACGGCCATGACGACGACACGATCATCCGCGCCATGGCGAAGGCCGTCGATACGAAGGAAGAGACCGTCCGTTTCGAACTCGAGCAGGGCTTGTTCTCGGACGGCGTGTCGGGGACCGTGAGCCATGAGGGGGACGTGAACAAGACGAACCGGACGACCAACGAGAACGCGCTCGCCGTTGCTGATACGGGTTCGATCCTCTTCATGCAGTGGCGGGCCGAAACGGACGACGTCATGCAGCGAATGGGCGACGTCCGCTCAAGCGGCAAAACGGGCCTCTGGGTTCGTCACTACGGCGGCCGCAGCGAATTCGGGAGCAGCGACTACGACTATCTCGCCCTTCAGATGGGCGCGGACCGTGTCGTCGTCGACGGCGACGTCAAGGTGCTCGCGGGCGCGGCCTTCTCCTACACGGACGGCGACGCCAAGTACTCGACGGGTACGTCCGACGCCAAGAGCTACGCCTTCACCGCCTACGGCGAACTTCTGACGCAAAGCGGCTCCTTCCTCACCGCGGCGCTCAAGTACGGGGCGCTTCGCAACGAAGTCGAACTCTCGAAGACGATCGACGGAGAATTCCGCGCCGACGCCTGGGCCTTCTCGGTCGAAACGGGTCACCGCTTTGCGCTCGCGAAGAGCTTCTTCGTCGAACCGCACGTGGGACTCACCTACGCCAAGGTCAACGGCGACAGTTTCCGCGTGGGCGACAACGCTTCGGTGAATCAGGACGACTTCGACTCCTTGGTGGGCGGCGTGGGTCTCACCCTGGGCTTCTCTTGCCCGAACGACCGAGGCGACGTCTATCTGCGTCTGGACCAGAAGTACGACTTCCAGGGCGAAACCTCGACGGGCTTTTATTCGAACGGCCGTGAAGTCAACCGGTTCGACAAGGACCTGGGCGGCTCCTGGTTCGAAATCGGTCTCGGCGCCAAGGCCCGCCTGACGGAGAGCCTCACGGGCTACGCCGAATTCGAGACGGCGCACTCGGGCGAAGTGGAAACGCCCTTCCGCTGGAACCTCGGTCTGCGCTACACCTTCTGATCGTGAGCTGCGCCCGTCCGAAAGCGGGCGCCGATCGACAGTCTCCCCGAATCGACCCGCCGTCGATTCGGGGCTTTCTTATTTCAAGGCGTAAAAACGGGCGGAAATACGTCCTTCGGGCGCGGTCTTTTCTAGACTGAGGGTAAGGCGAATCTTCGCTGAAGCGGCGCGCTCTTTCGAGCGTCGGCCTTCCCGCATCTCTTCGTCCGTTACGGAGAAGTCGTCATGCGCGTACGCTACAAGAATCTTTTCGCCTTTACGGGCGACGCGGCCCTGCCGCTTTTGGAATCCTTCGTCGTCGAGGCGGGACGAATCGTTCCCGACGACTCTCCCGTCGACCGCGAGGTCGATCTCGCGGGCGGCTTCGTGACGCCGCTTTTCTCCGACCAGCACACGCACCCCTCCTACGTCGCGCAGACGCTCTCGGCGCTCGCCGCACTGCCACCCGACGTTCTCTCGATCGAAGATCTCGTCGAAGGACTCGTCCGCAAGAAGAACGAACTCTCCGAGGACGCCTGGATCGAAGCCTGGGGCTATGACGAGAGTCTTTTGAAGGAAAACCGTTCTCCCACGCGGCACGACCTCGACCGCGTCGCGACGGACCGACCCGTCTTCATACGTCGTTCGGACTGCCATTCGGCGGCCGTGAACACGTATCTTCTGAAGGCGGCCGGGATCGACCGCACGACGCCCGACCCCGAGGGCGGACGTTTCGGTCGGGACGCCATGGGCGAACCCGACGGACGGCTCATCGAAACCGCCGCCGTGCGGATGGTCGAGCGTCTCCGAAAGAAGGAGGACTTCGAGGGGAACGTGCACAAGCTCTGCGCTCTGGGCGAACACTATCTTTCGCGCGGGATCGGGTATGTCACCGAAATGATGTGCGAGCGAGGCGAAAAGGATCTCCTTCCCGTCTATCGTGCCGCAAGGGAGGCGGGACTGCCGCTTTCGGTCGGGATGTATCTCGTCTGGCAGGGCGGGATTGATCCCTTCGGGATGCCGGACTTCACGGAGGACGACAAGACCGGTCCCGTGCGCTACGCGGGCCTCAAGGTCTTCGCGGACGGTTCGATTTCGGGTAAGACCGCGGCGATCCGCGGGCGCTATCTGGGTCTCTCCGACGACGAGGATCCTCAGGGGACGATGTGCGTCACGCACGAGGTCTTCCGCGCGGCTCTCGCCTGGGCGAGGCGAAACGGCGTGCAGCTCTCTGTGCACGTCATGGGCGACCGCTCGATCGACCGGATTCTCGACTGGCTCGAGGGGGAAGAGCCGTGGCTCGAAAACGAGCCTTCGGTGCGCCTGGAGCACGTCTCCTATCTGCGGCCCGACCATCTCGAGCACGTCGACGACATGAACTTCCCGGTCGCGATGACGACGCAGCCCGTCTTTCCCTTTGCGGAATGGAAGGGCTACGAAGAGGCGATTCCGCGCACCATGATCGACGAAGGCTACGCGGTGAAGACGATTGCGGCTCGAACGGACGCCTTTGCGCTTTCGTCCGACGCGCCCGCCACGACCTGGGCCGATCCCGATCAGCCCTTCGTTACGGTCGCCGCGGCGGTGACGAGACGGGACGCCCGAGGAGTACCGTTCGGCGAAGCGGAAGCGGTGGACGTCGCGACGGCCCTGTCGCTCTACACGTCGCGTGCGGCAAAGGTGACGGATCTCGGGACGACCGGGTTGCTGCTTCCGGGCGAAGCCGCGGACTTCGTGCTCTGGAGCGCGAATCCATTCGATGTTCCGAAGGAAGAACTCGCCGACATTCGGGTGCGTCGCGTCTGGAAGGCGGGCGAACTCCTTTGGGAAGCCGAGGATTGAGACGAAAAGGGAGGCCCGATGAAGAACGCCGGCCGCCCGAAGCGTGCGAATCAAGTCGCGAGGGGGAGTCTCCGTGAGGGGCTCCTCTCTTTTTTGCGGCTTACTTCATAAAGACGAAGAACACCGCCCCCACCATGCAGATGAAGGCCGCCACGTGGTTCCACGCGAGATGCGTGTTGAAGGCGATGAGCGAGAAGAGCGTGAAGACGAAGAGCGTGATCACTTCCTGAATGATCTTGAGCTGCACGAGCGAGAAGGGACCGCCGTTGCCGTCGAAGCCGATGCGGTTGGCGGGCACCATGAAGCTGTACTCAAAGAGCGCGATCCCCCAGGAAAAGAGCACGACCGTGTAGAGAGGCCAGCTCGAAATGACTTTGGCCGTCTGCAGCTTCAGGTGCGCGTACCAGGCGAGCGTCATGAAGACGTTCGAGACGAGCAACAGTCCGACGGTGGTGAGGCCTTTGGTGAGCATGATGGGCGAAAGGGTTGGGAAGAAAGGAAATCGCCCCGGCGAAGACTTCGGCGGGGCGACGGTTTTTCAGTGCGGATCAGAAGATCAGCCGCGGAAGGCCTTTTCGAGGGCCGGAACGACCTGCTTCTTGCGGCTCATCACGCCGGGGAGCCACATAAAGTCGGAGACTTCCACGCCGAAGGCGCCGGCGACGCGGGCGGGATCTTCCGAAGCGAGGACGAGGCGGGAGCCTTCCTTCATGATGTCGGTGAGAAGGAAGAGGGCGCTGTGACGGCCTTCGGCGCGGATGCGGCCGAGTTCCTCTTCGATCGCGGGCATCATGTCGGCGACGATGTCAAGGCTCACGAGTTCGAGCTGGCCCACGCCCACCTTGTGGCCGGACATTTCGAAGTCCTTGAAGTCGCGGAAGATGAGGTCGCGCGGCGAGCAGCCGGCGACGGCCGACTTGGCCGTGAAGAGTTCCATGCCGAGGGCTTCGAGGTCGGCGACGCCGGCGATTTCGGCGAGTTCCTTGGCGGCCTTGCGGTCCATGTCCGTCGTCGTGGGCGACTTGAAGATCACCGTGTCGGAGAGGATGGCGCAGAGCATGATCCCAGCGATGTTCTTCGGGATTTCGATGCCGCAGTAGTCGTACATGGCCTTGAGGATCGTGTTCGTGCAGCCCGCGGTCCAGATGATGCATTCGAGCGGCGAGGAGGACGTCACGTCGCCGAGCTTATGATGGTCGACTATGCCCTTGAGGTTGGCTTCGTCGATGTCGGCCGGGGCCTGGGCGCGGTCGGAGAAGTCGACGAGGTAGATGTCGCGTCCGGCAACGCTCGTCACGACTTCGGGCGCTTCAAAGCCGAAGCGGTCGAGCACGAACTGCGTTTCGGGGGCGGGCTTGCCCTGCGCGGCGGGAACGACGTCAAGACCGCGCTTCTTGTAGAGGTCGGCGCAGACGATGGCGGAAACGATGCTGTCGGTGTCGGGGTTCTTATGACCGAGAATCAAAGCGGACACGATGAATTCCTTCTCTGAAAAATGAAACGCGGACGTGGATGAGGCGCCCGCCGATGGAGTTTCGTCATTCTATCAGAGGCGGAGAAAATCGGCGTTGCAGCGGGGCTTCGGGAAGACTATGAGCAATGACCGGCGGTAAGAGAGGGAAGGGTGCGTCCGCTTCGTTCGGAGTGAGACGACGGAATTTTATTGCGGGGGAAGAAAAATGAGAAATTCTCTCCGAGACTTTTGGGGGCTCGGAACGCTATCCTGAAGTCAGGAACGATCAAAAAGAAGTCGGCGTCTTCCGTCGTGAAATCTGAGGTCCGCCGACGCCTCGTAGGAGAGACGGTATGTTGGAAACAGAAAAAGCTGTGCACGCCGCGGCCTATCTGGTCGAAAAAGCGGGCGGTCACATCCGGAGACGGCAACTCTGCCGACTGCTCTATCTGTGCGAGCGGACGTTTCTTCTGCTCCACGAGGACAGTTTCACAGGCGACCGCATCGTGGCGACGAAGGACGGCCCCGCGCTCGAAGGCTGCCTGGCGATCTTCAGCGCTTCGGAATTGAGTGACCCGTGGAGCCGTTGGCTCGAGTTCGGGAATGAAGAAACAGTCCGGAGTCGTAAGGGAACTGAAGATTCTTCCGGGACATCGGTTGAGGATTTCGACGCGCTCTCCGTCGCGGATGTCGACGTGCTCGATCAAGTCTTGGATCGATACGGATCGCTTACCCGCGAAGAATTCCTCAACGTTTCTCCCGAGTGGCAAAAGCCGTCGGAAGCCTCGAGCCCGATTCCCCTCGAAACGCTCCTGATGCATCACGGCAAATCCCCCGAGAAGGCGAGGGCTGTCGCGGAGCAAGTACGTGAGACCGAAGAGCTCCGAGAGTACTTGCGCCAATTCATTTGATCCGCACGGTCGGGAAGTTTGGACCCGACCGGAGGGTCTGACGCGTCCCGCATGCATCTTGTCGCCGCGCCCAAGCCTGAAAAGTCTTTCCTGCCGTAGAATTCAGGGATTCGTTGGGACGACCGCGTCGGTCGCCCGACCCCCATAAGGAAGAAAAGAATGCCTCGGGAAGGAGAGAAAACCGGATCGCTCGTCATGTTGCTCACGGCGCTTCTCGCCATGATCCTCATCATGCGCGGACCCGTCACCTGCGTGGGCGTGCTGACCGAACCCGTCATGACGACCTTCGGAATCGGATACTCCGCCTTCGGCTTTCTCAGTGCGCTCCCCATTGCGTGCTTCGGTCTCAGCGGGCTTCTCGGCCCCGTCGTGAGCGCCCGCACGGGTCTCTCGCGGGCGCTCACGCTCTCGGTCCTTCTCGTTCTCGTCGGCGCCGCAGGACGCCTCGTCACGGACTACGCGACGCTCCTCGTTTCCACCGTCTTCATCGCGACGGGGATTGCGTTTCTCAACGTCCTGATGCCGGTCCTTCTGAAGCAGAACTTTCCCGAGCGCGCGGACGTGGCCATGGGCCTCTTCACGGGCTTCATCGGCTTTTCGGGCGCGATCGGGACCTACGTGTCCGTCCCGATGTGGGAGCGCTGGGGAACGCTTGCCGCACCCTTCGGGCTTTGGGTCGCGCTCTCGGCCCTGGCGCTTCTCGCCTGGCTCTCGGCGCCCAAGAAGGGAAGCGTCACGGAAAACCGTTTTCACTTTGGTGCCGGGTTCCTGCGCAATCCCATGGTCTGGGCGGTGATGCTCGTGATGAGCATGCAGTCGCTCACGATCTACACGACGGCGGCGTGGCTTCCCACCATCCTCAAGACCGAGGGCTTCAGCGCGGCGGACGCGGGCTTCGGCGTCGCGGCCTTTCTTCTGATCAGCGCGCCCGCGAGCATTTTCTCGCCCTGGATCGTGCGCGTCTGCGGGGGAGGTCGAAGGACATCCTTCTTGTGTGCGTTGAATTTCGCCGTCGGCGTGTGGCTCTGGCTTCAAGGGGGCGGCGTCGCCTTCATCGGCTGCCTCATGGCGGGGGGCTCGCAGGGCCTCGCCTTCAGTCTCGCGATGCTCGTCATGAGCCGGAAGACCAAGAATCTCTCGGAACTCTTCCTGATTTCGGGCTTTGCGCAGGGGACGGGCTACGTCATCGCGGGGCTCGGACCCTGGGCCTGCGGGGTGCTCTTCGATCTCGTGCACGAGCCCTGGGTGATCGTCGCCTTCATGCTGGCCGCGATTGCGGTGTGGGGTGCGAGCGCTCTCTACGCCTTCGGAGAGCGCCCGCTCTTTTCGGACTGAGAGTTTGCGACTCCGTGGTCAGAGGCTGTCCCAGAGGGCGGCTCGTGTCTGCGTTTCTTCTCGCCGGAGAATGGCTTCCGGATTCTTCGAATTTCCCCGGAATCGCTTCAAACACTCGTGATAATCGTTTTTGGAAAGGCGCGTCATGGCCGAGCCCTGTCCGAGCATGATGTCGCCGTAGAGGGCGCGCACGCCCTGGGCGAGAATTTCCTCTTCGGTTTTCCCGAGTTCGCGAACGAGCGTCTGGAGCAGTTCGTCGTCGCGGTTCTTCAGTTTGGCTTTTACGGTTCGCATTTCGGTCTCCTTTCAGGTGGTGAAACGAGCTACCCATTCTGCCATGTTCGCCTCGGAACGCAGGAAAACCGTCCGATGTCGAAACGCCCGAAAAGGCCGCTCTCCGACGATTCCCCGGGGCAACGCCCCGGAACGTCTGGGGTCGGGCGAATGAAAGAATTTTCGAAAATTGTTGCGGCTTTTCCAAAAAGAAGGGTCCGAAAGGCGGTGTGCCTGTCGGACCCTTGGACGGAGGAAATTTTCCGCCTTACTTCTTGAGCGCGCGTTCCGCCGCCGCGGCACCCGCGACGCGGCCCGAACCGTAGGCGAGCCCGAGGCCCGTGCCCGATTCATAGTTGCGCGCGTAGTAGGGACGGTTCGCCATTTCGCCGCCCGCGTAGAGGCCCGGAATCACCTTGCCCGCCTTGTCGAGGACTTCGAAGTCGGACGTGGTCTTCACGCCGCCGATCGTGCCGCCGAGCCCCGGTTCGACGCGGATCGCAAAGAATGGAGCCTTGACGAGCGGACGCAAGTAGTCCTCGTCCTTCCCGAAGACCGGATCGTCGCCGTCCTCGGCGTTTTCGTTGTATTCGGTCATGGTCTTTTCAAAGACTTCGGCGGGCACGCCCATGCGGCGGCCGAGCTTCGCGAAGTCTTCCCCGTAGACCGCGACGTCGTAGTTAAAGTACTTCGCCGCGATGTCGGCCTTCTTTTCGTCGGACGAGTCGATGACGACCCAGCAGACGCGCTGCATGCCGCAGTGGTCGGCAATGTAGGGGAGGGCTTCGTTCACGAAGCGCTGTCCCTTTTCATTGACGAGGACGAGATCGCGCTGCTTGGACTTGCCCGTGATGGCGGTCTTGAGTTCGTCGTAGCGCGGAAGAAGATGCAGCCCGATCACCCAGGAGTCGTCGGCTTCGGCGGCGCCCGCCTTCAAGGCCATGCGAAGGCCGTCCCCGGTGTCGCCCTTGGCGGCGACGGAGCGTTCGGTCGCGACCGTGAAGACCGGAAGGCGCTCGGCCATCATTTCCATGTTGTGCGCAAAGCCGCCCGTTGCGAGGACGACCGCGTCGGCCTTGACCTCATAGCGCTTCTTGCCGTCGTGGGCGAGAACGCCCGTCACTTCACCCTTGTCGTTCCTGACGAGTTCGTAGGCGGTGGTGTTGAACTGCATCGCAACGCCCAACTTCTTAGCGTAATCCTGCACGGCCTTCACGACGAAGGCGCCGCCCGCCGGGGAGCTTCCCATGCCGCTCGCGGGCACGGGGCTCGCCTTCGGAGCGTGGGCGCGCTTGTCGCCGCCGTGCCCGAAGGGACGGGGTTCGGCGAATTCGAGGCCCACGGTCTTCCCGAGCCATTCGACGGCTTCGGTGCTCCGTTCGAGCATCAGACGGCGAAGCTTCGGATCGGGATAGTCCTTGTCGCCGCCCTTCACGGCCGTTTCGTCGTGTTCGGCCCAGTCTTCGAGCATGTCGTCGACGTCGTCGCGGATGCCCGCGGCCTTCTGGTAGGTCGTGCCGGTACCGACGATGGCGCCGCCCGCGAGCGCGGAGGAGCCGCCCGCAAAGGGCATCTTTTCGATGAGGAGGACCTTGGCGCCCTTTTCGGCGGCGGTCGCGGCGGCCGCAAGGCCCGTGCCGCCCGCGCCGATCACGACGACGTCGGTCGTGATCTTTTCAGCGGGAAGCTTCGCGGGATCCACGGGCTTCTTGTGGGGGACGAGGCTTTCGGCCTTGACGCCCGCCTTTTCGGCCGCTTCGCCCACGGCGCGCAGGAGCGCGGCCGTCGACATCGTGGCGCCCGAAACGGTGTCGACGCCGAGGTGCTGCTTCGAAAGGATTTCGTTGCGGACCTTTTCCATCGCGACGCCGCCCACGTAGGAGGTGTCGTTCGAGGTCTTGATCTCGATCTTTTCGATGCGGTTCTTCGAGAAGGTGGTCGCGACCGTGAGCGGGCCGGCGTTGCCGCGGGTCGTCACTTCGTACGTCCCGGGTTTGAAGGTGGTGGCGTGGGCGGCGAACGTCAGCCCGGCGAGCGCGGCAAAGAGCGCGCTCTTTCGAAAGAGTCTTTGAATCACGGTGGGGTCTCCTCAGGGTTGTTCGGTCACAATGATTGAGAATAGTCGCGACTATGCTACACGCGACTTAAAGTGGCCTGAAGAGAGGAGAAAAAGGAGAAAGGGAAGGAGAGACGGGCCGTTCCAAAGAACGGCCCGGCGGGATGGCGGAAGGTCATCAGTCGTCGAGCGCCGTCTTTACGGCGAAGCGCGACTCGACGTAAAGGGCAAAGCGTTCGGCCACGAGCGACACTTCCTCTTCGATGTCTTTTTTCGTCGGACGGTCGTCGGGAAGAATGAGAAGGCGTGTCGGAAGGCCCGAGCGCAGATAGTCGATGTAGAGGCGCGAGAGTTCAAGGAGATTCTCGCGGTCCGTCACGACGTAGTGTTCGAGCACCCCCGCGAAGGCTTCGTAGCTCTTCAGCACCCCTTCGCGCCAGTACCAGTCCCCGAGGCCCTCGCAGCGGGGCACTTCCGCGTAGACGAGGCGCATCATCCCGATCGCGCGGGGCGTCACAAGATGGCTCACGAGGAGCTTTCCGAAGTGCACGAGCTCGTCGTAGAGCGTCTTTCCCGTGCGGCCTTCCTTCTGGTAGGCGCCGTAGATTTCGTCCACCATCATCTGCAGCGCCGCCCGAAAGAGCCCCTCCTTGTTGCCGAAGCAGTGATAGATGAGGGAGCGCGAGCCCCCGGCGATGTCGGTGATGTCGCTCAGGGTCGTCGCGTCATAGCCCTTTTCGGCGAAGATCTCGATCGCCTTCGAGAGGATGACGCGGCTTCTCTCGAGGCCGCGGCGGGTAAGTGGCTTGTTGTATTCCGTCATGGGTTTTCTGTCCGAGGGTGAGTTCGTCGCCGTCGGCCGCCGAGCCGGGTCCGGAGGTCCGGAAAAGGCCGGATCGGTACGAAAAAGCGTACCGGTGGAGACGAAAGATTTCGCCATTCTACAGGATGTCGGGTACGGGGTGTCGAGGTTTGATGCTCGTCAAGGGGCGTTTTCCTCTTCTTGGAAGAGAGAGACATCGGAGAAAACCGCGGGGCCGGTCATTCTTTGGAAAAATCATTTCAGGCATAAGTGCACAATTTTTGTGCGATTTAAGGAAGGGCGCTTCGGAGAAGATCTCCCGCCCCGTCAAGCGGGGGTAGTGCACAGACTTTGTGGAAAATAGGTCGACATTCCGTTCCCGCGGGCGCACTTTTATGCTTCGTGAGGGAGGAGGGGCGATACCACAAGATGTGGGGCGCGGGTTAATGCCGATCGACAGTCTTGTATCTTTGGGAGGGGTTTGCCGGGAGAAAACGGTTCGCCGCGGCCGGGCGTTTTGCGAGCAAGGCGTTTCTTCGCGCGAAGAAAAGCGGGCGGTCGGACCCCGCAGTTTTCCCTAGGGAGAGCATGTTAGGTTTGGTGATTTCGCTCCTCGGTCCGTATAATGCATGCGGCTTGTTTCGCGGTCGAGGAGAGGATTCTTCGCCGCGGACGGACACATTCAGACCAACCACGACAGAGGAGTTCTCGATGTCGAATCCCGCCATCGCCGCCCGCATGGGCGAACTGATCGCCAACGAATCCGTTCAGAAGGCGCTTGCCGTCGCGAAGGAAGAAGCGCCCCGCGCGCTCGCCGAACAGATCGCGATCGCCCAGATCCCTTCCCCGACCTTTGAAGAATCCCGCCGCGCCGAAGAAATCGCGCGTCTTCTCCGCGAATACGGCCTGACGGACGTCGTGATCGATCCGTCGGGCAACGTCGTCGGCCGCCGTCCCGGCCGCGGCACGGGTCCGGTCGTCGCGATCGCCGCCCACACCGACACGGTCTTCCCGATGGAAACCGACGTGACGGTCCGCTCCGAAGGCAATCTCCACTACGGTCCGGGCATCGGCGACAACGCCTCGGGTCTGCGCTCGATGTTGCAGGTTCTGCGCATGCTCGAAGCCGCCAAGATCGAAACGGCGGGCGACATCCTCTTTGTCGGCACGGTCGGCGAAGAAGGCAACGGCGACATCCGCGGCGCCAAGGCCCTCTTTGACGGCTCCCGCAAGATCGACGCCTTCGTCGCGCTCGACATGGAAACGGTCGCCCGCGTGCAGACGGGCGCCACGGGCGCGCACCGCTGGCGTCTCGCCGTCGACGGCCCCGGCGGGCACTCCTGGCTCGACTACGGCCGCGTTCCCTCGGCCGTGCACGCCATCGGCCGCGCGATCGCGAAGATCGCCAACCTCGAACTCCCCGAAGATCCGAAGACCTCCTACACGGTCGGCACGATCAAGGGCGGCACGACGGTGAACACGATCGCCGCGCACTGCGAAGTCGACGTCGACATGCGAAGCGTCGCCATGGAAGAACTCATGAAGGTCGAGGAAACCATCCTCGCCGCCTTTGAAGAAGCCGTGGCCGAAGAAAACGCCCGTTGGACGAAGGCCCCCGAATCCTCCTACGTGAAGCTCACGAAGACGAAGATCGGCGACCGTCCCGCCGGCCAGCGTCCGGCCGACTGCCCGGCCGTCAACGCCGCCCTCGAAGGCGCCAAGGCCCTCGGCATCGAAGTGACCTGGACGGGTTCTTCCTCGACCGACTGCAACATGCCGATGTCGCTCGGCATCCCCGCCGTCTGCCTCGGCACGGGCGGTCACACCTACAACGAACACTCCCTGAAGGAGTATTTCGACAGCACCGACATGCACCTCGGTCCGCAGTTGGCGCTCCTCACGGTCCTCGGCATCACGGGTCTCGCCTAAGATGACCCGCGGGGCGACCTGGCCCGCGTCCGACTTCCTCCTGCTCGTCGCGAAATTCCGCGACGAGCGAGACTGGGCGCGCTTTCACTCTTCCAAAGACCTCGCGCTTTCGGTTTCGATCGAAGCGGCCGAGCTTCTCGAATGCTTTCAGTGGTCGGGCGACGACCTGGAAGCGCCCGAGCGTTCGGCCGAGATCGAAGCCGAGATGGCGGACGTCCTCATCTACCTCGCGATGCTCGCGGATCACCGCGGCATCGATCTCGACCGTGCGGTGCGCGCAAAGCTCGCCGCCAACGAGAAAAAGTATCCGGCGACGGCGGTGAAGGGTGAAGCCTCGGCCGCCCGCGCCGCGGCGCGCGCGATTCACGAGGAGGCGAGACGCACGGGCGCGAACGCTCCCGCGGCGACGTCGAACCGCGCGGAGGAAGAAGAAGCGACGTCTTCTCCGGCGGAAACCTCCGAACTTCGTGCGGACTCTGTCCGGGAAGAGGCGGCCTGTGCCCCGGCTCCCGATGGCACGGCTCCCGTGCCGGACGCCGAAGGCGCGTCGAAGCCGGAAGCGTCTCCCGTTTCGTCCGGAGAAGAGAAGGTCGCGGAGCCGGTGCAAGCCCCTGAAGACCCCCGCGAGCAAATCCGTCTTCGCGCGGCTCGTCTGCGCGACGCGCTCGCAAGACTCGAAAAGCATCTCGAAACGGATCCCGCGGGCTTTTGGGAGGCTTCTCCCGACGACCGCGTTGCCTACGTGCGCTACGTCGAGCCGGTGCTCGCCGTCTGGCGTCTCGCGGGCGATTGGTTCGGCGCCCCGCCGAAGCGCCGTCCGCCGCTCGATCCCCATCTCTACGACTGGGACGACATGACCCCGGGCCTTGCCTGGGCGGCTTTTTCGGAACTCGTCGGGCTCGAGCGGATGGAGACGGGCGCCTTTTTGCGCGCCGCCAATTCCGGACTCGTGGGGCGTCTTCTTAGGCGGATCCTCGACGCTTCGCCCGAGGCGTGGTTCGGAGAGGGATCGTCCTCCCGAACTCCGATAGCTTGAGCGGTCGTTCACCATAGAAAAATTCGAACGACGCGCGAACGGCTAGGCGCCCTAGCCGAAGCGTCCGATGCGACGGAATCCGACGCAAACCTCTCTTGTGTCGGGAACGCTCGCCGCACAATATCTTGTGTCTCTGAATTCTTCCTCTTCAACATGTACTGATGATCCGTCCCCGATTTTTCTGGAAGATCGGTAGAATGGACTTCCTCTTTTGTCTCGATTCGCCATGTCTCAGGTCCACGCCATCGGTTCGCTCAATCTCGACTACGTCTACAAGGTCCCGCATTTTCTGCGTCCGGGCGAGACGCTCGAGGCCGCTCACCGTGCGGTGCACTGGGGCGGGAAGGGCTTGAACCAGACGGTCGCGATGCTCCGCTCCGGGCTCGCGGTGCGCCACTGCGGCGCGGTGGGCGCGGACGGAACGCCGCTCTCCGACTTCCTCGCGACCGAAGGATCCAACGTCTCGCATCTGCGGGTCGACGAGGGCGCCGCGACGGGTCACACCTTCATTCAGGTGACGCCCGACGGGGAGAACGCGATTCTCTATTACCCGGGCACGAACCACGGGGTGACGGAGGAGCTTGTCGACGACTTTCTCTCGACGGCCCTCGAAGGGGACTTTCTCGTCCTTCAAAACGAAGTGAACGGCACGGAACGCCTCATTCATGAGGGCAAGCGCCGGGGACTTCGCGTCGTTTTCAATCCGTCGCCCTTTTCGCCGGAACTTTGCGCGCTCGATCTTTCGGGGCTCTACGCGCTCGTTCTGAACGAAACGGAGGCGGCCGAATGGACGGGGGCCGAGCTCGCTCCCGAAGTCGCGGCGAAGGCCTTGGCCGACAAGGGCGTCGCCGTCGTGATTCTGACGCTCGGCGCCAAGGGTCTCGTCTGGCGCACGAAGGAGGGCGAATCGGGCTCGGTTCCGGCCTTCCGGGTCGAGGCCGTCGATACGACGGGCGCTGGCGACACGCTCGCGGGCTACGCCGTGGGCGCGCTCGGGGCCTACGCCGAAACGGGATCGACCGCCGCCTTGGTCGAGGGGCTTCGCACCGCCGCGGCGGCCGCGGCCCTTTCGGTCACGAAGGAGGGGGCCGTCCCCTCGATTCCGAAGCGCGCCGACGTGGAGCGCTTCCTCACTGAACATTCCGCCTGAAGGGGACGAGATGACGAAAAAAATCATTCTGGACTGCGATCCGGGCTATGACGACGCCGTCGCCATGCTCCTTGCGGCGGGTCATCCCGACGTCGAGGTTCTCGCCGTCACGACGGTCGCCGGAAACCAGACGATCGAGAAGGTGACGACGAACGCCCTTCGCATCGCGGAGCTCTGCGGGCTCGACTGTCCGGTCGCGGCCGGGTCGGCGCGTCCCCTCGTTTTCGGCGAGGTCGTACCCGCGCCCGAAATCCACGGGGAGTCGGGTCTTGACGGCACGACGCTCCCCGAGGCGACCCGTGCGCCTTCCGAACTCTCGGCCGCGCGCCTCATCGTCGACATCCTCATGCGCGAACCCGCGGGGACGGTGACGATCGTCGCGATCGGGCCTCTGACGAACATCGCGCTTGCCGCGCGGCTCGAGCCCCGCATCGTTTCGCGCGTGCGCGAAGTCGTCCTCATGGGGGGCGGCACCACCATCGGAAACGTTCGTCCGATGGCCGAATTCAACATCGAAAACGATCCCGAGGCGGCGCACGTCGTTTTCGAAGAGGCCTGGCCCGTCGTGATGGTGGGCTTGGACCTCACGTATCAGGCGAGGGCCGACCTCGACGTGCTCGAGCGCGCCCGCCGAATCGACACGCCCGCGGGACGTTTTCTCTCGGACGTGCTCCAAGCCTTCGCAGCGCGCTACAAGCGCTCCGCGGGCTTTGAAGCGCCTCCGGTGCACGATCCCTGCGCCGTCGCCTATGTGATCGACGCTTCGATCGTGGAGACGGAGGTGCATCCCGTGCACGTCGAGTGCCGCGGAGAACACACCCGCGGGATGACGGTCGTCGACCGCCGCCGCTCGGCGCCCAAGGACGGGCACGTGCGCGTTGCGGTGCGTCTTGACCAGACGAAGTTTTGGAACACGCTTTTCGCCGCCGTGGAGCGGCTTCGCTGAAGGAAGGGCATGGCCGAAGATCAGAAACCCCAAAAGAAGCGCATCGTCGGGGAAGGGGATCACCTCTTTTATTCCGACGGCCGCGCGTCGCTTGCCGCGCGCGTCTGGTGCTTCCTGCAGTTCCGATACATGTCGGACGAAGACTACGAAGCGGGCACGGCGCTCGAATGGAGCTGCACCTACCGCGGCGACAACTATTTCGACATCAAGAAGGCGAAGGTCGTCCTCGATCCGCCTTCGCGCGGAAAGAAGAGCTACGCCGCCATGCAGAAGGAAATCGACGAGGCGATCGTCAAGGCCCTTCCCCGCAAGCTCTTTGAAGAGAAGTTCGTGGTGCTCACCCGGCGCGACAAGGAGCGCATGGCCCGCGAACAGCACTTCAAGGAAATGCGCGAAAAGCGCGCGAAGGAGCGCGCTCTCGCCGAAGCCGCCGCGAAGGCCGAAGGGTGCGAAACGCCCGCCGAGGCCCCTGCGCCCGAAGCGGCCGGGGCCAAGCCGCAAGGCGCCGCCTGAACCCTCTGGGGCTCTCTATAGAGCGCCCCGCCCAAGAATTTCCATTTAGCCGGGTCCCGGGGGGCCCGCAACGAACCAACAACATTCAGAAGGACGGACTCCCATGCCAACGAAACCCGGTGTACAGGTTGTCAAGAAGGACAAATCGGTTGAAGACTACGACGCGTCGAAAATCACCGACGCCGTGAGCAAGGCGGCGTTTCGCTGCGACAAGATCGTGCCGCAGGCGACGCTCGACGCCATCGCGCGCGAAGTCTATCGCCGCATCGAACACCGCGACCGCGTGACCGTGGCCGAACTCCACGAACTCGTGATCGCTGCGCTCTCCTTCTTTCAGATGAAGGAAGTGGGCGAAGCCTACGCCGAATACCGTTACTACAAGACGACCTACGCGAAGACCTTCGAGCAGCTCCGCCAGGACGCGGACGACGTCCTGCGCCTGGGCGACCGTGAAAACGCCAACTACGACAGTTCGCTCGTTTCGACGAAGGGCTCGCTCATCAAGGGCTACCTCACGAAGAGCCTCTACAAGCAGTTCTATCTCTCGGGTCTCGAAAAGGAATTGATCGAGCGCGGCGACATCTACATTCACGACCTGCGCGACATGATCCTCGGCTGCATCAACTGCTGCCTCTTCGACATCGGCTCGGTTCTGAAGGGCGGCTTTGAAATGTCGAACGTCGAGTACACGGAACCGAAGACCGTTCTCTCGGCCCTGCAGGTGATCGGCGACATTACGCTCGTCGCGACCGCGCAGCAGTTCGGCGGCTTCACGCTCCCCGAACTCGACAAGGTTCTGCTCCCCTACGTTCTGAAGAGCGAAGCGGCGGCCCTCGAAAAGTTCCGTCAGATGGGCGTCGCCGACGACGTCGCCCGCGAATTCGCCGTGAAGGAAACCGTCCGCGAACTCGAACAGGGCTTCCAGTCGCTCGAACTCAAGCTCAACACCGTTCCCTGCTCGCGCGGCGACTTCGCCTTCACGACGATCACCTTCGGTCAGTGGAAGCCCGAAAACTACACGGCCGCCGAGCGCGAGTGGCTCTCGACCATTTCGCGCACGATGCTGCGCGTTCGCAAGAAGGGTCACGGCCGCCACGGCAAGCCCGTCGTCTTCCCGAAGCTCGTCTATCTCTACGACCGCGACCAGATCGCCAACGACAAGCCCTCGGCCGAACTCTTCGACGAAGCCCTTCGCACGTCGGCCGAGTGCATGTATCCGGACTATCTGTCGCTCTCGTCCGAATCGGGCAGCGTCTCGCAGATCTATCAGCGCTACGGCGCGATCACGTCGCCCATGGGCTGCCGCGCGTTCCTCTCGCTCTGGAAGAACGAAGAGGGTCAGGCGATCACGGTCGGCCGCTGCAACATCGGCGCCGTCTCGCTCAACCTCCCGATCATCCTCAAGATCACGCAGATGCAGCGACCCGACGACTGGCGCGAAGCCTTCTGGGAAGAACTCGACCGCCGTCTCGACGTCATCCGTCAGTTCTTCAAGAAGCGCTACGACATCATCCGCAATCAGAAGTGCTCGAGCAATCCGCTCGCCTTCACGCAGGGCGGTCTCTACGAAGGGACGAAGGACCCCGACGACAAGGTGGGCGATCTCGTGCGCTACATGACGGCCTCGTTCGGCATTACGGCGCTCGACGAAACGACCTATCTCTGGACCGGCAAGCGCCTCGTCGAAGAAGGGGGCGAGCTCTCCGCCAAGATCCTTCGCTACATCGGTGACCGCCTTGCGCAGTACAAGAAGGAGGACGGGCACCTCTACGCCATGTACGGCACGCCCGCCGAATCCTTGTGCGCCACGCAGGCCAAGCAGTACGACCGCTTCTGCGAAAAGAACGAGATCGACAACGTCTTCCGCCACACCGAGCACTACAGCCCGGAATACTTCACGAACTCCTTCCACGTGAACGTCACGGAAGAGATCTCGCCCTTTGAAAAGCAGGACCGCGAATTCACGGACTTCCACCTCTGCGAAGGCGGCCACATCCAGTACATTCGCCTCGACAACCCCGAAAACCTCGCCGCCGTGCGCGCCTTCGTCGAACGCGGCATGGAAAAGGGCTTCTATCAGGGCGTGAACTTCGACAGCGCCTACTGCGGCGACTGCGGACGCCACAGCACTAACGTGCTCTTTACGTGCCCGCACTGCGGCAGCCGCAACCTCTCCGTCATCAGCCGCGTCTGCGGCTACCTCGGCTATTCGAACGTCAACGGCGTCTCGCGCATGAACGACGGGAAGATGGCGGAAATCAAGAACCGCAAGAGCATGTGATGCACTACATCGGACTTTCATCCTGCGACACGGCCAACGGCCCGGGCGTGCGCGTTTCGCTTTTCGTTTCGGGCTGCACGCTCCGGTGCAAGGGCTGCTTCAATCCCGAAAGCTGGGACTTTAAGGCGGGGAAGCCCTTCACCGAAGAGACGGTCGAGACGATCTTCCGTTATCTCGACGAACCTTACGTCGCGGGACTGAGCATTCTCGGGGGCGATCCGCTTGAGGAGTCGAACATCCCGGTCGTGACCGACCTCGCGCGCCGCGTGAAGGATCGCTACGGCAAGAAGCGCGACGTGTGGCTCTGGACGGGCCGCATCTACGACAAGTACGCCGACCTCCCGCTCTGGCAGTGGGTCGACACGGTCGTGGACGGGCCCTTCGTGGAAAAGCGCAAGGTCACGCAGAAGGGTCTTTGGTACGGAAGCGACAATCAGCGCGTGATCCCGATTCACGCTGCGGACTGACGCGGAAGACCTTCGGTACTGAAAACCGAAAAGCCGGCGGGGCGCCTCGAGAGGGGCGCCCCGTTGACGCTTTGGGGAGGCGTCAACGGAGAAATGAGCCCATGCGGAGCTTCATGCAACGTGTGGTGTCGTTTGGTTTGAATTTCCTTCGTTTTCATTGCGGGGTCGAGGAATTCGCGGGAGAATGACCTTCGGTTGCAGAACGTTGTTTCGTGCGGGGGAGGATGACTGCGGACGAAAAGCCGGAGTCGAGGTCAAAACTCTCTAGAACCGCAAAAGAGGGAGGAAAAATGTTGACGATGCCGAGAGCGGAAGGTCTTGTCGTGGCGTTTTCGTCGGATTGGAATGCCAAGGATGAAGGGTATTCCGTCATAAGGGATGTTGCGGCTTTGGCCAACACGGTCGGTGGCGACCTATACGTAGGCATCGGTCGCGACGGCCACGTCGTCGGCGTGGACGATCCCGACCGATTGGAGCAATGCGTGCTTCGAGCCGTTCGTCACGACATTCAGCCGTCGCTTCTCGCGTTTGTCTCTGCCGAACGCATTTCAGTCGAAGGAAAGCATGTCCTGCGGGTGCACGTAGATGCGGGAACCGGGAAACCTTACTGTTTGAATCCCCGTTTGACCGACACGATCTTTGTTCGCCGGGGAGACCGAAGCGTCCCTGCGACGCCCGATGAGGTCGCCAGGATGGTGCGGTCGGCCAATCCGATTCCCTTCGAAGAGCGTATTTCGCTCGAACAGGGTCTGGACTTTGAGGCATGCCGTCGGTTTTTCGAGAGGAGCGATTTGGCCTTTGATCCGAAGCGGATCTTCGGATTCTGGAACAAAGCCAAAGGGGCGTACACAAATCTGGCCTATCTTTGTTCGGACCAAAGTGCAGCCTCTGAGTTGCTTATCGAGTTCGCCGACGAAGAAAAGACGCAGATCCTTCGTTCGGAACGCGTCACGGGATCCGTTTTCGATCTCTACGAGCGGGCGTCGGAATTTTTGGCCGGAATGAACGGCATACAGGCCGCGAGGGCGGAGCCCGGCAGTGCGACGGGCGCCGAATCTCTTGCCGTGGCCCCCGGCGTGATCAGCGAGGCGCTCGTAAACATGCTCGTTCATCGCGATTACGCCAAGACGGTGCCGAATGTGATTCACGTGACGCCGAGGTCCGTCCGATTGTTTGCCCTCGGTGGTTTCGGTGCGGGTTTGAGTGCGAAGGACGTTGTCGAGAGAATGGGGACGGACTGCAAAAATCCCGGCCTTTCCCGTCTCTTTACGGATCTCAAGCTGAGGGACAACCTCGGAGCCGGGTTGCCGCGTATCCGTGCAGGCTACAAGGAAACCGCTCTCGGCAACTTGTTCTCCGTCTCCGAGACGTCCTTCACGATCACGCTACCGAGAGTCCGTAACGACGCCGAGTTCGCGGACTTTGTCCGGAAGTGACGCGGCGACGGTACGGAAAGAGATGGGTTTTGTGTGGAGGTGCCTCAAGCGGCGAGCTCTTCGGGATCCATCGAGAAGAAGGTCTCCAGCGACAATCCGCCGCTTCCCACAATCAGCGAGCGGTAAGGGGAGAATTTTTCGCAAAATTTGTCCAAGCCGCGGCTTCTCTTTTCAAAATTACTTTTGACCTCGAGTGCGATTAATTTCCCATGGATGCGCAATACGAAATCCACTTCGTCGCTTCCCTCGCGCCAGTACATCACCTCGAAACGTTTTCGATAACTTTGGCTCAAGAGATAGGCACCGACGGCGGACTCAACGCATCGGCCCCAAAATATCGGATCGCTTCTCGCTTCATCGAAGGTTTTTCGGCAGAAAGCAGCAAAAAGTGCATTGTTGTGGACTTGCAGTTTAGGAATGCTTGCGCGTTGACGAGCACTGTCATTGGAATATTTGGACAACGTTCCAAGCAGTCCGCTTTGATTTAGCTTCTCCAAATACCCTGCAATCGTAGAGACATTGCCGCGATCCTGAAGTTCGCCTAAGAGTTTTGTCAACGAAAGAATCTGCCCTGAATACTCAATGCCTAGCTCAAGGGTTCTCCGTAAAAGCGCCGCGTGAGCAATACGATTGTCTTCCAGAATATCTCGTTGAATGGTTGCATCCACCATGGCGTTTCGTACGGTGTTTTTCCAACGCTCCTCTTCTGCGGGAAGCAGAAAAGCGGGACCGGGATATCCTCCGTAAAACATGAACTCATCCAGTTCCATGCCGAATGCCTCATGCATTTCAGCATAGCTCCAGTGAGTCATGCGGATTTCTTCGAAGCGCCCCATTAGAGACTCGCTCAAGCCGGCCATTAGTAAAGCACGCGAAGAACCAAGAAGAAGTACCTTGATCGGACGCTCGTTCCATGAGTCCGAGTCCCACTCCTTCTTGACGACCTCTGACCAGTTCGGGACCTTCTGTACCTCGTCGATGATGAGAATTATTTCTTTGTCAGGATTGCGGCTCGCTTCGATTCGAGCAGTCTCCCAGCATCGGGAAAGCCATTGAGGACCCGCATCACGGACGTCGTCGGCAGAAAAATAGAGAGAGGGCTTTCCCAAGGTGGCCAGGACCTGTCGGATCGTCGTGGTTTTGCCTACCTGCCTGGGGCCCAGCACAACTTGAATGAAGTGCCGCGGTTCCATTAGGCGCGAGCGAATGATTTCAAATTCTTTGCGTTTGAACATGAGGCTTCTTCCAACGTGCTGAGTCATACACAACATAAAGGAGGGGGAAATCATGCAGGAGTCCCCTATGTAGGTATTTTACGAGATACGGCTCGAAAATTTGCGAGATGCATCTCGTAAATTTACGAGATCCAATTCGCAAAATTACGAGATGGGGTTCGCAAAAAGGAGTCGATTTTTCAGGAAAGCCTCTGACGCAGAGCGTACGTTACTGCGCAGTCTGCTTGCGTTCGGCTTCGATCTTGGAGAAGCGATAGAGCGAGAGCGAAATCCCCGAGAGCACGAAGGCCATGCCGAGGAAGGAGACGGCGGCGGGAAGTCGTTGGGCGAGGACGGCGTCGTAGAGTACCGCAAAGATCGCCTCGAAGACGAGCATCTGGCCGATGAGCTGCGGCGAGAGGCGCGAACTCATCTTGTTCCAGAGGACGTTGCCGCCCCAGCTCGCGGCTATGGCGAGGAAGGAGACGCAGAGAAGGAAGCGGGGCGACGCGAAGACCGTCCCGGGGATGGGCTCGACGGTGCCGTAGAGAAAAAGGCCGCCCGCCGCGAAGGGAAGCAGCGTCACGCCCTGCGCCGCCGCCCAGAGCGACATCGAAAAGCGCGGATGGGTCTTGAGCCATTTGGCGTTCGCGAGGGGAAACCACGTCCAGATGACGACCGAAAGAACGGCCGCCGTCACGCCCCAGACTAGACCGTCCGAGACGGCGGAGAGCTCTTCCGGGTGGGTGAAGGCGCGTACGTTGAGGAGCCCCATGCCGAATGCGATCAAGAGGAGAGGAAGTAAAAGCGCCTTCCACGGGACGCACGCCTCGCGGTCCGTGAGGTTCGCCGCGACCGCGGCGGTGACGGGAATGAGCGCCGTGAAAATCCCCGTGAGGCTCGCCCCCACGTTGTGGACGGCTTCGGCGAGCAGCCAGTAGTAAAGGAGATTGCCGACGACGCCGAGCGCCGAGGCGAGAAGAAGATCGTCCCGATGGAGATGCCGGGCCTGATGCCGCTCCTTGACGAAGAGACCGAGAGAAAAGAGCCCGAAGATTGTGTAGCGGGAGAGCGCCACGAGAATGGGAGAACATTCCGGCACGAGAAGGGGGATCACGTAGACGGAACCCCAGATCATGGTGGCGGCAAGGCCGTAGAGAAAACCGACGAACATGCTGCAGACTCGGCCGAAGAGGGAGAAAAAGGAAGGAAGGGAAAGACGTCCGGTCGTTGCGAAAACGTCCGGTCGGACTGAGCCCGGACCGGACGTCGTTCTTAAGTGAGCGTCATCTTATCAGACGCGGAGTTCACCCGACTTGAGGAGCTTGTTGGCGGCGACGCCGTAGATGCCCCAGCCGAGGAAGGTGACGAGCGAGCCGTACATCATCGCTTCAAAGCCCGAAGCGTAGAGCGCGTAGAGGCTGTACACCGTACCCACGAAGGCGCAGAGCTTGATCGTGCCGGCGCCGTTTTGGACCTTTTCGCTCGAAAGGAGCGCCGGGACGGCGGCCATCGAGAGAAGGTAGGGCATCACGTTCGTGACGACGGCGAGGTCGACGAGCGTCGTGAACTGCTTGTAGAGCGACGGGCTGATCGTCATGAAGGAAAGGAGCGTCTGCGTGCAGGTGATGATCACCATGCCGACCACCGGGGCGTCGTCCTTCGTAAGCTTCGAGAAGGCGCTCGGGAAGAACTTGGCGTCGGAGAGCGACTTGAAGACCTGGGCGATCGTGAACTGCCAAGAAAGAAGCGAGCCAGCGCACGAAATGACCATCATGCCGATCACGATCTTGCCGACGGTGTCGTTGAACATCGAGGCGAAGACGAGACCGAAGGGAGCGGTCGACTGAACGAGCGAAGCGTTGTCGACGATGCCCGCGCAGATGTTGGTCGAAAGGATGTAGATCACGGCAACGCCGATCGTGGCGCCGAGGACGGCCTTCGGGACGTTCTTTTCGGGATTGTCCACGGCTTCGGAGTTGGCGCAGGCCGATTCAAGACCGAGGAAGGCCCAGAGCGTCATCGAGATCGAGTTGCTGAGCGCGCTGAAGAAGGGCACGTTGTTGGGGTTCCACGATTCGACGTAGAGCGTCGGGCTGAACCAGAACCAGCCGAAGAGCGAGAGACCCGCGACCGGCAGGATCGCGCCCCAGGCGGAGAAGTTCGAGAGATAGCCCGTGATCTTGGGACCGCGGAAGTTGAGCGACGTGCAGATCCAGAGCGTGGCGATCGTGGCGATGCAGGTGCCCACCGGCGAGAGCGTCACGTCAAAGAGCGCCGAAGCGTAGCCCACGACCGTCACGGCGATGGCGACGTTCGCGATGATGAGGGACACGGCGTAGGTGTAGTTCGCCATGAAGTTCCCGGATTGGCCGAAGGCGTATTCGGAGTATCCGCCCATGCCGCCCGGACGGCGGGAAAGCATGCCGCACTTGGCAAAGGCGTAGGCCATCGCCGTGGAGCCCGTCGCCGTGACGAGCCAGGAGAGAATCGAGAAGGTTCCGATTTCCGCAAGCTTCGTGGGGAGCATGATGATGCCCGAACCCATCATGTTGAGCGCCGTGAGAAGCGTGAGCTGCATCACGCTCATCTTGTTGTTGCTGGTGCTGTTGGACATAGTAATTGCCTCAAAGGGTTGTGTGTCTGACGTAGGTGTCCGGGGAGGAACCCCGCGCGGGGCTCCTCCGGAAAGGCCGGTCGTCTTACTTGACGAGTTCGGCTTCGCGTTCCTTCGTCAGGACATAGCCGTAGGCGCGCTTGCGGCCGTCGGCGTCGGTGTTGATGTAGACGCCCTGCAGTTCAGGCGAGAAGCCCGGGAAGCGGTTGATGCCTTCTTCGAGCGCGAGGAAGTACTTCTGCACGGAGCCGCCCCAGACTTCGCCCGGGACCACGCAGAGCACGCCCGGAGGATAGGGAAGGGCGCCTTCGACGGCGATGCGGCCTTCGGCGTTTTCAAGCGCGACCAGCTCGGCGTTGCCGCGGATGAATTCAAAGTGGGCGGCCTGCGGTTCGAGAGCGCGGCGCGGGAAGTGAGCCTTGCGGAACATTTCCTTTTGCAGCTGCTTGACGTTGCCCGCCTTGTAGAAGTCGTGCATTTCCTGGCAGAGCTGACGGATCGTGTAGCCGCGATAGCGTTCTTCGTTGGCCTTGTAGATGGCCGGAAGCACTTCCGAGAGCGGCGCGTCGGCGTCGAGGAAGTCTTCAAAACGCTTGATCTGCGTGACGAGGTGTTCCATCTTGGCCGTGTCTTCGGCGGGCGTCATCAGGAAGAGAATCGAATTGAGGTCGCACTTTTCCGGAATGATGCCGTTTTCGCGGAGGAAGTTTGCCAGAATCGTGGCGGGAACCCCGAAGTCTTCATAGACGGCGGTTTCGGCGTTGATGCCCGGCGTCGTCAGGAGGAACTTGCAGGGATCGACGAAGTACTGGTGATCGCCGTAGCCTTCGAAGTTGTGCCAGGCGTCGCCCGGCTTGAATTCAAAGAAGCGCAGGTCGTTGACCATTTCGTCGGTGGGGTAGCTCTCCCAGGGCTTGCCGTCCACCACAGCCGGAACGAAGGGCTTGATGTACTTGCAGGTCTTGCGCAGGAGCTTGCGCGCTTCAATGCCGACGCGCACGCAGTCGGCCCAGAGACGGCGGCCGGCTTCGCCTTCGTGCATCTTGGCGTTGACGTCGAGCGCCGCGAAGAGCGCGTAGAAGGGCGAAGTGGAGGCGTGCATCATGAAGGCGTTGTTGAGACGCTTGTGCGGGCAGTAGCGCTTCTGGCCCTTGATGTGCGAGTCCTTCTTGTGGATCTGCGACGTCTGCGAGAAGCCCGCCTGCTGCTTGTGCACGGACTGCGTCACGAAGATGCCCGGATCTTCAGGTCCGAGTTCGAGAAGAAGCGGCGAGCAGTCCTTCATCATGGGGATGAACTGTTCGTAGCCCACCCAGGCCGAGTCAAAGAGGATGTAGTCGCAGAGGTGACCGATGCGGTCGACGACCTGACGGGCGTTGTAGATCGTGCCGTCGTAAGTGCCGAGCTGAATGACGGCGAGACGGAAGGGACGCTTTTCGCCGGCCTTTTCCGGAGCCGTTTCGCGGACGAGTTCGCGCAGGTAGGCTTCGTCGAAGCAGTGCTCGTCGATGCCGCCGATGAAGCCGTAGGCGTTGCGGGCGGTTTCGAGATAAACGGGCTTGGCGCCGGCCTGCAGGAGGGCGCCGTGATGGTTCGACTTGTGGTTGTTGCGGTCGAAGAGCACGAGATCGCCCGGGGCGAGCAGGGCGTTGAGAACCACCTTGTTGGAAGCGGACGTGCCGTTCAGGACGAAGTAGGTCTTGTCGGCGTTGTAGATCTTCGCCGCGGCCTGCTGGGCGGCACACGGAGCGCCTTCATGGATGAGGAGGTCGCCCATCGAGACGTCGGCGTTGCAGAGGTCGGCGCGGAAGACGTTTTCCCCGAAGAATTCGGCGAATTCGCGACCGGCGGGATGACGGCGGAAGAAGGCGCCGCCCTGATGGCCCGGGCAGTCGAACTGGGCGTAACCCTGCGCGACGTATTCCTCGAGGGAGCCGAAGAACGGGGGAAGAACCTGATCTTCATACTTCTTGGCGGCGGCGTCGATCTGACGGCCGAAGAGTCCGAGGTCGTCGGCATTGCGGTTGATGACGCTCACGACGCGGCCGATGAGTTCGGGAGGGAGGCTTTCGCCGGCCTCGAGCACGGCGAAGACGGGGATCCCGAGCGCGAGTTCCTCGATCTGTTCGAGCTTGCCGCCGAGCGCTTCGGCAGCGGTCATCACGGCGGCGGAAACCGTCGTGAAGTCGGCGCACTCGAAGTCGACGACCGTGCGTTCGGCGCAGAAGGCGTCGCAGGCTTCGTGGGTGGCGGCGATAAAGAGCTTACGCATTTTGTAATCCTCACAGAGAAATTTGGTTTTGGCGCGTGACGGAATTCAGGGTGCATGTTCCCCTGGCAGTCGTGTGCCATCACGCGAAAAGCGGAATTGTGGTTCCCGAATTTCTTTTCGAGCCGCGCGAATGATTCCTCCGTCCTTCAAAGCGGAGCGGACGGGCAGGCGGACGCTACGATCGGCGGGAAGGGTGCGCGGGACGCTGCCGATTTCACGAGCAGGTCGCAACCGGTCCGTCGAGGACGTTTAAAAGAAAGAAATCGGGAGAGGAGTCCGGAACGCTTGGGTGGAGAAAAGCGGTCGGACAAAGGCATGGTGCGCGGCCGAAGAAAGCTGCGGCGCGACCGAGAGGCGGAGGATTAAATTGTGTCGGTGGCGAAGCGCGCAAAGTCGAAACAGGTTCGGAGCGCGAAGCACATCAGATGACATGTTCGGCGCATGCCCACGTTACATAGTGAGCTATCAGCATTGTAAACGCACATGTTGACACCTCTTGGAAAAATCGCGGCACCGGGTGGCGCCGTACCGAATGACGATATCCTATCAATGGAAACGCCTAAAAAGCAATGACAAATATCAATGAATCATGCTTATTTCGTGTAAAAGAGGCGCCTTTTTATGATTGAGATCAGAAAATCTCGGAATTTCGTAGGAGATGAGGGCGGAAAGTGCGACGTTGTCGATTGGATCGGGCGTAGCCGAGGAATGAAGGTCTTTAGTTATGCGAATGTCAAAAAGGAAGTCGGATGAAATCTGATTCCGGTTTCCGGAACGCCGTGTTTCGGATCTTGGAGTGAAGGGAAGAAGAGGACGCGCCCGAGCGGATCGGACGGCGAAAAGTTTCGAGCCCGCAGGGAATAAGGCGAAAAAAAGGGACGCCTTCTCGCAAGACGTCCCCAAGTTGCAGCGCAGAGAATGCCCCCCTCAGCTGTCGAGCACGTTGCGGATTTCGTAGGGAAGCGGCACGAGCTTGACGGGGATCCCGCCTTCCGCGTCGAGCGACAATTCGTGCCCGAAGTCGCCCGTCGGAAGCGAAACGAGGACCGCCGCGGCGTTTTCGCCCCGTACGGCGAAGACGACGTCGCCCGACGGCGTCCGCGCTCCTCCCTTCAGGGCGTACAGGCCCGCACCGGCTTCCGGGAGAACCGGCGTTTGCGCGAGCCCCAGGGCCATGCGGCGCGAAGGCGTCCCCAGATGCTGAATGCGCGACACTACTTCCTGACCGGGGTAGCAGCCCTTGTTGAAGACGACCCCGTCGGTGAGTTCGTAGTTGATCGACTGCGGAACGAAACGGTCGGCCGTTTCCGCGAAGACCGAACCGATCCCCGCGGCGGCTTCGGTGGCCCACCAGTAGGCGTCGTCCTCAGCGGGGGCAAAGGCTTCCGCGTCCTTTACGAGCGCGAGATAGCGAACGCCCGCGTCCGCGACGCCGGGAAGGGCCGGGGTGTCGGGCACGCGCACGACCGTGATCTCGGGCGCCACGGCGGCTTCGTTCACGGCGGGAAGTTCCGCGCCGGCGGCGGCAAGACGGTCCTTGAGGAGTGCTTCGGCTTCTTCACCGAAGCCCGCGAGTAGCGTGCGCTCGGCGTCTTCGGCAAAGTGCACGTCGGAGCGCAGCACGTACATGCGGATGCGCTTCAGAAACGCGGGTTCGGCGGACTTGGGGAGGAGAAGCGAGATCGCATCCCCTTCGCCCCAGACGCGCATCGTGGCGAGGAGGCGGCCCTTCGGAGAGCAGTAGCCCGCGAGCGGCGCGCGTTGCCCGAGCGGCTGCAGGCGGTTCGTGAACTGGCCGTGGAGGAAGGCGAGAGCGTCCTTGCCCGTCACGGTGGTGACGCCGAGACTCGAAAGGCGCACGAAGGCGGGGTGATTGGCTTGCGTCATGGGAAAGATCCTTTCAAGAAAAAGTTCTGCAACAATACCATAAAATCATATGCGTCAGGTAGAGTGAGAAAGAGGCAGAATTGCTTCTCTCTCATGCGATTACGGGCTTTTTCCTTTAAAGCGTGAGTTACATTGAGTCACCTTGTGTCAGACATCGGTCGAACTGGGATAAAGAACGGTTTACGCGAACGACGGCGGTAACGGAGAAATACTCTTCTCTAAAGGGCGCGGTTTCAGAGGTGAAAGTGGTTCTCAGCCGCGATACAGCCCGGCATGACCGGAAAAGGCGTCCAGACCCGACGGAGTCGGACTTTGAGAAAGTGATAGACATGCCAACCATCGCCGAAAGAGGGTTCCTGGTGGGGGAGAGGAGGGCTTTTTGACCGTCGCGGGGCGACGGTGCTCTCGTGGTCGCGATCGTTGAGCGCACGCTCAGCGAAGAGCACGTTTGGAAGGGGCCGACGAAAGAACGTTGGAACATCGTTACGGTCTATACGGCACCCGCGGGGAAGTTGGCGTCGATGTACAAAAACTCCTCAAAGAAAAAAGGATCGCACTTCCGCGGGCACGCGGCGAACTGTACCTCTAACGCCTTTCATCGGAACATCCTGCGATCCTTAGTGGGGCATGTTAGCTCAGGATTCTGAAAAAGGCAATCTTGCGAAAAGGAACTATTCTCGGGCAAAGAAAATAACGTGCAAAGATGCCACGACGTGATGGAAAAGAAGCGTCTTTTTCGTTTACGGCGGACGTTCGTCACCGCTGCGCAACTTTCCGTCCCGTATACTGTCGTGGTTTTCTCAATACCGAAGGCTCAGCCGTGTCCGAAAAGATTGCATCCGACCGAAACGACGAACTCGCGGACGCGGAATCCCGTACCCCCGAGGATCCCGCGCCCGAAACCCGAACGGCCGAGTCCGAAGTCCGTCCCGAAGAGGGAACGGATGGGACGCCCGCGGTCGACGCCGCCCCTGCGGACGACAAGACGGGGGAGTCGTCGTTCGTGACGAACGAGCCTTCGGGGGAGCCGCAGGAGGTTTCCACGCGGGAAGAGCCTTCCGAAAAGGATGCCGCTTTGAAGGAGACGCCCGCCGTCGAGGCTGCCGAAAAGTCGGCGGCTGAGCGTGAGGCGGAAGATCCGAAAGGATCGGAAGCCGCACTGCCGGACTCCGCCGAGCCCGCTCCTGCGGAGACCCGGACGGAAGCCGAGCCCGTCCCCGTGCGCAAGAAGAGCCTAGTCGGGAAGATCCTGCTCGCTCTTCTCGTTCTGGTACTCCTTGCGGTCGCGGCGGCCGGGGTGCTCTACACCCAGGGGAAAAAGAAGATTTTCGAAGAGCCCGTTGCGATTCGCGAAGGCGCGGGCGTGGAGGTCGTAAAGGACGGCATCTCGCAGCGCGCCGTCGACATCCGCGTGCGTCCTGGCGACACGATGCGAAGCGCCGTCCTGCGCCTGAAGGAAGCGGGCTTTGAGCTCGACGAGCGTCTCATGCGCTTTGCCTTTCGGCTTCACCCCAAAACGACCGCTCCCATGCATTCGGGCGTCTTTCGCTTTCCCGAAGGAACGACCCACGCGGGCGTGATCGACATTCTCACGGGGCTGCCGCTTCTCGACCGTTCCGTTCGCATTCCCGACGGCGCGCCCATTTGGGAAGTGCGCAAAGTCTTCGGGGCGGCCGAAGAGCTCGAAGGAAAGACCGAGACGCTTGACGCCGAAGCCTTCGCGAAGGCCGTGGGGCTCCCCGAAGGGATGAGTCCCGAAGGGTGGTTCGCGCCCGACACCTACCGCTACAGCTCGGGCTCCGACGATCTGCCGCTCTGGCGTCAGGCCTATCGCCGCCAAAAGGAGACGCTCGAGGCGGCCTGGGCGACGCGTCCGGCGGACTCGGTCCTCAAGACCCCGTACGAAGCCCTCATTCTCGCCTCGATCATCGAAAAGGAAACGTCGGTCGACGCCGACCGCACGAAGGTGAGTTCGGTCTTCCACAATCGTCTGAAGCGCGGGATGCCCCTGCAGACCGATCCGACGGTGATTTACGGGATCGGGCCCGACTTCAACGGGAATCTCACGCGCGCCGATCTGCGCCGTCCGACTCCCTACAATACCTACACCATGAACAAGCTCCCGCCCACGCCGATCGCGATGCCCTCGAAGGCCTCGATCGAGGCGGCCGTGCACCCCGCCGACACGAAGTACCTCTACTTCGTCGCGCGCGGAGACGGAACGAGTGAATTCTCGCGCACGCTCGCCGAACACAACCGCGCGGTGCGGCGCTTCATCCTGAATAAGAACCAACGAAGCAAAACGAAGGACTCCAAGTGACACTCAGTCCCCTCTTCATCACCTTTGAAGGCATCGACGGCGCCGGCAAGTCGACGCAGATCGAACGGCTCGCCCGACGTTTGGAAGAGCACGGCGAAAGCGTGCTCGTGACGCGGGAACCGGGCGGCACGCCCGTGGGCGAAAAGATCCGCGGCCTCCTGCTCGCAGACGACATGACGCCGAGAACGGAGACGCTCCTCTTTTTCGCGGGCCGTGCCGAGCACGCCGAAACGAAGATCCGTCCGGCCCTCGCGTCGGGCACCTGGGTGCTCTCGGACCGCTTCACCGACGCCACCTACGCCTATCAGGTGGGCGGCAAAGGGTTCTCCGGGGCGGAAGTGGAGTCGCTCGAAAACTGGACGCTCGGGGCCTTCCGTCCCGACGGGACGGTGCTTTTCGATCTCTCGCCCGAAGTGGCGGCCGCACGCCGTGCGGCCCGTTCGGGCGGCGACGACCGCTTCGAGCGCGAGAGCACGGAATTCTTCTCGCGCGTGCGCGAAGCCTATCTGGATCGTGCGGTGCGCAATCCCGAACGCTTTTTGATCGTGAACGCCGAGAGTTCGGCCGACGAAATCGAGCGTGAAATCGCCGAGTGGGTCGAATCGCTCGTGCGCCGCAAGGGAGAAGAGGCATGATTCCCTATCCCTGGCTCAAGCCCGCCGCTGCGGCGCTCTCGCGACAGCGCGCGACGCTTCCGAACGCGATGCTCCTCTACGGTCCGCGAGGGGCGGGCGGGTTCGAGCTCGCCTATGAATTTGCGAAGAGCCTTCTTTGTCACTATCCCGGGTCCGAAGGCGAACCCTGCGGACACTGCCGCGGGTGCGAACTGACGCGCGCGGGGACGCACCCCGACCTTCGCGTGATCGTGCCCGAATACTTCGCCGTCGCAAAGGATCTTCCGTTTGCTCAGCCCGAGACCTCGTCCTCGACGAGAAAGACCCTCTCGCGCGAAATTCTCCTTCCGCAGGTGAAGGCGCTCGGGGACTTTCTCGAACTCACGGCCAATCAGGGCGGACGCCGCATCGTCGTGATTTACCCCGCCGAGATGGTGCGCGCCGAAGCGGCTGCGGCCCTGCTGAAGTCGATCGAGGAACCCCCGTCCGAGTGCACCTTCCTTCTCGTCACGGAGGAACTCGACGCCGTGCTCCCGACGATTCGAAGCCGCTCGCGGCTCTTTCGTCTGACGCTCCCTTCGAAGGACGAGGCGCTCGCCTGGCTCAGGGAGAAGGGCGTCGACGAAGCGGAGCGCCGTTTGGCGCTCGCGGGCGGCTCGCCCCTTCTGGCGCTTGAGGACGTCTCGGGGCTCACGCTTCCTGAAGACGACGAAAAGGCGATTTTGAACCTTCTGCGTCGGGGCGCTTCGCTTACGCCCGACGAGATCGTGCGCGGCGTTACGAAGGGCCTCACGGTGCCGGCGGTGCTTTACTACTTCACGCGCTGGTCGACGGACCTCGTACGCGTGAAGTCGGGGCTCGAGCCGCTCTTCTTTCCGCTTGAAGCCAACACGCTTGCGCGGCAGGCGTCGGGGGCCTCCGAGGAAAAACTTCTCGCCCTCTACGACGATCTTCTCGAGCGAAACCGCCATTCGGAGCATCCGTTGAACGTCAAGAACGTCACCGAGGCGCTGTGTCTCCACCTCGTCGCGGCGCTTTCCTGAAGAGCGGAAATCGTCGGGGAATCTGTTGCGGGTACGGGGCTCCTTCCGTTGTGACCCGGTTGCTGACATAAATCGAAATAGAAGTTTTGTTTTGGCAACTTTTCCCTTGATTTTCAAGGAAAGTAAAGTTGTGTTAGGAGGAGGGCGCGACAAAAACCCTTCGTTACATCTGAAACGATTCTCCTTTCATTTGGCGCTTGGACGACGGGATTTCGTCTGTTAGATTGAAGGCATGACGAAATCAACAAGGAGAACCATCATGAAAGCCAAAGCTTTGATTGCCCTTGCGCTCGCCGCAGGACTTGCCGCCGGTACCGCGCAGGCCGCCTACACGGGTCCCTCCGCCGGCCCGACGCTCGAAAAGGTCAAGCTCATCCTTGACGACGGCATCGACGATCAGGGCTTCCGCGTCACGGGCTTCATCATGAAGAAGGTCGGCGACGAACGCTACATCTTCCAGGATGAAACGGGTTCGATCACGGCCGACATCGACGACGACCTTTTCATGAACGTTCAGGTGAATGAAAAGACGAAGGTGGAACTCCAGGGTGAAATCGACCGCGATCTGATCGGCGCGCCGAAGATCGACGTGGAAATCCTGCGCATCGTCCAGTAACGATACATTCCGTTCCTTTCTGTTGAGGAAAGAGAAAAGACGCCGCACCGGCTTGTTCGGGCGGCGTCTTTGCGTTGGAGGTCGGGAAAATGGTCAGCCTTCGCGGATGAGCAATGCGGGGCGTCCGTCGTAGCCGTAGCGGCGGGCGTTCATGAGGATGAATACGAGCGCCGTCGCAAAGGAGAGGCATTCGGACGCGGGGAGCGCGAGCCAGAGCCCGGGTTCGCCGAGAAGCCGCGGAAGCGTCTCGATCGCGATGATCATGAAGAGGAAGGTGCGGCAAAACGACAGAATCGCCGCGCGACGCCCGTCGCCAAACGCCGTGAAGAAGTATGCGGCGAACATGTTCGAGCCTGAGAAAAGGAGGGTCGTCGCATAGAGCGTGAAGCTTCCCGCCACGATCGCGTAGACGTTCGTGCCCGGGGCCGTGAAGACCGCCAGCACGGGCTCGTAAAAGAGAATCGAAAGAAGGAAGCTCAGCCCCGAGAAGGCCAAAGCCGTCTTGACCGCATTCCCGAAGACTTTCTTGAGCCCCGCCCAGTCCTTGCGGCCGTATTTGAAGCCGATGATCGCGGCGGTCGCTTCCGAAAAGCCGTAGAAGACCGAATTGAAGACGTAAGTCGAATAAGACGCGATCGTGAGCGCGGCCACGCCGTCGATCCCGAGCATCCCCTTGAAGGCGCGGTTGAAAAGGAAGAGCGTCACGGCGTGCGAGAGGCTAGAGACCATTTCCGCAAAGCCGCTCGTCACGGCGTTCTTGATGGCGCGCCACTCAAAGACGCCGCGCCGGAACTGCAGCGGCGCGTTCTTGCGCCCGAAGAAGGCGACGCCCGTGAGTCCCGTCACGAACCAGGAGATGACGGTAGCCCAGGCGGCGCCCGCCATGCCCATTTCGAGCGGCCCCATGAAGAGAATGTCGAGGACGACGTTCGTCACGCCCGAGGCGATCGAGGAGTAGAGTCCGAACTTCGGGTAGCCCGCCGTCGTAAAGAAGGTTTGTACGGCGAAACTCAGAAGGAGCAGGGGCTGCCCGAGGAACACCACCGCCTGATACGCGGCCGCGAGCGGAACGAGCTCGTCGTCGATCCCGAGAAAGGCGAAGAGCGGATCCATGAAGAGCCACCCGAAAAAGCCCAGAAGCGCTCCGAGGATCGCTTCCGCCCAGAGAATCGTCGTGAAGGCGGAATGAGCGTCTTCCAAACGGTCCGCGCCGAGACGGCGCGAGACGACGGAGCTTCCGCCGCTGCTCAGCATGATCCCGCCCGCCGACATCACCCCCGCGATGGGGAAGGTGAGGTTGAGCGCCGCGAGCGCCGTCGTGCCGAGATAGTGCGCGATCAGAACGCCGTCCGCGACCAGGTAGGACATGATGAAGAGCGACATGCCGATGCGGGGCGACACGAAGCGCAGTTGTCCGAAAAGTGAAAAGTCGCGGTCGAGGGCTTGTTGGGCCGAACGCATGAAGTCTCCCGTCGCGCCGCCGGACGCTTTCGAGGCGGCGAAAAAAAAAATCGATTCAAACGCAGGAAAGTCTATCGGGATGCGGGCGCAAACGCAAATGGGACGGGAGAATCGGGCAGGAGGGAAAAAGTTTTTGCGGTGAAGCCCGATGAAAGGAAACGAAGACTGTTGACGGTCAGAGGCGTGCGTTGCCTGCCGTCATCAGAAAAGGAAGACCTCCGGCCCGAGGAAGGACCGGAGGTCGGGAGCCGTCAGCGGCGGTCTTCGATTACCGGATCGTGTAGCGAACGTGCGCGGGGGTTCCGCCCGCGGCAAGATCGCCCGCCTTCACGCCGCGGAAGTCGTTTTCACGCTTCACGCCCGTGTCGACGGCTTTCTTGATCTTCGCGCGCAGATCCTTTCCGTCGGGCACCGTAACGCGGAAGGTCGCGTCGGTCGCGATGGCGTTCACCGTGGCGCCGCCGTTGAAGTCGCTCACCACCGCTTCGGGAACGGTCCTCGCGATTTCACGGATCGCGTTCGCCGCCGCGTGCACGGCGTTGGTGTTCCCGTAGGAGCCGAACGAGTGGCCGCCTGGGGCCGCGATGTTGACGACGTAGGTTTGCGCCGCGGCGCCGCCCGCAAAGACGGAGGCGAGGGCAAAGGCCAGAAGAAGATTGCGTGTTCTCATGATGTCTTCCCTCACTTGTACATTTCTTCCGTTGTGCGCGGTCCTTCGGGACCGACGAGCGGCTCGATGGTCTTGCCGTCGGACGTGTTGAAGCCCGCGGCAAGGAGACCCGTAAGGATCAGACGATAGACGCGCAGGCTTTCCGCATCGGCGTCGCCGGGAATCCCCCATTCGTACCAGGTGTGGCCGCCGCGGGAGGCGGCGTTCGTGCCGACGTTCACGTTGATCGTCGGAATGCCGATCGCGGCCGGGACGTTGTCGTTCAAGGACTGGGCGTCGGTCGAGAGTTCCTTGCGCTCGTCGATGCCGAGAAGCTTCGTCGCGGTCCAGTGGGCCTGGATGATCGGGTCGTTGAGGTTTTCACGCTTCGCGGCGGGACGGTCGCCGAACCAGACGACGTCCATCGTGAGGGCGCCCTTGTCGCCCGTCTTGAGGCCGTGGGCTGCGTTTTCGGCGTCAAGCGCCGCCTTGAACTGAGGTTCGATCATGGCGCGGGTTTCGGTGAGAAGCTTCTTGTCGAGGCTTCGCATGTCAACCGACAAAGAGCATTCCTGCGAGCGTCCGTTCGCGCCGGCCGGCGTGCAGCGGGCGACCCCCACCGTGTAGGTCGTGCGGTCGACCTTCGGGTTCTTGTCGTAGGCGGTCTTTACCTTGGCGATCTCTTCGATCGCGCGGGCCATGGCCTGCAGGGCCGAGGGCTTGCCGTCGGGCGATTCGCGGTATTTGATTTCGAAGCGGTAGCTCCCCACATAGTTGATCGTGGCCGATCCGGGGCTCGTGCTGTCGACCGAAACGTTCGCGACGATGTTGAGGGCGTTGTTGGCCTTGCCGGTTTCCTGGCTGTAGCCGTAGAGCTGCTTCATGCCGGCGATGTTGCCTTTCCCTTCTTCGCCCGCGGTGCCGCAGACCCAGACGTCGTAGACGGGTCGGATGCGGTGCTTTTTCATCATCTGCGCGGCTTGGAGCACCGCGGCGGTGTTCACCATGGCGTCGGAATAGCCCGGAACATAGAAGCGCGTGCCGCCGTTTTTCTGGGCGTCATCCAGACTCGCGAAGCGCTTGTAGGCTTTTTGGAAGGTCTCGTCCTTGATGAGGTAGCCCTTGTCGTTAAAGTGGAGTTCGTCCTTGATCGCGGCGAGTTCGTCGCGGGTCTTCACGACGGGATCCGAGGCGGGCGCGAGCTTGATCGGCGCGTAGGGCTTGGATTCGGGCGGGAGATCGGGCGGATTCACCGTGTCGATGTGGCCTTCGATCAGCACCTTCGGGAACTGTCCCTTGTAGTTCTTGGCGCCCGGCGTCTGGGAGTAGGTTCCCGGAATGCGCACGCAGACGTTGTAGACGGGCAGGCCGTCGACCGTCTGCACGCCCGCGCCCGGAAGGTGGCCGTCGGTGCGCGACATGATGTCCTTGGCGTCAAAGCCCCAGTCGGCAGTGAGGCGGCGCGTGATTTCGGCCTGACGGCGAAGTTCGTAGCGCGAAGGCGAAATGATGCGCACGATTTCCATGTGCGTGGCAAAGCGCGCGTCCTTGGCTTCGGGCGTCTCGAGGTCGGCGAGAAGCGCCTTCATCGCGCGATCGGCGTGAATGGCGGCCGCCGCGTCGACCGTTTTTTGGTCGACCGTCGGAACGAAGGCGAATGCCATTGCGGGCAGGAGCGCAATGGCGAGCGAAATCGGTGTTCTCATGCAAAAACTCCTCTGTGCAAAGGAACATTCGCATGATGCGCGCGGTCGGGGCGGTTCGTCGATCCCAAGAAAACCCGAAGGGCGAAAAGTGACAAACGACTTGCGGGAAAAGGCGTCAGAAGCGGCTCATGCGGGCGAGCGCGTCGCTCATTTCCTCTTCTTCCGGGGCGAGGTAGCGCCCGGTCGTCGAGACGGAGGCGTGGCCCATGGCGGCCTGCACGATGTTGACGTTCATCTTCGTGAGAGCTTCGACGGCGAAGCTGTGCCGAAGCCAGTGGGTGGACGCCGCGCGAAGACGCGCCGCATCGAGCGGTCTCGACGTTTCGAGGTCCAATGCGACCGACTCGAAAAAGCCCGCCACGATGCGGTAGAGGCCGCCCCGCGTGAGGCCTTCGAAAGGCCTGCCGCCGCGCCCGAGATTCGTGAGAAGGGGCGTTTCGGGCGGCACCGCCTGCAGGCCCCCGAGACCGCGGGCCTTGAGGCAGCCGTCCAAAATGCCGAGTTGTTCGGAGGTGAGCGGCAAACGGCGCACCTTGGAACCTTTCCCCACGACCTCGATTGCCGCACGCTCGCGAAAGCCCATGCGGCGCGTCACGATCCAGGAGACCCGGGCGTCGATGATTTCGGAGGACCGAAGCCCCAGCGTTTTGCCGAGCATCAGAATCGCGCGCATGCGCTCTCTCGGGTAGCCTTCGGGGAGCGTGTCGATGTGGCGCACGATGTCCTCCCACTGCGCCTCCGTGAGCGACCGGTCGCCGAAGGCCTGCGGGGCGCCTTCTCCGCGCAGAAGCGGAACCTTGCCCGAGACCTGATCGAAGGGATTGAAGATGAGGTAGCCCGTCTTTTTAAGAAAGTTGTAGAGCTGCCGCACGACCGTCACGGCGTTTCGGCGGCTCATGACGGAAAGCGGCCCGTTGAAGGGGCGCCAGCGCGGACTCTTGCGGGGCGTATTCTTGGGGGCGATCCAGGCGCTCTGCGGGATCTTCCAGGTCTGCGCCCACTCGCCTTCGTCCGTGCGGCCGAGGGACTCGAGCCACCGGAGGTAGAGCGCCGCGTCTCCCGCGCGGACGGCCGAGAGGGCAGTACCGCGCTCGCGCACGCACCAGAGAAGATAGCGCTCGGCCTCCTTGCGGTAGTTCCCGCGGGTGTTGGAGTTGGGAGCGCGGGCGACGAGCCACTGCTTGAGCGCCTCGAGGTCGTCCCGGGCTTCGAGCGAACACCCGACGGCGGGCGCGCGGTTGATCGCTCCTTCGCCCAATTCGACGGAAGTGAGCGTGAGGCGCTCGAGCGGCACGATCCCGTAGTCGGGTTCGTTTGCATGCTTGGTTTCGGGCGCAAAGCCCGCCGGGTAGAAGCGCTCCGTCACTTCGCCCACGCCGCGCCCGAAGTCGGCGAGCCACGAGACGATCGCGGCCGCGCCCTGGGCGTCAAGCCCCTGGACCTCGCGAAACCACCCCGCGCCGAGCGAGGCGATCATGTCGTAGAGGTCTTCGACGGTGAGAATCTCGAGCCCCGCAAGCGGCACGGCCACGGAGGCGGGGAGGAGTTTCGAGAGGGCGTCGTCGGGAGAGAGCGTTCGGGCGGGAAGATCCATGGAGGCGGCGAGAAAAAGTGATCGTCCGAGAAGTATAGAGCGCGGACGCCTTCCTATAATGGCGGTTTTGTTATCGTCGTCCTCACGCCTTCTTTTTCGTCATGAAGCACGCCCTTCTTGCGCTCTCTCTTGCGGCCGCCCTCGCGGGCGGCGTCTGTGCGTCGCCCTCGTCCTTCGTCGGCATGGGGACGACCACGGGAACGCCTTCGGGGGACGTGCGGGCGCTGCAGGACCACGTGGCCCCGGAATTCCTCAGGACGACGAACAACCTCGTCCGGGACGAGGACGTGGAGGCGCTTCGGCCCTTCTTTGCGGAACGCGCCGTGCGGCCCTTCCGCATCGTCGTGCAAAGCGAAGTCGCAAGCGACCCTTCGAGCCGCTTTCTGCGGGTGACGAAGGAGTTTCTCGGAAAACTCTTCGGCTACCAAACCTTCTCCGTCTACTACCTCGACTCGGCCGACCTCGGGCGCGCCGTGCAGGACGGCCTTGCCGACTTCATCATCGCCGAGCCCACGTTCTATACGGCCGAAGGGCCCATGATGAACGTCGACGTGATCGCGTCGATGCGCTCGGGCGAGGCGGGAAGCGCCGATGAAACGCAGGGGAGCGTGATCTTCACGAAGAAGCGCTCGGGCGCGCCCGTCCGACAGCCCTCTTACTTAAAGAAGGACCGGCACGACGAATACGCCGATCTTCTCGCGCTTCGCTATGAGAGTTTCGCCGCGACTTCTGACGAATCCTTGGGCGGGTGGCTCGCCGCCGCCGGGGTCTTCGCGAAGGCCGGGGTGACGCGCGAAGAGCTGCAGCTTCGCACCGAGTTTTTGGGACTCGGCGCTTACGAGAAGGTGCTCGATCGCGTGCTGAAGGGTGAGAGCACCGTCGGGGTGTTGCCCGCGTGTTCGCTCGAACAGCTCGAGCGGGCGGGCAAGCTCAACATCGGGCGCGACATCGAGATCGTGCATCCTTTGCCTACGACGAACTTCGCCTGCAGCGTCTCGACGCCTCTCTATCCGGGTTGGGCGCTCGGCGCGACCGAAAGAACTTCGATCGTCTTTCGCGACACGGTGCTCTCGGCCTTTCGGGCCGTGAGGGCCCCGGGCCTGCACGACGTCTGGACGGACCCCGCGGAAGCCCGAAGCGTCTACGACCTCTATTACCTTTTGAAGATCGGTCCCTATCGGGACCTCGCCGACTGGAGCTTTCGCCGGATTCTTCGCGAGCACGGCGACCTGATCGCCTTTTTGTCGCTCGTCACCTTCCTCGTTCTCTCCTATGCGGTGAGCCTTTCTGTGCTCGTGCGCAGAAAGACGCGGGAACTTCGCGCTTCGCTTGAAGCCCGCGAACTGATCGAGGCCGAGGCGAGCCAGTCGCGCGCGCACATCGCGAACCTTGAGCGCACGGGTCTTGTCGGGCAGATGTCCACCATCATCGCCCATGAATTGAAGCAGCCCTTGGGCGCCATCATGAATTACGCCAACGGTCTCATGCGCCGCACGAAGCGCGGCGCCATGGACCAGGAAAAGTTTCTCGAGGCCTTGGGCGAAATCGTCGCGCAGGCCGAGCGCGCGAGCCGGATCGTCGAGCGCGTGAGAGGGTACGCCAAGCACGACTACCCGCCCCGCAAGGTCGCGGACCTTTCGGTCGTGATCGACCGGGCGATTCAGACCTTCCGGCGTTCGCGCACCACGACGGCGAGCCTGCAGATCGCGGTGCCCCGCAACTCGATGGCCGAAGTCGACGAGTGGGAAATCGAACTCGCGCTCCTCAATCTTCTGAAAAACGCCGCCGACGCGATTTCGGGCGTGCCCGATCCGATGATCCGCGTCTCGCTCGTTTCGAAGGAGGGGAACTGGATCCTCTCCGTCGCCGACAACGGTCCCGAAGTGAGCGACGAGGCGCTCTCGAACTTCTTCAAACCCCTTCGCACGAGCAAGGGCGAGGGCGGCATGGGGCTCGGCCTATCGATCGTCGCCAACATCGCCGAGCGCCACGCCGGACGCGTGACCGTGAAAAAGAACGGAAAGAGGGGCGTCACCTTCGACTTCGTGCTTCCTAAGACGGGCGAGACCGAACCCGATGCGACCCGCGAAGAAACGATCGAGGTGCTCGACCGCCGGCGCGAGGTCGAGGCCATGGTGAAGAGCGCAGAAGCCGAAAAGACCGATCCCGGCGTTTCGGGCCCCGCGACGTCCGAAGCGGCCGTGAGCGTGATCGAGCGCATGACGACCGTCGACCGCGAGAAGCGCGGCGGAATTCCCGTCACGGTGCAGTCCTTGGGCTTGGCCGAGGCGCTCCACTTCTACGAGTCGGGCGACATCGGACGCAAGGAGGACGTGCGCAAAAACTTCCTTTCCGCGAAGACGGGCGTTCAAGGCTTGACTCTGGTTTCCCCTTACGACCTTCGTAGGGGCGAAACGGGGGAGGGGCTCGAAGATCCGAAGGACAACACGGCCGAACCCGAGGGTGAAGCCGCCGGCGAAGAAAAATCTTCCCGTGAAGAAGCCCGGAACGACGAAATGTCGGCAGGATCGTGCAAAAAGAAGTAAATTACTTACCACAATCAAAACAATCCTTTTCTTTGAAGGGAAAAAGGACGGGAAAAAATCGCGTACACAGGATTTTTTTTTCTTTACGAAAAGGCTATCAATCTATTCAGGTTGATAGCCTTTCTTGCGTAAAAGAGCTGCGAAAAGACGTGAAGATATACTCCCGAGCGGAAGTCACGGTGATCTAGTATAACGTTCGCGATATAACGCCATTAAATAAAGCAAATGTGCTATAATGAGAGGGTTTCATTAGGAGCCCTCTCATGCCTCGTGGTCGCCCCGTTGTTAACCGTCTCGAACTGAACGCAGAGCAGACTGCGACATTGAAAGCAATTGCCAATTCTCGGTCTGAAGAGCTTAGACGAGTACAAAGAGCAAAGGCCTTCCTTGGAGCGGCCGCAGGCAAATCACAGAAGGAAATTGCTTCTGAAATCGGACTCTCTGTCAGCGCAGTCGCGCGCATGCTGCGCAAGGCGCTTCAAATCGGCCCGATGATGGCGCTTGACGATCTAAAACGGAGCGGACGTCCAATCACGATTGGAGAAGAAGCCCGCACATGGGTGAAGTCG
>CASEFX010000025.1 GCA_949287305.1 uncultured Sutterella sp. | reverse complement strand
TAAGTCTTCCTGGAGGCTAGACCTCCCTAAAGAGTCGTTCGAGACCAGGACGTTGATAGGTTGGGTGTGTAAGCGCTGTGAGGCGTTGAGCTAACCAATACTAATTGCTCGTGCAGCTTGATCCTATAACCGTGAAGCTTGATGACCTTTGAAAGGTTGTCGGTGAGAACGCGTGAATCCAAGCGATCGCAACGCGTTTCGTTTCATTTGCAAAGAATTTAGAGCTTTGCCTGGTGACCATAGCGGGGCGGTCCCACTCCTTCCCATTCCGAACAGGACAGTGAAACGCCTTAGCGCCGATGATAGTCGGTTGTATTTCCGGTGAAAGTAGGACATTGCCAGGCTCAACCATTCAGAACCCCCGATTCCTCACGGAGTCGGGGGTTTTGTTTTATGGGTCCCCGGACAAATTTCTTCGGGCATCCTCGAAATCGCCCGCCATCGTCTACAATGCGCAATACTTCTCCTTAAGCGACTTTTTCCGCCGCGCCGGGACGATCATTGCGCGGGAACAAGCCTCTTTTTGTGCGTGAACGATGATTTTTAAACGATCTCTCATTTCCGAGCTTGCCAACAGTGCGGGCGGCGTCTTTACCGTGCTCTTCACCATCGTGATCGCCGTGGGGATGGTGCGCGTGCTGAGCCTCGCCTCAGGCGGCCGAATCGACAACGCCGCGGTGCTGCAGATGGTGGTCTATCAGGCCCTCATCAACCTGGCGCCGCTTCTTGCCGTTTCGCTTTTCATCGCCGTCCTGATGACCATGATGCGTTGGTGGCAGGACAATGAGATGGTCGTTTGGTATTCCTCGGGAGGCCGTTCTCTGCTTTCCTGGGTGACGCCGGTTCTGCGCTTTTCCGTTCCCCTCATTCTCGCCGTCGGTCTTCTGAGCCTCGTGATTTCGCCCTGGGCAAGTTCGCAGGCCGACCAGACCCGAGCCACCTTCCAGCAGCGTGACGACGTCAACCGCATCGCGCCGGGACGCTTCATCGAAACCCTCGGCGGACGCCGCGTCTTCTTCGTGGAGTCGGCCGGTGAAAATTCGAACGAAGTCGGCCGCATCTTCATGAGCGAGAGCGCCCCCGACAAGGAGTCGACCGTCGTCGCCCAGAGCGGTGAAGTCCGCATCAACGAGGAAGGCGACCGCTACATCGTTCTTCACGAAGGCCGCCGTTATGAAACGGAGATCGGCTCGCCCACGACCCGCATCGTCGAATTCAAGGAGTACGGCATGCGCGTGGACGTGAAGATCGACCGCCCCCTCGCGGACCTTCGCACCCGGTCGCTTCCGACTCCCTTTCTCTTTGCGAATCCCACCGCGGAAAATCTCGGGCAGGCGCTCTGGCGCATTTCCTGGCCCTTCGCCGCGTTCAACCTCGTGCTCTTGGCCCTGCCGCTCTCCTGCACGAGTCCCCGCGCCGGACGAAGCCTCAACCTCATCATGGCCGCGCTCGTATTCATTCTCTATCTGAACGCCATTTCGATCTTCCAGACCTGGGTCGAACACGAACAGATCGGTCTTTGGACGGGGTTGGCCACGCTGCACGGTCTCGTCTTCGCGCTCGTCGTGGTGTGTTTCATCCGCTGGGTCTACTTCATGAGCTGGCTTCCCGCCTGGGCGAGTCCCGGAGCGTTGTGGCGCCGTCTGCGCTCGCGTAAGGAGGCCGCCCGATGAAGGTCATCACCAAGCAGTTCACCCGCGAAATTCTCGCGTCCACGTCCTTCGTGCTTTTGGCGCTCGTGGCGCTCTTCGCCTTCTTCGACCTGATCAATCAGTTGGACGACGTGGGCAAGCACTTCGGGCTTTCCGACGCCTTCGTCTTTACGGCGCTTTCGCTGCCGGCGCGCATCTATGAAGTGATGCCGATCGCCGTGCTCCTCGCCTCCGTCTACACGATGTCGCGTTGGGCGTCCAATTCCGAATTCACCGTTCTGCGCGTGGCGGGGCTCTCGCCCGTTTCGCTCGCGGCGAGTCTTCTCGTGCCCGGACTCCTCGTCGTGCTCTTTACCTACGGGATGGGCGAACTCGTCTCGCCTCCGGCCACGCGCTACGCGCAGGAACTTCGCGTTACGCTCGAAAAGGGCGGGGCCGTCTCCGCGCGGGGCTACACCTCGGGCGTGTGGATCCGCGACGCGACGACCGACGAGGAAGGCCGAAAGGTCGACCGCTACCTCAACGTCAAGTACATCAGCGCGCAGGACCGAAACGTCACCGGTGCGTGGCGCTTCTTCGAATTCAACGAGAACGGCCACCTCATGCGGCTCATCCGCTCGGAAAGCGCCGAATATCGTGACGGCGGCTGGGTGCTGCACGACGCCGTCGCGGTCGTCTATCCGACGGTCGACGTGAAGAACAACGCCCCCATGACGGAGCGAATCGAAGTGCGTCCGGCCGAGGAATTCTTCGTGAAGTCCTCCATCGGTCCGGACATTCTGAGCGTCATGACGAGCAAGCCCGAAAACATGTCGATGCGGGACCTCGACCGCTACGTCGCGCATCTCGAGAAAAACAACCAGCAGACCGAGCAGTACGAGATCGCGTTCTGGACGAAGGTCTTTTATCCCCTCGCCACGCTCGTCATGCTCGCGCTCAGCATGCCCTTTGCGTACATGAACGCCCGCTCGGGCGGTATGGCGATCAAGATCTTCCTCGGCGTCATGATCGGGATCGTCTTCTACGCGCTCAACAACATCTTTTCCTATCTCGGCGCCGTCAACACCTGGTCGCCCATTGCGGTGGCCATCACGCCGACGGCGGGCATGCTCTTTGCCGCCGCCGTCGCGATGTATCTCGTGGAGCGCCGCTGAAGCGCGTCAGCGCGCGAGGTGCTCCTTCAACGCCCGCCCGGTGTGCGTGTCCGTACGCGCCACTTCGGCGGGCGTTCCTTTTGCCGTCACGCGTCCGCCTTCAGGACCGCCCTCGGGACCGAGGTCGATCATCCAGTCGGCCGCCGCCATCACGTCGAGATTGTGCTCGACGACGATCACCGTGTGACCCGCCCGAACGAGGCGCTTGAGGACGTTGAGGAGCTTTTCCACGTCCGAGATGTGCAGTCCCACGGTGGGCTCGTCGAGGATGTAGACCGTGTGCGGGGCCCGCGCGGCGTAGCGCGTTCCCTCGCGGGCCTTGACGAGTTCATAGGCGAGCTTGATACGCTGCGCCTCGCCCCCCGAGATCATGGAGGTCGGCTGACCGATCTTGAGGTAGCCGAGTCCGATGTCAGAGAGTAGCGAGAGGGGCTGCCGGATCTTCGTCACGGACGAGAAGAATTCCTTCGCTTCGTCCACCGACATGTCGAGCACTTCGCTGAAGTTCTTTCCCTTCCACGTCACTTCGAGCGTGTCCCGGTCAAAGCGCTTTCCTTCGCACACCTTGCACTGAATCCGCACGTCGGGGAGGAACTTCATTTCGAGCGTTTCGATGCCGCTTCCCGAACAATTCGGGCAGCGCCCCGGCGAAATCTGAAACGAGAACTGCGAGGACGTGTAGCCGCGCTCCTTGGCGGCGTTCGTTTCGGCAAAGAGCGCCCGGATGTCCTTGGCGAAGTCCACGTAGGTCGCCGGACAGGAGTAAAGCGACCCGCCGATGGGCGACTGCGTGACTTCGCAGACGCGCTGCACGGCCTCGGCCCCTTCGATGCGCTCGCACCCGACGGGCGCTTCGCCGTGAAGGAGGGCGGAGAGCGACGCAAGCAGCATTTCGCGCGTGAGCGTGGACTTGCCCGAACCCGAGACGCCCGTCACGACCGTGAGGGCGCCGAGCGGAATGTCGAGCCGATCGATTTTCAGATTGCGAAGCGATACGCCGCAGACCGTGAGATGGGGATCCGTCGCCGCGTCGAAGCGGTGTTCGGGAACGCCCGTCGCGCGCTGGGGCGACGAGAGCGCCCGGCCCGTGGGCGAGCGCGGATTGGCGAGGAGATCCTCGAGCGTGCCTTCGGCCACGATCTCGCCGCCGAGCTTGCCCGCGCCCGGACCGATGTCGATCAGATGGTCGGCTGCGCGGATCGTGTCTTCGTCGTGCTCCACGACGAGCAGCGTGTTGCCGAGGCGGCAAAGGCGCTTGAGCGCGTCGATCAGCACGCGGTTGTCTCTCGGATGCAGACCGATGGTGGGTTCGTCGAGCACGTAGCAGACGCCGCGCAGGGTGCTGTTGATCTGCGTGGCGAGACGGATTCGCTGCGCTTCGCCGCCCGAGAGCGTCGGCGCGGCGCGGTCGAGTTCGAGGTAGCCGAGTCCCACCTCGTCGAGGAAGGCGAGTCTCGCGACGATTTCCTTGAGCGCTTCCTCTGCCACGGCCGCGTCGTGCTCGTCGAGCGAAAGACCGCGGCAGAAGCGGAGCGCCTCCTTTACGGTCATCGCCGAGAAGTCGGCGATTGTGATTCCCTGCCAACGCACGGCGAGCGCCGCCTTGGAGAGACGCTTGCCGCCGCAGGCGGGGCACACGACGCGGACGTCCCGGTCGCGGGTCGCGGGGGCGAGTTCGTTGGCGTAGGCGTTTTCCTTGTCGTCGTTTCGCTTCGCCTTTTCCACGCTTTGGCTCACAAAGCCGTAGCCGAGACACTTCGGACAGGCGCCGAGCTTGGTGTTGTAGGAAAAGAGTCTCGGGTCCGCGTCGTGGAGACGAACGAAACCGCGGCCCACCTTCTTTTCACCGAGACGGGCAAAGAGCAGTCGGGCGTAGTGATAGATCTCCGTCATCGTGGCGGCGGTCGAGCGCCAACCGCCCCGGCTCGTTCGCTGTTCGATCGAGACCGTGGGCGGAATGCCCCGGATCGAGTCGTAGTCCGGAATCGGCGGCGGCTGGATGCGGCTTCGCGCGTAGGCGCTCAGATTGTCGATGTAGCGCCGCTGGCCTTCGGCGAAGACGATGCGGAAGGCGAGCGTGCTCTTGCCGCTGCCGCTCGGGCCCGAGAGCACCGTGAAGCGGTCGCGCGGAATGACGGCCGTGATGTTTTTGAGATTGTTTTCCCGGGCGCCCCGCACGACGATCGCGTGCTTTTCAAGGGGATCCGATTCGGCCGCCTTCGGTTCGGGCAGATTGAAGAAGGCCTTGGAGCCTTCGGGCGTGCGCGCGTCGCGCCAGGCGGCGAGCGCCTCGCCCGTGGCGGTCGCACGGGTCGCCGCAAGCGCCTCGGGCGTCCCTTCGTAGAGAAGTTCGCCCCCTTCGGCGCCGCCGTTGGGACCGAGTTCGATCACCCAGTCGGCCGAGGCGATGACGTCGAGGTTGTGTTCGATCGTGACGACCGTGTGCCCGTTTCGCACGAGTCGGTCGAAAAGGGCCACCAGGTGCCGCACGTCCTCAAAGTGCAGGCCGCTCGAAGGTTCGTCAAAGAGAAACACCTTCTGGACCGTCTTCGCGCGGCGCGAGCGCGTCTTCTTCGGAGTGATTTCGTTCTGAATGAATTCGGCGAGCTTGAGGCGCTGGCCTTCGCCCGGCGAGAGCGTCGAGATGGGCTGCCCGAGCTCGAGGTATTCGAGTCCGAGTTCGACGAGCGGCGCGAGGGCCCGGCCGACGCGCGAATCCTCGCCGAAGAGGTCGATCGCTTCGCGCACGGTGGCGTGCAGAATGTCGTCGATCGTGTAGCGGCGATCGCCGATCGTGATGCCGACGGCAAGAACGCGCGGCGTGAAGCGCTTTCCCCCGCAGATCGAGCACGGGATCTGCACGTCGGAGAGAAACTGCATTTCGACGACTTCGACGCCGGTGCCCGCGCAGGCGGGACAGCGGCCGCTGCCCGTGTTGAAGGAGAAGTCGCCCGGCGTCAGGCCCGCCGCCTTCGCTTCGGGCGAGGCCGCAAAGAGCTTGCGGATTTCGTCGTAGGCGCCGATGAAGCTCACGGGAGTGCTTCGGAGATTGCGCTGAATCGGAGACTGATCGATCAGGTGAATTTCCGCGGGGAGGTCTCCCTTCAGGGCCTCGTAACGTCCGGGCTCGCCGTCGTCCTGCGCGAGTGCGCGCCGCACGGCCCGATAGAAGACGTCGTTGATGAGGGTCGACTTGCCCGAGCCCGAGACGCCCGCGACGGCGACGAAGCGGTTGCGCGGAATCGTGACGGTGAGGTGCTTGAGGTTGTGCTCCGAAGCCCCCTCGATCGTCCAGCCGCCGTCTTCGGGCGTCCAGGCGCGCTTCTCCGCGCGCTCGATGCGCCGTCTTCCCGTCAGGTAGTCCGTCGTGAGGGTCGAGTTTTCCGGGCGCAGCGCGGCGCGCGTTTCGCCGTCGAACTCGATGGCGCCGCCCTCCTTGCCGGCGCCCGGTCCCAAATCCACCATGCGGTTGGAGGCGAGCATCACCTGCGGATCGTGTTCGATCGCGATCACGGTGTTGCCCGCTTCGGTCACGCGGCGGATGATGCCGTTGATGCGGTGCAGGTCCCGGGGATGCAGACCGATGCTCGGTTCGTCGAGCAAAAAGAGCGTGTTCGTAAGCGACGTGCCGAGGGCCTGCGTGAGCGTGACGCGCTGCAGTTCCCCGCCCGAGAGCGTGCGGCTCAGTCGGTCGAGCGTGAGGTAGCCGAGCCCCGCCTCCATCAGATAGTCAAGGCGCGCCGCGATTTCATGAAGAACGAGCGCTTCGGCCGCGTCCCTCGGTTTTTGCAGGGCGGCGGGAATGATCCGGTGAAGGGACGAAATCGGCATCGTCATCACTTCGTGGAAATTCCACCCAGGCAGTTCTTCGGGATGGGGGAGGTCCTTCATCGAATGCGGCAGAAAACGCTCGAAGGGCGGAAGTTCGACCTCGACCCCTTCGGGGAGCACGTAGCGCCAGGCGAAGTTTTCGTCGCGAAGGCGCGCCCCGAGACAGACCGGACAGGTCGTGTAGGTGCGGTAAAAGGCGATCGTCCAGCGGACGTAGAACTTGTACTTGTGCTCTTCGAGCCACGTGAAGAAGCGGTGCACGCCGCCCCAGCGGCGGTCGGTCTTCCACTCGTGAAAGTCTTCGTCGCCCTCGAACACCCAGCGCTTGGCTTCGTCGCTCAGCTCCTTCCAGGGACAATACGGATTCACGCCTGCGTGCGGGGCGCGGCGCACGAGAAGCGCGAGGAAGTCCCGATAGTGACCCGTGGGCGTGAGGACGGCGACCGCTCCCTCGGCGATCGAGAGCCGGTCGTCCGGAAGGAGGCGCTTCCAATCGTATTCCGAGGAGCGTCCGTAGCCGTTGCAGTTGGGACAGGCGCCGACGGGCGAATTGAAGCTGAAGTGCGCCGGACTCGTCTCTTCATAGTGACGGTCGCAGTCGCCGCAATAGAGGTCCGCCCCGTAGGCCGTGAAGCGGACGGGTTCTTCGTCGCGCGGCAGAAGCCAGATTTGACACACGCCCCTTCCCTTGTCGAGCGCCGTCGAAAGCGCTTCGGTCGCGCGTTCGGGCTCGACCGACGAAGCGCGGAAGCGGTCGGCGAGCACGACGATGCGGCGGGCCGCCTTTTCTTTGACGACCTTCAGGATCTTCGTGTAGCCCTGCTGCGAGAGCATCGCCTCGGCCGTCTCGAGCGGAAGCGTCAGGGGAACCGTAAGGGAGAAGGCGATGCCGACGCGCGAGCCGAGTCCGTCGGGGGCGGACTTCGCGAGGCGCAGTTCGAGATCGTTCCAGATCGCCTCCGGGTCGCGGCGGCGCACCGGACGGCCGCAGCGCTCGCAAAAGAGCGACGCGTGGTTGGCAAAGAGCACCTTGAAGTGGTCGTTGAGACCCGTGAGCGTGCCCACGGTGGAGCGGGGCGTGCGCACCGTGTTGGTGTGCTCGATGGCGATCGCCGGAAGAATGCCGGTGAGCTTTTCCACCTTCGGCGCGGGCATGCGGTCGATGAACTGCCGCGCATAGGGACTGAAGGTTTCGATGTAGCGGCGCTGCCCCTCGGCAAAAAGCGTGTCGATGACGAGCGAGCTCTTTCCCGAGCCCGAGGGACCGGTGACCGTCGTGAACTGTCCTCGAACGAAGTCGAGGTCGAGGTGTCGGAGATTGTTCTGTGAAGCCCCTCGAAGCGAGATGGCCAGTTGCTTTTCGTCGGACGTCATGTCTGTGTCGTAAATGGGCCCCGCCGTCGGGGCGGGGCGCGCAAAAAAGCGTGGGTTTGGCTTAGTCTAGCGGACATTCGGGGCCCTGGACGGAGGGCCCGGAGGAGGGGAAGTCGAAAAATTTTCCAAAAAAGCGAAAAAAGTTTGCCGAAACGCTTGCATTCTTCCAAAAGTTATGGCAAAATTCGTTTTCTCTGATCCACGGGGGTATAGCTCAGCTGGGAGAGCGCTTGCATGGCATGCAAGAGGTCAGCGGTTCGATCCCGCTTACCTCCACCAAGGATAAGGTCCCTATCGTCTAGAGGCCTAGGACACAACCCTTTCACGGTTGGTACCGGGGTTCGAATCCCCGTAGGGACGCCATTTCCAGCGAGGCCCGCTTTGCAAAGGTTCGAAGCGGGTTTCACTGTGTAATGAGGTGCCGAGGCACCGACAATTTGTTTCCGCAGGGGGTATAGCTCAGCTGGGAGAGCGCTTGC
>CASEFX010000024.1 GCA_949287305.1 uncultured Sutterella sp. | reverse complement strand
ATTCGAAGGACGAGCTTAGAGAGCACATTCAGGGCTGGCTTGATGAGTGCAATGCTGACCCCGTCCCCTTCCGGTGGCGCTGGAAGATGGACGAGGTTCATGAACTAATAAATAGCGTTATTTGACGAACGTTGTACTAGGCTGTGAAACCAGAAACCCCAGCCAAAAGCGCAAGCGTTGGCTGGGGAGAGTTCACAAGCGAAAGTTGTTCGGGTTCGTCGGTCGCGGTCTCGGGGGCGGGTTCCGACGTCTCCTTCCGAGTTTCTTCAACGGACGCTTCCGGAGCGGAGGCTTCCGGCGCCGCGGCGCCGCCCTCCGCGCGCGCAAGCATCGCGAGAAGCGCGGCCTCGTCAAGAATCTGGATTCCGAGCTGCTCGGCCTTGGCGAGCTTCGACCCGGCTTCGGCGCCCGCGACCACGAAGTCCGTCTTCTTGCTCACCGACCCCGACACCTTGGCGCCCACCGAGAGGAGCCGGTCCTTGGCCTCGTCGCGCGTCATCGTGGGAAGCGTTCCCGTCAGAACGAAGGTCTTTCCCGCGAGTTCGCTCGTGCGGCGCTCGACGGCGGGCCAGGAAACGCCCGCGCGGACGAGCTCGTCGATCACGGCGCGGTTGTGGGGCTCGCGGAAGAACGCAAAGACGCTCTCGGCGATGACGCCCCCCACGTCCTCGATCGCGGTGAGCTCTTCGAGTTCGGCCGATTCGAGCTTCGCGAGCGTCCCGAAGTGCTGCGCAAGGGAGAGCGCCGTGGCTTCGCCCACGTGGCGGCAACCGAGCGCGTAGATGAAGCGCGCAAAGGTCGTGTGCTTGGAGCGCTCGATGCTCTCCAAAAGATTCTGCGCGGCCTTCGGGCCCATGCGCTTTTTGGCCTTTTCCCCTTCGGGCAAGGTCGTCATGGGCGCCGTCAAGGCTTCGGCTGTGAGCTTGTAGAGGTCGGCCGGGGTGCGGACGAGCCCTTCGTCGACCAACATCTCGACCACCTTTTCGCCGAGTCCGTCGATCCCCGCGGCGCGGCGCGAGGCGTAGTGAACGAGGCTCAGCTTCACCTGGGCGCCGCAGTAGAGGCCCCCCGTGCAGCGGCTGTCCTTTTCCTCTTCGTCCCGGATCACGGCCGAACCGCAGACGGGACAGGTTTCGGGCATCTTGAAGCGCCGGGCGTTTTCGGGACGGCGCTCGGGAACCGTGCGCACGATTTCGGGAATCACGTCCCCGGCGCGGCGCACGACGACGGTGTCGCCGATCGCAAGGTCCAGGGACGCGATGTGGTCTTCGTTGTGAAGGGTCGCGTTCGAGACCGTGACGCCCCCGACGAAGACGGGCGCAAGACGCGCGACGGGCGTGAGTTTTCCCGTGCGCCCCACCTGAATGTCGATCGCCTCGAGGACCGTGAGGGCCTCTTCGGGCGGGTACTTGTGGGCGCAGGCCCAGCGGGGCTCGCGCGAGAGAAAGCCGAGTTCGCGCTGGAGCGCAAAGTCGTTCACCTTGTAGACGACGCCGTCGATTTCAAAGGGAAGCGAGGCGCGCTCGGCCAGAGCCGCCTCGTGAAAGGCGGCGAGCGCTTCGGGGCCCTTCACGACGCGGCGGAATTTCGCGACGGGAAATCCCATTTTCTCGAGGCGCTCGAGCATCGCCGACTGCGTGGGCGCAAAGTCCGGGTCGCTCACTTCACCGAGACTGTAGGCGTAGAAGTGCAGCACGCGTTCGGCCGTCACGCTCGGATCGAGCTGACGAAGCGAACCGGCCGCGGCGTTTCGCGGATTGACGAAGGTCTTTTCTTCGCGCGCTTCGCGTAGCGCATTGAGCTTTTCGAAGTCCTTCTTGTGCATGATGACTTCGCCGCGCACTTCGAGCACTTCGGGAGCGCCTTCGGGCAGATAGAGCGGTACCGAGCGGATCGTGCGCACGTTCGCCGTCACGTCTTCGCCCATCACCCCGTCGCCGCGGGTCGCGGCCGAAACGAAAAAGCCCTTTTCATAGCGAAGGTTCACGGCGAGGCCGTCGAACTTGAGTTCGCAGTCGTACTCGACGGGCGGATCGTCGTCCGCGAGGTTGAGGGCCTTTCGCACGCGCTGATCGAAGGCCGCGGCGCCCGCCGCGGTCACGTCCGTTTCCGTGTGAATCGAAAGCATCGGAATCTTGTGGACGACCTTCCCCAGGTCTTCGCGCACGGCGCCCCCGACGCGGGTCGTGGGCGAAACGGGGCTCTTCAGCTTCGGGTATTCGGCTTCGAGCGCCTCCAGGGCCTGCCAGACGCGGTCGTACTCGGCGTCGGGCACGCTCGGCGCGTCGAGAACGTAGTATTCGTAAGCCCAGCGGTCGAGATTCTTTTCCATCGCCCGCATGCGCGCGGCGATTTCAGCTTCTTGGGGCGTAAGCGTTTTGAGCATTCGGTTTCTCTGCAGTCGAAAAACCGGCCGAAATCGTCTCTCGGCCGGTCGGAAGAGCGGGAAGCGGTTTCGTCAGCTCGCCGACGAGAAGAGGAGTCGGGCGCGCTCGCTCCCCGCGACGACGCCCGCCTTCTTCATGGCGCGCATCCTTTCTCGCGCGGCCTCTTCGATGTACATCGCCTCGGCCGTGCCGATGGGCTTGCCGTTGCAGTCGGAAAGCGCCGCGTGGAGGTGTCCGCAGAAGTGGTTCGCCAGACGCAGGAAGGTCGAGAAGTCGCCTCGGGCCTCGTGCACGAGCGGAAGATCGAGCGAGAGGCGCAGGCCCCGCGTTTCGGCGGCCGTGAGCGAAAGCGTGATTTCGGGCGAGAGGCTCTCGGCCGACGCGCGGTATTCGAAGCCGCCGCGGTTTTGCTCGAACCCCGACGCGGCGGCGAGCTTCGCCACGGCGTCGAGCGTGAAGTCGACGCTCGGATCGAGCGGCACGACTTCGAGTTCGAGACGGTTGTCGTAGTAGCGGATGAACTGGCGAAGCGTCTTCGCGGCCGCCACGGCCTCGGGAATTTCCTGGGAGAGACGCACGTTGATGTCGTACTGCGTCGCCACCGTTTCGAGGACCTGCAGGACCGACGAAGCCGTGAGTTCGTCGAGCTGCGCCGCGCGGTTGGCGAGCACCACGGCGACCACGATGTGGTCGGCGCTCTTTTGCAGACGATCGCTTTCGTAGTAGAGGCCGTCTTCGGCGCTGCGCGTCCAGACGAAGAGCGGAAGTTTGAGGTTGAGCGCACGCAGTTCGCGGCGCAGACTGTCGAGACCACCCATCTTGAAGGTGGTCTTTTCGGGCGCGGAAATGTCGAGCACCCATTCGAGCGCCGTGTCGACGGCGGGCCATTCGGACCCGACCGCGGCGGGAACCGCGTCGACTTCCTCGGCGTTCGCGCGGGCCGCCTCTTCGGCGGCGCGCTTTCGTTCCTCTTCCTCCTCGATCACGTCGTAGACAGGCGGAATGTCCGACGGGGCGGCGTCCGCGGCGGCGACGGCGGCGGGCTTGGCCTCGGTTTCCGGGGCGAGCGTGGGCTCGGTCTTCGCCGGCGCCTCCTTTTCACCCGACTTCATCAGAACGTCTTCGACCGCGTAGTCTCCGCGGATCTTGCCGGTCTTCTTCGCCGTGCGCACGTGTTGGCGGGAGCGCCAAATGAAAAAGACCGCCACCACGAGGACGACCAACACCAAGAGGACGATTTCCGTTTGTCCGAGCATGATTCCTGTCCGAAAGGATTTTTTATTCGTTCGGCCGCTACGCCTCTCGAGCGGCCCCAATTCGATGCATTGTACCGTGTTCGAAGCGCGCCCGAACGGCGCAAATCGGGCGCCCGCGCCCTTTTTTACCGTTGTTTGCGAGTTTTTCGACGAAAAGATCTCTAGGATGGTGCTCTGAACGACTGGAAACACGAACCCGCCATGGATCCGAAAACGCCCCGCATCCTTTTTCTCACCGGCGCCACGCACTCGGGGAAGACGCTCCTTGCCGACCGCCTCATGAAGCGCTACGGCATTCCCGTCTTTTCACTCGACCTGCTCAAGATGGGCCTCATCCGAAGCGGCCGGACGGCGCTTACGCCCTATGACGACGACGCGCTCACCGAAGAGCTCTGGCCGATCGTGCGGGAGATGGTGCGCACCGCCCTCGAAAACGGCCGAAGTCTCATCATCGAAGGCGGCTACATTCCGTGGAACTGGGCCGACTCCTTCACGCCCGAAGAGCGCGGGCACATTTTCGCCGCGGCCCTCGTCATGACGCCCGCCTACGTCGAGGCGCACTACGACGACATTCTTCGTTACGCCGAAGCCGCGGAAAAACGCATGGGACCGCCGCCCGCCAAGGAAGAACTTCTGCTCGAGCACGCAAAAACAGCCGAGATGGCCGCGCGCCACGGCTTTCATCTGATCCGGATCGAGAAGGACTACCGCCCCGACTACCGCTTTCCGCGCTGAGCCCCGTCAGGAAGCCCGGGCCCAGCCCGAGGCCTCTTCGATGTCGACGCTTACGACGCGGCTTACGCCGGGCTCCTTCATCGTGACGCCGATCAGGACGTCGGCGTACTCCATCGTCACGCGGTTGTGCGTGATGAGAAGGAACTGGGTCTTCTCCGACAAACGCCGGCAAAGCGCCGCGAGGCGCCCCTGATTCGCTTCGTCGAGCGCCGCGTCCACTTCGTCGAGCAGACAAAACGGCGCGGGGTTCAAACGGAAGAACGCAAAAACGAGCGCCGTCGCCGCGAGCGACTGTTCGCCGCCCGAGAGCTGCGTCAAACTCGCGTTCTTCTTTCCGGGCGGCCTCGCCGTCACTTCAACGCCCGCCTGCAGAACGTCGTCTCCTCGCAAAACGAGCTTTGCTTCGCCCCCGCCGAAGAGCTCCGTAAAGGTCTCTTCAAAGGCGCGGGCGACGGACTCGAACGTCTTGCGGATGCGCACCCGCGTTTCGGCGTCGATCTTGCGGATCGCCGTCTCCAGGGTCTCCGCGGCCTCTTCGAGGTCTTCCATCGTGCGCCGCGCCGTCTCGTACTCTTCCTCGGCCTTTCGCAAGCCCGCAAGCGCCGCGTGGTTCACTTCGCCCAGGCGCTGCTGTTCGCCCGCGAGCTTTTGAAGCCGCAGCTTGAGCGCGGGCACGCGTGCGGGATCCCGCTCTGCGAGCGCGGCCACGACGCTTTCGTCAAACCCCGTTTCTCGGAAGCGTTCGGCAAACTGCTCGTAGAGCACGAACTTCGTCTGACGGTCGGTCTGCTTGCGTCCGATCGTTTCGGTAAGCGGCAGGAGTTCTCCGCGCAGTCTTCTTTCCTCTTCGCGCAGTCCGGTGAGTTCGCGAAGCGTCGTCTCTTCCCGGGCCCGCGCTTCGTCGGCGAGGCGTCGGAGTTCCCCTTCGGCCGCGCGGCGGGTTTCGAGCGTCTCGGCGAGTCCCTCGCCTTTTTCTTCGAGGACGGCCCTCGCCTTTTCAGCCCGGTCGAGCTCGCGCTTCACGTCGGTTTCCACGCGCTCGAAGCGCAACCGTGCGGCGGAGAGCGCCTTGCGGCACTCCCCGGCTTCCAGGGTCAGGAGCTTCGCGCGATAGTCGAGCGCCTTTTGTTCGCTTCGGGCGTGCTCGAGCGCCGAACGGGCCCGTTCGACTCGGGCGCGCGCCTCTTCCCGGCGTTTCGTCCGCTCGGGAGCGCCGGCTTCGAGTTCACGAAGCTTCGCTTCGTTTTCTTCGCGGTTCTTTCGAAGCGCCGCGTCTTCCTCGGCCCAGAGCTTTTCGCGGCGCTCGAGTTCCTCGAGGCGCTTTTGCGCCTCGCGTTTTCTTTCGAGAAACCGCTCGATCGCCCATTCGCCCTTTTTGAAGGCCTCTTCGGCCTCGCGAAGTTCGCGCTGCAGATCGCGCTGTGCGTCGTGAAGCGTCCGTTCGTTTTGGACCGCCTCGTTTTGTTCCGCGCGGACGCGCTCGAACACGGCCTTCGCCTCGGTGTGCCGCGCCGCGGCCTTGCGGACGGCGTCGGTGAGCGTCAAAACGCCCTCCGTCGTGCGGGCCCAGAGACGAACGCGGCTCCGCGTCACCTGGTCTCCTTCGGGCGTAACGAGCGTCACGTCCGAAGGAAGCTTGGCGCGAAGGCGAAGCGCTTCTCCGAAATTCGAAACCGTGTAGTGGCGCGCCAGTCGTTCGGCGAGCACGCCTGCCACGGCCGGTTCCTTCACGGTGAAGACCGTGAGGAAGGCGGCGAGCGTCACGCCCTCCACGACGAGGGAGTCCTTTCCTTCGGGAGAGTCGGACTCGCCCGGGCACCAGAAGGCTGTTTTGGCAGGCGCGCGATCGCCCGTGAGACGGGCGACTTCGCCCGCGTCCTCCAGCCATCGCGCTCCCGTTTCGTCGGCGAGCACGGCGTCCGCGGCGGTGATCCAGGCCGGGTCGACCGTAAAGAGAGACGACGCGCGGGGTTTCTTGGCAAAGCCCCGGCGCTCGAGCCAACGTCCGAGGTCCCCCGCCTTTTCCGCGCGGGCGAGCGCTTCGCGGGCGGCCTCCCATTTGGCGGCCGCGGTTCTTTCGTCGGCAAGGGCCATTTCGTACTCGCGGGCCTTTTCGCGCACCGTGCGCTCGGCCTCCGTCATGCGGCGCCCGAGGCGCTCGCGCGCGGCCCGGGCCGCTTCCAAATCCTTTTGCGCCAGCGTCCTGCGGTCGCGAAGCTTTTCCTCTTCCGCCTCGTCGGGCACGACCGGGCGGTCCCCGTCGCGCTGCAGCGCCCGATGGCGCGAGAGCGACAGAAGGCGTTCTTCAAACGACCTTTTTTGCGCGCGGGCGCTCTCGAGTGCCGACTCAAAGCGGCGGCACTCGGTTTCGACAGCCTCGGCCGTGCGACGTTCTTCGGCGAGCGCCTTTTCGGCCGAAACCGTGAGGTCGGCCGCGCGGGCGACCGATTCTTCGAGGGTCTTACCCTCGCTTTCGAGCTGCGCGAGGCGTTCTCGGTCCTGCCGGGTCTGCGCCTCCAATTCCGCGCGTTCCGCCTCCTTTTCGCGAACGGCGTCTTCCGCGGCGCGCAGAGTGTCGGCGGCCTCCGCCCTGCGGCGGCGGTCTTCGGCGAGACGGGCTTCAAGCGCCGTGATTTCGCGCTCGGCTTCGCGCACGCGCTCGGACGCGGCGAGCGCCTCGTTGCGCGCGGCTTCAAAGCGGCGCTCCGTTTCGGGACCTTCGTCTTCGAGGGTGCGCAGGCGATCCTTCGTTTCATCGACCGTACGGGAAAGGTTCCCGATCACGACGTCCATCTCCCGCACGCTCGCGCGGGCTTCTTCGCGCTGGCTCCAAAAGAGCCGCGCCTCGGCGGTTCGGCGTTCTTCGTCGAGCTTTTCCCAGCGCGCCGCCGTTTCGGCTTCCGCGCGCAGGCGCTCCATCGTTTCCTTCTTGACGGTCTGCAGGTCGGCCGCGCGCTCGAGGTTTTCGCGCGTCTGGCGCAACAACGTCTCAGTTTCGCGACGGCGCTCGCGGTAAAGTCCCACGCCCGCCGCCTCTTCGAAGTAGTTGCGAAGCTCTTCGGGCCGCGCGCGGATGAACTGGCTCACGGTCCCCTGGGAAATGATGGCGTAGCTTTTCGTCCCGAGGCCCGTCCCCGCGAAGAGTTCCTGCACGTCGCGGCGGCGCACGGTCTGACGGTTGATCGAATAGGCGGAGTCGCCGTCGCGCGTAATGACGCGCTTTACCGAGAGCTCCGCATAGGCGCCCCAGGGGCCTTCAAGCGTGCCGTCCGTCTCGAGAATCAGCTCCACGCTCGCGCGCCCGAGTTCCGCGCGGGCCGTGGAGCCCGCGAAGATGAGTTCGGTCATGCGGGCTTCGCCGCGCAGTTCCGAGGCGCGCCCTTCGCCGAGGACCCACCGCACGGCGTCGATGATGTTCGACTTGCCGCAGCCGTTCGGACCCACGATGGCCGTGAGCGGAACGTCGATGTCGATGACGGTGAGATCGGCGAAGCTTTTGAAGCCGGCGATTTTGATTTGTCGAAGGCGCACGTCGGGGAGGAAAGAAAAGTTCTGAAGGACTCGTCATTGTACCGACGCGGACCTTTGAGCGCAGGACGGGAGCCTCTCAGAAAGAACATGCGACGCCGTGCGTCGTCCGAGCGCCCTTTCGGCGGGAAGCCTCTCCCTCGAACTCCCTTATAATTGCGGGACCTTTTGGATCCTTTTCTCGGAATACGACATGTACGAAATCGCGCCTCTCCTCGATGATCCCCTGCACAACCTCAAGACCATCCGGGACATCTATCGCTGGGCCATCACGGAAATGGAAACGGCCGAAATCTCGTTCGGCCACGGCTGCAACGACAGTTTCGAAGAGTCGTCCTTTCTCATCTGCCGCGCGCTGAAGCTCCCGTTCGAGCACTTCGACGACTTCCTCGACGCGGCGCTCACGCACAACGAACTCCTGCGCCTCGTGAACCTCATCGACCGCCGCGTCCACGAGAAGACGCCGTCGGCCTACCTCCTGAAGGAAGCCTGGCTCACGAACCATCAGTTCTACATCGACGAGCGCGCGCTCATTCCGCGCTCCTACATCGCCGAACTCCTCGAAGAAGACCTCGCCCCCTGGGTCGAAGACCCCTATGAAGTGGGTTCGGTCCTTGACCTCTGCACGGGCTCGGGGTGCCTTGCGATTCTCGCGCAGGGCACCTTCCCGAACGCCGCCGTGACGGGCTCGGACATTTCCGCGGACGCCCTCGAAGTCGCCAAGATCAACCGCCATGACTACGGGATGGACGACACGCTCGAACTCGTTCAGGGCGACCTCTTCTCGGCGCTCGAAGGACGCACGTTCGACCTCATCCTCTCGAATCCCCCCTACGTGACGACGGCGAGCATGGAAGCGCTCCCCACCGAATACCGCCACGAACCGAGCCTTGCGCTCGCCGCGGGCGCCGACGGCATGGACGTCGTTCGCCGCATGCTCCCCGAAGCCGCGAAGCACCTGAACGACGGCGGCATGCTCATCGTTGAAGTGGGCGACGGTCTCGAAGCCGTGGAGGCCGCCTTCCCCGGACTCGAACTCACGTGGCTCACCGTTTCGGGCGGCGACGATCAGGTCTTCATGGTCACGAAGGAAGCGCTTCTCGCCTACTTCGGCTGATTTTCGGTCCCCATTTGCTGTTCAAGGCCGCGCGCTCCGAAGCGCGGCCTTTTTGAGTTTCTTTCATGCTCCGACTGTTGCACCTTGCCCTCGCGCGCGGCACCCGCGTGCTCTACGAAAACGCCACGCTGACGGCGTCGCCCGGCGAACGCATCGGACTCGTCGGTCCGAACGGCTGCGGCAAATCCACGCTCTTTGCGGCCGTCCTCGGGGAACTCGGGACGGAGCGCGGCGACATTGAACGCCCGCCCTTGGACCGCGTCGCCCACGTCGCGCAGTCCTTCGTCACGGAAAACGTGCCGGTCCTCGACTTCGTGCTTTCGGGCCACGCGCCGCTCGTCGCCGCGAAAAAGCGCCTCGCCGAACTCGAAAACTCCACGGACGAACTTGCGCTCGCCGCCGCGCACGCGGAACTTGCCGAACTGAACGAAGGCGCCATTGAAGCGCAGGCGCGCACGATCCTCGCGGGTCTCGGCTTTCGCGATTCCGACGCAACGCGCCTCGTCTACGACTTCTCGGGCGGTTGGCGAAACCGCGTGGCGCTCGCCCGCGCGCTCATGTGCCCGGCCGACCTCCTGCTTCTCGACGAACCGACGAACCACCTCGACATCGACAGCTTGATCTGGCTCGAAAACTGGCTTCGCCACGTCGAAGCGACGGTCCTCATCATCTCCCACGACCGCGAGTTCCTCGACCGCTCGGTCGAGACGATCTGGTCGATTGAAGACGGCACGATCGTACGCTACGCCGGGAACTTCACGAAGTTCGAAGCTCAGCGGATCGAAAAGCTGCGCCTTCAGGACGCCGCCGCCAAAGCCTTCGAGCGTGAAGCTTCGCACCTCACGGCCTTCATCGAGCGCTTCCGCTACAAGGCGTCGAAAGCCCGTCAGGCGCAGTCGCGCATCAAGATGCTCGAGCGTCTGCAGTCGGTCGAACCCGTGCGCGCGAAGCGCGAATGGCGCTTTGAATTTCCGAAGCCCGAACGCCTCCCCGAGCATCTCGTCGACGCGGAAGGCCTCTCGGCGGGCTACGAAGACTTGACGGTTCTGCGAAACGTCTCGTTTTCGATCCGCTCGGGCGACCGCATCGGCGTCCTCGGCGTAAACGGCGCCGGCAAATCCACCCTCATCAAGACGATCGTGGGGGTGCTCCCGAAGCTCGCGGGCGATCTGCGCCGCGGCCAGGGGCTCTCGATCGGCTACTTCGCACAGCATCAGCTCGATGCCCTCCGCATGGATGAGACGCCGCTCGAACACATGCGGCGCCTTGCGCCCGACGAGCGCGAGCAGACGCTTCGCGACCACCTCGGGCGCTACCGCTTCTCGGGGGACTTCGCGACCTCGCCCGTGGGTCCCATGTCCGGAGGCGAAAAGGCGCGCCTTGCGCTGGCACTCCTCGCCTGGGAGAAGCCCAATCTTCTGGTGCTCGACGAACCGACGAACCACCTCGACATGGAAACGCGCGAAGCGCTCACCATGGCGCTCTCCACCTTCGAAGGTGCGGTGCTCCTCGTCTCGCACGACCGACACCTTCTGCGCGCGGCGACGGACTCGCTCTGGCTCGTCCACGACGGGGCGATGCAGCCCTACGACGGCGACCTCGACGACTACGCGAAGCTCGTGCTCGAACACCGCAAGACGCAGCTCGCTCAGGAACGCGCCGCGCTCAAGTCGGACGACACGCGTCAAGTGAACGTCAACAAGAAGGAGGCGCGGCGCCTCGAAGCGCAGGAGCGCGCCCGCATCGCGGCTTTGCGCAAGCCCCTGCAGAAGAAGCTCGCCGTCGTCGAAAAGAAGATGGCGGAGAAAAACGAAGCGCTCTCGGTTCTCGCGGCGCGCCTTGCCGACCCGGCCTTCTACGAGGAGTCTCCCGAAGAGGTCGCGCGCGTGACGCGCGAGCACGGGGAACTCGTTCCGCAAATCGAGGCGCTCGAAGCCGAGTGGCTCGAGCTCTCCGAAGAAATCGAGTCGATTTCCTGACGCGCATCATCTCAACGGCCGACGACAAAGAAAACCGTCGGCCGTTACACTCTTAGCTTTCCCCTATTCCCGCATTCCGACGACAGACAGCCAAGAAAAAAGCAGTCGGATGCGAAAAGACCGTGCCGCAGGCGCCCCTTTCGGACCGCCGCGCGCCCTAGGAGAACACCTTGCATTCCATCGTTTCCGACGCGCTTTCGCGCGTTCTTTCGGGAGAGGCTCTCTCCCGTGAAGACGCCCTTCGACTCTGGGACGCCCCTGCGGAAGAACTCTTCGACGCCGCACGCACGATCACGCGGCGCCTTGCGCCCCGCGCCTTCAACTTCTGCTCGATCGTGAACGCCAAGTCGGGGCGCTGCACGGAAGACTGCCGCTGGTGCGCGCAGTCGCGCCACTTCGCGACCGACGCCCCCGAATATCCGCTGATCGACGAAAAGACGGCGCTCGAAGCCGCCCGCCGTACCGAAGCCGCGGGGATTCCGCGCTTCTCGTTCGTTACGAGCGGCCGAAAGCTTTCGCCCAGGGAAGTGCGCGACCTCGCGAAGCTCGTTCGCGCCGTGCGTCGCGAGACGAGCGTCGAAGTCTGCGTCTCGGCGGGCCTCCTCAAGGAAGAGGAACTGCGCCTTCTGCGAGACGCCGGCGTCGTTCGCTACCACTGCAACCTCGAAGCCTCCCCCGACTACTTCCCCAAGGTCTGCACTTCGCACACGACGAAGGACAAGATCGAGACGCTGCTCGCCGCCCGCCGCGCGGGGCTCGATCTCTGCTCGGGCGGCATCATCGGGATGGGCGAGACGCCCGCCGACCGGATCGATTTGGCGCTGACGCTCCGAGACCTCGGTCTTCCCTCGGTGCCGATCAACCTGCTCGCCCCGATTCCGGGGACACCCCTGGAATCGACGCTGCTTCTCTCCGAAGAAGACTTTTTGCGCACGGTCGCGGTGTTTCGCTTTCTCCTTCCCCAGGCGCACCTGCGCTTTGCGGGCGGACGCGCGCGGCTTTCCGAAGAAACGGTCCGAAAGGCGCTCGAGATCGGGATCACGAGCGCCATCGCGGGCGACCTTTTGACGACCGTGGGCTCGAGCGTCGAAGAAGACAAAAAGCGCGTGCGCGAAGCGGGCTACGAATTGGACGACGACCTGGCGTTCGACCGCGCCCACCTCTGGCACCCCTACACCGGGACGATCGATCCGACGCCGGTTCTCAAAGTCGCGAAGACCGAAGGCTGCGAGATCGTGCTCGCCGACGGACGGCGCCTCTTGGACGGCACTTGCTCCTGGTGGTGCGCGCTGCACGGCTACGGCCGCGAAGAACTGAAGCGCGCCATGCACGAACAGATCGAAACGATGTCCCACGTCATGTTCGGGGGTCTCACGCACGAACCCGCCGTCAAGCTCGGGCGCCTGATTCTCAAGCACGCGCCCGCGGGTCTCGAGAAGATCTTTTACGCCGACAGCGGCTCGGTCGCGGTCGAGGTCGCCATGAAGGCGGCCGTGCAGTACCAGATGGCCCTGGGGCGCACCACGCGCACGAACTTCGCGACGCCGCGGCAGGGCTACCACGGCGACACCTGGAACGCCATGTCGGTGTGCGACCCCGTCTCGGGGATGCACACGGCCTTCGGAGACGCTTTGCCCGGGCGCTTTTTCGCGCCCGCGCCCGTCTCGCGCTTTGACGGCGACTGGAACCCCGAAGACGAAGCCGCGCTTCGCGCGCTCTTTGAAGCCCACGCCGACAGAATCGCGGCCTTCATTCTCGAGCCGATCGTCCAGGGGGCGAGCGCCATGTGGTTCTACCACCCCGAATACCTGCGGGCGGCGCGTCGTCTTTGCGACGAATTCGGCATTCTTCTCATTTTTGACGAAATCGCCACGGGCTTCGGCCGCACGGGCCGCTATTACGCCTCCGAATGGGCGGGCATCTCGCCCGACCTGATGACGATCGGCAAGGGCCTCACGGGCGGAATGCTCACGCTCTCGGCCGTTCTTACGACGAACGACGTGGCCGACACGATTTCGCGCGCGGCCCCGCACGCCCTCATGCACGGCCCCACCTTCATGGCGAACCCCCTCGCCTGTGCGGCGGGGATCGCGAGCCTCGAACTCCTCGAGAAGACCGACTGGCAGGCCGACGTGGCTCGCGTCGAAGCGGCTCTCAAGCGCGGACTCGAACCCCTGCGCGGCAAGGCCGGGGTCGTCGACGTGCGCGTGCTCGGCGCCTTGGGCGTCGTGGAGCTCGAACGCGCGCCCGATCGGTCCGTCACCAAGGCCTTCGTCGACGCGGGCGTCTGGGCGCGTCCCTTCGGGCGCATCGCCTATCTGATTCCGCCCTTCGTCATGACGGACGAAGAACTCGAGCGCCTCACCGCGGGCTTCCGGGCGGGCCTTCGCGCGCACGGAATTGACGCATGAACGTGACCGACCGACTGCGCTCGGCGCTCGCAAGCCTCGCCGAGCGCGATTCGCTACGTACGATCCGTCCCCGACCGAAGGGCGTGATTTCGCTTGCCGGCAACGACTATCTCGGCGCGGGTGCGGACACGGCGCTGCGCGAAGCCTTCTTTGAGAGTCCCCTCTCGCGCTTCGGACTCGCGAGCGGCTCCTCCGCCCTGCTTTTTGGAGAAAGCGAAGCGCACGAAGGCCTTCGCGAGGTGCTCCGTCGCCTCTACGGACGGGAGAGCCTTCTCTTTCCCTCGGGTTGGCAACTCAACACGGGCTTCATCGCGGCCTTGGCCGCGGCTTTCGGGAAGGACGTCTTCTTTCTCGCCGACCGGCTCGTCCACGCGAGCATGATCGACGGCCTTCTCGCCGCAAAGCGCCACGGCGCGGGGTTTCTGCGCTTTCCGCACAATGACTGCTCGGCCCTCGAGCGTCTTCTCGAGCGCGTCGCGCCCGAGCACGAAATCGTCGTGATCCTCACGGAGAGCGTCTTCAGCATGGACGGCGACCGTGCGGACCTGGCCAAATTCGTTGCACTCAAAAAGCGTTGGAAGAACGTCTTGCTCGCCCTCGACGACGCGCACGGCCTCGGAATTTCCGGGGCGAACGGCCGGGGACCCGCCGAAGAGGCGGGCGTGGAGGACGACGTCGATTTTCGCATCCTCACCTTCGGCAAGGCCGCGGCCTCTTCGGGTGCGGCGCTTTTGACCGATCCCGACTGGCTCTCGCTCGTCACGAATTACGCGCGCCCCCTCATCTTCACGACGGCGGAGTCGCCGCTCCAAGCCGCGTGGACGTCCTTCGTCCTTTCGCAGATCCCCAACTGGTCGGACCGAAGGGCCAGGCTTCGCGCGCTCGAAGCCAAAGTTCTCGAAACGCTCGGCTCGGACGCACTCGCCCACGGCACGCCGATTCTGCCCTGGATATTGGGCGACAACGCCCGCACGCTCGCGGCGGCGAAGCGCCTCGAAGAATCGGGCTTTCTCGTCTCGGCCGTGCGGCCGCCCACGGTCCCCGAAGGAACGTCGCGGCTTCGCATTTCGCTCGCCAGCAGCCTCACCGACGACGAGATCGACGCCTTTTGCCTGGCGCTCACGCGCCTCAAGACGGAGTTCGCCCTGTGAAACATCGATTTCTCGCACACGATCCCGACGCCCGAAGCCTCACGATCTTCTTTGCGGGCTGGGGATCGTCTCCCGAGCGCTTCCGGGACCTTCGCCCCGCTGGCGGACAGGATCTCTTTTTGCTCTGGGATTTTAACGGCGCCGTCGGAGCGCTCCCCGACCTCTCCCGCTACGAAACGGTCGACGTCGTCGGCTGGTCCCTGGGCGTGCGCATCGCGGCCGACTGGGTGATGGAAAGCCCCGTTCCCGTGCGGCGCTTCACGGCGGTCGCGGGAACGCTCACGCCGATCGACCGGCGCCTGGGCATTCCGCCCGTCGTCTTTGACCGCACGACGGACCGTTTCGGAGAAGCCACGCTCGAAGGGTTTCTCCTCAACATGACGGGTTCCGTCGAAGCAGCGCGGACGCTTCGCGGCACGGAGCGCACGCTCGACTCTTTGGGACGCGAACTGCGGCTTCTGCGCGACACCTACCGCGAGGCGCCCTTCGAAGGAGACCTTCGCACGCGCGTCGAAGAGCTCTGCGCCTTCATTCCGCAAGCCGACCGGATCGTTCCCGCCGCGGCGCAGCTACGCGCTTGGGGAATTTTGGACGTGACGCCCGTGTGCACCGATGAACCGCACTGGTGTCCCGCAGCACTGCAAAGGGCGATTCATGGAGACGTCTGACGCCGTCGCCGCGCGCTTCTCGAGCGCCCTTTCGACCTACGAAGAGCACGCCCGCGTGCAGCGGGAGGCGGCCGACCACTTGACGGAACGTCTTCTCTCGCTTCGCACGTCCTTCGGACGGGTCTTCGAAGTGGGCTGCGGAACGGGACGCTGGAGCCGGACGCTCGCCGCCCGGGCGGACATCGGCGCCCTGTGGTTGAACGACCTCTCGCCCGAACTCACGAGCGAAGCCCGACAGCGGCTCCCCGACGCGGTTCGCGAAAAGACCGACGTGGTCCCGGGCGACGCCGAGCGCGTCGTCTGGCCCGACGGGCTCGACCTCGTGCTTGCGGGCTCGGTGCTGCAGTGGTTTTCGCGGCCGGAAGCGTTCTTCGAAAACCTTCGGCGGCGTCTTCGTCCCGGAGGACTCGCCGCCGTCGTCACCTACGGTCCCGAAAACTGTCGGGAAGTGAAGGCCTTGACCGGACGGGGGCTCGCCTATCCCGACGCGGAGACGCTCTTACGCTTTGCCGCGGGCTTTCGGGTGCATCACCGATCGGAAGAGGTTCGTCGCGAACGTTTTGCTACGCCCCGCGCGGTGCTTCGCCACCTGCGCGCGACGGGCGTCACGGGGACGCACGACGGTTTCCGGTGGACGAAAAGAAGTCTTTTCGCCTTTGAAGAGGCGTATCGGGCGCGTTTCGCCGCGGACGACGGCGAAGAGAGCGTGCATCTCACGTATCATCCCGTCATCCTGCTTTTGGAGAAACCCTCATGACCCTGCAGTTTGTAAGCGGCATCGACACGGATGCCGGCAAGACCGTCGCGACGGGCTGGCTCGCCGCACGCCTGTTGGAAGAAGGGCGAAAGGTCGTCACCGCAAAGCTCGTGCAGACGGGCTCGGACGAACTCTCGCCCGACATCCTGACGCACCGCCGTCTCATGGGGACGGGACTTCTCCCCGCCGACCGAGACGGGCGCACGATGCCCGAAACCTTCCGCTATCCGGCCTCGCCCCATCTCGCGTCCGAACTCGACGGACGGGCGGTGGATTTTGCAAAGATCGAGGGCGCGCTCGCTTCGCTTGACGCCGAGTACGAGACGGTGCTCGTCGAAGGCGCGGGCGGCCTCATGGTGCCGCTCACGCGCGAGCTCCTCACGATCGACTACGTGGCCGAAAAGGGCTGGCCCGTCTGGTTCGTGACGTCGGGAAAGCTGGGCTCCGTCAACCACACCCTTTTGTCGCTCGAGGCGATGAAGCGCCGCGACATGCCGTTGGCGGGCTTGATTTTCAACGACTTCTGTCCCTCACACGACAAAATCATCGCTCAGGATACGAGGGAATACCTCCGCACCGCGCTCGAACGCTTCTACCCCGAAGCGCCCTTCCTTGTCTGTCCGAGGCTTGATCTCTGACGGAATTTTGCTGGCCCGCCAAGAGAAACGGGACGTTCGGCATTTCTGCCGCGTCCCGCTTTCCGCTGATTTGTACGTAATCGCTTACTTCGCTTCGGCGAAGGTCTTGTCGTCCACCGGTTCAAGCCATTCGGACTTGTTGTTCGGCACGTTGGTTTCGACGGAAATGTGGGGCATCCAGGTCTTCTGCCCTAAATTGGGATGTGGAAGTACGGAGTTGTAAAAAAAATCTTCAGAATGTCTTCTCGCAGAAGGCATCTTTTTTTGACACATACGTATTTTTTTTATGATATAATGAATACATCTCAAAAGTCCGTATAATCATGCCTAAAACTATCTCCCTATCCTCTGAAGCCTCTGTGAATCTCCTGCCCGATCCTTCGAATGTCGCCAGGTTCCCTCTTTCCGAGAAAAAGGCAAAAATCATCCGTGACGCCTACGGCAATTTCCGCGTGGTTGTCAGGCGCTACTACTGGGACTCCTCTGCTCAACGAGGCAAGGAAAAACGGGAGTACTTGGGGTACGTTGTAGACAACGTGTACTACGCGACCGAGGATTACCGCCGCCACTTTCACCGCGACGGGACGAAACGTTGTGCTCCTAAGAAAACATTGTCTTCCAAGGGGAAAGGCAAGAATATGACCGCTGATTTGACGAATCCGTCCACTCAGACGTTTCTGTCGTCTCTCTCCTCGATCCTGGTGGCTGAATTTCCCGTCTACTATGCGATCGCAAAGGAGACCGGTTTGTTGGAGGATCTCACGCAGACATGGGGAGCGGACAACGCCAACAAGATCCTCGCCATCGCCTTTCACTGGATGCATACAAGTTCGAATTCCGCCTATCTCTTCAAGTCGTGGGTGAACGGGAAACTCTTGCCGTACTGGGACTCCATGGAATCGAGGGAGATGACGGAGTTCTTCAGAGAACTCGCCGAGCAACCGGATTGGCGGAAAACATTCTTCAACGCCCGTATCGCCAGACTGCCCGAGGATGAAGTCCTCTCGTACGATTCCACGAGGATCGCCACGGAGGCTGTTGCCAACCCATATGTGCAATGCGGCAAGGGAAAAGAAGGCGGTTATCAGAAACAGGTCGGACTTGCGCTTTTGCTCGGGCATAAGACCGGCATGCCGGTTTTCTTCCGGATGGTCCCCGGCCAGATCGCCGATGTCAGCACCGTCGCCGACATGCTTCTTCGGTTCGACGAGATCAACGACAAAAAGAAAATCTTCGCGGCGGTGATGGACCGCGGGTACTTCTCCTTGGACAACTTCGCAAAGTTTGTCGACCACGACAGCAGGGTTATCGTCGCTGCGACAATGGATGTGAAATGGATTCGGGAGGCGATTGAAAAGGCAATCACTTCGCTGTGGGAGGCCGGCTCGCACATCCGCGGCGACGTCTTCGGCGTGACGGTCCCCGTCCACCCCAAGTTTGAAGATGGTGTCGAGCGTGAGCTTTGGGTTCACGTCTTCCGATCGGACTCCAAATCCTCCACGGAAACCCAGGCGTTCTTTGCAGATCTGGAGGACTTTGAAAGCCAATGGAAAAATTGGGATGACGACGCTCACACCGGAGCATGTCCGTTGCTCAACAGTCGGAAGTTGACCTACTACCGTACCCCAACCGGTTTGCCGGGCAAGAGCACGCTGGAACGTAATAACGAAAAAATCAATGAGGCCATTCGCTACTTCGGATTTTTCTGTGACGTCTCAACCATGCCTGCCAAGGCTGCGGAAGTCTACGACAATTATTGTGCAAGAGACTTGATTGAGAAGACCTTTCGGAGCGGAAAGAGCGAT
>CASEFX010000023.1 GCA_949287305.1 uncultured Sutterella sp. | reverse complement strand
GGAAGTCACCGTTCGTCAACACAATATCGCCCGCCGTCTCGGTTTTCCCGACCTGTATCGTGAGCTGCCGGACTGGGGCCCAAGATGATCTATTCCTACCTGTTCAGGTCCTCTATACGGATTTTCCTATCCTAATTTAGGTTGTACATTTTGGGATTACATTCCCAAAAAAGCTGAACAATTTGGGATTAGGGTAACAAAATGTTTTGTTTTGATTTTTCGCAAACCTAAAGATTTCGAGAGGAAAGAACTTTCCTGCGAGAAGTTAACTGCTTTTTTTAGATCCCGTTAAGGAATTATTTTGCGCCTCACAAAAAAGATGTAAAAACGACAAAGCCCAGTGCTCCAACACCGGGCTTATCATTAGTTTGAGGAGTTTTGGATGGTTCCACATCTGTCTAACTCTTCGCAGGGGATTATAACGAGCTCGATTACGGTATGTACGAGCGATCCATGTCGACGACGCACTTATTGCCGTACCTGTTCCGGCTTGGATCATGATCCGCACGAAGTAACTTGGTGGCCGCCTCCGGGCGGCCTTTGGCGTTATAGAGGAGGCAACGTCCCGAGACTTCCTCAGCTTCGTTCTTCCCGCCGAGAGTTTTCCTCACGAGATTCCCGCCAGAAGGCCGTCGCCCTTCCGACCCAGCCTTCCGCCGAGGTCCCCGTACCGAGCCCAAATCCATGGGGAAGACCGTTGATGCGCTCGTAGCGAACCTTTACGCCCGCACGCTCGAGCGCCCTCATTCTGCGGTCCGTCACGGAAATGGGCGCGATGCCGTCGCGCGTCCCCTGAATCATGTACGTGGCGGGATCGGTTTCCTGCCATTCCGAAAGTCCCGTGTAGGCCATGATGACCGCTGCCGGCCTCGGCGCGGCGGGACGACCGAAGGCCTCCGTACCGTACGAACCGAGCCAGGCCGCCATGCGGGCTCCGGCGGAACTCCCCGCGAGCGCATAGCCGTCGGGGTCGACGTCCGCCATCGTGCGGACGCGAAGGATCGCGTCGGCGAGATCTTCGCAGGCCCAACGTCCACTTCCCGTGCGGTACTGGAGAACAAAGGCGTTCATGCCCTCGGCCACGAAGGCTTCGGCATAGGGAAAGCCTTCATGAATCGAACCCACGTAGGCAAAGCCTCCGCCCGGACACACGATCACGAAGGGCGCCCCCTTTCGCCCCGGAAAGGCAAAGAGTCCGACGTCTTCCCGCCCGAGCCCGATCCAAACCTTTTCACCCCGTTGCGCTCGAGCAGACAATCGGTTGAGGATCACAACCGAGGCCTTGGGGTCGACGCCCGTGTGGTAGGGAAGCAAACGCGGAATGTCGCGCATGGTCCAGTCGTCCCGATAACCGAATTCGAGCGGAAGCAGGTACTCGGCGTACCCGTCGAATTCGGGTCGACGAAGGAGTTCGCCGATCGTGGTGTCGAGCGTGATCGGACGGACCTTTTCGTCATTCGTCTCGGGTTTCTCTCCCGCTCGGGAATGGAATGAAAGGCCGGCCGCCATGAGGCCCGCCGCCCGCAAAAAATTCCTTCTCATCATTCGCTTTTCTCCTTGGCACCCGCCGCCGTTGAAGCAAAAGAACGAGCCCAATCGGCGCGCGGCAACGGCGAAGAGTTTTCTTTTCATTCATTCTCTTCGTTTCCGCCTTGTCACGTGGAGAAATCGGTCTTCCGAAAGGCCGGTTGGAAGAATCCGGCAAAAATCGGCTCGAATCCCGCACGATGTCCCTTCCCTCCTTTTCTAGGATGAAAGCGTCGAAAAGGAATCTCTCATCGGGAGAAAAAACATGTTCCTGCGCAAACGAAACTTTCTGAAGATGGTCGCTCTGAGCGGCTGCGCGATGACGCTCACCCCCGCCGCCCGCGCGGCCGAAACCAAGGTCCCGGAAAACACCCGCCGCATCGCCGTCGTCTATTTCTCGAAGACGGGCAACACCCGCAAGGTGGCCGAAGCGATCCGCTCGCTCACCGGCGCCGACCTCTACGAGGTGACGACGAAGGAGCCCTATCCCGAGGAATACACGCCCACGACCGAAATCGTGAAGGAAGAAATCGAAAAGGGCATCGAACGTGAAATCGTCGCGCCCGAGATCGACCTTTCGAAGTACGACGTCGTGATCCTCGGCACGCCCACCTGGTGGCACCACGTGGCGCAGGCGCTCCAGACCTGGATCAAGTCTGTCGACCTCAAGGGGAAGACCGTCGCGCACTTCAACACGCACGGTGGCGGCGGCCGCATGCATACGGAAGAGGACTTCCAGAAGCTTCTCCCCGAAAACAAGCACCTCGGCCACCTCACCATCCGCGGCTCGGCCTGGGGTCTCACGGGCGACGTGGAAGATTGGCTCAAGGAAATCGGCCTTCTCTGATCGTCCATCCCGCAGAAGCCCGCCTTTTTCCGCACGAAACGTGCGGACGGGCGGGTTTCGTCGTTCTTGCCTCCCACAGCGAACGCGCAAAGCGCATGAAATGTTTATGGAAATGCGTATGATATGCTCTCAAGGCATGACAACGGTGTTTTCCCGGCAGAGCCACAAATGGACATTCGCGTTCTGAGATATTTCCTTGCAGCGGCAGAAGAAGAGAGCATCACGGGTGCGGCGCAAAGACTGCACGTGACGCAGCCGACGCTTTCGCGCCAATTCATGGACCTCGAAGAAGAGCTAGGGCACGAACTTTTCATTCGCTCGAACCGCAAGCTTCGCCTCACGCCCAAGGGCGAGCTCTTCTACGAGCGGGCGCGCGCCATCGTGAATCTCTTCGAGCGCACCAAGGCGGAAATCCGCGCCGAAGACGAACTCACCGGAGAGATCCGCATCGCCGCGGGCGAGACGCCCGCCCTCGCGAGCCTTGCGCGCGCCATCGCCCGACTGCAAAAGGAGGCGCCCAAGGTGAAGTTCCACATCACGAGCGGCGCGGAATCCGAAGTGAAGTCGGAACTCCACACGGGCCTCACCGACTTCGGCGTCTTCGTCGGCATCGCCGACACGGTGGGCTACAGCGCCATCAAGCTCAAGCAAAAGGACGTCTGGGGGATCCTTACGAGAAAGGACGGTCCCTTCGCGGGCAAAACACACGTCGAGGCTTCCGACCTCATCGGCGTCCCGCTGATGACGTCCGAGCAGTCGCACTTGAGAAACGAGTTCGACGGATGGCTCAACGACCTCAAGAACGACCTCAACATCGTCGGCACCTTCAACCTCCTCTACAACGCCTACGTGCTCGCGGCCGCGGGCGTGGGGCACGTCATTGCGCTCGGCGGCGTCATCAACCCGACGCCCGAGTCCGGACTCGTGTGGCTGCCGCTTCACCCGAAACTCGAATGCGACATCGTGGTCGCCTGGGACCGAACGCGTCACCTGACGCCCGCGGCCGAGCGGCTGATTGCCCTTCTCAAGGAAGAGGAAAATCGAGTCGGTTCACCCATGCCCTAAAGGCATGCATAAGCGCAAAAAGAAAGTATTTGTTATTTGAATAGGACTTCCGTAGACTTTTCGTTCTTCCGGAAGCCCCGTGGCTTCGCTTTCCTTCAACGCTTTCCTCATGAACCGCAAAACCCTCAACGAAAATCTTCTCATCGGCATCCTCACGCTCGGCGTCTTCGGCATCATCAACACCGAAATGGGCGTCGTCGGCATCATTCCGCAGATTGCCGAACGCTTCGGCGTTTCGGTTTCCGCGGCCGGCTGGTGCGTGAGCGTCTTCGCGCTCGTGGTCGCGGCCGCCGCCCCGATCCTTCCGCTCCTCTTTTCGGGGGTCAACCGACGGCGCATGATGCTTGCGGCCCTCTTTCTCTTCGCCCTCTCGAACCTCATCGCGGCCGTCACCGACTCCTTTGCCGTGCTGCTCGCGTCGCGCGCCCTGCCCGCCCTTCTTCATCCGGTCTATGTGGCGATGGCCTTCACGCTTGCGGCCGAAGCCTCGAAGGACGATCCTTCGCGCGGCATCGCCCGCGTGTTCGTGGGGGTTTCCGCCGGCATGGTGCTCGGCGTCCCCATGACGACCTTCGTCACGACGCACGTCTTCTACGAAGCGGCGATGGGAATCTTCGGCCTCATCAACACCGCGGTGCTTGCGGCCACCTTCCTTCTTGTACCCGACATGCCCGCGAAGCGCCTCAATCCGTGGCATCAGCTGCGGGTCCTCAAGAGGCCAACGCTCTGGCTCGGCGTCGCGGCCTTCACCTGCATCAACGGGGCCATGTTCGGCTTCTTCAGCTTCATGAGCGACTTTCTGCATCAGGTCGGAGGACTCACGTTTGACGCCGTCGGCACCGTGCTCCTGGCCTACGGGATCGCCAACATCGCCGGGAACATGCTGGGCGGCCGCGTCTTCGGACGGTGCCGCAAGCTCTTCACCCGCGTCGGTCCCGCGGTGATGTTCGCGCTCTACGCGCTTCTCTACGCGTTCGGGACGAATCCGACCGCCGCGGTACTTCTCGTCGTCTTGCTCGGCGTCAGCGCGGGCGCGATCAACATCAGCGGTCAGTACATGATCAGCAGTGCCGCCCGCGAGGCCCCGGACTTCTCGAACGGCCTCTTTCTCACGGCCGCGAATTTCGGCACGGCCGCGGGCACCTTCTTCTGCGGTCTCTTCATCGATTGGATCGACTCGCGCGCCGCGCTCTTTGCGACGGGTCTCCTTCTCATCGCGGCCGTCCTCTTCTCCTACGCCCGAACCGTAAAGGGCGGCGCCGATTACGTCCCCGTCAAGCGGGCGACCCCGGCGTAAGGCCGTTTCTCCTCAGCAAGAATGCTAACGGGCGCGACAACCGTCGCGCCCGTTAGCATTTGAATTCCCGAACGGGTTAGAAAAATAGCCCATCCCGATCCCACCAGGGGTCGATGGTGTAGCCCACTTCGGTGACGACGCCCTTCATGTCGAACTGCACCCAGCAGGCCATGTGGAAGAACCCTTCGTCGAGGAAGCGGTACATCCAGGCGTCCTGATTGACGAGCGCGAAGTGGCTTTCCTCGGCGCACTTCCCGAAGAGATTCCAGACGGTTTCCTTCGTGTCGACGCCCGGACGGATGAGCGCGAAGTGTTCGCGGTCGAGAACGTTCTGCCGCGAGACCACCTCGCCCTTTTCATTGAAGTCGATCCACCAGACCTGTTCGCTCATCGGTTGGAGCGAATAGACGAATCGCGTGCCGCCCGACTCGAGCGTCACCTTGGCGTCCGGAGCGCCGAGTTCCGTCTCGACCGTCGTGAGACTCATCCCCGGCTCCATGAGCTGAGGATGCGCGCAACCCGCAAGAAGCGCCGCACAGGCGACCGTCAGAGCCAAACAACGGACTTTTTGGATTTCAAACATTTGATCCTCCCTTTGTGATCGGGATTTTCGATCCTTTCGACGGCCTCGTCAACGCCTCCCTTCCGGGGGAAGCGCCTCGGCGGGGGCCGTCTTTTCTTCGTAGTCGCACTCGAGCGCGTCGATCATCTCGTGGAGCTTCGCCTTCCACTCGGCCTTGGCGACGCCGAGGAGCACGGCGTCCTCAAAGAAGTCCTGCAGAGCCGTCTCGGTTTCGTCCCAGGTTTCGGTCAAAACCTTCACGCTCTCCGTGCAGGAGACGACCGTGCCGTCCTTTCTGAGCCAGCGGTCGGGCGCCGTCATCGGGTTTCCTCCCCGTCGCGAGACGGCTGCTTGCCGTAGGTGCGGAATTTTTCGATCACCACCGCCATTTCTTCGTCCGAGAGCAAACGGGGCGTTCCGAGGCCGCGCACGATCACGTACTGCCGCGCGAGGTTTTCGACTTCCGCCGCCAGATCGAGCGCCTTTTCGGGCGTGGGCCCGAGCGCCACGACCCCGTGGTGTTCGAGAAGACAGGCGTTCTTCTCGCGAAGAGCCTCGGCCGTACGCTCGCCCAAGAGTTCCGTCCCGAAGGTCGCGTAGGGAACGACGTCGATCGACGATCCGCCCGCGACCGCCACCATGTAGTGGAAAGCGGGAATCCTCTCGTTCCGGCAGGCAAGCGCCGTGGCGTAGGCCGAGTGCGTGTGCACGACCGCGCCCACATCGGGGCGCGCGGCGTACACAGCGCGGTGCAGCGACCACTCGGAGGACGGCAAAAGCCGCCCTTCGCGGTCCTCGACCGAAGCCGCATCAAGAGGCATCCAGACGAGATCCTCGGGCGTGAGCGACGCATAGGGGACGCCCGTGGGCGTCACGAGAAACCCCGGACGGCCGTCGCGCTCCACGCGCACCGAGACGTTTCCGGACTTGTTCACGTTGATGCCGCGCTCGTTCATGCCGCGCGCCGCGACGATGAGACGCTCGGAAAGACTCCATTCCCGCATCTTCGCCCCTTTATTGATACGCGCTCAGCTGATCGGCAAAGCCCGAATAAAGCTCTTCGGGCTTGAAGACGCCCCGCTCCGTGAAGAAGGCCGTCACGAGCCGCGAAGGCGTCACGTCGAAGGCGGGATTCGCCACGGGCGTACCTTCGGGAGCGAGCCGCACCGTGGCGGGCTTGCCGCTCTTGTCCATGCCGTGCACGCCCAGCACTTCATCGGCGCCGCGGTTTTCAATTTCGATTTCCTGACGGCCCGAGAGGAGTCGCCAGTCGACCGTCGACGAAGGCGCCGCGACGTAGAAGGGAACGCCGTTGTCAAAGGCTGCGAGCGCCTTCAGATAGGTCCCGATCTTGTTGGCGACGTCGCCCCGGCGCGTGATGCGGTCGGCCCCGACGATCACGGCGTCCACGTCCCCGTGCTGCATGAGGTGCCCGCCCGCGTTGTCGACGATGAGCGTGTGCGCGACCCCGTGTTCGCGAAGCTCCCACTCGGTGAGAAGCCCCTGATTGCGCGGACGCGTCTCTTCCACCCAGACGTGGAGCGGAATCCCCTCGTCGTGCGCCTGATAGATGGGCGAGAGAGCGGTCCCGTAGTCGACCGTCGCAAGCCAGCCTGCGTTGCAGTGCGTAAGGACGTTGAGCGGACGGCGCTTTTCCTGATAGAGCTCGCGCAGGACGCCGAGCCCCGCTTCGCCGATGCGGCGGCAGCGTTCGACGTCTTCCTGCGTCATCTCTTCGGCAAGGCGCACGGCCGTGAAGAAACGGTCCTTGGGTTCGCGCGGAAGGAGCGCCCCCAACATGCGCGTCACCGCCCAGGAGAGATTCACCGCCGTGGGACGGGCGTTGCGGATGACTTCGGCCGCCTTCAAAAGCGACTCGTTGTCGTGACAGGTCTTGAGCGCGAGCACGACCCCCCAGGCCCCGGTGATGCCGATGAGGGGCGCCCCGCGCACCCGCATGTTGCGGATGGCTTCGACCGCGTCCTCCCAAGTGGTGAGAACGCGGCGCTCAAAGCGGAAGGGAAGCAGCGTCTGATCGATGATTTCCACCGATTCGCCGCCTTCCAGAGAACGAATGCTGCGGGTGGGAAGACCGTGAACTTTCATAAGCGAGGGACAAAAGAAAAGTACTTGGTAAAAAGGGCGCCCGAAGTGCGGACGCCCCTCCATAAGGAAAGCATAGCAATTTGGAAAAAGAAAAGCAGGCGCCGAACGCGTCACTTCTTCTTTTCGTCCCCGTCGGTCTCGGCCTTGGCATCGCGCTCGGCCTTGCGGCGTTCGCGCTCTTCGCGCTTGAGGTCGACGACCGTCACCTTGCAGGTGACGGGGGAAATCTTCTTCGCGCCGATCGGACGGCCGCGGCGGATACCGTCGCCCGTCTCTTCGCCGGGGAGATCGGGAAGACCCTTTTCAAATTCGGCCTCCCAGACGACTTCGCCGCGCTCGACCGTGGCTTCCTGAAGATCTTCTTCCGTGAAGCTTGCGCCCGTGCCGGTGAGCGCGAGCCCCATGCCGAAGGTGTCGAGCACCTGCAGAACCTTCGCGAACTGCGCCGTGGGCTTCCCGGACTCGAGGTCGAGAAGGAAGCGGCGTCCCACGCCGCAGCAGATGGCGGCGTCGCCCAAGGTCATGCCGAGGCGCGCGCGGCGCGTGCGGATGAGGGCGCCGAGCTCTTCGGCGTCGCCGAAGCGGATGTAGCGCGTACGCATGACGGAGCGCGGCGCCGTGCGGCGGCGCTTCGCGGGCGAGACTTCCGCAGCCGCCTTCGGCTTCTTTGCGAAGTTGAGCGTCATGTCGTACCAGACCGCGCCCCCGTGGACGCTTTCCGAAACGCCGCGCTTTTCAAACCCGAAGCGCTCGTAGAAGGGAATGAGGCGCTCCTTGCAGGTGAGCATCACGCCGCGGCGCCCTTCCCTTTTGGCTTTCTCGATGAAGGCGGAGAGCAGGTCGCTCGCGATGCCGCGCCGACGCCAGTCGGGATGAACGGCGAGACCGAAGACGCTCTGCCAGGCCCCCTTCGGATCATGCAGTCGGGCGTCTTCATAGAGACGGTCTTCGATCGTTTCGCAGTTCGTCACCATCCCGTCGATAAGCCCCACGGGCGTACCGTCGTCTTCGGCGATCAGGAATCCTTCCGGAAAGGCCTTCAGACGGGCCTCGAAACTCTCGCGGCTCGCTCCTTCGGCGGGCGGAAAGCTCGCCGCCTCGATCGCCGTCAGGGCGTCGAGGTCGCGAAGCGTCGCAGCGCGCAATGAAATCATATGAACCCCACAACATCCCTTGCGGCGCAGCCACTAAACCGGCACGCCGCAAAGAAACAACCCAAATTCAGAGAATAGAACGGGGCGTTCGCTTCCTCCGCCGGGCCCGGCGGGAGAATTTTTCGGAAACACGAACGCCCTCGATACACGTTAACCCGTAGTCTACATGAGTTCGGACAAAGGTTTGCGTTGCAGGATTAGGAAATTGTCTGAGCGTGAAGTTAACGTACAAATCTACGCGATTTTACCTAGCTTTTCTCACCTCTCTCTTTCGACATCCCCATGAAATCCCAAATGTCAATGTACGCAACATCAAGGGCATATGCGTACTATTACGCATTGCGTGAAGGTTCATCCGCCGACGACGGTTTTTCATTCCCGCTCGGGAACCGTTTCTCAGCCCCCGAAGAAACCCCGAAACGTGTCCGAGCACACGGACGCGCCGCACCCTCCTTCCCTACGCTTAGGGCAACGACTCCAAGCGAGTCTCATCTCAAAGGAGAATGACCATGAAAATCACTCGTCGTCAGTTGATCGGTTCGGCCGCCGCCGGTGCGGCCCTCTCGGGCGTCGTCCCCGCCGCGCTTGCGGCCGTCGTGGAAAAGAAGGTTGACCTCGTCATCATCGGCGGCGGTCTCGGCGGCCTCGCCGCCGCGAACGCGGCCGTCAACAAGGGCGCCAAGCCCCTCGTTCTCGAAAAGCTCGCCTTCTTGGGCGGCGCCGGCCTCTTCCCGGAAGGTTCGCTCGGCGTCGGTACGCGCTATCAGAAGGAACACGGCATCAAGACGACCGTCCAGCAGACGTTGGACGCCGCCCTGCAGTTCCATCACTTCCGCGCCGATCCGTCCGTTCTTCGCGTGCTGATTGAAGAATCCGCCAAGACGATCGACGAAATCCAGGACATGGGCATCGAATTCCGCGGCATCCGCACGATGTATCCGGAAAACGAATCCCTCATGTGCTGGCACCTCTTCAAGGGCGGCGCCGCCGCCGTCTGCGACGCCTTCATCAAGAACATCAAGGCCCGCGGCGGTGAATTCCTCATGAAGACGCGCGCCCAGAAGCTCATCACGGAAAACGGCGCCGTCGTCGGCGTCGAAGCCGTGGACGACAAGGGCGACAAGATCATCATCCATGCCCGCAAGGTGATCATCGCCACGGGCGGCTTCTCCGCGAACAAGGAAATGCTCGCGCAGTACGTCTTCGACTCCTCCGCCCTCGGCATGGTCGAACCGATTTGGCTGCGCGGCCCGGTGGTCGACGGCCGTACGGGCGACGGCATCAACATGGCCCGTCTCGTCGGCGCCCACGTGGCCGGCATGCACGCCGTGGCCGGCAACGCCCCGTACCTCCCGGACGTTCCCCCGATCAACCAGTTCTCGGGTCCCGATGAATTGAAGCAGGGCCGTTGCGCCCTCGCCCAGCCCTGGCTCTGGGTCGACCACACCGGCCGCCGCTTCTTCAACGAATCCCGCGGCTCCGTGTTCGTTGACGTCTACAACGCCATGACCACGGCGGGCGGCGTCTCCTACACGATCTTCGACCAGGAAAAGATGGACCGCATGATCCAGAAGGGCGCGGTGCTTCCGTTCAACGCCATCGTTCTTGCCGATACGCCGCTTAAGGCCCTCCCGAAGACCTGGGAAATCGGCCAGCAGCGCGGCTGGGCCTTCAAGGCCGACACGATCGAAGAGCTTGCGCTTCAGATCGGCGTGCCCCCGCAGAACCTGCTCGAAACGATGAAGAAGGTGAACTCCTACGCCGAAAAGGGCGTCGACCCCGAATTCGGCCGCAAGAAGGAACACCTCGTCAAGTTCAACCTGGAAAAGGGCCCCTACTACGCCCTCAAGGCGATCCGCGCCTTCTTCCTCACGTTGGGCGGCGTCACCGTCACGCCCAACTTCGAAGCGAAGAATCCGCAGGGCGACGTGATCAACAACCTCTACGTCATCGGCCAGGACATCGGCGGTCTCTACGACTCGTCCTATGACCTCCGCTGCGAAGGTTCGGCTTCGTCCTTTGCCATGACCTCGGGCCGCGTGGCCGCGCTCCACGCCCTCAAGGCCATCGAAGCGGGCAAGTAAAGCGAATCGTTGACGACACTCCCCTCGGGGATCGGAAAACCGATCCCCGGTCGTTGGTTCGACAGCCCTTCGGCCTTCCCCGTTCCCCGGAACGGCGAAGGCCGTTTTCGTTCGAACGAATTCTTTTCTTTCGCCTCTCCGTAGTTGTTCGCATCGAACAACGGTCGTCGGAATCGATAAAATTTCTTCATAAAACCATACGATAGACCATGACGACCGCTCCCAAACTTTCCATCTACTCCGACCGCTCCTGGCTCTACGGCGCCGCGCCCGAAGCCGTCGGCCGACTTTTTGTCGAGGCACCCCGCCGCGTGATCCCCGCCAGAACGCGCCTCCCCTTCGGGAACTCCCACATGGTGGCCCTGGTTGAAAAAGGCCTTATGGCGACCTATGCGGGATTTGAGGGCGAGTTTCGCCTCATCACGGGACTTTTCGGACAGGGATCGATTCTGGGCGGCGTCAAGGCCCTCACGCACGCGGGACGCCGCATGCCTCTCTCGCTCAGAACGCTTTGTGACACGACCGTACGCACGATCGACGCCGTTCACTTTCGCGAGGCGCTCGCAGCCGACAAAACGCTCGAAAACGACGTTCTCTCCTACTTTCTCGTCATGCACGAGCGGCAGATCGACGGCCTTCTCGTGATGGAATACCTCCCGCTCGCCGACCGTCTCGCGATGCTCGTCGAGACGCTCTACTTCGCCATGGGCGTAGCGCCTTCGGAGACGCCCGTCGAGCTTCCGCTGTCGCTCAACGCGAGCGACCTCGCCGACATGCTGCGCGCCGAACGAGCGTCGGTGAGCCGCGTTCTCTCGCGCTGGGGCCGCGCGGGAATCTTCCGTCGAGAAGGACGCGCACTGCTCTTCGCAAGCGCTCGACTTCACGAACAAAACGCGAGCGGAGTCGCCTTCCCGTGAGTCGGATTCTTCTCCTGGTCCTCGCGACGGCGATCGTCATGCGGGCGCCGATCAACGCCCTCGGCCCCGTCGCCCAAGACGTCATCGAAACGCTCGGCATCGGCTACTCGGCCTACGGATTCGTCGCGGCCCTGCCGATCTTTCTCTTCGGGCTTGCGAGTCCCGTCGTCAGCCGTCTGCTCCGACACTTTTCCGGAGAGCGCCTCTTTCTCGCGGGACTCCTTCTCCTCATCCTCGGCGCCTGGGGACGAGGGGCGCACGACGCGATTCTCTTCACCGCGGGCACGGTCGTGATGGGCTTCGGGATCACGCAGTTGAACGTCCTCATGCCCGCCGTCATCAAGACGGGTTTCGGCGGGCGCTGGCCCGCCATGATGAGCGCCTACGCCGCGCTCATCGGCGTGAGCGGCGCGGCGGGCGTCGCGCTCTCGACGCCCCTCGCCCTCGCGACGGGCGACTACTCGATGTCTCTTCGCATCTGGAGTTTTGCGGCGCTCCCCGCCCTCATGCTTCTTTTCACGCTTCGAGGGGGCTTCGTCCCGCCCGAAGCGGCACCGGCTCCCGAAGAGAAACGTCCCGCCTTTTCCCCGTGGCTCGTCGCGACGCTCGTTGTGCTCACGGGCCTGCAGGCGGCCTTGAATTCCACGATGAGCCTGTGGCTTCCCGCCGCCTTTACGGCGCGGGGGCTCTCCTCATCGGAAGCGGGAACGCTCGTTACGATCCTTCTGCTTGCCTCGATTGCGGGAAGCTTCGCCGTCCCGATGCTTACGAAGCTCTTCCCCCGCTTCACGCCGCGCGTTCTTACGACGTCCGCGGTCTTTGCCGGCCTCTTTCTCCTTCCCGACGTGCTTCCGCCTCTTCTCACGGTACTCGCCGCGGGCTTCGCCCAAGGGATCTTCGTCGCGGAATCCTTTGCGATGCCCGCGAAGAAAACGGAGGGATTCGAACGGCTCGTGTCGCTCTCGGGGCGCGTGCAGTGCGGAGGCTATCTTTTGGCCGGCGTCGGCCCCTTCCTCACGGGCGCGGTGGTCGATGCGCTTTCGATCGAAACCGTCCCGACGATGCTCGCTCTCTTTGCGCTCCTCTGGGGCCTCTTTGCGGTGCTCGCCGAGCGCGCACGGTGAGCTCTACGCGAAAACCCGCAGAAAAGCGCGGGCGTTCGGGCGCCTCCGTGATATAGTTCCTCTCCCGCCGCAAAAGACGCGGCTTTCTCACGCAAAGAACGAAGAAACGCCATGACCGTACGCATGCCCGAACCCAAAGGAACGCTTCTCGGGAAAGAAACGACCTACGAAAACCGGTACGATCCCTCGCTTCTCACGCCGATCCCGCGCAGTCTCGGGCGCGACGCGATCGGACGGCACGAATTCCGCGGGGTCGACGTCTGGCGTCTCTACGAAATCACGTGGCTCGACCTCGAAGGCCGTCCGCATTACGCCGCGGGGGAACTCCTCGTTCCCGCGACGTCGCCCAACATCGTCGAGTCGAAGTCCCTGAAGCTCTACGTCGGAAGCTTCACGCAGACGCGCGTGGGCGACCTCGCCGCCCTTTGCGAAACGATCGAGCGCGACCTCACGGCGATCCTCGGCGCCCCCGTGAAGACGCGCTTTGCCGAACTCGCCGACTGGACCTGCCCCGTCGAAAAGACGCCGGGCATCCTTCTCGAGCGCGAAACCGATCCCAAGGGCGAACTCACGTTCGAGCCCGAGCCCGCGCTTCTTGCGTTCTCGGAAGAAGAAAAGAGCGTCGAAGAGACGCTCTCCACCGATCAGCTCCGCTCGCTCTGTCCGGTGACGGGTCAGCCCGACCACGCGACGGTCGTGATCCGTTACCGCGGACGCGCCTGGGACCATGAGGCGCTCTACCGCTACCTTCTCTCCTACCGTCTCCACCGCGGTTTTCACGAACAGTGCTGCGAGCAGATCTTCCACGACCTCATGACGAAGCTCTCCCCCGAGTCGCTCGAAGTGCGCTGCCTCTTCACGCGCCGCGGGGGGATCGACATCAGCCCCTTCCGCTCCACCGACCGGGACGAACCCGAACGCATCTGGCGCGCCATGCGCCAATGAGCTCGGAGAACGGGCATTCGGTCGTATAATGGTTTTTTCGATCGAAAACATCCACTCGGATTCTTCGCATGCTCAAAGAAGCTCCACCGCGTCCCGGCGAAGCGCTCGCCAAGACCATTTCGGGTCACCGCCTCACGCACGTGGCCGACTGCCTCGGCGTGAACGTTTCGACGCTGCAGCGCGTCATCCGCGGCGACTTCCGCGTGACGCCCGCCATGGCCTACCGACTCTCGATCGCGCTTGAGACGCCGATGACCTACTGGCTCAACCTTCAGACCGAACGCGACGTCTGGGACATGCAGCACGACAAGGACCGTCCGACGAACGTGAAGTCGATCTACGAGCCCGAAGCGTCCGACATTCCCGAGCAGGAAACGCTTCCCTTCGACTGGGGCGAAGAATAAGACCACCCCGCAACGAACACTCTCCGACATCCCGCCCGCCGTGGCGGGATTTCTTTTGTCCGGACGCTGTCAAAACGCGGTCATCCGGCACGCCTCCCCGTCCTCTCCGCACGGAGAATCGTCCGCAGGACGTACGAAAAGCTACGTAACGATTCTTATTTCGTTTTCTAAGAGAAAGGCTTTAAGGATTATACCCTGAGCGTTAACCCTGAAACAAATTGTAAGCAAATATACACAATTGTCTTTCCCTTTGGCAGAATGCTCCTCTCTTTCAACCCCTGCGCTCCCTTTCAAATGTTACGGAGCGCTTCGTGAGGATAGTATGGAGTTCGTAGAACTGCTTTTGCTCTGCGTCGCCGTTCTGCTTCTCATCTTCAAGCCCGAACAGGAAAAACTTGCCTGGTGGCTGACGGTGGGCGGCTGGTTCGTCGTTGTGTTCATGTATGTCGGCCACGTGTCGACGGCCATTCTCGGTTCGCTCAATCTCTAAGGAGGCTTTTCGATGACTGACTACTCGCAGCCCGTCAACGAGGGCGACATCAAGAAGGCGAAAACCTTTTACGACATCATTTGCTGGGGCGGTCTTCTGATCGTTCTGCTCCCCGTCGGCATCGCCAATCTCATTCTCGGCTACCTTCTCGGCGACTCCCCCTGCACGCTCTGCTGGGGCCAGCGTCAGCAGATGGCCTACATCGGCGTCGTGGCGCTCTTCATGGTTCGCTACGGCTTCAAGCCCAAGTACCTCGCCACGATGCTCGTCATGGCGGCCGTGGGCCTCTACTCGTCCTTCCGCCACCTCGGCAATCACGCCGCCCGTGACGTCGGCCAGGGCTTCGGCCTCGACATCTTCGGCATCCACACCCAGATGTGGGCGGAAATCGTCTTCTGGTGCGTCGTGATGCTCTTCGGTCTCGCCACCTTCCTCGCTCCGCGCTTCGACGCGCTGATCGCGGAAATGCGCGGCCGTCCGTGGCGTCCGCTCACGACCTTCTACAAGATCGCCTTCGGCATCGTCGCCTTCATCATCGCCTCGAACTCCTTCCAGGCCGCCTGGTCGACGGGTCTTCCCCCGAACTGGGGTCAGGGCGATCCCTGGCGCTTCTCCTGGGACCGCAAGTACATCACGTACTCCGCCGATTCCTGGGAAGGCATGTGGGCCGGCATCAACTTCCTCGGCCGCCGCGACGTGAAGGATCCGGACCTTGCCTACAAGCCCAACGCCAAGAAGCTCGGCATCACGTGGAACCACAACTCGGCCGATGCCCCGATCGCTCTCAACGGCAGCCTCTCGGTCTCGAACACGCGTGAAATCAAGGGCATCGACGCCAAGCTCAACACGCTGCAGAAGATCCGCGGCGAGTACGTCGTGACCTCGAAGTACGACTTCTGGTTCCTCAACGACGACCTCACCCCGTCGGTCCACGCCGCCATGGACCCCTGGTTCTCGGCGAACGTCCTCGACCTCGTGGGCGTCACGCCCTACGGTGAAGACGCCTACGTCCTCATGGGCATGAACAAGTCGATCCTGCGCGTGCGCAAGAACCCCGAAGCCGACGACGTTCAGGGCTGGGCCAACTTCACGGCCGGCCGCGATCAGGTCGAAGCCGTGGGCGGCAAGGGCCGCGCCCGCATCGACACGACCCGCGCCAAGATGTTCTACGTCCACTCGAGCGCGACGGACGGCAAGTACATCTTCACGGCCACCGTGCCCGACAACAAGGACAAGAAGACCTTCGTGATCTCGAAGGCCCTCATGGCCGACTGGACGCTCTCGGGCGAATTCAAGCCCGCCGCCGCCCTCAAGGAAGGCCGCTCGCTCGGCGAACTCTACGTCACCGGCATGGTCTACGAAGACGGCAAGCTTTACGCCGTGTCGAAGAACTTCAACGTCCTCGTCGTGATCGACCTCGCGACGGAAGCCGTGACGGAAGCCTGGGGTCTCCCCGCCGACTTCACGGACATCCGCGGTCTCGTGAAGACGGGCGACACCTTCGAAATTCTCGACGGCAACCGCATCGTGACGCTCACGAAGTAATTCGTTGCCTCGCGACCGCATGAATCCGGGCCGCTCTCCTCAGGGAGGGCGGTCCGATTTTTTTTTTGGCCCCCTTCTCTTCCTCCCGCGCCGCGAAAGAAGGAAGCCGTAACCGTTTGAAAACGCCTTTTAGGGGCGGTTTTCCGACGAATCCCGCCGATATAATGGATCGGCCTGTCACGCTGAAAAGGGAGACCCCATGTCCGCGCCTCTCAAACTTCTCGCGCCCCTTCTGGGCGCCCTCCTCCTCGCAGGCTGCCAGAGCCTCCCCGAAGGAAGCGCGCCCGCCGACGGCGCGAAATCCGCCGCCACGGTCGCGGGCGAAAAGCCCGGCAAGGCCGCGGCGTCCCGCTTTCCCTGTCTCGACGCCCCGCGCTTTGATCTGATGTTCGACATCGGGCCCTCGATCGCGGTGGGCGACGAAGAAAAGCTCGATCTCGCCCGCAACGCGGCGGCGCGTCTCCTCGAAGACCTTGCCGAGTACGACCACCCCGTGGCGATCTTCACGGCGAGCCCCTACGCGGTGCCGGGCGGCGACGAAACCCCGCGTCCGGCTGCCCTTGCGCGCGTGATCGACGGCCTCAAGGCGCTCCCGCGAAACAACCCGAAGCTCGAGCGCGCGATCTCCGCCTACGCCGCCACCTACACATGCGCCCCCAAGACGCGGGGCGCCCTCGTGCTCTTTACGGACGGCGCGTGGCTTGACGACCAAAAGGTCCTGCGCGCGGCGGAGCGACTCACGCGTCTCGCCCCGTCCGCGGGCCTCTTCGTGATCGGTCTTCGTCCCAACGAAGCGGACAAGGAAAACCTGCTGCGCCTCGTCACGCTCGTTCGCGAGGCGAGAGGCGAAGCGGGCGGCGCCTACATCGAAGTCGACCGCCTCGAATACGACCCCGACGCCTTCCTGCTCTTTTCCGACAAACTCCACCGCTGGTTGGCCGACGACACGGACGCCGCTCCCTCTGACGACGAGGAAACGGCGGTCTGACGGATTTTCATAGACACAGAACGCACGAAGGGCCGGGAATTATCCCGGCCCCTTCGTTTTTTCGGATCGGCTTTGGATCAGGCGATCGCCTTTTCAAAGAGCGCCTTGATGGAGGCGATGTCCTTGGGTTCGACGAGCGTGTCGATCATTTCGCCCTTCTTGTAGAGCTTGAAGGTCGGAATGTGACGGATGTCGAGCTTTTCACGAAGCCCCGCGTCGGCGTCGAAGTCGGCGTTCCCGAAGGCGACGCGGTCGCCGTAGGTTTCGAGAAGCTTGCGAACGAAGGGTTCCGCACGGCGGCAGTCCGGGCACCAGGCGGCGCCCATCACGAAGATGAAGGGCTTTTCGGACTGAAGAACCGTTTCGTTGAAGTTGGCTTCGGTGACGTGGATCATCATGATGAGATCTCCTCATAAAAGATTGGGTTTCCTCATCCTACGACAAGGAAACCCATTTCTTGAGTGAATCGCTCGGTTTTTACGCGCGCTTACTTTTAGGCAAAAACCTTTTCATGTCGCCGCACGGCAAAGAGACTCGCCGTGAGGAGGCAGACGATCCCGAGGAAAGCGCCTTCAAGCGACACGGCCGACGAAACCGCGCCGATGAGGGCGGGCCCCGCGAGGAGACCGCCGTAGCCCACGGTCGTGACGGCCGTGATGGCCTTGACGCTCTCCATCTTCTTGTCGCGCGAGGCGGCCGAGATGAGGATCGGCGCGAGGTTCGCGATGCCGAGGCCCATCACGAAGAGACTCGCGAAGACCGCGGCGGGAACCGGGAAGAAAACCATGACGCAAAGCGACGCGATGATCATGGCGACGCCCGCGAGAAGGACGACGTTCGGGCCCACCTTTTCCGTCACGCGGTCGCCCATGAGGCGCGATACGGCCATGGCGATCACGAAGAGCGTGTAGCCGAAGGCGCTCGCTTCCTGCGGAACGCCCGCGGAGTCGCGAAGATAAATGGCGCTCCAGTCGAGCATGGCGCCTTCCGTGAGGAAGATCACCGCGCAAAGGGACGCAAGGATCAGGACCGAACCCGAAATGCGGCGCGCGCCCGTCGTGCCCGAGGTCGTGCGGCCCTCCTTCTTTTCGCTCTTGATTTTCTCGTTCGTGATGCGCGAGAGAATCGCGACCAACACGAAGGCGAGCACCGTCATCAGCGTGGTGATCGTCATAGGGGGCGTGAGACCCGAAACGAAGCAGAGCGTGATGAGGCCCGCCGAGACCACTTCGCCGATCGAATACGCGGCGTGCAGACCCGACATGATGCGGCCTTCCGACTTCTTCTCAAGGTGCGTGCCGTAGATGTTGACGCTCACCTCGAGGCAGCCGAGCGTAATCCCGTAGAGGAAAAGGGCCGCGCATTCGAAGGCGTAGCTCGGCATGAGCGTGAGGCAGACGAGGAGAAGGCAGGAGAGAAGCCCCGAGAGGCCGATCGCGTTGCGGCAGCCGATTCGCTGCGAGAGCGTGCCCGCAAGCGGCATTCCGACGAAGCTTCCGACGCCCAAGCCCAGAAGGAGCGTGCCCAAGAGCATGGGCGAGAGCTCCAGCCCCGACTGCACGAAGGGGATGAGGGGCGCCCAGGAGGCCACCGTGAAGCCCCCCGTAAAAAAGCCGATGCGCGCGGACCAGAGCTCCGCCTTGGTGGCGGCCCCCACCTTGGGGCTCGCGTCGGTTTTGTCACGGGAAAGAGAGAGGGAGGAAACGGATTCGCGAAGCTTCGACGCCGCGGCGGACGTGCCGGCGAAGGACTTCGGAGAGATGTTTTTCGTTAATTCGCAGGACATACAGGACGATGATCGTGGATGACGCTAGAATTTTATCAACAACAATCCGATACTTCAAAATGGATTCCATCAGAAAACTGATGGATAAAACCACACGATGAGCATCAAGATCGACGAAATCCGCTCCTTCGCAGCGGTTGCCGAGACGGGTTCCTTCTCGTCCGCGGCGCGACGGCTCGGCCGAGCCCAATCGGTTCTCTCCATGCACGTGGCGGGACTCGAAGCCGACCTCGGCTACGCCCTCTTCCACCGCACGCCCAAACCCGAACTCACGGCGCGCGGCCGCGAACTCCTTCCCATGGCCCTGCGTCTCCTCGCCGAAGCCCAGCGGCTTGAAACCCGTGCGGCGGCCTTGGCCGACACCGCTTTGCCCGCGCTCTACCTCGGGATCGACCCGATGCTCGAGGCTCCGGTCATGATCGAGATCCTGCAGCAGTTCTCCAAGGCCTTTCCGAGCGTGCGTCTTCAGATCGAAAACATCACGGGGTCGGAAGCGCAGTGGTTCTTCAAGAAGTCGGGCATGAACGCGGCGCTCGTCTTTTCGTCCGAACCCGCGATCGAAACGCGCGAGCGCGTTCTCGGGCGCTCCCCCGTGTCGGTGGTGGTGTCGAAGAATCACCCGCTCGCCTCCCTTCCGACGCTGACGACCGAAGCCCTTCGGCAGCACCGGCAGATCATCGTTCACGCACGCGACAGCGAGTCGGCGCCTCCGAACATCATCAATCCCGACCACTGGGAAGTGGACAGCGGCCCCTGGGCCCTGGGACTCGTGGCCCGGGGCGTCGGCTGGGCGCTCCTTCCGAAGTCCCTTCTGACGGGCCGCTCCGCCGCGAATTCGGGCGTGACGGCGCTCGAACCCCCGTTTGCAATCGAACCCGCGCGTCTGACGCTTCGAAGCAAACCGGGCGAAGTCACCGAAGAAATCCTTCTCTGGTGGGAGAAGACCGTCGGAAAGCACAAGGTGCGGCTCGGGCTTGCCGCCGCGCCGAAGACGACGGCGGCGCCGGCAAAGTCGGAGACGTAAGGCCATTTCATCCTCCAATAAGGCGCCGCTGACACAATACGTTGACCCCGTCGCCTATGCGCGACCCTGACGAATCAAGGAATTTGGAATGATCAAGCGTACCCTCTCCCTCGCCCTTTTGCTTCTTGGCGCCCAGACCGCCATGGCCGCCGCCGAAATCAATCTCGGCGAACTCGTCACCGCCACGCACGACGAAGAGTGGCAGCCCGTCGAGCTTGAAGAAGACGGCGTCTCCTCGATGAAGCCCCTTCTGCGCGCCTTCACGCCGAAGTCCGAAGCGAGCTTCGAACTCCTCTGGAAGAAGGAGCCCAAGGACGGTCTCGAACCCTATGAAGCGATGGTCGAAAACTGCGGCGACCCGATCGCCGACGCGTCGGGCAAGCAGGCCTTCATTCAGAAGATCGGCGCCGACTTCGAACTCAAGGACTACAAGACCGAAAAGTGCGCCTTCGGTCCCCTTTCCTGCGTGAAGCTCTCGACCACCTATCAGATGAAGCAGACGAAGACCGACATTCAGTTCATTGAATACACGGTCTTCAACAAGGAAACCGGCAGCGTCTATCTCATGCGCACGGCCGGCAACGCCGCCAAGGCCGAGGGCGTCTTCAAGGGCGCCGACATCCTCGTGCAGCTCGTCATGAAGCGCGACAAATAAGAGAAAAAGAGAGCCGAGGCAAAGTCCCTTTGCAACGGCTCAAAAGACCTTTCGCTCCCCGTCGGACGGAACGTTCGGCGGGGAGTTCTGTTTTCGGGCATTGTCGATGGCGAGACGCACGCCGTCTTCCCTACCCTCCCAATGACTCCCATTCAACAAATCCTCCCTTTGTGACGATTCCGCAACAAATCTTGTCAACCAATATGCATTTGTGACTAGTGGTTATCGCCTAACACCCCCGCTTTTCATCAAAAGTTCATGAATTCGCCGAGTCTTGTGACCGTTTTGTCAAAAAAGGTCTATAGGATGAAACCCACGCCAGGTGAAAAACCCTCGCTATATACAACTCACCCCCTAAGGGAAGGAATTCAAATCATGAAGAAGTCTCTCATCGCGCTCGCCGTTCTCGGCGCTGCCGCTTCCGCCCAGGCCGCGGACATCTCGCTCTACGGCGTGGTCGACACCGGTCTTGCCTATACCTACAACGACGACTGGTCCCGCTCTGGTAACGAAGTCGTGCACAGCACCGACGGCGAAAGCAACCTCGAAATGGCCTCGGGCATCAACGCTTCCTCGCGTTGGGGCATCACCGGTTCCGAAGACCTCGGCAACGGCATGAAGGTCGGCTTCAAGCTTGAAAGCGCCATCAACACGGACGACGGCAGCCTCGGTCAGGGCGGCCGCCTCTTCGGCCGTGAAGCCTCCCTCACGCTCTCGGGCGACTTCGGCAAGATCTCCGCCGGCCGCATGGGCGGCGTCGGCTCCTCCGCCGGTACCTACGACTACGTCTACGCCATCGGCGAAGCCTTTGACGGCGGCGACTTCAACATCTGGGGCATGACCGCTTCGAGCCGTTACGACAACATGATCACCTATGAAACGCCGGAATTTGCGGGCGTCAAGGTGACGGCCCAGTACTCGTTTGACGGCGACACCGGCGCCGACAACGATGACTATGACGACGCTGAAGACGGTCAGCACGGTACGGAAGGCAAGACCACGGTCGACCGCTACGCCTCTCTCGCCGTGACGGGCGGCTTCGGCAACCTGCAGTTCGTGGGCGCCTATGAATACTTCAATCATGCCGCTGACTCCGCCGTGAAGGATGATGGTCATCTCGTTCACTTGGGCGGCAACTACGACTTCGGCGTGACGAAGGTCTTCGCTCTCGCGCAGTACTATCAGGGCATCCGCAACGCTGCCGGTTGGTCCCTTAGCGACGATCTGATTGAAGACGATCTGGCCGACTTCACGACGGACGGCTTCAAGGGCTACGGCCTCCACCTCGGTTCCATCACCCCGATCGGTGGTGGTGACCTCACGGTGGCCGCCTACTTCCAGGACGGCAAGCTTGAAAACGCCGCTGCTCTCGGTGCTACGGATAGCTTTGACGTTGACGCCCAGTATGTCGGCGTGACGGCCCGCTACGCCTATCACCTGAGCAAGCGCACCGACGCCTACCTCGGCGCCGGCTACGCCAAGGCCACGCTTGACACCGCGTCTGCTCTTGATGTCAATCACGACATGGAAAAGGAACTCATCCAGGCCTATGTCGGTCTCACGCACCGCTTCTAATCGACGTTCCTGACACGTTGATCTGAACAGAGCCCCCGTTTCCGCAAGGAGCCGGGGCTTTTCACATCTCTGCGGGACAATCCCCCTCCCGCCCGTCGCCGTTTCTCAAAGAACGGAAGCCCTCGCCCCCCTTCCTCCGGCAAACCCTGAAAGCATCAACACTCCCCTCTCGAAACTCCGCAAAGCACCCTCACTCCTCCTCGCAAGAATCTTCACGGGCGCGTCTACCTATGTGTTAGCTGTCATTTGAACATGAACAAATCGGACAAGTTTGTCTGAACAGAGTTCGGACATCAGACATCAAAAACTGAACACCCCACTTGCCAGATCCTGAGTTGATCTCCGCTCTTTTGCCGTAGAGCTCGCTTCGCCCCTTGATAGGTATAAAGGGCCGGGCGATGCCCGGCCCTTTGGAGACCTTCAGCGGAACACGGTCTTCATGGTTGAGAAAACCCTTTTAGCCGCCGGGAATTTATCGAGAGTCATCCTT
>CASEFX010000022.1 GCA_949287305.1 uncultured Sutterella sp. | reverse complement strand
TACGTTTTCCTGTTGTCTCGTCAACCGTCGCTGGTTGTGTGCTGGCATAAACGTACTTTCCAATCTTGTGGGTGCTCATTCGATAGGGAGCTAAGGGGTCTACTCGTCGGGGCATCGTCATACTCTCCATTTCTATTAAATATAATATAAATGAGAGCAAAAGAAAAGGCGGAATTTGTCGGTAACCGCCTGTACTCAAAGTTTTTTCGCGGAGTACGAAAGTTTTTTAGTAAATATGGTTGCAAAACTCAGGTGAGAATCGTGTAGCCGCCCCCCTGCCAGATGTCGAGCGGGAATTCGGTGTCGTATTTGCCTTCGAGCGCGCGGTCCGCGGCCCAGGCGATGGCGTCGGCGACTTCGGAGTCGAGCGCGCCGATTTCGGCGTTTGCCAACGCGCAGGCCTTCTTGATCTGAAATAGCGCCCGGAAGAGCCCCGGGAAGTGGATGGCGGGGAGGCGTCCCGCGCCCGAGACCGCCATCATGCGGGTCGTCTGGATGCCGTAGTAGCGATCGTCGGGGATTTCCATTTCGCCGAGGCAGTCGCGTTCGATTCGGGTGGTCATGTGTTTCTCCTGTCGTGCTTCGAAAGGGCACTATCCCTGATCTCCAAGCGGGAGGGACGGGCGCGTGCTGTACGGAAAATCATGAGCGTTTCGAGCGATCTCCGACGAGCGAAGAAACTAAAATCGACGCACCGATGAAGATTTTCTACATTTGTGAGTGAGAAATCGTGTCCTACGTAAAGGAAAACTATCCCTCGATCGAAGCGCTGCGCGCGTTTTTGCTCGTGGCCGAGACGAAAACGGTGAAGGAGGCGGCCGCAAAGCTCGGACTCACGCCTTCCGCCGTTTCGCAGAGTCTCCTTCGGCTCGAGCGGGATCTCGGCGCCGAACTTTTCCGACGGGACGTCCGTCCTCTGCGCTTGAGCGTCGCGGGGCGCGCGCTCGTTCCCGAAGCCCGGGCGATCGTGGCGGCGGCGAGGGCTTTGAAGCGGCAGGTGGCGGCGGACCTGTCGACCACGACCCTTCGCATCGGCCTCGGGGAAACGGTGGGCGCCACGGTGGCGCCCTGGATGCTCGCAACGCTTTGGACGCGCGTGGGAAGGCTGGAGACGATCAGCGGCTTCACGCAACCCTTGGTTTCGGCCCTTCGGGAAGGCAAGGTCGACGTCGTCGTGACGCCCGAGGGACTTTTGAACGAAGACCGCTGGGCGCGCGAGCGCCTCTATGAAGAGGATTTTCTTTTGGTGACGGGGAAAGACGTGCCGCTTCCCGACACGGCGGAGGCGCTTCGCAAACTCGCGAGAACGCGGCCGGTCGTCGACTACGGCGAAGGAAGTTCGGACGAGATCGCCATGGACCGCGTACTTCGCTCCATGAACGCGGAGCCTCTGAGGCGAGTAGCGGTGAGTTCGAGTCACGCCTTGGTGGGGCTCATTGCGGAGACGGGCGGCTGGTCGGTTCTTCCCGCGACGAACCTCTGGTGCGGACGGACCTTCTTCGAGGGCGTACGCTTCGGCCCCCTTCCTGAAGGACGGCGTCTGGTGCGGACGATGTGGGCGACGGGAGACGCGCTCACTGCGGCGGACGCCGTGCGTCTTGCAGGGGAAGCGACGCGGGAGGCGTTTGCGAAGAAGTTCCTGCCCGAACTCGAGCGTACGTCGAAGGAGCTTGTCCGGTACGTGCAGGTCGGGTAGGGCGGACTTCCTGTTCTCTGCGGACTTGTCTTGGGGACGGCCGGTCCTGCTTCGGGTCAGAGCTCGACGTCGCGAAGCAGTTCCTTGCGGTAGTCCGCGGGCGTCAGTCCGAAGATGTTCTTGAAGGCCGCTATGAATGCCGAAGGGCTGCAGTAACCCGCGGCGTAGGCGGTTTCTTTGACGCTTTGTCCTTGCGAAAGCTGAACGATCGAGACAAGAAAAATGTGCTGGAGACGCCACAGGCGAAAGGTCAGTCCGGTGTGCCGCTGCACCTGTCGATTCAGCGTTCTTTCGCTCATGCCGGCAAACTTTGCCCAATCGGCCATCGACCAGTCGATGCAATCGGGATTGTTGAATTCCACGGCGATTCGCCGCAGCGCCGGGCAGTTCGTGAGAGGGGCGAACTGCGGAGGCATTTTGCGCGCAACCTTGAGTTCTTCGATGGTGAGCATCGCCAGGTGGTAACGAGCGGCGTCGGAGCGCGTTTTGTCGAATCCGTTGGCGGCGAATAGAATCAGCTCGACCGTCATCGGGTTGAGCATTACGCGAATGACCTCGTTGGGAAAACCGTCAAGATATTTCGAGCCGACGTGAAAGAAGACGGCTTTTCCGGAAAGTCCCAGGGCGCAGGTATGAGGCACACCGGGGGGCACCCAGATCGCACAGTGCGCCGGCACGGACCAGTAGTCGTTTTCGAGCTCCAAACCCACGAGCCCTTCCGTTGCAAGCATCAGTTGTCCGCTTGAGTGGGTGTGAAGCGGCATTTGCTTGTCCGTGTCGACTTCCAATCCTTCATCAATGACGACGGCGACCGTGCAGAGTTCCGGATCGTCGGGCTCGAAATTCGTGGGCCATTTGGTGATGTAGGGCGTCAAATGCATGACCATCTCGCAGTTTCTGTGCTCAGGACATCCTGCATACGGGACTGCCGGGCAAGGCCATGCCTACCCGGCAGTTTTCAGCGGATGCCGAACTCATCGGAGTTCGGCTTCAAATCGCCTCGTCAGGGCACTTTGTGCTCGAACACATGGCAACGATTGCACATGTTGACCGACGGCTGATGGCCTCGATGGCATTCGTTGCAGTTGAGTCCCAGACTGTGGTTGACGTGCGGATCCGGGCCCTGCGCGTTGCCGCGCTTGTGGATCTTATCGGAGATTTCCTGCAGCGAGCCGTGACAGGAGCTACATTTTGCGGTCGAAACGGTTGCGCCTTCCTTGGGAGCGGCCGTGTCGTGGCAGGAAACACAGGTGAGCGACTTGGATGCGTGGCGGTCAGCGAGGTTCGCAGCCTGCGCATTCAGGGCGACGGCGCCGAAAATCGAGCAAAGGCCGACAAAGAAGAGTTTCTTCATGGCAAACATTTTTGTATTCCTCCCCAATCAAGCGTTGGACTTCTTGGCTCGGGCCGTTGCGTGGCGAGCGGCGAGTCGACCGAAGACAAGGCAACCGCCCAATTGGCTGCCAGAGATGTCCGCCTGGTACCAAATGCCGCCGGCGACGGCGCCCGCAGCGTACAGCCCCGGAATCGGACGATCTTCGGTGTTGATGACGCGCGCGTCCTTGTCGATCTTCGGACCGCCGAACGTGTTGGCGATGCCGCCGACCGCCGGGATCAGATAGAACGGTCCCTTCTTCAGCTCGTGAGGATGCTCGAAGAGGTACGGAGGATTGAGTTCGGCGGCTTTGCCCGCCTTCACGGCGTCGTTGAATTCCTTCACGGTCTTCATGACGGCTTCGACATTGAGACCGGCGGCCTTGACTGCTTCTTCAATCGTTTCTCCCTTCGGGACCTTGAACCCGAGCTTCGTGAAACGGTTGACCGTGTTCGAGAGGATGTTGGCGTTTTCGTCCGCGTCCTGACCGATGAGGAGATAGCTCATGTTGTTGGGCGTGAGGCTCGCGATGCTCTTGGCCTTTTCGATCTGGCCTAGGTGTTCCATAAGGAAGCGCTTGCCTTCGGTATTCAGCTGGATACCGTAACCCGCGTGCATGAGCGGCGACGGATTGCAGTGACCGACGGGAGAAATCGGGCCCGCGTAGAACTGGTCCATGTTGACCATCTTCGCCATGACGTCTTCGGTCATGCGGGTGCATTCGCCCGTTGCCCAGGGCGCACCGCGAACGACCATGCGGGCCGCCCAGGCGCCGATGTACTGACCGACCATGGCGTTGTTGCCGGCGAAGCCGCCCGTGGCAAGCACGACGCCGCCCTTGGCGTAGAAATCGGTGCGGTGATCGCCCGTCACGCAGGAAACGCCGAGAACGTTGAAGCATTCGTCGTAAATGAGCTCGACTGCCTTCGTGTTGTAGCGGACGGGCACTTGCGCCTTTTCAAGCGCCTCGAGCATCGTCTTGACGATCTGGGCGCCGCCAGTGAGACCGTTCGTGCCCGGGACGATGTGGCAGCGCATGAGTTCGGGAGCATGCTGCTTCCAGATCTTGAACTTCATCCCGTGGTCGCCGAGCCAATTGATGGATTCGCCGGCGAACTCGGCGTAAGCGCGGATGAGTTCGGGATCGGAACGACCGCCGGAAACCTTCATCATGTCGTCGAAGTACCCCTCGACCGAGTCTTTTTCGTTGGGATCCTGATAGCGGGTCAGCGTCCCCGCGATCCAGCCCGAACTGTAGGCGGACGTACTGTCGGGGCGGCCCATCTTTTCGATAAGAACGACCTTCGCGCCTTGCTCCTTGGCTTCGAGCGCCGCGCAAAGACCGGCGAAACCGGCGCCGATCACGACTACGTCCCAGTCCTCACGTTTGTGTTTGGTCTTGGATTCCATTGCGGCGTGGGCCGACGTGGTCATCGTGGCAGCCGCGGCAGCCGTTGCGAGCAAACCGCCTTTGAGAAGGTTGCGCCTTGCCTGTTGCATGTTTTCTCTCCTTGTGGGGGTCTGAATGTGCGGGAGGTCCTGTTTCCCGCTAAGACAATCGTAAGATTGTTCGATTCGAGTACAAGCCTCTTCTCTGCCAACCAATATCGAGAAAGTGACAGCATCGTGTTAACCTCGAGAAGAAGAGCGCCGCGTCTTGGGCTCGGTGTACGGATTCGTCTGCGGAACGGTCTGAAAATCTGTAGCCAACGGATTGCCGCGCCGCGGACAACCGCACCGGCGTCCGTACGGGACGGCCGTTGTCGAACCCGTGTCGACAACATCCGTGGTCTTGAGACGATCTGGGGGTTGGCTTATTTCGCACCGGCGGTTTTGCGCGCTACGGCGTGTTTTGGAGATCCGTCCTCGGAAAAAGATAGGGGGAGAGACATGGCTCTCCCCCGTACGGGATTCGACGATTGCCTGCACAACGATTTGCGCAGACGTATTTCGCTTACTGTCTCTTGCTCTCGATCGTGAGGCGATAGGCCTCGCGGTCGTTCACGATGTAGGTGACGGTGTGGCCCGCTTCGACGCTCCCCGTCCAGAGGCGATAGAGGGACTCGCCGTCGTGCGTGAGATCGACGTGGCGAAGGTCCTTGGCGGCGCGAAGCGCCTGAAGGCCCGAATCGATTTCCGCTTCCAGAGCGGCAAGCGCTTCGGTGCCGTGCGTTTCCTTCATGCGCCAGCCCGACGTGAGGCGGCTCTGAAGGGAGGCGGCGGGCCAGCTCGCAAGCGTCCAGTCGCGCAGAACGCGCGTGCCGTCCACAAACTCGGGGAGTTTTTCGCCGCGTTCCTCAAAGATCATGTTTCCGTCGACGCGCATGCTCCAGACGTTCATGCCGAGGGCGTTCGCGGACATCTGCACGGATCCGTCCGAGACGTTCGAGTAGAGCAGAAGCGTCGGGATCGACTCGGGCGCGCCCGCCTTGCGGGCTTCCTCGCTGAAGGAAACCGTGAGTTCGGCCGCATAGGTACCGACCGGCGTCAGAGCGCCCCAGGGCGGCATGAAGGAGGGAAGACGAACGGTCTTCTTGCCGGGCGCCTTCTTTCGCACGACCGGGGCGGGCTTCGTTTCCTTGACGGGCGCGACGCGCTCAAAGGGCTTTTCCGTTTCGTAGAGGACCGCGGGCTTTTCCTTTTGCGCGGGTTCGTCCGACGAGAAGAGGCCGCCTTCCCAGACGTCCGAAATGGTGGTGCAGCCCGTGGCGAGCGTCACGATGGATAGGGCCGTCCAGATGCGGATGCCGGTGCGGGCGGTCAACATGTAGTTCCTCCTTGAGCGGGCAGCGCAAGAGGCGTGCCCGGTTGTACGGTGTCGGATCGGCGCCGAATGAGGGGCGCCGTCACGAGAATGACGAAGAGGCCCGTCCCGACCGTCGCGCCGAAGGAAAAGAGGGCGGGGGTCGTCGAGAGGGCCAGAAGGCCGAACGAGGCAAGCGACGTGAGGCCCGAAAGGAGCACCGCCGCAAACGCCCTCGGCTGATCGGGCTGATGATATAGGAAAATGCCGTAGTCAACCCCGAGACCGAGAAGCAAAACGAGTGCCAGAGCGGTAAAAAGCGTAACGGGTTGTCCCGCGTGCCCGAGCACCGCAAGGGCCGCGGCGATGCCGAGAACGGGCGGCAGAATCGCACGCCAGGTGTGCCGTCCCATGCGAAGCGAGAGCGCCAGCGTGAGAATCGCGAGACCCGCCGCAAGCCCTTCGAAAATGCGCGTGCGGTAGCGGTTCATCTCGCCCGTCATGACGGCCGTGAGGTTCACGAATTGTACGTTGGGAAGAGATACGGCAGAGAGCGCCGGAAGATGCTCGGGCGCGACGCCCGAAAGCCGCACAACGGTGACGACGCGTCCCGCTTCCGATGAGAGAAGATAGGGCGTGACGCGTGCGCCGAGTCCCGCTTCAATCCAGTCTTCGGGCGTGACGGGCGAGAAGGGCCGCGCTTCGGGCGCGGCGCCGAGAAGTTCGGTGAGGACGGGCGCCGCCGCGTCGAGCGCTTCGTGAAAGCGCTTGGCGCGTTCTTCCTGCGTGGCGCAGTCGGGAACGAGGTCGGAAAGGGCCGTCGCCTCGATTCCGGAGACGCCGCGAAGTTTCTCGAGCAGGATCTTTTCCGCGGCGAGCGCCTCGTCGAGGCTCTTTCCCGTCACGGTGAAGAACTGCGCGGGCGAGGGAAGCGCCAGATATTCCTGAATCGCCTTTTGATCCTCCACGAGAACGCGGGGGGCGTTCTGCAGATCGGCGACGCCGCCCGCCGTGCGGACGTTTGCGAACCCCGTCGCAAGGAAAACGAACACTGCGGCAAGAAGCGCAACCGTCACGACACGCGGGGCGTCGGTGAGGCGCGGAAGACGCGCGAGTCCCTTGAGGAGCGCCGTCATGGCAAAGCCGTCCCTGTCCGGCAACAGGAAGGGCGCGCGCGGCAGAACCGTGAGAACGAAAAGGAGCGTTGCGGGAAGCCCCACGCCCGCGAGCACGGCGATTTCCTTGAGGCCCGTCATCGGGGTGGCGGCGAGAATGGCGTAGCCCGCCGACGACGAGAGCGCCGCCATGACGAGGCTCGGGAAAAGACGGTTGCGGCGCGCGAGGAGTTCCGCAACCGGCGCGACGCGCCCCGCGCAGAACCAGTGAAGGGAATAGTCGACCGCCACGCCGATCAGCGTCAGCCCGAAGACGAAGGTGAGAAGGTGCAGCGTTCCGAAGACGGCGAGCGCCGCGGCAAAGCCCACGGCAAAGCCGAGCGAGACGGTGAGGACCGTCCCGAAGACCGTTCTCAGGCGCCCGAAGAGGAGCCACGCCATTCCGAAGACGAGCGCGCTCGACAACACCGCGATGCGGTTCATTTCGGTCTGCGCGTTTTGCGCGATCGCATCGGTAAAGAGCGGAACGCCCGTCGCGTGAAAGACGGGCGTCAAACCCGCGGCGCGGAGTTTCTCCGTGAAGGCCGCGCGGGTTTCCGCAAGCAGCGCCGTGATGCGGCCTTCGCCCGATTCGGCGGACAAGGCGTCCGCATCGTAACGAAGAAGATAGAGCGGCGCCTCGCCTTCGAGTCGCAGAAGCCCGTTCTCTTCTCGAACGGGGAAGGTTTGAAGAAGCGAAAGAAGGGTTTCGTCCGCAAAGCCGTAGGGATCGCGGTCGCGTCCGAGCCAGTGGGGTGCGACCGGGTTCATGAGCCCCGACTCGAGTTGCGCGAGAAGCGCGTCGCGTCCTTCGTCGGTGAGACGGCCCGAAGCGTCGCGGGGGAGCTTCGCGATCCATTCGCTTCGCTCTTTCGTCAAGAGAACCGCGGCTTTGTCGCGCAGAGCGTCGGTCGCGCGCACGACCGGGGCGGGGGCCTTCGCGAAGAGCCCGCTTTCTTCGAGCGCCGCGGCGGTTTGCGCCGCCGCGTCCCGCACGAGGGCCGGGTCCGCCTTCGCGTCTTTCGCGCCGACCACAAGGACGGTCGTGCGGCGGTTTTCGTCCGTCACGGAGTTGCGTAGCGACTTCATGACGTCCGCGGAGAGCCCCGTCGACTCGGCCGCGAAGAGACTCAGAAGGTCCGTCTCGAACCAGCGGCCGACGGGGTGCGTGAAGAGGACGCACAGGGTTGCCGCAAGCACCAACAGAGGCGCAAGGAGTTCGGGCAACGATCGTTTGACAGTCGACTCGGACATGGTTCGGGGGCGTTGATTCGTGGGAAAGTAGACATTCTATCGAAAGAGCGAAAAACGGGCCGCACCGCCCCCTTTCCCAACCAATCCGTCGGAGCGATGCGGCCCGAGGCCGGAGGAAAATGGTTCTGGCGGTCCTCAACTCGTGAGGTCCCAGGTCCTGTCGTAGGCGGAAGTGCGGACCTTGAGAAGTCCGAGCACCGTGTGGTAGAGATGATCGTGCCGCACGTCGCCCTTGGCTTTTTGAACGAGTCGTTCGTAGTCGATCCCGAAGGTCTTTTGGTAGCCGTCGGAGAGCCACAGCACGCCCGGCACCTCGATTTGTTCGGCGGGGGCCATCCAGTAGGGGGCGCCGTGGAGGAACAATCCGTTTTCGCCGAGGCTCTCGCCGTGGTCCGAGACGTAGACGAGCCCCGTCGCGATACCTGCTTGGGCGGCCCTGCGGAGTTCCGCGAGGATTTCGGCGAGCGCGCGGTCGGTGTGGCGCACGCTGTTGTCGTAGGCGGCCGCGATCTCTTCCTTCGAGCAGCTCCCGAGGTCGGCGTCCAGGCATTCGGGACGGAAGGCCTTGTCGGATTCGGGCGAGCGCGACCAGTAGGCGGGACCGTGCGAGCCCATCATGTGGAGGAACACCACCGCGGGACGCCCCGCCTGAAGGTTGTCGACTTCGCGCCGGACTTCCTTCGCGAAGATTTCGTCGAAGCACACGCCTGAAGGACAGAGCGCCTCAACGGGCTCGGGCTTTCGCGTCGGAACGCCCGCACAGGTGCCCTTGCAGCCCGACTGGTTTTCGATCCAGGAGACCGCGACGCCCGCCCGCCGGAGCAGCGCGGGAAGCGACTCTTCCGAGACGATGCGGTCGCGGTCGTAGTCGCGGCGACCCACGCGGCTCAGCATGCAGGGGAGCGACACGTCGGTGCTCGTTCCGCAGGCGAGAACGCGCGGAATGTGGAGCAAGTCCTTGTCGGCCGCGAGTCTCGGGGCCGTTTCCCGGGCGTAGCCCGCGGGCTGCCAGTTGGCCGTTCGCGTCGTCTCGCCGATCACGACGACGAGAAGCGACTTCCCGTCGGGGACGACGTTGAGGCCCGGGCGTTCGTCGACGATGACGCGCTTCACCTGGGCGTCGGGATTCTTGTCGGTCAAAAGCGTCGTCGCCGTCGAATAGACGATGTTGACGGGCGCGATCTGATAGCGAAGCGACTTGTCGTTTCGCATGGCGCTCGAGAAGCCCTGCATGCCGAGAAGGACCGTGCCCGCGCCGGCGAGAAGGGCGGCTGCGCAGCAGACGGCCGGCACCCAAAGGCGGTCGCGCCGTTCGGTCTTCGCGAGAAGCAGGACGGGCGGAAGCGTCACGAAGAGATAGAGCAGGACGGTTCGGAGCGAGAAGTAGCCGAGCGCCTCGTGCGTGTCGGTCGCAAGGAAGTTGCGGATCATGTCGGGCGTCATGATGACGCCGTAGAGAAGCCCGGCGGTAAGCGAGAGGCCCCCGAGCAGGTTGAGTAGGAGTGTCGCCGTGCGAAAGACCGCCTTCGGAAAGAGCGAGAGCGCGTAGAGAAGCGACGCCGACACGAAAAAGAAGAGAAGCGCCGACATGCCTGTCGTCGTGAGAATCGAGGCGGCGTTTTCCGCCGCAGCGCCCGTGAGGATCTGACGGTAGTAGCCGATGTCGAAGACGAGCGTCCACCAGAGCGCCGTCAACCACACGACCGCGTGGTTCGAGTGCGACACGGGCTTCGTAATGCGCGCGAAGGCCTTCAAGACCGTGTCGCGGGCGAAGAAGAGAACGTAGAGCGCCGCGCAGACGAGCCAGTCGATGAGTCCCGTCGCGATGACGTGGCTCAGGAAGTGGGCGCCCTGCATGAGGCGGATCCATCCGCAGAAGAAGCCGAAGAGCAAGGCGAACCAGAAGGCCGCGGCCGCGCGGCGGGGAGAGCCGTCACGCCAGAAGAAGTAGAGGGCGAAGAGGCAGAAGCCCGAACCCGCGTGACCCGCGGGCCAGCAGTTGCCCGGCTGCTTGAAAAGAGAGAAGGAAGGGTCGCGCACGGGCGTGTCGCCACCAAAGATGTTTACGTCCCACGGACAAGCAACGCCCGTGACGCCCTTCAAACGCCATACGAGAAGCACCGCCGCGAGCATGGCGGCGAAGAGATAGAGAAGCCGCGCGCGAAGCGCCGGATCGACGGGAAGGCCCTTTTTTCGGCGAAGCGCGTCGCGAACGAGCGCGCCGAGCGTCACGAGGGCGACCGCGATCGGAATCCCCTTGGCGGCCTTGTGAAAGAGAGCGGAGAACCATTCGACGCGGTGCCAGGGCCAATAGTCGCCCGAGAAAAAGAGATGGCTCACCGCGATGTCGAGGGCATGCGGGGGAAAGAGAACCAAAAAAACGAGCGCCCAGAGCGGCAGCAGAAACCAGCGGCGATAACGAAACGGAACGGCAGTCGACATAAGGGGAAAGAAAAAACGGATCGGTTCAAATGACGCGGTCAGTTTCGGGGGAGCCGTGTGAATCGGGCGTCAAGGCCGCGTGACGGTGCCGTGACGAGGTTTGCGGTGCAGGGAAAAAGATGAAAATTGGTGTTCGGATGCGACGGAGCGGTCTGTCGAAGGGGAGGCGGGCGAGGGACTGTCCGGTTTTCGCGGACCGTCAACGGGAGCGGGACGGACAAGGCGGGCGTCAAGACCGCGTGACGGGGCCGTGACAAAATTTGTGCGACGAAGAGAAACCTTGAAATATCTGTGTTTTCTTCTCACGCCGTCTTGGGGCGGAACGAAAATACGGAAAGGGAAAACCTCTTTTCTTTTTCTGGGAGTCTCTTCGTGAGCATCCGCATTCTCGTGGTCGACGACAACGTGGACATCATCAACAACGTCCGCGAATACCTCTCTCTCAAGGGCTGGACGATCGAATGGTGCACGACGGGGCCCGACGCGCTGCGCCGCCTGCAGGCCGATCCCTTCGACCTCCTGATTCTCGACCTGGGATTGCCCGGACTCGACGGCCTCACCATCTGCCGCGAACTGCGCGCCGCGCACTCAAAGCTCCCGATTCTGATGCTCACCGGGCGCGACGCGATCGACGACCGCGTCCGCGGCTTCGAGGCGGGCACCGACGACTATCTCGTGAAACCCTTTTCGCTTCGCGAACTCGCGGCGCGCGTCGAAGCGCTTCTGCGGCGAAGCTACGGCGTTTCGGAAAAGGTTCTGCGCGTCGCCGACCTCGAAATGAATCTCGAGACGATGCGCGTCACGCGCGGGGGCCGCGACATTCGCCTCCATCCCCTGGGTCTGCGTCTTCTCAAGATCCTCATGTCGCAGAGCCCCGCGATCGTGGGGCGCGCGAGACTCGAAACGCTTCTCTGGAACGGGTCGGCCCCGGATTCGGACAGCCTGCGCTCGAACCTCTATCGCCTGCGCCAGGAAGTGGACAAGCCCTTCGACAAGGCGCTCATTCATACGCACCCGGGACTCGGCTGGTCGATTTCGGAGTAAGTCATGCGCGGGTGTCTCTTTCCCCTCACGTCAAGGCTCACGCTCGTTCAGCGCGTGATCCTGGGCTTTGCGATCCTGATCGGCCTCGTGTCGCTTCTCTATTCGATCGCGCTCGTCGAGACGATCGAATACGTGGAGACGACGCTCGTGGGCGACATCATGCGCGAAAAGATCACGCTCATGGAGGCGGAACTCAGCTGGGGGCGGGTGCCCTTTCAGACGGACGAGATTCATCTCTACGGCGACATGGCCACCCTGCGGCCGATCCCGCCCGAGTACGCGGGCGTTCCGACGGGGTACTCCGAATTCGTGGGATCTAAGTCGTCCTTCCTCTTCAAGCGCGTGACGGACGACGGCCATACGCTGCTCCTCGTTTTCGATCAGACCGCCTTTGAAGAGACGGAGCAGGATTTTCAGCAGATCGTTCTCCTTTCGTTTTGCCTTGTCGTGCTCGTCGCCGCGGCCGCGAGTTTCTGGCTCGGGCGCCTCGTGGTGAATCCGATCCGAAGGCTCTCGAGAAAGGTTTCGGCGCTGACGCACGCCGACACCTATCAGCCGATGTCGATCGACTTTGCCGACGACGAAGTAGGGCGCCTCGCCGAAGCCTGCGACCGGACGATGGGGCGGCTCTTCGAGGCGATCGAGCGCGAGCGCGCCTTCACGGCGGACGTGAGCCACGAACTGCGCGCGCCGCTCACGGTGCTCCGAACGAGCGCCGAGTGTCTTGAACTCGGCGACCTCAACGACCGTCAGAGGGCGCACCTTGAGCGCATTCTTCGGGTGATCGACGAAATGCACGAACTGCTCGACGTTTTCCTGGCGTTTGCGAGACAGTCGCAGAACTCGGCCGAAATGACGGACGAAGTGACGCCCGTTCTCGAGCGCGCCGTCGAAGTGTGGACGCCCTTTGCGCGCGAGAAGGGGCTCGAACTCTCCTACGCCTCGAAAGGACGCGTTCCGGGCACCTTCTCTCCCGTGCTTCTCGGGGTCGTCGTGACGAACCTCGTGAAAAACGCGATTCTCTACACGGAAAAGGGAAGCGTCGTGATCACGGAGACGAACGAGGGCTTTTCCGTGCGGGATACGGGCCCGGGCATCACCGAAGAGGAGCAAAAGCGGATTTACGAGAAGTTCTTCCGCGGGGCCTCGTCCGCGGGACATGAAGGTTCGGGCGTCGGATTGTCGGTCGTGAAGCGCATTGCGGACCGAAGCGGTTGGCGCGTGATGCTCGAGAGCTCTCCTGCGGGCACGTGCTTCACCGTGACGCTCACGGGCGCGGATAGAAAGCGCCTTGACGAGCGCGGATAAGGCGCGCCTGTGACGCAAAACAAACGCCGCCTCGGGAAACCGAAGCGGCGTTTGGCGCAGATGAGGTCGAGAGAGGCCCGAAGGCCCCTCTCCGGCATTACTGCAGCTGGAAGGAATACGTCGACTGATCGACATTGGGCGCGTGGCAGAGCGAGCATTCCCAGCGCAGGGCGGAGAGCTTTCCGTCCTTTTCATAGTGGGTGGCGGGAATTTCGCCCTTCTTCGGTTGCGCACCGGCGCGCTTGTGGCAAAGGATGCACGCGTTCTTGTCCTGCGTGATCGGGAGGTATTCGGTCACGGAGTGGGGAACGGGCTTCGGGGCGCCGATGATCGGCGTGTCCGCGGCAAACGCGGCGGTGGAGAGGGCCGCGCCGAAGGCCGCGGCAAGAAGAGAAACGGAGAGATTACGAATCATGAGAGTCTCCCTGTGATTTGGATCGAACGGTGAAGCGAAGCGCGTCCTCGGGACAGACTTCGAGGCATTTTCCGCAGTTGAGGCATTCGCCCGCGGGGATGCGGCCCTTCGCTTCGAGTTCCTTAAAACGAATGATTTGCGGCTCGGGACAGACGCGCAGACAGTCGCCGCAGTGCGTGCAGCGGTTCTTCTCAAACGCGATCCCGACGAGGCTCTTTCCAAAGACGCGCCCTACAAGTTTTCCGACGACCGTCCAGAAGGCGCCCAGGGGACACAAGTGCCCGCACCAGCCGTGGCGCAGGAGCGCAAGGTCGAGCGCGAAGATCCCGAGCGCGGCCGAAAGGGCGCCGAGTCCCGTTCCCCAGACGACGTCGCGCCAGAGGAAGGCCTGCGGACTCACCGCTTCGAAGGCGGCGACGCCCGTGGCGGCGCTCGCGAGCAAGGCCGTGACGAGCGACGCGTAGCGAACGCCCTTCGAGAGGCGCACGAGGTCGGCGTCGAGCTTCAACGCCCGGCGCAGCGCGTCGGCGAGGTCGGTGACGAGGTTCATCGGACAGACCCAGCCGCAGAAGGTGCGCGAACCGAGCACCGCGTAGAGGACGAAGACGATCGCGGCTCCGGTGAGCGCGGCGCCCTGCGGGAGATGTCCCGCAAAGAGACGCTCGAGAAGCGCGAGCGGGTCCGAGAGCGGAATCGTTCCGAGAACGAGCGAACTCGAAAGGTCTCCCGAAAGGAGCTTTTCGCCCGCAATCGTCCAGCCCCAGCGGGCCGTCCCGACGAAGGCGAGGAGCACCAGAACCTGCACGAGGTGGCGCGCAATGCCAAAGCGGTTCCGGACAATCCGTTCACGCCAGGTCTTGGCGGGCGGCAGATGACGAACTTCGGGCTTCACGGCAGCACCTCCTGATTGAGGTAGTCAAGGCCCGACGCAAAGGGCGCCGGCTCTTCGGCGGGTTGAGCGTCGGGTTCCGGCGCGCTCCTTTGGTTCTTCGGGTCGTCCGCTTCGAGCCAGCCGAGGCGGTAGTGCCGGCCGATTTCGCCCAAGGTGCGCTCCGGATCGTGGATGCGCACGGCGGGCTTGTCGGTGGGGCAGCTCTTGATGCAGAGACCGCACCCGGTGCATTTCTCGGGCCGGATTTCCGGCACGAAGACGGCGTGCTTGCTCAGTTCCCGCGGATGCGGACTCAGCACGATCGCTTCGCCGCTCAGGGGACAGTCGCGGAAGCACACTTCGCAGCGAAGGCCCTGCCAGGAAAGGCAGGCGTTCGGGTCGATCATCGCCACGCCCATGCGGGCGTCGCGGATCGACTCGAGTTCGGGCGAAAGCGCTCCCGTGGGACAGACCTTCACGCAGGCGAGATCCTCGCACATGTAGCAGGGGATCTTTTCGGGCTCGAAGTAGGGCGTGCCCACGGGCGCGGGATCGCCGATGCCGGCGATCTTGAGCGTCCCGTAGGGGCACGCCGCGACGCACTGTCCGCAGTGCGCGCAGGCGGCAAGGAAGTCCTTGCCGAGGAGCGCGCCCGGCGGACGCGGCACCCAGCGGGCGTTCGCGTCGCGCATCGACACCGCGCCCCAGCCGAGGCCGAGCACGACGCAGGCGGCACCCGCTTCGGCGGCCCCGGCGAGAAAGCGCCGGCGATTGACTTTCGGGTCGTCAGCCATATCAGGCCTTCGTCACGCGGACCGCGGTCTTCTTGTAGTCGGGCTCAAGAGAGATCGGGTCGGTCGCGTCGATGCAGACGGCGTTCGTCATGACGGCTTCGTCGAAGAAGGCGAGCCAGGTCATGCCGCGCGGCATGATGTTGCGGATCTGCGTTTCGACGACGGCCGTGCACTCGCCGTGACGGCTCGTGACCTTGGCGCGGTCGCCGCGCTTCAAACCGCGGGCTTCGGCGTCGTGCGGGTTCATGTAGAGGTAGGCCTGGGCGGCGGCGCGGTGGAGTTCCGGCACGCGGCGCGTCATCGAACCCGTATGCCAGTGCTCGAGGATGCGGCCCGTCGAGAGCCACAGGTCGTAGTGGGCGTCGGGCTGCTCGACCGGCGCGGCGTAGGGTCGGAAGAAGATCTTGGCCTTCCCCGCATAGACGACCGCCTTCGGGTCGGTGACGCCGTAGAGGTCGCCCGTCGCCATGTCCTTCATGAGCTTGCCGTAGAAGAGCGCGTCTTCCTTCGCAAACGGGTCGAATTCCGTGTTGAAGCGGTAGGGCGTTTCCTTGCCGTCGACGACCGGCCAGAGAAGGCCGCGGACCTTCGGATCCATGTAGGTGTCGAAGTCGGCGAGATCGTGCCCGTCGCCGAGCGTGAACTGACGGTACTCGTTGAAGAGCGCCTTTTCCGGGAAGTAGGGAAGACCGAGCGCCTTGCCGGTGCCGTTCAATTCGTTCGGATACTTCGGATCGGGCCAGACGGCGTTGCGCGATTCGGAGGGCGCAAAGAGCACGTCGTAGAGCGTCGCGTCGGGATTGATCCCCATGGCCTTGGCCTTTTCGAGAACGTCGGGGAGCCTGTCGCCCTTCACGCCCTTGAGCGGCACGGCGCCCCAGGTTTCGGAAACCTTGAAGCGCTTGGCGAACTCCATCATCATCCAGACGTCGGAGCGGCTTTGGCCCACGGGTTCCGTCACCTGATGCCAGCCCTGCGTGCGGCGTTCGCCGTTGCCGAAGAGGCCCCACTTTTCAAAGTGCATGGCGGCCGGGAGGATCAGGTCGGCGCAGCGGGCGCTGTAGGTCGGATAGACGTCGGCCACGACCACGAAGTTTTCCGGATCGCGCGCGGCGCGCACCCAGTGCGTGTTGTTCGGGGACGACTGGAAGATGTTGACGACCTGCGTCCAGACGAAGTTGATCGATTTGTCTTCAAGGCCGCGCAGAATTTCCATGAGGGACGCCCCGACCTTCGGGTTGAGCGTGCCTTCGGGGAGCTTCCAAATGGATTCGGTCTTCGCGCGGTGCTTCGGGTTCGCAACCAGCATGTCGGAGGGCAGGCGATGGCAGAAGGCGCCGACCTCGCGGGCGGAGCCGCAGGCGGAGGGCTGGCCGGTGAGCGAGAAGGCGCCGTTCCCCGGGAGGCCGTGCTTGCCGAGGAGCAGATGCAGGTCGTAGATCTGTTCGTTCACCCACACGCCGCGCGTGTGCTGATTCACGCCCATGCACCAGAAGCTCATGAGGTTGCGCTTCGTGTCGCAGATGAGGTCGGCGAGATCGACGAGCTTCTTCTTGAAGGTTTCGATCGATTCGTCGGCGTCGCCCTTGGCGAGCTTCGCGACGAAGTCGAGGGTGTAGGGTTCGAGCCCCTTCTTGAAGTCTTCTTCGGAGATGCGCCAGTGCTTGCCGGCGGTGCCGCCCGAATTCTTCTGCGGGACTTCTTCGCCGACCTTGCGGCCCTGGGCGACGGCTTCGTCGGCGTCAAGCTTCACGACGAGCTGACGCTGCATGACGTCCTTTTCGGCCGGATAGGCGAACTTGTCGGTGTTGCGAAGGCCGTAGCCGATGTCGGTCACGCCCGCCGCAAAGACGCAGTGCTTTTCGACGAACTCGCGGTTCACCTTGCCGCGCGCATAGATTTCGCGGATGAGGTAGTTGAGGATCGCGAGGTCGGTGCCCGGCTTGAAGACGATCGTTTCGTCGGCAAGGCCCGACGAGAGGTTGCGAAACGTCGTGATGTTGATGAGCTTCGTCGACTTGGCGGTGAGCTTGCGGTTGGCGACGCGCGACCAAAGGACCGGATGGGCTTCGGCCATGTTGTTGCCCCAGAGGAGCATCGTGTCGGCCAATTCGATGTCGCCGTAGTGGTTCGCCGGTTCGTCGACGCCGAAGGTCTGATAGAAGCCCACGACGGCCGAGGCCATGCACAGACGAGCGTTCGGGTCGATGTTGTTCGAGCGAAAGCCCCCCTTCATGAGTTTCGACGCGGTGTAGGCTTCGGGAATCGTGTACTGACCCGAGCCGATGATCGAGACGCCCGAGGGCCCCTTCTTCTCATAGACGCGCTTGAATTGTTTCGCCATTTCGTCGAAGGCTTCGTCCCAGCTGACGGGCTCGAACTTGCCGTTCTTGTCGAACTTTCCGTTCGTGCGGCGCATGAGCGGCTGCGTCAGACGGTCGCGGCCGTAGGGGATCTTGGCGTTGAAGTAGCCCTTCACGCAGTTGAGGCCGCGGTTCACGGGCGCGTCGGGGTCGCCCTTCGTCGCGACGACGCGGCCGTTCTTGACGCCGACCAAGAGGCCGCAGCCCGTGCCGCAGAAGCGGCAGACGCCCTTGTGCCAGGCAATGCCGTCTTCACTGGCGGTGGCGGCCGCCTTTTCTTCGGCCGAAACGGGAAGGCCGATCGTCATCGCGGCGGAGGCCGCAAGACCGGACTTGAGGAGCGCGCGGCGGCGCACGTCAACGATTTCAATGCGTTTTTCCATGTTGTGGGTCTCCGAAAATATGGAAAACGAGGGTAAAGGTGGTCAGGATTCGGCGTCCTCGGGGGGCGACTCGAACCGGTGAACGACGAGCGAGACGTCTCGAACGCCGTCTATGGTCTGCAGAATGCGGAAATACTCGACTTGTTGGTCGGTGTCGGAAGATTCGATCACGCCGATGAAGCGATGGTGTTCGGCGTCTTCCTGATGCGCTTCAAACCAGGGAAGCGCTTCGGCGAGTCGGCGCACGTCGGCCAGCCGACCGGGTTCGCACAAAACGAGCACGGCGGAATAGTTCACGTGTGGGGTCTCCGAAAGGGGGGCGGGGCGGGATGGTCGGACTCCCCGAAGGAAGTCATCTTTTCATTTTGCATAGCGCAAAGACATACGCCCATAGTCCGAGAGAGGGATGTCTCGTGCGAAAGCGAGGAAATTCGAAGCGCCGTCGGTTTCTTAACGGAAAGGTACTTCTGCAACGGTTTGTGCGAAGCCTATTTTCAGGAATACCAACAGGCGAAATGCGTTATTCCGTTGTGAAATAGCGATCTGATATCTTTTTTCTATCTTTTTGATTTACCTGTTCTTTCGAGGGTTCGAGACGAAAAAGCCGCCCGTTCGGGCGTACCGAACGGACGGCTTCGATGCAAGGCGTCTGACGCTTCGAATTATTCTTCGAAGGCGCCCTTCATGACGACTTCGCCCTGACGCATGGCGACCTTGCCCATCATGAAGACCCACTCGGGTTCGAAGTCCTTCGTGAGGAAGAGAAGGTCGGCGTCCTTGCCGACGGCGATGCCGCCCTTCGTTTCGAGACCGAGGGCGCCCGCGACCGTCTTCGTCATCGGGGTGAGGGCCTTTTCGACGCCGAGTTCGTCCTTCAGTTCGCGGATCGTTTCGATGTCGCACATGATCGATCCGATGCCCAAGCCCACCATTTCGCCCGCTTCGTTGAAGCGCGGCATCGAACCGTGGCCGTCGGAGCTCAGCGTAATGCGGTCGAACGGAACGCCGTCGGCGAGCGCGGCGCGCACGGCGTCGGCGGCCGAACCCATGTAGTTGCCGCCGCCCGTCGTGATGTCGATGAAGCCGCCCTTCTTGGCGAATTCGCAGGCGCGGCGGAAGACTTCGGGATGGCGCGCGACGTGCGTCGGACGGATGTGCTTGATGGGCATGCCCTGCGCGACGCATTCGTCGAAGATGTCAAACGAATACGGGAAGTCGCCGAGGTGAACGTGAAGGAACCCGGTCTTGCCCGTAAGCATCCCCGAGACGCGGACGTCAGCGAGGATCTGCATGATTTCGTGCTGATTGGGGAAGGAGGAGCGGTGGTCGCCCAGGGCGATCTTCACGCCGAGCACTTCCGGAATCGCGAGCATGTCGGTGCGCACGTCCTTCGTGATCGTGGTGACCGGATAGGCGTAGTTGCTCGTCCACATCCAGCCCGAGGCGCCTTCGTTCTTGAGGCCGCGGACCTTGGCGAGGAGGTTTTCGACGGAGCGCGTCATGCTGTCGGTGCCCGAGACGCCGAGGAAGGTCGTCACGCCCGCCTTCACGAGTTCGGAGAAGACAAGTTCGGGACAGCGGCTGTGCCAGCCGCCTTCGCCGCCGCCGCCCGTAATGTGGATGTGCTGGTCGACAAGACCCGGAGCCACGATGTAGCCCGCAGCGTCGATCACTTCGAGGTCGGGGAGGGTCACGTCGAGCTTTTCAGCCATCGCGACGATTTTGCCGCCCGCAAGGAAAATGTCGCGGGTTCCGAGGTGTTCCGGCGCGTAGACGTCGGCGTTCTTGATGAGGATCGGATGCATGGATGGTCTCCAATCGGTTGACGAATCCAAGAATCATAGCGCAACGAAGGGGGCGTCGGATTCCGCATTTTCTCGTAGAAGGCGCACTGGAGGCGTGGCGTCCGAGTCGCCCGAAAAATGGGTTTTGTCGACCAAACGTCGGCCACTCGGACCTTTGTCCTAGCGGGGTTGGCGACGGGAAAAAGATGTGCAGATTTTCGAAGAAAAGCGCTTGGGAGAAGCACTTTGCCGCCTTCGCCGCCGCTATAGTGACTCGAAACGAAGGGCACTTTCGACTCCCCCTCGAGAGTCCCGGACCGCACAACCACTCAACGCGCCAAAAGGAAAACGATCATGCTCAAGTCCCTCACCGCTACACTCCTCATCGCCGCCGGCCTCATTTCGGGCGTCGCCAACGCCGCCACGCTGCGCGTCGCGACGAACCCGACCTTCCCGCCCTTTGAATTCGTCAACAGCGAAACGAAGGAAGTGACGGGGTTTGAAATGGATCTCATCCGCGCCATGGCCAAGGAAATGGGCTACGACGTCGAAATCCTCAACATCGGCTTTGACGGCATCATTCCGGCCCTCATGGCGGGTACGGCCGACGTGGGCGCTTCGGGCTTCTCGATCACGGAAGAGCGCAAGAAGCGCGTGCTCTTCACGGATCCCTTCTACAAGTCGGGTCTGACGATCCTCGTGACGAAGGAAGCCGCCAAGGACATCAAGACGTTCGAGGACCTCAAGGGCAAGACCGTGGGCGTACAGATCGGTACGACCGCCGCCGCGAAGGCCAAGGAAATCGAAGGCGCCAAGGTGACGACCTTCAACAACGCCTCCGAAGCCATCATGGATCTCTCGACGGGCAATTCCGTTGCCGTCATCAACGACCGCCCCGTGACGGACTACATCCTCGTGCAGCAGCCCGCGCTCGCGCAGAAGACCGTGCACCTGACGGATCAGATGCTCTCCGCCGACGACTTCGCGATGGTCGTGACGAAGCAGAACGCCAAGTTGCAGGGAGAACTGAACGCCGCCCTCAAGACCTTGAAGGAAAACGGCGAATACGACAAGATCTGGAAGAAGTGGTTCGGCGAAGCGAAGTGATCGCCTGCCCAACCGATTGAACGGCTCGGCGGAGAATGCCGGGCCGGAGATTCCACCCCGTCAGAGACTGCGCCCGGGAGCGTCCTCTGCGGGGCTTTCCTTTGTCCTTCCGTCGGATTGCGCGCAATGGCCGCTGCTCCGTGCGTTCTTCATTCCTTTTTGCGGGTGTACTCGACTGTGTTCTTTCCTGATGGAATTCGCGGCACGGGAGAATGCGCTTGATGGGCAATACTCGTTCCCGTAAAGATTTCGATCCCGCCGAACATCTCGATTCCGAAGAAGTCGCTGCCGTTTCTCCGGATAAGGTTTCCATTACGCCGATGCGGCATGAAGAGCCATAACGGATGTCGTGTCGCACCTCACGTGATCTTCGCCCGGAAGAGTTTGAGGGCGACGGGCGTCACGACGAGCCAGATGAGGGCCACGGGCCAGAGAAGCGGTAGGACGTCCGTGAAGGTCGCCCCTTCGAAGTAGATGCGCCGCACGGCGTCGATCGAGTAGCGCAGGGGATTCATGATCGTCACCGTCTGCATCCATTCGGGCATCGCGCGCACGGGCGTCATGAGGCCCGAGAGGATGATGGCGGGAAGAATGCAGAGAAAGGCCGCCACCATCGACTGCTGAATCGTGCGGCAGACCGCGCTGATCGCAAGCCCGAGCCCCACGACCGCGGCGGAGAAAAGCGTGATTACGAGAAGGAGCGTCGCAAACGACCCTGCAAAGGGGATCTCGAACCAGAAGCAGGAGACGGAAAAGATGATGAGCGCCTGCATGATTCCTACGAAAATGGCGGGCAGCCCCTTGCCGAGATAGATCTCCCAGCTCGAGGCGGGCGTCATGAGCATCATGTCGAAGCTTCCCTCTTCGCGCTCGCGCGAGACGGTGAGGCCCGAAAGGAGCATCACCTGAATGAGGGAGAGCGCGAGAATGAGGCCCGGCATGATGTTCCAGCGCGTAATGTTGTTTTCGTTGAAGCGGAATCGTTCGACGAGCCGCACGGGCGCGGTGTTGCCGTTTTGCGCGTTCATGCCTTCGACGATGACGGAGATGTAGCCCGTCGCGACGTTCGCGGTCGTCGTGTTGCGCGCGTCCGTGATGACGAGAAGACGGCCCGTTTCGGCGAAGTCATCGGGAAAGTAAAGCGCCGTGAGCGCCTCGCCCCGTTCAACGGCCTCACCCAAGGCGTCGAGGTTGAGGCTCGGGCGCACGAGTTTGAAGACGCCGTTTTCGCCCACTTTACGGATCACTTCGTGCGAGAGGGCGCTTCGACTTTCGTCGCAGTAGGTCCAGGGGACGTGCTCGAGGTTGAAGGTGGCGCCGTAGCCGAAAAGCACCGCTTGAGCGAGGACGGGGACGATCAGGATCTTGCGCGAGCCCGGGTCGCGGAACATCGTGACGAGTTCCTTCCAGACGAGCGCGGCAATCCGCACGAGGGAAGCGAGAACGTCATGCATGGAGGCCTCCTTCGAGGGATTTTCTAAGGAACCGCAGGCTCAAAACGTAGAAGAAAACGCACCAGAGCGCGATGATTGCGAGGTTTTGGGCGAGGATGTCCTCGCATCCGCCCGAGAGGAAGCAGATCTTCACCGATTCGATCGCGTAGGTGGGGGGAAGCAGATGTCCCACCACCGAAATCCAGTCGGGGACGCTTCGAAGGTCGAAGAGAAAGCCCGAGAGCATCATGGCGGGAAGGAAGCTTCCGATCACGGCGTACTGCAGCGCCAGGAACTGCCGCTTCGTCGCGGCCGAGAGAAAGAGCCCGAAGAGCACGGCGAGGAGCTGATAGAGAAAGAGCGTGGCGAGAAGCCATCCGACCGAGCCGTTCACCGGAATGTCGAAGGCGACGAGCCCCACGCAGAGTGCGAGAAGCGCGCCCGCAAGGGCCACGACGTAGTTCGGGACGATCTTCGCGACGGCCGTCTCCCACGGGCGGATCGGCGTTGTGTAGAGCGACTCGATCGTGCCGCGCTCCCACTCGCGCGCGACGACGAGGCTCGTCAAAAAGCTCCCGACCAAAGTCATCGTGACGACGAGAAGCCCCGGAACGAGGTACCAGGAGCTCGTGTTCGCCTCGTTGAACCAAGCGCGCGTCGAAAGAGCGACCGAGGGCTTGGCGGACGCGCTCTGCGACACACTTGCGGCAAGTTCCGCGTTCGTGGCCAGCTGCGTCGCGATCGTCGCGCTCACGTAGGTGCGGATCATCGTCGCCTGATTGGCGTCGACCCCGTGGATCGTGAGGCCCAAATCGGCCTCGCCCGCAAGAACCCGCCGGGCGAAGTCGCTCGGGATGTGAAGGACCGCGTCCACTTCTCGGTTCTCAAGGAGCGCTTCCGCCTCGAGGCGGCTCGTGACCTTCCGTGCGGAGAAATAGTCGGATGCCAGGAACCGGTCCGTGAAACGGTCGCTCAAGGGGGAGGCGTCCTCCGCGACGATCGCGACGGGCACGCCTTTGACGTCCATCGAAAGGCCGTAGCCGAAGAGCATGAGAAGAAAGATCGGCAGAAAGAGCCCGATCAGAAGGATCGAGGGATCCCGTTCGATCTGGGTGCATTCCTTGAGGATCACGGCGAGGAGTCGGCGAAGACTTTTCATGATGCGGCCTCCTCACGCGAGCGTTCGACGATTTCGATGAAGGCCTCCTCCATCGTGGGTTCGGGGTTGTCCGGCGTGGCGCCCGCCCGGCGCACTTCGTCGGGGGTGCCGAGGATGAGGACGCGGCCGCGGTCCTGAATGAGGAAGCGGTCGCAGTAGTGGGCCTCCTCCATGTAGTGGGTCGTCACGATCGTCGTGACGCCGAGGCGCGAGAGCGCGACGATGCGCCGCCAGAAAGTGCGCCGCGCCTCGACGTCGGCGCCTGAAGTCGCCTCGTCCAAAAAGAGAATGTCGGGGTGGTGCAGAAGCGCCGCCGCGAAGGCGAGCTCGCGCTTGGCGCCGAGCGGCAGTTGGTCGGTGCGCTCGTTTGCGTAGGGCGCAAGGCGAAAGAGTTCGATCGCTTCCGTCACGCGTTCGCGAAGACGCCGTCCCCAAAGCCCGTAGCTGCGTCCGAAATAGTCGAGATTCTGCCGCACGGTGAGTTTTTCGTAGAGCGAGAACTTCTGCGCGACGTAGCCGATTCGCGAACGGACTTCAGACTTCGCCTCTTCGAGCGACACGCCGCAAACGTGAATTTTCCCCGCGCTCGGCGCAAGAAGCCCGCAGAGCATGCGGAAGGTCGTGGTCTTGCCCGCCCCGTTGGGGCCGAGAAGTCCGAAGACTTCGCCCTTCTTCACGGTGAAGCTCGTGTCGGCCACGGCCGTGAAACTCCCGAAGCGCCGGCAGATCCCTTTGGCCTCGATCACGAGGTCTTCGCTTCCCGCTTCGACCTTCGGGGCGGAGAAGTGCGCCGAAGCCTTGCGCGCGAAGGCGGCGTCGACGTAGACGTCCTCCATGAGGGGCGCTCTCGCCGAGACGCTGAGGGCGGGCAGGCCCGCCGCGGTAGCCTTGGCGGCGAGGTCCGCTTCCTTCGCTTCGTCGGCAAGGAGCACCGCGACGCCGTCCGCCTTGGGCGAGGCGTCGAGGAAGGGGGCGGCTTCGCCCATTTCGGCGTTCACGAGATTAAGCGCACCGCGCGTGAGCGTCTTGGCGTCGGCGGGATCGGCGGCGCGCAAAAGGAAGGTTCGTCTTGAAAGGCGGCGTCTCGCCGCCTCGGGCGTCGCGACGTCGAGGAGCCGCCCTTTTTCCATGAGGAGAACGAGGTCCGCCTCTTCGGCCTCGGAAAGGTTCGACGTCGTCACGATCGCGCGCATGCCGGTCGTCTCGGTGCGCGTTCGCAGAATGTTTTTGAGTTCCCGACGCGAGAGAGGATCGACGCCGACCGTCGGTTCGTCGAGAAAGAGGAGTTCGGGCGTGGCGAGAAGACTGGCGGTCAAGCCCAGCTTTTGCTTCATGCCGCCCGAGAGCGCGCCCGCGCGGCGCTCTTCAAAGCCAGCGAGTCCTGTGAGCGAAAGGAGTTCGGAGAAACGCGCCGGAGCCTCCGCCTTGGGGACGCCCCGCAGGGCCGCGAAGGTTTCGAGGTTTTCGAGGACCGTGAGCTCTTCGTAGAGCCCGAACTTCTGCGGCATGAAGCCCGTGCGGCCCGAAAGCGAAGCCTTGTCGGGCGAGAGTCCGAGCACGCGGATGTCGCCCGCGTCGGGCGTGAGAAGCCCGACGAGAAGCCGCAGAAGGGTCGACTTTCCGGCGCCGTCGGGACCCGCGATCGTAATGAGACGGGCCTCCTCGGGAAGTTCGAACGAGAGTTCGGCCACCGCCGCGAGAGGTCGTCCGTCGGGGCCGACAAAGCGTTTTACGAGTTTTTCGACGCTGAGGACGCTCATTCGGGTTTGAGTTTTACGGTGACGGGCTGACCCATGCGCAGACGGTGCTCGGGGTCGGGCACGTCCACACGGAATTCATAGACGAGCGCCGTGCGCAGATCTTCGGTCTGCACGGTCTTGGGCGTGAATTCGGCCGTGTCGCTGATGAAGGCGATGCGCCCCGAAATGGGCTCGGTCGTGTCGGTTACGACCGTCACGACGTCGCCTTCGCGCACTTCGCCCAGGCGCGCTTCGGTGAGATAGGCGCGCACCCACTTCGGGTCGTCGAGCGAGAGTTCGAAGATCGTGCGCGCGCCGACCGCCATGTCTCCGGGTTCCGCGGCGCGCACGCGCACGAAGCCGTCGGCGGGCGAACGAAGGACGCTCTGCACGTTGATCTGATGATCAAGCTGTGCGACCGCGGCCTCGGCCGCCTCCCACTGCGCGCGGGCCGCGGCGATTTCCTGCGGACGCGATCCGTTTTCGAGTTTTCGGAGCTGTTCGGCAAGGCTTTTTTCCTGGGCGGTGCGCTGCGCGAGCGTGAAGCGCGCTTCGTCGCGCAACTGTTCGGTCGTCGCCTTCGCCCGGAAGAGCTCTTCCTGACGGTTGGCCGTGATGCGCGCAAGACGAAGCGACTGGCGAAGCGCCGCGAGTTCCGCGCGGGCGACCGCGATGTCTTCCTGCCGCGCGCCTTCTTCGGCGAGCGAATACTGAGCCTTGAGCGCCTGCGCGCTCGCAACGAGGCGGGCGCGCTCCAATTCGAGCGAGCGCGTGTCGAGCCGTCCGAGAACGTCTCCCGCCTTCACGCGCATCCCTTCTTCGGGACCGAGCTCTGCGATGCGCCCGCCGATTTCAAAGGCGAGTGAGACGCTTCTCGTGTCGACGTGACCCCAGGCGGTCGGTTCGCGCGTTTCCGTCGTGCGGTCGTGAAGAAGATACCAGGCTCCCGAACCGAGAAGAGCGAGGATCACGAGGCCCGCGATCGGTTTGGCTTTGTTCATACGTTGACCTCAGTGTCAGCGGATGTGGTCGAAGATGGAGGACGGACGATAGCCGAGGCTCTGCACCGCGACGACCTTTTCGTCGGGCCCGAGGTGAAGCGCCCGCCCGAGGCGTTCGGGGTCGAACCCGAGGCGCACCACGGTCGACAGGTGCAGGGCCGCCGCGGCGAGATAGGTCATCTGCACCTTGGCGCCCGCGTTGAGGTCCGCTGCGCGCCGGCGGATGTCCTCCGCCGCCTCGTCGTCCCAGTCGTCGCTGAAGAGCTCGATGATCTTTTCGCCGAGCATCGTCATGCGGCCGCGCGTCTTCTTGAAGTTCGCCACGTAGACGAGTTCGACGGGGGCGGCGAGAATGGCGGGCTGACCGAAGCCCGTCTCTTCGCGCACGTCCCGGATCGAGAGAAAGAGAAGGCCGTTTCGCTCGGGGACCCAGCGCCAGATGCCGTTGGATTTCAGAACGTAGACTTCGATTTCCCGCCAGTTGAGGCAGGAGGGCGTCGTGCGCTTGCCGTTGGGGCGGTTGATCCCGTCGACCGCGTTGAGAAGTGTCGAGAGGTCGTAGTCCGTGATCGGTTCGTCGCTGAAACTGCGCTCCGAACGGCGGTTCATGAGAACGGTCTTGAGCGGCACGTCAAGGGGCTGCGGCTTGGGAAGCGCGCGGAAGATCTCGTCGTCCTTCTTCGGACCGAAGCGCCGGGTCATTTCGGCCTTGAGTTCCGTGAAGTCTTCGCGAATGTCGTTGACGCGCCTCTCGAGCGTCTCGACGAAGTTCTTAATCGTTTTTTTCTCGGTCATTTTTCTTGTTCCTTTTGCGAAGGACCCTTTGCATCCATTCTAGCGCAGGGGAATGGCGGACCCATTGCCCTCCGACAAATCTCTCAGTCCATGGGGATTTTTTCGACGAGCCGGAAGTGCCCGTCGGGCCAGCCGCCGATCCAGCCCTTGAGCAGACTCGTGTCGTCGGTCGTCGCTTCGAGGCGCCAGAAGCCGTCCTCGAGTTTTTCGAGCTTCTGGTCGCGCGAGAAGGGCGATTCGTCAAGGAGCGTCGCCGTGTGGCCGTCCTCGAATTCGAGGACGAGCCGCACCTTCTTGCCGTGGCTGTAGTTGAAGTGGCGGCTTTGCATGTACTCGTCGAGCGAAAAATCTTCGGGGACGTCCGCCGCGAATTCGAGGAGCTTTGCGTCGAGCATGCGGTGCAACGCCAGGTGCCGGCAGTTGTCGTAGCCGTCAAAGCGGACGACGACGTAGACCTTGCGGTCCTGCAGCACGAGCCCGAGGGGCGAGACGATCGCCTCCTTTTCGACGCCTTCGAGATTGCGGTATCGCACTTCGAGTTTCACTTCGCGGTAGAGCGCTTCGGAGACGGCGTCGAAGATGCGGGGCTTGATTTCGGGCGGAATGAACTTGACCCCGCTCGGCACCGACGCCACCTTCGAGAGCCAGGTGCGCTCCGGCGTTTCGGGGGCGCGCTCGCGAAGCGTCGCGCGGGCCGTCTCAAAAAGCGGCTCCATCGCGTTCATGAGGGACCCCGGAAGGAGGTAGCGCATGTTTTCTTCGAAGAGGCGCAGAAGAAGACACTCTTGCGGATTCATCTGCATCGCCGAAAAGCTTCCTGAAGGAACCGTCTGCCGATAGGCGTAGACGCGCGTGCGGTCGTCGAGCTCGACGCCGAGTTCGGGGTGGTTCACGATGCGCTTCAGAACGCGCTGCAGGGTTCTGCGGTGAATGTCGAGCCCCTGCGAAGCCAGACGGTTCTGAATTTCGCTCGTCGTCGTCCAGCGTCTCGTAATGCCCCGCAGTACGGCGAAAATCAGCAGAATGTCGTTGTTGTGGTCGGCGTTGATGTTCTGTTCCATCCTCATTTTCCTCGGAATGCGTTCGAAAAGAGGATAACGCAGGCGCGACCGTTTTTGACGTCCAAACGCTCAACGATCCGCGCTGAGTCCGTCCCAGCGTGGCGCGCCGAACTGCCGTGCGGTGTCGTCGGCCGTGCGCAGCACCGCGTCAAAGAGCGGCTTCTCCCATCCGACCTTGGGGAGCGACGTGCGAAGAAGCGTGTTTTCCGCCTGCGCGCGAAAGAGCGCCGAACGGGCATCTTCGAGCGTGCGCCAGGCGCGGAAAAGCCGAGGACGCGCTTCGTCGAGAAGCCGAAGCGTCGGAAGACGGTCGCTCTTTTTGCCGTTGGCTCCGCGGTCTGCCGGAAGAAGGTTCCAGAGGTCGTTGCAGTGCGTTCTCGCCCAGGGGATCATGTGGTCGACGGCAAGCGTCGAGCGGGTGAGCGGACGGTCCGTCCAGACGCAGCGCAGATTCTCCGTTCCCTCGAAGACGGCTTTGGCGAGCATCGTGTCGCGCTCGGGCTCGTCGGGCGGAAGGAGTCTTGCGAGTACCGCCGCAGTGCTCGAGGGCTCGCCCGCCAATTGCGAAAAGCGAACGGAAAGTCTCGCCCACTCGAACATCACGGTGTTCACGAACCACGGCGCCGAGCGGTTGAGTTCGTTCCAGAGGTGCGCGGGAAGGCGCAGTTCTCCGAAGTGTCCGGCCAGGCCCGAGGGCGTGGGCGTCCAGAAACCCCGCTCCATGGGGGACGTATGGAAGGGTTTCCCTTCGGGAGAGGCGCTTCCCGTGAAGTGCACGGGCCCCTTCTTGAGGGCCGAAGCGATGTCTCTTACGGTTTCGAGAAAAGCCTTGAGTTTGGCCGGTTCTGCGTCCGGCGATGCAAGGCGTCCCTCGTAGAAATCCCGGCGGAAGTGAAGAATGTCGCCGTCGTAGAGCGCCTGCAGCCGCGAGAGCGAAGCGCCGAAGCCGAGAGGCCTAGTCCCCTGAATCTGCCGCGGCGCGGGGCCCGGGCCGGTCGTGAGCGCCCAGAAGTAGTCGATCCAACGCTCGACGATGAGGGAGAAGGGGATCGCCACCCAGTCGACCTCGCTCTCCGGAGTCGGCTGCCACTCGTTTCTCGCGAGAAAGCGGGCGCGCCCCGGCGCCTCGATGTTCACGTCCGCCACGGCGCGAAGGAGCGCGAACTTGTAGGTGGCGGTCTTCGATTCGTCTTCGAGAATCCCTCGCAGGCGCGAAACCGCACGCAGACGTTCGCTGCGGCGCACGAAAACGAGCGTGACCCAGGTGCATTCCTTTCCGGGCGCTCCCGTCGATTCCCGGCGTTCGTTGTAGACCTCTTCAAAGCCGAAGCGCGAGAGAAGCGACGCGTATTCCGCGGCCGGGCGGTTTGCGTAAAAGCGCGGATCCTCGGCCGTCGCCGTCGCATGGTTTTCCGGAATGGAGAGAACGATCGTGCCTGCGTCGCTCAACACGGCGTCGATGAAGAGGGCCGCGTCAAAGAGCCCGGCGTCGTCCAAGTGCTGAAGAACGCCGATCGCGACGAGCGCGTCAAAGGGCGCCGATGCGCCGAGCGCGGCGAGTGCTTTCTCGCGGGTTCGCAGGACATCGCCCTCGGGCGTGCGCGGAGGGAGGGGGAGCTTCTGAAAGCGAATGCCTTCGATGTCTTTCGCAAGGTTTCGCGCGATGCGGAGCATTTCTTCCGAGCCGTCGGTCGCCGTGACGCGCACGCCGCGAGCCGCCATGCGGCGTGCGTCGCGCCCCGACCCGCAGCCCAATTCGAGGACCCGGGCGCCGCGCGGAATCCACCGCTCGAGCACCGTCTCGATCGTAAGCGCGGAGATGGATTCGTAGTGGCCCGCTTCGCGGGCGGCGTTTCGTTCGTAGTGCGAGAGCGTTTCGTTCATGAGGCATCTCCAAGTCGCGCAGCCTTTTGTTCCGCCTTGAGGCGCCGCAGCGTCGCGAAAATCCCCGCGAGCGCGACCACCGCCATGCCGAGGAGCGCGACGAGATCGATCGTTTCGCCAAAGAGCGCGACGCCGAAAAGAAGCGCAAAGGGAATCCCCGAGAAGCTGAAGACGGCGTTGACGAGCGCGTGGCCCTTCGCCCAGGCGTAGGTCGTCGCGATCTGCGCGAACGTGGCGGAGAATCCCACGCCGAGGATGAGCGCAATCGAGAGGGGCGTCACGTCGTGCCAACCGTCGCCGAAGGCGAGGAGAAAACCCGTGACACTGCCCGCGAGCATGATGTAGAAGACGATCCGTTCGCCCGGCTCCCCTTTGTGCGTGAGATGCCGGATCATGAAGTCGGCCCCGCCCGAAGTGAAGCCCGAGAGAACGCCCGCCACGGCGGCCGTCATCGTAATGCCCTGCGACACGTCGGGGCGAAGGATGAGGAGAACGCCGCCGAAGCCCGCGAGCACGGCGAGCAAAACGGCTTTGTCGAGCCGATAGGCGGTAAAGAGGGCCGCGATCGCGAGAAAGACGCAGAACCAGAGCGGCCCCGTATTGGTGAGGGTCTGCGCGGTGGCGATCGGCATGACGGTGAGCGTGTAGACGCTGAGCGCAATGCTTACGGTCCCGACCGTGCAGCGCACGACGTAGCGCACCGGATAGCGGGTCTTGAGCGAAATGCCTTTGCGCCGCATCACCGCGGCGCAGAAGAGGCACCCGACGATCGAGCGCCAGAAGACGATCTCCCAGACGCCGAAGCCTTCCGAGGCCATGATCTTCGCAAGGGCCGCCGTGAAGGTGAAGAGGAAGATCCCGACGAGCATCCAAAACGAAGCCTTAACCATGATCGGGGTCCTTGGCAAAACGTTCGCGCCAAAGCGGCACCGCCGCGCGCCAGAAGGCCGCGATCGAATCGGCGCCGAGGCGGGGGAAACCGAGGTGCGTCCAGGCGAATTCGAGTTCGCCCGGAAGATTGGTTTCGTCAAGCGGCACGGCGCCCTGCTGCTTCGAGAGCTTTTCCTTTCGGTCGTTCAAGACGAGCGGCAGATGCATGTATCGGGGCACCCGCCCGCCGAGCGCTTCAATGAGCGCGATCTGCCGCGGGGTGTTGTCAAGCAGATCGGCGCCGCGCACGACGTCGGTCACGCCCGACTCGACGTCGTCGACGATGCAGGCGAGCTGATAGGCCCAGAGCCCGTCGGCGCGCTTCATGACGACGTCGCCCGCCTCGAGCGGAAGATTCTGCTCGAAATGTCCGCAGAGCCGGTCCGTGAAGCCGAGCGTCCTGTCGGGGAGGCGAAAGCGAAGCGCCCGCGCGGGGCGTCCGCCCGTGCCGTTTCGGCAGGTGCCCGGATAGACGCCCGGAGGGAGTCCCAGCTCCGCGTCGCGCGCGAGAATTTCCTTTCGCGTGCAGGCGCAACCGTAGAGAAGTCCCTTTTCGCGCAGCGTACCGAGCGCCTTTTCGTAGGCGGCGTCCCGGGTGCTCTGCCACACCACCGGTTCGTCGGACGTGAGTTCAAGGCGCGCAAGAACACGCAGGATGTCTTCGGCCGCGCCCGGAATGTCGCGCGGCGGATCCACGTCTTCGATGCGCACGAGCCAGACGCCGTCGTGGGCGCGGGCGTCGAGCCAGCTTCCCATCGCCGCCACGAGACTTCCCCGGTGCAGTCGTCCGGTGGGGGAGGGGGCGAATCGTCCTCGATACTGGCTCGTCATGGCAGGTGTAATTTTGGAATTAGAATGAAAGGAATCCCAAGAATTGTAGTGCGAGCGACCCTCAAAATGCCCGAAAGAGAAGAAAGAGACCGAAAACCGACGCTCGCCGACGCGCTCCTTTTATCGCTCATTCAGATGATGGGCCCCTTCGCCGCGAACACTTACATCCCGGCCTTTCCCGCGATGACCGAAGCCTTCGGGGTGTCGTCCGACGTGATTTCGCAGTCGCTTTCGGTCTATCTCGTCGCCTTTGCCGTCGGATCGCTCTTTGTGGGGACGCTCTCGGACGCCCTGGGGCGCCGTCCGGTCGTGGTGGGCGGGGCGCTCGGTTTTTGCCTGGCGGCGCTTGCCGCTTCGGCGACGGATCACTTCGGATGGCTTCTTTTCTGGCGCGTGGTGCAGGGCTTCTGCGCCTCGGTCGGGCCCGTCGTTTCGATGGCGATCGTGCGCGACCGTTGGTCCGGGGTCGCCGCCACGAAGATGCTCGCCCTCATGACGCTTCTCTTTGCGCTCGCCCCCGCCTTCGCGCCGATCGTCGGGGGCGCCGTGACGGTGCGCTGGGGATGGCGCGCGGTCTTCTGGACGCTCGCGTTCCTCAATCTCTCGATCGCCGTGCTCGGCCTCACGGTTCTGAAGGAATCGCTTCCCAAGGCCGCCAGACGTCCCTTTGGTCTCGGAGAGTCGATCCGGACTTACGGAATGCTTTTGCGGCACCGCGCCTTTCTCTTCGGCGTGATGGGGCACGGCTTTTGCTTCATGGGAGGAATCGTCTACACGGCGGGCGGCGCCGACTTCGTCATGCACATCATGCGGTTCGGCGTCGAGGATTTCGGCTATCTGACGCTTCCCTTCATCGCCTTTTCCATGGCGGGGAGCTTTCTGACGGGGCGGCTCGTCGGACGCATCGGGTGGCGCAAAACGCTCGCTTCGGGCCTCACCGTCCTGATCGCGGCGGGGGTGTTGGGCGTCGGGATTGCGCTTGAAACCGAGCCCGTCTGGCCCCTCGTCATTGCGGCGCCGTGCCTCTATCAGACGGCGATGAGCTGGTCGCGTCCCGTCATGGCGACGCTCAACCTCGACTACTTCCCGAAAAACCGCGGAATGGCCGCTTCCGTGCAGCAGTTCTTCCACACGTCGAGCTTTGCGCTCGCCGCGGCCCTCTGGGTGCCGATCGTTTTGGGAGACGCCGCGCGCTATGCGGGCGTGATGCTCTTTTCGGGGGTGCTTACGGTGCTCTGCTGGGTCGTGGTGCTGCGCGAGCGCCGCAAGGCGGGACTTTGAGGCCTATTCGAGAAATTCCGTGACGTCGCACTGAAAGAAGTGTGCGAGACGTTCCGCCGTTTCGGTCGGGATCTTCCGGAGACCCGCCTCGTATTTCGAGAGATGGGACTGCGTGGTCCCCACGGCGTCGGCGACGTCCTTCTGCGTGAGATTGCGAAGGAGCCGGTATTGCCGAAGGCGCTCGAAAGGCTCGCCCTCGCGCTTCGGGAGGGGCTTTCCCACGTGGGAGAGCGATTCGAGCCCCGTGAGGATGCGGCGAAGCGCCGCAGCCTCTTCCTTGGGCGCCCGAAGCGTGAAGACGACTTCGTCGCCCTTTCCGGGCGTTTCGGTGAGAAGAATCGGCATGACGGGCCCCGCGTCAGTTCGCGACCGGCGTGATCGGCTTGTTGCCGTTCACGAAGGCGTGGACGTTGCGCACGACCAGGTCCGCCATCATGCGGCGCGTCTCGAGCGTCGCCGTCCCGATGTGGGGCGTGAGGATCGTGTTGGGGAGGGCCTTCAATTCCGCCTCAACGTAGGGTTCGTTTTCAAAGACGTCGAGCCCCGCGCCCGCGATGGTGCGCGTTTTGAGGGAGTCGATCAGCGCCTTGGTGTTCACGACCGAGCCGCGGGCGACGTTGATGAGGTAGCCCTTCGTGCCGAGCGCCATGAGGATTTCGGCGTCGACCACGTGGTGCGTCGCTTCGGTGGCGGGAACGATCACGACGAGATAGTCGCTCCAGACGGCGAGCTCCTTCAAGGTCGGGAAGCGCTGCCACTTGGTGTTCTTGCCCGTGAGGTCCGTGTAGCCGATCTGCATGTGGAAGGCTTCGCCGCGGCGGGCGATTTCGCTTCCGATGCGGCCGAGCCCGAAGATTCCGAGACGCTTTCCCGAGACGCGCGTCTGCAGTGGGAAGCCCCCGTCGGGCCAGCGCCCTTCGCGAAGCCAGCTGTCTGCGCGTCCGATGCCGCGTGAAAGATTGAGGATCATCGCGAACGCGAGGTCCGCGACGTCGTCCGAAAGGACGTTCGGGGTGTTCGTGAGAACGATGCCGCGGCGCTTGAGCGCGGCCATGTCGTAGCCGTCGTAGCCCACGCCGAAGCTCGCGATCATGCGACAGGCGGGAAAGCGTCGGAGGACCTCCGCCGTGACGCGCGAACTCGCCGTCCCGATGAGGACGGACGCGAGCGTGCCGATGCGTTCCTGTTCTTCGTAGCGCATTTCGGGCCAGAAGTAGAGACGCCCGCACTGTTCGAGACCTTCGCGCAGAATCCCCGGCATGGCGCGCGAGGGCAGAAGACTCACGAGCACGGGGCGGTCCGACGCAACGTTGTCGTCGGGCGAGACGGAAAACGACATGTTTCCTCCTTTTTATGGATTTTTTTTGGGAAGTTTCGCGCCGGAATCAGGGCGTAAGCAGATCCACCTGTTCGCTCAGGTGGTCACGAAGAAGACGCTTGGCGAGTTCTTCGTCGCCTCGTCGGATGGCGTTCAAAAGCGCGCGTTCCGTACGGGCGATGTTGAGGAAGAACTGGGGATTGTTCTTCGGCAGAGCCGAAGAGGTCTTTTCGAAGTAGGTGACGAGCGCCGCCGAGAAGACCTGCAGCACGCGGTTGCCGCAGGCTTCGAGCAAAAGCAGATGGAATTCGCGGTCCCAGCGGTCCGCTTCCTTGGCGTTGCCGGCGTAGTACTCGATGTGGCAGATCGCTTCGTCGAGCTTGCCAAGAAGCGCGGGCGTCATGCGGCGGATCGCAAGCGGAATGATGTGCACTTCAATCAGGAGACGCGCTTCGATGAACTCGCGGATGTCGAAGTTCGCGATGTCCATCTGCACCTGGATCTGCGCGGAGAGATTCTTGGGCCCGAGCGTGTTGACGGTCATGCCGCGCTTCGGGGCGCGGTCGACGACGCCCATCTGGCTCAGGACGGAGAGGGCCTTTCGCACCTTGTAGCGCGTAACGCCGAAGCGTTCGGCGAGTTCGTTTTCCGTGTCGATGCGTCGCCCTTCCTTCGCTTGCGTCAGGATGTGCTGGTGAATTTCGCGAAAGAGGGTGTCGTCATCCATGGGATGTCTCCGGGAAGGCCTGAAAATGCGGGAATTGTAGCAGGTTTGCGGGACGCAGAAAAACGCACGGGAGGGCGAGGAAAACCCGCGAAGCCTTCGGTACGGCTTCTGTTTCGGTCCGCTTTCTTCGGATATTCGAAAGGAAGAAAACGAACGCCCCCGTTTTCGCGCAAAGAAATGCGCTGCGTTTGATCGGCGACGGCCGGAAATTGGGAACGGTTATTCCGAGGCGGGAAGCCCAAGGAATAAAGAAAACAGAGCGGGTCCGTACCGATCCCGTGCAGGGCGCGGAAAGGACCGTGCAGGAAGGGAAAACGACGTTGCAGGAAAAGAATTGTACGGATAAATGCCGATATACATTCGGTTTCCGCTTTTTCTGTGTCGACTCTGTACAATGCAGGCACTTTCTACAGAATCTTCCTGAGGGCCAACCGATGATTCCGTACTCCGTTTACGAAGCGGCGCTCGCCGCCGAACTTCTTCCCGCCATGGGCTGCACCGAACCCATCGCGCTCGCCTATGCGGCCGCGATCTGCGCCAAGCGCCTCGGTGGCTATCCCGAACGCATCGAGCTCGACGTCTCGCGCAACATCGTGAAGAACGTCAAGAGCGTGGTCGTCCCGAACACGGGCGGCCTGACGGGCCTGGAAGCCGCGGCCGTCGCCGGCTTCGTCGCCGCGAAGCCCGAAGCGGCCCTCGAAGTGCTCGCCGCGATCACGCCCGAAGAGCGCGACCGCATCCGCGAACTTGTTCAGACGACGCCCGTCGAAGTGCGTCAGTCGAACGAACCCGACGTCTTCTTCATCCGCGTGACGGGGCACTTGAACGGTCACAGCGTGTCGACCGTGATCCGCACGTCGCACACGAACGTCACCCGCATCGAAGAGGACGGCAAGGTCGTTTGGGAAGAAGGGGACCGTCCCGAAGAAGAACATCCCGTCGAGAGCTGGCACGTCTCCGAACTCATCGAAGCCGCCCGCGTGATGCCGCTTGACCACGTGCGTCCGCTCCTGGAGCGTCAGCTCGCCTGCAACCGCGCCATCGCCGAGCAGGGACTTTCGGGCGAATGGGGCGCCACGATCGGCCGCATTCTCATGGCCCGCGATCCCGAAGATCCCGCCGTGCGCGCCCGCGCCTTTGCGGCGGCCGCCTCGGACGCCCGCATGAACGGGTGCGAACTCCCCGTCGTGATCGTGTCGGGTTCGGGCAATCAGGGGATCACGGCGAGCATGCCGGTTCTGATCTACGCCGAGCACCTCAAGAAGTCGGAAGAGGAACTCCTTCGCGCGCTTCTTCTTTCCGACCTCGTGACGGTGTGCCTGAAGCAAGGCATCGGCAAACTTTCCGCCTACTGCGGCGCCGTGAGCGCCGGGGCGGGCAGCGGCGCCGGGATCGCCTATCTTCTGGGCTTCTCGACCGAAGACATCGAACGCGTCATCTCGAACTCGCTCGCCATCACGTCGGGCCTCATCTGTGACGGCGCGAAGTCGTCCTGCGCTTCGAAGATCGCCATGAGCGTCGAAGGGGCCCTCCTTGCAATCGACATGGTCAAGAACGACCGCGCCTTCAAGGGCGGCGACGGGATCGTCAAGAACGACGTCGACGCCACGGTGGCGGCCGTCGGCCGCATCGCGAGCCGCGGCATGGTCGGAACCGACCGCGAAATCATCAACGTGATGCTCGAAACGAAGTGAGTCCTGGCCGCCCCGCTTGAGGGCGGTCGGGCCAAACGAGAATGTCCGGCACTTTCGTGTGACCGGACATTTTCGTATGAGGAGCGACCGAAAGGATTTTCGCTTTCGATCGATGTTGTTCTCTCAGTTTTGGCGGTGCTTTTCCCGGTGGATCCACCAGAGAAGATATAGGATCAGAAAACCCGTGAAGGCAAGCGAAAAGCCGGGCAGGGCGCTCCACTCGGGGGATTTGCCCGCGTCGATCGGAAGGCCGCCGACCCAGGCGCCGAGGGCATTTCCCGCGTTGAACGAGGTCTGCGCAAGGGCTGCCCCCAAAAGCCGGCCTTCCTTGGCGCCCTGCAGCATCATGATCTGTTCGGGCCCGGAGATGAAGAAGCAGCATCCCGCCGCCACGACGGTCGCGGGAATCGCGATGAAGGGATGCGCCGCGCCGAAGAAGACGGTCACGAGCGCGACAAAGAGTACGCCCTGGCCCATGCAGGCGAGCGCCGGATCGGTAAAGCGTCCGGCGAGCTTCGCGCAGAGGAGATTCCCCGCGACCATGCCTGCGCCCACGACCGCCATGATGAGACTCATCGAGGAGGGCGCCACGCCCGTCACTTCCTCCATCGTGGGGTTCACGTAGCTCAAGTACGCAAAGAAGCCGCCGTTTCCGAAAAAGATCGCCGCCATGACGAGCCACGGGCGCAAATGCGTGAGAAAGCGGAACTGCGCGCGGAATCCCGCGTTGGGAAGAGCCGGCATGGCCGGTACGAAACGCAGGACCGAAAGGAAGACGATCACGCCCGTCACGGCCGTGATGCCGAAGACGAGGCGCCAGGAGACGGCCCAGGAGAGAAAGCTTCCGAGCGGAACGCCCACAAGGTTGGCGATCGTCATGCCGAGCACCATGAGCGTGACGTCGCGCGAGGCCTTGCCCGGTTTCGCGAGTTCGCTCGCGATGATCGAGCCCACGCCGAAGTAGGCGCCGTGAGGGAGGCCCGAGAGGAATCGGGAAGCCACCATCACGGCGTAGCCGTCGGCAAAGACCGTCAGGGCGTTCCCGACGACGATGAGGCTCACGATGATGAGAAGGAGGTGTTTGAGCGGCAGGTTTCTCGCGAAGACGACCATGAGCATCACGCCCGCGCAGACGCCCGTGGCGTAGGCGGCGATGAAGTGGCCGGCTTCCGGAATGGAAACCTGAAGGTCGGCGGCGACGGCGTTCAGGATCGACATCATCGAAAATTCGGCGATGCCGAGCGCAAGCGTGCCGAGTGCCAGAACAAGGATGTGCAGAGGCATGAGGGACTTCTTCTTTTGATTTTTCGTTGGTTTGATCGGGGTTATCACGGTGAAAACCCGAGGAGCGCAATTTTGCCTCAAATTTCGGAGAAGCGGGGGCTCAGAAGAAAAAAATGCGGAGATGTTTCGAAATAACCTTGCCGTCGGTAAGCTTACCGGCGGTAAGGTAACGAGTGGTCTCGTCGCATTCTTCTCTGTCGCAAGAGAAATCATGGATAAAGATGGTTGTCTGGGGGAGAGGGGAAAAGGACGGCGTTTCGCTACGCTCGGATCGGGAACGACCGCGCGCCGATGACTTTTCTGAATGAATGCGCATGAGGTTTGCGCATTGGACAGGTCCCTCTTCCCGCGCTACCGTAGGCGGGACAACTGAGAGAAGGCGGGGGCCGACTGTCCTCGCTGTTCACCCGTGGGAGGATTTATGCAGTATCGGCATTTGGGCAGAACCGGCCTGATCGTGAGCCGCTTGTGTTTGGGAACCATGAACTTCGGGCACCTCACCGACAAGGCCGCGAGCTTCGAGATCATGGACCGCGCCTACGACCTCGGCATCCAATTCATCGACACGGCGGACGTCTACGGCGGTCCGCAACGCCCCGACATTCCGCTCGGCTACGGCATTTCCGAGGAAATCGTGGGCGACTGGCTCCAAAAGAGCGGAAAACGAAACGAAATCGTCCTCGCGACGAAGCTCTATCAACCGATGGTGAACGGTCCCAACGGCCGGCGCCTTTCGGCCTATCACATCCGTGAAGCCTGCGAGGCGAGCCTTCGGCGACTCAAGACGGATCACATCGACCTCTATCAGATGCACCACTTCGACCGCGAGACGCCCTTCGAAGAGATCTGGCAGGCGATGGACGTGCTGATCCAACAGGGCAAAATTCTCTACGTGGGAAGCTGCAACTTCCCAGGCTGGGGGATCGCCGCGATGCAGGGCGAAGCGCGTCTGCGCGGACTTTTCGGGCTCGTGAGCGAACAGAGCCGCTACAACCTCGCCTGCCGTCAGCTCGAACTCGAGGTCATTCCGTCCTGTCGTCATCACGGCATGGGACTTCTCACGTACAGCCCCTTGGACGGAGGCCTCCTTGCGGGACACTCGCAGGCGGGTGACGGAAAAGGCCGCCGCGCGAAGCCCTCGCTTCCGATCCGCGATCCGAAATTTGCGGAACGCGTGGCGGCCTACGAAGCGCTTTGCGAACGCTACGGCATGAACCCGGCCGACGTGGCGCTCGCCTGGGTTTTGGCGAACCCCGTCGTCACGGCGCCGATCGTGGGTCCGAGAACGCTCGCGCACCTCGAAGGCTCGATGAAGGCTCTGGATCTCACGCTTCCGCAGGAAATGCTCGAAGAGCTCGACCGCATCTTCCCGGGCCCGGGCGGCGAAGCCCCCGAGGCCTACGCTTGGTGAGGACGCTCTTTCGTTCAATCTTCGGGAAACCGCTTCGTATGATGGTTACGGAGCGGTTTCTTCTTCGGCCTCGGCGCCGTCTTCCTTCGTTCCTTCCTGCGGCGGATAGAGACTGCGCAACGTCTTGAGAAATTCCTCCGTGATCGTCTGCTTCTGACTTGCGGACGACCAGGCAAGCACGACGTCGGTGAGAAAGGCCGGCTGGAAGGGAAGGAAAACGATGTCGTCGTCGGGCGGCACGATGCCGTCGAGACAGAGGGCGTTTCCGCCCGCGCGCACGACGAGCGACGCGTTGTAGAGAAGGTTGTAGGTGCCGACGACGCGAAGCTTCGAGAAGGAGTAGTTGAGCCACCCGCCGATGCGGTTTTCCACGCCGCGCTGCTTCGAAACGTAGAGCGGCAGGCGCTTCAGGTCCTCGGGTGTGACGAAGGTTTTCCCCGCGAGGATTCCGTCGCGGCGGGTGAGCACGCCCCAGCGGTTTTCCCGCGGCAGACGGATGTATTCGAATCCGTCGAGCCGGCAGGGCATGTTGAAGACGCCGAACTGCGAGAGTCCCGACCGAAGGTGTTCGGCCGCGGTAAGCGCGTCGGCGCTCACAAAATGGCAGCGAACGCGCGGGTACTTTTCCTGAAAGCGCTGTACGGCTTCGGCGACGATCCCGACGGCAGGCGTTTCGGCGGCGGAAATCCGGATGTCGCCCGCAAGTCCCTCCGTCGTCATTGCCTCAAGCTTCGTTCTGTCGACGAGAGCGAGGATGTCCTGTGCGCGGCGGAAAAGGAAGTGCCCTTTTTCCGTGAGTTCGAGGCTGCGCGTGGTGCGCTCGAAAAGTTTCTGTCCGAGTTCTTCTTCGAGGTCTGCAATCTGACGCGAGAGCGTCGGCTGCGTGACGGAGAGCTTCTCCGCGGCGGCGGTGAAGCTCTGTTCCCGGGCGATTTCGACGAAAGAACGAAGTACCTTGAGATCCATGATGTGGCGTGGGCAACGGTCCGAGTGGCGACGTCGCCGCCCGACAACGGGCGGCATCGACATCATTCTGCCACGACTACGACCTCCGGCTACGCGGAGAGGCGCCGCTCCTTCGCATGGAATGCGAAGTAACAACGCCTGATCAGTCTTCCCAGACGGGTTTGCGGCCTGTCAATCGTTCTCGGGCCAAAAGCACTTCAGGATCTTTTTCGCGTTCTGCGAGCTGACGCAAAAAGCCATCAAACTCCCGAGCGGACGGACGAGTCACCTGATCCTCTTCTCTCATTGCGTTATGCAAAAAACGAAGCCCGTCGATCACGAGAGTCGTCTTGGTTTCTCCCGTGTTCTTGACGAGGTCTTCCAAAATTGCTTCGTCGAATGGGTTGAGTCGTACTGTGAGAGTGGTCATTGCGGCCATCCGTATGGCATTCTTTCGAATCGACTGTACTGCCGAAGGGAGCATCGCGGCGGTTGCGGTTCCGTTGTGTTCGCATGCGAAAGGATTTGTCGCACGGCTCCTTTAGAATGCAGAGACGAAGAGGCCTCTTTCCCGGCCGAACCGGAAACCAACATGATTCACGCCTATTATTCGAACGCCTTTGAAGTCCTGTGGGAGATCCTGCGCACGAATCTCGAGTGGGACGCCAAGGACCGCCGCGGGGCGGGCGATCTTGCGCCGCTCTTTGCCGAGGACCGCATTCTGATTCCTTCCAAAGCCGTGGCGACGCGCCTCACGCAGCTCCTCGCCGAATCGGAGGGGATCTGCGCGGGCGTCAAGTTCCTTACGACGAACGATTTCTTCGAGTCGCTCAAATGGTATCCGGCGGCGGCCAACCGCATGTCGGGGCGCGTTCTCGACTGGGTGGTGTGGCGATGGCTCTCGAACGACGAATTCGTCGGGCGTTTCCCGCGTCTCGCGCGCTTTCTCGAGGGCAAAAGCGGGTCGGAGCGCTATAAGCTCGCGCTTCGCGTCTCGCAGCTTCTGACGAAGTACGCGTCCTATCGTCTCGACTGGCTCCTTCGCTGGACGGACGAGAGCGCGGTGTCGCCCGCGGTCTTTCCGGAAGCGTCCCTGTCGATTGCCATGCGCGAAGAAGAGGAGGCGCTCGCGCGTCACCCCGACTTCCCCTGGCAGAAGGCCCTGTGGCAGGAAATCGTGAGGGAGGCGGAGCGCGCGGACGCGTCCGACTCGGGTTCGGGCGGTTGGCGCCGCGCCCTGCAGTATCAGCATATCGAACGGGTGCTCGCGGATTCCCCCTCGGGAGAAAACCTCCACGTCTTTCTTCCCTTCACGGTCCCGCCCCTGATGCTTCCCTTCCTGAAGGAAATCGGTCGGCGCGGCACGGTGCGGCTCTACCTCATGCAGCCCGCAAACGGCTTCTGGTTCGATTCGGCGGCCGAGGGGGCGACGCCAGCGCTCGAATACCTGCGCCGCAACGCGGCGAGTTCGCGCGCGACGCTCGATCGTCTCTGGCGCTTCACGGCGGACGTGCCGCCGCCGGCGGAGGCGATGCCCGACGCCCGCGGCGAAGTGGCGAACGCCCCGGCCGAGCGCCCCTTCTCGTTTTTACGCAACCGCTTGCAGGACCTGCGCGCCGACGAAGAGGGGGAAAGCGACAGCTTCTATCTGCGTCTTACGAACGACGGAGCACCGACGCTACTCACCCGTGCGCAGGATTCGCTGCTCTCGGCCGACGAGGCCGATCTTTTCGAGCGGTCCCTGCCCGATGAGTCGGACCGTTCCGTGCGCTTTGTCGAAGCGCCCACGCCCGTGCGCGAGGCGGAGAGCCTCGTCGACTATCTGACGGACCTTTTTGCCCGGGACGAGACGCTCAAACCCTCCGACGTCCTTGTCACGACGCCCGACGTCGCGACCTTCGCGCCGGTCCTTGAAGGCGTGCTAACGGCCCTGCCGCCCGAACGGCGTCTTCCCTTCCGCATGGTGGGTAAGCCCCTCTCGATGGAAAACAGCGCAGCGTCGGCTCTTCTGCAGCTAATGGACCTCCTTTCGGGGCTCACGACGCTCTCCGCCTTTGAATCCTGGCTTGAACTCCCCGTGGTCGGGGAAAGCCTCGGTCTCAGTTTCGGCGACCTCTCCGTTCTTCGCGAGTGGGTGAACGACGCGGGCTTTCGCGAGGGGCTCTCCGAAGCGCAGCTTGCGGCGCAGAGCGAAAAACTTAGCGCCTCGTTCGGCGGCGCCTACGGCGAAGCCGAGCGGCGCGGCGCCGTGGACGGCACGCTCTCGCGGGCCCTGGAGCGCCTGTCGGCGGGCTTTTTGTTTGACGAGAGCCCCGCGGTCGACTGGGCGGGAACGCTTCCGGTGCGCCGTTCGCGCGCGCACTACGAAAGGGTGTCGGAGCGCCCCGATCTGCTCGAAACCCTTCTTTCGCTTTACAAGCGCCTCGAAGACGCCCGCATCGCCTGGAACGACGTGAACGACGCCGAGCCCGGCGCACGGGACTGGGCGGCCTTCACCGAAACGCTCGTCACCGACTTTTTTGCGGGCGCCGACGTCAAGGCGGCGCGCGACGAGCTTCTCGGCGTCATTGCGCACCTTCGCATCGACATGGAGGAGGGGATCGGCACGGAAACGCCCGTCGACTACCAGACCTTCCGTGCGGCGCTCGGCGCCTCCTTCGGCGACCCCGTGTCGGGCGCGATGCCGAGGGACGCCGTGACGGTCGCCGACATGTCGGCCTTCCGGGGATTGCCGTACCGCGTCGTCGCCTGCCTGGGGCTTTCGGAAGACTCGAGTTTTCCGGGGCTTTCGAACTTCGAGGAGTTCGACCTCATGGCGCTCACCGCGTCCGGGAAAGAGGGCGAAATCCGGTCGCTTCGGCGCCCGGGCGATCGCGACAGCCGCGCGGACAACCGCAACGTCTTTGCGGACCTCTTTCGTTCGGCCCGTTCGAACTTCTACGTCTCCTGGTCGATCGGAACGGATCCGGCGCAGCCTGCGCTTCCTTCGGTCGTCGTGGAGGAGCTCGAGCGCTTTTTGCTGACGCTCCTTCCCGAAGGGACGCCTTCGGACGCCCTTCGCGTGCGGCTTCCGCTCACGAGCGTCGCAGAAGAAAACTTCCGTCCCGAGGGACTTCGCTTCTGGACGAACCGCGATCCGGAACTCTTTGAGGCCGTGAAGGCCGCCCGCACCACGGACCGACGGGGAAAGGCCGAGCCCTTTGCCGACGGTGCGGTGCTTGCGCCGCCCGAAGACGGGACGGTTCGCTGGCAGGAATTCCTGCGCTTTTGGACGTCTCCGGGCAAGTGGCTCTCGGGACGCACGGGCGTCTACAAAAAGGATTTCGAGACCTCCGAAGAAACGGGCGTGACCCCCGCCAAGTCGCGCCTCGAGGAAGTGATGCGAAAGCGTCTCCTGCGGGGGCTCTTCGAAGAGGGCGCGGACGTCGCGCGCGCGACGCGGCTTCTTGCGGAAAATCCCGTCAACGGCGACCCGGGCGTGCGCGGCTGGTGGTTTGCCGAGGAAATTGCCGAGGCCGACGAACTCTCTCAAGAGTGGAGGAAGCTTACCGAAGGTCGAACGCCGTCCAAACTCTCCCTCGCTGTGAACGTTGCGGGACGTCATGTGCGCCGTCTGACGGGCGAGGTCAGAGTCTTCTCGGAAGCGGACGGAACGTCCGCGCAGCTCGTGCTCGCCGACTCAAACCGTGCGGAAAAGGAAGCCCTGCTCACGCACGTCTTCCTCTCGGAGGCGGGGGCCGAAACGGCGCTCGGCGTTCTGAAGAAGACAAAGGACGACGGCGTGGTGTTCGTGCGTTACCGGCCGATGGAGGTCGACGAAGCCGAGGAAATTCTGCGGCAGTGCGTTCGACTCTTCGACGAGAGTTTCGATCTGCCCGTCATCTGGCCCGATTCCTATGAGGACAGCGTTTTCTGGCGGGGGCTCGACATTAAAAAGGCCCGTGATCTTCGCGAACGGGTGGAGGAGGACATTGCAGCGCTCCTCGCGCCTCTGGCGGAGGTGACCGCAACGTCTTCCGACGAGACGTCCGAATCGACGGAAGCGGCGGAGGCTTCGGACAAGCCCAAGAAGGGCAAAAGCACAAAGAAGAAGACTTCGAAAAAGAAGGAACCCGAGTGCACGCCCGAGGAAAAGCGGGAGAAGGCATTGACCTCTCTCGCCGAAAGCGTGGAAGCGCTCGTTGCGCGCAACTATTGAGGAGAGTCCCGTGAAGGAAAAGGATTTGCAGGTTTGGCCGGATGAAGTGCCCGCGGATTTTCCCTCTTTGGAGGCCGGCGGGAACGAAGATTGGATCGAAGTGCCGCCCGAAGACATGCCTTCGGATCTTCCCGACGACTGGGCGCTGCCCGTCGGGGGCGAATTCGAGCCCGACGCCTTTTTCGAGGCGTCGGTTGCGGACGACCTTGCGCCCGTCGCGGAGGATTTCCCCCCGGCGGCCGTAGAGCCCGCGCAGTCCGGCGCGGCGGACCCGCAGACGGACGACGATCCGAACGGGGACTTCAAGCTCCTCGACGATCCTCTTCGCGGTCGGACCCTGATTGAGGCGAGCGCGGGGACGGGAAAGACCTATTCGCTCGAACACATCGTTCTTCGTCTCGTCGTCGAGCGCGGGATCGCGATCGGGCGCATGCTCGTCGTCACCTTTACGAAGGCGGCGACGGCGGAACTCAAGAGCCGCATCCGCGGCAAGCTCATCGCCGTACGCAAGCTCGTGACCGAAGGCGTTCCGCCCACCGACAAGAATCTTTTCGAGCAGTTCGAACGTTGGAAGAAACTCGAACTTGATCCCGATCTCGTTCGCGAGCGGCTCGACCGCGCGGTGCGCGAATTCGACGACGCCGTGATCCTCACGATCCATTCGTTCTGTCAGAAGACGCTCTCGGACTTTGTTTTCACCTCGGGCGGAAGCTACGGCGTCGACTCGGGGGAGGAAAACGACCTTCTCGACCGCACTGCGGAGGAGTTTCTGCGTCTTGAAGCGAGACGTGCAAACGAGAGCGGCGCCACCGCAGCCTTCCGGGCGCTGCGAACCCTGAAGCTCGACAAGGCTCTCTCGAAACTCGCCGCCGAGCCCGAATCGGCCCGAAGCCGCGCCGTCTTTTCCGAGGAGGGCTTCCCCAAGAATCTTGACGCCGAGAACGCCGCGGCCTACGAGGAAATGCTCTCGCGTTTCCTCACCTGGGCGCCCGCGCGCTACGAGGCCCTGAAGCGCGAAGCGTCGTACCAGACGTTTGACGACATGCTCGTTCGCGCCGAAGCGGGGCTCAAGGCGGATCCGGCGTTTGCGGCCGTCGTGCGCAGTCACTATGACGTCGTCTTGATCGACGAATTCCAGGACACGGACCCCCTGCAGTACGGGATCTTCTCCACGCTCTTCGGGGACCCCGCCTACGGGAAGACCGTCTTTTTCGTGGGCGACCCGAAGCAGGCGATCTACAGCTTCCGAAACGCGGACTTCGAGACCTATCGGAAGGCGTCGGACGAAATCGGACGTCACCGAAAGCTCGCGAAGAACTTCCGGACGACGCCGGTCCTGATGCACTTCTTCAATCTTTTCTTCGAGCGTCCGGGGACCTTCCTCGGGTCGGGCATTCGTTACGATGCCGTGGCCGCAAACGAAGATCGGCCGCCCCTCATCCGCGTCGATGAAAACGGGGTCTTCCGACCCGAACCCGCGCTCGTCGTGCGCCTCGGGGACTTCGAAAAACCCGTCAAGGACAAGCTCTTTCAGTGGGAGGCGGACGACATCGCCGACGAAATCGCCGCGATGCTCTCGGAGCGCGACCGTCACTTCGTCAAAGGCCGTCCCCTGCGCCCTGGCGACATCGCGATTCTCGTGCGGACCCGCGACGACGGGATGCCGCTTTACGACGCCCTTCTGGCGCGGGGCGTGAAGGTGCGCTTTCCCTCCGACAAAAACGTCTTCGGGACCGAGGAGGCCAAGGAACTCTGCACGGTCCTCGAGGCGATGGCGATGCCTTCCGAGCGCGGTTTCCTCGAGGCCGCCCGCGCAACGCGCATCGTGGGGGACGGACTCTCGACCTACACCGACGAGAAAAAGCGCACCGAACGTCTCGTTTTCCTGCGCGGCGTGATGGAGGCGGCGGCCGAACGCGCACGGCGCTCGGGCCTCACCGCGGCCTTCGGAGAGCTTTTCCGCGTCTGCGAAGTGGAACGCCGTCTTCTGCCCGTGGCGGGCGGCGAGCGGGCGCTCGCCAACTATCGGCAGTTGATCGAACTCCTCTTCGGGATGCAGCAGTCCGCCAAGACCCTCTCGGGGCTCGTGCGGCGCTTTGAAAAGCTGATCGCCAAAGGATCGGACAAGAAGGCTTCCGTACCCGACGAATACAAAGTCCGGCCCGATTCGAACGACGACCGCGTCGTGATTCAAACGATTCATTCGAGCAAGGGGCTCGAGTACCCGATCGTCTATCTGCCGGGCTGTTGGTGGGGAGCGCCCTACAAAGACATGGCGGTTCCCATGGTCCACGAACGCGACGGGGCGGGCGAACGACGGCTCGTTCTTTTCCCGGGCGAAGTGAAGCCCAATGACCTCCCCGACTTCAAGCGCGCCCAGATCGAGGAGTCGGTGCGGCTTCTTTACGTCGCTTTCACCCGCGCCTCCGCACGCCTGACGATCTACGGTCTTCCGAAGTGGAAGGTCGGGGGTGAACTCAATTCCTACGCCTGGTCGGCCTTCTTTTATGCGCTCGCCGCGCGGGAAAATCTCGCGGGCTGGACTCGGGACGACTATCTCGCCGTCTGGGACGAATTTCAAAAGGGAATGCTCGAGCGTGCGGACGATTTTGCGGACGTCTGGGCGAAAACGGCCGGGCGCTTTGCGGAGGAACACCCCGGGATGACGGTCGACTCTGAAACGCTCAAACCGCAAAAGGACGAGACGGGACTCTACTGGTCGATCTCGCCTTGGGCGCCCCGGGAGGACGGTGTGCCGGTGATGCTCGAATCTCCGGAAGCGCAGGCCCTTCCCGAACCCGAGTCCGTGCGCAGGGTCGATCCCTCTTGGGTGCAGACGAGCTACACGGCACTGAAAAAGGGCCTTTTCGGCGCGCACGCCGATGCTCACCGCGACGAGCGCGCGACGCTCTCCGGGGAGGATGAAACCGAGGACGACGAATCCCAAGAACTGCGCCGCCGAATCGAGGACGCCTCGCCCATGGCGCGCTGGCGTTCGGGCGCCGCATTGGGTGTGACGATCCACCGGCTTTTCGAAGTCGTGGACTTCCACGGGTTCGAATGCCGGCGCGTGCTCGCGACCGACGAGGAACTCGCCGATCCCGGACTCTCGGACGAAATCCGCCGCAACCGCCTGCGGCAGCGCAATTATCTTCTGTCGATCCTCGGCGCCACGCCCGATCTCGTGCGCCGCGGGGAAGGTCTTTCGGACGAGGCGCCGGGCGAGGATCGTCTCTCGCCCGAAGGCGCAAAGCGCCTTGAAGAGCTTCGGACGCTCTTTGACTCGGTCCTCTCGCTTCCGATTCTTCCGGACTTTTGCCTCAAGAATCTGAAGGCCGAATGCCGCCGCTCGGAATACGGTTTTCTTCTCCACACGAAGCCGAATCTCTCGAAGACCGCCTTTGCGAAGAAGGCCGCGGAACTCGGTTGGAAGGGGCTCACGCAGGAAGAGCTCTCGGGCTACCTCACGGGTTCGATCGACCTTCTCTTTGAAGCGAACGGCAAGATCTGGATTCTCGACTGGAAGACCGACAACCTCGCCTCGAACGCGGCTCTTCGCGAGGCCTTCCCGGAAGCCAAGGACTGGCGGGACTTCTATGCGGAAGACGCCGTGGCGCTTCACATGAAGGAGGCCCATTACGACATTCAGTACCTCTGCTACCTCGCCGCGGCGAAGCGCCTTCTGCGCGCCCGTCTGGGAGAAGGAGCCGAGGACCGCCTCGGCGGCGCCCTTTACTTCTTCGTGCGCGGCGCCTCTGCGGGACGCGGCGTGGCAGTGTTGCCTTACGAAGACGTGGCCGACCGCGTGAAGATCCTTGAGGAGATGTTGGGTGACTGAGATGACGCAAAAGATGGAAAACGAAGAAAAAACGGTCTTCGCGAACGAAACGACCGCGGCCGAGACGCCCTACGTGGTGATGGGGGAGTTGCTCCTTCGCGCCGTGGAGCGTTCGGGGGTAGCCGTGAATGAGGACGATCGGACGCTCGTAACGGAAACGATGCGCCTCCTCGCGGGTGCGATCGAGGCGGGAAGCCTCTGCATCGCCGTGCCGAAGGAGACCTGCGCGCAGTTTGAAAAGCTCCGTCTCGCCGTCTCGGGCGACGTCTTTTCGCGTGCGTCGTTGACCGACGACCCCCGCCGCACGCTCATTCTTGACGAGAGCGCCTCCGTTCCCTTCGTGTACGACGAAGGCGGACGACTCTATCCGCAGCGCTTCTTCCTTGAGGAACTCACGCTTGCGCAGCGCTTCTGCCGCCTTGCCTCCATGCCCGCCGTCGCCGCCACTGGGTCGCAGACGGCGTTGCTCGACGCCATGGCCGCGGCCGACCGCGCCTGGGTCGAGTCGACGCTCGCGCCGGAACTCGCGCCAGAGCTTCGCGCCCTGCGCCTCTCGGAAGCCAAACAAAGCGAAGCCGATCAGCGCGCGGCGGTGCTTTCCGCCGTGACGCGGCGCTTCACGGTCGTCTGCGGGGGGCCGGGAACGGGGAAGACGACGAGCGTCGTGAAGATGCTTCTCCTGCTGTTTCTCGAAAATCCGATGCTTCGCGTATCGCTCGCCGCCCCCACGGGGAAGGCGACGAGCCGCATGATGCAGTCGGTTTCGGACGGGATCGCCCGCTACGCACGGCTTTTTGACGAAAGGGCGGGCGAGGCGGGGGCCGCGATCCGTTCTTCGGACCTCAAAACCCGCATTCGCGAGCACACGATTCACAAGTGGCTCACGATGCCCGTCTCGGGCGCTTCGCGACCGAGCGCGTCGGCTCCGATGGAAACGGACGTCCTCGTCGTCGACGAAGCCTCGATGATCGACGTGGGACTCGCTTCGCAGCTCTTCGCCGCAGTCGATCCGGAGAGAACCCGCGTGATCGTTCTGGGCGACCCCTATCAGCTCGCCGCCGTGGGCCCGGGGGCGGTTTATGCGGACCTCGCCGACGAAGCGGGAGCGCTTCGTTTTTGCCGGGCGTTTCTGACGGTCTCCCGCCGCTACGGGGCGGCTTCGCCCGTGGGACGGCTCGCAAGGCTCGTGAACGACCCCGACGCTTCCGAGGAAGCGCTTGAAGAAGCCTGGGAGGAAGGCAAGGCGACGAAGGAAAGCGGCGCGGAGTACGTGCGTTGTGCGCCCGCGATCGGGCGAGGGGGTGAAATCAGCTCGGCGCTTCGCGGATGGATGCGCCGTCAGCTCAAGCCTTTTGTTCGTTCGGTGCAAAGGATGGTCGAGAAAGGCTCTTTTGACGGAGAAGACGACTATCGCTCGCACGCCGACGCGGTCTGGCGCGCGCTCGCGCGCTTCCGACTTCTTTCCGCGCAGCGCGCGGGCCGCGCGGGCGTGACGGCGCTCAACGAATGGGCGGCCGAGGCGGTTTCGTCCGAACTCGGGCGCGAGGGCGACTGGTTCCCGGGGTTCGTCCTCATCGTGCGCACGAACGACGACACGATCGGGCTCTTCAACGGGGACGTGGGCGTGTGCCTCCCCGATCCGGAGAATCCCGCGCAGACGATCGTATGGTTCGGCGACAAGGGGCCCACGGTGAAGGAGTGCGCCTTTGCGCCGGGGCTTCTCCCGCGCTTTGACGCGGCCTACGCCATGACGATTCATCAGTCGCAGGGTTCGGAATTCGACGAGGTCGCGATCATTCTTCCCGAAGACGCCGAATCGGGTCTTGCGACGCGCGAACTTCTCTACACGGGGATCACGCGCGCCAAGCGCGGAGCCGTGATCTTCGGACGAAAAGAAGTCTTTCTGCGGGCGGCGTCAACCCCGACGCTTCGCGAAGGAGGCCTGTCGGACCGTCTGCGGGAATTTTGGAGCGCCTCCGACGACGAAGCGCAGAATGCCTGAAAATAGAGAAGGAGTCTTCGGATTCCTTCCACGGGTATTTTTCGAGTTGGAACCATGAACTTTCGCGATCTGAAGGCCTTTCTCGTCGTGAGCCGCACCGGCAACATCACGCGGGCGGCCGAACAACTGCACATGTCGCAACCGCTCGATCGAAACCGGCAAGGATCCGTGGCGTCCCGTGGTCGACCCGAAAATGAAGCCGCACACCGAAGGGCCGTGGTACGTCTCGCGCCTCTCGCCCAAGGTGCACCACACGATGGGCGGTCTCTACACGACGCCCAGGGCGGAAGTCGTCAACGTCGACGGCAAGGTGATTCCGAGGCTCTACGCCGCCGGGGAGGCCACGGGCGGCGTGCACGGGGCGGTGCGTCTCGGCTCGAACGCCACGACCGACTGCATCGTCAACGGCCGCATCGCCGGCATGGAAGTGGCGAAGCGCTGATTGCGCATGACGCCTCCGTCCTCCGCGCAACCGGTCCGTTGCGGGAGGACGGCTTCCAGAAGAAGGAGCGGGACGCTTTCGAGCGTCCCGTTTTCCGTGGGGCGCGGGTCGGGAGTGCTGGCGAATAGAAGATTGTCTGTAGGTACTTCGGCATAGTTCACCGCATTTCCGTCAAGAAAAGCGCATGTTTCTGAAAAAAGCCGCGCGAAGGCCGCGTCTTCCCGCAATTTTTGCGTGATAGTGAAGGGGCCTTAGGTTGATAGAGGCGCGGTTGCGATGAGTAGCGAATCGGAGGCGGCAGCCCGAGAGGATTCGCGAAAGGCAAAACCGCCGAAACGGTCGAATCGGCGGATTCGACGAGTTGGGCGCAGGCGAAAGACGTCTGCGACTCCCGTCGGCAAGGGTTGGAGCGCAGAAGCGCCCGTCCCAAACCTTCGGAGGAGCTATCGATCCAGTCGGCGCGTTTCGCTCAACAAACCGTCTCGGGACGCCTTTCGCAAAGACGCGGAGGTCCCGATCGAAAGAAGCGGCGCGTCGGTTGCGTCGATATGGATGCAACCGACGGCGCCATCCAAAACCTTCTTTCGGAGAATCAAAATGACGGCCATGCGTCGCGAAATCGGCCTTTTCGGCGGCATCTCAGTCCTCGCCGGCATCATGATCGGCTCGGGGATCTTCTACATCGGCGGCATCGTCCTCGCGCGCTGCGAGATGAGCCTCGGTCTCTCTCTTCTCGTTTGGCTTGTGGGCGGTCTCATCACGCTCATGAGCGGCGTCTGCTACGCCGAGCTCGGCGCCATGATGCCGAAGGCCGGCGGAAGCTACGTCTACCTTCGCGAAGCCTACGGCGAACGCACTGCGTTCGTGAGCGGCTTCTCGAACTTCATTCTCTCTTCGAGCGCGTCGATCGCGGCGCTCGCCGTCGCCTTCGCCGGGGCGCTCGCCACGGTTTTGCCGCTCGGCCCCGTCGCGCAGAAGGTCGTGGCGGTCGGCACCATCGTGGCGCTCTCGCTCGTTCAGATCCGCGGGATCCGCACGGGCGCCTTCGTGCAGAACGTCTTCATGGTCCTGAAGCTCCTTCCGATCGGCCTCATCATGATCGCGGGGCTCTTCTTTGGGACCGAGTCGCCCGACCTCCTCGCCATGCCCTCGGAAACGCCGTCGCTCACCGCGTTCCTCCCGGTCGTCGCCTTCGCGGTCGTCGCCACGCTCTGGGCGTATGAAGGCTGGCACAACCTCAACAGCATCGCCGAAGAAATCAAGAATCCGCAGCGCAACATTCCGCTCGCGATCCTCCTTTCGATCGTCGGCGTCGCACTTCTCTACGTCCTCTTCAACTACTCGATCTTCCGCGTGCTCTCGCCCGAAGTCATCGCCGCGATGGTCTCGGAAGGGAACTTCTACCTCGGCACGGCCGCGGCCGAGACGCTCTTCGGCACCTACGGCGGCGTCCTGGTTTCGGCGGCGATGATCCTTGCGATCTTCAACTCCTTGAACGGCTGCGTGATGGTCTTCCCCCGCGTTTACTACGCGATGGCCCGCGACGGCGCGATGGTCCGCTCGCTCGGCGTTCTCCATTCGGAACTGCGCACGCCCGTGAACGCCATCATCGCTTCGGGTGCGATTTCCATCGGTCTCGTGCTGCTTCGCGATCTTTCGAGCCTCACGAGCCTCGTGGCGGTCTCCGGAATCATCTTCAACGCGCTCACCTTCTACGCGGTGATCATCCTTCGCCGCCGCATGCCGACGGTCGACCGTCCCTACAAGGTCTGGGCCTATCCCTACCTCATTTGGGCCGTGATCCTCGTGATGGCGGCGCTTCTGGCAAGCACGATCATCGCCGACCCGGTGACGGCGCTTCTCAACGTGATCGTTCCCGCGGTGAGCCTCGTCGTCTACGAAGTCTTCTTCCGCCGCAACGTGGAAGCGCTCGAGGCGGAACGCCGCGCGGCCCTGGCGGCCGAAGGCGCGGCCGGCTGATCCGACTTTAAACGCCAACGGACAAGACGAATTTTTCAGAAATGCAGGGAGTTTTCATCATGACACACAATCTTCTCCTCCAAAACGCGCACGTCTACCTCGGCGCCGGACGCTTCGCCGAATCTCTTCTCGCCGTCGACGGCGTCATCCGCGCGGTCGGAACGAACGCCGCGGTGGCCGCGGCGGCGCCCGCCGACTGCGAAGTGATCGACGCCGAAGGCCGCACCGCGGTGCCGGGCTTCAACGACAGTCACTGCCACCTCTTGATGCTTGGCCACACGCTTCGCGACATTCAGCTTCACGGCACGACGGGGATCGCGGACCTAAAGAACCGCATCCGCGCCTACTTGGTCGAGCGTCAACCCGCGGCGGGGACCGTGATTCACGGCATGGGCTGGAATCAGGACTACTTCGAGGACGAACACCGTCTTCCCTGCGCCGCCGACCTCGACGAAGCGGCGCCGGGCGTCCCGCTCATTCTCGAGCGCGCCTGCGGTCACATTCTTGTGGCGAGCACGGCGGCGATGGAGATGGCGGGCATCACCGATGAAACCGAGGCCCTTCCGGGCGGCGCGATCGACCGAGACGAAAACGGCCGCGCGACCGGGATTTTCCGCGAGAACGCCGCGGCGCAGGTGACGCACATTCTGCCTGCGGCCGACCGCAATGCCGACCGCGAGGCGCTGTTGGCAGCCTTCGCGCACGCGGCCGAGTGCGGCGTGACGTCGGTACATACGATGGACGTGAGAGGCGACAACTGGCGGGACGTGCTCTCGCTCTATGCGGAAGTGCTCGAAGAAAACCCTTGCGTGCGGGTCAATCATCAGTGCTGCTTCATGGAAAAGGCGGGGCTCGAAGACTTCCTCCGTGCGGGCAACCGTACGGGCACGGTGGCGGGCCACCCGATGAACAAAGTCGGGCCCCTGAAGCTCTTTGTGGACGGAAGTCTCGGCGCGCGCACCGCGCTTCTTCGCGCGCCCTACGCGGACGATCCCTCGACCTCGGGGATCGGCACGATCGAACCCGATGCGCTCGCGGATCTCGTCGGCACGGCCGTGAAGGGCGGCATGCAGGCGACGATTCACGCGATCGGGGACGGCGCGATCGAGCGGGTGCTTAACGCCTACGAACCCTTCTGCCAAAACGGCGAAAACCCGATGCGCCTCGGGATCGTGCACGTGCAGATCACGGACCGTCCGCTTCTCGAGCGCATGGCCTCGATGGGCGTTCTCGCCCACATTCAGCCGATCTTCCTCCACTACGACATGCACGTCGTCACCGACCGCGTGGGCGAGGCACTAGCGTCGACGAGCTACGCCTTCAAGACCATGCTGAACCTGGGCATCCCGACGAGCCTCGGCACCGACAGCCCCGTCGAAGACATCAACGCGATCGACAACCTCTACTGCGCGGTGAATCGTCGGGACCTGAAGGGCGACGCCGAAGGGCAGCCCGACGGCTTCTACGCCTCGGAAAAGCTGACGGTCGAAGAGGCGGTCGACTGCTATACGGCGGGCAGCGCCCATGCGAGCTTCGAAGAAAACACGAAGGGGCGGCTTCTCCCGGGCTACGCCGCGGACCTGGTGCTCCTTTCCGACGACATCTTCACGCGCGATCCCCTCAAGATGCGCGACATCCGCGTGGACCGCACGATCGTGAACGGCCGCACGGTCTTCGTCCGCAAGTGACAAAGCGGGCGCCTTTCGGCGCCCCGCGAAACGAAGGAGGCCGTCCGAACGTTCGGGCGGCCTCGCTTTCTTTACGCGCTTCACCGTCGCCCGTGGAGAGGGCGACGCGTGAGTTTACTTTCCGGCGGCGCTTCGTCCCGGCAGGCCCGCCATCCAGGGGAAGGCCTTTTCGTGCGCTTCCTTCCAACGGCGGATTTCGTCCATGTCCTTCATCGTGGTCTCCACGGCGTCGAGCCCTTCAAGGAGCATCGTGCGGTGGCGTTCGCCGATCGTGAAGGGGAAGACTTCGCCCGCGGCCGTCGTGATCGTGCGGTCTTCGACCGACACCGTGAGCGTCTGCGGCGTCGGCGCCGACAAAAGCGCAAGCAGGCGTTCGTCCGCTTCGGGCGAGACGCGTGCGGCGAGAAGGCCGTTGTTGAAGCAGTTCGAATAGAAGATCTCCCCGAAGCTCGGCGCGATCACGGCGCGGATGCCGTACTGCATCAGGCCCCAGACGGCGTGCTCGCGGCTCGAACCGCAGCCGAAGTTGGGTCCGGCGACGAGGATCTTCGTAGCTTCCCAGCCCGGGCGGTTCAGAACGAACTCGGGATTGACGGAGCCGTCCGCAAGGTGGCGCATGTTGTAGAGCATGCCCTTGGCAAGTCCCGACTTGTCGATCCCGCGCAGGAACTGCTTCGGCATCAATTGGTCGGTGTCGAGATTGTCGAAGGGAAGGGCCGCCGCAACGGCTTCGAGCGTGATGAGTTTTTCCATGGTTTTCTCCTCTCAGTCGTTCGTGCGGGGCATGAGACGGTCGAGTTCTTCGGCCGTGCCGAAGCGCCCGAGGACGCCGCTTGCCGCAGCCGTTTCGGGACTCACGAGGTGGGTGCGCGATCCGCGCCCCATGCGGCCTTCGAAGTTGCGGTTCGTGGTCGCCGCGCAGCGGACGCCGCTCTCGAGAACGTCTTCGTTCATCGCAAGGCAAAGCGAGCAGCCGGGCTTTCTCCACTCGAATCCCGCGTCCTTGAAGACGACGTCGAGCCCCAGGGCTTCCGCGTCGCGCCGAGTGCGCATGGATCCGGGAACGACCATGCCCCGGACGCCCGGCGCCAGACGGCGGCCCTTCAACACTTCGGTGGCCGCGACGAGGTCGGGGAGACGCGCGTTGGTGCAGGAGCCGATGAAGACGTAGTCGACGGAAACGTCCGACATCTTCTGAGCAGCGGCAATCCCCTGATAGCGAAGGCCGCGTTCGGCCGCTTCGCGTTCGACCGGATCCGGGAAGGATTCGGGAGAGGGGACGGCTTCGTCGAGGAAGACGTTCTGATCGGGACTCGTCCCCCAGGTGACGCTCGGGCGGACTTCGGCGGCGTCGATTTCGACCGTGCGCGCATATTCAGCGTCGGGATCGGCCTTGAGCGTCTTCCAGTAGGCGAGCGCCATTTCCTTTTCTTCGCCCTTGAGTTCCGGTGCGTGCGCGAGCACCCAGTCGACCGTCTTTTGGTCGGGGGCGATCAAGGCTCCGCGGGCGCCCGCCTCCACGGTCAGATTGCAGAGCGTGATGCGGCCTTCGACGCAAAGTCCTTCGATCGCTTCACCCTCGTATTCGACGACGCAGCCCAATGCACCGCCCGCGGAAATCTTTCGCAGCACGAAGAGCGCCAGGTCCTTCGCCGTGGCGTCCGGGCGGAGCTTCCCGCGGATCGTGATCTTCATCGAAGAGGCGAGCCGGTAGACGAGCGTCTCGGTCGCGAGAATGTGTTCGATCTCGGACGTGCCGACGCCGAAACCCAGAGCGCCCAGGGCGCCGTGGGACGTTGTGTGGCTGTCGCCGCAGATCACGACCATGCCCGGACGCACGAGGCCGCGCTCGGCCATGACGACGTGCTCGAGCCCCTGATCGGGGTCGTTCGCGCCGAAGAAGGCCTTGATGCCGAAGCGGCGGCAGTTGGCTTCGAGCGTTTCGGCCTGTTTGAGCGACGCCGCGTCGTAGATGCGGCGGGGACTTTCGTCGCGCGAGGGAATGATGTGGCTCACGACGCAGAGGTGCGAGTCGGGAGAGAGGACGGGAAGGTCCCGGGCGGCGACGCCCGCAAAGGCCTGGGGCGACGTGTATTCGTTCGCGAAGTGCGCGTCGCAGTAAAGAAGGACGGTATCCGAGTCGATCGTCTTCACGGTGTGTGCGTCGACGATCTTTCGATAGAGCGTTCGGGCTTGGGTCACGAGGGTGTCTCCTGTCGGGGCCGCCGCGCGGCGGGGGTTGGGCGCGGCTGTCAAGGGAAAAGTGTAGTGCCGAAACCGAAGGCGGGAAAGAGCGGAGTTCTCACAACATCCGTGAGAAAAACGCAAAGATGGGATGCTCAGGGAGACGCTTCTCAGGCCTCGAAACGCAACGCCATCGCGTCGAGAAAGGCGCGAAGCTGCGCGGAAGGCTTCTTTGCCGCAAAGTAGGCGTAGACGTCCGCGGGCATGTGCCAGTCGGGAAGCACCTCTTCGAGACTTCCGTCGGCGAGAGGCGCCGCCGCGTGCCAACGGCTTCGCAGAACGATCCCGAGTCCGGCGAGACACCAGTCGAGCGCGGCCGAGCCCGAGTTGCTTCGCAGAACCGGAACGGCGGCGAGGTTCACGACCTTCTTCGTCTTTCGGTGGGTGAGCGTCCAGCGGCCGACCGTGTTTGCATCCTCGGCGATCTCGATGAGGCGGTGGCGCGCGAGGTCCGCGGGCAAAAGGGGGCGTCCGTGCGTCTCGAGATAGGCGGGTGATGCGCAGAGGATGCGGTCGTTCTCCAGAAGCTTTCGGGCGCGAAGACGAGAGTCGTGGGGAACGCCCAGGTGAATGCCGACGTCAAATCCTTCTTCGATGATCGAGACCGGACGGTCGGTGAGGGTGAGGTCGACCCGCACGTCGGGATTCGCCTTGGCGAAGTCGGCGACGACGGGCGCGATGTGCGTGCGCCCGAACCCAAACGACGCGCAGATGCGAAGGCGCCCGAGGGGACGCGAGGCGATGTCGGCTTCGAGCCTTTCGGTTTCGGCGAGGATCGCCTCCGCCGCTTCGAGATAACGTTCGCCTTCGGGGGTGAGCCGCATGCTGCGGGTGTTGCGAAGCACGAGCTGCACGCCGAGCCTCGTTTCGATCGCGCCGAGCCGGCGGCTCACGGCCGAGGGCGTCATCGAGAGTGACCGCGCGGCGTCGGTGAGCGACGCCGAACGGGCGAGGAGCTGAAAAAAGGCGAAGTCGGAGGGGCGCGTCACGACCGAAGACTCCTTATTGGAGCGTCGAAGCTTCGAGCGCGCGCTGATGGAGGTCGTAGAGGCGCTCGAGCGCTTCGCGCGGCGTCAGACTGTCGACGTCGACCGCGAGGATCGACTCCGCGGCGGCGATCAAGGCCTTTTGCCGGTCCGTGAGCTCCGCGGGCTTGCGGGCCTCTTCGGCGAGGCGCACCGACGTGAAGAGGTCGGGCATGTCGCCCGAACTCATCGAGTCGCGGCGCTCCAACTCCTTCATGTAGTTCTTGGCGCGCTGCACGACGCGCGCGGGCACACCCGCGAGCTTCGCGACGGCGATCCCGTAGCTTTGGTTCGCGGGCCCTTCGCTGATTTCGTGCAGGAACACGATCTTGTCGCGGTCCTGCGCGGCGCTCACGTGTACGTTGACGGCTTCTTTGAGAAGGCCCGCCAACTGTGTGACTTCAAAGTAGTGCGTCGCAAAGAGCGTGAAGGCGCGGATCGGTTGCACGAGTTCGTGGCAGATGGCGCTTGCCAGCGACAACCCGTCGAAGGTCGACGTGCCGCGTCCGATTTCGTCCATCAAAACGAGGCTTCGGTCGGTCGCCTGATGAAGAATGGCGGCCGCCTCCGTCATTTCGACCATGAAGGTCGAGCGTCCGCGGGCGAGATCGTCCGAAGCGCCGATGCGGGTGTGAATGCGGTCGATCGGACCGATTTCTGCGCTCTCGGCCGGCACGAAGCTCCCCATCCAGGCTAGGAGCGTGATGAGCGCGACGCTTCGCATGTAGGTCGACTTCCCGCCCATGTTCGGGCCCGTAATGATGAGGCAGCGGCGCCCGTCTCCCATCACGCAGTCGGCCGGGACGTAGGTTTCGATCACCGTCTCGACGACCGGGTGGCGGCCCTTGCCGATTCTCACGATCGGGCGCTCCGAGAGCACGGGCGCGGCCCAGTGAAAGCGCCGGGCATGGTCGGCGAGCGCCGCGAAGACGTCGAGCGCCGCCACTGCGTGGGCGGCCTTCATGAGGCCGTCGACGTAGGCGGCCAATTCCGCGACGAGGTGGTCGTAGAGGGCCTTTTCGAGCGCGGCGCTTCGTTCCCTCGCGGAAATCGCCTTGTCTTCGAAGGCCTTGAGTTCCTCCGTGATGTAGCGCTCGGTGTTCTTGAGCGTCTGACGGCGCGTGTAGCGCGCGGGAACGTTCGCCGACTGCGCCTTTGAGACTTCGATGTAGAAGCCCTGTACGCGGTTGTATTCGACGCGAAGCGTGGGAATGCCCGTTGCCTGTCTTTCGCGCTCCTCAAGATCGATCAGGAAGTTCCCCGTGTGGTCGCGCAGACGGCGCAGATCCATGAGTTCGGGATGGTATTCGCTCTTGATCACGTCGCCGTCGCGCAGAAGCGTCGCGGGTTCTTCGAGAATCGCGGCGTCAAGCTTCTGAAAGAGCGCCGTGTCGAGCCGAAGGTCGGGCGTGAGCGCCGCGAAGGCTTCGAGGTTCGAGAGACGGGCGGCGAGCTTGTCGAGCACGGGAAGCGCGTCGCGAAGCGAAGCGAGCTCCTTCGGGCGAACGCTCTTCATGGCCGTGCGCGTCGTGATGCGCTCGAGGTCGGGGAGCGTCTTGAGAAGATCAAGCACGGTCTCGCGCAGGGCCTCGTCCTCAAAGAAGGCCGAAATCGCGGCCTGACGCGAAAGCGCCTTCTCGCGCGAGCGAAGGGGATTGTTGAGCCACTTTTTGAGCGTGCGGCTTCCCATCGACGTGCGGCAGCCGTCGAGAACCGAAAAGAGCGTGGGGCCGGCCGAATCGGCGCGGATCGGATCGGTGATCTCGAGATTGCGGCGCGAGGCGGCGTCGATCACGATCGTGTCGGTTTCCTCTTCGATCTGCAAAGGCAGGATGAAGGGGAGCAAATCGACCTGAGTTTCCGAGGTGTAGTCGAGAAGGGCGTTGACGGCGCGCAGAATCTCGGGACGGTCGGCGACCCCCCAGGCGTCGAGATGGTCGACTTCAAACTTCGCCTTGAGCGTTTCCGTGCCGCGCTCGGCGTCGTAGTGCCAGTCGGGGACGGGCGTGACGGCGCAGGCGAAGCGCTCGCGAAGCGTCGCCTTTTCCCCTTCGGGAATGAGCACTTCGGAGGGAGCGATGCGCGAGAGCGCCGTCTCGAGGTCGACGTCCTTGAGGCTAGCGCCCCGGAATTCCCCGCTACTGAGCGTCAGCCACGCAAAGCCCCAGGGCTGGCCGCGCCGCGCGGGCGGGGCGACCGAAAGGAGAATCGAGTCGCTCTTTTGCGGGAGCAGCGCCGTGTCGGTGAGGGTTCCCGGCGTCACGATGCGCGAAATCTTGCGCTCGAGCATCCCCTTGCCGGGCGTGCCCTGCTGCTCGACCACCACGACCGATTCGCCGAGGCGTACGAGCCGCGCGATGTACTGATCGAGCGTCATGAAGGGGACGCCCGCCATCGGAATGGGGGTGCCGTCGGGGTCCTTCCCGCGCTTCGTGAGCGTGATGCCGATCAGGCGGTTGGCGAGCACGGCGTCCTCGAAGAACGTCTCGTAGAAGTCCCCCATGCGAAAGAGGACGAGCGTGTTCGGGTAGCGGGCCTTGATCTCGAGAAACTGCCGCATGGCCGGCGTAAAGCGGGCGAGTTGATCCGAATCGTAAGTGGTCACGGGCGCGGGCTCCACAGTGTCGCGGTTGGGAGACGGGCGGGGGTCGTCAGAACCCCCAAAGAAAAGCCCGCGCATGGGCGGGCTTTGCGAAAGGGAAAGGCGAAATTACTTCGCGTCGCCTTCGGCGGCGGGTTCTTCCTTCGCTTCGTCGGTCTTGGCTTCCGGAGCGGGGAGCTTGCCCACGAGCGGGAGGAGCTGGCCGAAGATCTTCGGATTGCCGCAGCAGACCGAACCCTTTTCGAGCCATTCTTCGCCGCCTTCGAGGTCGGTGAGAAGACCGCCCGCTTCAAAGACGAGGAGACCGCCCGCGGCGATGTCCCACTTCGAGAGGCCGGACTCCCAGAAACCGTCGTAGCGGCCCGCGGCGACCCAGGCGAGGTCGAGCGAGGCGGCGCCCGGACGGCGAACGCCGGCGGTGGCCTGCGTCACGCGCATGAAGCTTTGCATGTAGTCCTTGAAGTTGTCGCCCTTGCGGAAGGGGAAGCCCGTGCCGATGAGGGCGCGGCGCATTTCGGCGTTTTCCGAGACGCGGATGCGGCGGTTGTCGAGGAAGGCGCCTTCACCCTTGACGGCGGTGAAGAGTTCGTTCTTGGCGACGTCGTAGACGACCGCGACCACGGGTTCGCCGCGGCGGCAAAGCGCGATCGAGACGGCGTACTGCGGAACGCCGTGAATGAAGTTGGTCGTGCCGTCGATCGGGTCGACGATCCACATCCATTCGCTCTTCGTGTTGCCCACGAGGCCGCGTTCTTCCGTGAGGATCGCGTGGCGCGGATAGGCGCTCGAGAGAACGTTGAGAATGGCCTCTTCGGCGGCTCGGTCCGCGGCGGTCACAAAGTCGTTTTCCGACTTGTTGTCGATCGCGAGACGGTCGAGTTGCTGAGCGGCGGCGGTGATTTCTTGAGCGGCGCGGCGCGCGGCCTTGACGGCGGTGGCAATGTAAGGCGAAGCCATGGCGGTGCGAATGGATGAAATTTTTAAAGAAGAAAGCAAGAAGCGCGCCTGACTGTAGGGCGCGCTCCTCTCAAAAGTGGGCGTATTGTAACAGATCGAGGATCGGGCGTAAGGAAAAACGCGGGGAAGAATGCGGGGTGTGCGGGGAAAGGCCGTCAAAGGAAATCGAAGGGCGGACGACGGGGCGAGGGAGGAGGGTGGGGGAAACGCCTTCTTTGCCGATGACTCAACGGTGTTGTGAGAAAAAGGTCGTTTTCAGGACGAACCGCCGGCACTACACTCAAACCATGCGAAACTCCCGCCGCGGCGTACTCGGCCCGCCCCCGGACCGTTTGGGAGGGCTTCTTCGGCGAACGTACGCGGCTTTCCGTCCGAATGAAAAGGAGACCAATCATGACCGACGCGACGATCGTTTCCCGAGGACCCTCTCCCTTCGTGCCCGGGTTCGAACTCTTCGACGTAAAGATCCCGAACGGGCTTACCCTGCGGGTGGCATCGGGCGGAAAGGAAGGAAAGACGCCGCTTCTCATGGTGCACGGGCATCCGCACAACCACGTGATCTGGCGCAAGGTTGCGCCGACGCTCGCGCGCGACCGCAGAGTGATTCTCGTCGACCTGCGCGGCTACGGCGATTCGAGCAAGCCCGAAAGCACGCCCGACCACCGGCCATACAGCAAGCGCGTGATGGCCGAGGACTTGGCTCAGCTCCTCAAGGTTCTCGGGGTGGAGCGTTGCGACTTTGTCGGACACGACCGGGGCGGGCGCGTCGGCCACCGCTTCGCGCTCGATTGGCCCGAGCTCGTGCGAAAGTCGGTCTTCGTCGACATTGCGCCCACCAAGACCATGTACGAAAGAACCGAGAAGGAATTTGCGACGCGCTACTTCTGGTGGTTCTTCCTCATCCAGCCCGAACCCTTCCCCGAAAAGTTGATCAACTTCGATCCGGGATATTTCCTTCGTCATCACATCGGCGGACAACTCAAGATTCCGGGATCCCTTGAGGAAGAGGTGTTCCAAGAGTATCTGCGCTGCTACCGAAATCCCGCCACGATCCACGCGATCTGCGAAGACTACCGCGCGGCCGCAACGATCGACCTCGAGGACGACGCGGCGGACGCCGATAAGCGCATCGAGGCGCCGCTCCTTTTGCTCTGGGGCCGACGCGGCACGGTTGGAAAGCTCTACGACGTGGTGGACACCTGGCGCGACAAGGCGCTCCGGCCTTCCGGCAAGGCGCTCGACTGCGGCCATTCGCCGCACGAAGAGTGCCCTCAGGCGTTTCTCGACGAGGTGACGCGTTTCCTCGACGCCGACTGACCTTCGGCAGGTCCCGAACCGGGATACGCCGCAAAACCGGATTCAGGCGTCAGTTGCGGCGTTGCGCCGCCATCCGCAGGAGGGTCACCTGCGCAAGAAGGACGCGGTCGCGTGCCGTGCGTAGGTCGGACCATTCCTTTTCCGGATCGTGCAGTTTGCTTCCCACGACGCCCATGGCGCAGACGACGCCCGCGACGTACTCGGCAAAGAGATTGCTGTCCGACGCGCCGCCGACCGTCAGCCATTTCGGAGCGGATTGACCGAGGCTCGCGGCCGCACCGTCGACCAGAGCCATGAGGGCGCGCGAAGCTTCGGTCTCGGCCATGGCGCTTGATGCGCCGGGCGGAACCATTTCGGCACGGACGCCTTCGAGGAATCCTTGACGGCAAAGCGCTTCGGTGTCGGCGAGCACCGCGTCGCGCGAAGCGTTGTCGGCAAAGCGAAGGTCGAAGGTCACTTCGGCCTCGGCCGCGATCGTGTTGACGGCCGTGCCGCCCGAGACGAGGTCGCCGTTGATGGTGACGCCCGGGTACTTCTTGGCGACGTTCTGAATCTCGGGGATCGCGAGCGCCATCGCCGTGATGGCGTTGCGTCCGTCCTGCGGGTTGTTGCCGGCGTGGGCGGCCTTGCCGTGAAAGCGGACCTTGAGGAAGATCGCCCCCTTGCGGACCTTGACGAAACCGCCGCCCGGAACTTCGCCTCGTCCGGGCTCGAAGACCATCACGCGGTCGGCCTTTTGCGCGACGCCGCGGAGGAAGGCCGAAGTCGCTTTCGACCCCGATTCCTCTCCGGGATTAAGAACGACCGCGACGGCGAGGCGGTCGGTGACGCGGGCGGGCAGATCTTTGGCGACCCACCATACGGCGTTGAGCGAGCGCTTGTCGTCCGCGACGCCTGCGCCGTAGGCGATGCCGTCGACGAGACGGAACGGATGCTTGGCCGCGCTTCCCACGGGCTGGACCGTGTCGGTGTGCGCGCAAAACACGATGTCGAAGCGTTTCGCGTCGGGGCGGTTCGTTGCGAGCAGGGCCTTGCCGCGCTCGGCGCAGTAGGGCGTTTCCACCGACCAGCCGATCGAGCGGAAGCGCTCGGCAAAGATTTTGACGATGCGGTTGTTGCCTTCTTCGTATCCGGTCTAGGAGTCGATGGCGACCAATTCGGCCACTTCGGCCGTAAAGACGCGAAGATCGAAAGAGGATTTCGGAAGGAGGATCTCCGGGGCGGAATCCGGCGAGGCGAGGGCGGGGATGCCCGTCGAGAGGGCGAGGGCGGCGGAAGCGGTGAAGAACGTTCGGCGCTACATGGTCGGCTCCTGATGTGCGGTCCTGCCGACAGCTTTACCCAATACGCCGTAAAGCCCCGTCTCTTCAGGGCGGGGATATAAGGCGCCCCGTTCCCTTCACTTAGACGGCGTGTCCTGTTGCCGAACGTATTCCTTGATCTTCTCCAAGGGGGCTCCCCCGCAACTCGCGGCAAAGTAGGAGGGTGACCAGAGTTGTCCCTTGTAGTATGCCGCTTCCAAATCCGGAAACTGTTTTCTCAGCATTCGACTCGTCACGCCCTTGAGACTGTTCACAAGCGACGAGACCGCAACCTTCGGCGGATAACTCACCAACAGATGAACGTGATCCCGTTCTCCGTCCAACTCCCGAAGCTCCGCACCGAAATCGAGGCACACCTTTGCGGCCACTTCCTGCATCGCCTTCAGGTGTTGCGCTTTAAAGATTGCCTTTCGATATTTCGTCACGAAGACCAAATGCACATACATCTCGAATACGCAGTGTCTTCCAGTTCGAATACTCTCTGTCATTTCATAAGACCAAGTGCTACAATACCCATATGATCCTACGAAAAGCCTATCAATTCAAGCTCAAGCCCGACGGGGCCACCGGCCGCAAACTCTCCCGGTTCTGCGGCTGTGCGCGTTTCGTCTACAACAAGGCTTTGGCTTGGAATCGTGATCAGCGTTCGTCGGATCCGAACTTCAAAATCTCGTATGCGAAGCTTTGCGAACAGCTTCCGGAGTGGAAGTCCGCCGAGGAAACGAAGTGGCTTTCCGAGTGCCACAGTCAGGTTCTGCAGCAGAGTCTCAAGGATCTGATGCGTGCCTTCACGAACTTCTTCGAAGGGCGCACGGACTTCCCAAAGTTTCACAAGAAGTTCCGCAACGAAGATTCCATCCGCTATCCACAGGGCTTCAAGGTGGATGAAGCCCGTCGGCAGATCTTTTTGCCGAGCATCGGTTGGGTGAAATACCGAAGAAGCCGCTTCATCGAAGGAATACCCAAGAACGTCACCGTCAGCCGCAAGGTGGACGGCTGGTACGTATCCGTGCAGACGGAGCGGGAAGTGCCCGATCCGGTTCACCCGAAAGCGGGAACCGAGGCCGGCATCGACATGGGCGTCGTGCGTCTCTACACGTGCTCCGACGGAACCTTCAAAGAGGGCGTCCGTTGTCTTCGGGACAAGTTGGAGAAGCTCGCCAAGGAACAGCGTCGTCTCAAGCGGATGGTCAAGTTTTCCAAGAATTGGATCAAGCAGCAGCAGCGCATTGCCCGTCTCCACAAGAAAGTGGCCGACAGTCGTCGCGATCTGCTTCGGAAAGCCGCGAACAGGCTCTGCCAAAACCACGCAGTGCTCTATCGCGAGGATCTGAAGATCAGGAACATGACCGCGTCGGCCAAGGGTACCGTGGAGGAACCCGGCAAGAACGTGAAGCAGAAGAGGGGCCTCAACCGTGCGATTCTGGATCAGGGTTGGGGGATGTTCTTTTCCTTCCTCAACGCCAAGATGACCGAACTCGGCGGTCTGGTGTTCGCGGTACCTCCGCAGAACACCAGCCGGACGTGCCCGGTCTGCGGATGCGTGTCGAAAGAGAACCGCAGGACGCAGGCGAAGTTTCGATGCACGTCCTGCGGGTACGAAGGCAATGCGGACGCCGTTGCTGCGGTGAACATTCTCGGGCGCGGGCAGCGCCTCAGAGCCTGTGGGGAGCTCGTTCCTGTGAACGCAGCTCAAGTGAGTCGACCTTCCCGTAAGAGAAGCGTCGTCCAGCAACAGGAACCCGTCGAAGCGACCGTTGGCGGCTCTGCCGACAACGGCACAGTAGGGAATCACCGTCCTTCAGGGCGGTGAGGATGTCAAGACTGTTTTTTCCAAAAAGCATCACCGCTCGAAGGAATTGCCCGACAAAACCGACGGGCCGTCCCTTCAGAGGACGGCCGCGGGCGGCGGGACGTTTAGTCGTGACCGAGATATTCCTTCTGCCAGGCGGCGACTTTGGGGTCGTTGGTCTTCAGATCGGGATTCGGACAGGACCAAATGAACATGCGCACGTTCGAGGCGCCGGGCTTTCCCTTCGTGTAGCCCACGTGCGTGGCGCCCGGAACCTTGAGGGCCTTGCGTACGGCAACCTGCGTATTGCGTTTGTAGCCGTTGATGAGGATGCCGGAAACCGAGCCCGCCTTGTCGAGGAGCTTGCAGCCGTTCGCCTTGGCTTCTTCGGCCGTGATCATGTTGATGCGGTCGGCGCCTTGGGGAATCGAGCCGCAACCCGCGAGAAGGATGGCGAGGGGGGCGAGAAGGAGGAGTTTCTTCATGATGATAAAAAATCAAAGGAGTTGGGAAAAGACAGTGAAATGCTGCGCACCAGGAGATTTTATCGTACAGAGAAGAAAGAGAGTCGGGAAGGACGCAAATAATTGACATTGTGCCGGAGGTCTTGAGATCGCCCGCCGCGCAATGATGTTCCACCGACGATGATCAGCCCATCACGGCGTAGAGCGGGTAGCCCGCAGCCACGCCGAAATGACGTGCACGAAACCACGGAGGGGGGGGCACACGAAGGTAATGGCTTTCGGCCACTTGCGCAGCATGCGCTCTGCGATGCGGACCATCCAGTCGAGGCCGCCCGCGCGGCGCTTCTGCTCTCTCGGCGCGAAGAAACGGACCTGCTGACAAACCGCATCTGAATGTCGGGCGGGTTCGGCGGCTTCCTGTCCTCGGTCGCCCCTGTGCGTTTCGCGGGAAGCGCTCTCCAAGGGTGTACAATCAAAATTTCTTTTCATTTCTATCGGAGAGCCGTATGCAGAGCGTCTGGATGCTCGTCTCATCCTTTTTCTTTTCATTGATGGCGGCATTCACGAAGCTCGGGGCCACGGACTTTGGCACGTTCGAGCTCGTCTTTTATCGTCAGATCGTCGGCTGCGGCCTCATTTTCCTCTGGGTCGTCGCGACGCACCGCACGGTCGTGACGCACCTCGTTCCCTCGCATCTCAAGCGAAGTCTCCTCGGGACGCTCGCGCTCCTCATCTGGGTCTACGCGCTCGGGCGACTGCCGCTCGGCACGGCCATGACCCTCAACTACACGAGCCCGCTCTTCATGGCCGCGATCGTCTCGTACCTCGCCGTACGCGCGGGAGAGGCCCTGGAGAAGAAACTCATCGCCTGCGTCATCTTCGGCTTTTTCGGCATCACGCTCATTTTGCGGCCCGACGTGGGGGCGAGCGACCTGATGCCGAGTCTCATCGGTTCTTCCGCGGGTTTCTTCGCCGCGCTCGCGCAGTTTCAGGTGCGACAGCTCGCCAAAATGCGCGAACCTGCGTGGCGCATAGTTTTTTACTTCACGCTCACGGGCACCGTGGCGGGCGTGATCGGACACTTTCTCTGGGAGGGACCGCTCACCGCCATCACGTTCGACAACGTCTGGGCGCTCGCGGGGATGGCCGTTTCGGGCGTCATCGCGCAGCTTGCCATGACGCGTGCATGGAGCGGCGGCAACGTCCTCGTCACGAGCTGCTTTCAATTCTCCGCCATCATCTTCGCGTCCCTCATCGGTTGGATTTCCTTTGACGAACCCATTTCGCTCCTTACGGGCACGGGGATCGGCGTCATCATCATTGCCGGCGTCACGGCGACGCTCGAGACGCGAAAGAAAAAGAAGCCCGAGCCCCAATCCTGAGGCCGCGGCGGCAAGACCGCTTTTTCTCTTCGGGGAAAGAGGCTTCGTTTGCTACAATTCGCCTCTTCAAAACTTTTGAGCAGGATTTCCATGCAGACACCACGACAATCGCGGCGCGTGCGCTTCGTTTTGTGCGAGCCAAGTCATCCGGGGAACATCGGATCGGCGGCGCGCGCCATCAAGACCATGGGATTTCGCGACCTGCGCGTCGTGGCGCCCCGCGAAGCCGGCTTTCGTACGCACGAGGAGGCGATCGCCTTCGCGACGAGTTCCGTCGACGTCCTTGAAGCCTGCCGCACGCACGCGACTTTGGCCGAGGCGCTCGAAGGCGTGACTTTCGCCTGGGCGTTGACGGGCTACGACCGCGAGTTCGGACCGCCGATGTCGCCCCTGCGCGAGGCCTGCGGAAAGACCTGCGACTGGCTCGAGAGCTTCCCCGAAGGAGACGTAGCCTTCGTCTTCGGGTGCGAGCGAAGCGGTCTCACGAACGAGGAGGTGCTTCTCTGTCAGGGCCAGGCCGCGATCGCGGCGGACCCCGAAAGTCCTTCGCTCAATCTCGCGCAGGCCGTGCAGCTCACCGCCTACGAAATGCACATGGCGGGCCTTGCCCGCGAAGGACACGAGGGCGCCCTCTACGATTGGCAGCGGCGCTTCGAAGGAGAGGCGCCCGCCACGAACGAAGCCGTGGAAGGCTTCTACCGCCACTGGGAAGAGGCCATGACGGCCTGCGGCGTGCACGATCCCGCAAAGCCCAAGAACCTCATGTCGATTACGCGTCGGCTCTTCTCGCGCGCGAATCTCACGCAAACCGAAATCGATCTTCTGCGCGGCATCTGCGCCGCCGTCATTCGCCCGAAACGAGACCGGGCCGGATCGAAGAAACCTTCCGGAGGAACCGATGTTTGAGAAGACCCGTACGCTCCTTGCCGTCTACCGCGCGCGCGACCCGCGGGGCCTCACCGCGGCCGACACGCTCTTTCGCGCACCGGGCTTTCACGCGGTCCTCGCACACCGCGCCGCGCACTTCTGCGCGCTGCAAGGCTGGCGGGGTCTAGCCGACGGCATCGCCGCGCTCTCCGCTCAGATGACGGGCGTTCGGATTCATGCCGACGCTCGCGTGGGCGAAAACGTCTATCTTGCGCCGGGCGTCTGGCTCGGACCCGACGCGGTCGTCCCCGACGGCGCCGAAGTCTTTCCCGAGGGGCCGGCGCTCCTTGCGGCGCCGGGCGCCGAAAGCGACGAAGAACGTCTCAAGAAGGTGGAGGGGGCGCTTTCCGAGGCGCTCCTTCTGATCCGCGCGCAGGAAGAGAAAATCGGGGCGCTCGAAGAGCGCTGCCGCAAGCTCGAATCACGCCAATCCGCACCCCCGCGGGAGACCGCCAAGTCCGCACGCCGCAAGGCGGGACGCCGCCGTTCTTCGCCTTCGCGCGACGCAAAGTACCAGGGCGTTCCCGCCTCGGTGGAGACGGCCGCCAAGGCCGCGGCCCTCACGGCCGAAGTCGACCCCGAAGGAGCGTCGAAGGACTGATTCCGCGGGGTAATACCGCAAACAAGGCAAAAATCCCCTGCGCCCCGCCCTCCGCGGGGCGCTTTGCTTGCTACACTTACCCAATCGCCAGGGCCCGCGGGGCCCCAAGCGTGGATTCCCGCCAGAAAAGACGCGGCGGCCGGACGGATCCTCTCCGCTCTCCCCAAATTCTCGGCCGATCTTCGTCGGAATCCCGATTCTTCGACAAAACAAACGCTTTCGGATCGGGACCCTCCTCAAAAGCACTGCAGGATCTCGAACCGCCCGAGCCGAAGGCTGCAAATCAGGAAAGAAAACATCATGAGAATCAACGCGCTTGCTTCCGTCCTCGTCGCCTGCGGGCTCACGCTCACCCTTGCCGGCTGCGGCGAAAAGACCGAACCCGCCCAGCCTGCGGCCGCAGGCAAGGACGCTTCCGTCACGATCACCGTCGGTGCGAGCCCCGTGCCGCACGCCGACATTCTGAAGTTCATCACGCCGCAGCTCGCCAAGGAGGGCGTCACCCTCAAGGTGATGGAGTTCACGGACTACATCAAGCCGAACCTTTCGCTCGCCGACAAGGAAATCGACGCCAACTTCTTCCAGCACAAGCCCTATCTCGACGAATTCTGCGCCGACCGCGGTCTCAAGCTCTCGAGCCTCACGGCCGTGCACATCGAACCGATGGGCGTCTATTCCCGTAAGGTGAAGGGCATCGCGGACGTCGCGGAAGGCGCCCAGGTCGCGATCCCGAACGACCCGACCAACGGCGGTCGTGCGCTGAAGGTTCTTGAAACCGCCGGTCTCATCAAGTTGAAGCCCGAAGCCGGCATTCTCGCCACGGTGGGCGACGTCGCGGAAAATCCGAAGAAGGTGAAGTTCATCGAAATCGAATCCGCCCAGCTCCCGCGCGCTTTGGACGACGTCGACCTCGCCGTCATCAACTCCAACTACGCGCTCGGCGCCAACCTGAACCCCCTCAAGGACGCCATCGCGATCGAAGCCAAGGATTCGCCCTACGCCAACGTCGTGGCGGTCCGTACGGGTGAGGAAAACCGCGCCGAATTCCAGAAGCTCAAGGCTGCGCTTTCGTCGCCCGAATTGAAGAAGTTCCTTGAAGAACAGTACAAGGGCGCCGTGGTTCCCGCCTTCTGATGCGGATAACGCAGTCCTCTGAACAAAACAACCCCGGTCCGAAACGGCCGGGGTTGCGTCATTTTTGGGGGACCGGCGGAACGCTCAGTCCCACCAGGCGCACTCGAGGATTTCGAAGAGATCTTCGTCCGAGAGTTCCTCCGGGTCGCACCGGAAGAGTGCGCCCATGGCGCTTCGGGCATTGTCGATGAGGTCCGGGAAGTCTTTCTTCGAAAAGCCCGCCTCCCGCCATGAGAGGTTCGCAAGACCGCAGGCAATGAGAAGGTGGTGTAGCACCGCAAGGAAATCGGCGGGTGCCGCCGCTCTCGGGAAGCCGAGCGCACGGGCAAGATCGACGAAGCGCTCGTGTGCGGCGCCCTTGTTGATAAGGTGGCGGAAGTAGGCGAAAGCCAGCATGGCAAGACCCTGACCGTGAGTGAGGTTCGGATTCTTTGCGCTCAGCGCATGCTCCAAGGCATGAAGCGAAATGCAGCCCGCAAGCGACTCGTTGACGCCCGCGAGCGTCGCGGCAAGCGACACGTCGCTTCGCGCGTGAAGATCATCTCCCTTCCTCACGGCCGTGACGAGCGACCTCCCGAGAAGCCGCACGGCTTCGAGCGCAAAGAGGTCGGATACGGGCGAGGCGCGGCGGTTGAGATAACCTTCCGCCGCGTGACAGAGGGCGTCAAAGCCTTGACAGGCCGTGAGAAAGGGCGGCACCGAGAGCGTGAGCGAGGGATCGACCACCGACATCGTCGGATAGGTTCCTCGGTTTCCGAAGGCGATCTTTTCGCCCGTTTCAAGTTTTCCGAGCACGATCCAGGGATCGGCCTCCGACCCGGTCCCCGCGGTGGTGGGGATGAGGAGCGTGGGAAGTGACGGGTGTGCCGGGCTCTTGCCGCCGCCCGTGCCGCCCCGCACGTAGTCCCAGACGTCGCCTTCGTTCACCGCCGTCATGGCGATCGCCTTCGCGACGTCGAGAGCCGAGCCTCCGCCGAGTCCCGTCACGAAGTCGACGCCTTCGCGGCGTGCGAGGGCCGAGGCCTCCATGACGAGCGTGTCGGTCGGGTTCGGAAAGACGCGGTCGAACAAGACGATTTCGACGCCGCGGGCCGCGAAAAGCGCCTTCACGCGGTCCAGAAGGCCCGAGCGCACGAGCGAACCGCCCGACGTAGTGACAAGGAGCGTCTTCTTCCCCGGAATCGGGAGCTTTGCAAGACGCTCGAGCGCGCCCGTCCCGAAGACGATTCGGGTCGGCAGGGCGAATTCAAAGAGAGCGGCGCCGACGCTCATTTGGCTTGACCCCAGACGTCGGCCCAGTCGCCCGTGAGCGCTCCTTTGGCGTAGTCGACGACGCGGTTTTCAAAGAAGTTCGTGTGCGAGACCCCGAGCATGGCGTCGACCCAGGGAAGGGGATTGTCGCCCGAGCCGAAGATCGCCTTGAGGCCGAGCCCCGCGAGGCGGCGGTCGGCGATGTAGCGGATGTAGGCACGCACTTCGTCCTTCGTGAGGCGCTTCATGTCGGTCACGCCGAAGGCGAGTTCAATGAAGCGGTCTTCGAGCGTCACCATGGTTTCGGCGATTTCGTAGATCTTGCGCTTCAAGTCGTCCGTCCAGACTTCCGGATTTTCCTTCACGTATTCGCGGAAGATCTTCGTCATCGATTCCGTATGGAGCGTTTCGTCGGCGATCGACCAGGCGATGATCTGGCCCATGCCCTTCATCGTCCCGTTTCTCGTGAAGTTCAAAAGCATCACGAAGCTCGAGAAGAGCTGCATGCCTTCGGTAAAGGCCGAGAAGGCCGCGATCTGGGCGGGAAGGTCGCGGTCGTCCTTTTCGACTTCCCGGAAGAAGTCGTGCTTGGCGGCCATCGCCTCGTATTCCATAAACTCGTTGTAGATCGACTCGGGGAGGCCGAGCGTCTCGATGAGATGCGAATAGGCGGCGATGTGCACGGCTTCGCGCGCAGCGAACGAGGAGAGCATCATCCGGATTTCGGGCTGCCGAAAGCGCGGAAGGTAGACGTTCACGTAGGCGCCCGAGACGTCGATGTCGCCCTGGGTGAAAAAGCGAAGGATCTTCGTCAGAAACTCGCGCTCGTCGTCGGTGAGTTTGCTTCGGTAGTCCTTGACGTCCTCCATCATCGGAACTTCCGTCCAGAGCCAGTGCATCTGTTCGGACTGCATGAAGGCCTCGTACGCCCACGGATAGGCGAAGGGCTTGAAGGCGGTGCGCTCGGCAAGGAGTCCCGAGGCGGGTGCGGTTTGCTTCTTTTCAGTCATTTTCGGTCTCCCATCAGCCTTCGCAGGCAAGGCAGGTCGTGTCGTCGGCCACGGCGCGCATGTCGATTTCGTCTTCGATGCGCTTTCGCTCCATGCGCACGCCGACGCGGTCGGCCTTGCGCAGTTTGTCGGAGCGGTTGTAGTAGAGCGACTTCAAGCCCTTCTTCCACGCAAGGAAGTGGCAGGCGTGCAAATATGACACCGACACGTCGGGCGGGAAGAAGAGGTTGAGGCTCTGTCCCTGATCGATGTAGGCCTGGCGGTCCGCAGCGAGGTCCACGAGCCAGCGCTGATCGATTTCAAAGGCGGTCTTGAAGACCATCCGTACGGATTCGGGCAGATCTTCGCGGTGCGCGACCGACCCGTCGTGCGCGATGAGGTCCGCCCAGACTTCGTCCGTGTCGAGGCCGCGCTTGGCGAGTTCCGCCTTGAGGAATCGGTTCTTCACGATGTAGGCGCCCGAGATCGTGTCCTGCCGGTAGATGTTCGCGCGGTACGGTTCGATCGAGGGGCTCGTGCCGCCCATGATGAGGGAGGACGACGCATTGGGCGCGACCGCCGTGTGATGCGAGAAGCGACGCGCCACGCCCGCGTCCGCCGCGTCGGGGCAGGGGCCGCGTTCTTCGCAGAGCTTCGCGTCCGCAGCGAGCGCGGCGTCGCGGATGTGGCGGAAGATCCTCATGTTGACGGACTTCGCAAGCGCCGATTCGAGCGGAATGCCCTTTTTTTGCAGGTAGGCGTGAAAGCCGAGGGCTCCGAGCCCGACGGATCGTTCGCGCTCGGCAGAGTGGCGGGCCTTCGCGAGATGCTTGGGCGCGTGATCGATGAAGTACTGCAGGACGTTGTCCAAAAATTCCATCGTGTCGGCGATGAAGTCGGGGTGGTCCTTCCAGTCGTCGAAGTATTCGAGATTGAGGGACGATAGGCAGCAGACCGCCGTGCGGGTCTCCGACGTCGGGAGGAAGATTTCCGTGCAGAGGTTGGAACCCCGGATGCGCAGGCCCCTTTCCTTAAGCCAGGAGGGCAGCGCGCGGTTCGCCGTGTCGAGGAAGACGAGATACGGTTCGCCCGTATGCATGCGCATTTCCAGAATGCGCTGCCAGAGGTCGCGCGCCGAGATCGTCTCGACGACTTCGCCCGTGGCGGGGTTCTTGAGGTCCCACGAGTCGTCCGCGTTTTCGTCGCGCATCGAAGCCTCGATTTTCTCCATGAAGGCGTCCGTGAGGTTGACCCCGTGGTGCAGGTTCAGAGCCTTCAGGTTCTGGTCGCCCGTGGGTTTGCGCATTTCGACGAAGGGAATGATGTCGGGGTGGTCCGCGTCGAGAAACGCGGCGTAGGAGCCGCGTCGAGTCGAGCCCTGTCGGTAGGCGAGGCAGGCCGCGTCGTAGACCTTGAGGTGCGGCATCACGCCCACGCTCTTTTCGTCGGCGTTGCGGATGCCCACGTGAATGCCCACGCCGCCCCCGGCCATGGAAAGGCGGTTCACTTCGCTCAGCGTCTCGACGAGACCGTCGGCGCTGTCGGCCATGTAGGTGAGGTAGCACGAGACGGGGAGGCCGTTTTTCGAGCGCCCGAAGGAAAGAATCGGCGTCGAAAAGGAGAGCCAGTGGCGCGAGGCGTAGTCGTAGATGCGCTGCGCGTGGGCGTCGTTCGAGGCGAATTGCTCGGCGACGAAGGCGAGGCGTTCCTGCGGGCTCTTTTCGTCGGGACGCATGTAGCTTTCGCGAAGCCGGATGAGGCCGAGCTCGTCAAAGAGCGCGTCGCGGGAGAGATCGATTTTCACGGTCATGGGTGGGGATCCTGATTGTGGTCGACGGAGGTCTTCCCGCCTTGGCGGGCGCAGAGGACCGGTCGAAGGAGAAAAGACGGTGATCCGCAAGATATTGTGTTTTCTTCTTTGCGAACCTCCTTGGGTGGGGTGTCAAAGAGAGACGAGGAATCATCTTACTGGATCGCTCGGGATTTCGCCAATGTGCGCAGTCTATGCTTCGAGTGAGCGGCGTCTATCGGAACGATCGTGCAGTGGAAGGGGGCGGGCGGATTCCGGCGGCCGCAAGGTATGAAAAACCCCGCGGGCTCGATGCGGCGCGGGGTTCGGAGAGGGCTTGCCGATCCTGATCAGTCGACGATCTCGGCCTTTTCGATGACGACGTCTTCACGGGGAACGTCGCCGTGGAAGCCGCGCGTGCCGGTCTTCACCTTGGCGATGGCGTCGACCACGTCGGTGCCGGCCACGACCTTTCCGAAGACGGCGTAGCCCCAGCCCTGCGGCGTCGGGGAGGTGTGGTTGAGGAAGTCGTTGTCCACCACGTTGATGAAGAACTGCGCCGTGGCGGAGTGCGGATCCATCGTGCGGGCCATGGCGATCGTGTAGCGGTCGTTCTTAAGACCGTTGGCGGCCTCGTTCTGGATCGGCGCGTGCGTTTCCTTCTGGTGCATGCCCGGGAGGAAACCGCCGCCCTGGATCATGAAGCCCGGGATGACGCGGTGGAAGATCACGCCGTCGTAGAAGCCTTCCTTGACGTAGGTTTCAAAGTTGGCGGACGTGAGCGGGGCGCGTTCATGGTCGAGCTCGATGTCGATGACGCCCATGTTGGTGGTGAAGCGAATCATGTGTTTCTCCAGAAACCGGCCCGAGGCCGGTGAAAACGGATGGCGGACGGGACGCAAGAGCGCCCGCGTCCGAAACGGGTTCCGCATTGTTGCACATTTCGGGCTCGTCCGAAAGGCTGATCCCGTGAAAAAGGTGACCGGTTGTGACCGCTGCGGTTCGGCGCCGCCGTTCGTCCCTCCTGGTTTTTCCGGATCTCGCCCGACGGCTCCGATCGTTGACGCCCGGTTCCGCCTCCGGTTACGCTGCAACGTTGTTTCATGGAAAGAGGAAGAGCATGCGGGAGTGCGAAAAGGACCGTGTAGGACTTTTTGAATGCCTTTTGACGCGGGGGCTGCAGTCGGCGCTCGCCGACCGGGCACTCACGACGCAGGCCGCGGACGAAGATCGGGATCTGCTTTTTGCGCTTTTGTACCGCCATGCGGCGACGGCCCTTCGCAGGGCGATCGGAGAAGCCCTCGAAAAGGAAGAGGACGGGGAAAGCGTCGCAAAGGCCCGGGCCATCGTCGAGCGGGTGCTCGGAGAAATCGACCGCACCCCGTCGGGAGATTCGCTCTTTGCGGATCCTCTCTCGGTGCTTCTCGCCGCCGACCGCCTGAATCCCGTTCCGGGCGAGCCCCGTTGGGCGGACGCGGTGCGGCCTGAGACGTCCTTTTCGCAAACGACGCTCCTTACGGGCGCCCGCGGGGAGCCCGCGCTCCTCGATGAACTGCGGCGCGAAACCGAAACGGCCGAAAGCGTCGACTGGCTGGTTTCCTTCGTAAAGATGTCGGGGCTTCGTCCCATGATGCCGGTGCTCGAGCGCTTCGCCGAGCGGGGCGGACGGCTGCGCGTCGTCACGACCACCTACGTCGGCGCGACCGATCCGGAAGCGGTGCTCTGGCTTTCAAGCCTTCCCAACGCCGAAATCTTCGTGGCCTACGACACGGGCGCGACGCGCCACCACGCAAAGTCCTATCTTTTCCATCGCACCCACGGCCTCTCGACCGCCTACGCGGGAAGCGCCAACCTTTCGAAGGCGGCGCTGAGCTACGGTCTCGAGTGGACCGTCAAGGTGACGGAAGCGTCCGACGCGGCGCTTCTCGAGCGCATGAAGACGATTTTCGACGCCTACGTGACGGACGCGGAGCGCTTCAAGCGGTTCGATCCCGTGCGGGACGAAGCGCAACTGCGCGAAGCCATCCAAGAGGCGAGACGCGGCGAATCGGGTGCGTCCCTTTCGTCCGCCACGCCCTTGTCGACCTTCGGGATCGAGCTCGAACCCTATCCCTTCCAGAAGGCCATTCTCGAGCGGCTCGACGCCGCGAGAACCCTGCACGGAGAAACTCGATCGCTTGTCGTCGCGGCGACGGGAACGGGAAAGACGATGATCGCGGCCTTCGACTATCGGGAAAGGGCGAGGAAACTCGGAAGACGCGAGAATCTCCTTTTCGTCGCGCACCGCGAGGAAATCCTCCTTCAGGCGAGAAACGCCTTCCGGTACGTCTTGAACGACATGAATTTCGGCGAACTCTTTACGGGGCGTGAAACCCCGAAGGAGCACCGCCACGTCTTCCTCTCGGTGCAGACGGCCGCAAGCCGAGACCTCGCGCATTTCTATCCGCCCGACCATTTTGAATACGTGGTTGTCGACGAATTCCACCATGCGGCGGCACAGAGCTACCGCGCGCTTCTCGACACGCTTGACCCGAAGGTCCTCCTCGGTCTCACCGCTACGCCCTGGCGCGGAGACGGACGGGACGTGCTCGAGCGCTTCGGCGGCCGCATCACGGCGGAACTGGGTCTCGGCGACGCGATCGATCGGCAGCTTCTCGTGCCGTTTGACTATCTGATGGTGACGGACCCGGTGTCGCTCGCCGGCCTCAAGTGGACGCGCGGAAGCTACGCCGCGTCCGAACTCGAAGACCTCTACACCGAAGGCGGTTCGGCGAGGGATCGCGACCGCGCGGTGCTCTCGGCCGTGAAGCGTTATCTCCCGGACCTCTCCGACGTTCGCGGGATCGTCTTTTGCGCGGGACGCAGGCACGCGGCGCACGTCGCGAAGGTGCTGTGCGAAGCCGGCATTCCCTCGGCCGCGATCGACGGGGAAACCCCCGCCGAAGAACGCCGGAATGCGCCGAGAAGGCTCGTGAGCGGCGAACTTCGTTTTCTCTGTACGGTCGACGTCTACAACGAGGGCGTCGACATCCCCGAAGTGAACACGGTTCTCTTTCTGCGCCCGACCGAGTCGGTGACGGTCTTCCTGCAGCAGTTGGGGCGCGGCTTGCGAAAGTGCGCGGACAAAGTGCGTCTCACGGTGCTCGACTTCGTGGGCACGGCCAGAAAGGAATTCTCGTTTGAGGCTCGCCTTCGCGCCCTCACGCGGGCGGCGACGGCGAACGTCGTGGATCTCGTGGAGGGAACTGACTCGACCCTCTTGCCGCTCGGCTGCACGCTGACCCTCGAAAAGCAGGCCATGGAGGACGTTCTTGCGAACATCAAGGCGCACCGCCGGCTCAAGGGACGCGAACTCGAAGTGGCGGGCGAGTGGCTTGCTCATCAACAAGGCGAACCGAAGTTCGCGGACTTTCTGCGCTCGCAGAACCTGCGTGTCAGAGACTGGCCGCTTTGGGTGTCCGGAATCGAGAAGGGCAGGGACGATCTTTTCTTCGAAGAAGTCCTTGCAAAGCTCGACGCCGGCCACGGAGCCGGTGTGGAGGTTCCGCAAGCCTTCCGACTTTCGCAGAAGGCGTTTCTGCGCGTTTGCCGCAAGAACGGATTCCGATCGATTACGGAGCTTCTCCGTGACCTGCGGGAGGGAACGCCCTTTGAAAGTTTCTCAAAGCGACAGAAAGCCAACTGGGTGCTCTTCACCTTCACCTGGATCGAAGCGGAGGTTCGAAAGTTCGGCGGCAATCTCCCGGCCGCGAAGGCCTTCCACGATTCGCTTCTCGAAAATTCAGGGTGGCGAAGGGCTGTGACGGGACTTCTCGAAGCGCTTCTCGCGGACGTCGACTTTTTGAGTCCGCCCGCATCGGTGCCTAACGACGTGCCGCTGGAACTGCACGCGTCCTATTCGGCGCGCGAAGCGCTCGCCGCCTTCGGCTACGAACAGGCCGCCAATTTCCGCGAGGGCGTCATGTATCTGAAGGACCGGCACGCGGACCTCTTTTTCGTCACGATCGACAAGGAGGAACGCCACTTTGCGCTTTCGCGCCGCTACGACGACTACGCCATGAACGCGACTCGCTTCCATTGGCAGACGCAGTCGACGACCCGCTCGGAGAGCGACAAGGGACGCCGCTACAGGGCGGTCGACTTCCGAAACGAAGACGCGCCGCAGGCGCATTTGTTCGTGCGCGAAAAGAAGAACGAAAAGGGCGCCACGCAGCCCTTCGTCTACCTCGGACGTCTTGCCCACGTTTCGGATACGGGCGAGTGCCCGATGTCGATCGTGTGGGAACTGGAAACGCCGATTCCCGCGCGCTGGCTTGACCGTTTTATGCGGTAAACCTCTGAACCGTTGGGGGGGGGGGCGGCTGATATGACAAGAGGCCGTGGAGGATGTTCTTTTGAATCCCTACGGCCTCCTGTCACATCTGGGCCTGTCATTGCGCGCATTCCTTCAAAACCCTGTCACATCTGGGCCGCCTTCATGGCCGCGCCCTTCAAAACCCTGTCACATCTGGGCTGCCCAATGTCGTGGCGCCTTCAAAACCCTGTCACATCTGGGCGCGGGGCAGGAGTGTTCCTTCAAAACCCTGTCACATCTGGGTAGCAACCGTAAGTTCTTCCCTTCAAAACCCTGTCACATCTGGGTGCTAAGGGCTTCCGCATTCCTTCAAAACCCTGTCACATCTGGGAAGCGGACCTCAACCTCCCCTTCAAAACCCTGTCACATCTGGGAGACCCATGCAGAGGCGGCCTTCAAAACCCTGTCACATCTGGGATATAAGTAATGGGATAACCTTCAAAACCCTGTCACATCTGGGAACAAGATCGATGCGAAGCCTTCAAAACCCTGTCACATCTGGGTTTTCCATCGACGCCGGACCTTCAAAACCCTGTCACATCTGGGCAGCGCAAGCCCCGTCGCCTTCAAAACCCTGTCACATCTGGGTCGGTTGTCGGGTCGTGACCCTTCAAAACCCTGTCACATCTGGGCCTAATCCCCACGAAGGTCCTTCAAAACCCTGTCACATCTGGGAGACTACCATAAATCGTTTGTGGTGCAAAGAAAATTCGGAGTAAAAAGCATGTAAACTACTGAGAAAAGTTAGCTTTTTCTCAAAGTGTTTGCTTTTTCGACATGGAGAAATCCCGTGTTCGTCGACCCGAACCAACATCCCGATTTTATATGGACCTGGAAGAGCAATGCCCGCAACGCGAAGGTGAGTCTCTGGATCCCCTATTTCTCCGCGGTCGAAAAGGTACCTCGTACGAAAACCTGGACCATCGCGTACAACGGGGGCGAGCTGAGCGTCGACTTGAAGAAGGTGGACTTCATCATGTTCTACGGCGCGTGCGGGGAGTTGCCGCTGGAGTTCCTGGATGCGCTCGCTCAGCACAAGATTCCTTTTATGATCCATCGGCGCAACCTGACGGATCCCTACGTTTTCTTTCCTTCCGTTCACTCGGACAACGAGAATGTCCTGACGCGGCAAATCCTGGTGCGCGAGCACGCGCAAAAGAAGACGTACGTCGCCAAGACGCTGATTCGGCACCGTCTCCGCAAGTTTGAGTCGTTGATTCCGGTACCTGATATGTTCTACAAGGAACTTGCCAGGGCGAAAACCGTGGATGCCGTGCGGCAGATCGAGGCGAAAACCTCCGCCCGCTATTGGGAAGCCTGGTTCGAAAAACTTGAAGTGGAGGCGTCCCGACGCGACAACAGTCCCTTATCGGCTGCGCTCGATGCGGGTTCCAAGTTTCTCTACGGCGTCATCCTGCGCTGGATTCTCTTTCACAAGCTCTCGGCCTGTCACGGCTACCTTCATGAACCGACGGGGTATCCGTCTTTGGTGTACGACCTGATGGAGCCCTATCGGTACATCATTGAGGAGTGCGCGGCCGCGGCTTATGCCTCCGTCGATGACAAGGAGAGCGAGAAGAAGCTTGTGTCGGCGACGCTCAATACGCTCAAGGAGGCGCTTGACGTCGTGGTCTACGTGCCGGAAACTCGTCAATACGTACGGCGCAAGAACCTGCTTCACGGCGTGGTGCTCGCCTTGCGCGCGTATCTTCTGGACGAAAGCGTTCGCCTGGTGATCCCGACGGAGGGCGCAAAAAAAGGCGGAAGACCGCCGAAAGTCGGGTATCGTCTACCCGGAGAAACCAAGCCAAGAAGAGAGTGAAATGGGGGTAAGTGACAGGCATCGACCCCCGGCGATGTCCCTCCGGCCAAGGTAAGGAGGTCTGCAAGCAGACGGTCCGAAAGCTGGAAGGAGTTTGAACGTAGTGTAGCAAATTCAACCTCAACCGTTTTCCGAAAATGTCCCATCAAGTCCTGAAACTGCGTGATTTGCCTTCTGGCCAAGCTCTAAAGAATTTCCGTCGACGTCTGGCTTCGGTGGGAACGAGACCGGCTGACGCCATGCTGACGACCAAGTTCAAGCTCGACCTTCCCGCCGGTTGCCCGCTTCGCGAGGATGCCGCCACGTTTGACAAGTGCCGAAAACTCTATGACGTGGTGGAGGGGTGCGGAAACGGTACGCTCACCGGATTTCTCTTCGCCGTCATTCTTTCAGGCTTTCGGATCTTTCCGGACGGTAAGTTGGCCGAGATCTTCTCCAACAGCTCTGTCTATGACGAGGATGCATTCCGGATTGCTCTGACGGAGGCGGTGGGTGCGCCTTTGCCTCAATTTACCGTCAAGGCGCTCATCAAGCGGCTGCAGCAGGAGGTGCGGGCTCGAGGGGGCAAGGACAATCGCTTTGTTCCGGAAGTCATGGCAAAGGAATACAAACTGACGCTCTGTGGCAAACTTCTCCCCAAAGGAGTTGACGAAACCTATGTCGACCGGGTTTTTGAGGAGATCGCCCAGGAACTGACTACGCGCTACCACTCCTGGAACGAACTGAAGAGCGATCTGCTCGGCGCTTGTGAAGCGGTGGACACGGCGTTGCGGGGCTTCGGCGACTTTCCTTCTTTGGCGTCGATGGCGGCGCAGGCTGCTTCACATAAATTGCCGAAGGATTCGACCATCGTCTTTGATCCTCAATTGCCTTTCATTGACGTACAAAAGATCGGAGTCGATGCCATGCCCTACGCGGTAGTGTCGGCACTGCTCTCATATCCCGAAAGTGTCGGAGAACAGAGACGCGAATTCGTCCAAAGTCATCTCACAACGGCCTCCGCAGCGGGCTTGAGCTGGCTTTTCAATCGGGGACTGGAACTCTTTTCGGCGGAAAGCGTCGAAGAACTGTGTCGGCTCTTTCAGGTGCCGGAAGACCAAGCGTTCCGCGTGACCCAAATCCAAAATGCGGCTCGGATGACCCCGAAACAAAGCTTTTTCCTGAAGAAAGGCGGGACGCCCCTCGGATACCACGACTTCCGTAGCGCCTTTGCCGGCCGCATCAACAGTTGGACGGCAAACTACCTCAATCGTCTTGAAGAACTCCAGGGACTTCTTCACGATTTGACGGACGAACTCCGCTTGCCCGATCTTGTTCGAGAGGGCGAGGATTTTCTCGCGACGACCGACTGCCGTCGGGAGGAGGCGGAGGTCTTGTGCTGCAGTTTCGCCATGAAGCGCGATCGGGCGAAGACGGCCGTGGAACACCTCCTCGGCGCCGATCCCATGCAAGTGGCGAACGATGTCGCGGCGATCGAGGAATGCAGTCGAATCGTCAACCGCCTCTACGCCATCAGGGAGCAGATCGTCAATGCTCTCCGACAAGCCGAGGATGACAAAGCCTCTCGATGGAATACGCTCTGGTCCGAGGTCAAGGCTGAGTTTGCTCCTTGGGAGAAGCTCATTCGTCTTCCGAAACTCAACGGCATGTCGGGCGGAGTGCCTCCTGCGCAGGACGAACTTGAAACGATCCTTGCCCGATACTCGGACGTAGGTCGAGGGGCAAGCGAACATTTTGATGCCGTCATGGAGTGGGCGGCCAAAACGGGCGCCGAAGGCGATGTCCTCAAAAAGTTCGCCGAGACGGAACAGCAGCGTGCCGATCAACGCGCTCCGGGCAAATACGATGGTCGGGAACTCGCTTTGCGTCTTGTCCTGCAGCGTGTCGCCCGCGTCGTGCGCGACCGTTCCGACGCCTGCGCCGAGGACGTCAGACAGTGGTTCCTGAAGGAAAACGTCTTTGCCGAGCGCAAGGACTTCAACAAGTTCTTCTCCAATCGTCTGGGGAGCCTTTACGTTTCGCCCTTCAGCAACCGTCGTCATGAAGGCTACAAATTGACCGCCGGGTTGACGGAACGTTCGGACGCCGTCTGGAACGCACTGCTTGCCTTTGTGAAGGAAAAGAAGGACGCCTATGCCTCGCTCTCGGAAGCGGGAGAAACGTTCCTGCGTCTGGAAAGCCTCTTGATGGGCATGCGGATCAGTGCCCTCACCAAGAACGTTCCCGTGTCAATCGCCGCTCTCCATCTCGACGACGAGACGGTGCGCGAGAGCGTCTCAGAAGGTCTGAAGCTGCAGCTCCGGCAAGCCGAAGTGCCGCCTTCGGTGCTTGTCAAGGCCTTCAACGTCTACGTCAGTCTGCTGAGCGGTTGCCTGATCGCGTTGCGGCGGGAACGCTTTTTCCTTCGCACCAAGTTCTCCTTGGTCGGCAATACGGCGCTCGTCTACGTTCCGAAGGAAAAGAGCTGGTCGATGCCCGCGCGCTACGAAGCTTCGCCCGCCTGGACGCCGATTTTCGAGAACGACGTGTTGATACGCCTCTCGACAGGCGAGGTGGAGGTAGCCGAAACCTTCCGCCGTGCTGCCGCGCTCTGGGGACAAACGACTGACCCCGCTGTGAAGAAAGCCTTGCGGGAACTCTTTCATCAGATGCCGCACGACTGGTGTTACCAAATCTCCGTTCGGAGTTCTGACGGCAAGACCTCGACGGGTCGGAAAGAGGACGATCGGGACGTTTTGATTGTGGAGAAAAAAGGGAAGTACGACGCCAAGATCCTCTCGAAAAAGATTGCGGCTACGGCTCTGGCTCGCCTCGTCGGGCCGAGCACCCACAAGGAACGGCTCAACCGTTTGCTGTTGGATGTTGGAGAAGTGGCCTGCGACATGACGCTCCTCGCCGATCAGGAGGTTCTTCAGAAAGTGGAGGACGGTCGCACGGTGCTATCTCTGGGCAAACTGCAGTTCTCGCTTTCCGTGCCGATTTCGGCGCCGGCCGAGCAAAACGAGGACGAAGTGAAGAGCGAGAGGAAGTCGACGCTCTTCAAGAGAATCGTCGCCATCGACCAGGGGGAAAGGGGATTCGCCTACGCCGTCTTCCGATTGGAAGACGCCGGAAAGGCGGGAGCGCAGCCGCTTGCCACGGGATTTGTGAACATTCCGTCCATTCGCCGTCTCATCGCCCGCGTGCACTCCTTCCGCAAGAGCAAGCAGTCCGTGCAAAAATTCAGTCAGCGCTTTGACTCCACGATGTTCACCCTGCGCGAAAACGTGGCGGGCGACGTATGCGGTTCCATCGCCGGTCTCATGTGCCGCTACCGCGCCATCCCGGTGTTGGAACGTCAGGTGAGCAATCTTGCGAGCGGCGGCAAGCAGCTGGAACTCGTCTACAAGATGGTCAACGCCCGATTCCTGGACGACCGCATTCCGATGCACAGTCTTGAGCGCACCTCCTGGTGGTGCGGAACCTCCGACTGGGTTCTCCCCGATCTTTGGGTTGAGGTTCCGGAAAGCTATGCCGCTAAGGCAAAGAAGGGCGAGATTCTGGAAAAGGACGGAAAGTTCTACCGAACGCTGCGGGTGACTCCGGGGGCGGCGGTGAACGCTAAGTGGACGAGCCGCATCTGTTCGCAGTGCGGCGGCAACGCGATGGAATTGATCGAGAAGGCCAGAGAGGAAAAGGTGAAGACCGTGACGCTCGACAAGAACGGCGAAGTCACGCTCTTCGGAAAGACGCTGCGCCTTTACAAACGACCTTCGGAAGAGCAAAGCAGAAAAGCCCGACGCCGCAACGAGCGGGCTCCGTGGACGGAACCGCGCGCCGACGTCAAGCTTTCGCTCGACGATTTTCGCAGGGCCGTCGCCGAAAACATGCGTCGTCAACCCAAGAGTCTTCAGAGTAAGGATACGTCGCAGAGCCGCTATTTCTGTGTTTTCACCGATTGCTGTTGCCATAACCAGGAACAGCACGCGGACATCAATGCGGCGATCAACATCGGGCGTCGTTTCCTTGAAAGTCTGATGCCTAAGTGATGGAGGTTCCTCACGGACAATTCGCCCGTGTCTCGGGCACGGGCGAGTGCCCGATGTCGATCGTCTGGGAACTCGAAACGCCGATTCCCGCGAGGTGGCTTGACCGCTTCATGCGCTGAGGAATCGGCAGAATCGGGCAATCTTTCCGTGGGATCAGTCGCCCTATTTGGCTACGATAGTAATAGCATGGGGTGATAACTCTGTTTCCCTAAGGAGAGAACATGCCCCAGATCATCTGCCACATGATCGCCTCGGTCGACGGTCGTCTCTACCCGAGTCGTTGGACGCCGGGTCCCGAAGGCGCCGAGATCACGACGGTATACGAAACCGCCGCCTCGCAGTTCAACGCTGCGGGCTGGATGGTGGGTCGCACCACCATGGCGGAATATGCCGACGGCATCGTCGAAAAGGAACCCGCCGCGCTTCGTACGGACGGTAGCGTTCCCGAACCCTACACGGGGAAGCGCGAAGGTCGTCCCATCGCGGTCGTCTTCGACCCGAAGGGAAAGCTCCACTATCCTGATTCGACCCTTCCCACGGGCGAACACCTCGTCGCCGTCCTCTCGCCCGACGCGGGCGACGAATATCTCGCCGAACTTCGCGACTGCGGCGTCTCCTACGTCTTTGAAGGGAAGGGTGACGATGCCTTCCCGGCCGCCTTGGCCGAAATCGAACGTCGCTTTGACGCTCATACGTTGCTCCTTGAAGGGGGCGGCATCATCAACGGCGCCTTCCTCAAGGCGGGTCTCATCGACGAACTGAGCTTCCTCATCTATCCGGCGATCGACGGCCTCGCGGGCGTCTCTTCCGTGATCGGCTACCCGGGTGCGCCTAGCGAGCGTCCCGCCGAAGGCCAGCGTCTCGAGCACATTGCGACCAAAACCTTCCCGGGCGGCGTCGTGTGGCTGCGTTACGCGGTCAAGAAGGCCTGATCGACGTTCTCATTTCCAAAACACGGGGAAGACCGCAAAGCGGCTTCCCCGAAGACTTCCGGGCTCCTCGCGGAGCCCTTTTTTATTCGATTTTTTTGAACAAAGGGAAAAGCGTTTCCCGCAAGGGAAAGAAGGAGATACTTCGGAAAAGTTTCAAATTTCTTTTTGTTTTCCGTGTCGCTACGCAAGTCGTATAGGTAATTTTGAATAGCATTCTCCCGGAAAGTGGTGATAGCCTCGTCAATGAACGATGTCCATCGTCAACCGATTCGGTCAGCGTCCCTAAAACGGAAAAGCGCCGGACGGGGTGGGGGTCGTGGATGATTTTGGAGCCCGGAATCCGTGTCGGGATCCTTCTTCTGATTGAGGTGCATCATGGCGACTTCGAACGAAACCGGTTCGCGATTCGATCCGCAATCCCCAGCCTTCCTACTGGATCTCAAGAACCTTCAGGTCGCTTTCTCGGGCGCGGCACCCGCCGTCCGAAACGTTTCCCTGACCGTCCGTCCCGGAGAGACCATCGCCCTCGTGGGTGAATCGGGCTCGGGCAAATCCGTCACCTCTCTCGCCGTAATGGGACTTCTCGAAGCCGAGGGCGGAAAGGTCGAGGCGGGCGAAATTCTTCTTCGAACCAAAGAGGGCGCCGTCGTCGACATGCGCTCCGCGAGCGAGAAAACGCGCCGGACCGTGCGCGGCCGCGACGTGGCGATGATCTTCCAGGAACCGATGCGTTCGCTCAATCCCGTCATGACGGTGGGCGAACAGATCGCCGAGGCGCTCCGCAAGGACGGTATGAACGATGCCGAACGCGTCCGCGCCGAAACCGTGGCGCTTCTCGAGCGGGTGAAGATCCCCGATGCGGCGCTCTGCGCCAAACGTTATCCCCACATGCTCTCGGGCGGCATGCGCCAGCGCGTGATGATCGCGATGGCCTTGGCGGCCCGCCCCTCGCTTCTCATCGCTGACGAACCCACCACGGCGCTCGACGTGACGGTGCAGGCCGAAATCCTCGCGCTCATCCGCTCGCTTCAGGAAGAAACCGGCATGGGCGTCCTCTTCATCACGCACGACATGGGGGTCGTCGCCGAAATCGCCGACCGCGTGGTCGTGATGCGCTCGGGCGAAGTGCTCGAAACGGGAGAGGTGAACGAAATCTTCCGCGCGCCGCAAAACGCCTACACGAGAGCGCTCCTTTCGGCCGTGCCGGTGCTCGGCGATCTGCGCGGGGAAGAAAAGCCCCGGTACTTCCGACTGCTTTCCGCGGAAACCGGCCGGACCGTGACGCCGCCCGCGGCGGAGATCTCGACCCCGGGCGACGCGCTCGTCGCAGTGCGCGGCCTCATGAAGGCTTTTCCGGCGCGCCGCCGCTTCTGGGGGCGCGTCACGCACGAAGTCTGCGCCTGCGACGACGTGAGCTTCACGATCCGCAAGGGTGAAACCTTGGCCCTGGTGGGCGAATCGGGCTGCGGCAAGTCGACGACCGGCCGCCTTCTCCTTCGTCTCCTCGAAGCCGACGCGGGCGAGATTCTCTTTGAAGGCCGCTCGATTCGGTCGCTTGAAGGCGCCGCGCTTCGCGAAATGCGCCGCTCGATGCAGATGATCTTTCAGGATCCCTACGCGTCGCTCGACCCCCGCATGACGGTGGGGCGCGCCGTGGGCGAACCCCTGCGTCTCTTCACGAATCTTACTTCGCGAGAAATCGACCGCCAGGTCGCTGAACTCTTCGAGCGCGTGGGCCTTCGCGCCGACATGACGAACCGCTACCCCTTCGAATTTTCGGGCGGACAGCGTCAGCGCATTTCGATTGCCCGGGCGCTTGCGCTCAAGCCCCGCCTCATCGTCGCCGACGAATCGGTGGCGGCGCTCGACGTGTCGATTCGCGCGCAGATCGCGAACCTTCTCATGCGTCTGCAGAGCGAGCTCGGCCTTTCCTACCTCTTCATTTCCCACGACATGGGCGTCGTCGAACGCATCAGCCACCGCGTGGCGGTGATGCGGGCGGGCCGCATCGTCGAAACCGGGTCGCGCCGCGACGTCTTCGAGCGTCCGCGTCATGAATACACAAAACGGCTCCTCGCCGCGGTGCCCGTGGCCGATCCTTCGCGTCGACGTGAAAAGCGCGACGCGGGCGCGCACGAGGTGGTGACGCCTCTGCGTCCGGTCGGTTCGCGCCCGAACGTGCCGCCCATGGTCGAAGTCGAACCCGGCCATTGGGTCTCGCCCGCCGCGTAACCGCAATTCCCAAGAATCTCTCCCGCGCGGATCCCGGGCCGCATTGCGGCCCAAGGTCCGCCGAGAGTTCCCCACTCTCCACTCAGCAAAAAGGAAACCCTCATGAAACCGCGTGCAACGTTTTTGGCGCTTTGCCTTGCCGCAACCAGTCTTGCCTTCCAACCCGCCTCGGCCGAAGAAATCACGGTGGCCGTGGGCTCGGGCTTTACGACGCTCGATCCGTACGATGCGACCGACATGCTTTCGCGCACCGTCGTGAAGTCCTTCTACGAAGGGCTCTTCACGTTCGATCAGAACATGAAGCCCGTGCCGCAGTTGGCCGAAAGCTACGAAACGAGCCCCGACGGGCTCGTCTACACGATCAAGCTTCGCCCCGACGTGAAGTTCCACGACGGCACGACGTTCGACGCCGAGGCGGTGAAACTCAACATCGACCGACTGCTCGATCCCGCCAATCACCTCTCGCGCCGCACCTACTTCACGCCGATTGAGAAAGTGGAGGTCGCCGATCCCCTGACGGTGCGCATCACGCTCAAGCACCCGCTCGGCACCTTCCTCTCGCGTCTGGCGAACGGCACGGTGCAGATGGTCTGCCCGAGCCTTCTGAAGAGCGGCAAGGACGTCGCCTTCAACGCCTGCGGCACGGGTCCATACGTTCTCAAGGACTACAACCCGAGCGAACGACTCTACGTCGTCAAGAACCCCAATTACCGAGTGGCGGGCCTTCCGAAGTTGGACGGCATCCTCTGGCGTCCGGTCGTGGAAAACAGCACGCGCGCGGCCATGGTCCGCACGGGTGAGGCGCAGTTTGCGCACCCGATGCCTGCGGAACAGATCAAGGTTCTGCAGAACGACCCGAAGATCGACATCCTCGTGCAGCCTTCCGTCATCGTGCGCTACCTCTTCATCAACAACCTGCAGAAGCCCTTCACCGACGTGCGCGTCCGTCAGGCGATCAACTACGCCATCAACAAGGAGGCGCTCGCCAAGGTGGCCTTCTCGGGCTACGCCCGTCCGGTGACGGGCGTGGTGCCGGAGGTTTTCGAATTCGCGACGAAGCTCGGTCCCTGGCCCTACGACCCGAAGAAGGCGCGCGAACTCCTGAAGGAGGCGGGCTATCCGCAGGGCTTCGAGACGGTGCTGTGGTCCGGGTACAACAATACGACCGGTCAAAAGGTGATCCAGTTCATCCAGCAGCAGCTCCGTCAGGTCGGCATCCGCACGACGCTTCGCAGTCTGGAAGCCGGTCAGCGCGTCGCGCTTGTCGAAAGCGTGCAGGATCCGATGAAGGCCGGGATGCGGTTGTATTACATCGGGTGGTCGAATTCGACCGGCGAAATCGACCTTGCGATGCGGCCGCTCTTCCACTCGGAAAGCTGGGCGCCGGCGCTTGCGAACGAAGGCTTCTACAAGAACGAAAAGGTCGACCGTCTTCTCGACGAAGCGATCGCCGAGCCCGACAAGGCCAAGCGCGCGAAGCTCTACGAAGAGGTGCAGTCGACGATCTGGAACGACGCGCCCTGGGCTTTCCTCGTGACCGAAGACGTGACGGGCGCGAGCGTGAAGACGCTCAAGAACTTCCGTCTGCGCCCCGACAGCAGCTATGACTTTTACGAAGCCGAAATCGTGAAGTGACGCCGAAGCGTCGGAGGGCCTCCGGGCCTTCCGACGCAATGAGAAAAGGATAAGAACGATGTTTCGCTATTTCGTGATGCGGCTCCTCGGACTCGTGCCGACCCTCTTTCTCGTGACGGTGTGCGTCTTCTTCTTCGTGCACCTGTTGCCGGGCGACCCCGCACAGTTGGCGGCGGGTCCGGAAGCCGACGAGGAAACAGTGCAGATGGTGCGCGAGCGCCTGGGGCTTGACCGGCCGTTGCCTGAGCAGTTCGTGCTCTTCGTGAAAAAGACCGTGACGGGGGACTTCGGGGTGTCGATCCGCTCGCAGCGTCCGGTGATCGACGAGGTGGCCGACCGCTTCGGGCCGACGCTGCTTCTCACCGTCGCCGCCATGGGGTGGGCCGTGGTGTTCGGGCTTCTGATCGGCATCGTGTCGGCCGTGAAGCGCGGCCGCTGGCCCGACCGGCTCGGGATGGCCTTCGCCGTCTCCGGCATTTCCATGCCGCCCTTTGCGTTGGGGATCCTTCTGATGGAAGTCTTTTCCGTCTGGCTCGGATGGTTCCCGACGGTGGGGGCGGAGAGCTGGCGTCACTACGTTCTCCCGTCGATCACGCTCGGCGCGGGCGTCGCCGCCGTGATGGCGCGCTTTACGCGCTCGGCCCTGATCGAGGTTCTCTCGGAAGACTACGTGCGCACGGCGCGCGCCAAGGGACTGCCCGCCCGCCAGGTGCTCTCGCGCCACGCGCTTCGCAACGCTCTGATTCCGGTCGTCACGATGATGGGGTTGCAGTTCGGCTTCCTTCTCGGCGGCTCGATCGTCGTGGAGAAGGTCTTCAACTGGCCGGGGATGGGGCGGCTTCTCGTCGACGCCGTGGAAATGCGCGACTATCCCGTGATGCAGACCTGCGTTCTGCTTTTCTCAATGGAATTCCTGCTCATCAACCTGGCCGTGGACCTGCTCTACGGATGGTTGAACCCGAGCATCCGTTACGGAAACAAGTGAGGGAGAGATCATGACGGTAAACGACAAGGTCGAAGTGAAAACGACCGAAACTTCCGAGCCGACCGAACGTCTCCCGGACGCCGCCGAGACGATGCCGGTTTCCACGCGCATCCGCACGCCCTGGACGGACGCCTGCGCGCGGTTTCGCCGCAATCCCGTGGGAATGGCGTCCGCCGTTTTGGTGGCGGCGCTCTTTTTGCTTGCGATCTTCGGGCCGTATCTCGTGCCCTTCGATCCTGAAAATTTTTACGACTACGACCACCTGAACGAAGGGCCTTCCGCCGCGTACTGGTTCGGGGTCGACGCGCTCGGCCGCGACGTCTTCAGCCGCATTCTCGCGGGGACGCGGATCTCGCTTTTCTGCGGGTTCTTCTCGGTGCTTGCGGGCGCCTTGATCGGCGCGGTGTTGGGACTCCTTGCGGGCTACTACGAAGGCTGGATTGACCGCATCGTCTCGCGCGTTTCCGACGTGCTCTTCGCCTTTCCGGGGATTCTGCTTGCAATCGGGATCGTGGCCGTCCTCGGGGGCGGAATGCTCAACGTCGTGGCGGCCGTGGCGATCTTTTCGGTGCCCGCCTTTGCGCGACTCGTGCGCGCAAACGTCCTCTACCTCAAGCACGAAACCTACGTGGAGGCGGCCCGCAGCATCGGAGCGTCCGACTTTGCGATTCTCTTTCGGCACATCTTTCCGGGCACGGTCTCGGTGATTCTCGTCTACCTCTCGATGCGCATCGGCACGGCCATCATCACGGCGGCGTCACTCTCCTTTCTCGGTCTCGGGGCGCAGCCGCCCACGCCCGAGTGGGGCGCGATGCTGAACGAAGCGCGCGCCGACCTGATGACGGCGCCGCACACGGCGATCTTCGCCGTGCTCGCGATCTTCTTTACGGTGCTCGCCTTCAATCTCCTAGGGGACGCGCTTCGCGACGCCTTCGATCCGAAGTCGGAAATCGACGCCGCGTAAGGTCTTCGTACGGTCCGAACAAACGTGTCGGGGTTCCCCGAAGGAACCCCGACAGTCCAAGCGTGAACCGGATTTTCGCCTCATTCCCGTGCGGTGTGCTTGCGACAGCGCCCGATCCGCCGCACGGGGAGGGAAGGGGAGCGGCGTTTAGTTTCTCTTAAGAATGCGAGGCTAGACTTTCCGCAACCATGGACGCCGTGTTTTTTTTGAAACCGCGTCCGGATGAGACCCCACACCATTTGGAGAAAAACGAATGTTCAAGCGTATTCGTCAGACCGCGCTCCTTGCGGCCCTCGCCGCGGCCGTGGCGCTTCCCGCCTCGGCGGGCGTTCCCGAAGGCGTAGCCCTCCTCAACAAGCAGGACTACAAGGCCGCCATGAAGGAATTCGAAGCGGAAGCCGCCAAGGACAACGCCGAAGCCATGTACTACATCGGCGAAATCTTCCACCGCGGCCTCGGCATGAATCCGCAGCGCCTCACGGGCATCTACTGGTGGGAAAAGGCCGCCTATCTCGGCAACGAACGCGCCATGCTCGCCCTCTCCGAAGTCTTCAACAAGGGGCTCGGCGTCAAGGCCGAACCCCGTCAGGCCTACGTTTGGGACCTCACGGCCGCCCGTCAGGGGAATCCCCTTGCGCAGTACAACGTCGGCACCTATTGGCTCTACGGCACGTCCGTGCCGAAGGATCTGACGGAAGCCGCGAAGTGGTTCCGCCGCTCGGCCCTGCAGGGGAATCCCGCGGCGCTCGACGCGCTTGCCCGTCAGCTCAACATGGGCGACGGCGTGGAGCGCGACGTCTTCGCCGCCTACGTCCTCTTCGAAGCCGCTTCGAAGCCCTCCGACAAGTTCGACAGCGTCTACACGGCCGCCGAAAGCGCGAAGGTGATCCGCTCGCACATGAACGCGGACGACCTCAAGTACGCGCAGTCGCTCTCCGCCGAAAAGATCCTCAAGGAACTCGAAGGACTCGAAAAGCACGAGCCGCAGTACTGATTCTCTGCTGACAAGGGAAATCAGCCGACGGGGCGTTCGGGAACGGGCGTCCCGTTCCTTTTTGGGAATTCCCAAAAAATCGGGTAGGAGGCGCAGGACAATCCCTGCGCCGACCTCCCACACCACCCACCGTACGGATCCGTAGTGGGCGGTTACCTATGTTGCGATGGGAACGAACGCCTCAATGGTAGACGTCCGCCAAGCTGACCCATCCCAGAGATTTCAGGACGTTATTCGTTAGGGTGGTACTAAGAATCCAGCTGTTTGCTATGTGCCAGTAAGACTGTCTCGTGTTGGCCCATTGCCACGCCTTCTCCTCGGACACTCCCAATTTTCGGAGTGCCTTGAATCGCGTCCTCGGTCCCTTCCACTGTTTCCAGTAAAGCTGTCGGATGCGGCGGCGTAGCCATTTATCTGTCTCCTTCACAAACCTCTTCATGGTTGATCGGCCGTAGTACTGCACCCAGCCGCCCACGTACTCCGCGAGTTTCTCCCGAAATGCGTCAAGGCTCTGTCCGCGGCTCCGCGAGGTCAGCTTCTTGAGCGTGGCCTTGCATTTGGCGAGGGACTTCTGATGAGGGCGATCTCGGACGATCATTTTCCCGCTCTTCTTGTCCTTCTGTTCCCAGAAGCCGAAACCAAGAAATTTAACGTCGGGTTGGGTAATGTACCGTACCTTCGTCTTCTCTTCGTTTACCACAAGAAACAGCTCTTCTTCGATGAAGGGTTTGATGCGCTCAAGCGTTCTGTAGGCCGCCTTCTTACTCCTGCAGAAGATCATCATGTCGTCCGCATATCGGACGAAACGGTGACCGCGTGCTTCGAGCTCTTGATCGAGCTCATTGAGCAAGATGTTGGCGAGAACGGGGCTAATCGGTCCGCCCTGCGGCGTTCCAATTTCTCGTTTCTCTATCTTGCCGTCAACGGATACGGGTGCGCGCAGCATCTGGTGGATCAACCGAATTACCCTCCTGTCCTTCACGCGTTTCGCCACAACTTGCAGTAGCTTGCTGTGGTTGACGGTGTCAAAGAACTTTGCAAGGTCCAGGTCGACCACCCAACAGTATCCTTCGTTGGCGTGCTTGAGAGCCTGATCCATGGCCGTGGAGCAACTGCGCGCAGGGCGAAAGACATGGCTACTGTCGCTGAATACTTCTTCGTATTGCATGCTCAGCACTCTGGCGACCGCCTGTTGCACAAAACGATCCACGACTGTTGGAATTCCTAACGGTCTTTTCTGTCCATTCTCCTTGGGGATGAATACACGTCGAACGGGAGACGGTTTGTATCGTCCCTCTTTGATGTCCCGAACTAGTTCGGCGCCGTTGGACCAAAGATGTGCACGGAGATCCTTGACCCCCATGCCATCCACGCCTGCGCTACCTTTGTTGGCGACTACTTCCTTGAGCGCACGGTTCAAGTTCACTCGCTCCAGGATGGTTTCCAAGTCAGTCATCACGTTCGTCGTTCGCTGGTGATGTGTACCCTCGTGCTGTCCTCAGATCCCTCGCCGCCCCTTAACGTCTCCGCATGATTCCGTCTTGCTTCGTCGTTAGGTATCCCTTTGGGAATTTCGCGGTTTTCGCATGATCGTTTTGGTGGCCTTCGGCATCACCTCCATAAGTTTCAGCCCTTCCTGCCGACCATTCCGGCAGTACTATGGCCTCTGCTGACTTCTCACGGCAAGCTTTACTCCGGTCACCCTTCGGGGCTTCCGTCCGTGAGACCTCCTCGGGTAAGGTCACGTTCTTTCCCGTCATGCATCTGCCGCATTTACACCTCGGGTCCGTGTAGCTATTGGACTTCACCTTGTTCGGCAGGCTTATCCGCCCTCGTATGCCTGATGCGGTTTCTGTTCGTCAGATCAACGGTTTGCCTCGGACTTCTTTCAGATTCCGCCTAACGACGGACACCCTTGTCTCTGGCTATGTCCCGACTTTCGGCAAAAATCACACTTTTGCTGCTTGAAAGGCTCTGAGGTGCAAGACTTCAGAGCCTTTTTGCTGTGATCAATTTTTGTAGTAATATTGTAGGTAAATTTATGGTAAAATAGATTGTGTAAACAAGTGCCT